>NZ_CP022219.1:4493568-5857258 GCF_004114915.1 Bradyrhizobium guangxiense | reverse complement strand
CTTGCCGCCGCCGCCCAGTCCGAAGGCTCGCCGCGCGGCTGGTATTTGATCAGGCCTGAAACGGTCTTGTGCTTGCGGATCACGCCCATGTCGGGCTGCTCGGCATAGGCGTCTTCCAGGCCATAAGCGAGCCAGTCGGCCATGGCGTCGCCGATCACCAGCACGTTCTTGTCGGGGATGGTGTCGCGCTTGGCCGGCGCCGGGGCGCGCGAAAAATCCTGACGCGGCGCTTGCGGTTGTTGCTGCTGGAACGGCGCGAAGAAGTCGCCGCCGAACCATCCGCCTCCACCGCCGCCCCGTTGTGGTGGCGGAGCCGAGCGCTGCGGCGGGCCGCCGAAGCCGGGGAAGTTGAAGAACTGCGCCGAGGCAGGGCCCGCTACCGCGACCAGGATCGCAAGCGCCGTCCCCAGCGCGATCAACGGGCCGGTCTCGGTCAGCGCCTTGAACAGGGACTTCTTCGACATGCGATCTCGGGCACGCGCAACGGGACTGAGAGTGGCTCAATATAGTAACGGAATCGGGCGCCAAACGGGCAAATTCCGTTGCAGATTCTTGCCCCATACACCGGGGAACAGCGGCCTCCGTCAAGGCTGGCTGCCGAAATCCCTGTTCAGGGTTACTTTCGGGCCGATTTTACCGCCCGCGCAGCCGATCCAGCACGTCGGACGAGGCAAAGCCGTCGGCGGGCACCCCGATCGAGGCCTGGAAATTGCGCAGGGCTTCCCGGGTCTGGCCGCCGAATTGGCCGTCCGGGGTGCCCTTGTAGAAGCCGCGCTGGGCCAGCAATTGCTGCAACTCCAGCCGCTCAGTGCGCGACAGTTCCCGCTCCTGCCGCGGCCAGGGCTGCACGAAGGGCTGGCCGCCACGCAGGCGGTCGGCGAAATGGCCGATCGCCAGCGCATAAGCCTCTGCCGGGTTGTACTTCATGATGACGCGGTAGTTCTGCAGCATCAGGAAGCCGGGTCCTTGCGCCCCCGCCGGGGCCAGCAGATAGGCTTTCTCGGACGGATGCGGGAAGGGCTGATTGTTCGGACGCTTCAGCCCGAGCTTCTCCCATTGCGCGATCGGCATCGCCTTGGCGCGATCGGCCAGCATGTAGTTGAAGCCTTGGGGCACCACGACCTCAAAGCCCCAGGTCTGGCCGGCCTGCCAACCGTCCTTCTTCAGATTGTTGGCGGTCGAGGCGATCAAATCGGTGGGATTGTCGACGACGTCGCGCCGGCCGTCACCATCGCCGTCGACGGCAAAGCGCTTGAACGCAGTCGGCATGAACTGGGTCGGGCCGAAGGCGCCGGCCCAGGAACCGCGCATCTGCTCCGGCTTGAGGTCGCCGCGGTTGAGGATCTCCAGCGCGGAGAGGAATTCATCCTTGAAATAGGCCTGACGGCGACCGATGCAGGCGAGCGTCGCGGTCGATTGCAGCACGCTGCGATCGCCCATCTGTGTCGAGTAGTTGGATTCGATGCCCCAGATCGAGGCGATGATGAAGCGGTCGACGCCGGTGGCCTTCTCTGTAGCGTCGAACTGCGCCTTGTATTTGGCGAGGATCTCGCGCCCCTTGGCGAGGCGGTTGTCGTTCACGAGGATGTCGAGATAGTCCCAGATCGATTTTGTGAACTCCGGCTGCGAGTCCATCAGGTCCATGATGCGCAGATCGGGGCTGAGGCCTGCGGTGAAGTGCTGAAAATTCTCCTGCGTGACGCCGCGCCGCGCGGCATCGGGCCACATCCCGGCGACACAATTGCTGAAATTGCCGGCGGCCTCGCGGATCGCCGCGGCCGTCATCAGCGGATGGCCGGAAGCACCGTCCTCGCCGCTCCAAGGCAGCGCTCCGGTTGGCGCGCCACCCGGGCCGGCCGCTGCCTGCGAAGGCGCCGGGTTTGCACCCGAGAAGATGCCGCCGAACAGGTTGGACAGGCCGTTCTGCGTCTGGGCGTGCGCGCCGGCAGGCAGCAGCAAGGCGGCCGCAATCGTCATTGCGCCGGTCAGGGATACCGCCCGTCTTGCCTGTGCTGCCACCGATCGCATCATGTCCCACCCGCCGGCCTTAACAATTCGCCATCAGGAGGCCTGGTTACGGTTGCCAATAGCTTAACAAAAGTGAAATTTTGGCGGCGGCCTTTTTCTTAACTCTGCGCGGATGAGGCCCCACATCCGCCTTTGTTGGCGGCTGCAAACAGGCTAGCAAGATGCCATTGCTCCGTTCCCGGCCCCGTTCACATCTGCCCCCAGGTATTCGAACAATCACATGAAAATTCGCAAAGCCGTATTCCCCGTCGCCGGCCTCGGCACTCGCGTCCTGCCCGCCACCAAGGCGATGCCGAAGGAAATGCTGACCATCGTCGACAAGCCGCTGATCCAGTACGTCTATGACGAGGCGAAGGAGGCCGGCATCGAGCACTTCATCTTCGTCACCGGCCGCAACAAGAACGTCATCGAGGATCATTTCGACCGGATGTACGAGCTCGACGCGACGCTCGCCGCGCGCGGCAAGAAGACCGAGCAGGACATCCTGGCGCAGAACCAGCCCGACGCCGGTGCCGTCAGCTTCACGCGCCAGCAGGCGCCGCTCGGCCTTGGTCACGCCGTCTGGTGCGCGCGCGACATCGTCGGCAACGAGCCGTTCGCCGTCGTGCTGCCCGACGAGCTCGTGCTCAACACGCCCGGCTGCCTCAAGCAGATGATCGAGATGGCCTCCTCGCTGGGCGAGAAGTCCAATCTGATCGCGGTCGAGGCGGTGCCCGACCATCTCACCCATCAATACGGCATCTGCGGCGTCGGCAAGCGCAACGGCAAGATGTTCGAGGTCGACGGCATGGTCGAGAAGCCGGCCAAGGGCACTGCGCCCTCCAACCTCTCGATCACCGGCCGCTACATCCTGCAGCCGGAGATCTTCAAGATCCTGGAGACCCAGGAGCGCGGCGCCGGCGGCGAGATCCAGCTCACGGACGCCATGATCGGCCTTGCCAAGTCGCAGAAGTTCTACGGCGTCGAGTTCGAGGGCGAGCGCCACGACTGCGGCTCCAAGCCTGGCTTCCTGCGCGCCAACATCGCCTACGGCCTGAAGCGCCCGGAGCTGCGTGACGGGCTGATCGCGGAGATGAAGAAATATCTGGGGCAGTGACATCGAAGGCGAAGGCCTTCGATGTCATCCCGGGATGGTCCGAAGGACCAGACCTCAGATGCGCAATTGCGCATCGGGGGATCTCGAGGTTCTCAGGTGCGCAATTGCGCACCATAGTTCGATGCTTCGCATCGCCCCGGAACGACAGTGTAGATCACGCCACCAGCGACAGCTGAGGCAGGCTCGCCACCACCGACTGGTTGCGGCCGCCGGCCTTGGCGGCATAGAGCGCCTTGTCGGCGGCGGCGACCAGGACCGACCAGTCCATCCCGGCGGCGGGAACGACGCTGGCGACGCCGCAGGACACCGTCGAAATCACGGGATCGTCGGACCAGCCCTGCACCTTGGTGCGGATCGCCTCGGCGACCTTGAAGGCGTCCGGGGCCGAACTGTTCGGCAGCAGCACCGCAAATTCCTCGCCGCCATAGCGCGCGGCACAGTCGCCGGCCCGGCTCACCGAATCGGCAATGCAGATGGCGATGCCGACCAGCACCTGGTCGCCGGCCTGATGGCCGAACGTGTCGTTGTAGGCCTTGAAGTGATCGGCATCGATCATGAGCAGCGCGATCGGCGCCTTCTGTCGCATCGCGCGACGCCATTCGACGTCGATGACGGAATCGAATTTGCGGCGGTTCTTCAGGCCGGTGAGCGCGTCCGTCGTCGCCATCTCCTCGAGCTTGCGCTCGGCCTCGGCGCGCCGGCCGATCTCGCGCGCGAGCACGAGTGTCGATCCCAGCACGAACAGGATCAGCGCCAGCACCACGGCGCCGATGCGGAACGCCTCCTTCTGCCAGAGCGCGAACACCGCGGCCAGCGGCTTGCCCGCCACCACGAACAGTGGTCCGTTGTCGCCGCTGCGGACATAGAGCCGCGGCGTCGGATCGACCGGGCCCTGTCCCGAATAGGCGGCGCCGATCGGGAGGTTGTCGGCCTTCCAGGCCCGTCGGTCGTTCAGATTCGTGCCGATGACGTCGAGGTCGAACGGCCGCCGCATCATGATGGTGCGGTCACGCCTGAGCACGGTGATGGTGTCTTCGGGATCGAGATTCAGCCGCTCGAACAATTCGTGGAAATAGCTGAAGCGGATCGAGCCGGCGACGACGCCGAGGAAGCCGCCGTCGGTGTCGCTGATGCGCCGGCTCAGCACGATGGAATAGGCGCCGCGGAACAGCATCGGACGGCTGATGTAGAGTCCGGTGGCGGGATTGTCGCGATGGACCTTGAAATAGTCCTCCTCGCTGCGGTTCTCCGGGAGCGGATCGAGCGTAGAGGCGTCGATCGCGAGCATTCCCTCGGAATCGAACACCTGGATGGCGCCGAAATGCTTGGCCGTGGTCGCATGGTCGAACAGGATCAAATGACGGATCGGTTTCGACACCGTCGCGAGCTCGGGCAACAGCATGTTGCTGGCGACCGCCTTCAACGACAAATCGTAGATCTCGACGTTACGGCTGACGTCGGATTGGATGGTCGTCGCGAGGTTCTCCAGCGTCTGGCGGGCGAGCGCCTCCTCGCCACGGCGCATGTCGAGCATCACGTTGACGCAAATGGCGGAAAAGCCGATCACCGTCACCACGGACGAGATGATCAGCAGCTTCGCCGAAATCCGCCACGGCCGCCGGGCCGTGATTTCGCGCCATCCAGACAGCATCGTTTGCTCCGATCCTAGTGGATGCGCTCGAAATCTTGAGTAGTGTTTAAGGTGGAACAACGCTGCCGCAATGAGTTAAGAATCGGTTTACGCAGCTCGCGGTTTTCGGCAGACCTCGTGCGAGCAGATCCGGTTTCGGACGAGAGGACCATTGTGAACGACTACGACGCGTTGCGCGACTATCTGATGCGGCAGAAGCAGGCTGAATTCGTCCTGAGCTTCGAGCAGATTGAGGAGATCATCGGCGCGGCGCTGCCACGCGCGGCGCATCGTGCCTCGTGGTGGGACAGCCTGCGCAGCCCCGACATCCAGATGCCGCAACGCGAGGCCTGCCTTGCCGCCGGATTTGTCGCGACACGGATGCCGGACGGCCTGAGCGTGCGGTTTACAAAGCGGAAGAACGACAGGCGGCGGTAGTGGTTGCGCCACGCTCTTACCCTCCCTCTCCAGGGCAGGGCAATCGCATATGGGAGTGATGTCGCCCGTGGCCATCCTTCGAGACGCCCGCCGTTGGCGGGCCCTCAGGATGAGGACTGAGGGCATTTCGCTCGTTTCAACGGCCTCCGATATCGCTTAGCCTCATCCTGAGGAGACCGCGAAGCGGTCGTCTCGAAGGATGAGGCGCGCGCTCAGCTCGCGCTAAGAGCCATATGCGATAGCCCTGCTCTCCAGGGGAGGGTAAGAGCACGATCAGCTCGCCGCTTCCAGCCGCACTTCGGTCAGCAGCCGCATCGCCGCGTCCGCATCCATCGGCTCCCCGAAGGCAAAGCCTTGCGCATATTCGCAGCCCATCTGGTAGAGCTCGACCGCATCCGAATCCGTCTCGGCGCCCTCGGCCACCACGTCCATGCCGAGATCGTGCGCGAGCGCAATGATCGACTTCAGGATCACCGGGCGCGTGCCGCGGTTGGTGGTGCGCACAAACGACTGGTCGATCTTGATGGTGTCGAACGGGAAGCGCTGCAGATAGGCCAGCGAGGAATGGCCGGTGCCGAAATCGTCGAGCGAGAGCCCGGTGCCGAGCTCGCGGATCCGCGTCAGCATCTGCGCGGCGTGCTCCGGATTCTCCATCACCAGCGATTCCGTCAGCTCCAGCTTGAGCGTGCCGCGCGCTACCGAGGAGCGCGACAGCACGGTGCGGATGTCGTGGATCAGATCGTGACGCAGCAGCTGCCGCGAGGAGACGTTGACCGAGGCGAAGATCGGCTCCCGCGAGCGCATCGCGCGCTGCCACACCGAGAGCTGTTTCGCGGTCTGGTCGAGTACGAACATGCCGAGGTCGACGATCAGGCCGGTCTCTTCCGCGATGGTGATGAATTCCGACGGCGCCATGCGCCCGAGCTTCGGGTGATCCCAGCGCACCAGCGCTTCGAAGCCGGCGACCGAACGATCCTCCAGCCGCACGATCGGCTGGTACAGGATCGTCAGCTCCTGCCGCTCGATGGCGCGGCGCAGCTCGCTCTCCAGCGTCAGGCGATCGGTCTTGCGCGCCCGCATCGCGGGCTTGTAGACGTCGATGCGGTCGCCGCCGATGCGCTTGGAGTGATACATCGCAAGCTCGGCGTCCTTGATGATCTCGTCCGTCAGCTGCGTCTGCGGGTCGGACAGCGCGAGGCCGATCGAGGCGGTGAGGAAGATCTCGCGGTCGTTGAAGGCGATCGGCGCGCGGATGGTTTTGCGGATGGTCTCGGCGAAGGCGGTGATGCGGGCCGGGTCCTGCTCCGACAGCAGGATCAGACCGAACTGATCGCCGGCCATGCGGGCCAGCGTGTCCTGCGGCTTCAGGATGCGGGTGAGGCGGCGCGCCAGCGTCAGCAGGATGGAATCGCCGACCGCGATGCCGACGGAATCGTTGACCTGCTTGAAGCGGTCGAGGTCGATCACCATCAGCGTCGGCCGCAGCGTCGGCATGCTCTTGGCGAAATGCGCGACCGCGCGGAGCCGGTCCATAAAAAGTTTGCGGTTGGGCAGGCCGGTGAGGTTGTCGTGCACGGAATCGTGCAGCAGGCGCTCCTCGGCATTGCGCAGCTCGGTGACGTCGGTGAGCGTGCCGACGACGCGCGAGACCTCGCCGTCCGAGCCGACCACCGGACGCGCCTTGAGCGCGAACCACATGAAGTGACCGTCAGGGGTGCGCAGGCGGAAATCCTGCACCAGACGGCCGCGGCGCTGGTCCAGCACGCTGTCGAGCGCGGCGCGGAAACGATCCTGGTCGAGCGGATGCAGCACCTCCAGCCAGGAAGCGGCCGGGCCTTCCAGCGTGCCGCGCTTGAGGCCGAGCAGGGCCTCGGTCTCCGGGCTGGTGAAGACCTTGTCGGCGGAGACGTCCCAGTCCCAGATCAAATCGCCGGAGCCGGCCAGCGCCAGGGCGCGCCGCTCGATGTCGGAGACGACGCCGGTGCTGGCGCCGCCGCCGGCAAAGGCGTGCTGCATCACCGTGAAGCCGATCAGCATCACGATCAGCACGAGGCCGCCGAGCAGGGCAGGGCCGACGATGTCGTTGGTGACGGAACCCGCGACCGTCATGCCGGCCGCGACCACCCAGACCACCAGCAGGAACCAGGTCGGGATCAACAGCACCGCGCGGTCGAAGCCGTGGGTGGACAGATAGACGATCAGCGCGAAGCCGGCGAAGGCGATCAGCACCAGCGAGATGCGCGCGATGCCGGAGGCCACCGCCGGATCGAACAGGGCCAGCGCCACCAGCGAGCCGAGGAACGCGAGCCAGCCCACCGTGATGTGCGAATAGCGCACGTGCCAGCGGCTGAGATTGAGATAGGCGAACAGGAACACCAGGAGCGTCGCCGCCAGGATCGCTTCACCCGCCGCGCGCCAGATGCGCTCGGCGTTGTTCGACATGTCGAGCACCTTGCCCCAGAAGCCGAAATCGACGCCGATATAGACCAGCACCGCCCAGGCCAGCGCGGCGGCGGCCGGGAACATGATGCTGCCCTTGACCACGAACAGAATGGTCAGCACCAGCGCGAGCAAGCCGGAGATGCCGATCACGATGCCCTGGTAGAGCGTGAACGAGTTGACCTTGTCCTTGTAGGCTTCGGGTTCCCACAGGTAGAGCTGCGGCAGCTTGTCGGTGCGCAGCTCCGCGACGAAGGTAACGACGGCGCCGGGATCGAGCGTGATGCGGAACACGTCCGCAGTTGCACTTTCCTGACGTTCGGGCCGGTCGCCGATCGAAGGCGTGATGGTCGCGATGCGCGACAGCCCGAGATCGGGCCAGAGCAATCCCGACGAAACGATGCGGTAGTGCGGGGCGACGATCAGGCGGTCGAGCTGGTCGTCGGTGTTGTTGGCGAGCGCAAACACCACCCAGTTCTGCCCGCCCTCGCGGGCGCGCACCTCGATGCGGCGGACGATGCCGTCGGTGCCGGGCGCGGTGGAGACCTGGATGCGATCGGCATCGCTGCGCTGATGCTCGAGTACGCCGGTGAGGTCGATCGCGGGCGCGTCACTGCGGACGCTGACGGCATCGAGCGCGCGCGCCGGGGACGCGGCGACAAGAATCATGAGGCCCAGCGCGATGGGCGCGAGGCACCTGATCAGACGCAAGGTCAGTTCTCCGCGTTCGACGCAAACTTCGAGTGCAAGGCGATTCTAGAAGGTGATCACAGGCCGGCCGGAAACCGCCCGGTGCGTCGCGATAGATGCCACGAAAGCAAGGAAAATCAAAGGGTTTCCGCCGGCGCCTGTGGGCCGGAGGCCTAGACCTCCAACACAATTTTGCCAATATGTGCGCTGGTTTCCATGCGCCGATGCGCATCGGCCGCCTTTTCCAGCGGGAAAGTGCTGTCCATCAGCGGTTTGACGCGGCCTTCGCGCAGCAGCGGCATCACTTTCTGCTCGATTGCGGCCACCATTGCCGCCTTGTCCGCATTAGTACGGGGGCGCAGGGTCGAGCCGGTATGGGTGAGGCGTTTGACCATCACCTTGGCGATGTTGACGGTGACCTTGGGCCCGGTGAGGGTTGCGATCTGCACGATCCGGCCGTCGACCGCGGCGGCATCATAGTTGCGGTCGACATAGTCGCCGGCAACCATGTCGAGGATCAGGTTGACGCCTTCCTTGTTGGTCTCTTCCTTGACCACGGCGACGAAGTCCTCGGTCTTGTAGTTAATGGCGCGGTCGGCACCCAGCTTGAGGCAGGCGTCGATCTTGTCCTGCGATCCCACGGTGACGAACACCTTGGCGCCGAACGCCTTCGCGAGCTGGATCGCCATCGTGCCGATGCCGGAGGAGCCGCCATGGATCAGCAGCGTCTCACCGGCCTTGAGGCCGCCGCGCTCGAACACGTTGTGCCAGACCGTCATCAGGGTTTCCGGCAGCGCGCCGGCTTCCTTGATCGACAGCGCCGGCGGCACGCTCATCGCCTGGGCGTCCTGGGCGATGCAGTACTGCGCATAGCCGCCGCCGGCGACGAGCGACATCACCTTGTCGCCGATCTTGTGCCGCTTGGCATTGCTGCCGACGGCGACGACCTCACCGGCGATCTCGAGGCCGGGCAGGTCGCTGGCGCCGGGCGGCGGCGGATAGGCGCCGGAGCGCTGCGCCACGTCGGGCCGGTTGACGCCCGCGGCCATCACTTTGACCAAAATCTCGTCAGGACCCGGCTGCGGCACGGGGCGTTGTTCGGGCACCAGCACCTCCGGTCCGCCGGGCTTGGAGATGGCGACCACGGTCATTTGCGCGGGCAGCTTGTCCATGATGTGTCCTTGAGCAAAGGTGCGGGATGAACGAGGCCCCTGCTTAGCCAGCGCGGTCCGGACTGGCAACCGCCTCAGCCGTGGGGTCCGGTCCGCGGACTTTGGGAGAAACGAGGATGGCGATGGAAGACGACGACCGCCCGCGCAAGAAGATCACGCATGAGATCGGACAGGATCTCTCACTCTTGTCGGTCGAGGAGCTGACCGAGCGCGTGACGCTGCTCAAGACCGAGATCGCAAGGCTGGAGGAAGCCGCCACCAGGAAGCGCGCCTCGCGCGATGCGGCGAACAGCTTTTTCAAGTCGTAGTCGCCGCCACACCAACAGCCGTCGTCCCGGACAAGCGCGCCATAAGCGCGTCGATCCGGGATCCACGCCTCGCCAAATTATTTCGTGTTGTCATTCCGGGGCGGCGCGGAGCGCCGAGCCTGGAATCCATAACCACAGGCCGTTGAAACTGGCAGACGGCCACCCCGTCTTCCTAGGATTATGGATTCCGGGCTCGCGACTTCGTCGCGCCCCCGAATGACGGCGGAGAGTTTTGTTCCGTATCCCCCTCGGCCACTGGCCGACATGGCTAACGAACCCTCAAGAAATTGGCTCGTTTACGGTCGATTAAGCTTTCGGGTTTATGACTGAACTGTCCTCGTTTGGACACCGAGTGGCTCCTGTCCACTCTGTTTGACGCCTCCCTGTTATCAACTTTCAAAGCCGCCGGTCTCCGGCGGCTCTTTTTTGCGTTTTTGCATCTCGTTGCGGTTGAATTCCTGGGAATGACCCGCGGAAACCATATCCGCGCTTGTCACTGGACTCCGGGTCTCGCCCGCGCAATGATTTGTTCATCATAAGCCGGCGCCAAAGCCGGACAGTCAGACAGTTGCGTAAGGGGCGTTAACCATGGAACGTTTGCAGGCCGACGGCGCTCTCGTTCAACTCAGCGAGCGTTTCACCAATTCTGCGGCGTTCGGCGCGCTGTTCCGCGAGGGCATGGACCTGGTCGAAGAGACCGCCGCCTATCTCGATGGCGCCGGCCGCGTCGAGGCCAAGGCGCTCGACCGTGCCGCCAGCCTCACCTACGCGACCGAGAGCATGCGTCTCACCACCCGCCTGATGCAGCTCGCCTCGTGGCTGCTGCTGCACCGCGCGGTGAAGGAAGGCGAGATGACGCTGAGCCAGGCCAATCGCGAGAAGACCAAGGTCAAGCTCAGCGCCGCCGATCCCGGCCCGGCCGACACCATTGAGAAGCTGCCCTCGCAGCTGCAGGACCTGATCCATCGCTCGATGAGTCTGCAGACCCGCGTCCGCCGCCTCGATACCACCATCCACCCCCCGCCGGCCGAGCACGTCGCGATCGGCAATCCGCTGGTGCCCCACCTCAACGCGCTGAAGGCCGCGTTCGAGCGGTAAGTCTTACGCTGTCATTCCGGGGCGCGCGGACAGCGAACTCTGGTGCGCACTTGCGCACCAGAGAATCTCGAGATTCCGGGTTCGGCTCTGCGAGCCGCCCCGGAATGACGATGGAAAACAAAAACGCCCCCGGCTCTGCGGGGGCGTTTTCGTGTCCAGCCTTGCGGGCCGGATCAATCCTTTTTGAGAAAGCCCGAAAACTTCTTCTGGAAGCGCGAGACGCGGCCGCCGCGATCCATGATCTGGGCGGAGCCGCCGGTCCAGGCCGGGTGCGACTTCGGGTCGATGTCGAGGTTCAGCGTGTCGCCTTCCTTGCCCCAGGTCGAGCGGGTCAGGTACTCCGTTCCGTCGGTCATCACGACCTTAATCGTATGATAATCCGGATGAATTTCGGCTTTCATGGCAAATTCCTCGGCGCCCGGCGCCTTTTTGGTGGCTAGCGAATGACGGATTTGGGCGGCTCTATACCTCACGATATCAGGCAAAACAAGCCATGCTGCCGGGCTGAACCGGGTTTGCCCCTAAGGGACATCCCGGATTTGCCACTACTCTTGCACCGGCCTATTGGGAGCAAACGAATGCAATGGGTCGGATCTCATGAGCGCAGTGGAACGGCTTGATGACCAATATGTCGATCAGCCCGGAATGAACGCCGCGGACACCCCCTCGATCGAAGCCGAGCTGATCGAAGGGCCGGCCAAGGGCCGCGCCAAGCTGCGGCCGCTGCTCGCGCTGGCGCCCTATGTCAGCCGCTATCGCGGCAGGGCGGCGCTGGCCTTCGTCGCACTCACGATCGCGGCACTGACCACGCTGCTGGTGCCGGTCGCAGTGCGCCGGATGATCGATTTCGGCCTGACGCCCGAGGGCATCGAGCTGATCAACAGCTACTTCTCGGTGATGCTTGCCGTGGTCGGCGTGCTCGCGCTGGCGAGCGCCGCGCGTTACTACCTCGTGATGACGATCGGCGAGCGCATCGTCGCCGACCTCAGGCGCGACGTCTTCGCCCATCTGCTCTCGCTGTCTCCCGCCTTCTTCGATTCCGCGCGCAGCGGCGAATTGATCTCGCGGCTCACCGCCGACACCACCCAGCTCAAATCGGCCGTCGGCGCCTCCGTCTCGATCGCGCTGCGCAATCTGATGATGTTCCTCGGCGCTGCCACGATGATGGTGATCACCAGCCCGAAACTGTCGGGCTTCGTGCTGCTGGCCATTCCCTTGATCGTGTTGCCGCTGGTTGCCTTCGGGCGCTGGGTGCGGCGGCTGTCGCGCAATGCGCAGGACACGCTCGCCGAGGCCTCGGCCTATGCGGGCGAGCTGGTCGGTGCGATCCGCACCGTGCAGGCCTATACCAGCGAGCAATTCGCCGAGAAGCGTTTCGGCGGCGAAGTCGAGCAGGCCTACGAGGCGGCGCGCACCTCGACCCAGGCGCGCGCCGTGCTCACCGCCATCATCATCTTCATCGTGTTCGCCAGCGTGGTCGCGATCCTCTGGATCGGCTCGCATGACGTGCTCACCGGTACGATTTCGCCGGGCCGGCTCGGCCAGTTCGTGCTGTATGCGGTGTTCGCCGCGGCGGGCCTCGGCCAGCTCAGCGAGGGCTGGGGCGAGGTCTCGGCGGCATCGGGCGCGGCCGAGCGCCTGTTCGAGATCCTGCATGTGAAGCCCGACATCACCGCGCCCGCCTCCGTGCGCGCGCTGCCGGTGCCGGCACGCGGCGAGGTCGGATTCGATCAGGTCAGCTTTGCCTATCCGGCGCGGCGCGACGTCAACGTGCTCGATGCCGTGTCGTTCACGGTGCGCCCGGGCGAGAAAGTGGCGATCGTCGGACCGTCCGGTGCCGGCAAGAGCACGATCTTTCACCTCCTGCTGCGCTTCTACGATCCCCGCAGTGGCGCGATCTCGCTCGACGGCGTGCCGGTCAAGTCCGCGGACCCCAGGGATTTCCGCGCGCGCATCGCGCTGGTGCCGCAGGAATCCGTGGTGTTCGCCGCCAGCGCCCGCGAGAACATCCGCTTCGGCCGGCCCGATGCGACCGATGCCGAGGTCGAACGCGCCGCCGAGCTCGCTCATGCCGCCGAATTCATCCGCCGTCTGCCCGAAGGGTTCGAGACGGCGCTCGGCGAGCGCGGTGTGACACTGTCCGGCGGCCAGCGCCAGCGCATCGCGATCGCCCGCGCCATCCTGCGCGATGCGCCGCTGCTGCTGCTCGATGAAGCTACCTCCGCGCTCGATGCGGAGAGCGAAACGCTGGTGCAGACCGCGCTGGAGGAGCTGATGCGCCACCGCACCACGCTCGTCATCGCCCATCGCCTCGCCACCGTGCTGTCCTGCGACCGCATCCTGGTGATGGACCAGGGCAAGATCGTCGAGCAGGGCACGCATGCCGAGCTCGTGGCCGCCAACGGGCTTTATGCGCGACTGGCGCGGCTGCAGTTCGAAGGCGCGTGAGGCGTTGCCTCACTCTCGTCGGAGGGCAGCTTCGCATCTTACCGGCACTTCGGCGAGAGCGCCGGCACGTTGGGCCATGGCCAGTTCTTCCAGCTGCCGTCCTCGCCGACGCAGGCCGATGCGGCAGGCGCGATCGTCGGCGCAGGCGTTGTCTCGCGCGATGCGAAGCGCTGGTCGACATAGCTGGTCGACACATATCCGGCGAGGATGACGCCCAGGAAGACCGAGGAACCCTGAGCCAGGTCGCGCAGCTTCATCGATCGTCTCCCGCTGGTGGTCGCTGCTTAGGGTACAACGATTAGCAGACAGCCCCGGATCCAACCGTGACAGGCCTCACGCCCGCCACACCAACTTCAGCACCGGCCGGCCCGAGGTGGGGTTCACGTCGGAGCCCTCATGGGCAAAGCCATTGCGCTCGTAGAAGCGGATGGCGCGGGCATTGTCCTTGTTGACGAGCAGCGTGACGCCCGAGGGCGACAGCCGCTTGGCTTCATCCACCAGCAACCGCGCCGCGTCCGAGCCCCAATGCGCGGGATCGACCACGAGCTGGTCGAGATAGCCCTCGCCATCGATGGTGACGAAGCCGGTCAGCGCGCCGTCCTGTTCCGCCACGACGATCGCGGCCTTGGGCACCAGATCCTTGCGCCAGCGCTCGCGCCACCAGTCGAGCCGGGCCGCGAAGTCGATCTGCGGATAGGCCTGCTGCCAGGTGCGATGCCAGAGGTCGATCGCGGCGGCCTCGTCCTCAGGGCGATAGGGGCGGAGGTGGAGCGCGCTCACTACCGCTCCGTCAGCTTCAGCTCGATGCGGCGGTTGCGCTTGTAGGCGTCCTCGGTATTGCCTGGATCGAGCGGCTGGAACTCGCCGAAGCCGGCCGCAACGAGGCGCTGGGCGGGCACGCCGAGCGAGATCAGATATTGCACCACCGAGATCGAGCGCGCGGCGGACAGGTCCCAGTTCGACTTGAAGTTCGGCCCGTTGACCGGGCGTATGTCGGTATGGCCGTCGACGCGCAGCACCCAGGGGATCTCGCTCGGGATCTTCTTGTCGAGCTCGATCAGCGCGGTCGCGAGGGTGTCGAGCTCGGCACGGCCTTCGGGCAGCAAGGTCGCCTGTCCGGTGTCGAAGAACACCTCGGACTGGAATACGAAGCGGTCGCCGACGATGCGGATGTCCGGCCGGTTGCCGAGGATGGCGCGCAGGCGGCCGAAGAACTCCGAGCGGTAGCGCGACAATTCCTGCACGCGCTGCGCCAAGGCAACATTCAGGCGGGACCCCAGATCGGCAATGCGGTTCTGCGATTCCTTGTCGCGCTTCTCGGAGGCATCGAGCGCCTCTTCCAGCGCGGCCAATTGCCGGCGCAGCGCGCTGATCTGCTGGTTCAGCACCTCGATCTGCGCCAGCGCCCGCGCCGAGACCGCCTTCTCGGAATCCAGCGCCTTGCCGAGCTCGGCGGTCTTGCCTTGCGCGTCGTTGCCAGCGGCAGCGAGGCCGTCATAGAGACCCTTGATGCGATCGCGCTCGGACTCGGCCGAGGCGAGGCCCGCCCTCAATTGCGAGACCTGGTCGTCGAGCGTGAGCTTGCCGAGCTTCTCCAGCGACAACAGCTCGTTGAGCTGGGCGATCTTGGCGTTGAGCTGCTCCAGCGCCTTGTCCTTGCCGGTGACCTCCTGCGACAGGAAGAACTGCACCACCAGGAACACCGACAGCAGAAACACGATCGACAGCACCAGCGTCGACAGCGCGTCGACGAAGCCGGGCCAATAGTTGAAGGCGCCTTCGCTGCGGCGGCCGCGCGCTAGAGCCATTTACGTCTCCGTTTCTGTCGTGTCCGGGACGCGATACCGTCCTCAGCTCTTCTCCGGTTGGCGCGCGAGGCGCTCCAACAGGCGCCGGATCTCGCGGTTCTGCTCGCCCTGGCCGTCGGCCCATTCGCGGATCATCTGCTGCTCGGTGCGCATGTGCGAGACCAGCGCCTGGATCGCTTCGGCAAGGCTCGCCATCGCCGCCGTGGTGCCGCGGCTGGCACTGCCTTCCTCGAGCACGGAGCGCAGCCGCTCGACTGCGGCCTGGAGCTCGCCGCTGGCGCCCCCGCCGCTCGCCGCAACCGGCATCTCGCCGTTGCCATATTCGCGCACGGTGGTGGCCAGCCAGTCCTCGAGGTCGGTGTAGAAACGGTTCTGCGCCTGGCTCGATTGCAGGTCGAGGAAGCCGAGGATCAGCGAGCCGGCGAGGCCGAACAGCGAGCTCGAGAACGAGATGCCCATGCCGCCCAGCGGCGCGGCGAGCCCCTCCTTCAGCGTGTCGAACAGCGCCCCGGAATCGCCGCCGACCTTGAGGCCGTCGATCACCTTGCCGACCGAGCCGACGGTCTCGATCAGGCCCCAGAAGGTGCCGAGCAGGCCGAGGAAGACCAGCAGGCCGGTCATGTAGCGCGAGATGTCGCGGGCCTCATCGAGGCGAGTCGCGATCGAATCGAGCAGATGCCGCATGGTGGTCTGGGTGATGCTCATCCGCCCGGAGCGCTCGCCGCCGAGGATGGCCGCCATTGGCGCCAGCAGTTTCGGGTGCCGGGCCGGCGCCAGGCCGGGATCGGCGATGCGGAAATTGTTGACCCAGGAGACCTCGGGATAGAGCCGGATCACCTGCCGGAAGGCCAGGATGATGCCGATGAACAGCACGGCGCCGATCAGGGCATTGAGCCCGGGATTGGCGAAGAAGGCCTGGATGATCTGCTTGTAGAGCACCACGCCCACCAGCGTGCACAGCACCAGGAAGACCAGCATCCGCACCAGGAAGACGCTGGGCGAGGACAGTTTGGTGTACTCGATATCCATGGTGGAACGGGGCGAAGTGCCTGACGGCATGGCCGGTATCATCCATTACAAACTTGCTTGCGCTGCGCACTATGGCACAGCGCCAGCCCAAAAAAAGCGCCGGATGCGCCGATTTCGGGGACGGCGTGGGGAACCCGGACCGGAAACGACGCTTTGATAACCGGGTCTTTGCAGAGATTCGCCATTCGGGGGACGCATGAGCGTCGTTTCCGCGATCATCGGGACTGCCGAACGCGTGCCGTTGCCGGACGTCGTGATCCGCGCCGCGATCCAGCGCCTGTGCTCCCGCACCGCAACCCGCCTCGCCGCCCATGACGCGGCCGCCGAGGTCGCCTTCGCGGGCCGGATGATGCTGCGGCCGATCGCCGAGGATGCCGAGGCCGGACGTGACGAGGTGCCCGCTTCGTTCTTCGCGGACGTGCTCGGCCCCAGCCGCAAGGACTCCTGCTGCTTCTACAAGACCGCCGCGACCACCTTGCGGGAGGCGGAGGAGGAGGCGCTGCGCCAGACCGTCGAGCATGCCGGCCTCGCCGACGGCCAGACCATCCTCGAGCTCGGCTGCGGCTGGGGCTCGCTGTCGCTGTGGATGGCGCGGCAGTTTCCGCACGCCAAGGTGACGGCGGTGGCGACGTCGCAGGCGCAGCGTGCCCATGTCGAGCAGCAGGCGCGGCAGCGCGGCTTGCTGAACCTGCGCGTGATCGCAGCGGACATGAACGTGTTCGCGCCCGACGGCCAGTTCGACCGCATCGTCGCGGTCGAGACGTTCGAGCACATCATGAACTGGCGCAAGCTGATGACGCGCCTGCGGTCATGGCTTTCGCCCGAGGGGCGCTTCCTGATGCACATCGCCACGCATCGTACCGGGTCCCACCTGTTCGACCGGTCCGATCGCGAGGATTGGATCGCCCAGCACGTCTTCACGGGTGGGTTGATGCCGAGCCATCACCTCGTCAGGCAATTTGACGACCTCTTTGCAATCGAGAAGGAATGGTGCTGGAGCGGCACCCATTATCAACGCACCGCCAATGACTGGCTCGCCAATTTCGATGCGCACCGGGACGCGATCGAGGTATCCCTGCGCAAGGTCTATGGCGAGCAGACCTGCATGTGGATGCGGCGCTGGCGCTGGCTCTTGCTCGCGACATCGGGCCTGTTCGGCTATGCCGATGGAACCGAATGGGGTGTCAGCCACTACCGGATGAAGGCGGCCGAGTAATTGCGATCTTCTGTCGCGGCACGCCCGGATGGAACCGGACTCACGATCCGGTGACACCAAAAAATGTTCGTTTATTCAAGGCGGTAGCCCGTGTGACAATGAGCCGCCCGCGATCCGCGTTGCGTCGCAGCAGCTCCATTCTATTTTGACCTCATCAGCCGCGCGGTCATTCGCCCAGAACGGGCGCCGCGCCGTGCTTGATTCCGTATCAACAACCTCGGGGCACCTCACTTCATGTCTGGACTTCGCGCGCGAACGGCATGCGTTGCACTAATGCTCGCGGCCCTTGCGCCGCTGCTCGGGGCTTGTGAGGAATCCAGCTCTGCAGTGTCCGCCGCGCCGCCGGCTGACCCTGACGTCAGCATCGTCATCGTCAAGCCGCAAGCCCGCGCCGTCGTGCGCGAGCTGCCCGGCCGCATCGCCCCGACGCGCGTCGCCGAGGTGCGGCCGCGCGTCTCCGGCATCGTGGTCGAGCGCCTGTTCCGCCAGGGCAGCGAGGTGAAGGCGGGCGATCCGCTCTACCGCATCGATCCGCGCCCGTTCGAGGTCGAGGTGATGGCCAACGAGGCTGCGCTCGCCAAGGCGGAAGCCGCCTTGATGCAGGCGAGGCAGCAGGCGCACCGTATCGCCACCCTCACCAAGGATCGCGCCGCCCCGGAAGCCGAGAACGAGAAGGCGATTGCGGCCGAACGCCAGGCTCATGCCGAGGTCGAGGGTCGCAAGGCCGATCTCTCGCGGGCAAGGCTCAATCTCGATTATGCCACCGTGCGCGCGCCGATCGACGGCGTGGTCGGTGCGGCCCTTGTCAGCGAGGGCGCCCTTGCGGTGCAGAACGAGACCAATCTCGCCACCATCCAGCAGCTCGATCCGATCTATGCCGACTTCACCCAGTCAGTGACCGAGCTCAACCAGCTCCGCCGTGCCTTCGAGACCGGCGACCTCGAGCGCATCGCCTCCGATGCGGCCAAGGTGCGCCTGGTGCTCGACGACAACACCCTCTATTCGCTCGACGGCAAGCTGCTGTTCTCCGACGCCAAGGTCGACGCTCACACCGGGCAGGTGACGCTGCGCGGCGAGTTCCCCAATCCCAAGCGGGAACTGCTGCCGGGCATGTATGTCCGCGTCCGCATCGACCAGGGCCTCGATTCCGATGCGATCGCGGTGCCGCAGCAGGCGATCCAGCGTAATGGCGGCGGCGGCAGCGAAGTGTTCGTCGTCAAGGACGACAACCACATTGCGGTGCAGCCGGTGCGCACCGGATCGGTGCAGGACGGCGTCTGGTTCATCACCGAGGGCCTGAAGGCCGGCGACAAGGTCGTGGTCGAAGGCTTCCAGAAGTTCGCGGCCGGCGACAAGGTCAAGCCGCAATCCTGGTCGGAAGCGGACGCGACCGCGGACAATCGGCACGCCCTCAAGCTCACGCGGTAACGCGCCATGGCGAGTTTCTTCATCGACAGGCCGATCTTCGCCTGGGTGGTCGCGCTGTTCATCTGCTTGATCGGCGCCATCGCCGTGCCGCTGCTGCCGATCGCGCAATATCCGATCATCGCGCCGCCCTCGATCTCGATCTCGACCAGTTATCCCGGCGCCTCGCCGGAAAACCTCTACAACAGCGTCACGCGGCTGATCGAGGAAGAGCTCAACGGCGCCGCCAACATCCTCAACTTCGAATCGACCAGCGACTCGCTCGGCCAGGTCGAGATCATCGCCAACTTCCAGCCGGGCACCGATACCAGTGCCGCCTCGGTCGAGGTGCAGAACCGCATCAAGCGCGTCGAGGCGCGCCTGCCGCGCGCGGTGATGCAGCAGGGCATCCTGATCGAGGAAGCATCCAGCGCGGTGCTGCAGATCATCACGCTGAATTCGACCGACGGCAGCCTCGACGAGGTCGGCCTCGGCGACTTCATGATCCGCAACGTGCTCGGCGAGATCCGCCGTATTCCCGGCGTCGGCCGCGCCACGCTTTATTCGACCGAGCGCTCTTTGCGCGTCTGGGTCGACCCGGCCAAGCTGGTCGGCTATGGGCTCACCGCGGACGACATCAACAAGGCCATCGCCGCGCAGAACGCCCAGGTCGCCTCGGGAAGCCTCGGTGCCGAACCCTCGACGTCGAGCCAGCGCACCTCGGCGCTGGTGCTGGTCAAGGGCCAGCTGTCCTCGCCGGACGAGTTCGGCGCCATCATCCTGCGCGCCAATGCCGACGGCTCGACCGTGCGCCTGCGCGACGTTGCGCGCGTCGAGATCGGCGGTCTCAGCTACCAGTTCAACACCCGGCTCGACGGCAAGCCGACCGCGGGTCTCTCCGTCCTGATGTCGCCGACCGGCAATGCGCTGGCGACCGCGAGCGCGGTCGAAGCCAAGATGAAGGAGCTGTCGCGCTTCTTCCCGGCCAACATCACCTACGAGATTCCCTACAACATCACGCCCGTGGTCGAGGCCTCGATCAAGAAGGTGCTTTCGACCTTGGTCGAAGCCGTCGTGCTGGTGTTCGTGGTGATGTTCCTGTTCCTCCAGAACATCCGCTACACCATCATTCCGACCATTGTGGTGCCGGTGGCGCTGCTCGGGGCCTGCTCCACGCTGCTGCTCGCCGGCTATTCCATCAACATGCTCTCGATGTTCGGCATGGTGCTCGCGGTCGGCATCCTCGTCGACGACGCCATCGTCGTGGTCGAGAACGTCGAGCGCATTATGAGCGAGGAAGGCCTGCCGCCGAAGGAAGCGACGCGCAAGGCGATGTCACAGATATCGGGCGCCATCATCGGCATCACGCTGGTGCTGATGGCGGTGTTCGTGCCGATGGCGTTCTTCCCGGGCTCGGTCGGCATCATCTATCGCCAGTTCTCGGTGACCATGGTCGCCGCGATCGGCTTCTCCGCCTTCCTGGCGCTGTCGCTGACGCCGGCGCTGTGCGCGACCCTGCTCAAGCCGGTGGCGGCCGGCCACGGTCATGCGAAGAGAGGCGTGTTCGGCTGGTTCAACCGCGTGCTCGAAGGCGGCAAGGAAGGCTATTCCCGCACCGTCGGCTTTTCGCTGAAGCGCACCGGCCGCCTGATGCTGGTCTACGTCGCGCTGCTGGTTGGTCTGTCCTGGGCGTTCGTCAGCCTGCCCGGCGGCTTCCTGCCGGTCGACGACCAGGGCTTCGTCACCACCGACGTGCAGACGCCGTCGGATTCGTCCTACGCCCGCACCGAGGCCGTGATCGAGAAGGTGGAGAAATATCTGGCACAGCGGCCCGGCGTCGACAACGTCACCTTCCTCACCGGCTTCAGCTTCTCCGGCCAGGGCATGAACACCGCACAGGCCTTCATCACGCTGAAGGACTGGTCGGAGCGCGGGCCGAAGGATTCCGCCGCGGCGATCGTCAACGACATCAACCGCGATCTGTCGTCGATCCGCGACGCCAAGATCTCGGCGCTGCAGCCGCCGCCGATCGACAATCTCGGCAACTCCTCGGGTTTCTCGTTCCGCCTCCAGGACCGCGGCCAGAAGGGCTATGCGCAATTGATGCGCGCCGCCGACCAGTTGATCGCGGAAGCCAATGCCAGCCCGGTGCTGCAGAAGGTCTATATCGAGGGGCTGCCCGAGTCGGGTGTGGTCAATCTCGTGATCGACCGCGAGAAGGCCGGCGCCTTCGGCGTCACCTTCGAGGACATCAACAACACGATCTCGACCAATCTCGGCTCGAACTACATCAACGACTTCCCGAACCGCGGCCGCATGCAGCGCGTGGTGGTGCAGGCCGATGCCCGCGACCGCATGCGGACTGAGGACATCCTCAATTACAACGTCAAGAACAGCCGCGGCCAGCTCGTGCCGTTCTCCTCCTTCGCGACGGTCGAATGGGCGCGCGGCCCGACGCAGATCGCCGGCTTCAACTATTATCCGGCGGTGCGCATCTCCGGCGAGGCCAGGCCCGGCTTCACCTCGGGCGACGCCATTTCCGAGATGGAGCGGCTTGCCGGCCGCTTGCCGCGCGGCTTCGGCTATGAATGGACCGGACAGTCGCTGCAGGAGAAGCTGTCGGGCTCGCAGGCACCGTTCCTGCTGGCGCTGTCGGTGTTCGTGGTGTTCCTGTGTCTGGCCGCGCTCTATGAAAGCTGGACCATTCCGCTCGCGGTTCTGCTCACCGTGCCGCTCGGCATCGTCGGCGCCGTGACCGCGGCGATGCTGCGCGGTCTGCCCAACGACGTCTATTTCACCGTCGGCCTGATCACCATCATCGGCCTCGCGGCCAAGGACGCGATCCTGATCATCGAATTCGCCAAAGACCTGCGGAAGGAAGGCAAGCCCCTGGTCGACGCCACCATCGAAGCCTGCCGCCTGCGCTTCCGTCCGATCCTGATGACCGGCCTTGCCTTCATCTGCGGCGTGCTGCCGATGGCCATCGCCCACGGCGCCGGCGGCGCCAGCCAACAGGCGCTCGGCAGCGTCGTGATGGGCGGCATGATCGCCGTGGTGATCCTGGCGCTGCTGATGGTGCCGGTGTTCTTCGTCTCGGTGCAGCGCGTGCTGGCCGGGGACAGGGAGCCGAAGGCGGTGGGGGACGGCGAGGCGTATGGTCCGCCAGCGCGGGCGCACACCGGCCACTGAACGCTCCCGTCATTCCGGGGCGTGCGAAGCACGAGCCCGGAATCCATCGGGCGGCCATCACAGTCATGAATGGATTCCGGGCTCGCGCCTAGAGGCGCGCCCCGGAATGACAGCGGAGAGCTTGTCTTACCCGATTAGTCAATCCAGACTCCATCTCTGGATAGAATCGGCGTCCGTTCCCCACGGCAGGGCGAATGCATAGCCAGCACCGACTGAGAGCACCTGATGCGTCCGACCGATATAGCGATCTCGAACTATCGCTCGATCCGGCGGCTCTCCCTACCAATCCACCCCCTGTCCGTCTTTGTGGGGGAAACTGGCGTCGGCAAGTCCAACCTCTACAAGTCCTTGTCGCTGTTGCGCGACGCGGCGAGCGGGCGGATCACGCGCACGATCGCCGAGGAGGGCGGACTGAATTCGGTCTGCTGGTCAGGCATCCGCAAACGCGGCGAGGATGGCCGATTGCGATTGACGGCGAGATTCGATCGCCTGAAGATCGGATTTCCGGCCTCGCTTGAGGCAGCGTTTTCCGGCGAGCCGATGATCAAGGCAGAAAGTATCGAGGCGACGCAGGGCAAACGAACGGTTCTCCTGATGGAGCGGAAGAACTCGCTCGTCAGCATCCGCCGCGACAGCGGCGCATGGACCAGCCACAAGGACGCCGTGCTGCCGTCCGAGCCGGCGCTCGCGGGTTTTTCCGACGGCAGGGAATGCCCGGAAATCGATTTGATCAGAAGCGCGATGCTGGGCTGGCGCTTCTATCATGACTTTCGCACCGATCCGGCGTCACCGATACGAAAGCCTTGCCTCGCAATCACGACGCCCTCACTGAGTGCCGATGGAAGCGACCTGGCTGCGGCCCTGGCGACACTCTATACCATCAGGGAAGACGCAACCGACTTGCACGACGCGATCCAGGATGCATTTCCGGGCGCCGAACTCCGCGCATGGGAACAAGGTGGCTCGTGCGAATTCGATCTGCAATTGGAGGACATGCCGCGCCCGTTCAGGGCTCATGAACTGTCCGACGGAACGCTGAAATATATCTGCCTGCTTGCCGTGTTCATGGGCTATCGGCTTTCGCCGTTCATCGCGCTGAACGAACCCGAGACCAGCCTGCATCCGTCGCTGCTTGCGCCATTGGCCCGTCTGATCGTCAAGGCATCGAGCCGCGCCGACATCTGGATTGTCACCCATTCGGAGCAATTGATGGAGGCCTTGCGAAGCGAGAGCGCGGTCCCGCTTCGCCGGGTGATCAAGCAGAAAGGCGCCACGACGATCGAGGGCCTGACCCTCGGCGGTGAGTATCGGGACGATGAATCCGACGAAGACGACTCTTAAAGCATGATCCGGAAAAGTGCGAAGTGGTTTTCCGGAAAGATCATGCGCAAAACAACAACCTAACGCGCGATGACGATTCGTCTAAATCTCATCGCGCTTTAGTCGTTGAGGTACCGCCGCGCCGCTGGTGAAACCGTAAGGCACACTGTCCCGCGAAAGCGGGGCATCCAGCACGCCGCGGCTTCTCCGTATCCGACTGACGTCTCTGGAATACTGGATCACCCACTTTCGCGGGTGATGATGGCGGAGCGTGAAGCCCGGGCTTCGCCTTACGCAGGCTTCCGCAAAATCCTCACCAGCTCCCCGTGCACATACTCATTGCCGCACACCACGTCCCCCGTCACCAGCGCATCGCCGGGCGTGTTGATGTCGCTCACCGTCCCCCCGGCTTCACGCACCATCAGCATGCCGGCGGCGATGTCCCACGACTGCAAATTCCGCTCCCAATAGCCGTCGAGGCGGCCGGCGGCGACGAAGGCGAGATCGAGCGAGGCGGCGCCGAAGCGGCGGAGGCCCGCGACGCGGTCCTGGATTGCGGTCATTTCGCGGCGGAATTCCTCGTGGTCGCCGCGGCCGATATGGGGCAGGCCGCAGGCCACCACGCATTCGTTGAGCTGGCGGCGGCCGGCGACGCGCAGGCGCTGGTCGTTGAGGAAGGCGCCCTTGCCGCGTTCGGCGATGTAGAGCTCGTCATTGGCGGGGGTGTAGATCACCCCCGCGATCACCGTGCCCTCGCGCGCAAGCCCGATCGAGATCGCAAATTGCGGGATGCCGTGCAGGAAGTTGGTGGTGCCGTCGAGCGGGTCGACGATCCAGGTGTGGCTCTTGTCGGTACCCTCGCGCTGTCCCCCTTCCTCGCCGATGAAGCCATAGCCGGGGCGGGCCTTGGCGAGATCCTGATACAGGATCTCCTCGGCACGCTTGTCGGCGAGCGAGACGAAATTCGCCGGCCCCTTCAGCGAGACCTGCAGATGCTCGATCTCGCCGAGATCGCGCTTGAGACTGCGGCCGGCGCGGCGCGCAGCCTTGACCATGACGTTGATAGTGGCGGAATACAGCATGAGGCTCTAGGTCTTGATCGGGAGAGAGGCGCAGAAACAGGCCTGCTTGAGGGACTGGGTGCCCCGCGAGGGGGCCCGCGTCAAGTCATTTGCTCCCGAGCCACTTCCTGGCGGCGGCTTCTGCCTTGGCCCGGTCCTCGGCCGGCAGGTCGGACAATTGCTTATCGAGCTCCGGGTCACCCTTGCCTGATGTCTTGGCCACCAGGTGCCATTTGAAGCCCTCGACCTTGTCCATGGATGTGCCGACGCCGTTGATCAGCACCCACGCCAGCCGGTTCTGCGCGATCGCGCTGCCCTGGCGGGAGGCCTTGCGGAGCAGGGCGACGGCGGCCGGCTGGTTCTTCGGCGTGCCGGTGCCGTTGAACATGGCGATGGCATATTCGACCTCGGCATCGACATTGTCGGCGAGCGAGGCGGCCTGCAGCAGCCGCACCGCGCGTTCCGGGTCCTTCGGCACGCCGGTGCCTTCCTTGTAGAAGGTCGCCAGCGCGTATTGCGCCTCGGGCAGGCCGGCATCGGCAGCCTGGCGCAGCAGCTCGGCGGAGCGCCTGACGTCCTGCGGCAGGGGCTGGCCATCGAGATAGAGCAAAGCGAGGTTATAGGCCGCCTTGGGCTCGCCGAGCTTGGCGGCGGAGGCCATCAGCTTGACCGCCTCGCTCTTGTCGACCGAGCCGCCGCGGCCGGAGATGCGCAGCATGGCGAGCGCGAACATCGCCTCGCGGTCGCCGGCATCCGCAGCGCGCTTGTACCATTCGGCCGCCTTGGCGTAGTCGCGCCGGATGCCCATGGCGTTGGAATAGAGCTCGCCGAGCATGGTCATCGCCTTGGGATCGCCTCCTTGTGCACGGGCGGTGGCGAGGTCGAACGCGGTCTTGTACTGGCCACGCTGATAGGCGCCGTAGACCAGATCAGCGCTGGAATTGTCGGTCGGCGGCGCCGGGATCACGGTCGCGGCCGGAGCCGGCTTGGGTGAGGCCGTGGGCTTGGGCGAGGCCGTGGGCTTCGGCGCCGGCGCGGCGTCCTTCTTCTTGGTGAGCGCGTGCGGCTTGGGCTTTGGCTTTTCAGGTGCCGCGCTCGGCGTCGTCGCTGGCGGGGGGATCTGGAGCTGCGCGGCCGCGGGCACCGTGAGCAGCAGCGTGACCAGCGTGGTGATGCAGGGGAGCTTCATGTCGGGCGCTAGCCGTGCTCGCTGCCCGCAGGATTCTGGCTCGCCATCGCATGGGCCTTCTTGATCGCAGCGTCCGCCTCGACCAGCGCGGTTTTGGCCCCGCGCGGATCGGCCCAGATGAAGTCGCCGACCAGCACGAAGTCGGCGCCGCTGAGGGCGAAGTCGTGGGCCTCCTCCAGCGAGGTGGCAAAGCCGACACAGGGCGGCTCGAACAGCTCGGCCCACCAGTCGAGCCGCTCGGCGATCGCTTGCGCCTGGGGGCGCTGGCCTTTCGCATCGGGCTCGCCGAACAGAACGTAATCCGCGCCCATCTCGCCCGCATCCATGGAATGGTGCCGCGTCGTCAGCCCGCCGACGCCGGCGATGCGATCGGGCTTGAGCGACGGCAGCGCCTCCTTCAGCGCGGCGATGCCGGGCAGGTGCGCGCCGTCGGCGCCGCCGCGCGCCACCAGCTCGGCGTGGCCGTCGACGAGCAGCGCGGCGCCTGCCTTCTGCACCGGCGGCGCCAGGGCCTTGATGCGCGAGATCATGGTGCGCTGATCGGTCTCCTTCAGCCGCAGCAGCACGGCCGCGACGTCGGCGGCGGTGAGCAGGGCCGGCAGCTCGGCGACGAGCGCGGCGGGATCATCGACGACGGGCGTCGCGAGATAAAGGCGCGGCGCCGGGCGCGGCGGAGGCGGTTTGTTCGACAAGATCTAGGCTGCCTTCTGTTCCAGGCTGCTTTGCCATTCGCCCTTGGAGGCGAGGCCGTTCATCCGGGCGCGATGGCTGAAGGCGCGCTGTCCGGCCGCGACGTTCTCAGGCCTCCCGGACCAGGCCTTCTGCGGCGCGGCCTGCAGCGCGCGGCCATAGGAGAAGGTCAGGCCCCAGGGCAGCGGGCCGAGCTTGTGCATGGCGTTGAGATGCGCGGTCGCCTCCTCGTCCGACTGGCCGCCGGAGAGGAAGGCGATGCCGGGCACCGCGGCGGGCACGCAGGCCTTCAGCAATCGAATTGTCTTCTCCGCGACCTCCTCGACGGAGGCCTGCTTTACGCACTTCTTGCCTGATATCGCCATGTTCGGCTTCAGCACCATGCCTTCCAGCGCCACGCGCTGCACGCGTAGCTCTTGGAAGGTCTTGTTGAGCACGCGCTGCGTGACCTCATAGCAGCGGTCGATGTCGTGATCGCCGTCCATCAGCACCTCCGGCTCCACGATCGGCACGATCTGTGCTACCTGGCACAGCGCGGCATAACGCGCCAGCGCGTGGGCGTTGACGCTGATTGCGGTCATCGAGGGAATGCCGCTGCCGATGTCGATCACCGCGCGCCATTTGGCAAAGCGCGCGCCGCGCTCGTAATATTTCTTCAACCGCTCGGCGAGCTTGTCGAGCCCGACGGTGACGAGCTCGCCGGGGCACATCGGCAGGGCCTGCGTGCCCTCGTCGACCTTGATGCCGGGAATGGCGCCGCTACTCTCGATCAGCTTCACCAGCGGCGTGCCGTCCTTGGCATCCTGCCAGATCGTCTCGTCGTAGAGGATGACGCCGGAGATGTACTGGCTCATGGCGTCCTTGGAGCGGAACAGCATCTCGCGATAGTCGCGGCGGTTCTCTTCGGTCGAGTCCACTCCGATCGCGTCGAAGCGCTTCTTGATGGTGCCGGAGGATTCATCGGCGGCGAGGATGCCCTTGCCGGGTGCGACCATGGCCGCCGCGATCCTGTTGAGCTCAGTCAGATTCATCGAGAGGTCCTCCCAAAACGACTCTGCCCATGCCCGGGAAAATAGACCGTTCTCGGGCATTTGCCGAGTTAACGTTCGTCGCAGGGTAAAGGGGGGAGGCGGTCATTCCGGGGCGCGCCCCTTGGCGGCGAGCCCGGAATCCATTGATCCGCGTCGATGGTAGCACCATGGATTCCGGGCTCGCGCTCCGCGCGTCCCGGAATGACGGCAAATGGTGCCTGCGGCCCTTACGCCACCTTCGCGATCGCTTACGCGACCTTGGGGTCCAGCTCGCCCTTGGCGTAGCGCTTGGCCATCTCGGCGGTGGTCAGGACGCGCTTGATCTTGGAGGCCTGGCCTGCGGTGTTGAACTCCTGCAGGCGCTGTTTGCACAGCTTGGTCATGGCTTCCATCGCCGGCTTCAGGTACTTGCGCGGGTCGAACTCTTCCGGGCTGTCCTTGAGCACCTTGCGGATCTGACCCGTCATCGCCATGCGGTTGTCGGTGTCGATGTTGATCTTGCGCACGCCGTTCTTGATGCCGCGCTGGATCTCGGCGACCGGCACGCCCCAGGTCGGCTTCATCTTGCCGCCATAGGCGTTGATGATGTCCTGCAGCTCCTGCGGCACCGAGGACGAGCCGTGCATGACGAGATGCGTGTTCGGCAGTTTGCGGTGGATCTCCTCGATCACGTTCATGGCGAGGATGTCGCCGTCGGGCTTGCGGGTGAACTTGTAGGCGCCATGCGAGGTGCCCATCGCGATCGCGAGCGCGTCGACCTTGGTCTCCTGCACGAACTTCACGGCCTCGTCCGGGTTGGTCAGGAGCTGGTCGTGGCTGAGCTTGCCTTCGGCGCCGTGGCCGTCTTCCTTGTCGCCCATGCCGGTCTCGAGCGAGCCGAGCACGCCGAGCTCGCCCTCGACCGAGATGCCGCCGAGATGGGCCATGTCGGTCACGGTCTTGGTGACGCCGACATTGTAGCCCCAGTCGCCGGGCGTCTTGCCGTCGGCCTTGAGCGAGCCGTCCATCATCACCGAGGTGAAGCCGGCCTGGATCGCGGTCATGCAGGTCGCCGGCTCGTTGCCGTGGTCGAGATGCACGCAGACCGGAATGTGCGGATAGATCTCGGTCACCGCGTCCATCATGTGCTTGAGCATGACGTCGTTGGCGTAGGAGCGCGCACCGCGCGAGGCCTGGATGATGACCGGCGCGTCGACCTGGTTGGCCGCGTCCATGATCGCCAGCGCCTGCTCCATGTTGTTGATGTTGAAGGCCGGTACGCCGTAATCGTTCTCCGCCGCGTGGTCGAGCAGTTGACGTAACGTGATCCGAGCCATCTGTCTTTTTCTCCCGTTGGGGCCTGCAAGGGCCGCTTGCTTACTTGATCCGCAGAACTTCAACGCCGGGCAGGGGCTTGCCTTCCATCCATTCGAGGAATGCGCCACCGGCGGTCGAGACATAGGTGAAGTCACCGGCCACATGGGCCTGGTTGAGCGCCGCGACGGTGTCGCCGCCGCCCGCGATCGAGGTCAGCTTCCTGGCCTTGGTGCGCTCGGCGGCATGCTTGGCGGCCGCGACCGTGCCGCGGTCGAACGGCTGCATCTCGAACGCGCCGAGGGGGCCGTTCCAGACCAGCGTCGCGGCGTCGTCGATCGCGGCGTGAACGCGCGCGACCGATTGCGGACCGACGTCGAGGATCATGCCGTCGGCCGGAATCGCATCCAGCCCATAGGCATGCGACGGCGCGTTCGCCGCGAAATGATAGGCGACGGTGGCGTCGACGGGGAGGATGATGGCGCAATTGGCGGCTTCCGCCTTCTCCATGATGCGCAGTGCCGTGGCGCTAAGATCCTTCTCGGCCAGCGACTTGCCGATCGCGACGCCCCGGGCGTGCAGGAAGGTGTTGGCCATGCCGCCACCGATCACGAGCGCGTCCACCTTGCTCACGAGATTTTCCAAGAGGTCGATCTTGGTCGAGACCTTTGCGCCGCCGATGATGGCGATGACGGGCTTGGTCGGCGAGCCCAGCGCCTTCTCCAGCGCGTCCAGCTCGGCCTGCATGGTGCGGCCGGCATAGGCCGGCAACTTGTGACCGAGGCCCTCGGTCGAGGCATGGGCGCGGTGCGCCGCCGAGAACGCGTCATTGACCCAGATGTCGCCGAGCTTTGCCAATTCCGCGACGAAGGCCGGATCGTTCTTTTCTTCCTCTTTGTGGAAGCGGGTGTTTTCGAGGCACAGGATGTCGCCATCCTTCAAGCCGGCAACCGCCGTGGCCGCGGGCTCGCCGATGCAGTCGTCCGCGAAGCCGACCGGCTTCTTCACCACCTTGGCCAGCGCCTCGGCGACCGGCTTTAGCGAGTCCTTGGCATCGCGTCCCTTCGGCCGGCCGAAATGCGCCAGCAGGATGACCTTGGCGCCCTTGTCGGCAAGCTCGGTGATGGTCGGCGCCACGCGCTCGAGCCGGGTCGTGTCACTGACGCGGCCGTTGTCCATGGGCACGTTGAGATCGACGCGCAGCAGCACGCGCTTGCCCTTCACGTCGACGTCGTCGAGGGTGCGGAATTTGTTGGTCATCTGACGCTTCCTTGTCCCGGGCCTCTGGGAGGTCATTCCGGGGCGGTGCGCTGGCACCGAACCCGGAATCTCGAAATTCCGGGTCTGGTCCTGCGGACCAGCCCGGAATGACGAAATCGCAGCGTGCTCAGATCACCTTCGCCATGGCGACAGCGGTGTCCGCCATGCGGTTCGAGAAGCCCCACTCGTTGTCGTACCAGGACATCACGCGCACCAGCGTACCGTTCTGCACCTTGGTTTGGTCCTCGTGGAAGGTGGAGGAGTGCGGGTCGTGGTTGAAGTCGATCGAGACGTTGGGCGCGTTGGTGTAGCCGAGGATGCCCTTGAGCTGCTGCTCGGAGGCACGCTTCATCGCCGCGTTGATTTCCTTCGCATCGGTGGCACGCTTGGCGACGATCTTGAGATCGACCACCGAGACGTTCGGGGTCGGCACGCGGATCGCGACGCCGTCGAGCTTGCCCTTCAACTCGGGCAGCACGAGGCCGATCGCCTTCGCAGCGCCGGTCGAGGTCGGGATCATCGACATCGCCGCGGCGCGGCCGCGGTAGAGATCCTTGTGCAGCGTGTCCAGCGTCGGCTGGTCGCCGGTATAGGCGTGGATCGTGGTCATGAAGCCGGTCTCGATGCCGACGAGATCGTTCAGCACCTTGGCGACCGGCGCGAGGCAGTTGGTGGTGCAGGAACCGTTGGAGACGACCAGGTGATCCTTGGTCAGCGTGTCGTGGTTGACGCCGTAGACGATGGTGGCGTCGGCGCCGTCGGCGGGCGCGGAGACCAGCACGCGCTTGGCGCCGGCGGTCAGGTGCGCGGAGGCCTTGTCCTTCGAGGTGAAGATGCCGGTGCATTCCAGCGCGATGTCGACGCCGAGATCCTTCCAGGGCAGCTTCGAGGGATCGCGCTCGGCGGTCACCTTGATCTTGCCGTTGCCAAGGCTGATCGAGTCGCCATCGACGGTGACGGTGCCGGGGAAGCGGCCATGGACGCTGTCGAAACGAAGCAGATGGGCGTTGGTCTCGACCGGGCCGAGGTCGTTGATGCCGACGACCTCGATGTCCTTGCGGCCTGACTCGGCGATAGCCCGCAGGACGTTGCGGCCGATGCGGCCAAAACCGTTAATTCCGACGCGGACTGCCATGTTTCGTCTCCTTCAATGACCGTTGTCATCCCGCACAACGCGCGGTTGGCGCGCTTGCGAGGGTTTTTTTAGGGGCGGGCGCCCGGTTCGGCCGGGCGGTGCTTGATCATATGAGAGATTACGTAGTCCTTTTTTGCGGCAAGCTCAACTCTCAGGAAACGCGCTTCAGCACAGCGTTAACCGCGGCCTCGGCGGTAATGCCGAAATGCTTGTAAAGCTCCTTTGCAGGGCCGCTTTCACCGAAGGAATGCATGCCGATGAATTCACCATCCTGGCCGATCACGGCATCCCAGCCCCAGCGCACCGCGGCCTCGATCGCGACCTTGACCGGCGCGTTGCCGATGATTGCGGCGCGCTTGGCCTCTGGTTGCGCTAACAACAGCTCGAGCGAGGGAACAGAGACCACCCGTGACGCGATGCCGCGTTCGGCGAGCTGCTTCTGGGCGGCAACCGCGATCTCGACCTCGGAGCCGGACGCGAACAGCGTCGCCTTGGCTTCGCCCTGGGCGGCGACCAGTTCATAGGCGCCGGCCGCGCAGGGATTGTCGTTCGGTGCGGTGGTACGCAGCTGCGGCAGGTTCTGGCGGGGCAGCGCCAGCACGGTCGGACCGTCGATGCGGTTCAGCGCAAGCTCCCAGCACTCGGCGACTTCCATCGCATCGCAGGGACGGAACACGCGCATGTTGGGAACGGCTCTGAGCGCAGCGAGATGCTCGACCGGCTGATGGGTCGGGCCGTCTTCGCCGAGGCCGATCGAGTCATGGGTCATGACGTAAACGACGCCGGCTCCCATCAGCGCGGCAAGGCGCATCGCAGGCCGCGCGTAGTCGGTGAACACCAGGAACGTCGCGCCGTTCGGCGCGAAGCCGCCGTGCAGGAAGATGCCGTTCATCGCAGCCGCCATGCCGTGCTCGCGGATGCCGTAATGGATGAAGCGGCCCTTCGGCGTCTTGGCCGAGAACGCGGTCGCCGACTTCGCCTTGTTGTTGTTGGAGCCGGTGAGGTCGGCGGAGCCGGCCAGGAATTCCATCGGCATCGCGCCGGCGATCACTTCGATCATCGCTTCCGACGACTTGCGGGTGGCCGCGGTCATCGGCTTTTCCAGCAGCTCCTTCTTGTAGGCGCGCACGGCCTTGGCGAGCGAAGCGGGACGCTCGTGACGCAGCCGGCGCTCGAACTCGGCGCGCTTGCGGCTGCCGAGCTCACCGAGCCGTGCTTCCCATTCCTGCCGCGCCGCGGCGCCGCGGCTGCCGGCCGCGCGCCAGGCCTTCAGCACGTCATCGGGCACCGAGAACGGCTCCAGCGCGATGCCGAGATTTTCCTTGGCGGCCTTGAGCTCGTCGGCCCCCAGCGCTTCGCCATGCACCTTCGCCGTGCCGGCCTTGTGCGGCGCGCCGAAGCCGATCGTGGTACGGCAGGCGATCAGCGTCGGCTTGTTGGATTTTTGCGCGCGGGGGATTGCAGCCGCGATCGCCGCCTGGTCGTGGCCGTCGATCTTCTCGGCGGCCCAGCCCGCCGACTTGAAGCGCTTCACCTGGTCGACCGAGTCGGAGATCGAGGTCGGGCCGTCGATCGAGATGCCGTTGTCGTCGTAGAGCACGATCAGCTTGCCAAGCTTCCAGTGGCCGGCCATCGCGATCGCTTCCTGCGACACGCCTTCCATCAGGTCGCCGTCGGAGGCGAGCACGTAGGTGTGGTGGTCGACGATCTTCTTGCCGAACTCGGCCGCGAGCATCTTCTCGGCGAGCGCCATGCCGACCGCCGTCGAGATGCCCTGGCCGAGCGGACCGGTCGTGGTCTCGATGCCCTTGGTGCGGAAATTCTCGGGGTGGCCGGGGGTGAGCGAATCGACCTGGCGGAACTGCTTGATCTGGTCCAGCGTCATCTCGGAATTGCCGGTGAGATACAGCAGCGAATAGAGCAGCATCGAGCCGTGACCGGCGGAGAGCACGAAGCGGTCGCGATCCGGCCAGGCGGGCGCGGCGGCGTCGAATTTCAGGAATTGCGTGAACAGCACCGTGGCGATGTCGGCGGCCCCCATCGGCAGGCCGGGATGACCCGATTTCGCCTTCTCGACAGCGTCCATCGAAAGGCCGCGGATCGCGTTGGCCATACGGGTGTGATCGACCTGCGTCATGTCTGAAATCCGTCTGAAATGAGGCGCTTGGAGGCGATGTACGCCCGCGCGGGAGGAGCCTGGCGGCCACTGAAGGTCGGGGCTGGGATAGCACCTCGGTTCCGGGAGTCCAAGGCAGTCAAACGCCGATTTGGCCGCAAAAGTTGCCTCTGTGGAGATCGGTTTTCGCCGGGCTCTTGCGCGGGAGGAAGGCGCGCAGCCGGACGACCTCGGTCCGATCTATCGGTGCATAGTTTCGCGGCGGCGTTGCGCTTGGCTAGCTTGCCACGTAAATTTCTGCTTCTAACCGCTTGCCGAACCGAGTCTTTTGCCGGGCGGCAAGCCCCAGGAAAAGGCCACTGGGCAAAGGCCGCCAGGTTCCACCGCTGACTACATGAACGATCGCGTGTCCAACAGTGCCGCCATGACGGAGTCCTCCGCGGTGGAGATCGAGATCGCGACCCGCAGGCTGATGGCGGCGCTCGACGCGCTTGAAAGCGCGGTGGAGCGGCGACGCGATGCCGATCGCGACGAGAACGAGCTCGCGGCGCGGATTCAGGCACTGGGCGCGGACCGCTCGCGGCTTGCCGATGAGCTCGATGGCGCGCTGGTGAAGGCCCGCAAGCTCGAGCGCACCAATCGCGAGATTTCCGACCGGCTGGATTCCGCGATCGTCACGATACGTTCGGTGCTCGATACCGGAGAGGATGGATGAGCCACATCAACGTCACCATCAACGGCCGGCAATACCGCATGGCCTGCGAGGAGGGCCAGGAGGTGCGGCTGCTCAAGCTCGCCGAAACACTGGAGACGCGCATCCAGTCGCTGCGCGGAAAGTTCGGCGAGATCGGCGATGCGCGCCTCACCGTGATGGCTGCGCTCACCGTCTGCGACGAGCTGGTCGACACCAGCAACCGCGTCCGAAGCCTGGAGCAGGAGCTGACCGAGCTGCGGGATTTCCGCAACGCCGCCGTCGAGCGCGCTCGTATGACGCAGACCGCCGTAGTGAATGCGCTCAACGCCGCCGCCGAACGCATCGAAAAATCGACCCAGGTGCTGAACCGCACCGTCGGAGGCGGGATCGCGATCGGGTAGGGGATGCTGCCGTTAGGCTTGCGCAAGCGCCTCGTCCTTCGAGACGACCGCTCCGCGGTCTCCTCAGGATGAGGCTGACCGGCAGCTCTGGCTGTAGAAATTGCTGCTAAGCACTCAGTCCTCATCCTGAGGGCCCGCCGCAGGCGGGCGTCTCGAAGGATGGCCGCATGCGTACTTCGCGCCACTGGCGATTCGTCAGTATCGTTGTTACATTGCGCGAGCGAGGCTGCGACGTGCGTCAGGAGCCATATATCCCCGGGGCCTTATCGATCCTTTAGGGAACTGTCCCTGGCCGGGCCCGTGGGCCCGGACATATGGTGCCCACCTACTTTCGTAGGGAACTCCGGGATCGAGTGCTTCAACGGCGTACGCGGCTTCGCACTTTCGTTTGCTTGGTTTGTGCTTGTTGAAACGACTGCGGCCAGTTCAGCAGGTGTCATGCCCCCCTGGTGCATAATCGCGCATGAGGCGGGGCATCCAGTACGCCGCGGCCTTTGTGTGAATCACGACCGCCTCTGGAATACTGGATCACCCGCGCAACGGCGCACAAGAGGGTGATGACGTGGGGGACCAAAGCACATGCCCAACACCAAAGCCGAACTCCGCGCTAAAGCCCTGGCGGCGCGCGACGCCTTGAGCGAGAAGAAGCGCATCGCCGCCGCCGCAAAGCTCGCCAAGCGCGGGCTGCCGTTCAAGCTCTTGCCCGGCAGCATCGTCTCCGGCTACTCGCCGATCCGCAGCGAGATCGATCCGATGCCGCTGCTCACGAGGCTCGCGGAGGAGGGGGCCAGGCTGGCGCTGCCCTGCGTCACCGCGCGCGGTCAGGCCCTGATCTTCCGCATCTTTCATCCGAGCGACCGGCTGATGCTCGGCCCGCTCGGCATTCCCGAGCCGTCGCCGGCAGCCGCCGAAGTCATTCCCGATATCATGCTGACGCCGCTCGCGGCGTTCGACCGCCTCGGCCATCGCATCGGCTATGGTGCGGGGCATTATGATTTCACCTTCGCGCATTTGCGCAAGACCAAGCATATCGTCGGTATCGGGCTCGCTTTCGCAGCGCAGGAGATCAAGGCGGTTCCGGCACTATCGCACGACGTCGCGCTGGATTATGTGCTAACGGAATCGGACGTGTTCGATTTCCGGAGTTCTGAAGTTGCGCATTCTCTTCGTGGGTGATGTCGTCGGCCGTAGCGGGCGTGAGGCCGTCGCCGAATATCTGCCCGGCATGGTCAAGGACTGGTCACTCGATTTCGTCGTCGTGAACGGCGAGAATTCGGCCGGCGGCTTCGGCATCACGGAAGCGATCTACCAGGAATTCATCGAGGCCGGCGCCGATGCGGTGACGCTCGGCAACCACTCCTGGGACCAGCGCGAAGCCCTGGTGTTCATCGAGCGCGCCGACCGCCTGGTGCGTCCGGCGAACTATCCGCGCGGCACGCCCGGCCGCGGCGCCGCCTTGGTTGAGACCAAGAACGGCAAGCACGCGCTCGTCGTCAACGCTTTGGGCCGCGTCTTCATGACACCGTTCGACGATCCCTTCGCAGCACTGGAGCGCGAGCTAGGGGCCTGCCCGCTCGGCGTTGCCGCGGATGCCATCGTCGTCGATTTCCATTGCGAGGCGTCGAGCGAGAAACAGGGCATCGGCTTCTTCTGCGATGGCCGGGCCAGCCTCGTCGTCGGCACACACACGCACGTGCCGACCGCCGACCACCAGATCCTTAACGGCGGCACCGCCTACATGACCGATGCCGGCATGACCGGCGACTACGACTCCATCATCGGCATGCAGAAGGAAGAGCCGCTGCGGCGGTTCACATCAGGAATTCCGTCGGGCCGCTTCGAGCCGGCGGCGGGCGCAGCAACGCTCAGCGGCGTTGCCGTGGAGACCGATGATGCGACGGGACTCGCACTGAAGATCGCGCCGGTGCGCGTCGGTGGCCGGCTGGAGCCGGCGACGCCGAAGTTCTGGTTGAGCTAGCTCGCGCGGCAAACACCGCTGCTACCCTCCCCTGGAGGGCAGGGCAATCGCATATGGGAGTGATGTCGCCCGTGGCCATCCTTCGAGCCGCCCGCCGTTGGCGGGCCCTCAGGATGAGGAATGAGGGCATTTCGCTCGTTTCAACGGCCTCCGATATCGCTTAGCCTCATCCTGAGGAGACCGCGAAGCGGTCGTCTCGAAGGACGAGGCGCGCGCTCAGCTCGCGCTAGAGCCATATGCGATAGCCCTGCCTGGAGGGGAGGGTCGGTCGCGCGGAGCGCGATCGGGGTGGGGGAAGTTTCCCCACGGGCAGTGTTCAATGCGGAGAGACCGTCACCCCACCCCGTCTCACATTTTCGCTGCGTTCAATGTGAGCCGACCCACGGGCGAGCTACGCTCGTTCCGGAGAGAGGGTACGAGAAGCGCTACTCCGCCGTCTGCTCCCGCAGCTCCGCCACATCTTTCGCCGTCAGCTTCGAGCCCTTCGCACCGAACCGCGCCGTGACATAGTTCGCGACCGCCGCGATCTCGTCGTCCGTATAGGCATTGCCGAACGCAGGCATCGACAGCGCACCGTCAGGCGTATGCCGCTTGGTGCCCGAGATTACGATCTGCGCGACGTTGGTGGCGGCGGGGTCGTTGACGGCCCAGGTGCCGGTCAGCGTTGCCATCGGCGAGACCGGGCTCTCGCCGCTCCAGCCATGGCAGCTGGCGCAGGCGCTGGCGAACACTTTTTTGCCGCGCGCGTCCGCTGTCACGCCGTCGCGATGCGAGGCTGGGGCGACCGGCGCCGTGGTTGCCGGCAGGTCGGGCGAGGCCTGCGGCGGCACGCTGCGCAGGTAGGCAACGATGCTGCTGATGTCTTCCGGCGCGAACTGACTGAAGCTGTGGTCGACCGCTTCACCCATCGGACCCGAGGCCGAGCCGTGGCTAGGGGCGTGGCCGAGCGACAGATACGAGATCAGGTCCTGATCGCTCCAACTGCCGAGACCTGTCGCCTTGTCGGAAGAAATGTTGAAGGCGCGCCAGCCCGCGGTGATGGCGCCGGCGAACTTCCTGCGATTGTCCAGCGCGAAGCCGAGATTGCGCGGGGTGTGGCATTCGCCGCAATGCGCCAACGCCTCCGCGAGATATGCGCCTCTGTTCCACTCCGGACTTTTCGACGTATCAGGCGCAAAGCGCGTGTCCGGATTGAATACCGCCGACCAGACCATCATCGCCCAGCGCTGGTTGAACGGGAACGACAGCGTGTTGTCGGGCGTCTTGGCGCGCACCGCCGGCAGGCTGAACAGATAAGCCTTCACCGCCAGCACGTCCTCGTCCGTCATGAACGTGTAGGACGTGAATGGCATGGCCGGATAGAGCCGGGCTCCGTCGCGGCGCTTGCCGTGCTGGACCGCATTCAGAAAATCCTGATCGCTGTAATTGCCGATGCCGGTGTCCTTATCCGCTGTGATGTTGGTCGAATAGAGCGTGCCGAACGGCAGCTTGAAGGCGAGCCCGCCGGAATACTCCTTCTCGCCCGGCTTGGTGTGGCAGACCATGCAGTCGGCGGCCTTGGCGAGATACTCGCCGCGTTCGACCAGGCTCGCCTTCTCCAGCTTGGCAGGCACGCCGGTCGGCTTGCCGGCGCGGTAATCCGCCAGCGCCACCTTAGGTCCGCCGGCAAAGTCGAGCGGGCCGGGCCCGCGGATGATCCAGACGCCGAGCGCCACCGCGACGATGGCGATCACGATCAGGCTCGTGAGGATACGCATCTTGCCGCTCATGCCTTCTTCCCCGCAGCCAGCAGTTTCCGATCGATCGGCAGGCGCCGTAGCGCCACGCCGGTTGCCGCGAGAATCGCGTTACGCAGCGCCGGCGGTCCGGCATTGACGCCGGCCTCACCGATGCCGCCGGGCGCCTCGCCGCTCTTGACGACGATCACCTCGATCTTCGGCGTCTCGTTGATGCGCATCATGCGATAGTCGTGGAAGTTCGACTGCTGCACGCGGCCCTTCTCGATGGTGATTTCGCCATAGAGCGCGGCGGTGAGGCCGAAGATCAATCCGCCCTCGATCTGCGCCTTCACCGTATCGGGGTTGACCGCGATGCCGGTGTCGACCACCGAGGTGACGCGGCGAAGCGTGATCTCGCCGATGTCGTCGATCTCGGCTTCCACCACGGTGGCGATGAAGCTTGCGAAGGACGGTTGCACGCAGACGCCGCGCCCGACGCGTGGCGGCAATGGCTGCCCCCAGCCGGATTTTTCGGCGACCTGGTTGAGCGCCGCGAGCATACGCGGGTTTTTCGTCAGCATGGATTTGCGGAATTCGATCGGGTCCTTGCCGGCCTTGCGCGCGAGCTCGTCCATCGCGCATTCGACCGCAAACACGTTGTTGTTCGGGCCGACGCCGCGCCAGAAGCCGGTCGGCACCGCCGGCGGCTCCGCGCGAACGTATTCGACGTGGAAGTTGGCGAAGTCGTAGGGAGCATCGACCGCGGCGTCGATCGCATCGATGTCGATGCCCTTCTGGAACGCCGGCGGCAGCCAGCGCGCCAGCACCGCGGAGCCCGCGACCTTGTACTTCCAGCCCGCGACCTTGCCGTCCACCAGCGACGCCGTGATCTGGTCGCGATAGACCGGACGATAGACGTCGTGCTGGACGTCCTCCTCGCGGGTCCACACCACCTTGACCGGATAGTCGACCTGTTTTGCAATTTTCACCGCCGCGACAACCATATCGGGCTCGAGCTTGCGGCCGAACCCGCCGCCGAGCAGATGCTGGTTGACGATCACCTTGTCGACGGGAAGACCCGCGGCCTTTGCGGCCTCCGACTGCACGCGGGTCATGATCTGCGTTCCCGTCCAGATCTCGCAGGCATCAGGCCTGACATGGACGGTCGCGTTGATCGGCTCCATCGAGGCATGGGCGAGGAACGGCAGCTCGTAGGCGGCCTCGAACTTGTCGCCGCGGGCGAGGGCCTTGGCGATGTCGCCATCGGATTTCGCGACCGCGCCGTCCTTCTCGCTGGCCTTGCGCAGATCGTCCCAGATGTCCTTCGTGGAGATCTCAGCGTTCGGCCCCTCGTTCCACTCGATCTTGAGCGCTTCGAGACCTTTCTTCGCGGCCCACATGTGATCGCCGATCACGGCGACCGCATCGTCGAGCACGACGACCTTGCGCACGCCGGCGACCTTCGTTGCGGCGCTATCGTCGACCTTGCCGACCTTGCCGCCGAACACCGGGCAATTGGCGATCGCGGCGATCTTCATGCCCGGCAGGATCGCGTCGATGCCGTAGAGCGCCTTGCCGTTGCCCTTGTCCGGCGTGTGGAGCCGCTTCAGCGGCTGGCCGATGAGGACGAAATCTTTGGGGTCCTTGACCGCGACGTCCTTGGGCGGCGTCTGAGCTTGGGCTGCAAGCGCAAGCTCGCCATAGCCGAGCTTGCGGCCGCTCGCGGTATGCGCGACTTCGCCCTTCGACGCGGTGCAGCTCGATGGCTCGACGCCCCACTGGCTGGCCGCAGCCTGCACCAGCATCGCGCGCGCTGTCGCGCCGGCCTTGCGCAGCGGCAGCCACCAGGCGCGGATCGAGTTCGAGTTGCCGGTGACCTGAAGGCCGAAAGTCGGATTGCCATAAAGCTTGTCGTTCGGCGGGGCATGCTGCACCTCGACCTTGCTCCAGTCAGCATCGAGCTCCTCGGCGATCACGGCCGAGATCGAGGTGTAGGTACCCTGGCCCATCTCGACCTGCGGCATCATCAGGATGGTGCGGCCGGTCTGGTCGATGCGGATGAAGGCGTTGGGTGCGAACTTGCCGTCGGTCACATCGCGCTGCGGCGGCTCGTTGGGGGCGGCGCGCAGCGGCAGATGGAAGGCGAGCAGGAAGCCGGTGGCGAGGCCGCCGGTCAGAAGCGCGCGGCGGGAGACGTTGTTTTGTGCGTTCATGGCGGAGCTCACGATGGACGGCCGTTCGCGGCCTGCTTGATGGCCTCGCGGATGCGCACATAGGTGCCGCAGCGACAGATGTTGCCGGCCATCGCGGCGTCGATATCGGAATCGTCGGGGTTCGGCGTCGCTGCCAGGAGCGCAGCGGCCGCCATGATCTGGCCGGACTGGCAATAGCCGCACTGGATCACTTCGGCCTCGAGCCAGGCCTTCTGCACCTTCGCACCTGATGGCGTGCTGCCGACATGCTCGATGGTGGTCACAGTGCGATTGGCGACCGCGCTCACCGGCAGCACGCAGGAGCGCACGGCCTTGCCGTCGACATGGACCGTGCAGGCGCCGCATTGCGCGATGCCGCAGCCGAACTTGGTGCCGGTCATGCCGAGGATGTCGCGCAGCACCCACAGCAGAGGCATGTCCGGTGGCGCGTCGAACGATTTCGTTTCGCCGTTGATGATGAGTGTTGTTGCCATGTGCATCCCCTTGCTCGACGAACGCTCGCGGCGTTCGGCGATTTGCGCGCGACCATAATCATACCGACGCGAAACCATGAAGCTTCCAAAATCGCAGCAATGCATATTTGCGCGGTTGGAGCGGCAGACCATGACGTTCACGAATTTGTGCGGCGATCACTGCGACGATTATGGGCTAATTGATATGATAATCGTCATGTTTTGACGCATTTTCATCCCGCGCGTCGTCGGCCTTCGGCAAATCGTCGTGCGAATGCGCAAAGCCGGGCCATGACGAAATTCGTGCGATTGGAAAAGTCGCGCGGCGGCACGTCCGAGCTTGCCGCCATCCTTCGAGACGCCCGCCTGCGGCGGGCCCTCAGGATGAGGGCGGAGTGCGCCGCCGTAGTTTTGACGAGCACCGATGCAGCTGAGCCTCATCCTGAGGAGACCGGTGAAGCGGTCGTCTCGAAGGACGAGGCGCGCGCTCAGGCGCCGCCAAGCTCAACTGTAAAATTTCGGAATAATAGCATTATGCGCCTGTGTTGCCCGACGAGTCAAAACGGGCGCCAGCCTGTCGGCGTAAGCCATTGATTTCGCTTGCCCCGGCTACTGTGCATGGGGTTGTTTTTCATCTTTTTTTTATTGAGCGGGCGTAGCGCCAGCCGTCAGCCTTGCCGAAAGCCCATCCGGAAGGCGCCCCAGTGTTTGCCGCGGACCATGATTGGCGAGGACAGGTCCTTCATCAGCACGAACTGCCCGCCGCCCATGTCGCGGCGGTAGGTCTGGAGCAGGAATGGCTTGGTATTGCCTGCGACCTTCTTCACCGTGCGGTCGTTGAACAGGCGGCGATTGCGGCAGTTGGCATTGTTCCAGACCGGATCCTTGCCCTGGGGCAGGCGGTAGTTCGGATTGTGGGTCGGCAGATAGCCGCTCCGCGCCCAGGCGACGCAGTAGACGATGCGCGGATCGGATTTCTGGATCGGGTCCTGGATCGCGGGCAGCACGCGGTCGGTGAACGCGACATAGTCGGTGAGGTACTGCTTCGGATCGGTGCCGGGAATTTCGCGATAGGTCTCGTCGAGGAGCTGGTCGAGCGTGATATCGCCGCGATCGATCGCGGCCTCGAACTCGGCCGAGATCCGCTTGGCGGTCTCGACCACGACACGGATCAGCGGCGTGTCCGACGTCTCGACGCCGCTGTCGGCGATCAGCGCGATCAGGCCCTCGGATGTGTCGAGCAGCTTCGCCACCCGCTCGTCGGCGTGTTTGAGGTCGCGCGAGGAGAGGTCGACGCCCTTGGCGAGCTCGTTGAGCTCGCTGATCACCGTGTCGCAATGTCCGAGATTGGAAGTTGCGGCGCGCGTGACATTGTCGATCTCCGCTTCCACGGAGGCAAACCCCTGCTGAACGCGCGAGATGATGCCGGAGATCGCTTGCGCGCCTTCGCCCGCGGTCTTGGCGCGCTGGGAGGCGTCGCTGCTCTCGCCGATCAGGCCTTCGATCTGGCCGTCGAGATCGCGCACGGTGTCGGAGATCTGGTGCGTCGCCTGGCGGGTGGCCTCGGCAAGGTTCTTCACCTCGCTTGCGACCACCGCAAAGCCGCGGCCGGCATTGCCGGCGCGGGCGGCTTCGATGGTGGCGTTCAGCGCCAGCAGATTGGTCTGCTTGGCGATCGCCTCGATCGAGCCGGATACTTTCGCGACCTGCGCCAGCGCCGAGCCGACGGCGCTGAGGCGGGCTTCGATCCGCTCCACCGCTGCGACGAGCTCGGAGATGTGGCTGACCGCGGGGTCGACGGCGCTGCGCGACTGCGCGATCTCGCCGACCGCCGCGGAGGGGGTGGTTTGCACGGCCTGCGATGCATTGGCGATGTCATGGTTGGCCGAGACCATCGTCTCGGCCGTCTTCTGCAGGTGATGGAACCGCTCCGACTGGTTGGCGACGCGATTTGCGACTTCCTGGACGTTGCCGGCGATATCAGCGAGCTCCACGCCGAGGCCGCCGATGCGGTCGGCAAGCTGATCAATCAGCCGCTCGGCCAGCGTGCGGTTGGAGCCGGTGTCCAGTACTGCAAGTTGTGCCAGGGACATGTACGCGCTTTCTCCAGTCAGAGCCGGTGATCGGCTCTCGGCGGCATTCCCATTTCAGTTTGGACGTTAGAGGATGATTCGCGCCCGCCGTCTTGCCCAGGAGTGCACCAGAGCGGGCGTTACAGCCTATAAGCGGTGCGGAATCCGCCCCAGTGCCGGCCCTTGACGCGGATCGGCACGTCGATCTCGCGCATCATCACCGTATTCCCGTTGCCCATGTCGCGCGCATAGCTCTGGACTAGGTACGATCGCAGGTTGCGCGCGGCGGCGAGCCCCGCCGGATCGTTGAATATCCGCCGGTTGCGGCTGTTGGCCGTATTCCAGGCGACGTCGCCCGGTCGCTGCGGATGCGAATAGATCTTGTTGTGCACCGGCAGGAAGCCGTTGCGGTCGACCATGGCGCAGAACGCCATGCGCTGGTCCTTCGCCAGAAAGGCCTCCTGGAACGGCGGCAAGGCGCGGTCGGCCCAGTCGAGATATTTCGTGCGGAATTGCTGCGGATTGGTTCCGGCGATTTCGACATAGTCAATGTCGAAGAGGTCGTCGATCCCAATCTCGCCGCGCGCGACCGCCTGCTCGAAGATCCCAGTCAGCACGTTGCCCGCCTCCATGGCGCGGGTGACGAACTCGGTGTTCTCCTCGTGGATCGACCAGAGCTTGTCCTCGATCTTCTCCTTGAGCTCGGCAGTGGGGCTGGCGAATTGCGCGCGGGCGCCGGCCTTGGATTGCTCGACCACGCGCAGGCGACAGGCGCCGACGTCCTCGAGGGTGCCATCGATCATGGCTTGCGGCGCAAGCCGGCCGGCATCCGCGCCGCCGATCAAGACGCCGTCCATCGCGATTTCATAGATCGGCATCACGCCGCGTACGCTCTCGAATTTGAGATGGCAGGGCAGCCGTTCGGTCTTGCGGCGGTCGTCGTGCTCGCTCTGGCGCAGCAGCACCGCGCAACGCGATTTCAGCTTTTGTGCAAAGGTGGTGACGGCCTTGCCGGCGCTGGCGACGTTCTCGCCGTGGCTCTCGGCTGCCTTGGTCGCGGCATCGATCTCGGCCGCGCTCTCGCCGACCGAGACGATGAACTCCGAGGCGCTGGCGGCGTTGCCTGAGACTTCGCTGGTGGTGGCGTTCTGCTCGGCGACCGCGCCGTTGACGGTCTCGAAGACTGGGCGGATCGCTTCGATCGCCTGCGAGATGCGGTGCACGGCATCGGCGGAGCCGGCGGCGTCGCGCTGCAGTGCGTCGATCTTCTTCGTGATTTCTTCCGTCGCGCTCTGGGTCTGCACCGCGAGCGCCTTGACCTCGGTTGCGACGACCGCAAAACCCTTTCCCGCAGCGCCCGCGCGCGCGGCCTCGATGGTCGAGTTGAGGGCGAGCAGCGTCGTCTGCCGCGCGATCTGCGCGATCAGATTGACGACGTTGCCGATCGCGGCGGAGGATTCGCGCAAGCGGTCGACGTTGGCGCGGGCTTCCTGCGCCGCGGCGCTGGCCGCGTCGGCAAGCTTGCCGGCCTCGCGAACCTGGGCGCCGATGCCCAGGGCGGACTGGGTGAACTTGTCGGCGGCATGGGCGAAGGTGGATGCGGTCGATTGCGCCGCATTGGTCCGGCCGGTCAAGGCATCGGTGCGGTCGCGAATGGCGGCAAGGGTCGCCGCGGTCGCCTCGGCGCCGCCAGCCACTGAATTGGCGGCGCGTTCGAGCTGGCGGATCATGGCGCCGAGCTCGAGTTCCAGCAGCTCCAGGATTTCCCGTGCCGAATCAGTTTCGGCCGCGGCAGCGGGCTCGGATTGGACCGCCGCCTGCGGAGCCGCCGGGGTCGGCGCAGGCGCAGCCGGGTCCGGCAGACGCTTCCGAAATAGTCCGAACGCCATCAGCTCTCTCTTGTCGGGGAACGGTCGGACGCAATTTTCGCAGCCCGGAATGAAATCAGGGTTAACGATGCCCGACCACTAGGCACCGGCGATTCCGGTGGTTACCTTTACAGTGCTACCTCAGGGCAGCAGATCCCTTTGATTCCGGTGGGGTGGCGGCCTATAAGGCCGCGCTTCCCACGCTCATCTTTGGCTGACGATTCCTCAAGAGACCACGCATGGCCGGACATTCCCAATTCAAGAACATCATGCACCGCAAGGGGCGGCAGGATGCCCAGAAGTCGAAGCTGTTCGGCAAGCTGGCGCGGGAAATCACGGTCGCTGCCAAGCTGGGCACGCCCGACCCTGCCATGAACCCCCGTCTGCGCGCTGCCGTGATCGCCGCGCGCCAGGAGAATATGCCGAAGGACAATATCGAGCGCGCCATCAAGAAGGCACTCGGCAGCGACAGCGAGAACTATGACGAGATCCGCTACGAAGGTTACGGTCCCGGCGGCGTTGCTGTCATCGTCGAGGCGCTGACCGACAACCGCAACCGCGCCGCATCCGACATCCGCTCCTTCTTCACCAAATCGGGCGGAAATCTCGGCGAAACCGGCTCGGTGTCGTTCATGTTCGACCGCACCGGCATCATCGAATACGACCGCAGTGTCGCCTCCGACGATGCGGTGCTGGATGCCGCGATCGAGGCTGGCGCAGACGACGTCGTCTCCGGCGAGGGCGGCCACGAGATCTACGCCTCGACCGAAGGTTATCGCGACGTCGCCAAGGCGCTGGAGGCCAAGTTCGGCGAGCCGCGCAAGGCCGCGCTGATCTGGAAGCCGCAGAACACGGTCGCGGTGGACGACGAGACTGGCGAGAAGCTGCTCAAGCTGATGGATTTGCTCAACGAGCACGACGACGTCCAGAACGTCTACGCCAATTTCGAGGTGTCGGACGCGCTTGTTGCGAAGATGGCCGGGTAGAGTAGCTTGCTTGGACGGTGTGCACCCTCGCCCCGCTCCTGCCAGGCGAGGCGAAGGGCCACTTCCCCTGTTACTTCTGTTCTGTTTCTGTTTCGCATCCAACGGCCAGCGGCTATCAGTGGCCCATGACCGCACTCCCGATTCGTAGCCCCGTCCGCATCATCGGCATCGATCCCGGCCTGCGCCGCACCGGCTGGGGCGTGATCGAGGCTGACGGCAACCGCCTGATCTATGTGGCCTGCGGCTCGGTGGAACCGCCGAACGCCCTGCCACTGGCGAGCCGGCTGCTCGCGATCCACGAAGGGCTGGCCGCCGTGCTCTCGAACCATCAGCCGGTGGAAGCCGCGGTCGAGCAGACCTTCGTCAACAAGGACGGCGTTGCGACGCTGAAGCTCGGCCAGGCTCGCGGCGTCGCCATGCTGGCGCCCGCAATGTTCGGCATCACGGTCGCCGAATACGCGCCCAATCAGGTCAAGAAGACCGTTGTCGGCGCCGGTCACGCCGAGAAGGCCCAGATCGCGATGATGCTGAAGATTCTTCTGCCCAAGGCCGAGCCGCCGTCGGCCGACGCCGCCGACGCGCTCGCCATCGCCATCACCCATGCCCATCATCGCCAGAGCACCGCGCTCAGGCTCAAGGTGGCGAACCTATGATCGGCAAGCTCAAGGGCCTGATCGATTCCTATGGCGAGGATTTCGTCATCCTCGACGTCGGCGGCGTCGGCTACCAGGTGCATTGCTCGTCGCGCACGCTGCAGCATCTGCCCGCGCCGGGCGAAGCCGCCGTGCTGTCGATCGAGACTTACGTCCGCGAGGATCAAATCAAGCTGTTCGGCTTCCGCACCGACCAGGAGCGCGAATGGTTTCGCCTGCTCCAGACCGTGCAGGGCGTCGGCGCCAAGGTCGCGCTCGCCGTGCTCGGCACGCTGGCGCCGGCCGATCTCGCCAATGCCATTGCGCTGCGCGACAAGGCCGCGGTGTCGCGCACGCCCGGTGTCGGCCCCAAGGTCGCCGAGCGCATCGTCACCGAATTGAAGGACAAGGCGCCCGCCTTTGCCAATGTCGATCCCGCCGTCGTGCATCTTGCCGGCGCCGTCGACGACCAGCGCGCGCCGCGCCCGGTGGCGGATGCGATCTCTGCGCTGGTCAATCTCGGCTACGGACAGCCACAGGCCGCCGCGGCGATTGCGTCGGCCTCGCGCAGTGCGGGTGAGAATGCCGAGACCGCGCAGCTCATCCGCCTCGGCCTGAAGGAGCTCGCGAAGTGAGCGATCCCAAGGCCGGCCGCATGGTCTCGCCGGAACGCCGCAGCGACGATGTCGGCGACACCGCGCTGCGTCCGCAATCGCTGTCCGATTTCGTGGGCCAGCAGCAGGCGCGCAAGAATCTCTCGATCTTCATCGAGGCGGCGCGCAAGCGCGGCGAGGCGCTGGATCACGTGCTGTTCGTCGGTCCCCCCGGCCTCGGCAAGACCACGCTGGCACAGATCGTGGCGAAGGAGCTCGGCGTCGGCTTCCGCGCCACCTCGGGCCCTGTGATCGCCAAGGCCGGCGATCTCGCAGCGCTGCTGACCAATCTCGAAGAGCGCGACGTGCTCTTCATCGACGAGATTCATCGCCTGAGCCCGGCGGTAGAAGAGGTGCTCTATCCCGCCATGGAGGATTTCCAGCTCGACCTCATCATCGGCGAGGGTCCGGCGGCGCGCTCGGTGAAAATCGAGCTGTCGAAATTCACCCTGGTCGGCGCCACGACGCGCGCAGGGCTGCTCACCAATCCCTTGCGCGACCGTTTCGGCATTCCGGTGCGGCTCAATTTCTACACCATCGAGGAGCTCGAGAGCATCGTCAGCCGCGGCGCGCGCGTGCTCAATGTTGGCATGAGCGCGGACGGCGCCAACGAGATCGCGCGCCGCGCCCGCGGCACGCCGCGCATCGCCGGGCGCTTGCTGAGGCGCGTGCGCGATTTCGCCTCGGCGGCGAATGCCGACACGATCGACCGCAAGATCGCCGACCACGCGCTGAGCGCGCTCGAGGTCGACGCCGCCGGCCTCGATGCGATGGATCGCCGCTATCTCTCGACCATCGCGACGAACTATGGCGGCGGTCCGGTCGGCGTCGAGACCATGGCCGCCGCGCTGTCCGAACCGCGCGATGCGATCGAGGACATCATCGAGCCTTATCTCATCCAGTGCGGCTATCTCCAGCGTACCCCGCGCGGCCGCCTGCTCACCTCGCACGCCTTCCGCCATCTCGGCATCGCCGAGCCCTCGCGAGACGCGGCGGCACAGTTCGGCCTGTTCGGCACCGATCAGGCCGAAGACGACTGATCCGCGCAAACACAGCGCTCCCTTTGTCATGAAATTCTGGTAATCTCGTGCAAATGATCTGCACGAGCGCACCCCAATTCCGCTCCAATCGGACCGCATCAAGACGGCGCATCTCGATCGGGTTTCCATGATCACGCGCCGTCATCTCATCCGTTCCATCGGCGGCCTGTCCGCCCTCGGCATCTCGACCGCTGCCTATGGCGTCGGCGTCGAGCCGGTGCTGCGGCTCCGCGTCACCCGCTATCATCCGAAGCCGCGGCAGTGGCCGGCGGATCTCCCGCTGAAGATCGCCGTCATCGCTGACATTCACGCCTGCGATCCCTGGATGTCGCTGGAGCGGATCGAGTCCATCGTCGACCGCACCAACGCGCTGAACGCGGATATCGTCGTACTGCTCGGCGACTACGTCGCCGGCATGCATCAGGTCATGCGCATGATTCCCTCGCGCGAATGGGCGAGGGTGCTGGCCGGCCTCAGGGCGCCGCTCGGCGTCCATGCCGTCATGGGCAATCACGATTATTGGGACGACAGGACCGTCCAGCAGGCAGGGCACGGGCCGACCGTCGCGCACCGGGCGCTGGAGGCGGCCGGCATTCCCGTCTACGAGAACGACGCCGTGCGCCTCACCAAGGACGGCCGCCCGTTCTGGCTCGCCGGCCTCGGCGATCAGCTGGCCTTCCTGCCGGCGCGGCGCTTCCGGAGCGTGGCGCGCTTCGGCGCAGACGATCTCAACGCCACGCTGGCGAAGATCACCGACGACGCGCCCGTCATCCTGCTCGCGCATGAGCCCAACATCGCGCCGCTCGTGCCCGCACGTGTCGCGCTGCAACTGTCCGGCCATACCCATGGCGGCCAGGTCCGCCTGCTCGGCTGGTCGCCGGCGGTTTCGCCCCGGAACGGACTGCGGCTCGCCTATGGCCACTTCCGCCTGAAATGCGACCTCATTGTCTCCGGTGGCCTCGGATGCAGCATCATGCCCGTCCGTGTCGGCGTGCCCCCCGAGATTGTCGAGGTGACGCTGGGGCGGGCCGGGCCGGTTGTGTCCTAACACGCTTGCGCGTCCGGCTGTTTTTGCGCAAAACGGCCTGGTTACCGACAAGCGAAGAGGCTCGCGACGTGACTGCCCATCTCGACGGCGAGATCCGCGACGGCCGCCATCACATGCAGGTCCGTGTCTATTACGAGGACACGGATTTCTCCGGCATCGTCTACCACGCCAATTACCTGCGCTACATGGAGCGTGGACGCACCAATCATCTCAGGCTGATGGGCGCCGAGCAGCAGGCGCTGTTCGAGCCGACCGAGACGGAGAGCGCGGGCTTCGCCTTCGTGGTGCGCTCGATGCATCTGGATTTCCTCAAGCCTGCGCGGATGGACGACGTGCTCGACATCGTGACCTGGCCGGTCGCGGTGAAGGGTGCCTCCATCATGCTGGCGCAGGAGGTGCGGCGTGGCGAGGACGTGCTGGTGAAAGCCGAGGTGCGCGTCGCCTTCATCAGCGGCGGCCGCGCGCAGCCGATCCCGAAATCGATCCGCACGCTGATGAAGGCCGATTTGATTTCCTGATCGCCCGATAAGTGATCGGCCGATAGGTCATGGCCTATCGACTCCGCCGGATGCAGCAGTAGATTGCGGCCTCCATCAACCGATGAGGCCATCATCATGTCGCGTCCGCCGCTGCCGCCCTTCACCCGAGAAACTGCCGCGCAGAAGGCGCGCATGGCCGAGGATGCCTGGAATTCGCGCGATCCGGTGCGCGTCTCGCTCGCCTATACCGAGGACAGCCGTTGGCGCAATCGCTCCGAGGTCTTTCAGGGCCGCGAAGCCATCGTCGCCTTCCTCACCCGTAAATGGGAGAAGGAACAGGATTATCGCCTGATCAAGGATCTCTGGGCGTTCGACGAGAACCGCATCGCGGTGCGCTTCCAGTACGAATGGCACGATGGCAAAGGCCAGTGGTATCGCTCCTACGGCAATGAGCAGTGGGAGTTCGACGAGCACGGGCTGATGAAGCGCCGCGAAGCGTCCATCAACGACATTGCCATTGCGGAAAAGGACCGCCGCTTTCACTGGGCGGCGCCGGGGCCAAGGCCAGTAGATGTGCCGGGACTGGGAACGGATCCGTTCTGAGCCAAGCACCACTCTCTCCCCTCATGGTGAGGAGCCGCGCAGGGCGTCTCGAACCATGCAGGCCCCGCTGCTGCATCCGGCCTTCATCCTTCGAGACGCGCGCGAGAGCGCGCTCCTCAGGATGAGGGGATGGGCTTTCGCGCCAGAACCCGCGTGATCGCCCCGCCGAGCTTCGCGTTGTCCATCGGCTGCGCCAGCGAGTCTCGCGCCGTTGCCACGACATCATCCGGCGCCTTGCCGTCACGCAGGTCGCAGCACACTTGCGCAAAAGCCACGTCGAACTCCGGATGGGGCTGCACGGTCAGCGTCGTGCCGTTGGCGTAGAGCAGGCCGGCATGCGGGGTGAAGTCCGACGATAGGATCGTCAGCGCGTCATTCGGCGGCTCGATCACCTGGTCCTGATGCGAGGCCGCGATGGCGATGGCTTCGCCCTCGACGACGCCGTTCTCCGGCAGCACCTGATAGACATGCCGGCCGATGCCCCAGCCCTTCTCCGATTTGCGCACGGTGCCGCCGAGCGCCTGCGCGATCAGCTGGTGGCCGAAGCAGACACCGACCATCGGCGTCTTGTTGGCGTAAGCCGCCCGCACGAAATCCTCCAGCGGCGCGATCCAGTCGAGCCCGTCATAGACGCCGGCGGCCGCGCCGGTGATCAGGACGGCCTCGAGCTTGCTCGGATCGGGAAGCGCATCGCCCTTGGGGATGCTGACGACCTCGACCGTCGCGGCCGGATCCTCGGCGCGGACCATGCGCGCGAACATGTCCGGAAACGAACCGTGGTGCTCGCGGTGTTTTTGCGGGACCTCTCCGGTCTCGATGATGGTGATGCGTGCCATGTGCCCCCGGGGTCAAAAGGTTACGAAGCTCAGTCGCTTTCTGGCTGATGTTGCTGGTGTGGCGCTGAGCGCTCCAGCAGCGCGCTTTGCTTGCGCACCTCGTTGAGGAATGCCTTGGCGAGGCGCGACAGCGGTTCCGCCTCCGACCACAGCATATAGGCCACTGCGTGGGTCGTCGGCGTGAACGGCCGCACGACGAGGCCGCTGCCGCCGTTCTGCCGGGGCGAGAACGGATCGACCACCGCGGCGCCGACGCCGGCGGCGGCCAGCACGCAGGCCGTGTTGCAGTAGCGCACCTCGACGGTCGGCCGGAACGGTGCACCAGCCCGGGCGAAGCTGTCGCGTACGGCTTCGCCGAGCCGCGTACCGCGCTCCAGCCCGATGAAGGGCAGGCCGGACAGGTCGGAGGCGGAGATCACCGGCCTGTCGGCGAGCGGATGCTGCGGCGGCAGCACGCAGACCATCTCGCCGGTGTGCACCACCTCATGCGCGATCCCAGGATGATGCGTCAGGCCGAGCGCGAAGCCGAGCTCGGCGACGCGGCTGAGCACGCCCTCGATGATGCCCTCATAGCGCCGCACGTCGAAGAACACGCGTGTCTCCGGGCGGCGGCGAAGGAAGCCTGACAGTGCGGAAGGGATGATGCTGTAGGCGAGCGGCGGTGTCGCCACGATGGCAAGATGCCCGGAGCGGTTCTCGCGCAGATCGCGCACGCGGCTCTCGAGCTTGGCGTGCAGCGCGAAGATCGCCTCGCTCTCCTTGTAGAGCGCCATCGCTTCCGCGGTCGGAAACAGCCGGTTGTTGACCCGCTCGAACAGGGCAAAGCCCGCCTGCGCTTCCATCGTCTTCAGCGCATTGCTGACCGCGGGTTGCGACAGGGCCAGTTCGTCCGCTGCCGCCACGGTGGTGCGATGGCGGATGACAGCACGCAGGATTTCGAGCTGACGCAGGTTCATATCACTGCCGATTATAGTAAGGGCCAAAACATCATAGCAGGACGAATTGATTTTGCAGCCCCGCTTGCCCGTAATGGCAGCGGATTTGCGCGTCGCATCAATGGGTTCATTCGCCCATTGAGGCAGCACTGCGCACAGATTGGAGGCAATCTTGGTTCGAGTTCTTCGCGCCGCCGCCGCTCAGATGGGGCCGACGCAAAAAGCCGATACGCGCGAGCATACGTTGTCGCGGATGCTTGCATTGCTGGAGGAGGCAGCCGGCCGCGGTGCCAGCCTCGTGGTGTTTCCCGAGCTTGCCTTCACCACCTTCTTTCCGCGCTGGCTGCTCGAAGGCGAGGCGCTCGACCGATATTTCGAGCGCGGCATGCCGAACCCGGCCGTGGCGAAACTGTTCGACCGTGCGCGTGCGCTGCGCGTCGGCTTCTATGTCGGTTATGCCGAGCTGACGCCGGAGGGCCGGCGCTACAATTGCTCGATCCTAGTCGATCGCGACGGCGAGATCTTGGGCCGCTATCGCAAGGTGCACCTGCCAGGTTCGGTCGAGCCCCGCGAGGGCGCACGCTATCAGCAGCTCGAAAAGCGCTATTTCGAATATGGCGACCTCGGCTTTCCCGCCTTCCGCGCCGGTTCGGCCTGGGCCCATGCCATCATGGGCATGATGATCTGCAATGATCGGCGCTGGCCGGAATCCTGGCGCGTGCTCGGTCTGCAGGGCGTCGAGCTCGTCTGCATCGGCTACAATTCGGCGGCCTACGATCCCAATGGCGGCACCACCGAAGACGGGGCCTTGCGCACCTTCCACTCGACGCTGGTGACGCAGGCCAACGCCTACATGAACGCGACCTGGGCAATCTCGGTCGCGAAGGCGGGCGAGGAGGATGGCTCCGGGCTGATCGGCGGCTCCTGCATTGTCGATCCCAACGGCCGCATCGTCGAGCAGGCGCAGACGCTGGCCGACGAAGTGATCGTCGCCGACATCGATCTCGATCTCTGCCGCCAGGGCAAGGACAAGATGTTCAATTTCGCCGCGCACCGACGGCCCGAGCAGTACAGGGTGATCACTGAGCGCGCCGGCATCATCGAGCCGGCCGTTCTCGACGCGGACTGACTCTTGCACGGCGCTAGCCAAAGGATCGGCAAAGGAGCTGACATGACACGCCTCTCGCATTTCCTTGTGCTCGCAGCCCTGACCGCCGCGACCTCGCCGCAGGCGGCCGAGCTTCCGGCGGAGATCAAGCAGGCGGGAACGCTGAAGCTTACGGTCAACTCCACTTACGCGCCGATGGAATATCGCGATCCCGCCAGCAACGAGCTGGTCGGGCTCGACATCGATCTGGCGAACGAGCTCGCCAAGCGGCTCGGCGGCCTCAAGATCGTCTGGAGCGAGACGCCGTTTGCCGAGCTGATTCCCTCGCTCCAGACCAGGCGCGCCGATTTCATCATCTCCGGCATCTCCGATCGCGCCTCCCGGCGCGAGACGGCGGATTTCATCGATTATCTCGCGACCGGCCCGCAGTTCTTCGTGATGGCGGACAACGCGGCGAAGGATGCGACCGATCTCTGCGGCAAGAAGGTTGGGACCACCCGCAGCACCAGCTTTCCGGTCGAGATCGAGAAGTGGAGCAAGCAGAATTGCGAGCCGGCCGGCAAGCCTGCGATCCAGTACGTGCCGGGCGAGAACTCGATCGATGTCCGCAACCAGCTCAAGCAGGGCCGCATCGACGCCGCCGTGCAGGGCAGCGAGACGTTGCCCTATGCGCAGTCCCAGGAGCCCGGCAAATACCGCATCGTCGGCGAGGCCTTCGCCAGGGGTTATCAGGGCATCATGTTCCGCAAGGACGACGCCGCCTTGCGCGAGGTTGTGACGGAGAAGCTCGCGGCCATGATCGCCGACGGCTCCTACAAGGCCATTCTCGACAAATGGGGCCTCGGCGCCAACGCGGTGGCCCAGCCCATGCTGAACGCGGCGCCGCAATGAAGCCGGCGCCGGCCCTCGCGGAGGGTTTTCCCGATCTGTCGGGCCTGCGCATCGCGCGCGAGCCGCACTGGTTTCGCTGGATCAGCGCGGCCCTGATCGTCCTCGTGCTGGCGGCGATCGTGCGCGCGTTTGCGAACGGCCAGATCGAATGGTCCTATGTCAGCCGCTTCCTGACCGTGAAGGTCATTCTCGAAGGGATCGTCAACACCATGGTGATGGCGGTGCTGGCGATGATGCTCGGCATCTTTCTCGGCATCGTCGTTGCGATCATGCGGCTGTCGCCCAATCCGGTGCTGAAGTCGGTTGCCGCAGGTTACACCTGGCTGTTCCGCGGTACGCCGCTGATCCTGCAACTGCTGCTGTGGTTCAACCTCGCGCTGGTATTTCCGGCCATCGGCATTCCCGGCCTCTGGTCCGCGCGGGCCGTCGACGTCATGACGCCATTCCTCGCCGCGCTCCTCGGGCTCGGCATCAACCAGGGCGCCTACACGTCGGAAGTGATGCGCGCCGGCATGCTGTCGGTCGACGTCGGGCAATATGAGGCAGCGCAGGCGATCGGCATGGGACGGCTGCGCGCGCTGCGCCGGATCGTGTTGCCGCAGGCGATGCGGGTGGTGATCCCACCGCTCGGCAACGAGTTCATCGGCATGGTGAAGGCGACCTCGCTTGCGAGCGTCATTCAATATCCCGAGCTGCTGCACAACGCCGAGAACATCTACTACGCCAACTCGCGCGTGATCGAGCTCCTGATCGTCGCCGGGCTCTGGTACCTGCTCGTGGTTTCGATTCTGACGCCGCTGCAGATGCTGCTCGAACGTCGCTTTGCGCGCGGCACATTGCGGCTGGCACGATGACAAAGCCCCTCGTCGCGATCCGCTCCGTCAGCAAGAATTTTGGCGAGTTTCAGGCTCTCAAGAGCGTCTCGCTCGACGTCTGGCCCGGCGAGGTGATGTGCCTGATCGGCGCCTCAGGGTCCGGCAAGACCACGCTGCTCCGCTGCATCAACCAGCTCGCCATGATCGACGCGGGCGGCATCTGGCTTGACGGCGAGCTGCTGGGGGTGCGCGAGCAGGGCGGCAGGCTCCATCGCCTCAGCGAGCGCGAGGTCGGGCGGCAGCGGCTGAAGACCGGCATGGTGTTCCAGCGCTTCAACCTGTTCCCGCACAAGACCGCACTGGAGAACATCACCGAGGGTCCGACCCAGGTTCAGGGACGCAAATCCGAAGAGGTGCGCACGGAAGCGCTCGAGCTGCTCCGTCGCGTCGGGCTGGCGGCCAAGGCGGACTGGTATCCTGCGCAGCTCTCCGGCGGCCAGCAGCAGCGCGTGGCGATCGCGCGCGCGCTCGCCATGAAACCGATGCTGATGCTGTTTGACGAGCCGACCAGCGCGCTCGATCCCGAGCTCGTCGGCGAGGTGCTTGCCGTCATGAAGGAATTGGCGAAGAGCGGCATGACGATGATGGTGGTCACGCACGAGCTCGGTTTCGCGCGCGAGGCCGCCGACCGGGTCGTCTACATGGACCAGGGTGCGATCGTCGAGCAGGGGCGCGCCTCCGAGGTGTTGGGCGCGCCGCGCGAGGAGCGCACCAAGGCATTTCTTTCGGCAGTGATCTGACATGGGGGCGTGGTGATGAAGAGACTTTTGCTTGCGGCGGTGTTCCTGGGCGCCATGAGCGCATCGGTGATGGCGATCGAGTTGCCGCCTGAGATCGCCAAGCGCGGCAGCCTCAAGGTTGCGCTGGTGCCGAACTATCCGCCGATGGAATTCCGCGATCCCGCCACCAACGCGCTCTCCGGCTTCGATGTCGAGTTCGGCGAGGCGATCGGCCGCAAGCTCGGCGTCAAGATCGAATGGCAGGAAACGAGCTTCGCCGAGTTCATGCCGTCGATTGCGACGGGGCGCGCCGATGCGATCCTCTCGGGCTTCACCGACTATGCGAGCCGGCATGAGACCGCGACCTTCGTCGACTATCTTCGCAGCGGTCCACGCTTCTTCGTTCAGCAGTCGCGCGCGTCGGAGTTCAGGGATGCCGTCGCGCTCTGCGGCAAGAAAGTCGGTGCCAGCCGCCGCACCATGTTCCCGGCCCAGATCGCGGCCTGGAGCGAGAAGAATTGCGGCAGCAATCCGATTCAATTCGTCGGCACCGACGGCTCGGCGGATGCCCGCACCCAGCTCAGGCAGGGACGTATCGACGCCGCCGTGCAGGGCGATGAGACGCTGCCCTACATCATGGATCAGGAGCCCGGCGCCTATGTGCCGGTCGGCCAGACCCTTGCGCAGCAATTCACCGGCATTGCCCTGCCGGTGAAGGAAAAGGCGCTGCACCAGGCGATGCTGGAGGCCGTCGATGCGCTGATCGCGGACGGCACTTACAAGGCCCTGCTGGCGAAATGGAAATTGAGCGACAACGCAATCGAGAAGGCGACCATCAATGCTGGACAGTAAGGCACTCAAGAGCATCCCGCTCGTCCCGGCCAACACCGCGGATCCCGCGCCTGAATATCCCTGGCCGAAGCCGTATAATTCCGCGATGTTCCTGTCGTTCGACGTGGACGCGGAGAGCGCGTGGACCAGCAAGGACGCCGTGCATGCGCAGCGGCTCATCACCATGAGCTATGGCGGCTATGAGGCGCGCGTCGGCACGCCGAAACTGCTGGAGCTGCTCGACCAGCTCGATCTCAAGGCGACGTTCTTCGTCACGGGCTGGTCGGTCGATGCGCATCCGGCGATGGCGGAATCGATCCTGAAGGCGGGGCATGAGATCGGCCATCACGGCTATCATCATCTGTTGCCCGACCCCGGCGATCCCTGGATCGAGGAGGAACTGGAACGCGGCTTCGATGCGCTGAAGCGCCGGCTCGGGGTCAGGCCGACCGGCTATCGCGCGCCTTACGGCGAATTCACCGAGGAGCTGCGCGTCGCGCTGGTGCGCCACGGCATCGTCTACACGTCCTCGTTCCGCGACGACGTCAGGCCCTATCGCCATCGTCTCGCCGACGGCAAGCCCGGCACCATCGAGCTGCCGGTGACCGCGAGCTACGACGACTGGATGCACGGTCTCTCGGCCCGCTTCAGTCCACGCTCGATCTTCCCTAAGGAGCACGTGCTCTCGATGTGGAAGGACGAGCTCGACGAGGTCCGCGACTGGGGGGCGATGGTCACGACTGTGCTGCATCCGCAGTGCAGCGGCCGTCCGATGCGGCTGCGTCTGCTGCGCGAGTTTCTCACCTACGCGAAATCGTGCCCGGATGTCTGGATCACGACCGGTGAGAAGATCGCGGAAAACTTCCTCCGTCACGAAGCCGGCAATCGCTGAGCCAAGCCATGACCCGTCGCATCCTCGTCATCAACCCCAATTCCTCGGCGTCGGTGACGGCGGCGATCAACGACGCGGTGGCGCCGCTGCGGATCGTCGGCGGACCTGACGTCAGGGTGGTCGGCCTTGCCGAAGGGCCGCCGAGCATCAGCTCGCAGCGCGATGCCGACAGCGTCGTGATGCCGCTGGTCAACCGTGTGTCGCGCGACGATGCCGATGCCTTCGTGCTGGCCTGCTTCAGCGATCCCGGCCTGCATGCCGTGCGCGAGGCCGCCGGCGGTCGCCCGGTCATGGGCATCGCCGAATGCGGCATCTTCCGCGCGCTGATGCTGGGCGAACGCTTTGGCATCATCGCGCTATCGCCGTCGAGCATCCGCCGCCAGCAGCGCATGGCGCGGGTGATGGGCGTCGACAGCCGCTATGCCGGAAGCTGGTCGGTCGGCGCGAGTGCGGCCGAGACCGCCGGCGCCGACATCCGCGGCCGCTTGATCGATGCCGGCCGCGCGTTGGTCACGCAATGCCGCGCCGATGTCGTGGTGATGGGCTGCGCAGGCATGGCGTCGCACCGCGCGGTGATTGCGGAGGCGATCGGCGTGCCGGTGGTCGAGCCGGCGCAACAGGCGGTGGCCGCGGCGATCGGCGCGGTCTTGTTGAACACGTAATCTCCTTCAGGAGCCTCTCGTCATGCCCATCCCCCGCCGCTCGCTCCTCAAGGCAGCCGCCATAGCTCCGGCGCTCTCGCTGCCGGGCATCGTCCGCGCTGAATCCCAGTCAACGCTGCGCTTCATCCCCGTGATCGACCTTGCTTTCGTCGATCCCATCTATTCGACCGCACAGGTGTCGCGAAACCACGGCTTTATGGTCTACGATACGCTCTACGGCATGAGCTCCTCGCTCCAGGTCTCGCCGCAGATGCTGTCCGGCCATGTCATCTCCGGCGACCAGCTGCAGTGGGACCTCACGCTTCGTGATGGCCTGTTCTGGCACGACGGCGAGCGCGTGCTGGCGCGCGACTGCGTCGCCAGCATCCGTCGCTGGGCCGCCCGCGACGGTTTTGGCGGCGAGTTGATGGAGGCGACGGCCGAGCTCTCGGCTGCCGACGACCGCACCATTCGCTTTCGCCTCAAGCGTCCGTTCCCGCTGCTGCCGCAGGCGCTCGGCAAGGCCGCGATCAATGCGTGCTTCATGATGCCGGAGCGGCTGGCGAGCCAGGACCCGTTCAAGCCGCTGACCGAAGTCATCGGCAGCGGCCCGTTCCGCTATCTCGCCGACGAGCGCGTGCAGGGCGCCCGCAACGCCTACGCCAAGTTCGAGCGCTATCAGCCGCGCACCGACGGCAAGCCGGACTGGACCGCCGGGCCCAAGATCGTGCATTACGATCGCGTGGTCTGGACCACGACGCCCGATGCCGGCACCGGTGTCGCCGCGCTCCAGACCGGCGAGCAGGATTGGCAGGAGACCACGCCGCACGATCTCTTGCCGGTGATCAAGGCCGCCGGCGATATCGAGACGCGCATCCTCGATCCCCGCGGCTATGCCTGCATGCTGCGCCTCAATCATCTGCAGCCGCCATTCGATAATCCCGCGATCCGCCGCGCGCTCTTGGGGGCGATCGATCAGTCGGCGTTCATGACTGCTGTCGCCGGCGTCGATCCCGCCTTCCAGGTCTCCCCGATCGGCTATTTCGCGCCCGGCACGCCAATGGCGAGCGAGGTCGGCCTCGACGTGTTCCGTGGCCCGCGCAATTACGACAAGGTCAGCGCCGCTCTCAAAGCTGCCGGCTACAACGGAGAGAAGATCGTGGTGCTCGTGCCCACCAACTCGCTGGCGCAGAAGCCGCTCGGCGAGATCGCGGTCGACAGCCTGCGCAAGGCCGGCATGAACGTCGAATATGCCGGGCTCGATTTCGCCGTCGTGCTGCAGCGCCAGCTGAAGAAGGACCCGATCGGGCAGGGCGGCTGGAGCGCCGCCGTCGGCAACTGGCAGGGCATCGACTGGCTCAACCCGGCCGGCAACACCAACATCCGCGGCGAAGGCAAGGTCGCCGGCTGGTATGCGAGCGAGAAGATGGGACCGCTGCGCAGCCAATGGCTGGCGGCCTCCGAGCTCGCCGAGCAGCAGCGCATCTGCCGCGAGATCCAGGCGGTGGCGTTCGAGGAAATCCCCTATATTCCGATCGGTCTGTACAAGCAGCCGACCGCCTATCGCAAAGCCATCACCGGCATTCTCGACGGCACCGCCGTCTTCTGGAACGTACGCCCCGCATGAGCACAACGGCAATCTTCGGCAGCTATGTGCTGTCACGGAAAGACGGCGCGCAGGATGTGTTGCGCGACCATTGGGTTCTGGTCGAAGGCAGGAAGATCGCCGCGGTCACGCGCGACAGACCGAACGCAGATCAGATCTACGACCGTCCCGGCCGCTTCGTGTTGCCGGGCCTTCTGAACCTGCACAATCACTGTTTCTCCGAAGCCGTGGCGCGCAGCCACACCGAGGACGGCAACGGCCGCAAGAACAACCAGAGCATCGTCTACACGGTGCTGCTGCCGCTGACCAAGCGCGGCGCCGATATTCTGTCGGCGGAGGAACGGCTTGCGATCGCGCGGCTCGGGATCCTCCAGCTCCTCAAGGGCGGCGCCACCACGGTGATGGAGCCATTCCGCAACTCGATCCCCGAGATGTTCGACGCGGCGGAGCAGATGGGCATCCGCTTCTACGGCGCGCCCTATCTGTTCTCGACCTCCGATGCCAAGGCCGGCGCTGACGGCGTGGTCCGTTATTCCGGCGACGACGGTGCCGCCGACATGGCGACATGGGACGCGCTCTACCAACGCTGGAACAATCGTGGCGACGGCCGCATCGGCCTCGCCATGAGCCCGCATGCGACCGACACCTGCGGCCCCGATCTCCTGAAGGCCTGCGCCACGCGGGCGCGCGAGCTCGGCGTTCCCATCACCACGCACATGGCGCAGAGTCGCGCCGAGGTCGAGACCATCGGCAAGCGCTATGGCGGTCGCACGCCGGCAGAATATCTCGACTGGCTCGGCCTGCTCGCGCCCGACCTCATGGCCGCGCACTGCATGTTCTCGAGCGACGACGATCTCAGGCTGATGGCCGCGCGCGGCATGACCGTGCTGAACTGCCCGCGCGTGTTCGCGCGAGCCGGCATCACGGCGGCGTTCAGCCGCTTCGCCGCGCACGGCGTCCGCACCGTGGTCGGCACCGACGGCTACAACATGGATTTGCTCGGCGAGCTCAATGCGGCGTCGCTGATCTCCAAGATCACCTCCGCACGGCCTGACGTTGCGAACTCGCCCGAGCTGATCGAGGCTAATACGGCGGTCGCGGCCGACGTCATCAAGCGGCCGGATCTCGGCCGCATCGAGCCGGGCGCAACCGCCGATCTCACCGTGGTCGATCTGACCCATCCGCATCTGCAGCCGCTGTTCGACCCGCGCCGCGCGCTGATCGCACTCGCCAACCGCGCCAATGTTGATCAGGTCATGGTCGATGGTCGCGTGCTGGTCGATGAGGGACGCTATCTCAGCGCGGATGAAGCGGCGATCACCGCGGCCGGGACGGCTGCGATCGGCAAGATCTGGGATTTGCCGGAGGCACAGGCCGCGTTCAGCGGCTGACCCCGGCTTCGTCGTCCTCGAACTCCACCAGCGCCTTGCGCATGGTCTCGACGAGATCCAGTGCCACCGGAGACGGACTGCGCTGCGCCGGAAAGACCGCGGAGAATTCGAAATCGATCCGCGGCAGGAAGCGGCGCACGACCACGCCGCGGGTGGCGAATTCCCTCGCGGTGAAAGGGTCGCAGATCGCAACGCCAAGGCCCGACGACACCATGCCGCACATGATTTCCGACAACGTGGTCTCGACCCTGAGCACGCGACGAACCTCGTGGCGGTTGAAGACCTGGTCGACGAGATGCCGGCTGGATGATCCCGCCGACAGTGAGATGAACGTCTCGCCTTCGAAGTCACGCGGCTCTAAGACGTCCTTCTCCGCGAGGCGATGACCTTCGGGCAGCACCGCGACGCGCGCGGGCGCCGGCAGTCGCAGGCTCGGCAGGCCGGAATGGGCGATTGGCACCTCGGCAAAGCCGATGTCGCATTGATTGTTCAGAACCCAGTCGACCACGATCGGAGAGATCACGCCGAAGAACGCGAGGTTGAGGTTCGGCCGTTCCTGCAGGAAGTGTCCGGCCAGGCGCGGCAGATAGCCGTTCGCCAGCGCCGGCAGCGCAGCGATACGCAGCGAGCCGGTGCGGCGGCCACGGATTTCCTCGGCCGCTGCGGTGATGCGCTCGAGGCCGACGAAGGAGCGCTCGACCTCGGTATAGAGCGCCATCGCCGCCGCGGTCGGCACCAGGCCGGTGCCGCGCCGCTCGAACAGCTCCATTTTCAGGAGCGCCTGGAGGTCGCGCAGCAGCCGGCTGGCCGCAGGCTGCGTCACCGCCATCAGCTTCGCCGCCTCCGTGACGCTGCCGGTCAGCATCATCGCGCGGAAGGCTTCCACCTGCCGCGAATTGATCCGCGCCATCGTGCACTCCAATCATAACATTTCGGCATGCAGAGGGTGCCATTATTCATTGGACGATGGAAGTATAGGTCTGCGATCTTTTTCATCAGAGCTGGAGCCAGCCCGCTTTTTCGGCAGATTGGAGGGGTTCAAACCTCCAAATCGCGCCAAATTCCGCCGAACAGGGGCCGGAGCCCTGTGTGGTGAGGGATTTGCGCGGAAGGAAATGCGGAAGGCGCTTCGGCCGGAGATTTGTCGGCACGTCACCTCATTCCGGTATGGAGATCGGTCCACATGAAGACTTTTCGCCTTCTGACCGCGGTCAGCATCGCAGCGCTGATTGCCGCCCCCTCAGTCGCCTCGGCCCAGCAAAAGACGCTCTACGTCGCCGGCTATGGCGGCTCGTTCGAGAAGACCATCCGCGACGAGGGGATCCCGAGCTTCGAGAAGGAGAACGGCGTCAAGGTCGAATACGTCGCCGGCAATTCCACCGACACCCTGGCCAAGCTCCAGGCGCAGAAAGGTAACCAGCAGATCGACGTCGCGATCGTCGATGATGGTCCGATGTACCAGGCGATCCAGCTCGGCTTCTGCGGCAAGCTCGACGGCCTGCCCGCCGATCTCTATGACACCGCCCGCTTCAAGGACGATCGCGCCGTTGCGATCGGCATCGTCGCGACCGGCCTGATGTACAACACCAAGGTGTTCAAGGAAAAAGGCTGGGCGCCGCCGACCTCGTGGAACGATCTGAAGGACACGAAGTACGCCAAGCAGCTCGTGATTCCGCCGATCAACAACACTTACGGTCTCGAAGCGCTGGTGATGCTGTCGAAGATGAACAGCGGCGGCGAGACCAACGTTGATTCCGGCTTCAAGATCTTCAAGGAACAGATCAATCCGAACGTGCTCGCCTATGAGCCGTCGCCGGGCAAGATGACCGAGCTGTTCCAGTCCGGCCAGGCCGTCATCGCGGTGTGGGGCACCGGCCGCGTGCAGAGCTTTGCCAATACCGGCTTCCCGGTCGACTTCGTCTATCCGAAGGAGGGCGCAGCGACGCTGCTGACCACCGCATGTCCGATCAGCAAGCCCAACGCCTCGCCGCTGGCGGCGAGCTTCGTCAAGATGCTGCTCGAACCCAAGATCCAGCTCGTGATGCTGAAGGATTACGGCTACGGCCCGGTGCTGAAATCGCTGGTGATCCCGCCGGAGCTCGGCAAGATGGCGCCGATCGGCGAGCGCGCGGCGAAGCTCTACAATCCGGACTGGACCGTCATCAACGAGAAGCGCGAGGAGTGGACCAAGCGCTGGAATCGCGAGGTCGAGCGCTGATCTGATCGTTTGCGGAGACAGCGTATGGCCTATCTCGAGCTCGACCGGGTCGCAAAACAGTTCGGCGCGCAGACTGTGGTCGACGACTTCAGCCTGTCGGTGGGGAAGGGGGAGTTCATCTCCTTCCTCGGCCCCTCCGGCTGCGGCAAGACCACGACACTGCAGATGATCGCGGGCTTCCTCGACCCCACGCGCGGCGCAATCCGGCTGGAAGGCAAGGACCTGACCGCGATCCATCCTGCCAAACGTGGCCTCGGCATCGTGTTCCAGAGCTACGCACTGTTTCCGCACATGACCGCGGCGGAGAACGTCGCCTTTGGTCTCGAGATGCGCGGTGTGCCACGCGCTGAGAGGTCCGAGCGCGTCCGTGCCGCGCTCGCGATGGTAGGCCTTGCCGGTTACGAGGACCGTCACCCGCGCCGTATGTCCGGCGGCCAGCAGCAACGCGTGGCGCTGGCGCGCGCGCTGGTGATCAAGCCGAGCGTGCTGCTGCTCGACGAACCGCTGTCGAACCTCGACGCCAAGCTGCGCGAGGAGATGCAGATCGAGCTGCGCCAGATCCAGCGCACCATCGGCACCACCACGATCCTCGTCACCCACGACCAGAACGAGGCGATGTCGCTGTCCGACCGCATCGTCGTGATGAGCCAGGGCAAGATCGAGCAGATCGGCACGCCGCAGGAAACCTATGAGAAGCCGGCCTCGGCCTTCGTCTCGCAATTCCTCGGCAAGACCAACGACTTTGCCGGAACGATCGACCGCACCGTCGCGCCGACGCAGTTGGCGGCGGGCTCCTGGCGCGCCCCGGCGCCGGCCGGGCTCGGCGGTCCCGTGACCGTCAGCGTTCGTCCCGAAAGAATCGGCTTCGGCGATACAGGGCTCAGCGCAAAGATCGTCACGCGCATCTTCCAGGGCAATCACTGGCTGTTCCAATGCGACAGCGAATGCGGCTCGGCGATCGTGATCCGCCAGAATGACGGCACGGCGCAGCCGGCCGAAGGCGACGCGGTTCGCCTCACCTGGCGTCCCGAGGACATGAGCGTGCGCGCGAGGGCAGGCGCATGAGCATGGCCGCCGAGGAGCGCAGCGTACGCGCGCCGTGGGCGCTGAGCGCGCCCGCCTTGATGCTGTTCGTCGGTGTGCTGCTGATTCCGCTGGCGATGACGGTGATGCTGTCGTTCCACGATTGGGGCCAGTACAAGGGAATCGAGCCGGTCTTCATCCTCAAGAACTGGCACGAGATCGCGACCGATCCCTATTACGCCGAGATGTTCTGGCGGACGTTTCGGATCGCGATCCTGACCACGCTGCTCACGGCTCTGCTCGGCGCGCCCGAAGCCTACATCCTCAACCGCATGAGCGGCCGCTGGAAGAGCTTTTTCCTGCTGGTCATTCTCGGCCCTCTCTTGATCTCCGTGGTGGTGCGGACGCTCGGCTGGGCGTTGCTGTTCGGCGGCAACAACGGTCTCGTCAACAAGCTCCTGATGTCGCTTGGCGTGATGCGCTCGCCAATTCCCTTCATGTTCACCGAAACCGGCATGGTGGTCGCGCTCGCGCATGTGATGATGCCGTTCATGGTGCTGTCGGTGTGGGCGGCGCTGCAGCGCCTTGATCCGCAGATCGAGAATGCCGCGATGTCGCTCGGTGCGGGTCCCGTCACCATCATTCGCCGCATCGTCATGCCGCAGATCATGCCGGGCGTGCTGTCGGGCGCCATCATCGTGTTCTCGCTCTCGGCCAGCGCCTTCGCGACACCGGCGATCATCGGCGGTCGCCGGCTCAAGGTCGCCGCGACGCTGGCCTATGACGAGTTCCTCAACACCCTGAACTGGCCGCTCGGGGCCGCGGTCGCGACGCTGCTGCTGGTCGCACTGGTGCTGATCGTCGTTGGCAGCAACGCGCTGATCGAGCGGCGCTATGCCGAGGTGTTCCGATGAGGCAGAACGGTCCGCTCGCGCTGATCTTTCACACCATCTTCGTCATCGTGATGGTGGCGCCGATCCTGGTGGTCTGCCTCGTCGCCTTCACGCCCGAAGGTTTTCTGTCGCTGCCGACCAACGGCTTCTCGCTGCGCTGGTTCAAGACCATCGCGAACTATCCCGAATTCATCCACGCGTTCTGGGTCAGTCTCGGCCTCGGCGCGCTGTCCTCGCTCGTGGCGCTCCTGTTCGCGGTGCCGGCGGCGCTGGCGATCGCGCGCTACCGCTTTCGCGGCCGTGATGCGCTGGCGGCGCTGTTCCTGTCGCCGCTGATGATCCCGCATGTCGTGCTCGGCATCGCCTTCCTGCGCTTCTTCACCTCGGCCGGCCTCGGCGGCAGCTTCGCCGCGCTGATCATCGCCCATGTCATCATCGTGTTTCCGTTCGCGCTGCGGCTGACGCTGGCGGCGGCGACCGGCATGGACCGCACGGTGGAGATGGCGGCGGTCTCGCTCGGTGCCAACGGCTGGACGCTGTTCCGACGCGTGACGCTGCCGCTGATCTTGCCCGGCGTCATCAGCGGCTGGGCGCTCGCCTTCATCCAGTCCTTCGACGATCTCACCATGACCGTCTTCCTCGCCGCGCCCGGCACCGAGACGTTGCCGGTGCGCATGTTCCTTTATATCCAGGACAACATCGATCCGCTGGTGACGTCGGTCTCGGCCTGCGTGATCGCAATCACCATGACCGCCCTCATTCTGCTCGACCGCTTCTACGGGCTCGACCGCGTGCTCGCCGGCAAGGGCGATACGGGACGATAGGAGAACTCATGTCAGGGGACTACGACGTCGCCGTCGTCGGCGGCGGACTGCTCGGCTCCGCCATTGCCTGGGGCCTCGGCCGGCTCGGCAATAAGGTCGCCGTGCTCGATGAAGGCGATATCACCAAGCGTGCCTCGCGCGCGAACTTTGCGCTGGTCTGGGTGCAGAGCAAGGGGCTCGGCATGCCCGCTTATACGGTCTGGACCGTGCAGGCGTCGCAGGCGTGGGGCCGGCTCGCGTCCGAGCTGAAGCAACAGACCGGCCTCGACGTCTGCCTCCAGCAGAATGGCGGTTTTCACCTCACCCTCGGCGAGGACGAATTCGGCCAACGCGCCGAGTTGGTCAAGCGCATGCACAACCAGGTCGGCGCCGCCGACTACAAGATGGAGATGCTCTCGGCCTCCGAAGTGAAGAAGTCGCTGCCGTTGATTGGGCCCGAGGTCTCGGGTGGCAGCTATTGCCCGCTCGACGGCCACGTCAATTCGCTGCGTACCTTCCGGGCCTTCCACACCGGCTTCAGGGCGTTCGGCATCGACTATTTTCCGGAGCGCCCGGTCTCGGCGATCAGCAAGAGCGGCGGCGAATTCCGTCTGACCACGCCGAAGGGCGAGCTTCGCGCTGCCAAGATCGTGCTGGCCGCCGGCAACGCCAACCAGACGCTGGCGCCGATGGTCGGTCTCTACGCGCCGATGGGGCCGACCCGCGGCCAGGTCGTGGTGACTGAGCGCACCATGCCGTTCCTGCCGCATCCGTTGACGACGATCCGCCAGACCGACGAGGGCACGGTGATGATCGGCGACAGCAAGGAGGACGAGCTTGACGATCGCGCGCTGAAGCATTCGATCAGCGCGGTCATGACCGATCGCGCCCAGCGCATGTTCCCGCATCTGTCGCGGCTCAACGTGGTCAGGAGCTGGGCCGGCATCCGCGTGATGCCGCAGGACGGCTTTCCGATCTACGACCAGTCGGAGACGCATCCCGGCGCCTTCGTCGCCTGCTGTCATTCCGGCGTGACGCTCGCGTCCAACCACGCTTTCGAGATCGCGCGCATGGTCGCGCAAGGCGCGCTCGAGCCGGAACTCGTCGGCGCATTCTCCGCCAGCCGCTTCGGCACAGGCGCGCCGAACAACAGCGGTTACTAGAGATACCGAAGGAGCCAAGAGGCATCCCATGTTCAAGAGATCCGAGCGGGACAAACGTCCGCAAGTGCAGATTTTCGTCGATGGTGTCGCCGTTGCGGCGCGCCAGGGCGACACCGTCTCTGCCGCGCTGCTGGCTTCCGGCTGCGATGTCCGCCGCTCGACTGCGGTGAGTGGGGTGCCGCGTCTGCCTTATTGCATGATGGGCGTGTGCTTCGACTGCCTCGTCACCATCGACGGCGTCGGCAATCGGCAGGGCTGCCTCGTGCCGGTCGCCGATGGCATGCAGATCGAGATCCAGAAGGGCAAGCGGGAGATCGGAAAATGACTGTGGCTCCCAAGCGCGAAGACTATGATGTCGTGGTGATCGGCGCCGGGCCAGCAGGCCTTGCTGCCGCGGCAACCTCCGCCGAAGCCGGCCTGTCGACGCTGCTGCTCGACGAGAATATCGGCCCCGGCGGTCAGGTGTTTCGCGCGATTTCCTCGACGCCGGTGACCGACCGCAACCAGCTCGGCGCTGACTATTGGGTCGGTGCCGATCTCGTGCAGTCGCTGCGCGCGAGCGATGCTGAGGTCATTCATCGCGCCACGGTCTGGAGCCTCGACCGCAATCTCGAGATCGCCGTGTCGATCGGCGGCGCGTCCGCTTTCGTCAAGGCGAAGCGCGTGATCCTGGCGACCGGCGCGCTGGAGCGGCCGTTCCCGATTCCGGGCTGGACGCTGCCGGGTGTGATGACCGCCGGCGCGGCGCAGACCATGCTGAAATCGTCGGCCCTGGTGCCCGACGGCCGCACCGTGATCGCAGGACAGGGCCCGCTGCTCTGGCTGCTCGCGGCGCAGATCCTGCGCCTCGGGGGCCGCATCGATCGCATTCTCGACACCACCGAGCGCGGCAATTATTTCGCGGCGCTGCCGCACGCTTTCGCCTTCCTGACCTCGCCCTATTTCGCCAAGGGCCTGTCGATGATGCGCGAGGTGAAAGCGAAGGTGCAGGTCGTCTCCGGCGTCACCGAGCTCTTTGCGTCCGGTGACGGCCAGCTTGCCAGCGTGAGCTATGTCGCCGGCGGCAAGCGCGAGACCATTCCGGCCGATCTTCTGCTGCTGCATCAGGGTGTCGTGCCCAATGTCAATCTGGCGATGTCGGCCGGTGTCGAGCATCGCTGGGATGATTTGCAACTCTGCTGGTCGCCAGTGCTCGATGCAAACGGCAGCTCGTCGGTCGCCGGCATCGCGATCGCGGGCGACGGCGCGGGAATCGGCGGCGCGAATGCTGCGGTGGTTCGTGGTCGTATCGCTGCGCGCGCCACGATCGAAGCGCTGGCGCCCGCGGTTGCCGCAAGGCTGCCTGCAATGGCAACGCTTCGCGCCGATCTTGCCAAGGCCGAGCGCGGCCGCGTCTTCCTCGACACCCTGTTCCGCCCCGCGCCGCAGTTCCGCATTCCCTCGGGCGACACCATCGTCTGCCGCTGCGAGGAAGTCACCGCGAAGGACGTGCTCGATTCGGTCGCGATCGGCGCGACGGGGCCGAACCAGCTGAAGGCCTATCGCCGTACCGGCATGGGGCCGTGCCAGGGCCGGCTCTGCGGCCTCACCGTCACCGAGCTGATGGCGCAGGCGCGCGGCAAGACGCCGCAAGAGATTGGCTATTACCGGCTGCGCGCGCCGGTGAAACCGATCACGCTCGCCGAGCTCGCCGCCGTTCCGAAGAGCGAGGCCGACGTCAAGGCCGTGGTGCGCGGATGAGCACAAACGTGGATGCGATCGTCATTGGCGGCGGCATCCACGGGTGCTCGACCACGTTACATCTGTGCCTCGCCGGCCTGAAGCCGGTGCTGATCGAAAAGGACTATGCCGGCCGCCACGCCTCCGGCGTCAATGCCGGCGGCGTCCGTCAGCTTGCCCGGCACATTCCCGAGATCCCGCTGTCCATCCGCTCGATGGGGATCTGGGAGAAGATAGCTGACCTCGTCGACGACGATTGCAGCTTCGAGAGCTACGGCCAGGTGTTGGTCGCCGAGAACGAGGATGAGCTCGCGGTCTGCCGTGCGCGCGTCACCGAGCTCAATGCGCTGGGCTTCACCCACGAAGAGCTGATCGATGCGGCCGAACTGCGGCGCCTGGTGCCGGCAGTCGCCGAGACCTGTCCCGGCGGCGTGGTCTCGCGCCGCGATGGCGCGGCCAATCCGGCGCAGACAACGACGGCGTTCCGCCGCAAGGCCGAGCAGCTCGGTGCGACCGTGCGTGAAGGCGTCGCCGCCGGCAACATCCGGCAGAGCGACGGACTCTGGCACGTCGATGTTGGCTCGGAGAGCTTTGCCGCACCGGTTCTGGTCAATGCTGCCGGCGCCTGGGCCGGCAAGATCGCAGCGGATCTCGGCGAGCCGGTGCCGGTCGAGACCGTGGCGCCGATGCTGATGATCACCTCGCGCGTGCCGCACTTCATTGACCCCGTCGTGATTCTGCGCGGGCGAAAGCTGTCCTTCAAGCAGTTCAAGAACGGCACCGTGCTGATCGGCGGCGGCCATCTGGCGAGGCCCTATCAGGATCGCAACGAGACGGTGCTGGACTGGAAGAGCCTTGCGGTCAGCGCCCGCACCGTGTTCGAGCTGTTTCCGGTGATGCGCGGCGCCACTATCGTCCGCGCCTGGGCCGGCATCGAGGCGAAGATGAAGGACGACATTCCCGTGTTCGGGCCGAGCAGCCGCCACAAGGGGCTCTATCACCAGTTCGGCTTCTCGCTGCACGGTTTCCAGCTCGGCCCCGGCGCCGGCGCCGTGATGGCCGAGCTGATCGTCAACGGCGGCACCCAGACCCGGATCAGCGATCTAGGCATCGACCGCTTCCATCCCTCCACGCTCTAGAGACAAGAGGACATCATGAGCATCACCCGCAGCATCCGCACGCCCATCATGCACCGCGCCGTCGAAGCCAATGGCTTTGTCTTCCTCGGCGGCACGATCGCCGACGACACCTCGGTCTCGATGGGGGACCAGACCCGCAACATCCTCGGCAAGATCGCCGGCTATCTGAAGGAGGCGGGAACGGACAAGTCGCGCGTGGTCAGCGCCTCGATCTTCGTCACCGATCTCTCCAGGAAGAAGGAGATGGACGCGGCCTGGACCGAGTTCTTCGGCGACAATCTGCCGACCCGCGCCACCGTCGGCGTTGCCGATCTCGGCGGCAGCGCGCTGATCGAGGTGGTGGTGACCGCGCTCAAGGGCTGACAGGTGCCCAGAGCCCACAACATTTCGGAGAAGTAATGATGCGGAGCGGCCGCGGGGCCTTGACCCGCGGCCGTTTCCTTTTATCGGTAGGGGACCGGCTGGAGTTCCCGATGTCCTCGCAGGTCAACGACAACAAGCACGCGATCAGATTTCGCTGCCCCGCAGAGCTCGAAGGACTGCTGCCGCAGCCGATCCCTGCCAATCTCGGCATGCCCGACTGGCTCAAGGCGATGCCGAACTCGGCCTTCAGCGCCCTCAATCAGCAGGATGACGACACGGTCAAGCGCTGCCCGCCCTTCATCGATGCGATGACATGCGGCTTCCTGATCCCGCTGATCTGTGATCTCCGCGTCGAGGATGGCGAGATCAGCTGGGACAATGACATCCCGGCGGGCGGGGCGATCGATTTTCCGCGCTCGCCCGTCAGCTTCCACGATCAGAGCCAGCTCACCGGCTCGCCATTGTTCGAGGCCGATCGCTTCGTCATCAAGTTTCACAATCTCTGGACCATAGAGGCGCCGGACGGCTACGCGCTGTTCTTCACCCATCCGGTCAACCGCTTCGATCTTCCGTTCACCACGCTGAGCGGCCTCGTCGATTGCGATCGCTATCGCGACAACTGGATCCATTTTCCGGCGCATTGGCACAACACGGGCTTTCGCGGCGTGTTGCCGAAGGGCACGCCGATCGCGCAGTGCATTCCGGTCAAGCGCGAGGATTGGACGGTGCAGGTTTCAGCCTTCACCCCGGAAGAAACGCAGCAGGTCCATGCGCTTCGCGCCACGATGAAGCGCGAGCCGGGCCTGTACCGGCGGAAATTCAGGGCGTAGCCGCTGGTTCTTGCTCGCGTTCCAGAAACTTCGCCGCCGCGCTCGGGCGGAAGAAGAAGCGACCGTGCGACGAGGCGGCCAACGCGAAGGCGGCGCGGCTGAGCATGTGTGGTCGTCCGCGAAGCACTGCGCGCAGCGCTGCCTCGCCACGGTTGCGCTCGCCCATTTCGAGCAGGCACATCGCGAGATTGGCGCGGGATGGCGCGTCGTCCGGACGCAGTCCAAGCGCGTGACGGTAGGTCTCGGCGGCATCCTTATAGGCGCCGTCGAGAAATTCGACTCCGGCGAGCTCGGTCAGGATGTCGGTTCGTCCTGGCGCGGCGGCGCGAGCGGCGGCCAGGACGGCACGCGCGCTGGTGCGATCATTGTTGCGGACATGCAGGCGTCCGAGGTCGAGTTGCAGGTCGATGTTGGCGGGGGCGCGCGTGACGGCATTCTCGATGATCCCGATGGCCTCGCCAATGTCCCCGGCATTCGCCAGCTGGCCGGCCAACTCCTGGCAAGCAGGCAGATAGGCCGGGTGGCGTGCTGCGGTGCGCCGCAATTGCGCGATCCCGTCCGTTGCGCGCCGCGCGCGGCATAGTGCGTGACCGAGCAGCGTCTCGATTTCCGGATCGTTGCCTTGCCGTGCGGCTTTCTCGAGCGGCGCGATCGCCTCCTCCGCGCGCTCCAGGCCGAGCAGCGCATGGGCCAGAATCAGAACAGCATTCCGATCGGTGCGATTTGATTTCAGGGCTTCGCCGGCAAGCCGGCATGCGATGTCGAACTGCCTGGCTCGCAACGCCAGGAAGGCCTGCTGAAGCAGCTGGGCGAGGGCGCTGTTTGGCTTACCGCTCACGAAATTGCCTCCCTTGGCTGAGACACTCCGACCCTGGTGCCTCTTACCGCGTGCCCTGGGCAGTGTCCATCGACGGCTTCGGGAAGCATCGCCGATCACACCGATGACGCTAGTCGGAATGCGGCCTTGATCCCGCCGCCCAGCGGGATTATGAGCGAGGCTTCAATCAGGAAGCTCGCAGCCATGGATTTCACCCCGACCGCAAAGCCCATCCGCCTTGCCCACGGGGAATTCCATGCCTGCTTCAATCATCCTGTCGAATCTGTCGCTGTCCACGCCTGACGGCCGTTCTCTCTTCTCCAACCTCGATCTGACATTCGGCGCGGAGCGGACCGGCCTCGTCGGCCGCAACGGCGTCGGCAAAACGACGCTGCTTGCGTCGATCTGCGGCGAGCACGGTCCCCGGGCCGGGGGTGTCGTCGTCACCGGAACCGTCGGGTTGCTGCGCCAAGACGTTCAGCTTGTTGCGGGCGCGACCGTGGCCGATTTGTTCGGCGCGCGAGGTCAGCTCGCGTTGCTGCGCCGGGCCGAGCGCGGGGAAGCCTCGGCCGACGAAATCGCCGAGGTCGATTGGACCCTCGAAGCACGCTTGCAGGCTGCCCTTGCACGCCTCGGGTTCGATCTCGCTCCCGAGACCGAACTGGAGCGGTTGTCCGGCGGCCAGATCACGCGGGTTCGCCTCGCTGCACTGGTCTTTGCCGAGCCCGACTTCCTGCTGCTGGACGAGCCCACCAACAATCTCGACCGCGCCGGCCGCAAGGCCGTGATCGATCTCGTTGCGGCCTGGCGTGGTGGCGCGATTGTCGTCAGCCACGACCGGGGCCTGCTCGACACGATGGATGCGATCGTCGAGCTGTCGTCGCTTGGAGCCAGGCGATACGGCGGCAATTGGAGCAGCTTTCGCACGCAGAAGGCCGTCGAGCTCGCGGCCGTGAAGCACGACCTCGCGCGTGCCGAGAAGCGCCTGTCCGAGATCGACGGGAAGGCGCAGGAGGCTGCCGAGAAGAAAGCGCGCAAGGACAGCGGCGGCAGAAAGAAGCGCGCCAAGGGCGACATGCCGCACATCCTGGCCGGCGCGCGCAAGGACCGAAGCGAGGATACCGGCGGCAAGAATGCCCAAATCGCCGAGCGGCAGCGCGCGGAAGCGCTTCAAGCCGTCGACACGGCGCGCCGGCGCATCGAGGTTCTTCAGCCGCTCTCGGTCAAATTGCCCGCGACCGGCCTGCCCGCGGGCCGTGAGGTGCTTTGGCTCGATGGCGTCAGCGCGGGCTATCGACCGGAGCAGCCTGTCTTGCGCGATCTTTCATTTGCCATCGGCGGGCCGGAGCGTGTTGCGCTGGTCGGGCCCAATGGCTCCGGCAAGACGACGCTGCTGAGGCTCATCGCGGGCGAGCTGCGTCCGCTCGCGGGCACCGTGCGGATCAGGCCGGATTTCGCGCTGTTCGATCAGAAGGTCAGCCTGCTCGATCCGGCGCGCTCCATCATGGACAATTTTCGGCGTCTCAATCCGAAAGCGGGTGCGAATGAGTGCCATGCCGCGCTGGCCCGATTCATGTTTCGCGCCGATGCGGCCTTGCAAATCGCGGGAAGCTTGAGTGGCGGACAGATGTTTCGCGCGGGCCTCGCTTGCGTGCTGGGCGGGGCACCGCCGCCGTCGCTGCTGATCCTGGACGAGCCGACCAACCATCTGGACATCGACTCCATCGAAGCCATCGAGGCCGGCTTGCGGGCCTATGACGGCGCGCTGCTGGTTGTCAGTCACGACGAGGCTTTCCTGGAGGCGATCGGGATCACGCGGCGGCTCGATCTTGCCGCCAAGGTGATCCGCATCGATGGCGGGATCGTCTGATCCCGCCTGGCGGTCCGGATGTGGTTGTGATTTTCAAAAACCCGACGCCCTGCCCCCAGCGCGTCGGGTGGAAAAAACGAGTATCAATCAGTAATCCCAATCCGATTATTGTGATGCGTGCCGCAGCAATTTTCTACTCCGGGAAACTACCGCGCTGGAACCGCTGTGCCTTTCCTCTTGCGCGGGCTTATGAGGCCGCGTTTCCGCCCGGCTCCAGCGCCTCGCCGATCTCCAGCGGGTGGGCCATGGTCTCGTGCAGCGCATCGCGATCGAGCTCGCCTTCGGAAATGCTGATGACGACGCAGGCAACGCCGTTGCCGATCAGATTGGTCAGCGCGCGGCATTCGCTCATGAATTTGTCGATGCCGACCAGGATCGCAATCGACTGGATCGGGATGTCGGGCACGATCGAGAGCGTCGCGGCGAGCGTGATGAAGCCGGCGCCGGTCACGCCCGAGGCGCCCTTCGAGGTGATCATGGCGATGCCGAGAATGCCGAGCTCCTGCCAGATCGTCAGATGCGTGTTGGTCGCCTGCGCCAGGAACAGCGTCGCCAGCGTCATGTAGATATTGGTGCCGTCGAGATTAAAGCTGTAGCCGGTGGGAATGACGAGCCCGACCACGGAACGCGAGGCACCGAGATGTTCCATCTTCTGGATCATCTGCGGCAGCACCGTCTCGGAGGACGAGGTGCCGAGCACGATCAAAAGCTCGTCCTTGATGTAGGCAATGAAGCGCAGGATCGAGAAGCCGGCGAGGCGCGCGATCGCCCCCAGCACGATCAGCACGAACAGGATGCTGGTCAGGTAGAACGTGCCGATCAGGGCGGCGAGATTGAGCAGCGAGCCGAGGCCATAGGCGCCGACGGTGAACGCCATCGCGCCGAAGGCGCCGATCGGCGCCACGCGCACGATGATGCGGATGATACCGAAGAACATCTTCGCGGCCTTGTCGATCGCGTCCGCAATGGGCTCGCCCGCCTTGCCGAGGAAGGCGATGGCGAAGCCGGACAGGATCGAGATCAGCAGCACCTGCAACAGGTCGCCGCGCGCGATCGCGCCCACATAGCTGTCGGGGATGATCGCCATCAGATGGGCGACGATGCCTTCCTCCTTGGCCTTGGTGACATAGGTTGCCACCGATTTCGGATCGATCGTGGCGGGGGCGATGTTGAAGCCGTGCCCGGGCTGGAGCACCTCGCCGACCAGCAGGCCCACCGCGAGCGCGACGGTCGAGACCGTCTCGAAATAGATCAGCGACTTCAGCCCGACCCGGCCGACGCGCTTGAGGTCGCCCATCGAGGAGATGCCGTGCACGACGGTGCAGAAGATCACCGGCGCGATCATCATCTTGATCAGCGCGATGAAGCCGTCGCCGAGCGGCTTCAAAGCCTTGCCGAGATCGGGATAGGCATAGCCGATCAAAACGCCGAGCGCGATCGCGATAAGGACCTGGACGTACAGGATCTTGTACCAGGGCTGATGCCGGGCGCGGATAGCTGGCTGGATCGCGACTTGTGTCATAGAGTGGCCCCGGGAACGCATTGATGATGCAAGCATTTGATCTTGCATGTCTCGCATCATGTGATGACCGTCGCAGAAGCGACAATCACATTTTTGTCTGTTCGCACGAAGATCGATCGCTGCACCGCAATCGGGGGGAACATGTCGACAGCAATGGGCTCGGACGAGCAAGCACAGGGCTATTTCCCGCGTTGGAAGCTCAAGACCTCCGGCGTGATCATGCCAGAAGAGCGACTGTCATGGGGGCAGACCGTCGTCTCCGGTCTGCAGCATTGCGTCGCGATGTCCGGCTCGACGATCATCGCCCCGCTGCTGATGGGGTTCGACCCCAACGTTGCAGTCCTGTTCTCCGGTATCGGCACGCTGATCTTCTTCGTCATCGTCGCCGGTCGCGTGCCGAGCTATCTCGGTTCGAGCTTCGCATTCATCGCCGTCGTCATTGCGGCCACCGGCTATGCCGGGCAGGGGACGAACCCCAACATGTCGGTCGCGCTCGGCGGCATCATCGGCGCCGGCGTGCTGTATGGGGTGATCGCGCTGATTGTGATGTGGTCGGGGGTCGGCTGGGTCGAGAGGCTGCTGCCGCCGGCCGTCACCGGCGCCGTGGTCGCCGCGATCGGCCTCAACCTCGCCCCGGTGGCGGTCAAGGCGGTGAGCGCTGGCACGTTCGACACGGCAATCGGGCTCGCGACCGTTCTGATCATCGCCATCGTCGCCGTTGCCGCCCCCGGCCTGTGGCGGCGGCTGCCGATCATCCTCGGTGCGATCGGCGGGTATGTATTGTATTTGCTGTTCGCGAACGGGCTCGGTTTCGGCAAGCCGATCGACTTCGCGCAACTGGCGGCCGCGCCGTGGATCGGCCTGCCGAACTTCACTGCGCCGACGTTCCAGGCCGACGCAATCTTTCTCATTGCCCCGGTCGCGATCATTCTCGTCGCCGAGAACCTCGGTCACATCAAGGCGGTCGGCGCCATGACGGGCCGAAGCCTCGATGCCTATCTCGGCCGCGCCCTGTTCGCCGACAGCTTAGCAACCATCGTTGCCGCCTCAGGCGGCGGCACCGGCGTCACCACCTACGCCGAGAATATCGGCGTGATGGCGGCGACGAAGGTCTATTCGACATTGCTGTTTGCTTTCGCCGCCATTGTGTCGATCCTGCTCGGCTTCTCGCCGAAATTCGGCGCGCTGATCCTGTCGATCCCGGGCCCTGTCATCGGTGGCCTCTCGATCGTGCTGTTCGGCCTGATCGCGGCAATGGCGGGCCGGATCTGGGTCGAGAACAAGGTCGACTTTGCAAATCCTGCAAACCTGATCACCGTCGCGGTGGCGTTGACCGCGGGCGCGGGGGACCTGACGCTCAAGTTCGGCGCATTCACGATCGGCGGCATCGGCACGGCGACCTTCGGCGCCATCATCCTGTATCAGATCCTGACCTCGCCGCTGACGCGGCGCGCGGAGTGAAGCCACGAATGCGCGCAACGGATGGAACAAAACGCTTGTTCCATCCATGATGGAGCATCCCGGAGAGAACACATGCCGCAAACCGAACGTCCTCGCCCCTTTCCGTCGCGCCTTGTCGGCCAATACGCGCTGGTGACCGGCGCCTCGCAAGGCATCGGACGCGCCATCGCCGTCCGGCTCGCCCAGGAAGGCGCGACCGTCGCCATCAATTATTTCGAGAACGCGGAGCGGGCGGAGGAGACGCTCGCGCTTGCCCGGGCGGCTTCGCGCGATCGCGGCCACGACGAGCCCGATCATTGCATCGTCAGGGCCAATGTCGGCGATGAGCAGGACATTGCCGCGATGTTCGAGGCGATCCTGTCGCGCTGGAAACGTCTCGATTGCCTCGTCAACAACGCCGGCTTCCAGAAGGAATCGCCGAGCGAGGCGCTCGACGTCGAAACCTATCGACGCATCATCGACGTTAATCTCAACGGTGCCGTGCTCTGCGCGCAGAAGGCGCTCGCGCATTTCGTGGCGCGCGGGGGAGGCGGCAGCATCATCAACTGTTCGAGCGTGCACCAGATCATTCCAAAGCCCGGCTATCTCGCCTATTCGATCAGCAAGGGCGGCATGGCCAACCTGACCCGCACGCTGGCGCTGGAATTTGCCAGCCGGGGCATCCGCGTCAATGCCGTCGGTCCCGGCGCGATCGACACGCCGATCAACGCCGCCTGGACCGGCGATCCGGACAAGCGGGGCGTCGTCACCAGCCACATTCCCATGGGGCGCGTCGGCACGCCGGAAGAGATCGCCGCGGTGTTCGCCTTCCTGGCCTCTGACGATGCGAGCTACATCACTGGACAGACCCTCTATGCCTGCGGAGGCCTGACGCTGTTTCCGGAGTTTCGCGAGAACTGGGCGAGCTAGCGAGGTGATCTGGCAAAACTCGCCTGCGCAGACTACATCTGCGCCATGACAACAGCTCGGCCGGTTCACCCTCCACTTCAGGACTTCATCGCCCGGCACGAAAAGCTGTTCGTGCTGACCGGCGCCGGCTGCAGCACCAATTCGGGCATTCCCGACTACCGCGACAGCCACGGCAATTGGAAGCGAACCCAGCCGGTCAATTTCCAGGCCTTCATGTCGGAGGAGCGCACGCGCCAGCGTTATTGGGCGCGGAGCCTGATCGGCTGGAGGCGCTTCGGTCGGGCCCGGCCGAACGATGCGCATCACGCGTTGGCCCGGCTCGAGGCGAGCGGGCGCTGCGGCATGCTGCTGACCCAAAATGTCGATCGGCTGCATCAGTCCGCCGGCCACCGGCAGGGGATCGATTTGCACGGCCGGCTCGATCTCGTCCGCTGCATGGGCTGCGGGGCGAAGACCCAGCGCAGCGAATTCCAGGATGCACTTGGCCGCGCTAACGCGGAATGGTTGACGCTCGATGCCGCGGATGCGCCGGACGGCGACGCCGATCTGGAGCACGCGGATTTCTCGTCGTTCAAGGTGCCCGCTTGCGAAGCCTGCGGCGGCGTCCTCAAGCCCGACGTCGTGTTCTTCGGCGAGAACGTCCCGCGTGACGTCGTTGCCGCCGCGCGGGATCACCTGGCGCAGGCCGATGCCATGTTGATCGTCGGCTCGTCTCTGATGGTCTATTCCGGATTCCGCTTCGTAAAGGAGGCGGCGCAGCGCAACATCCCGATCGCTGCGATCAATCTCGGACGCACCCGCGCCGACGATCTCCTGACGCTGAAGGTCGAGGAGCGCTGCGAAGCGGCGCTTGCATTCCTGCTCTGATCGCGAGGGCGGCGAACACGCCTTGCCTATTGCATAGGTGCCAAGCAGAATAGCCGGGCGCGGCGTTGTCCTTGTCGGCCATGGCATGGAAATTGCTGCGTTTTCGACCTCAGTCTTGACGATCAGCACGGAGAATTTGGAATGCTTGAGGGAGCCGAAGTGCGGCTTGCCGTTGATATCGGTGGCACATTCACCGACATCGTGCTGGACGTGGGTCAAGCTCGCAAGACGCGCAAGGTGCTGACGACGCCGCAGCGGCCCGAGCAGGCGGTGCTGGACGGCATGCGTCTCATTCTCGCGGATGCGCGCGCTCATATCAGCGACATCGACGTCTTCATTCACGGCACCACGCTCGCGACCAACGCCATTATCGAGCGCCGCGGTGCCAAGACCGCCCTGATCGCGACCGAAGGCTTTCGCGACGTGCTCGATATCGGCACCGAGAGCCGCTACGACCAGTACGATCTCACCATCGACAAGCCCAAGCCGCTGGCGCCGCGGAGCCTGCGTTTCACTGTGCCCGAGCGCGTTGACGCCCACGGTGCCGTTCGCCTCCCGCTCGACGAGGCCTCGCTACGCGCGCTCGCGCCCAAATTGCGCGAGCTAGGCGTCGAGAGCGTCGCGATCGCCTTCCTGCACTCCTACGCCAATCCCGAGCACGAGCGACGTGCAGCCGCGATCCTGGCTGAGGAGATGCCTGGCATCTCCGTGACGGTGTCCTCCGCCGTCTGTCCCGAGATTCGCGAGTATGAGCGCACATCGACTGCGGTCGCGAACGCCTATGTGCAACCCCTGATCGACGGCTATCTCGCCCGCATGGCCGATGCCCTGCAGGTCGAGCAGTTCCGCGGCGCGATCTACCTCGTCACCTCCGGCGGCGGCGTCACCTCGATCGAGACGGCGCGGCGTTTTCCGGTGCGTCTCGTCGAATCCGGACCCGCCGGCGGTGCCATCTTCGCGGCGCAGATCGCGGCGCGGCTGGGCGAGAGCAAGGTTCTGTCCTTCGACATGGGCGGCACCACCGCAAAGATCTGCCTGATCGAGAAGTACCAGCCCGAAACCTCGCGCGTATTCGAGGTCGATCGCGCGGCGCGCTTCCTCAAAGGCTCGGGCCTGCCGGTGCGCATTCCCGTGATCGAGATGGTCGAGATCGGCGCCGGCGGCGGCTCGATCGCGCATATCGATGCCATGAAGCGCGTCACCGTGGGGCCGGAAAGTGCGTCCTCGGAGCCGGGACCGGCCTGCTACGGCCGCGGCGGCCAGCGTCCGGCCGTGACGGATGCGGACGTTGCGCTAGGCATGATCGATCCCGACGCGTTCGCGGCCGGCACGATCAAGCTCGATCCGGAGCTGTCGAAACAGGCGCTGCTGCGCGATGTCGGTGCGCCGCTCGGCCTGTCCGCGGAAACCGCGGCCTATGCGGTGCACGAAGTCGTCTGTGAGAACATGGCGAGCGCGGCGCGCGTCCATGCGGTCGAGCGCGGTGCCGTGGTCGGCCAGCACACGCTGATCGCCTTCGGTGGCGCTGCGCCGCTGCATGCGGCCCGCGTCGCCGAGAAGATCGGCGTCTCCCGCGTGATCGTGCCGTCGAATGCCGGCGTCGGTTCGGCGGTCGGCTTTCTTGCCGCGCCGATCGCCTATGAGCTGGTGCGCAGCCGTCACGCCCGCCTCGATGATTTCGACACCGAGGCGGTCTCCGATCTGTTGCAGGAGATGGCAACCGAAGCGCGTGCGTTGGTCGAGCCTGGCGCCGCCGGCGCACCGGTGCGCGAGCGCCGCGCCGCCTTCATGCGCTACGTCGGTCAGGGCCATGAGATCTCGGTCGAGCTGCCGAACCGGCGGCTGACCGTGGCCGATCTTGCGGGCCTGCGCCAGAAATTCGAGGCGGACTATTCCGCGATGTTCGAGCGGCCGATTCCGGGCGCGGCCATCGAGGTGTTGAGCTGGTCGGTGCTGGCGACCACCGAGGCGCGCAACCCGCCCGCCGTCGCATCCGTGGCGCGCAAGCCCGCGGCCAAGGCGTCCGGCAGCCGAAAATTCTTCGACGGCCGGGCAGGCGAGGTGATCGAGATCCCGCTCTATCGCCGCGAGGACATGGCGCCGGGCGCGACCATTGCAGGTCCGGCTGTGATTGCGGAGGACGAGACTTCCACCTTCGTCTCTACCAGTTTTGACGCCCATATCGACGGTGCCGGCAGCATCGTCATGGAACGAAAGGCGGCCTGATCATGAGCAAGGCAAATGGCGCGAGCCTGATCGACCTGCAGATCATGTGGCACCGGCTGATCGCCGTGGTCGAGGAGCAGGCGCAGGTGCTGCTCCGCACCGCGTTCAGCCCGATCGTGCGCGAATGCGGCGACCTCTCGGCCGGCGTGTTCGACCTTAGGGGGCGGATGCTGGCGCAGGCGGTGACCGGCACGCCCGGCCACGTCAACTCGATGGCGGAATCGGTCAAGCACTTCATCGACCACTTCCCGATCGCGACGATGCAGGAGGGCGATGCCTATATCACCAACGATCCCTGGATGGGCACCGGCCATCTCAACGACTTCGTCGTCACCCCCCCCTGCTTCAAGGACGGCAAGCCGGTGGCGCTGTTCTCCTGCACCAGCCATCTCATGGACATCGGCGGCATCGGCTTCGGCCCTGATGCCACTGACGTGTTCATGGAGGGGCTCTACATCCCCATGCTGAAGCTGATCGACCAGGGCGTCGTCAACGAGACGCTGATGGCGATGATCCGCACCAACACGCGGCTGCCGATCGACACCGAAGGTGACACCTATTCGCTCGCCGGCTGCAACGACGTCGGCTGCGAGCGGCTGGTCGAGATGATGAGCGAGTTCGGCATCGATACGCTCGACGAGCTCGGCGATTACATCTGCGATCGCTCGCGCGAAGCCGTGCTGGCCGAGATCGCAAAGCTGCCGAAGGGAAGTTGGCGCAACACCATGGTGGTCGACGGCTATGATGCCCCGGTCACGCTGGCGGCGACCCTGACGATCTCGGACCAGGGCATTCACGTCGATTTCGACGGCACGTCCGCAGCCTCGAAGTTCGGCATCAACGTGCCGCTGTCCTACACCACCGCCTACACCGTGTTCGGCCTCGGCTGCGTCGTCGCCTCGCAGATCCCGAACAATGCCGGCTCGCTCTCGCCGTTGACGGTGTCGGCACCCGCTGGCGCCATCCTCAATGCGCCGAAGCCGGCGCCGGTCGCCTCGCGTCACGTCATCGGCCAGATGCTGCCCGACGTCGTCTTCGGCTGCCTGCGCCAGATCATTCCCGAGCGCGTGCCTGCGGAAGGCACCTCCTGCCTGTGGAATCTCAACGTGCGCGGACAGACCCGCTCCGGGGTCGGCGGCAATTACGGGTTCTCGATGGCAGTGACCTCCAATGGCGGCACCGGTGCGCGCTTCGGCAAGGACGGGCTGTCGGCGACTGCCTATCCCAGCGGCGTGCGCGGCACCCCGGTCGAGATTGCCGAGACGCAAACGCCTTTGATCTTCTGGCGCAAGGAGCTGCGTCCGGATTCCGGCGGGGCAGGCCGCACCCGCGGCGGCCTCGGCCAGATCATCGAGGTCGGCAGCGGCGTCGATGCGCCGTTCGATATTCTCGCGGCGTTCGACCGCATCGATCATCCGCCGCGCGGCCGCGATGGTGGCCAGAACGGCGAGGCCGGCTATGTCGGCCTCAAGTCCGGCAAGAAGCTGCGTGGCAAAGGCTTTCAGCAGGTGCCGCCGGATGACCGGCTGGTGGTGCTGACGCCCGGCGGCGCCGGCATCGGCGATCCCGCGGCGCGCGATCGGGCGGCGGTCAAGGACGACGTCGAGAGCGGACTCGTGTCTGCCGACAATGCGGTTGCAGTTTATGGGTACGCGCGCTGAGGCGTCGGTACGTTTGGTAAACGGAGGGGTGCAATGATCACGCGACGGAACTTCACCGCGGGCGCAGCGACGCTGCTCGCCGCCGGCCACATCTCGACCCGCGCCCGTGCGGCGACGACAAGCTGGGACATGTCGACGGTTTGGCCCGATGGCAATTTCCACACTCAGAACGCGATGGCCTTCGCCGAAGAGGTGAAGAAGCAGACGGGCGGCTCGGTCGCGATCACCGTGAAGGCCGGTGGCCAGCTCGGCTTCAAGGGACCCGAGCATCTGCGTGCCGTGCGCGACGGCCTGGTACCGCTCGCAGATGTCCTCAACATCCAGCAGGTCGGCGACGAGCCCTTCATGGGCGTCGAGAGCATTCCGTTCCTCTGCGGCTCCGTGGAGGAGTTGAAGGTGCTGCACAAATATGTGCGGCCCGAATACGAGAAGATCGCGGCTCGCAACAACCAGAAGATCCTCTACATCGTGCCGTGGCCGACGCAATATCTGCACCTCAAGGCGAAGGTCGCCGACGTCGAGGGCCTGAAGAACATCAAGATCCGCGTGCCCGACAAGAATGCGGTCGAGATGCTGAATGCGATCGGCATGGCGGCGGTGATGATCCCCTGGGGCGAAACGATCCCCGCGCTTGCCTCCGGCGCGGTGGCCGGCGTCTCCACCTCCTCGGTGTCTGGCGTCGACGGCAAGTTCTGGGAATTCCTGAAATATGTCTATCCGACGAACCACGTCTGGTCGTCGCAGATGCTGACCGTCAATCTCGATTCCTGGAAGGCGCTCTCTGCGGATCAGCAGAAGCTCGTCGCGGATATCGCCGCGAAGATGGAGCCGGGCTTCTGGGCCAATTCGCTCAAGGCCGACGTCGACAGCCTCAACCGCCTCAAGGAGGGCGGCATGGAGGTGGTGCCGGTTTCGGATGCGATGATGACGGACATCCGGGCCAAGACCGCGCCGCAGTTGGATGCCTTCCTCAAGCGCGTGCCGGCGGCCGACAAGCCGGTGCGGGCCTATCTCGCCGAAATGAAGCGCGGCTGAGGGCGGGATCGTGGCGAGCGTTTCGTCCGAAGCACCGCAAAGCCTCAATGCAGCGGCCCCAGTGCCGCTGCGTATCCTGCTCGACGGCATCGACCGTCTCGGCCGTCTCGACGGCTGGATCGGCGGGGGCTGCCTGTTGATGCTGACGCTGCTGATGCTGTGCGAGGTCGCAACGCGCTTCCTGTCGAACTTCCTGTCGTTCTTTCCCCCGACGATCTCGATCGCCTGGGAATATTCGTCTTATCTGATGGCGGCGTCCTTCACCTTCGGCGCCGCCATGACCCTGCGCGTCGGCGGCCACATCCGTGTCGTGCTGCTGCTCAAGAACGCACCAAGGCCGATGCAGCGCGCGCTCGAGATCCTGTCGGCGGCCGCTGGCTTCGCCTTCATGGCCTTTCTCACGTCAGCGATGGCGAAGTTCGCCTTTGCCGCGTACACGCGCGGCCAGGTCTCGACCTCCAGCGACACGCCGCTGTGGTTTCCGGAAGCCGTCGTCACCTTCGGCATGCTGCTGCTCACGCTCCAGTTCCTGGCGCGCGCAATCCAGGCCGGGCTTGGGCTGCCGCTGGAGGATCACCGCATGAAGGCCTCCCCCGTCGAATGACCGCCTTGCTCGCTCCCGGGTTCAAGATCGTATGACCATCGAAGTCGTCGCCCTCTTCGCGATCCTGTTTGCGCTGCTCGCGTGCGGCGTGTGGATTGGCCTGACACTTGCTCTCACGGCGACGCTGCTGCTCGCGATGTTCCGCTCGATCCCGCTCGACAAGCTGCTGCCGCAATACGCCTGGAACATCCTGACCACGCAGGAGCTCTTGGCGCTGCCGCTGTTCATCCTGATGGGCGAGCTGCTGTTTCGCCCCCGCCTGTCGCGATCGCTGTTCCAGGGGCTTGCGCCCTGGGCCGGGCTGCTGCCCGGCCGCCTGCTCCATGTGAACGTGATCGGCTGCACCATCTTTGCGGCGATCTCCGGCTCCTCGGCGGCGACCACGCAGGTGATCGGCCGCATGTCGCTCAACGAGCTGTTGCGCCGCGGCTATTCGCGCGACATCGCGATCGGCTCGCTCGCCGGTGCCGGCACGCTCGGCTTCCTGATCCCGCCGTCCAACATCATGATCATCTACGGCGTGCTCGGCGACGTCTCGATCCTGAAACTGTTCACGGCCGGCGTGCTGCCGGGATTCCTGCTGGCCGCCACCTTCATGGCGTGGGTGATGCTGCATACGACCCTCAACGCGACGATGGTGCCGGAGACGGAAGCCAAGCTCTCGCAGGTGCCGTGGGGCGAGCGCTTCGCCGCGCTGAAGGACCTTGCGCCGGCGCTGTTCCTGATCGCCTGCGTGCTCGGCTCGATGTACGGTGGACTCGCGACACCATCGGAAGCGGCGGCCGTCGGCGTGCTCGGCGCGGGGCTGGTGGCCTGGGCGCAGGGTGCGATGTCGCAGCAGGTGATGCGCGACGTGCTGATCGGCTCGGTCGTGACCTGCTCGATGATCGCGCTGATCGTGTTAGGGGCATCGATTCTCGGCAATGCCGCGGCCTTCCTCGGTATTCCCCAGGCCGTCGCCGCGTTCGTCAAGGGCCTTGGCCTGTCGCCCTTCATGCTGATCGTGGTGCTGGTCATCTTCTACTTGATCCTCGGCTGCTTCCTCGACGGCTTCTCGATGATCGTGATGACGCTGCCGATCGTGCTGCCCATCGTGAAGGGCGCCGGCTTCGACGAAGTTTGGTTCGGCGTGTTCCTGGTGCTCGCGGTCGAGATGGCGCAGATCCCCCCGCCGGTCGGATTCAACCTGTTCGTGATCCAGGGCTTGACGGAAGATGGCCTCGGCTACATCGCGCGCGTCACGATGCCGTACCTGGTGATCATGATCGGCTTCGTGCTGCTGCTGACGCTGTGGCCGGGCATCGTCACGATCTTGCCGCGCGTGCTGTACGGCTAGCTCTATAGCTCCGATCGCGATCGAACGGTCAGCGCTGCTGTCGTTTCAATTCGCCCTCTGCGCAATGCGCTCCCCCGCGCGCATTCTGTCTTTGCACATTGCGTGATCCGTCGTACGCTGTGCAAGCAGACGTGCGACAGCAATCATGCTAGTGAACGTGGCTCCCTTGGCGACATGCGCCGAGAGAGGGGACATTTGTTTGCAGCTCATGTCCGGTGGAGGACGATCGACGCATACTGAACTGCAAACATTCCTCGCAGCGGCGTTCACGAGAGACGCAATCAATAAACATCAAGCGGGAGGAAGTGCATATGAGGAAGCAGTGGCTCAACTCGGGCTTACCTGTTCTCGCCGTTGCGGCATTTGCGGCGTCGGCGGCGCTGGCCCAAACCGTGGATACGGCTCGGATCGAGAGCGCCGGCCAGAACGACTGGCTCACCTATCACGGTTCATACAAATCCCATCATTACAGCCCGCTCGCGCAGATCAACGCGAACAACGTCGGCAATCTCAGCGTCGCCTGGATGCACATTCCCGGACGATCGACGCGCGGGCTGCAGTCGATGCCGCTCGCGGCCGACGGCGTGCTGTACTATTCGGGGTCCTACAGCCGCGTCTTCGCGCTGAACGGCGCGACGGGCGAGGTCATCTGGTCGTTCCTTCCGGAGCTGGATGAGGCCCTCATCAGCCGGCAGACCCACTCGCCCTACAACCGCGGCGTAGCTCTCGGCGAAGGCAAGGTTTTCGTCGGCACGATGGACGGTCGTCTCTTCGGGCTCGATGCGAAAACCGGCAAAGTCCTCTGGGAGACCAGGCTGATCGATTCGCAGAAGCTCACGGTCGGCTTCACCGGCGCGCCGCTTTACGCGAAGGGCAGCGTGATTATCGGCTCACAAGGCGGTGAATGGCCAGGCCGCGGCCCGATCTTCGCGGTCGATGCCACAACCGGAAAGAAGAAGTGGGAGTTCCTGACGGTCGCGGGCACCGACGAGGCCATGAAGACCTGGGGCAACGATTCCTGGCGCACCGGCGGCGGTGGCGGCTGGATGCCGGGCACCTACGATTCCGAGACCAACACGGTCCTGTGGGGCACCGCAAACCCGGCGCCGCTCTACGACTGGTCGGGCGCCGACTACAAGACGCAAGGCGCGCGTCCCGGCGACAATCTCTATACGAGTTCAGTTATCGCTCTCGATATCGATACCGGAAAGCTGAAATCCTACCATCAGGAACTGCCGCACGACGCCTGGGACTTCGACAGCGCCGTCGGCGAGTTCGTGATGCTCGAGCGAGACGGCCAGAAATACGTGGTTCATCCGAACAAGGGCGGCTTCGTCTTCGTCTACGACCGCAATCTCGGCGTGAAGAACGTCTGGCGGTTGGTCGAGAACATCAACTTCGTCAAGGATATCGATCCCAAGACCGGCGCGTTGATCGGGCGTCGCGATTTCCCGGTCGGGAAGGTCACCGAACCGCCGCTGTGTCCGTTCATCGGCGGCGGCATCAGCTGGAACTCCGGCTCGTACAGCCCGAAGACCGGTCTCTACTACAAGATCGGCCAGGAATGGTGCATGACGCTCGACATCCAGAAGACGACGCCGGTCACTGCGCCGCAAGCTCAGCTCAACATCGGCGCCGATTTCAAGATGGCGCCGCCTCCGGGCGGTGAGATCTATGGGCACCTCGACGCGCGCGACCCCATCACGGGGGCAAAGAAATGGGAGGTTCGCTCCCCCGAGCCGCCGCTCGGGAGCGTGCTGTCGACCGCCGGCAATCTCGTGTTCGTGCCTGATTCCCGCGGCGTCCTTCACGCCTACGATGCCGAAACCGGGGCCGAGTTGTGGAAGCACAACAACGGCACTGGCCACCAGGGCGGCATCGTCAGCTACTCCGCGGGCGGCAAGCAATATATCGCCGTGACAGCGGGCTTTGGCGGCATGCTGGCGGACGAGTATGCGCCGAACTTCGGCGGCGTCTACAAGAGCATGCCGCGTGACGACGGCGCGCTGATCGTTTTCAGCCTGAAATAGTCTGCCGCAAACGTTCGACCGGGGAGCGGGCACCAGCCCGCGTCCCCGGCCGATCGAAGCGGCCGCACGTGATTCAGGATGGAGCGGACGCAGTGAGATTGCATTTGAAAACGATTCCGGCGGGGCTGGCCGCCTCGTTGCTGTGCGCTGTCATGGCTCAAGGACAATCCGCCACGCCGGCGCCCGGGGACGGGACGCTTGACGTCGAGCAGGTGTTCGCGGGGACGTGCGGCTTCTGTCACTCCGATGGTGGCCGGGCAGCCGGCAAGGGGCCGCAACTGATGAACTCCCCGCGCGACGATGACTTCATCCGCAACCGCATCAAGCACGGCAAGCAAGGGGCGATGCCGGCATTCGACGGCGCCTTCACCGACGCCCAGATCGACCAGATCGTCAAATATATCCGCGCCTTGAAACCGCGCGAGGGTTGAACCGCCGAGAGCTGATCCATCAAGAGCTGATCCATCAAGGCCCGATCCATTTCAGAGAGAACGCGGAATGAAGGCATTCGCTTCGGCCATCGTCGCTGCCGCCATCATTCTGTCAGGACCGGCGCAGGCGCGAACCCTGGAGGCGATCCGATCGAGCGGCGTGATCGGGCTGTGCGCGCATCCCAATTCGCTTCCCTTTGCGCAGAAGGCCGGCGATCCCCCCGGCTTTCAGGTCGAGTTCGGCCGGGTCCTGGCGCGCGAGCTCGGCGTCTCGCTCAGGCTCGACTGGATCATCACCCAGTATCAGATGCGTAGCGCCGGCTGCGACATTCTTCTGGATGTCATCGCCGACCGCGAAGCGCAGGGCGAAACCCGCCTGAGGATCTCGAAGCCGTACTATCGCACAGGCGTCGCGCTCGCGGTGCCGTCATCCAGCACGCTCACCTCGTTCAGGAGCCTCAACGAGGCGACCAGGGTGGGCGTGCAGGTTGGTTCGATCGCAGCCATGATCATCGGCCAACGGCGCGTGCCGACGTCGACCTTCGGCTTCGAGACCGACAGCCTGGAGGCCGTGTCGAACCACGAGATCGATGCTGCCGCAGTCACGCCCACCGCAGCGAGCTATTTCAATCTGACGCATCCGGACAAGAAGCTCCAGATCCTGGATCGCGACGAGAGCGTCGTTGACCTCAACTGGAACGTCGCCGTCGGCATGATCCGTCCGGATGATGCGTTGCGCGACGCCATCGACGGAGCAGTGGAGCGGCTGCGAAGCGACGGCACGATCGACCGGATCTACGGCCGCTATGGGATCGTGCTGCAGGCGCCGAGATAGTCGAGCTCGAGGACGAACGACGCCGCCCCGACCGAGCCCGGGGCGGCGTCGCGGCCGCGCGAAATACGGAGATGGCCTACGCCGCCGCCTTCTTGCGTGCGAGCTCGGCCTTGTACAGCTCGAACTCCACAGCAACCGCCTTCGCGACCGACGGCCGCTGCCGCAGGCGCTCGTAATAGGCCTTCACGTTCGGCCATTTCGCAAGCTCGATCGGCGGCGTCGCCATGGTCCAGTTGATGACGGTGACGAGATAGGCATCCGCCACGCTGAAATGATCGAGCAGGAAGTCGCGCCCCTTCAGGTAGTTGTCGAGATAGTCGAGCCGCGACAGGTTCTTCTCCAGCACATAGGCCTTGGCTTCTTGCGGCGCCTTACGGTCGAGCACGGGCACGAACAGGCCTTTGTGCAGCTCGGTGCCGATGAAGCACAGCCATTGATGCAGACGCGTGCGGTCGATGCCTGCGGCGGCGCCAAGCCCGGACCGCGGGAAGCGGTCGGCGACGTATTGCAGGATCGCCGCGTTCTCGGTCAGAACCACGCCCTCGTCGGTGCGCAGCGTCGGCACCAGGCCGATCGGATTGACGGCGCGGAAGTCGGAGCCGTCGCTCAGCACTGTCTTGGTCGGCGGGTCGACTTCGAGATAGTTCGCCTCGGCGCCGGCTTCGTACAGCGCGACGCGGGTCGCCATCGAGCAGGCGAGCGGCGAGAAATAGAGATCCATCTGTAGCCTCCTTGGGGCATGTCTCCTGAGGTTTTCGCTCAACCCGGCCAGATTGATTTTTGTACTATCTTGCATAATATGAGGTCGGTCAAGGATTAACTTGCGAAATGGTACAAAAATCGAAGGGGCCGCCCGCCGCGCCCGAGCCGCCAAAGCGCCGCGGCCGCCCGCGCGCCTACGAGCCAGAGGTCGCACTCGGCAAGGCGCTCGACCTGTTCCGCAGACAGGGGTTTGCCGCGACTTCGCTCGACGATCTCAGCGAAGCCACCGGCATGAATCGCCCGAGCCTCTACGGCGCCTTCGGCGACAAGCGCGAGCTCTACATCAAGAGCTATCAGCGCTACCGCGAGGAGGCGCGGGCCTCCATGGCTGCGATCTTTCGCGAGGAAATGCCCGTGCGCCAGCGGCTGGAGCGGATCTTCGCCTCTGCGCTGGACATCTATCTGTCCGGCGAGACCGGTCCGCGCGGCTGCTTCACGGTGGTGACCGCCGCGTCGGAGGCCGTTGGCGATCCCGAGATCCGCGCCATGGTGCTCGACGGGCTCAGCGAACTCGACAAGGCCTTTGCAAGCTGCTTCCGCCGCGCGAAAGAAAAGGGCGAGTTGCCGGAGAGTGCCGATCCGGCGGTGCTGGCCCAGATCGCGTCAGCCACCGTCCACAGCATCGCCATTCGCTCGCGCGCGCGCGTGTCACGCAAGGAGCTGGAGGCGATCGTCAAGGGCGCGATCGACGTGATGGTGGGAGCGGGCGCCAAGCCCTGAGCTGTCGTCCCGGACACGCGCGCCGATCCGGGATGCGGCGCAATCGCGCCGTCCGATTACACCGCGCGGATCTGCGCCAGGAAACGATCGACCTCATCCCGCAGCCGCTGCGACTGCTTCGACAGCTCGATCGCCGAACCCAGCACTTCCTCTGCTGCGGTGCCCGTCGCGGCGATGCCGGCAGTGACACCGGAAATGTTTTGCGAGACCTCGCCGGTGCGGGCGGCGGCCTGCTGGACGTTCTGTGCGATCTCCTGCGTCGCCGTGCCCTGCTGGCCGACGGCAGCGGCGATCGCGGCGGAGATTTCATCGACCTCTCGAATCGTCGCGCAGATCGACTGGATGCCGTCCACCGCGCCCGATGTCTCGCCCTGCACCGCAGTGACCTGCGCGCCGATCTCCTCGGTCGCCTTCGCCGTCTGCGTCGCCAATGCTTTGACCTCGGAAGCGACCACGGCGAAGCCGCGGCCGGCTTCGCCTGCGCGCGCCGCTTCGATCGTTGCGTTCAGCGCCAGCAGGTTGGTCTGGCCGGCGATGCCGCTGATGAAGGAAACGACGTCGCCGATCTTCTGCGCGGCATCTGCGAGGCTCTGCACACGCTCGTTCGAGCGCCGCCCGTCGCTGGCGGCCTTGCCGACCACCTCGGTCGCGTGGGCGAGGCGGCGGCTGATCTCGGTCATCGACGAGGACAATTCTTCCGCCGCGGCCGCGACCGTCTGCACATTCTCCGAGGCCAGCGCCGAAGCCGACGACACTGCGCTCGTTTGCTGCCGAGACTGCTCGACGATCGCCGACATCGAGCGCGCGGTATGCTCCATCTCGACCGCCGCCGATGAGACGGTGGTGACGACGTCGCGGATGCTGGCCTCGAAATTGTCAGCGAGCGTGGCGAAGGCGCGGCGCTTCTCCGCTTCGGACTGTGCCTTGACCTCGACCTGCTCGGCCTGGAGCTTGTCGAAGTTGACGGCATTGTCGCGGAATACCGCGACCGCCTTCACCATCGCGCCGACTTCGTCATTCGCCTTGCTGGCGGGTATGGCGACGTCGAGTCGGCCATCTGCGAGCTCACGCATCACGCTCGTGATCGACAGAATGGGCTGCGAGATGCCGCGGGCGATGAGATAGCCGACGATGGCCGCCAGCAAGAGCCCCAGCGCGGCGATGCCGATCGCGAGCAGCCAGGCGCGGTCGGCGGAGGCTTCGTAATCGGCATTGTCCATCACCAGCTCGACGGCGCCGAGCGGCTTTCCGGAGAAGTCCTTGATCGGTCCGAGCAGCGCTGCGACCGCCGTATTGTCCAGTTTGGCCTGCTTCACGGTGAAGCTGCCGGCGGTGGCACGGCCGTAATCGGCCGCGTCGAAGAAGCTCTTGCCCTTCAGCGTGCCGCCGAACAATTTGAAGCCCGAGCCGTCGGCAAGATGGAAGGCGATGTCGATGTGGCGGTTGGCCTTGAAGTCGTCGAGGAAGGACTGGCCGAAGGTCAAGCCGAATTCGACGGTGCCGAGATGCTTGTCGCCTTGCGTGACGGGGACCACTCCGCGGATGCCGAGGCCGGCGACGCCGCCCTCGAGGCCGACCACGACCCTGCGATCCTGATTGGCGACCAGAACCGTCTTGCGGAAGCCGGAGAGATCGTCGCCGAACTTCGCGGGCTGATGCACGCGCAGGAACGAGGTCGCCGGCGCCACATGGAACTGGAACTGCTCGACGCCGTAGTCCGATTTGGTCGCGGCAAACACCGGCCCGAACAGGGCGATCAGGGCGTTGCGGTCCTGCCTGGCGATCGCGTCTTGCGTCGCCGGCATCGCGGCCACCACCGTGCTCATGGCGGCGGCGCGGTGGGATTCCTCGGCAATGCGCGATTGAAGGGCATCATAGTGGCTGCGCAGCTCGCGCTGATCGGCGCGGTCGATGATCCCGGCGATGATCCACATCGCCCCGAGCACGGCAAACAAGGCAGTCGCTGCCGCCGTGATCGCAAGGGCGACCGTGATCCGCATCCTGAGGCCGAGACTGGCGCGCATGTCTGACTCGTTCTTTGACCGCTGGTTAAGAACGCTTATCAATTTCTCGCTAAGAGAGGGTGAACGGGATACCGTCGGAGCGCTGTGGTTGTGGTGACCGGGCCCGCCCGCCAAGACGAAGCTGCCGTCCCCCTGGTGCGCAATTGCGCAACGGGGCGGGGACCCACCGCGGACTCGATCGAGGCGCGCGGGTCTCTCTTCCAGTCAGCTGCAGCCTAATAGCCCCTTGCCCGGTCCACCACGTTTTCCAGCGCGCCGCCCGCCTCGAACCGCGCGATCTGCTCGGCGACATAGGCCGAGATTGCGTCCGCGTCGGTATCGGCGGCGTTGTGCGGCGTCAGCACCACCTTGGGGTGGGTCCAGAACCGGCTGTCCGCGGGCTGCGGCTCCTGCACGAAGACGTCGAGCGAGGCGGCACCCAACGTGCCGTCATCGAGGCAGGCCAGGATATCGGCTTCGTTCTGCAAGCCGCCGCGGCCGGCATTGATCAGCACCGGCGCGCCGAGCGGGCTGGCGCGGTTGAGTTTTGCGAAAGCGTCGCGGTTGAGGATGCCATGCGTCTCCGGCGTCAGCGGCAGCAGGCAGACCAGGATGTCGGTCTTGCGCAGGAAGGCATCGATCTGCGCGGCGCCATGGAAGCAGTCGACGCCATCGATCGCGCGCGGACTGCGGCTCCAGCCGACGACCCGGAAGCCGAGCCGGCGCAGCACGTCGGCCGCATCCGCGCCGAGCGTGCCCAATCCCATGACGCCGACCGTGACGGCGGCGGCCGGCCACTGATATTTCGGCTCCCAGCGCTTCTCGCGCTGTGATTGCCTGAGATAGAGCTCCTGGCGGTGGTGCATCAGCACGTGCAGCACGACGTATTCGGTCATGCGGTTGGTGAGGTCGGGCACGGCGACGCGGACCAGCGGCACGTCAGGCAGGCTCTTGTCCGCCATCAGCGCATCGACGCCTGCGCCGAGATTGAAGATGGCCCGCAGATTGGGAAACGAGCCGAGGTCGCCCGGCACCGGCTTCCATACCGCGGCATAGTGCACCTCGGCCGGATCGAGCCCGGAATCCGGCAGCAGCACCACGCGGCGGCCGCCGCAGACCGCGTCGAACCGGGCCTTCCAGCGCTCCGGCAGCCAGTTCTGCTGCGTGCTGTTGATCAGGACGGCCAATGTGCCCATGGTCATTCGAAGTGCCTCGTCAGGTTCCGCTTGAGAAGGCCCTCCTTGGCACGATCTGCCGGATTTTTCTTGCAAATTTTTTCCGCAGTGCTGTCGGGGCGGGGCATATTGGCGCGTCTTTAGAACAGACGAGGAAAGTGCCGTCCATGCTTTATGCCATCCTTTGCTATCACGATGAGGACTTCGTCGGCTCCTGGAGCAAGGAGCAGGACGAGGCCGTGATGAAGAAGCTCGCCGTGGTGCAGGAGAAGCTCACGAGCCAGGGCCGGCTCGGCCCGGTGGCGCGGTTGTTGCCGACCACGGCCGCCGCCACTCTGCGCAAGGAGGCCCCGCCGCTGGTGCTCGACGGCCCCTATGCCGAGACCAAGGAGCAGTTGCTCGGCTTCTACATCGTGGATTGCAAGAACCTCGACGACGCCCTCGACGTCGCGCGCGATCTCGGCGCCGCCAATCCCGGCGGTGCCTATGAGGTGCGTCCCGTCGGCGTATTTCGGCCCGGAGGAAACCTGACGTGAGCGAGACCGATGCCGCCTGGATCGAGACTGCGCTGAGCTCGGCGCGCCCTCAGGCGGTCGGCGCTCTGCTGCGTTATTTTCGCGACCTCGATACGGCGGAGGAAGCGTTCCAGAACGCCTGCCTTCGCGCGCTGAAGACCTGGCCGCAGAACGGGCCGCCGCGGGATCCAGCGGCGTGGCTGATCATGGTCGGCCGCAACGTCGCGATCGACGAAGTTCGCCGCGCCCGCAAGCAGCAGCCGTTGCCGGAGGACGACCAGGCGATCTCCGATCTCGATGATGCCGAAGGCGCGCTGGCCGAGCGGCTCGACGGCTCGCACTACCGCGACGACATCTTGCGCTTGATGTTCATCTGCTGTCATCCGCAATTGCCGGCGACGCAGCAGATCGCGCTGGCGCTGCGCATCGTCTCGGGCCTTACCGTGAAGCAGATCGCGCGCGCCTTCCTGGTTTCGGACGCGGCGATGGAGCAGCGCATCACGCGCGCCAAGGCGAAGGTCGCGGAAGCCGGCACACCGTTCGAAACGCCCGGCGCGGTCGAGCGCTCCGAGCGCCTCGCCGGCGTCGCGGCGATGATCTATTTGATCTTCAACGAGGGCTATTCGGCAAGTGGCGACACCGCAGAGATCCGCAAGCCGCTCTGCGAGGAGGCGATCCGGCTGGCGCGCCTGCTGCTCAGGCTGTTTCCGAGCGAGCCGGAGATCATGGGGCTCACGGCGCTCATCTTGCTGCAGCATGCACGCAGCGCCGCGCGCTTTGCCGCAGATGGCTCGCTGATCCTGCTGGACGACCAGGATCGATCGCTGTGGAACGGCACCATGATTGCGGAAGGGTTGGCGCTGATCGACAAGGCGATGCGCCATCGCCGCAGCGGACCCTATCAGATCCAGGCCGCGATCGCTGCGCTGCATGCCCGCGCAGCGACGCCGGAGGAGACCGACTGGACGCAGATCGACCTGCTTTACGGCGCGCTCGAAGTGGTGCAGCCCTCACCGGTGGTGACGCTCAACCGTGCAGTTGCGGTGTCCAAGGTGCGCGGGCCGCAGGCCGCGCTCGAGCTGATCGAGCCTCTGGCGCCCAAGCTTGGCAACTACTTCCATTTTTACGGCGTGCGCGGCGCTTTCCTGATGCAGCTCAGCCGTAACGACGAAGCCCGCGTCGCCTTCGACCGCGCCATTGCGCTTGCCAACACCTCGGCGGAAGCCGCCCATATCCGCATGCATCTCGATCGCCTGATCCGGGACAGCCAGCCGAAGGCAAAGGAAGGCGCGAAGGCGAGATAGGCGTATCTGCCTCCACGTCGTCATGCCCGGGCTTGTCCCGTCCATGTTCTCCGGCCCTCTGTGCCAAAAAATTCGTTTCCGGTCTGTCGGCCCGCGCTGTTCCCCTTCGTCCTTAGCCCGTACCAGGGGAGCCCTTCATGCTGAAAGCCATTGCCATCATCGCCATCGTGCTCGCCGCCGGCATAGCCGGGGTTCTCGCCTTTGCTTTGGCGAAACCCGACACATTCCGCGTCGAGCGCAGCCTCGCCGTGAAGGCGCCGGCGGGCGCGATCTACCCGCAGGTGGCCGATTTCCGCCGCTGGACCGCCTGGTCGCCCTATGAGAGCCGCGATCCCGACATGAAACGGACCTTCGGCGGAGCCGCGGAAGGACGGGGCGCGACCTATGCCTGGGACGGCAACAACAATGTCGGCGCCGGCCATATGGAGATCCTGGAGGCGAGCGGGCCGTCGAAGCTTCGCATCAAGCTCGATTTCGAGCGGCCGTTCGAAGGCCACAACACTGCCGAGTTCACCTTTGTGCCGCAAGGCGATGCCACACTCGTCACATGGGCGATGTACGGTCCGGCGCCGTTCCTGTCCAAGGTGATGCAGGTGTTCATCAACATGGACAGCATGATCGGCAAGGATTTCGAGGCAGGCCTCGCCGCCCTCAAGAAGCTCACCGAGAGGCAATAAGCCCCACAGCAAACGAAGAGGAGAGAAACGATGCTCAATCCCTACCTGTTCTACCAGGACAATTGCGAAGCCGCGTTCAACTATTACACCAAGGTTCTCGGCGGCAAGATCGAGGCGATGATGCGCGCGTCGGATGCGCCGCCGGAGGTGCCGGCCGCGCCCGGCCGCGAGAAGATGATCATGCATGCCCGCATGTCGCTCCCCGACGGCAGCGTGCTGATGGCCTCCGACGCGCCGGCAGAGCACTTTCACAAGCCGCAGGGCTTCTCGATCTCGCTCACAGTCAAGGATCCCGCGGATGGCGAGCGCAAGTTCAACGCGCTCGCCGACGGCGGCAGCGTGACCATGCCGTTCAGCAAGACGTTCTGGGCCAAGGGCTTTGGCATGTGCGTCGACAAGTTCGGCATTCCCTGGATGGTGAACTGTCCAGCCGAGGGTATGTGACGCGCGCGACTGCGCATGTTTTTTGCGTTGCGATTCCCCTCTCTCCATCTTTGCGGGAGAGGGGACGCATCGGAATCGTCACGAAACGTAGAGACGCTCCGTCACGTGCGGCTCGGCCGTCATCGGATTGATCCGGTCGTCTCCTCCCCCTGCGGCGAGGATTGCACGCACCCAGGGCAGATCACGAGCTTGGCGCCGAGCTGCCTGTCGTTCTCCGCTTCGATCGCGTCGTAAACTGCCCACCACGCCTCGGAGTATGGCCGCAAAGTCCCGAGCACTCGTTCCCGCTCCAGATTGGGATCACTCGCCGCAGGCGCGGGGTTCGCTGCGCGCCGTTTCGCCATGCGAGGGCGGCTCGCACCCTTGTTCGGGTCTTGGCCGAGGCCGTCCCACGCGATCGGGCGACGCTCCTGCGCCGGCGCGACTGCACATCCGAGCAGCGCTGTACACAAAGTGAGCAAGATGAAGCCGTGTCGCATCATGCCGGACCCGAATTTCTGCTGTGCAATACCAAGCTCCGTACGGGAAACTGACATCGCGTCGGTCAAATGGAACTTAAGGCAAACGAGTTGGGTCGGCATGGCCGAGCATGAACTCACTATTCGCATGACTCTGTGGGAGCAGTGAGGCCGCTTCGTGAAACCACGCGGACTGCAGCGCACAACAATTGACGCAATATTGGGCTGTGATCTGCACGTCAGAATCGCTATTGATGATTCATAAAATCTAAAAACTAGGGTGGACGTCACTTGGAAGGGGAGCGACCGATGGCGACGGCGCTACAGATCAACTTTGCCCTTTGGGGGATGCTCATTTGCGCCAGCATGAAGCTGGTGCCGGTGATTCAGACTCTCTACTGAAGGCAGCCAAAGCGTAATGGCGCAGACCCGGTGCGCATCTATGTGCAAGCACGGGGAGCCTGCCGTATGGCCTCGCGCTAGCCAAGCCAGACGCGCTCCAAGCCAAGCGCCTTTAATGTGACGCGGCTCACAGATTCACGTCACACACCTGGCGATTGCCAAGACTGTCAGCGGCAGCGTGGATAGATTGCGGCGAGATCACGGCCCTTGAGCAAGAGCAATCGCGCGGTGAGCCCGCCACGGCGGCTGATCCAGTCGCGAACCGGGCCGGGATAGGCGGCAAGCACTGCGACCGATGCTTCCGGCTCGGCATAGAAGCGCCCGCGCCGATCCACCGAACGGGCCGCATGGAAGCCGAGCACGGCGCGCTTGGTGACGCAGATGCGCTCGCCCGGCACGATGCTCAGCACCAGCGTGCAGGCAGACAGGCAGGGACCGTCGATCACCACGCGCTCGCCGCTTTCGCGCACCTTCTCGAACAATTCGAGGAACGGCCCGACCTGCCCGCCCGGAGATTGGAGGATGCGGATCTCGGCGGCGGCGGGGGTGACGGCGAGCAGCGCGGATGCGAGCATTGCCTTGATGAATGCGCGTCGCATGGAGCACTCCACAAGCCCGGTTTCGTAGCGTGGGCAAAGCGTAGCGTGCCCACCATTGTCGCCGCATATCGGGAGAGATCGTGGGCGGGGCGCTTGCGCGCCTTTGCCCTCCCTACAATTCCGTGCCTACCCGTTGCGCCTTTGCCCGCGCAGCGTCGGCAGGCCGATACCTGCTGCATCGAAGCCGCCATCAACGGCCAAAATTTGGCCGGTGATGTAGCTCGCATTCGCCGAGCACAGGAAGTAGATCGCTTCCGCAAGCTCCTCCTCGAGGCCATAGCGGTTGAGCGGAATGGCGTCGTGATAATCCGCGCGGATCTCCTTGGTATGCACCTGCTTCGCCATCGCCGTGTCGACCGGCCCCGGCGCGACCGCGTTGACGCGGATGTTGAGGGAGGCGAGCTCGACCGCGAGCTGCTTGGTCAGGTGCGCGAGCCCGGCCTTGCTGGTGCCGTAGGCCGAGCGCAGCGTCGAGGCGCGCACCGCCGAGATCGAGGTGATGTTGACGATGGCGCCGCCATCGCCCTCGCGCATCAGGGGCACGGCGGCCTTGGTGCAGAGGAACGGCCCGGTGAGGTTGACCTCGAGCACGCGGCGCCAGTCGGCGTCCGACGTCTCCATCAGCGGCGCGAATACCGCGATGCCGGCATTGTTGACGAGCGCGTCCAGCCGGCCGAACCGTCGCTCAACCGCTGCGATCGCCGCGCCGACTGCGGTCGCGTCGGACACGTCGCAGGTCAACGCCAAAGTCGCTTCGTCCTGGCCGATCTCGGCGACCGCGCGGCCGAGCAACTCGCCCTCGATGTCGAGCAGGGCCACGCGCCAGCCCTCGGCCAAGAACTTCTTCGCGGTCGCAAGTCCGATGCCGCGTGCGGCTCCAGTGACGAGGGCGACTTTCTGCGGGGCGGGCGGCATGGGCGGATATGTCCTGTGTTTGAGCAGCGCGCGAGCGCCGGTTCCTTGTACTGCGCTTTCGGTCCGGCAAGAAAGGCCTCAAGTCGAAGGCGCGATGTCGGGACGTTTCTCGATGGAACGTCTTCCAGGGGGATCGTTACCGAGGAGACCGCAATGCCCGACGACCATGAGCGCCTGATCCGAGACCTCTTCGCAGCCTATCTCGCCAACGACCGGCAGCGGGTCGCCGACGCACTGGCCGACGATTTCCGCTTCACCAGCCCGTTCGACGACGATCTCGACAAGGCCGCCTATTTCGAACGGTGCTGGCGTGACAGCGGCTGGATCGCACGCCATGACCTTGAGCGGATCTTCGTCCGAGGCGAGGAGGCCTTCGTTACCTATCTCTGCTTGGCGACAGATGGCAGGAGCTTTCGCAACACGGAGTTCTTCACCTTCGCAGGCGGCAAGGTCCGTCGCATCGACGTCTATTTCGGCGCGGCCCGGCAGGACGGTCGCTTCCTGCCGCAGCCGCGCTAGGCCTCGCGAAATAATTCTCGTCCTGATGTCGGTTCCACCCGGACCCGTTCGTCTTGAAGGCGAGCGCGGCTAGGCGCGAGCCCGGCATGACGAACAATGAGGAACCCCATGCGATTCATGATGCTGATGATCCCGCTCGGTTACGAGACCGCACCGCCGGACGTTCAGCTCGACCCCGAGCGTGTGGCGGCCATGATGCGCTACAACGAGGCGCTGAAGGACGCGGGCGTGTTGATCACCCTCGACGGCCTGCATCCGCCGTCGATGGGCGCGCGGGTTTCGTTTGCGACCGGTGAGCCCGTCGTCACCGACGGCCCGTTCGCCGAAGCCAAGGAAGTCCTGGGCGGATACTGGATGATCGAGGTCGTCTCGCGGGCCGAGGCGATTGCCTGGGCAAAGCAGTGTCCGGCCTCGCCGAACGAAATCATCGAGATCCGGCAGGTGCAGGAGATGGCCGACTTTTCGCCCGACGTGCAGGCGGCCGCCGCCGGCTTTGACGACCTAAAGGCATAACCAGAGACCTCAACAAGGGAGAGACCGATGAGCACCGAACACACATTCCTCGCCATCTACCTCGGCAGCATGAACGGCGAGAAGATGAAGGCTTGGCATGCGATGCCCGAGGCGGAACGCAAGGCAAAGGAGCGCGAGGGCATGGCCGCCTGGCACGGCTGGGTCGAGAAGCACAAGGACGTCATCGTCGAGATCGGCGGCCCGCTCGGCAAGACCCGCAGGATCGACCGCGGCGGCATCACCGAGATCAGCAATGCGCTGACCGGCTTCACCGTGGTGCGGGCGGCCTCGCAGGAGGCGGCAGCAAGACTGTTCGAGAACCACCCGCATTTTTCGATCTTCCCGGGCGAGGCGGTGGAGGTCATGCCTGTCTTGCCAATTCCGCAGATGTAGGCTCCGTGACCGTTATTCCGGGCTCGATGTTTTGCATCGCCCCGGAACGGCGGTGAAAATACGGGTTAACCAATCCGCCTGCCGCTAGTGACCTTCACCGCCGGCTCATGTAAAAGTCGTTCACATGAGCTGGCGCAAGGAGCAGCGCCGCGCCGAGCGCGGCTATCATCACGGCAATCTGAAGGAAGCCTTGTTGCAGGCCGCTCTCGGGCTGATCGCCGAGAAGGGCGCGGCCGGCTTCACCTTTGCCGATGCCGCACGCATGGCCGGCGTCAGCGCGGCGGCGCCCTATCGGCATTTCCGCGACCGCGACGAGCTGCTGTCCTCGATCGCCCAGCGCGGCTTCGAGCAGTTCGAGGCGCGCCTGACCGCAGCCTGGGACGACGGGCGGCCCGACACCGTCACCGCGTTCGAGCGCGTCGGCAAGGCTTATCTCGCCTTCGCCCGCGAGGAGCCCGCCTTCTACAACGCGATGTTCGAGTCCGGTCTGCCGGTCGATGCCAATCCGGCGCTGCTGGCCGCCAGCGAGCGCGCTTTCAACATCATTCGCGCCGCGGCCGAGCGGCTTGCGGCGCTGGCGCCGCCCGGCATGCCGCGGCCGCCGGCCATGATGATGGCGCTGCACATCTGGTCGATGGCGCACGGCGTCGCCTCGCTGTTCTCGCGTGGCGATGCCGCGCGCCGTAAGCTGCCGATGTCGCCAGACGAGTTGCTCGAGGCCGAGGTGCTGATCTATCTGCGCGGCCTCGGCTTCCCGACCGACCGCCGTCCTGCAGCGAAGGCCGCCGAGCCGCCGCCGGTGCCACCGGAGGCTTCCTCCGGTTCGAGGCCGCCGCCCGCTGGCCCCTGGGGCAAGCCGAAATAAAATTGCGCAAAGAATCACGCGGCCGTGTCTAGCGGCCAGCTTGACAAAATCCCGGGATGGTCTAGCTATGTAAATGTTATTTACATTCACAACGGCACTGGTGCCGTGATGGAGAAGGGAAATGGCCTACACCGCTGATGTCAATCGCTGGCGCGGCCCGTCGGACCAACAGCAGTATTACGAGCGCCCCCGCATGCTCGATACGCCCTGGCACCCCGGCTGGATCGCCGTGACCATTCTCGGCTTCATCATCTGGTGGCCGATCGGACTTGCCCTTCTCTTTTTCACACTCGGGAGCAGAAGAATGTCGTGCTGGAGCAATCAGGACCGCTGGTCGAACAAGATGGAGCGGATGCAGTACAAGATGGACCGCATGCGTGACCGCATGGAGCGCCGCGGCTTCGGCTTTGGCTTCGGCCCGCCGTCCTCCGGCAACCGCGCCTTCGACGAGTATCGCAGTGAGACGCTGCGCCGGCTCGAGGAAGAGCAGGTCGAGTTCAAGAACTTCCTCGACCGCCTGCGTCACGCCAAGGACAAGGAAGAGTTCGACCAGTTCATGGCGCAGCACCGGACGCGCCCGACCCCGCCGCCGACCGACCAGCCGCAAGGCTGAGCTGCAAGGGATGATCTACGAAGGCTGATCCAAGGCCGACCTCTCAAAGCCTTCAGGCGCATGCCCCCAAAGTCCTGATGGCCCCGAGCCGCCCGTCTGCGCAACCCGCAGGCGGGCGGTTTGGTTTTGGAAGGTCCTCATGCCGGGCGATCATCCAAGCCCCGCATGCCCTAAAAGGATCAGCGCACGGCCACGAGCTGCGCGCGAACCGAGGTCAGGAACTGCTCGTAGGCGTGGTCCACGATCTCGTTGAGCGATCGCGTTCGCGCGAACATCGCCTTGGCTTCGGCCAGAAACTCCTCGCGGGTCGGAATCTTCGGCAGATGCAGATGCGTCAGCGCGTCGACGCCGTCATGGGCGCGATTGAGAATGTCGTGCAGCGTCGGCAGTTGCAGCTGGGCCAGATCGGCGCGGTACAGCGCCGACGAGATCGCGTGCGCCAGGGCGTGGGCATCGAACCGTCCGGCGAGCTCGCGGGCTGCCCGATTGATCACGCGCGCGCCGAGCGGCTGCTCGTTGCGCAGCACCTGCTCGGGCGGCGCCTTCATGTTCCAGACGATTCCGAACCAGGACAACATCTTCAGGACGTAATAGGTGAGGTCGATCTCCCACCAGCGAAAGCCCTGTCGCACGCTGCTCTGATAGGCATGGTGATTGTTGTGCCAGCCTTCGCCCAGGGTGAGCAGCGCCAGCAGCCAATTGTTGCGGGAATCATCGCCGGTCACGTAGCGCTTGCGTCCATGCACATGGGCAAGCGAATTGATGCAGAAGGTCGCGTGATAGAGCAGCACCGTGCTCCACAGGAAGCCGACGACCAGGCCCGACCATCCCGCAACCAGGAAGCAGAGCGCGGCCAGCACGACGGCCGGCAGCAGTTCGAGCCGATGCAGCCACATCAGCTCCGGATAGATCGCGAGATCGCCGACCTTCACGAGGTCGGTCGCGTCATGCTGACGATAGAAGATCCAGCCGACATGGCTGTACAGGAAGCCGCGGTGGCGCGGCGAATGCACGTCGATCTCGGTGTCGGAATGCAGATGATGGTGCCGATGCTTGGCCGCCCACCACAACACGCTCTTCTGCGCGCTGCTTTGCGCAAGGCACGCTAGGACGAACTGCAACACCCGGCTGGTCGCAAACGCCCGATGCGAGAAGTAGCGGTGGTAGCCGGCGCCGATGCCGAACATCCGAGCGATGTACAGCGAGACGCAGATCGCGACGGCCTGCCACGTCACGCCCGACCAGATCGCCGCAACGCAGCCGAGATGGACCAGCAGGAACGGCACGGCGGAGGGATACATGATGTCGTCATGGTGGTCGTCGGCAGGCGCGTTGGGCGACATGTCTTGGCGTGACCTCAGGTAACGGGGATCCGGGATTCGCGGCGGCGAGCCTTGAAGGCGGCCGTGTACGAAAAACCCGCGGATGGCGGACCACCGCGGGGGGCTGGAGCGCGCTGCTTTGCATGGACATCCCGGCCCAAGCAGCGTCGGCCGAAAATTTAGTGGACTATATGGCTCGCGGACATCCGGCACGCAAGCTCGTAACCTCACGGGGAACTGCGGCCATCGGCTCGGGACGGTCGGCGCGGGACGCGCGTGGCGTGGCGTGCGGATTGCCGACCGCCTATATTCGAGGGCGAAGCAAGCACCAGAGCACCGGAGGCGGCGATGACGGCAACTGTGACTGCGACGAACGATGGCCTCTGGCAGACGATATGTGACGAGGCGCAGCGTGCGGTTGCATCCGATCCCGTCTTCGGCAAGTCGCTTGCCGAGGCCGTCCTCGTGCATGACGGACTTGCGGCGGCTCTCGCCGATCTGATCGGGCGCAGGCTTGGCGGCAATGCCGCCGAGCAGACGCGCTTCGCGGCGTTTTGTCGCGATGCTTTTCGCCGCTCGCCGGAATTGCTCGACGCGGCCGGCCGCGACTTGCAGGCCATCGTGCGCAGCGATCCCGCCAGCGTCGGCCTGTTGGCGCCGCTGCTGCATTTCAAGGGCTATGTCGCGCTGCAGGCCTGGCGCGTCTCGAACTGGCTCTGGCATCACGAGCATCGCGATGCGGCGCTGCTGTTTCATAACCAGGCCTCGAACGTCCTGCAGGTCAGCATCCATCCGGCGGCCAGCATCGGCGCCGCCGTTTATCTCGACCACGCCACCGGCATCGTGATCGGCGCCAATGTCGTGATCGGCGACGAGGTCACCATCCTTCAGAATGTCAGCATCGGCCGCAGCAACGAGCTGCCGGCGCGCTCACCGCGGATCGGCCGCGGCGTCTTCATCGGCGCCGGCGCGACCGTGATGGGCGATATCCGGATCGGCGATTTTGCGAAGATCGGCGCCGGCACGGTCGTGACCTCCGACGTTCCCGCCGGCTGCACCGCGGTCGGAAACCCGGCGCGATTGACCAACTGCCCCGAGCCCGCCTCGGCGGCTTGAGGCGCGATCAGGCCAAGAGATGCGGCGGCGGGCGGGCCGAGCAAGCCCCGATGATCTGCCGTTGCCTCAGGCGGCGCGGCGGTGGCTCTCGCCGCCATGCTGCGGCGTCACCGGCTCCGAGCTGGTCTGGCCCGGCGCATCCAGCACCGCGACGTGGTGACGGTAGACCATCTCCCAGCCTTTCCATCCCGTGAACAGCAGGATGCCGACCACGATCAGGGACAGCGCAACGCCCCACGGCTTGATCGCGGCCTCCGCACCTTGCGCGTAGCGCAGGTAGAAATTGACCAGGGCCAGCACGACCGCGGCGAGATTGCCGACCATATGGTACCAGGCATCGTTGAGGCGGCGGATGCGGGGCTCGCTGAAGAAGTCGGTAAAGCCGGCTGCGGCCGCGACGAGCGCCATGACGATGCCGGCGCCGATCAGCCACATCGCAGCCCTGGCCCAGAAATTGTCGCCGGTTCCGATGAAGGCCAGATCGGCAATCGGCGCGCCGACCAGACAGGCGACGGGGAACGGGATCAGCATGGGGTGGAGCGGGTGATCGCCGATCGCGGCGGTCGTCTTGGGGTTGATGGTCATGACGAGACCTCGCAAAACGTGATTTTCGGGACAATTTTTCGGGCGAGGGGTGGTTCCTCCGGGAGCTTCGTGCCCATCTGCCGCAACCGCCTGCGCAGGCTGCGTTTCCCGCGGTCAAATTGACCCCTGGTAACCCCGCATTAACCAACGCCGGGCTCTGGTAGGGGTGGACAATCGCGCCCAAAGCCTCAAGCCAGGCCCGTCAAGGCCCGGGGCCAAAGGCCCATAGTTTTGACATCTTGGCAGGGAATGCAGACGGCCGGCTTTGGACGAGCCCTGCACCCCAGAAAGACAAGGCTTTGAGCGGGCTTGCCGGCCGCGCCGGTCTGGCGCGGCCATCGGGGAACCGGCAGCCATTTGCTGGCCGGCACATCGGGTAACGATCGCCTTGAGAGGATACTGCTTATGAATCCGGCCGACGTGGCTCAGTCAGCCCTTCCGGTTGCCGCTTCCGCGGACGTGTCGCTGATCGCGCTGTTCTGGCAGGCTCACTGGATCGTGAAAGCGGTGATGCTGGGACTTCTGTCCTGCTCGGTCTGGGTCTGGGCGATCGCCATCGACAAGATCTTCCTGTTTGCCCGCCCCCGCCGCTCGATGGACCGTTTCGAGCAGGCGTTCTGGTCCGGCGAGTCGATCGAGGAGCTTTACCGCACGCTCTCGGCCAAGCCGACGCATTCCATGGCGGCCTGCTTTGTGGCGGCGATGCGCGAGTGGAAGCGCTCGTTCGAGAGCCACGCCCGCTCGGTCGCCGGCCTGCAGATGCGCATCGACAAGGTCATGAACGTCTCGATTGCCCGCGAGGTCGAGCGCCTGGAGCGCCGCCTGCTGGTGCTGGCCACCGTCGGCTCCGCCGGCCCCTTCGTCGGCCTGTTCGGCACGGTCTGGGGCATCATGTCGAGCTTCCAGTCGATCGCGGCGTCGAAAAATACCTCTCTGGCGGTGGTGGCGCCGGGCATCGCGGAGGCGCTGTTTGCGACCGCCGTCGGCCTTATCGCCGCCATTCCTGCCACTATTTTCTACAATAAGTTCACGTCCGAGGTGAACCGGCAGGCCCAGCGGCTCGAAGGCTTCGCTGATGAATTTTCCGCCATCCTGTCGCGTCAGATCGACGAGCGGGGCTGATGGACGGCATGTATGAAGCGTTTTGGAGCGAAGTGGATACCGGTTCGCGTAAAGAAAACGCGTCGGGACAAGAACCTAGAGCCCCGTTCCGATTTCATCGGAACAGAATTGGCTCTACTGTGAAGGGCAATTTGGGCACGCAATCATGGCGATGAACGTTGCGAGTTCGTCCGGCGGCGGCGGGCGCCGTGGCCGGCGCAAGCCGGTCGTGGCCGAGATCAACGTCACGCCGATGGTCGACGTGATGCTGGTGCTGCTCATCATCTTCATGGTGTCGGCGCCGATGCTGACGGTCGGCGTGCCGCTCGATCTGCCGCAGACCCAGGCCAAGAGCCTTGAGAACAACGACCAGAAACCGATTCAGATGTCGGTCGACATCAAGGGCAAGGTGTTCATCAACGACACCGAGATTGCGCTGAATGAGCTGATCCCGAAGCTGAAGGCGATCACCGATGCGCGCGGCGGTCTTGAGGAGCGCATCTATCTGCGCGCCGACAAGAAGGCAGATTACGGCACCGTGGCCAAGGTGATGGGCCAGCTCTCCGGCGCCGGGTTCAAGAAGCTGGCGCTCGTCACGGAAGCGGATCAGGGGTCCTAGGCCGGTGAAGGTGAAGGTCGACAAGACACTCGTTGCGTCGATTGCCCTCCATGTCCTCGTGCTGGGATGGGGGCTCGTCACCTTTAGCAGCAAGGCCTACGTCGCGCCGGAGGAGTCGCTCCCGGTCGACATCATCTCCACCGATCAGCTCGCCAAGATGATGGCCGGGCAGAAGACCGGGAAGAAGGAAGAGCCGAAGCCCAAGGTCGAGAAGATCGCGGAACCGAAGCCCGAGGAAGACGCCGTCGGCAAGGTCACCGAGAAGAAAGAGCTGATCAAGACCAATTCGCAGCCAGAGCCGCCGCCGAAGCCCGTCGAGAAGCCGGTGGAGAAAAAGCCCGAGCCGCCGAAGCCTGTTGCCGAGGCGAAGCCGAAGGAAGAGCCGAAGCCGCAGGAAAAGAAGCCTGATCCGGCCAAGGAAGATCCGCTCGCCGAGCTCATGAAGAAACAGGAGACCAAGAAGCCGCCGCCGAAACCCGTGGAGCAGAAGGTCGCGGCGGTGCAGCCGCAGCAGCAGCCCAAGCCGAAGGAGCGCACCTTCGATCCCGCGCAGATCCAGCGCGACCTCGACAAGCGTGCTGCGACCCGGCACGAGCAGACCGGCTCCGCGCTGAATGCATCGGCGTCGCTGGGAGCGGCGACCGGGACCGCGGCAAACAATGTTGCGACTTGGCGCGGTGCATTCCAGGGTGCGGTCAAACGCTGCTTCACGCCGACCTATAACGGGCAGGACGCCGATCAATACGAAGCCGACATCGACATCCCCATGAAGATCGACGGATCGCTCGCGTCCGAGCCGATCGTAGTCGCGGTGAGGGGACCGTCACGGTCGATCGCCCAGGCGGTGGCGGAGAGCGCCAAGCGCGCCATCGTGCAGTGTCAGGTCTACTCGTTCATGCCGAAGCAGCAGTACGAGAGCTGGAAGCTCATTCCCATGACTTTCGGCCTGAAGGATATGTTGTGACATCCGAACAAAAGTATTTTGCAATGAATGACGCTCGATCGATGAACCGCCGCCGCTTCATGACTCTGACCGGATCGACACTCGCGATGCTCGGGGGCGGACAGGCCTTCGCGCAGGGCCAGCCGCGCCTTCGCATCGATCCCACCGAATTCCAGCCGATCCCGATCGCGATCTCCAACTTCGTGCCGGGCTCGCCGTCAGACGGCGATGTCGGCAACGGCGTCACGCAAGTCATCACCAACAATCTCAAACGCTCGGGCTTGTTCGCCCCGATCGACCAGGCTGCCTTCATCGAGCGCATCAGCAACATCGACGTCGCGCCGCAATTCCAGAACTGGAAGACCCTCAACGCGCAGGCGCTGGTCACCGGCCGCATGACGCGGCAGCCGGACGGAAGGCTCAAGGCCGAATTCCGCCTGTGGGACGTGATTTCCGGCCAGCAGCTCGCGGGCCAGCAATATTTCACCTCGCCGGAATATTGGCGCCGCATCGCCCACATCATCTCCGACCAGATCTACGAGCGCATGACCGGCGAAAAGGGCTATTTCGACAGCCGCGTCGTGTTCGTCGACGAGACCGGCCCGAAGGAGCGCCGCGTCAAGCGGCTCGCGATGATGGACCAGGACGGCGCCAATGTGCGCTATCTGACCCGCGGCTCCGACCTTGTGCTGACGCCGCGCTTCTCGCCGAATTCGCAAGAGATCACCTACATGGAGTTCGGCCAGGGCGATCCGAAGGTCTATCTCTTCAACATCGAGACCGGCCAACGCGAGATCGTCGGCAACTTCCCCGGCATGACCTTCGCGCCGCGCTTCTCGCCGGACGGCCAGCGCGTCATCATGAGCCTGCAGCAGGGCGGCAATTCCAACCTGTTCGTGATGGACCTGCGCTCGCGCTCGACCACGCGCCTCACCGACACGCCGGCGATCGATACGTCGCCGTCTTACTCGCCGGACGGCGCCCGCATCTGCTTCGAGTCCGATCGTGGCGGCAGGTCGCAGATCTATGTGATGGCGGCGGGCGGAGGCCAGGCGCAGCGCATCTCCTTCTCCAAGGACGACACCAACGCCAGCTATTCGACACCGGTGTGGTCGCCGAAGGGCGATTACATCGCCTTCACCAGGCAGGGCGGCGGGCAGTTCTCGATCGGCGTCATGAAGCCCGACGGCAGCGGCGAGCGGCTGCTCACCTCCGGCTTCCACAACGAGGGCCCGACCTTCTCGCCGAACGGCCGCGTGCTGATGTTCTTCCGCGATCCCGGCGGCAATGCCGGGCCGTCGCTGTACTCAGTCGACATCTCCGGTCGCAACGAGCTCAAGGTGCCGACGCCGGGCTTCGCCTCCGACCCGGCCTGGTCGCCGCTGTTGTCATCAACGGCGGGCCAGTAGATCGATCGCGCGTTTCACAACGCGCGATCTTGTCGAAAAAAAGCGCCGATTTTTCGTAGTTCTGTGGGCGCGGCAAGCTTTCCTTCACCTTGCGCTCGGCAAGCCTTGCCTAGTTGCTTGATATTGCAGCGGAAACGATTTCGCTATTGCCGAAAAACAACCTGACTTTAACGATGTTCCCTCAGAAAGGCTTCATCTGGTCTGGGTAAAAGTACGCGCAGACAGGACGCGTGCGGCCCGAAAATGCAACTTGCAACTCAAAGCGGACAGCCCGATCGGTGGCCGACGTCATCTACGATTTCGGCGGCGCTGCTCGATTCTTTGTTTGAAGCACCCGGTCCGCTGCTCGCCGGTCTGGCCTTCGCAGTCATCGCGGCGTCCATGACCGCGCTGAAGACGGAAAGCAATGTCATCTGGGGCTGTGTGGCGCTGCTTGTCCTCACCGGAGTTCTCCGGGCCTTTGGGCTACGCCGCTATCAGCAACGCAAAGCTCCACTGACCGTCGATGAAGCTGCGAGCTGGCAGAGATGGTCACAGCTCGGGACAACGATCCAGGCCGCTGCGATTGGAATCTGGTGCTCCGCCACGCTCTTGTGGACTGACGACGCAGTGGCCCACATGATCGCCCTGTCGGTCACCACTGGGCTCGCCGCGGGCGGCGCGGGCAGGGCTTACGGACGGCAGTGGGCCTTTCAGCTTCAGGTGTCGCTGATCTTCGGTCCGACTGTCCTCGCGCTGGCCTTGCGCGGCACGCCTTATTACATAGCCATGTCTGTCGTGAGTGCGGTCTTCCTCGTGACCCTGGTGAAGCTCTCGGCCAATCTGCACAGAATCTTCATGCAGGCGGTCATAGCGCGGGAGCGCGAAGCGGCGCTCGCTGGTCAGTTCGATACCGCACTGAACAACATGCCGCACGGGTTGTGCATGTTCCGCGCCGATGGGCGGCTGGCGGTCATGAACCATCGCTTCGTCGAGCTGATGGACCTGGCCAACGATCTGGTGAAGCGTGGCGTCAATGCGGCCGAGATCGTGTCGGCCTGTGTGTCCGCCGGCTCGATCTCGGCGGAGAGCGGCAACCAGATCATGGCCAAGATCGCGCATGCGCGGGTTTGCGAGATCGTCACCGCCGATCCCGATTCCTCGCGCGGCCGCACGCTGTCGTGGACGTTCCAGCCGATGACCGGTGGCGGCACGGTGCTGCTGCTGGAAGACATCACCGAACGCACCAATGCGGAGGCCCGGATCAGCCATCTGGCTCGCTATGACGAGCTCACGGCGCTGCCGAACCGGGTCAGCTTCCACCACGAGATCGAGCGGCTGCTGGAGAATTCGCATCATTCCGAGCGCCTCTCCGCGCTGCTCTTCATCGACCTCGACCAGTTCAAGCAGGTCAACGACACGCTCGGTCATCCCTGCGGCGACCAGCTGCTGTGCGCGGTCGCCAACCGTCTGCGCGAGATGCTGCGCCCCGAGGATTTCGTCGCCCGCTTCGGCGGCGACGAATTCGTCGTGTTTCAGCAGAACATTTCTTCGCCCGAGGACGCCGCCGCGCTCGCCCGCCGCATCGTCGAGCGGCTGAGCGAGCGCTACCGCATCGACAATCACCTGGTCGAGATCGGCGCCAGCGTCGGAATCGCGCTGACCTCCCCGGAGGGTGCCAGTGCCGATACGCTGCTAAAGAACGCCGACATGGCGCTGTATCGCGCCAAGGCGGACGGCCGCGGCACCTTCTGCTTCTTCCGCGACGAGATGGCGGCGACCGTCGAGGCGCGCCGCATTCTCGAGCTCGATCTGCGCAAGGCGCTCGCCAACGAGGAGTTCGAGCTGTTCTATCAGCCGCTGGTCAATCTGAAGTCCGGCAAGATCACCACCTGCGAGGCCCTGCTACGTTGGAATCATCCGGTGCGCGGCACGGTTTCGCCGGTCGACATCATTCCAGTTGCCGAGGACATGGGCCTGATCGTCGATCTCGGCCGCTGGATTCTGCGCCGTGCCTGCATGGAATGCATGAAGTGGCCGGAGAGCGTCAGCGTCGCCGTTAATTTCTCGCCGCAGCAATTCCACCAGCGCGACGTGCTCAACGAAATCCGTTATGCGCTCGAAGTATCGGGCCTCCCGGCGCATCGGCTCCAGATCGAGATCACCGAATCCTCGCTGCTGCGCAACACTCAGCTCACGCACGACGTTCTGTCGCAGCTTCATGCGCTCGGGGTGCGCATTTCGCTGGATGACTTCGGTACCGGCTATTCGAGCCTCAGCTATCTGCATAATTTTCCGATGCAGAAGGTGAAGATCGACCGCTCCTTCCTCGAAGGCATCGATGCGGATCGGCCGCTGACGCTGCTGCGCGGCGTGGCGCGGCTCGCCGCCGATCTCGGCATGTCGGTCGTGGTCGAGGGCATCGAGACCAACGAGCAGCTCGAGCTGATCAGCGCGGACGGCACGATCAGCGAAGGGCAGGGCTATCTGTTCAGCCGGCCGGTGCCGGCGGTGCGGGTGCGCCAGCTTCTCAACGCCTCGCATGGCCGCCGCTTGGATGAGCCGCTCGTCGCGATTTCGTCGCGCTCCTTCGCCTGAGATCCCGATTCTCTTAAATCTCGCGTTGTTTCAATTCGTTGCAGCGTCTCCGTAGTCATACGGGGAGTTAACCCTAACTAATTCAAGCCTTTGCAATCCTGTTAAGGAATCATTAATCTTTCCAAACTCGCGGAAGTTGTTCATCGTGTTTGGAGTATCAGATGGAATCCCGGGCCGAGCCGCGCGCCCCGCTTTCGATGCGGGGGGCAGGGATTTTCGACAGAATCGATTACCGGCTCATCGAAAGTCCGGAAGACAGGGACCGCATCTGTGCGCTGCGCTACAGAGGCTATCTGCACGGCGGATTGATCTCCGAATCGGAGTCTCAGCGCGTCACGGATCCTTATGACGATGCGCCCAACGCGTGGACCTTTGGGGTCTATGTCGACGGGGAACTCTGCAGCTCTCTTCGTCTCCACGTTCTGACGTCGGAATGGCGGATGTCCCATACCAGTGACCTGTTCAGCGATGTGCTTTACCCGCGCCTCGATCGGGGCGAGATTTTCGTTGATCCATGTCGTTTCGTCGCCGACCCCGAGAAGGCCAAGAAGTTTCCGGAGCTCCCGTATCTGACGCTACGGCTCGCTTATCTAGCCTGCGAGGATTTCAAGGCGGACACGGGGCTTGCGGCGGGTCGCGCCGAACATCAGGCGTTCTACCGTCGGGGCTTTCTGCACCAGCCCATCACCGGGCCGCGCTCGGCTCCGAACCTGCACATCAACGTCGCATTGATGACGTCTGATTTCCGCAGCCTGCGCGAGCGCGTCCTGACCCGCTTCCCAATTATGCGCTCGAGCGCGTTCGAGCGGCGCATGCTGTTCGAGCGCGGCAATGTCCGCGCCGCCGTCCCGCGCCCGGTGCTCGTGGCAGGCACTGCTCGGGCCTCACGTGCGGCGGCTCTTCCGGGCCTCGTTCCATCCTCCTGATGGAAGGTGGCAAAAATTCAAGCAGACCCCGCCGTTTTTGCCGGTCACCCTGGCTTGCCTTCACCCTCGCGCCACATTTACAACCCATTAACCATGACGGGTGCTTTTCGCTGGTTGGGGGCATTTGATCGGCTGGGGCAAGGTTCCGTCAAGGTTGACGGAACGTTCGCTTAACCAACCCCCTGTAGACCGGACAGCAGTGGACGAAACGTGAGCGTGGAGGCTCCGGAATGAAACATCCTATGCGTATCCTCCAGGGATTGAAGCTGGCCGCGGTGCTCGCCGTCGCGTTGTCGATGGGCGCCTGCGCCAACAAGAATGCTGCGACGGATGCGATGGCCAATGCGGCGACGCCGGGCAGCCAGCAGGACTTCGTGGTCAACGTCGGCGACCGCGTGTTCTTCGAAAGCGACCAGACCGATCTGACCCCGCAGGCGATCGTGACCCTCGAGAAGCAGGCGCAGTGGCTCCAGACCTATCCGCGCTACTCCTTCACCATCGAAGGCCATGCCGACGAGCGCGGCACCCGCGAATACAACATCGCGCTCGGCGCCCGCAGAGCCCAGTCGGTGCGCTCGTTCCTCGCCTCGCGCGGCATCGATCCGAACCGCATGCGCACCATCTCCTACGGCAAGGAGCGGCCGGTCGCCGTCTGTAACGATATCTCCTGCTGGTCGCAGAACCGTCGTGCCGTCACCGTGCTGAACGCGAGCTCCTGACGCCGATATACGGACGCCAGTCAGGCGCCGTTCATCTTCAGAAACCGATTATGCCGGCGCCCTCTCGGGCGCCGGTTTCGTTTCAGCAATCCGTGACCGAAAACCCCGTGGTGCCAGTCACAGTTTTGGCGTACTCCCCTTCAATGTGTGGCGCGTCGAATGTTCCGTCGCAGGCCATTTCGCTTTCGTCGTCAGGGCAAGATGTCATCGAGATTTAAGGTCTTTACCGGCACCGTGGCGATCGCCGCGCTGCTCGCTTTGGGCTCGCCCGCACTTGCGCAGTCGATCTTTGCGCAGTCGGATGATGCCGATCCCGAGATGCGGATCGAGCGGTTGGAGAACCAGCTGCGCCAGCTCACCGGCCAGAACGAAGAGCTGCAATACCGCAATCGCCAGCTCGAAGAGCGGCTGCGGGCGCTCGAGGGCGGCGCGCAGGGCGCGCCCGGACAGGCGCCGGTCCAGCCCAACGTTGCCGCCGTTCCGCCCGCGCAAGTCGCGCCGGCCTATCGGCAGCAGCAGCCGGCCCAGCCGAATTATGAGCAACCGCAGATCGCAGCTCCCGCTCCGATCGTTCAGGAGCAGCCGGCACCGGGCGCCCCCGGCAGAAGCCGCCGCGGCGATGCGTTCGACCCGAACCAGAATCCGAATGCGCCCGGCGCCCCGCGCGCGCTCGGCGGCGGGCAGCAGCCGATGCCGACAGGAGGTCAGGGTGCACCCGGCGGTCGCGGCGCCGGGGAGCCGCTCGATCTCGCCAACACAAGTCCTCGCTATCAGCCGCAGGCCGCGCCCCCGGCAGCGCAGCCGGGCTATCCGCCGGCCCAACAGGGCTATCCGGCGCCTTCCGGCGGTGCTGGCTTGAGCACCCTGCCCCCCTCGGCAACGCCGCGCGACGAGTTCGATCTCGGTATCGGCTACATGCAGCGCAAGGACTACGCGCTGGCCGAGCAGACCATGAAGAACTTCTCGCAGAAATTCCCGAGCGATCCGCTCGTCGGAGACGCGCAATACTGGCTCGGCGAGAGCTATTTCCAGCGCCAGCAATATCGCGATTCCGCCGAGGCCTTCCTCGCCGTCACCACCAAATACGAGAAATCGGCCAAGGCGCCGGATGCGCTGCTGCGGCTCGGCCAGTCACTTGCGGCCCTCAAGGAGAAGGAAGCCGCCTGCGCCGCCTTCGGCGAGGTCGGCCGCAAATATCCGCGCGCTTCCGCCGGCGTCAAAGCCGCGGTCGACCGCGAGCAGAAGCGGGTGAAGTGCTGATCCACGGCGCTGATCGCTGACAAAGCGGACGGCGCTGCGCTAGATTGCGCCCGCCATTCGCTGGCAGTTGCTGGGCGGCGTCATGTCAGACGATGACAATTCTCCGATCTCGACACGTGAGGCGAGGCGGCTCTTCGCCGGCCTGAAAGCCGCGCCGGCGCTGGTGCTCGCGGTCTCCGGTGGGCCCGACTCGGTCGCGCTGATGTGGCTTATGGCCCGCTGGCAACGCAGCCTCGTGCGCGGCCCGCGTCTCACCGTCGTCACCATCGATCATGGCCTTCGGCGGGAGGCAGCGCGCGAGGCGCGCGAGGTCAAGCGGCTCGCCGCCGAACTCGGATTGCCGCACCGGACCCTGCGCTGGCGCGGCGCAAAGCCGAGGACGGGGGTGCCGGCGGCGGCGCGCGAGGCCCGCTACCGCCTGCTCGTGCAGGCCGCGCGCGCCGTCGGCGCGAGCCATGTGCTGACTGCGCACACCCGCGACGACCAGGCCGAGACCCTGTTGATGCGCCTCCTGCGCGGCAGCGGGCTTGCGGGTCTGTCGGCAATGGCCTCCCTCAGCGAGCGCGACGGGATCGTGCTAGCGCGGCCGCTGCTCGACGTCTCGAAATCGCAGCTGATCGCGACGCTCAAGCGGGCCAAGATCGGCTTTGCCGACGACCCCACCAACCGCGACACCGCCTTCACCCGGCCGCGGCTGCGGGCGCTGCTGCCGCTCCTCGCGGCCGAGGGCGGCGATAGCAAGAGTCTGGCGCGGCTCGCGACCAGGCTGGCGCGGGCCAATGCGGCGGTCGAGGGGCTGGCCGACGGCGCCGAGCGCTTCCTCCGTTTGCGGGATCGCGGCGATGCGCCGCAGGCGGGCGTCCGAAGCTTCGAGGCTGCGGCCTTTGCGGCGTTGCCGGACGAGGTCCGGCTGCGGCTCCTGCTGCGGGCCGTCAACGCGCTCGGGCACGAAGGGCCAGCGGAACTCGGCAAGGTCGAATCCCTCCTGGCCGCGCTCGATCAGGCCATCGCCGCAGGTCCTGCTGCAGCCGCAAATGGCCGGCCGGCCTTGAGGCAGACCCTAGCGGGAGCCTTGATCAGCCTCGCCGGCGGGCGTATCCAGATCGCACCGGCGCCGGCCCGGCGCCGCAAGGGCGGATAAGCGTGGGACCAGGGCGGATCATGACACCGGCCATTTCGCCCCCGCGCCGTCAGGACACCTTAACCAGGCAGGAAAAACCCCGCTTCGGGCGCCATTATTTCAGCGGGAATCGCTCTAAGATGGGCTAAATAGTCCCATCTCGTTCCCTTGGCAGCGACCGGGGCGGCACCTAAATTGTATGCGTCTAACCGAGAGGATTCCTTGGGGATTTTCTCTTCTCTGCCCAAGGATGCGGCCGCGATCCGCGCGACCACGAAGGAAGATCGATGAACGCCAATCTGCGCAATTTCGCCCTCTGGGTCATCATTGTTTTGCTGCTGTTGGCGTTGTTCACGCTCTTCCAGAATCCGGGTCAGCGGGCCTCCTCCCAGGACATCGCCTTCTCGCAGCTGCTGAGTGAGGTTGACCGCGGCAATGTGCGCGACGTCGTGATCCAGGGCCCGGACATCCACGGCACCTTCACCAACGGCTCCAGCTTCCAGACCTACGCGCCGAACGACCCGACGCTGGTGAAGCGCCTGTATGACAGCAAGGTGCAGATCACCGCGAAGCCGCCGGGCGACAACGTGCCGTGGTTCGTCTCGCTGCTGGTCTCCTGGCTGCCGTTCATCGCGCTGATCGGCGTCTGGATCTTCCTGTCGCGACAGATGCAGGGCGGCGCCGGCAAGGCGATGGGCTTCGGCAAGTCGCGCGCCAAGATGCTGACCGAGGCGCATGGCCGCGTCACCTTCGAGGACGTCGCCGGCGTCGATGAAGCCAAGCAGGACCTGCAGGAGATCGTCGAATTCCTGCGCGACCCCGGCAAATTCCAGCGCCTCGGCGGCCGCATTCCGCGCGGCGTGCTGCTGGTCGGCCCTCCCGGCACCGGTAAGACCCTGATCGCGCGTGCGGTCGCGGGCGAAGCCAACGTGCCGTTCTTCACCATTTCGGGTTCGGACTTCGTCGAGATGTTCGTCGGCGTCGGCGCCAGCCGCGTCCGCGACATGTTCGAGCAGGCCAAGAAGAACGCGCCCTGCATCATCTTCATCGACGAAATCGACGCCGTCGGTCGTCACCGTGGCGCCGGCCTCGGCGGCGGCAACGACGAGCGCGAGCAGACGCTGAACCAGTTGCTGGTCGAGATGGACGGCTTCGAGGCGAACGAGGGCGTGATCCTGATCGCCGCGACCAACCGCCCCGACGTGCTCGATCCCGCGCTGTTGCGTCCGGGCCGCTTCGACCGCCAGGTCGTGGTGCCCAATCCTGATGTCGTCGGCCGCGAGCAGATCCTCAAAGTTCACGTCCGCAAGGTGCCGCTGGCGCCCGATATCAACCTCAAGACCATCGCGCGCGGCACGCCGGGCTTCTCCGGCGCCGACCTGATGAACCTCGTCAACGAGGCCGCGCTCACCGCCCCCCGCCGCAACAAGCGGATGGTGACGCAGGCCGAGTTCGAGGAGGCCAAGGACAAGGTGATGATGGGCGCCGAGCGCAAGTCGCTCGTCATGACCGAGGAAGAGAAGCTGCTCACGGCCTATCACGAGGGCGGTCACGCCATCGTCGGCCTCAACGTGCCCGCAACCGATCCGATCCACAAGGCGACCATCATTCCGCGTGGCCGTGCACTCGGCATGGTCATGCAGCTGCCCGAGCGCGACAAGCTGTCGATGTCGCTGGAGCAGATGACCTCGCGCCTCGCCATCATGATGGGCGGCCGCGTCGCCGAAGAGCTGATCTTCGGCCGCGAGAAGGTGACCTCGGGCGCCGCCTCAGACATCGAGCAGGCCACGCGTCTTGCCCGCATGATGGTGACGCGATGGGGCCTGTCGGAAGAGCTCGGCACGGTCTCCTACGGCGAGAACCAGGACGAGGTGTTCTTGGGCATGTCGGTGTCGCGGACGCAGAACGCCTCCGAGGCGACGGTCCAGAAGATCGATTCCGAGATCAAGCGCCTGGTCGAGGAAGGCTACAAGGAAGCGACCCGCATCCTCACCGAGAAGCACGCCGATCTCGAAGCCTTGGCAAAGGGCTTGCTCGAGTTCGAAACGCTGACCGGCGACGAGATCGTCGACCTGCTCAAGGGCAAGAAGCCGAACCGCGAATCCGTGCTCGAGCCGGCCACGCCGCGCGCCTCCGCCGTGCCCCCGGCCGGCAAGTCGCCGCGCCCGCGGCCGGATGCGGATCCCGGCCTGGAGCCGCAGCCGCAGGCGTGAGTCCTGCGGGTCATGGCCGGCTATTCCGGCAAACCGTTAGTGCAAAAGCTCGGCATCAAGCCGGGCTTTTGTATTTTTGTGGATGGTCTGTCCGTTGCTTATGGCGACATCGTCGGTGCATTGCCTGATGATGTGACGATCGCAAAGACCGCCAAGGCTCCGCTCGACCTGGTGCATGTCTTCACGACCGAAGCGAAGGGCTTCGCCGCCAAGCTGCGCAGCTATCGGAAGCTGATCGCCCCCGGCGGCATGATCTGGGCGTCATGGCCGAAGAAGGCCTCCGGTGTCGCAACCGACGTGACGGAAACGTTGGTGCGCGAGACCGCACTCGCCAACGGCCTCGTCGACATCAAGGTCTGCGCCGTTGACGACGTCTGGTCCGGCCTCAAGCTGGTGATCCCCGTGAAGGACCGTGCGAAGGTCGCGAAGTAGTCCCGGCGGCGTGGGGAGCGCGAGCCGTTGCCACGGCCTCCGTCATTGCGAGCGCATGTCTCGGCATTCCCCTTCGCGGAGTTTTGCTATTTCGCCGCAGGCTCTGACGCATCCCGCCGCTCGAGAAAATGCAGCACATCCTGATTGAACTGCTCCGGGTCCTGCAGGAACGAGAAGTGGCTGACCTCTGGCTGGATCAGCAGGCCGGCGCCCGGAATGGCCGCGGCCATGAACTCGGTGTTCTCGCGCTTGATCGCCTCGTCGTGATCGCCATCCACGATCCAGGTCGGCACCTTGATCGCCGCGAGGTCCGAAGCCGTCCATTTCGGCTGGCTCTCCCACATCTTGGTAATCTCCGCGACAAAGCTCTTGTACTCGGTCGGGGTCGGTGAAAGGCGCTTGTACTCCTCTCCAGCCCTGGCAATGTAGGCATTGAAGACGTCGCTTGACGCAATATCCGCAACACCTGACGGGTCCGAGTTGGCCGCGAAGGCGAACAGCTTGCTCACCCGCTCCGGATGCTTCATTGCAACGTCGAGGCCGATGATCGCGCCGTCGCTCCAGCCGACGATCGCGGCCTTCCTGATCTTGAGATGATCGAGCAGCCCGATCACGTCCGAGCCCATCAAACCGTAGCCATACGGCTCCTGGTTGCGGCTGCTGCGGCCATGGCCGCGGCTCTCCATGACGATGACCTGATAGTGCCGTTGCAGCGCGCGGACCTGGTGGCCCCAGTAGTTGGCGTTGGCCAGACCGCCATGCAGCAACAGGACGGGCTGGCCGCGGCCGAACACAGCGTACCAGACCTTGACGCCGTTGACGGGTGCAAAGCCGCTCTGCGCTGCCTTGGGCAAGGTCGGCGTAGGTGGCAGGCTGAGCCATTGCGGCGCTGCGTGCGCAGCCGTGATCGAGACCGTGATGAGAAGTGCGATGAAGAGATTGCGAAGCAGCATGACACCTTCCCCGTCGACCATCGGATGATACCGCATCACTGAACGGGCGCGTCAGCTCCCAAGACGGTCCGCACCGAGAAGTGAACGCAGCCTGCGATCACGCGCGACAACCCGAACCGAGAGGGGCATTTGAAGGCGCGGTGCGTTCTCTCAGTTGCGCACACGCCGGACCTGTTCAGCCGGGTTTCGATACGGCTTCGACCTGCTCGAGATAATCTGGGGCCGCCGGCCCGCCTCGGGGCGAAGGCGGGAAACATTAAAGAAGAACTTAACGCTTGCGGCCTACTTTGGCCCGCCATGACTGACCAGGTCGTCCACAGCGCGGTTCAACCGTTTTCGGCACGTGCAGCGCTCCCTTGGGCGGTGGGCCTTTGCGTCTATGGCGTGCTGCTGCTCGTCGGGCCGCGGCTGCTCGGCGATCCCGACAGCTATTCTCATATCGAGGTCGGGCGTTGGATCATCGCGCATCACACCCTGCCGGCGAGCGACCCGTTCTCCTTTTCGATGCACGGCGCGCCCTGGATCACATTCGAATGGCTGTCCGAAGTGATCTATGCAGGCGTCTACGCGCTGTCCGGCTGGCCAGGCGTCGTCGTCATCGCGGCGGCGGCGATAGCGCTCGCCTTCGGCCTGCTCACATTCTTCCTGTTGCGCGAGCTTTCGCCCACCCTGACGCTGCTCATGGTGGTGGCGGCCGTCATCTTGCTGACACCCCATATGCTGGCACGGCCGCATGTCCTCGTGCTGCCGCTGATGGTGACCTGGGCGGCCGCGCTGGTCCGCTGCATGGATCGTGGCGGCCCTCCGCCATATTGGGCCCTGCCGCTGCTGGTCGTGTGGGCTAATCTGCACGGCAGCGGGGTGCTGGCGCTTGGGCTCATCGGCCCTGTGGTGCTTGAGGCGCTGCTACGTGAGGCGCGAAGCGCATGGCCGCGCGTGATCCTGCGGTGGCTGCCGTTCACAGCCCTTGCGGTCGCCGCGTCGTGCCTGACGCCCCACGGGCCGGAACCGCTGCTGATGCCGCTGACGACACTCGGTGCCGGCTCCGCGCTCGCCTGGATCTCGGAGTGGCGGCCGCATGATTTCAGCCATATCGGCGGCTTCGAGCTGCTGCTGTTGGCCGGGATCTTTGCGCTCTCGCGCGGCGTGACGTTGCCGGTCGTGCGGGCATTGGTGGTGATCGGGTTGCTCCATTTCGCGCTGGCCCAGGAGCGCAATGCCGATCTGCTGGCCATGCTGGCGCCGCTCTATCTGGCAGCCCCGCTGGGCCGGCGGTTCGGCGGACCGGCCGCGGACGACGCTTCCATCTCGCCGCGCGGCCTCCATCTGGCGGGGCTCGCAGTGTTGATCGCGATGAGCGGGGCTGCCATCGCGCGTGACGTCAGGCCGGCTCCGTTCATCACCCCTCAGGCCGCAATCGCCGAAGCCAATCTCGCGAAGGGCGGGCCTGTGCTCAACGACTATTCCTTCGGCGGCTATTTGATCTTTGCCGGCATGCCCACCTTTATCGATGGCCGCTCCGAATTGTATGGCGGACCGTTCATCGACCGCTACAATCGTGCCATAGCGCTGATCGACCTCGGTGATTTCCTCAAGCTGCTCGACGACTACAAGATCGGCGCGACGCTGCTCGCGCCGCACACACCGGCGGTGGCGATGCTCGACCGGCTGCCCCAATGGCAGCGCGTCTACAGCGATGAGGTGGCGGTCGTGCACAAGCGGCGGGATACGCAGCAAAGATAGCTCAAGCGGTCCCGAAGGCGGCGTATTGGCCTCCAAGCCACACGCCGCCCAGGGCCTGTTCGAGGCGCCGCGCCGGCTTGGTGTCCCAGGGCAGCAGCAGGAAATGCCGCGCGCCGATCTCGCGCAGGCCGCCGGCAGCCATCAGCTTCCGCGTCGTGCCGGCGCCGAGCAGGACGGCGTCCCGGTCGAACTCGCAGCGCGCAACGGCAAGGCGGGTCAGCGGGTTGTAGGGATTGTGCTCGATCACGCAGACGAGTCCCCCGGGCCGCGTCACGCGGCGCATCTCGGCGATGAAGCGCGCCCATTCGGCCGGCACAACATGATGCATCACGCAGACAGCCGTGACCAGGTCGAAGCTGGCGTCCTCGAACGGAAAGGTGCGACCGTCGAATTCACGGTAGTCGCCCCCGCCATTGGCGAGGCGCGCCTTCGCGAGGCAGGCCGAGGACACGTCGATGCCGCTCAAGCGGCCGACCATGCCGTGCAGCGGGGGATGCAGGCTGCCGACGCCGCAGCCGACGTCCAGCATGTCGGGCCTCTTCGCGCCCAGCCGCTGCGCGATCAGGTCGCGCAGCAGATCGACCTTCGCACGCTGGAAGAATTGATGCGGCAGGCCGGAGAAGGCGATCGAGGATTGGACCACGTCAAGGTAATTGTCGTGATAGCCGTCGAACAGCTCGGTCATTCGTTGACCGCGTGGATCGCTGGTGTCGTCGTCGCCGCGCCGCGATCGAAGCCGACGCGTGTCTGCACCACGTAGAGCGGCCGGCGTTTCACCTCGGCATGGATGCGGCCGACATAGAGTCCCACGATGCCCGTCATCAGCATGTTGATTCCACACAACAGCGACACGACGACGATCGTCGAGGCCCAGCCTGTCACGAGATGGCTGTCCTTGCTGAGCCACAACAGGACCACCCAGCCGCCGTAGAGCAGCGCGAGCCCGGAGACCGTCAATCCGCACCAGATGGCAAGCCGCAAGGGCAGATCGGAAAAGCCGAGCGCAGCGTTCACCGCCAGCCGGACCATCTTGAACAGTGGATATTTGGTTTCACCTGCGGCGCGCTCGAGACGGTGGAAGGCGACCTCGGCTTGGCGGAAGCCGAGCCAGGCGATCATGCCGCGCACGAAGCGATCCTGCTCCGGCATCTGCCGGAGAGCGTCGAGCACCTTGCGATCGATCAGGCGGAAGTCGCCGACATCGGCGGGGATGCCGACGGAGGACATCCTGCCGAGCAGCCGGTAGAACAGATGTGCGGTCGCGCGCTTGAAGCGGCTCTCGCCCTCGCGCGACAGGCGGCGGGCGTGGACGATGTCGTTGCCTTCCTTCCACTTCGCGATCAATTGCTCGATCACTTCCGGCGGATCCTGCAGATCGGCATCCATGACGATGACCGCGTCACCTTGCGCGGCGTCCATGCCGGCGGTGATGGCGATCTGATGGCCGAAATTTCGCGAAAAGCCGATATAGCGAAAGCGCTCGTCGCGCGCCGCAAGCGCCCGAAGCACGATCGAGCTGGAATCGCGGCTGCCGTCGTCCACGAAGATCGCTTCTGCCGGCCCGTCGAGCCTGGACATGACCTGATCGAGCCGGCGCAGCAGGACCGGCAGCACGGCTTCCTCGTTGAATACGGGGATGACGAGGCTGTAGCGGATCGAGCTGGAATTGGCCGCCATGCGAATGATTCCGACTGGGTTGCAGGGACGGAAGTCTAAGAGCCGGTGGTTAAGGTCGCCTTGCCGCAACAATTAAGGGTCTAGGACCCGCGGTATTGAAGGGGGGCCGAGAGGTGAAGTCCGGTTAACCAAGCTCGCGCCGCGGCGGCCCCGGTTTAGGATCTGCGGCGGATCCGGTAGAGAACGAATCGTTCGGAGGTATCCAGCACCTCCAGCAAATCCGGCAGCGGATTCGCGGCCCGCGATCCCAGCACATAGAGGTAGTCGAAATCCCGGTCCCAGGTGCGTATGAATGTCGGAACGTCCGGCGGGGGATGGCCTGCCGCGACCGCGGCAAGCAGGCCTACCGGCACCGGCCCTCCATAGGGAATGGCAATATTGCGCACGGCCTCACGCGGCCGCACCGGCTGCTTGCCTGCTTCCGTGAACAGGTTGAACACGAATGCGTTGGCATAGTGCACGGCCAGCGTCGGCGCATAGAACATCGGATACGAGGTGAGATCGGCGAAGGGCGGATCTCCCTTGTCGTCCATGCCGCCGACCAGGATGCGTGAGCCACGATCGATCTTCTGGAACGAGGCGATCATCGCCGCATAGTCGGCGCGGTAAGGCAACCACACCGAGAGGACGACGGCGACATTGAGCAGTATGATGCCGCTGATCGCAGCGAGCGCAGCCATTCTCCATGCACGGCTCGGCAACGACAGCGAGCAGAAGGCCGGCAGGATCACGGCCGCGGCGGGGATCACGCGCAGATCGACGAACGCGGTTCCGAACAGCTTTGAGGGAATGACGAGGTAGAGAAGGGCAAAGCCGAACGCCAGCCAGATCCCGGCCGGCTCGAGCCTGAGGACGCCGCGCCGTACGGCGAAGAACAGCGAGATCGCGAGCGCCAGGCCGGTCGCTGCCGCGACCGTCAGGTTGTAGCCGTTCATGATGCGGAGCGGCCAGATCGGCTTTAATGCGAGGAACCAGCTCGTCCCTTCGCTGCCGATCGCGCCCGCAGTCATGCGCATGATCCCAAACAGCACAAGCGCCGGGAGAGCCAACGCGCCAAGCCGCGCGGCCGCGACGGGGTACACCGCGCGCTTGTGGTGAAAGCGCCAAAGCTCGTAGAGGCCGAGAGTCGCGCCGTAAATGCCGAGCGAAAAGAAATGCGCCACATACAGCGCAGCGACGAAGATCAGATTGGCGACGAAACGCAGCGGCCATGGGCCTTCTGCCAGCATCAGATAGACGGCCATGCCCCAGATCGCGAGACCGAGCCCGAACTCGAAATTCACGAAGCCCCAGCTGAACGGCAGACAATAGAGAAAGGCGAGCGCAGCGAAGCCGGCAAGATGAATCCGTCCCTTCCGCACCCATTCCAGCAGCAGCGCGCCGCTGACGATCAGCACCTGGCTCAGCAGCAGAAACAGCCGTGTGGCGTTCTCGACGCCCATCAGCCGCGCCATCTGCGGGACCAGCAGATCCATTCCTAGGTTGGGATAGAATGCCCAGGCCACATCGTAATGCGGATTGGCATCGGGGGTGCCGCTTTGGCTCAGAATGTACATGCGGGCGAGGTGATTGGGATAATCGACCATCGCAGGAACGGGGGTCAGCAGCACTGGAAGAAACGAGACGGCCGCCAGCACTGCAAGAACGGCAATCGCCACGAATCGCTCCGAGCCGAGACGCGTGGGGATGGTCGAGGTCGGCCTGTCGGAAGGAGCCATGTCGCAGGATCGCTTAAGCTTGAGCGGGGTGGATCAGGTCGTGTCTGCGGCGCATTTGGAAAGGCGTCTCACAGTGACGAATACGCATCCTGAGCCAGGGTTTCACTTCGAAGGCGTCGCGGGCGCGCCGTCCGCATGGTCCCGCACATGGATCACGGCGATGTCGTCCGCATAGATCCGCTTCCACCCCTTGAGCTGGTCGAGGATCTGCGGGCCCGGCGCATCGGCACCCAGAAGCGTTGCGTCGATCTTGTACGCGTCGAGCAGGTGCGGCAGCAGCTCGGGCTTCTTGCCCTCCGTCGCCTTGAAGAAGTCCATGACGAATTTCTCGCCGTAGAGCTCGGCGCGGCCGTCGATGAAGACCGGAATATCGCGCGAGATCAGATAACCGCCGAACTGGTAGGCGTTGAAGATGCGCTGCGCCTTGCGTTGATCGAGCAGGTCGACCGCCGCAACCGGCGTGTGCGTCAACGTGAAGGCGAAGCGGTGGTGCCCCATGTAAAGCGACGTCGAGGTCCAGCTTGCCGCCACGATCATCAGCGCGCCTGCTGCCGTGACATAGCGGGCCGGCCAGCGGTCGGCCCCTGCAGCGTCAGCCGGCGGGCGCGGGAACATCTCGCCGAGCGGCTTTGCCAGCACCAGCGGCACCAGGAATGCAAATGCCTCGATGCTCCTGACATGGGTCAGCGCGCTCCAGGTCAGGAACAGGATCAGCAAGATCCGGGGCGCCGACAGCACGAGCCCGCGATAATAGCCGAATGCGATCAGGCCGAGCAGGGCGCCTTCGAACGCGGTGAACGTGGCGAAGTTCGCCGGCATCCATTCCATGATCAGCGACAACAGCTCGCCAAGGCCGAGGATGCTGGTCGCGGCCTGCAGCGTCCGCCAGCCGTAGGGCGTGCAGCAGCTCGCGATCAGCGCGCCGATTCCGAACAGCACCCAGCGCATGAACAGTTGAAGCCGTCGTTCCTTCTCGGCATGCTCGACCGCCTCGAGCGCGATCGGGCCGATCAGCGCCAGGCCCAGCACGAAACCGCCATGCAGATTGGCCCAAAGCGCCATCAGCGGCAGCCAGGTCCAGGACGGCGCGCTCTTGCGGTCGGCGGCGGCCATCAAGAGGCCGGCCCACGCCACCATGACGGGCAGTGCCAGGATATGCGGACGCGCCAGCACGTGGTGGCTCGACAGCAGCAGCGCCAGCATCGCGAACAGCACGGCGCGTGATGGCCCGATCTGCGCGTCGAGCAGATAGACGAAGATTGCGACGGTGAGCGCGATCCCGACCGCGGTCAGGATGACGGGGCCTGCCCAGTCCCATTGCGCGTGGGAGAAGGCGAACAGCACTTGCGACAGCCACGACGTCGAGATCCATGGCGAGCCCGCTCGCGTGAAGGAGTAGAAGTCGATGGTGGGCATGGCGCGGTGATCGAGGATCCATTGCCCGATCTTGATCTGCCAGAACGAGTCGGAATCCTGTAGCCGCGTGTCCCCAAGGTAGAGGAAGAACAAATAAGCGCCGGCCCCGGCGCACAGCGGCACCAGGGCCCTCGCGCGGCTCTGCGCCGCGACGCCGTTGGCAAAGGAAAGGGACATGCCGCCTCGTCGTCCTATCGTTCTTGATGTTCGAGCATGATCCAGACGAGAAGGCCGCGTTTGCGCAGACCGTGTGGCGCTCCGCCGATAAGATCATGCCCGAGCAACACCTGAAGTGCGATTAACGATTCGTCTCATCGCGCTTCAGTCCGAGCCGCCGGCATTGGACCACGCCGGTCATAACTTCGAGTAAACCGGCGGCGCCCTGCCCGTTTCATGTCCCGACAATTTAACGGATTGTTTTGGATTTCAGTTTACCATCGGCGAATACACGCAAACCGCTCGATGTTTACGCAGGCGAATTAACTGCGGCGCAATTCTTTGTCCCTACGTTCGGTTCCATGGTCGGGCGGCGCTGGGAAGCCGAAGAGACCAGATCAGTTGTAAGCCTCGTGTACCCATTTGGAGCACTCTATGAAGAACCTCGTTGCGCGTTTCGTGAAGGATGAATCCGGCGCCACCGCCATTGAGTACGGCCTGATCGCTGCCGGCATCGCGCTGGCGATCATCACCGTCGTCAACAACCTCGGCAGCACGCTGAACACCAAGTTCAGCGCGATCTCGAGCAGCCTGAAGTAAGGCTGGACCACCTACGGATTAGCGAAGAGCCCCGTCATCGACGGGGCTCTTTTGCTTTGTCCGGTGCATCGCCGCCGGGCATTCGACCGTCGGGCTTAAGCCTCCTTCAAGCCACTCGGGTGTATGGCTTGAGCGCATCTGTCGTCGTCTCGCGTCAAAGGAAGCCGCATGGCTGAAGCTTCGTCCGTCTCGCCTGCCGTTGGTCGTCACGGCGCGCTTCCTGCGACGCTCCTCAACATCTCCTTCGTGCTGGCGATCGTCACGCTGGCGTATTTTCCGACGGCTTATCTCAGCCATCAGTGGATCTTTGACGCCGACGGACGCGGCATCCCGACGGACTTCGTCAACGTCTGGGCCGCCGGAAAGCTGGCGCTCGAGGGTCATCCCGCGCAGGCCTGGGACTGGGACATTCAGAAGCAGGTCGAGCTTGCGCTACTCAAGCAGGATTTTGTCGGCCATTTCGCCTGGCATTATCCCCCTCCCTTCCTGTTCGTCGCCTCGTTCCTCGCGCAGTTTCCCTATACGGTGGCCTTCATCGGCTGGGCCGCGTTCAGCATGGTGCCCTATCTCGCCGTGATGCGCGCAATCATCGGGCGCAACGCCGGCCTGGTGATTGCAATTGGATTTCCGGCCGCGTTCCTCAACATCCTGGTCGGGCAGAACGGTTTCCTGACGGCATCGCTGATCGGCGGCATGCTCTATCTGATGCCGAAACGGCCGGTGCTGGCCGGAATCTGCCTCGGCCTACTGAGCTACAAGCCGCAATACGGACTCTTGTTTCCGCTGGTTCTGCTCGCCGCCGCCGAATGGACCGTGCTTTTCACCGCAGCGATCGTCACCGCCGCGATCGCTGCGCTGTCCTGGTTCGCCTTCGGCATCGAAAGCTGGCAGGCGTTCTTTCACTGGATCCCGATGTTCTCGCAGGCTTTCCTGACCGAAGGAAGGGCGCCCTGGTTCAAGATGCAGAGCATCTTCGCATTGGTGCGCTACGTCGGCGGCACCGAGCAGCTCGGATGGATCTTCCAGTGGGTATTGACGGCCGCGGTTGCCGTCGTGCTGGTCGTGATGTGGCGGAGCAGACTGCCTTATGCTCTGAAGGCAGCGATGCTCGCGGCAGCGTCGCTGCTCACGACGCCTTATCTCTTCATGTATGATCTGGTTGTGCTGGGCATCGCGGTGGCCTTCCTCATCCGCGCCGGCCTCGATGAAGGTTTCGCACGCCCGGAGGTGATGGCACTGGCCCTCGTCTTCGCGCTGCTTGCCTCTTTCCTGTTTCTCGGACAGCCTGTTGGCTTCCCGGCGATACTCATCGTCTTCGCTCTGATCCTCGGCCGCTGCGCCGCCTGGCGGGCTGCCGAGGTCGCATCGGCGCAGCTCGCTGCAACGCGCGCGAACTAAGAAGCGGCAGTTTCCGGCCCGGGGCCGATTCGGTGCTTCTCACGGGGCAGCATTTTGGCTCCTCTTTGCCAGCAGGTTCGATGGCGCGGCTGCGCAATCAGGGACAGGCGCTCCAGTCCGGATCGCCGTGACGCTTCACGCATTTCCCATCTTGTCATCCTCCCTGAATAGTTGTTCAGTCCTTGCGGGGCGATTTGCATCTTTGACGTGACGAAGCGTTCGGTCGCAGGGCGTGCGGCAGGCGTGTGGGACAGGAAGCGCGCCATGGTTTATCGGCGGACCCATCAAGTGGTTAAGCGCCTTGCGGCGCGGCGCAGCGCGATTCTGGCGGCGGCGCGGGAGACGGCGGCGGAAGGCGGGATGGCGGCGGTGCAGATCGCGCCGGTCGCGGTCCGGGCCAATGTCGCGGCCGGCACGGTCTACCGCTACTTCCCCTCCAAGGCCGAGCTGATCTCCGAACTCATTGCCGAGGTCTCCCGCGATGAGCTCGCGGCGATCCGCCGGGCGGCCGATGCCGCGCCGGGGCCGTCCTCGGCGTTGGCCGCGGCCGTGACGACGGTGGCGGTCCATACCCTGTCGCAGCGCCGGCTCGCCTGGGGCATCCTGGCCGAGCCCGTCGATGTCGATGTCAGCGCCTCCAGGCTCGCCAGCCGGCGCGAGATCGCGGGCGAGATCGCGGTCCGGATCGACGCGGCGGTGCGGGCCGGTCACCTGCCGGCGCAGGACACGGCGCTCGCCGCCACCGCCTTGCTCGGTGCGCTGCATGAGGCCCTGGTCGGGCCGCTGGCGCCCGATAATCTCGATGACCCCATCAAGATGCGCGATGCGGTGCAGACCGTGACGCTGCTGGCGCTGCGCGCCGTCGGCGTCATGGATGCCCGCGCCCGTGGTCTGGTGGTGCAGCAGACCCTGCTGCCGGCGACCAAGGCGTTGGTTGGCGCGTAAAATCGCAGCGCGCGCGAGGTGGCGACCTGACTCCGCTCAGGTTCTTGCCTGAGCTGGCCTTTTGGCAAGACCGCAGCAAGCTCACCGGAGGCACCGGCTACTTTGCATGGGGTTGTTTTTCGATATTTGTGTCGGCCGCGTGCTTGGCAGACCTACATGTCCGCGTCGCCCTCGGGGCCGACCGAAGCGATGCGCACCATGTTGGTGGTGCCGGGGATGCCGAGCGGCACGCCGGCGACGATGATCACGCGCTGGCCGGCGCGGACAAAACCGTCCCGGAACGCGATCTGGCCGGCGCGGCCGACCATGTCGTCCTGATCGCGGGCGTCCTCAGCCACCACGCAATGCACCCCCCAGACCACGGCGAGGCGGCGGCCGGCCGTGATGTTCGGGGTGATCGCCACGATCGGCGGCTTCGGCCGCTCGCGCGCCACGCGGACCGCGGTCGAGCCCGATGAGGTCCAGCAGATCAAGGCAGGCAAATCGAGCGTCTCGGCGATCTGCCGTGCGGCGTCGGCGATGGCATCGCCCGCGGTGGATTCCGGCGCGGGACGCTGGGCCGTGACCACCGAGCGATAGGTCGGGTCGCGTTCGACCTCCTCGCCGATGCGGTTCATGGTCGAGACCGCCTCGACCGGGAATTTGCCGGCCGCCGATTCCGCCGACAGCATGATGGCGTCGGCCCCTTCATACACCGCGGTGGCGACGTCGGAGACTTCGGCGCGAGTCGGCACTGGCGACTGGATCATCGATTCCAGCATCTGCGTTGCGATCACCACCGGCTTGCCGGCACGGCGTGCCATCCGTGTCATCTGCTTCTGCAGGCTCGGCACGCGCTCCAGCGGCAGCTCGACGCCGAGGTCGCCGCGCGCCACCATCAGCGCGTCGGAGGCCTCGATGATGTCGGCGAGGCGGTCGATCGCCTGCGGCTTCTCGATTTTGGCCATCACGGCGGCGCGGCCGCGGATCATCTTCTTGGCTTCGAGCACGTCGTCGGCGCGCTGCACGAAGGACAGCGCGATCCAGTCGATGCCGGTGACGAGGGCCGCCTCGAGGTCGGCGCGATCCTTCGGCGTCATCGCCGAGACCGGCAGGTCGGTGTCGGGCAGGCTGACGCCCTTGCGGTCGCTCATCTTGCCGCCCACCACGACACGCGTCACCGCGTGATCTTTCGAGGTCTCCTCCGCGATCAGGCGGACCTTGCCGTCATCGAGCAGCAGCGCGTGGCCGGGCCTGAGCGCAGCCAGGATCTCCGGATGCGGCAGGGGGACGCGGCTGGCATCGCCGGGCGTCTTGTCGGAATCGAGCGTGAAGGTCTGGCCGTTCTGGAGCTGGACCGAGCCTTCGGCGAAAGCGCCGAGCCTGAGCTTCGGGCCCTGCAGGTCGACCAGGATGCCGATCGGCCGGCCGTAGCTACTCTCCACGTTGCGGATCGTCGCCACCAGCTCCCGCATCTTGTCATGCGGGGTATGGCTCATGTTGATGCGGAACAGGTCGGCGCCGGCTTCGAACAGGCGGCGGATCATCGCGAGATCTGAAGAGGCCGGTCCCAGGGTGGCGAGAATCTTGATACGGCGAAGACGCCTCATGGCTTACTTCCAGACGGGGGCGGGGCGGCGGCTGGCGGGAGGCCAGGCGCGGCGGGGGGCGTACCACCGGGCGGGCCATTGGGCAAACCCGGAACCCCGCCCGGACCGACCGGGCCGGGCAGGCCAGGCACGCGTTGCTGCGCTGGCTGTTCGTTGGCGTCGGTCAGCTGCACCGTCCACGCGCGCTGCTCGCCGGTGTCGACCTCGAAATAGCCGGTCCGGTCGTAGCCGCGCGCGAGGCAATCCTCGGTGCCGCGGATGGTGAACTCCTTGTCGCGCGAGCACATGAAGGCCTGCCCCGACCACTCGCCGCCGCGATCATAGTCGATCGCGTAGATGTAATAGTAGCGGGCGACGAGCGTTCCCCGCAGCAGGGTCTCGCAAGAGCGTGACGAGATGTTCCACCAGCCCTCGGTGGTCCAGCCCTCGGCGTCCTTGTAGCCGAGCGCAATGCCGACCCGGCTCGAGGTGTTGTTGCAGAGGCGGAAATCGGCAGAGGCGGGGCTGGCGCAAAGGCACAACAAGGCGACCACCAGCACCGGGACCAACCGGGCGAGCAGGCGAAGCGGGGAGTGGGGAGATTCGGCAATCATTGTCGCGGTAGCTATACCAGATCATTGACGATTTGGCGTAGGGCCGAGGAACTGCCCGAAAGTGCCGGCAACGCCAGCTTCGAGCTGGTTTGCGCCGGGATATGGCAAAATCTGTGACAGCGCCCACCTGATCCCGTAAGGGTGACCTCAATCGGTTCAGGCCCAAAGGGATATAGCCATGGCAATCGACGACAAAACCAGAACGGAGCTCGAGGCGGCCGCTTTCCGGCGTCTGGTCGAACATCTGAAGACGCGGACGGATGTTCAGAACATCGATCTGATGAATCTGGCAGGCTTCTGTCGCAACTGCCTGTCCAATTGGCTGAAGGAAGCCGCCGACGCGCAAGGCGCGCCGTTGAGCAAGGACGAAAGCCGGGAGGCCGTCTACGGCATGCCCTATGAGACCTGGAAGTCGAAATACCAGGGCACGGCGACGCCTGAGCAGCTCGAGACGATGAAGAAGGTCCATCCCCACGGCCACTGAGTTCGGCGGCCTTGAGTCGCATCACACAACAGCTTTCTTGGCCCCGCTGCAGGAAGGTGTGGGCGCGCTGTGGACGAGCGCGATGCTGCCTTGAACGCGGTCGACGCCAACCCTAAGGGTTCTAGCCAGCACGCGCGGTGAGGATGCCGGCGTCACCTCGTTTTGCCAGTTCCATTGGGAGTACCTAGATGGCCACCTCCGCCGCCGTCCGCGACGACGAGCCCGCGACGAAATTTGCCAAGGACCAGCTCAAATCCATCATCGAGCGCATCGAGCGGCTGGAGGAAGAGAAGAAGGCGATCTCCGACGACATCCGCGACGTCTATGCCGAGAGCAAGGGTAACGGCTACGACGTCAAGGCGCTGCGCACCATCGTGCGCCTGCGCAAGCAGGACCCCAACGAGCGCGCCGAGGCCGAGACGATTCTCGAGACTTACATGCAGGCGCTGGGCATGATCTGAGGCGCATCGCCTCGAGCACGGCTGCCGTAGCCCGGATGGAGCGCAAGCGAAGTCCGGGTTCTTGCTGCGCGCGTGATCGTTCCCGGATCACGCTTTCGCTTCAGCCGGGCTACGAGTCCGAGTTTTTGGAAATAGCCGCCTCTATCAGCGCAGCGCGGCGGTGCGCACGACGAACGACGTCGTCTGGAGCTTTGCGGTGGCGCTACCGGAGAACGTCTCGCAGGACAGGCCCTGCATCGGATCGTCGCCGAAGCCCATCGCGATCACGGCGTGCGGCTTGACGAAATAGCCGCGCAGCGCCGCGGTATCGAGCTCGCCCATCAGCGTGACCGACATCGCCCGGCTGGCGCTCGGTGACAGCATCACGATCTTGAGCCAGATGCTCTCGCTCTTGGCGGCGGAGAGGCGGGTCGCGGTCGCGACCATGCCGTCGACGCTCTTGCCGACCACCGTGTTGATCTCGGTCGCCTGAGCAAGGCCGCGCGAGGCGGGGCGGGCGGAGCGAGGGATCGGTGCCGAGGCGGCGACGACATTGGCGCGGTCAACCGGGGAGGCGGCCGGCGCGAATGCCAGCGCCTGAAGGGCCGCATTGGACACGCTCGCGGTTGGCTGCGGATCTGTGGCGGCGGCAAGAGCCTGGCGGGCCTTCAACGCGGCGATCTGGGCCGGCGTCGCCTGCTGCGGCGCAGCCGGGACATCATCCCAGAAGCCGCGGGCATTGATGATGTCGGCCGGGGTCTCCGGCTTGCCGGCCGCGGGCTTGTCAGCGACCGGTGCGGGCTTCGGCTTGGGCGGCGCAACGAGCTGCGCATCGGCCGCGGCGAGCTGGATCGTGGTGGCGATCTGCGGCTTGGCGCGGGGGGTCGGCACCGGTTCAGCCGGCTTGGCTGCGGCTGCGACGACGGTCGGTGCCGCCGGCTTCGCGGCCGGGGCGGGCGCGCCCTCGTCATCCTCGTCGCTGGCGGCCGGGGCTGCCGACTTGCCCTTGAACAGCGCGGCGAAGAAATTCGGCTTGCCGGCGGAATCGTCACCGCTTCCGCGTCGCTCGATCTCGGCCTTGGCGACCTCATAGCCCTTCAGCGGCACGCCGTCGGTCGGCAGATGCACTGTCTTGCCGTCCGGGAACACGCGGGCGAGCTGGTCATGCGTCATGCGCGGCCAGTGCCGGATGCTGCCGGTGTCCAGATGCACGAAGGGCGAGCCCGAGGTCGGGTAGAAGCCGACGCCGCCGCGCTGCAGGCGCAGGCCGGCGAAGCGGATCTGCTCCAGCGGCACGCCCGGAATGTAGAAATCCATCGCATGTCCCAGCATGTGCTGGCTGAAGCGCGCCACCCCGGAGGAGCGGCGGCGGAGCATGGCGTTGGTGGCGGGGGGGCGGTAGGAGGAGATGATCTGGATCGGCTGCTTGCCGTCGACGTCGCGGTAGACTTCCCAGAGGATGTCGAACAGGCGACGGTCCATCACCGTCTCGTCCTGGGTGCGCCAGTCGCGCAGGAAGTGATTGAGCTGCTTCAACGCCGCTTCGTCATAGCGGCCGTCGCGCTTGAAAGTGACGGTGAGATCTTCGCCGGAATGGGTGTGGTGGAAGGAGAGCGTCTTGGTTTCGTTCAGCGCGGCAGCGTTATGAACCGAGCCCGCGCCAGCAAGCAGCAAGACGGCAGTGAGGCCGATCCGCGAACCGGCCTTCACTCCCGCATGGGACAACGACAGCACAACGAATTGGCGTGCGAGACCAGTCAGCACGTATGAGCCCACCCAGTCGACGAGCGTTCAAAATGGACTCTCCCGCCAACCCCGTTAGCGCGCGAAAGAGGATGAACGCTTTCTTAAAGCGAGAAGGTTAATTCGAGGTTGACCTTCCCGCCCCCAAACCAAGTCAGAATACAATCCTAAGCGGTTGACTGTGGCAAAAAAACGCCCGGTGGGTGGGAAGGACGGTAGGAGATGGTTAACGTTAAACGACCTCGTCCAAGGACGAGGTCGTTGATTTCACTGCCGAAACTTCGTTGAAACGGCGCCAGCTAGGACTCAGCGGGTAAACACCCGCTGCGGCCGGCGGCCCACGGGCGCCGGCGGTGCGGTCGGCGTTGGCGCCCCGAACAATCGCTCGAAGAAGTTTGGCCCCGACGAGCCGAAGCCGCCGCCATTGTTGGCCACCGCCACGCCCGAGGGCAGGGTCGTTGCCGGGCGCGAATAGCTCGGCTGGGAATGTGCCACGACGGCCTCGAGGTCCTTGCCGCGGTTGTTCTTCAGGATGTTGATCATGGTCGCGTCGCGGCCATAGACGTCCTTGCGGAATTGCAGCTTGCCGGCGTCATCCACGAACGCGGTCTGGTAGGTGATGTTGACCGGGATCGGCGTCGGGAATTTCAGATCGATCTCGCTCTTGCCGTACATGCTGCGCACGCGCTCGGGCGTGTACTTCTCGTTCGGCATGGTGATGTTGAGCAGCACGGACGCATATTGATCGGGATTTTGCACGCGCATGCAGCCATGGCTGAAGGCCCGATCTTCCTTGGCGAACAGGTTCTTGTCCGGCGTGTCGTGCTGATAGACCAGGAACTTGTTGGGGAAGTTGAAGCGGATGCGGCCGAGCGCGTTGGCTTCGCCGGGCGGCTGCGAAATGTGCACCGAGCCGTCGCGGTTCTGCTCGAGCTTGAGGCCCATGCGCTGGAGCACGGTCGGGTCCTGCTGCAGTGCCGGCAGGTACTCGTTGTAGACGATCGACGGCGGTACGTTCCAGGTCGGATTGACCGTGATGTACTTCATCGTCTCGGTGAGCAGCGGGGTCGCGTGCGTGCCCGGCTTGCCGGTGACGACGCGTGTGGTCCAGACCGGCTGGCCGCGCTGCATCACCCGCAGCGTATAGTCGGGAATGTTGAGGATCACGTAGGCGTCGCCGAGTGCGGGCGCACCGAGGTCGCGCGGCAGCCAGCGCCAACGCTCCATGTTGACCAGCACCACGTCGATCTGCTTGTCGCGCTTCGGGGTATTGAGCGCCTTCACCGTCTTGTCGTCGAGGATGCCGGTCGGCTTCATCTCGGCGCTGTTCTGGAATTTGCGCACGGCTTCGGCGACGGCGGCGTCATAGCGGGTGTCGCCGGCGTTGTCGGCGAGGCCGAGCTTGGCGCGGAGCTGCGGCACGCGCGGATCTTCCACGACCACTTCGGCCTGCTTCTTGCCGGCCGGGGTGTATTTCAGCGTGGGACCATCGGCGATCTCGATCGCCGGGCCGTTGCCCTGACCGCGAAGCTCGGCGAGCTTCGCCTTCAGCTCCCTGTAGAGCTTGTGCGGCGGGTTGTAGCTGTCGAGCGCTGCGGAAGCGTCGGCCGCGGTCGTGACCTTGGCGAGCACCTCGTTCGGGTCGACCGGATGATCGGGATAGAGGATGTCGCCGCTGACCTGCGACCAATGCATGCGGCCGCTCTGGGCCTGGCGCGCATAGTCGAACATGCTGGCGGTGAGCTTCAGCTCGGCATCGGCCAGCGCGTCGGGCGTGGTGGCACCGGCGAAATCCGGCACCGGATAGTCAGCGGGGTTGAGGCCGTCGGAGGCCGCATCCTTCAGCCGTGCGATGACGCCCTTGGCCGCAGCGGTCAGGCTGCCGCCTTGGGTCCAGACCGGCGCGTAGTCGCGTGCGCCATAGAACTTCTCGATCGCCGCGCGCTCGTTCTTGCGATCGAAATGGCGCGAAGTCTTGGCGCCGATGATGTCCTTGAGCCTGTCGGCGACCGGCTGGTCGGCGGCGGGAACGTTGCTGGCGGCCTTCACCGGCTCGGCGGCCGGAGCCGCCGCGGGTGCCGCAGGCGCAGCCGGGGTTGCCGTCGCAGTGTCGGCCTTGGCAGGCTCAGTCGTCGCAGGCTCGGTCTTGGCAGGTTCGGTCTTGGCAGTTTCGCTCTTGGCAGTTTCGCTCTTCGGCGCCTCGGCGGCGGGCGTGGTGGCGACGTCGGAAGGCTTGGTCTCGACCTTGCTCGGGGCAGGTGCGGCGTCAGCCTTGACGGGCTCCTGTGCCGGCTCCTTGGCGGAGTCCTGAACCGTAGCGGTGGTGTCGAGCTTGATGTCGGCCGCCGTCGGGGGCGGGACATTGGCCGGCTCGGGACGCGGGATCGCGGCTTCGATCGCGAGTTCGGCAGCGCTGCCGCGCGCCTGATCCTGCGCCAGGGCTGAGCTGGCCGACACCGTGAGGAAGGTTGCCGCGACCGTCATCAAGACACGGTCAAAGCCCGCACGGTGGTTCAAACAGTCACGCATTGTGTCGCACCCCTCGGGTGAACTGTCCCTCGTGGAACAGCTTCGTTTTCGCCTATTGAGCTTCGGCTAAATCGCGCCGGCCTCTCGAAAGTTGCACGCCTGCACGCAACGATTCCCACGCAGACGATATACAGGCCCCGATTTTGCAGCCAGCGCTAACCGGGACAACTCACGCCAAACTGACTTCAAGGGAGCTTCTTGGCAACGGATTGTGCGCTTGCTCCACGCGCTTTTCCCTATGTCTGTCACTTCCAAGTCACGGTTCAAGGCGCGGTCGAATTCCGTCGTCAAGCGAATGACTTACAGCCGTTCTCGGATCGCCCGGCGAACCTTCGTTCGCACAAGGCTCAGTGCGTCTCCTCGCCGCTTTCCCCGCCATGTCCGGGAACCCCGGCTTCGTCGAGTTTGCGGTAGAGGGTGGACCGGCCGATTTTGAGGCGGCGGGCAACCTCGGACATCTGGCCGCGATAATGCGAGATCGCGAAGCGAATGATCTCGCTTTCCATCTCCTCCAGCGCGCGGACATCGCCGGTCGGAGTCAGCATGGCGAGGGTTCCCACGGCCGGCAGGGGCGCGATCGGTATTTCACTACCCGATACCACCGAAGGGGGCGCCGCCGGCTCGAGCATCAGCGGCGCGGTCGGAATCTCCGTGACGGGATGCGGCTGCGAGGCGAGCAGGGGGAAATCACTGAGGCCGAGCTGATCGCCGTCGCTCATCACCACTGCACGATAGACCGCGTTCTCGAGCTGGCGGATGTTGCCGGGCCATTCGAGCTGGGCGAGATGCGCCATGGCCTCGCCGCTGATGCCGGTGATCTGGCGGTTCTCCTCGGCGGCAAAGCGGGCCAGGAAATGCCGGAGCAGATGCGGGATGTCCTCGCGCCGGGCCCGAAGCGAGGGGATTGTCAGCGGCAGCACGTGCAGGCGATAGAACAGGTCTTCGCGGAAGTGCCCCTGTTTCACCCGCTCCAGCAGCCGGCGATTGGTTGCCGAGACGATGCGGACGTCGACCTTGACGGGCTTGCGGCCGCCGACGGCCTCGACGGCGCCTTCCTGGAGCGCACGCAGCAGCTTGACCTGCGCGGTCAGCGGCAGCTCGCTGACCTCGTCCAGGAAGAGCGTGCCGCCATGGGCCTCGACGAACTTGCCCATGTGCCGTTCGGTGGCGCCGGTGAAGGCACCCTTTTCGTGGCCGAACAGAATGGACTCGACGAGGTTGTCGGGGATCGCGCCGCAATTGACGGCGACGAACGGCTTTGCCTTGCGCTCGCCGCTGCCATGGATGGCGCGCGCGAACATCTCCTTGCCGACGCCGGACTCGCCTTCGATCAGAACGGGTATCGAGGAGTTCGCCGCCTTCTGCGCGGCGCGCATCACCGGTGCCATCGCCTCGGCGCGGGTGATGATATCGGAGAAGGTCAGCCGGCCCTCGCGGCTGTGGCGGATGCGTTGCAATTCGCCCTTGAGCGCCGAGGTGTTGAGAGCATTGCGCAGCGAAACCTGAAGTCGCTCCAGGCCGACCGGCTTGACCACGAAATCGGCCGCGCCTGCGCGCATCGCCGAGATCACGTTGTCGATGCCGCCGTGGGCGGTCTGCACGATGACGGGCACGCTGAGGCCCGCTTCGCGGATTTTGGCCAGCACGCCCATGCCGTCGAGGCCGGGCATCACGAGATCGAGGATGACACCGTCGATGGCCGGAGCGTCGGGAGCGGTGAGGGCGGCGATGGCTGCGTCGCCGGAGTCGACGACGACCGTCTCATAGCCGCATTTCTGCACCATGTTCTCGACCAGCCGGCGGGCTACAGCGTCGTCGTCGGCGATCAAAATACAGGCAGCCATGGTGTTCCCCGCACGCTACTACTATCTGTCTCGAATCGGGGCACTCTGGCCGAAGCCGATTAACACACTCTTAAACCTTGATGCCCCCGCCCGCCGTCGCGATTGTTGAACACAGGTTTCCCACACAATGAATTCGCGCTCCAAGCCCGCTTCCAAGAAGTCCGCCTCCAACAAGCCCGCTCTCCGCAAGCCAAGCACCAAGAAATCCGCCGCCAAGGCAAAACCCTCCAAAGCTGCGAGCAAGACCGGCAAGCTTCCCGAGTGGAACCTCACCGACCTCTATTCCGGGATCGACGCGCCGCAAGTGGCGCGCGATCTCGACAGGATGGATGCCGACTGCATCGCGTTCGAGACGGACTACAAGGGCAAGCTGGCGACAGGGACAGCAAACGAAGATGGCGGAAAGTGGCTCGCGGAAGCCGTGCGACGCTATGAGGCGATCGACGATCTCGCCGGCCGCCTCGGCTCCTACGCCGGGCTCGTTCACGCCGGCGACAGCGTGGACCCAGCGATTTCAAAGTTTTACGGCGACGTCTCCGAGCGGCTGACGGCGGCGTCCACGCATCTTCTGTTCTTCGCGCTCGAGCTCAATCGCGTCGATGACGATATTTTGAACCGCGCGATGCAGGCGCCTGAGCTCGCGCATTACCGCCCATGGATCGAGGATCTGCGCAAGGAGAAGCCATATCAGCTCGACGACAAGCTCGAGCAGCTTTTTCTTGAGAAGGCGCAGACCGGCTATTCCGCCTTCAACCGGCTGTTCGACCAGACCATCTCCGGCCTGCGTTTCAAGGTCGGCTCCAAGGAGCTCGCGATCGAGCCGACGCTCAACCTGCTGCAGGATCGCGACGGCGCCAAGCGCAAGAGCGCAGCCGAAGCGCTGGCAAAAACCTTCAAGGCCAATGAGCGCACCTTTGCGCTGATCACCAATACGCTCGCCAAGGACAAGGACATCTCGGACCGCTGGCGCGGTTTTCAGGACGTCGCCGATTCCCGGCACCTCAACAACCGCGTCGAGCGCGAGGTGGTGGATGCGCTGGTGGCCTCCGTGCGCGCGGCCTATCCAAAATTGTCGCATCGCTATTACGCGCTGAAGGCGAAGTGGTTCGGCAAGAAGCGGCTGGCCTATTGGGACCGCAATGCGCCGCTGCCGTTTGCGGCGACCGACGTCATCGCTTGGCCGGAGGCGCAACGCATGGTGCTGACGGCCTATCGCGGCTTCTCGCCAAAAATGGCCGACATCGCCGAGCGCTTCTTCACCGACCGCTGGATCGACGCGCCGGTGCGTCCGGGCAAGGCGCCGGGCGCGTTCTCGCATCCGACCACGCCGTCCGCGCACCCCTATGTGCTGATGAACTACCAGGGCAAGCCGCGCGACGTGATGACGCTCGCCCACGAGCTCGGCCATGGCGTGCATCAGGTGCTGGCGGCGAAGAACGGCGCGCTGATGGCGCCGACGCCGCTGACGCTGGCTGAGACCGCCAGCGTGTTCGGCGAGATGCTGACGTTCCGGCGGCTGCTGGCGCAGACCAAGAGCGCCGCCAAGCAGCGCCAGGCGCTGCTGGCCGGCAAGGTCGAGGACATGATCAACACCGTGGTGCGGCAGATCGCGTTCTATTCGTTCGAACGCGCGGTTCACACCGAGCGCAAGAACGGCGAGCTCACCGCGACGCGGCTCGGCGAGATCTGGCTGTCGGTGCAGGGCGAGAGCCTGGGGCCCGCGATCGAGATCAAGGCGGGCTATGAGAACTACTGGATGTACATCCCGCACTTCATCCACTCGCCGTTCTACGTCTACGCCTACGCCTTCGGCGATTGTCTCGTGAACTCGCTTTATGCCGTCTACGAGAACGCGGCCGAAGGATTCGCCGAGCGCTATCTCGACATGCTCGCCGCCGGCGGCACCAAGCATTATTCCGAGCTGCTGCGGCCGTTCGGGCTCGATGCCAAGGACCCGAAGTTCTGGGACGGCGGTCTATCCGTCATCGCCGGGATGATCGACGAGCTGGAGGCGATGGGCTGAGCCGCGTGGACTGCGCGATTTGGCCGGCTTCGAGCATCTGTCGCCAGCCGCCCCGTATTTTCAGCCGGCGCATTTTGACGCGACCTCGAGACGACCGGTCCCGGGATCCTGCTCGCTGGCATTGAACGTTAGGGCCAGAGGCGAGACTAACCCTATAGATATTTGAGGTATTTCTTCAACTTTTGATTGCCGATCGCCCATTGCCGTCCGGGAGGTCATGATGCCCGACCAGGGACAAGTTCCGCGACCTGAGGCCGCGCGGAACGCCGCGGCCTTCGAAGAGGAAACGCCCTGGTGCGAGAAGCACCAGCAAATTGTGCGCGACGAGATCGAGGCGATCAACACGCGCCGCGAGGCGACGCGGCAGATCAATCCCGACCGCGTCGAAGCCTGCCAGATGCTCGACGTCGTCGGGCTCGCTCTGTCCGGCGGCGGCATCCGCTCCTCGGCGATGTGTCTCGGCGTGCTCCAGGCGTTGAACCACCACGATCTGATCGGGCGGATCGACTATCTCTCCACCGTGTCGGGCGGCGGCTACATCGGCACTTCGCTCAGCACGACCATGACGGTGACAGGGCGTTTCGTGTTTGGCCAGCGGCCGGCGGGCGGCACGGCGACCGCAAGCGAGATCAGCGACACGCCGTCGGTCGGCCATATCAGGAACTACTCCAACTACCTGATCCCGGCCGGCTTCCGCGATCTTTTGACCGGGATCGCGATCGTTGCGCGTGGCCTGATCGCCAATATCGGACTGACGCTGCCGATCGTGCTGCTGCTCGCTGCGGTCACGATCTGGTCGACGCCGCTACGGAGCTGCCTGACCGTCGCCAACTTCTTCGGTGTCGATCTCGCCGACGGCGCACTGCCGCAGTGCGAGTTGCACCATTTCGGCTGGATCGCAGACCGCTTCGGCTTCACGGCGATCGGCACCATCGTCGCGCTGGTGCTGCTTGCCTGCGGCGGAATTGCCTATCTGCTCGCGCGCGCCGAGCGCGGCATCGGCCCGACCGTCTTCTTCACCTATGCCGCGGCGATCGCGTTCCTGCTCGGTATCGCCTGTGACTTCGCACGCGTCCTGCAGATCAAGCATTTCGCGCTGACGCTGGCGACCGCCATCATCGGCGTCGGCCTGTTCTTCGGCTGGGCGCTCAAGCAGTCGTTTGCGAGTCCGGAAAAGCGCCAGGAGTTTCGCTCGCATTGGCCGACCGCCGGCGCCACTTTCCTGGTGCTGCTTGCGGTGATCGCATTCTTCGAGTTCCAGCCGTTCATGCTGTCGCAGATGTTCGACGTCGTCGACGGCGATGCGATCGGCAGCCCGGTCGGTGGTGTCGCGGTCACCTGGATCAAGTCCCTCGCTGCGATCGCCGCGCCGATTGGCGTGTTCGTCACGGCCTTCAGGCAGCAATTCGCTGAATTCCTCAAGGGCAACAGCGTGTCGTCGCAATGGGGCTCGCTGGTGCTCGCGATCGCTGCCAAGATCGCGCTGTGGATCGCGGGCCTCGCGCTGCCGCTGATCATCTGGGTCGCTTACCTCTATCTGGCCTATTGGGGCATCGCCAACGACCCGCTCGAAAAATGCCAGGCGCCGCTGGCCACCGTCGGGCAGAGGAGCTGTCTTGCCGCCAGCAAATCGACCTTGCCCGTATCGGGCAATCTGGCCGGCAAGATTGCGTTCGACGCGGGCGCAGGCACCTTCTCGGCCGAGATCACGCCGCAGCCCGCCGCACCGACGGCGACGATGGAGTGGCTGACGCCGGTATCTCACGTGCCGGCCTGGCTCAGATTCGCCGCGGGCAACATCGCACGGCAATTCCATTGGGCGGATGCAGGTTCCGGATATTCGCACAGCCTGCCCCTGGTGATCCTTTATGCGCTCGTCGGCCTGCTGCTGTTTGCGATCTCCTGGTCGTTGACGCCGAACGCGAATTCGCTGCACCGCCTGTACCGCGATCGGCTCAGCAAGGCCTTTCTGTTCGACCCCGATCGTTCGGCAGACGGCAATATCGCGCGCGCCGAGGCGAGCCTCGACCAGGGGCGTGATTTCAAGCCGCTCGACCGCATGAAGTTGAGCGAGCTCTACGCAATCGCCAATGACGGCGCCGTGCCGGGTAATCAGCCAGCTGCGCCGAAGCTGGGGGCGCCCTATCACCTCATCAACACCGCGCTGAACATCCAGGGCTCCGACTTCGCCAACCGGCGCGGTCGCAATGCAGACTTTTTCGTCTTCTCACCGCTCTATGTCGGCAGCGAGGCGACGCGCTACGCCAGGACGCAGGCTGTCGAGCGTCTCGAGCAAAGCCTCGACCTCGCCACCGCCATGGCGATCTCGGGGGCGGCGGCGTCTTCGAACATGGGCTCGAACTCGATCAAGGCGCTGACGCCGACGCTCGCGCTGTTGAACGTGCGGCTCGGCTATTGGCTGGGCAACCCGCGCTATGTCGAGGCCACCACCCGGCCGCAGCGCCGCTCCACGCCGCTATTCCTGTGGTCGGAAATCTCGGGCCGCCTCTACGAGAACAGCGACGGCGTCTATCTCACCGATGGTGGCCACATCGAAAATCTCGGCGTCTATGAGCTGCTGCGCCGCCGCTGCCGGGTGATCGTCGCGGTCGACGCCGAGGCCGACGCGCCGATGAATTTCGCCTCGCTGATGAAGCTGCAGCGCTACGCCCGCATCGATCTCGGCGTCCGGATCGATCTGCCCTGGACCCCGATCCGCGACCGCACACGCGCCATCATGGCCGAGAATGCGGACCAGACCTCCGCGCCAACGTCCCCTGAGACCTCGGAGCAGGCATCGAAGGAACACGTCCATGTCGCGATCGGCGTCATCGATTATGGCGGCGATGACAAAGGCTATCTCGTCTACATCAAGTCATCGCTCTCCAGCGATGAGAATGACTACATCCGCGACTATGCGCGGCGGAACGGCACGTTTCCCCACGAGACCACCGGCGATCAGTTCTTCTCGGAGGAGCAGTTCGAGGTTTATCGCGCGCTCGGGTTTCACATGACCCATGGCTTCCTGGCCGGCGACCATGCCGTGGCGGTCGGTCCCGGTACGGCCCCGCGGATGGCGCGGTTCACCGCGGCGGGGGAGACCGCCGTCGACGAGGTGCGCGAGGCGCTCGGCCTTCCGCCGCTCCGGTCACGGACCGAGAGCCGCGCTGCTACAATGATCGATCAGGGTTGAGCACGACGAGAGCCCGAATTTCGGCAATTGGAATTCCAAATGACCTGATTTGCGGCAAAACCCCGCCCGCGTGCCGTTGCCCTGCCCGAAACTTTGCGGTATCCCAGCCCAAGAATTGGACTTTCGACTGGGGACATACCATCATGGCTGACCATAGCGAAGTGGCGTACAGCACCGCCGACGGCAACGATTACGTTGCTCACGAGCAGACCTACGAGGGCTTCATCAAGCTGGTGAAGTACGGCACGGCTTCGGTCGCGCTCATCGTGATCCTGATGGCGATCTTCCTCACCTGATCCTTCGCCTGCTGCACCGCCAGCGTCGTCGGTGCTCATAAAATTTGCATTCAAGCCGGTGCCAAAACCGGTATCCAACGTTGCGGGAGTGACGCTAAGTTTGCGTGCGCGCTTTGTCCCGCGTCGCCGGAGGGCCTATGAAGATCGCCGTTGCCAAGGAAATCGATCCGTCGGAGCCGCGTGTCGCCGCTTCGCCTGATACGGTGAAGAAGTTTAAGGCGTTAGGCGCCGAGATCGCCGTCGAGCCGGGCGCCGGCATCAAGTCGGGCCTGCCGGATTCCGAATTCACCGCGGCTGGCGCCACCGTCAGCGCAGATGCGCTGAAGGATGCCGACATCATCATCAAGGTGAAGCGTCCCGAAGCCTCCGAGTTGTCGCAGTACAAGCGCGGCGCGCTCGTCATCGCCATCATGGATCCCTACGGCAATGAGGCCGCGCTGAAGGCGATGGCCGATGCCGGCGTCTCTGCCTTCGCGATGGAACTGATGCCGCGCATCACTCGCGCACAGGTGATGGACGTGCTGTCCTCGCAGGCGAACCTTGCCGGCTACCGCGCCGTGATCGAGGGCGCCGAAGCTTTCGGCCGCGCCTTCCCGATGATGATGCCCGCCGCCGGTACCGTGCCTGCCGCAAAAGTGTTCGTGATGGGCGTCGGCGTCGCCGGCCTGCAGGCGATCGCGACCGCGCGCCGCCTGGGCGCCGTCGTGACCGCCACCGACGTGCGTCCCGCCACCAAGGAGCAGGTCGAATCGCTCGGTGCGAAATTCCTCGCGGTCGAGGACGAAGAGTTCAAGAACGCGCAGACCGCCGGCGGCTACGCCAAGGAAATGTCCAAAGAGTACCAGGCCAAGCAGGCCGCGCTCACCGCCGAGCACATCAAGAAGCAAGACATCGTGATCACCACCGCGCTGATCCCGGGCCGTCCGGCGCCGAAGCTCGTCTCCGGTGAGATGGTCAAGTCGATGAAGCCGGGCTCGGTGCTGGTCGATCTCGCCGTCGAGCGCGGCGGCAATGTCGAGGGTGCAAAGCCCGGCGAGGTCGTCGACGTCGATGGCATCAAGATCGTCGGCTACACCAACGTCGCCGGCCGCGTTGCCGCCTCGGCCTCCAGCCTCTACGCACGCAACCTGTTCTCCTTCATCGAGACCATGGTCGACAAGAAAGAGAAGAAGCTCGCCGTGAACTGGGATGACGAGCTCGTCAAGGCCACGGCGCTGACCAAGGACGGCGCTGTGATCCACCCGAACTTCCAGCCGAAGGCATAAGGAGACCCGCCATGGAGCATGCTGCACAGGTCGTCGACCCCTTCATCTTCCGGCTGTCGATCTTCGTCCTCGCCGTCTTCGTCGGCTATTTCGTGGTGTGGTCGGTGACGCCCGCGCTGCATACGCCGCTGATGAGCGTGACCAACGCGATCTCCTCGGTGATCGTGGTCGGTGCGCTGCTTGCCGGCGGCGTCGCCAATGTTTCGAGCGGCTCGGGCTGGGCGCGTGCCTTCGGCTTCGTTGCGCTGATCTTTGCCTGCATCAACATCTTCGGCGGCTTCCTTGTCACCCAGCGCATGCTGGCGATGTACAAGAAGAAGTCGAAGTAAGCGGCCACCTCGGGCTGATGGGATCAATGGGGACCTGAGATGAGCGCCAACCTCTCTGCATTTTTGTATCTCGTGGCGGGAGTGCTGTTCATCCTGTCGCTGCGCGGGCTGTCGAGCCCGGCGTCGTCGCGCCAGGGCAATCTGTTCGGCATGATCGGCATGGCGATCGCGGTCGCCACCACGCTTGCCAATCATCCGCCGGCAGACGGTCTGGCCTGGGTGCTGGTGATCGTCGGCATCGCGATCGGCGCTGCGATCGGTGCGGTGATCGCACGGCGCGTGCCGATGACCTCGATGCCGGAGCTCGTCGCCGCCTTCCACTCGCTGGTCGGCATGGCCGCGGTGCTGGTCGCCGCCGGTGCGTTTTACGCGCCTGAGGCTTTCGACATCGGAACGCCCGGCAACATCCATCCGCAGAGCCTTGTCGAGATGTCGCTCGGCGTCGCCATCGGCGCGCTGACCTTCACCGGCTCGGTGATCGCGTTCCTGAAGCTGTCCGCGCGGATGAGCGGCGCACCGATCATTCTGCCGTTCCGCCACGGCATCAACATCGCGCTCGCATTGGCTCTGGTGTTCTTCATCGTCCGGCTCGTGCTCACGGGCGGCGCGTTCGACTTCTGGATGATCGTCATCCTGGCGCTGGCGCTGGGCGTGCTCATGATCATCCCGATCGGCGGAGCCGATATGCCGGTCGTAATCTCGATGCTGAACTCCTATTCGGGCTGGGCCGCAGCCGGCATCGGCTTCACGCTCGGCAATTCCGCGCTGATCATCACCGGCGCGCTGGTGGGCTCGTCCGGCGCCATCCTGTCCTACATCATGTGCCACGCGATGAACCGGTCCTTCATTTCGGTCATCCTCGGCGGCTTCGGCGGCGAGACCGCTGCGGCCGGCGGTGGCGGATCCGGCGAACAGAAGCCCGCCAAGCTCGGCTCGGCGGATGACGCCGCCTTCATCATGAAGAACGCCTCCAAGGTCATCATCGTGCCCGGCTACGGCATGGCGGTGGCGCAGGCCCAGCACGCGCTGCGCGAGATGGCCGACATCCTCAAGAAGGAAGGCGTCGAGGTGAAGTACGCCATTCACCCGGTCGCCGGCCGTATGCCGGGCCACATGAACGTGCTGCTCGCCGAAGCCAATGTGCCCTATGACGAGGTGTTCGAGCTCGAGGACATCAACTCCGAATTCGCGCAGGCTGACATCGCCTTCGTCATCGGCGCCAACGACGTCACCAATCCGGCGGCCGAGGAGGATAAGTCCTCGCCGATCTACGGCATGCCCGTGCTCCAGGTCTGGAAGGCCGGCACCGTGATGTTCATCAAGCGCTCGCTCGCCTCCGGCTATGCCGGTATCGACAATCCGCTGTTCTACCGCGACAATACCATGATGCTGCTCGGCGACGCCAAGAAGGTCACCGAGAACATCGTCAAGGCGATGTAACGCGAAGGAAGCGGACCGTGGCCATAACAAGGAATGGCACCGGTCTCATCGCATGCCAGTGAAGGCGACGCGCGAACAGCGCATCCAATGGCATGCCGCCCACAAGGCGGCATGCGGCTGTCGCGAGGTACCGGAAAGCCATCGGCCCGACGTCATCAAATTGCTGCGGAGCCGCCGCAAGCCCTGAGAGAGGATCGAGGGCGGGCCGCGCAATGATCACCATCGCCAAATGGACAGTCATCCTGCTCGTGGCCGTCTATCTTGCCGCGCTCGTCGTTCTGTACGTCCGGCAGCGCGAGATGCTGTTTCCCATCCCGACTGCCGCGCGGACCTCCCCTGACGCGGCGAATTATCCCGAGGCGGAAGAGCACGTCCTGACCGCCTCCGACGGCGAGACAATCATCGTCTGGCACGTCCCCGCCAAGCCCGGCCGTCCCGTGATCCTGTACTTCCCAGGCAATGGCGATTTTCTCGCCGGCCGCATCGATCGCTTCAAGGCGATGACGGCCGACGGCACCGGCCTCGTCGCCCTGTCTTACCGCGGCTATGCCGGCTCGAGCGGGGCGCCGAGCGAACAGGGCCTGCTGCGCGATGCCGCAGCCGCCTATGCCTTCACCACCGCGCGCTATGAAGCGGAACGAATCGTCGCCTGGGGCTTTTCGCTGGGGACCGGCGTGGCGGTCGCGCTTGCCTCGGAGCATCGTGTTGCAAAGCTCATCCTGGAGGCCCCCTATACATCGACGGTCGATGTTGCAGCTTCCTCGTTCTGGTTCGTTCCGGTGCGCCTGCTGATGCGCGATCCGTTTCATTCCGACCGGCGCATCGCGCGCGTCACGGTGCCGCTGTTGGTCATGCATGGCACCATTGACCTTGCGATTTCGATCGTGTTCGGAGAGCGTCTGTTCGCGCTCGCGCATGAACCGAAGCAGTTCGTTCGCTTTGCGGGCGGCGGACATGACAATCTCGATGGTTTCGGTGCGATCGCAACGGCAAGGCGCTTCATTGAACAATAACCGACTGGCTACCCGGCTCCGGGGCGTATCCCTCGCCGGCATCCTCACCTTGCTGCCGCAGCAGGCATGGGCCGCAACCGGGCTCGATGGTGCGGCGATGCGTTGGCCCTATGCGCTGCCCTTTGCCGGTCTGCTGCTGTCGATCGCGCTCGGACCGCTGCTATTTCCGAAAATCTGGCACCATCACTATGGCAAGATCGCGGCTGCCTGGTCGCTGCTGGCGCTCGTTTCGCTCGTGATCTTTGCCGGCAGCATGGCGACGCTGGCGGCGCTCGTGCACGCCCTGCTCGCCGAATATCTCGGTTTCATCGTGCTGCTGTTCTCGCTCTATGTGGTGGCCGGCGGCATTCTCATTACCGGCGACATCAAGGCCTCGCCGGCGATCAATGTCGGCATCCTCGCGCTCGGGACGCTGGGCGCAAGCATTGTCGGCACCACGGGTGCGGCGATGATCCTGATCCGCCCGCTGATTCGCGCCAACCGGCCGCGGCGCCACAACGCCCATGTCGTCATCTTCTTCATCATCCTGGTTGCCAATGTCGGCGGCGCGTTGACCCCGCTCGGCGATCCCCCGCTGTTCGTCGGTTTCCTGCACGGGGTCGACTTCTTCTGGACCACGCGGACCATCTGGTTACAGACCGCGATCGTGGCCGGGCTGCTGCTCGCGATCTTTGCCGTCATCGACTTCTGGCGTTTCCGCGGCGAGCCGCTGCCGGGCGACACCGGCCCCAGGGAGCCGGTCCGGATCCGCGGCCTCGTCAATCTGGTGCTGATCGCGGCCATCGTCGCGAGCCTTCTGGTGTCGGCAATGTGGAAGCCCGGCGTCGCCTTCGATGTTCTCGGGACGAAGCTCGAGCTGGAGGATCTCGCGCGCAATCTGGTGCTGCTGGCCATCGCAGCACTGTCGGTGTGGCTGACGCCGGACGAGCACAGGCAGGCCAACGGCTTCACCTGGGAGCCGATCCGCGAGGTCGCAAAACTGTTCGCGGGCATCTTCGTTGCCATCATTCCGGTCATTGCCATGCTTAACGCCGGCCACGACGGCGCCTTCGCCTGGCTGCTGTCGGCCGTGACGGGGCCGGACGGCGCGCCGCGCGAAGTCGCCTATTTCTGGTTCACTGGACTGATGTCGGCATTCCTCGACAATGCGCCGACCTATCTGTTGTTCTTCGAGCTCGCCGGCGGCGACCCGCAGGTGCTGATGCATCAACTCTCGGGCACGCTTGCATCAATCTCCATGGGCGCGGTCTATATGGGGGCGCTCACCTATATCGGCAACGCGCCGAACTTCATGGTGAGCAGCATCGCCAGCGAGAACGGCATCGAGATGCCGAGTTTCTTCGGCTATCTCCTGCGGGCCGGTGCCGTGCTGATCCCGCTGTTCCTGCTGCTGACCCTGCTGCCGGTCGCGCCGATCCTGCGCTGGCATTGAATCTCGCGCCCGATTTGATACTGCTCATCCAGCAAATGGAGCCGGTGGATGAGCGCGCATGATCCGATGCCCCGGTCTGCCTGGATCTTTCCGGCGCTGGCCGTGCTGTTGTTCGCAGCCGTTGGCGCGACGGACTACGTGTTCACGCTCTCGCTGGGCGGGCTCGTCTTTGCGACCGTCCTGCTCGTCATCCTGTTCGGCACGGTGTTCGCTGCGGTTCATCATGCCGAAGTGATCGCCGAACGGGTCGGCGAACCCTATGGCACGCTGGTGCTGACGCTCTCGGTGACAATCATCGAGGTGGCGCTGATCACCACGATCATGCTGGGTGACAAGCCCGCGCCGGAACTGGCGCGCGACACGGTGTTCGCCGTGGTCATGATCGTCTGCAATGGCCTCGTCGGGCTCTGCATCTTCATCGGCGGCCTGCGCTATCGCGAGCAGGGGTTTCAGCTCTCCGGCGCCAACGTCTATCTCAGCGTCCTGTTCGCGCTTGCGACCATCACGCTGATCATGCCGAACTACACGACCAGCACCCCGGGGCCGGTCTATTCGGCAGCTCAGCTCGGTTTCGTCGACGTGGTCACGCTCGCACTGTACGGGGTGTTCCTCTACACCCAGACCGTCCTTCACAAGGACTACTTCGTCCATGAACGGGCGGACGGGGGGAGCGGCGCGGCGCATCTGTCCGGCAGGATGTTCACGCTCAGCATCGTGCTGCTGCTGATTGCGCTCTTGGCGGTGGTGCTGCTTGCCAAGAAATTCTCGCTGGTGGTCGATGCCGTTGCAGCCAAGATCGGCGCGCCGCCGGCCTTTGCCGGCCTTTTGGTCGCGCTCCTGATCCTGATGCCCGAAGGTGTCGCGGCCGTCGCTGCGGCCCGCAAGAACGACCTCCAGAAGAGCATCAACCTCGCGCTCGGCTCGTCCCTGGCCACCATCGGGCTGACGATCCCGGCCGTCGGCATTGCCACCTACGCGCTCGACAAGGAGCTCGAGCTTGGCCTCAGCGCCCAGGGCAGCGTGCTCTTGCTCCTGACCTTCTTCCTGAGCATGCTGACCTTCGGCACGGGCAGAACAAACGTCCTGTTCGGGCTGGTCCATATGGTGGTATTTGCCGTCTACGTGTTCATGGTTTTCGTGCCCTAAAGTGCAAACGCGCTAGGTCACGGCTTGGGCGTGATCGCTCCAGAAGGCCGCCCGAGCGCTCTGCGCCAAGGCGGCCCTTCGGGGGCGGATCATGCCGTAGGGGAGTTTCCGATGCTTGCTGCCAAGTCCGAGGTTCAGGTCGACAATGAGGAGGTCCGGGTGACGGAATGGCGCCTTCCGCCCGGCGGTGCCACCGGACATCACACCCACGGCATGGACTATGTCATTGTTCCCGTGGTGGCGGGGGAAATGACCATCGTGGCCCCCGGCGGCGAACGATCCAAGGCCCAGCTGGCGGCCGGCAAATCCTATTTCCGGAAGGCCGGGGTCCAGCATGACGTACTTAACGAAACCTCAACCGAGATCGTGTTCCTTGAGATCGAGCTGAAGCCGTAAATCCGACCTTACCACTTGCCATCGATCCGTCGCAGTTGATCCCTTACAATGCCCCAAAGTTCCCGCATCAGATCGCGCGGGGAGTGGCCGGAATGCTGAAATACCTCGCTAAAATTTCGATGGATATTTTCCCCTCGGTGCTCGCGACGATCATCGGGGCTTACATCGTTAACCACTATATCAACGCCAAGCCGGCGGCCGATGCCCCTGCGGCCGTCGTGGCGCCTGCCGAGGCCGGCAAGAACGGCAAGCCCGCCGATGTCGCCAATCTCCCGGGGCCCGGCGTCAAGGCCAAGGGCATCCCCGAGAAGAGCATTTCCGAGAAGGCTGGGACCGACAAGGCTGGGACCGACAAGGCAGCGGCCGAGAAGCCCAGCGAAAAGCCTGAGACCAAGGCTGCGGACATCGCGCCCGCCGAGACCCCTTCGCACGGCCGGCCCCCGGCGCGTGAGAAGGCCGCGGCGAAGTCCACCGCCGTTCCGGTGGTGGAGGCCAATTCCGCGCCGGCCGGGACGTCGCCGGCTGCGACCCCTGACGCCAACGATCTGGCTCGTGCCGCCATCGAGCGGCTGCGCAAGTCGCCTGAGGGCAAAGCTGCCGAGGCCAAAGCTGCCGAAAAGGCTGCCGAGATCAAGCCGGTCGATCGGACCTCCGAGCCCGCAGTGCGCGAAGCCACCCGCGTTCCCGAGGCCCCGCGTACCGTCACGACCGAGCCCGCAGTGGTACGTCCGCTGCCGCCGCCGATCACGGTGTCCACGCCCTCGCCCGAGACGTATGGCAATGGCGGTTCGTCGCCGCCCTACACAGCCTCGATCGGCAACGACGACCCGAATCGGATGACGCCGCCGGCTGACATTCCCGTGCCGGTGATTGCGCCGCCGCTTGATCTGCGCGCCGACGCCGGTGCCTCCATGCCCCGGCCGAAGAAGACCAATGTCGCCGATGAGATGCTGTCGGGCATGAAGTCGATGTTCCACTCCGTTCTGCCGAAGACCGCCACCCCCGACTAAGACGGCGCCTGATCGCGCGCTTGAGACTTGTCAGCCGCCGACGCGGGCAAGGCCGCTGCGCGCGGCGTCGTCGCGTGGACGCAGTGAGACAGCCCTGGTGTAGGACGCCGCCGCCTTGGCCTTGTCGCCCAACCGTTCGTAAGCCTGTCCGCGCGTGGTCCAGACCTGGGCGTTGTGCGGATCGGCCTCGGAGGCTTCATCCAGGTCGGCTGCGGCTTCCTTGACCTTGCCGAGCGCGAGATAGCTGGTGGCGCGGCCGAGCAGCGGCTCGACCTTCTGCGGGTTGAGCCCGCTCGCAGCGCTGAAATCGGCGATGGCGAAATCGTGCTGGTTATTGGCCTGATAGATCAGGGCGCGGCCGTAGAGCGCCTGCGCGTTGTAGGGATCGAGCCCGACCGCCCGATTGAACTCGTCGAGCGCCGCCGCGGTCTCGCCCGACTTCGCCAGCGATTGGGCCTTTGCGGTATGGGCCTGGGCCTCGGCGACGTTGCCCGTGCTGACCGCGCTCTCAGCGGGCGCGGAGGCCTTGGGGGCTTCCTGCGGCTTGTCCTTCTCCGGCATCAATGATCCCAGATCGAAGGAGCAGCCGCCCAGCGCGATCCCCATCAAAGCCAGGGCGAACGGCCGCTGCCAGATCTGGCGTAGCCGTGCCAAGCCGCGCTCGGGGAAGGGGGAGGCCATCTACGGTTCGCTCGCGCTAGAGCATGATCCGGAACAGTGTGAAGCGCTTTCCCTCGCGACAAACGCCGAACGCCTTTGCGCGGAGATCGTGCCCAACAACCTAAAGCGCGATGATCATTCGTCCTAGTCTCATCGCGCTGTAGCGCCGCATCAGGAGTGCGCCGTCTCAGAAGGCACCGCTTACAAACAATAACGCGGGCCAGTGGCCCGCGTCATCGAAAACTGAAGAACTTGCAAGATCCGGTAAGATCAGCGCGGTCCGCGCGGACCTGCACCTGGGCCGCCACGACCGCCGCGATCACCGCCGGGGCCGGCGCCGAACACCGGCTTCGGCTTCATCGGCAGCAGGCCTTCACGCTGCAGCTTCTTGCGGGCCAGCTTGCGCGCGCGGCGCACGGCTTCGGCCTTTTCGCGGGCCTTCTTCTCGGAGGGCTTTTCGTAGTGACCGCGGAGCTTCATCTCGCGGAAAATCCCCTCGCGCTGCATCTTCTTCTTCAGCGCCTTGAGGGCTTGATCGACATTGTTATCGCGAACGAGAACCTGCACGCGGCATCCTCTTCAGTGGATCGGATTTGAATTCTGGTAAGACGAAGGGGATGGCGAAACGCGCAAGCCCTTAACCTTGAGCGCGCGGATGTATCAGACAAAACCCGGGATGTCCACCGGCCAAGCGGGGATTCGGGCCAAGTTCAGCCATTAAATAAGGCAAAATATCTCCGTGCGGCCCTGATTTGGGAGATTTGACGCCAAGGGTGGGGCCGTTTCCGGAGCTTTGTTCCGGAATCTTTGAAAGCAGGGGACGACAATGGACATGAAAAAATACGCTGCCGAAGCCATCGGCACTTTTTGGCTCACATTCGCAGGTTGCGGGAGTGCGGTGATCGCCGCCGGCTTTCCCCAGGTCGGCATCGGCCTGGTGGGCGTCTCGCTGGCCTTTGGACTGAGTGTGGTCACCATGGCCTATGCGATCGGCCACATCTCCGGCTGCCACCTCAATCCGGCCGTCACGGTCGGTCTCGCTGCCGGCGGGCGTTTCCCGGCGGGCCAGATCCTGCCCTATGTGATCGCCCAGGTGCTTGGCGCGATCGTGGCCGCATGGCTGCTCTATGTCATCGCGCACGGGGCCCCCGGATTCGACGTCGGCAAGGGTTTCGCATCCAACGGCTATGATGCGCATTCGCCCGGCCAGTACAGCATGATCGTGTGCTTCCTCACCGAGGTGGTGATGACAATGATGTTCCTGTTCATCATCATGGGCGCCACTCACGGCCGCGCGCCCGCAGGCTTCGCACCGCTCGCGATCGGGCTTGCGCTGGTGATGATCCATCTGGTCAGCATCCCCGTCACCAACACCTCGGTGAACCCGGCGCGCAGCACGGGCCCCGCGCTGTTCGTCGGCGGCTGGGCGACGGCGCAGCTCTGGCTGTTCTGGGTCGCACCGCTGATCGGCGGCGCGCTGGGCGGGGTGATCTATCGCTGGTTGAGCGAGGAGCCCGCAGGCGTGGTCGCGGGCGTGAAGACGGCGTAGTCGTCAAACGGGGATCGCGACGATTGCTGCGGTCCCCTCACTTGCCTGTCGAGGGCCTGACTTCGGTGACGTGACCCATCTTGCGGCCGGGGCGCGGTGCCCCCTTGCCGTAGATGTGCACGGTCGCGCCCGGCACGCCCAGCCACTTCTCGTAGTCGTTGATCTCGTCGCCGATCAGGTTGGTCATGGTGACGACCTCGCCATGGCGCACCGGCTTGCCGAGCGGCCAGCCGGCAATGGCGCGGATGTGCTGCTCGAACTGCGAGACCGAGGCGCCGTCGAGCGTCCAATGTCCGGAATTGTGCACGCGCGGTGCGATCTCGTTGACCAGCACCTTCGGTCCTGTGCCATTGGCGAGCACGAACATCTCGACGGCGAGCACGCCGACATAGTCGAGCGCGCTCGCGATCTTGCCGGCGATGCTGCGCGCTTCTTCGGCGAGGGCGTCCGGGATTCCTGCGGGCGCACGCGAGATCTTCAGGATGTGGTCGCGGTGCTCGTTTTCGGTGACGTCGAAGCACTGGACCTCGCCTGTGGCGGAGCGCGCGGCGATCACGGAGATCTCGCGCTCGTACGGCACAAAGGCCTCCAGGATCGCCGACTTGGTGGCGAGGCTGGTCCACGCCTTTGCGATGTCGTCGCCCTCGCGGATGATGGCCTGGCCCTTGCCGTCATAGCCGAAGCGGCGGGGCTTGAGCACGGCCGGAAGGCCGATCCTGGCGATCGCCTCGCGCAGCGAGGAGACGGAGGTGACGTCGGCATAGGCCGCGGTGCCGATGCCGAGCCGGGTCACGAAATCCTTCTCGGCGAGCCGGTCCTGGGTGGTCTCGAGAATCTTTCGGTTGGGCAGCACGGGTCGGCGCGCATCGAGTACCATCGCGGCCGCGGCGGGCACGTTCTCGAATTCGTAGGTGATGACGTCGACGTCGTTGGCGAACAGTTCGAGCGCTTCGACGTCGGCATATTCGGCGCAGGTCGCGTTCAAGACGACGTCGAAAGCCGGCGAGTCCGGATCGGGCGAGAACACCTGGCAGCGCAGGCCGAGCCGCGCCGCAGCCATGGCCAGCATCCGGCCCAATTGTCCGCCGCCGAGGATTCCGATGGTGTCGCCGGGCTTCAGCTTCACGTGCCTGGTGTCGGTCACGCCTTGTCCTCCGGGCGCTCGGCGACCGCCTCGGTCTGTTCCTTGCGCCAGACGGCGAGACGATCGGACAAGGCCGGGTCGGACAATGCCAGCACGGCCGCCGCCAGAAGCGCGGCGTTGGTCGCACCGGCCTTGCCGATGGCGAGGGTGCCGACCGGGATGCCAGCGGGCATCTGGACGATCGAATAGAGCGAATCGAGGCCCTTGAGGGTCTTGGATTCGACGGGAACTCCGAACACCGGAAGCTCGGTCAGCGCGGCCGCCATGCCGGGCAGATGTGCAGCGCCTCCGGCACCGGCGATGATGACCTTGTACCCCGCGGCCTTGGCGCCCTTGGCGAATGCAAACAGCCGGTCGGGCGTGCGGTGGGCCGAAACGATGCGAGTGTCGGCGGCCACGCCGAGCGCGGCAAGCGTGTCGGCGGCATGCCGCATCGTGTCCCAGTCCGACTGGCTTCCCATGATGATGGCGATCGGCGCGGTCATGACGTTAATTGTGCTCGAAAAACAGAAGGATAGGCCAGATTAACGGTTCCGGCCGGCGGCTCGCAAGGCGGTGGCAAGGAGAAGGGAATCCACTATCCTGTCTTGGTGAATCCCCGCAAGCCTTCATTGAGCAGGATGCCCATGAAGAAACCAAAAAGGGCGAGCGCTGCGAAGGCCAAAAAGGGCCGAAAGACCAGCGCCCGCCGATCCGAAGCCGTCCCCGGGCGGCCGGCCAAGCCTCCGGCAAAGCGGCCTCCGCGGCGCGGTTCTCCGGGCGACGATGGAGGCAGGGAAACCGCCCAGGCGACGATCCGGGGCTTGCGGATCAAGCTCAAGACGGCGCAGCGCCGCGTCGCGGAGCTGGAAGCGGCAGCCGATACCGATTTCCTGCTCGAGATTCCCAACCGGCGCGGCTTCGAGCGCGAACTCGCGCGCGCCATCGCCTACATGAAGCGCTACCGTGCCAGTGGCGCGCTGATCGTGCTCGACGTCGACCGCTTGAAGCCGATCAACGATTCCTTCGGCCACGCCGCCGGCGACGAGGTGCTCAAGGCGATTGCCGCCACGCTGACGCGGCAGGTTCGCGCCTCCGACGTGGTCGGCCGGCTCGGCGGCGACGAGTTCGCGCTGCTGCTCTGGAATCTCAGCGAGACCGACGCCAAGGCGAAGGCGGCGGCCTTCGAGCAGGCGATCGACGAATTGTCCTTCGTCTTTCACGGCCAGCACGTGACCGCGGGCGCCTCCACCGGTGTCGCGCTATTGGGAGCGCATTCCGATGCGGGCCGCGCCCTGGAGGAAGCCGATGCCGCGATGTATGTGCGCAAGGCGCGCCGGCGGCACGAGCCGAGGATCAGGCTGGTTGGCAGCTGACGCTACAGCGTGGCGAGATCTTCCGGCACATTGCCGAATTTGCGCAGCAGCGTGGCGTCGCCGAATTCACCGGTCATGGGATCGCCGCGGCGGCTGAAGGCCACTGCGCCGATGTTGCCGGCGCCGCGCGACAAGATCTCGGCGCGCCGCAATGCCGCTGTGGAGCTCTGGCATTCCTCGGCGGCGCCGGCGACTGGCGAGCCGTCGGCATCGATCAGAAAGGGCATTGCAACGTAGTAGGTCACATCCGACATGGCGTTGCTCCGGTGGAGCATGATCCGGAAAGGCGTGAAGCGGTTTTCCGAACAAGATCATGCTTGAAAAGGCGCTTAAAATTCAGGCGGCGCTGCTCTTGTCCCGCATTCCGCTGCGCGAGGAGTCCGGGATGCATCCGGCGGAAATCGCCGCCTGCAATTCCTCCAGCTCGGCTTCCAGATATTCGTTGGCCATGATCAGCGCCTTGATGGTGCTCCGCAGATTGCCGTCGCACATCGCGATCGCCTGGTCGCAGGCCTGTTCATAATGGCTGTTGTCGAGAAGGGCCGTTGCCGACATCTGCGTTATCCTTCAGTTGTCCTTGACCGTTTCCTAGGGCGGTGGGCTGCTCAAATGTTCCTATTTTGTTCTTTCGAGTCAAGCAGATTCATGCCGCGAGCCAGCGCGCAAGCCGGCTCACGGATCAGGCGATGATGTCCGGAGTGATCTGGTCTTCGATGAACGCGATGCGATCACGCAACAACAGCTTGCGTTTCTTCAACCGCTGCAACCGCAACAGGTCGGGGGCGGGCGATTGATGCAGTGCATCGATCGCCGCATCGAGATCTCGGTGTTCCTGCTGCAACCGGGTGAGCTCGGCTTCGAGCTCACGCTCATCTTCATTGGTCATGTCTGCGGTGGCCGAAAACCGATAGGCGTGAGACTTAAGGCTGTGGATGCCCTGTGGAAAGTATCGTCCTTGCGCGGCGTGATCGCAAGCGATCTGCGATCCCTCTTCGCTGATCTCCAGCAACATATTTCTGCGGGGCGCCGAGGTGCCGCGCAAGCGTATTGATATCATGGATTTTTCCCGCGCGGTTCCTTTACTCACGCTTCGTTACATATGAATTTTCAAAAATGACGCTGCGACGACGGATACCCATCGACAGAACGAATCGGTGATGTAGACTTGCTTGTCCGGATCGAATCCTAAGGTTCAACCCTACCGAGGAGGTTTCGAATGACAATTCAGGCACATCTCGTTGAATTGGAACGGAAGCACAAACTTCTCGAAAACGAATTGCACGAAGCTCTCGTGCACCTTTCAACAGACGACCTGCAAATTGTTGAGTTGAAGCGCCGGAAGTTGATGGTCAAGGACCAGATCGAGCGTCTGAAGCACGGCGACACGCTCCACTAGTAACCCCCATAACAGCGTAGAGTTGATCGTACCCTTGTCTCGCAGGGATGAGAGCCTTTGCGCTCATCCCTGCTGCAGGGGGGCGCACCGTGCAGAGATGTCTGCGCGGCGCGCGCTTGCTGTTTCGGCGCGCGCTCACCTTGACGCTGGAATCCACCTCGCGCGGGAGCGCTCTCACTAAAGCATGATCCGGAAAAGTGCGAAGCGGTTTTCCGGAATGATCATGCGCGAACAACAACCTAAAGCGCGATGACGATTCATCCAAATCTCATCGCGCTTCAGACGTCTGCGAGCTCGGCGACGTGGTCTGCAATCGCGAGTGACGACGTCAGTCCCGGCGATTCGATGCCAAACAGGTTGACCAGGCCCGCAACGCCGTGATCGCGCGGGCCCTGCATCAAGAAGTCCTGCGTCGCTACCGCGGGCGGTACGATCTTCGGCCGGATCCCCGAATAGCTCGGCATCAACGCGCCGTCAGGCAGCGTCGGCCAGTATTTGCGGATCGCCGGGTAGAAGCGCTCGGCGCGCGACGGATCGACCTCGTAATTGATCGTCTCGATCCATTCGACGTCAGGCCCGAAGCGCGCCTGACCGGCCATGTCCAGCGTCAGATGCACCCCTAAACCGCCGGGCTCCGGTACCGGATAGATCAGGCGCGAGAACGGTGCCTTGGCATTGCAACTGAAGTAATTTCCCTTGGCGAGATACGCCGGCGGAATTCGGTCCAGCGGCATGCCGTCGATGTTGCGCGCCACCGTCGTCGCCGAGAGTCCGGCGGCGTTGACGAGCAGGCTGCATTGCAGCGTCATCGGCGCCTCGCCGCCGGCCTCGATCTCGATGACGCCACCAGTCGCCTTGGCGCGGATCAGCGGGGTGTGAAACGCGAAGGCCGTGCCGGCGTCCTCGGCTTCACCGCGCAGCGACAGCATGTAGGCGTGACTGTCGATGATGCCGGTCGACGGCGACAGCAGCGCGGCATCGCAGGCCAGCGCCGGCTCCAGCGCGCGTGCCGCCTCGCCCGTGAGCAGCTGCATGTCGAGCACGCCATTGGCCTCGGCGTGGGCCTTGATCGACTGCAGCTTCGCGGTCTCCTGCGGGCTGGTCGCGACGATCAGCTTGCCGCAATTCTTGTGCGGGATGCCGCGCTCGGCACAGTAGCGGTAGAGCGCGTGCTTGCCGTCGACGCACATGCGCGCCATCCAGCTCCCGGCGCGGTAGTAGATGCCGGCATGGATCACCTCACTGTTGCGCGAAGAGGTGACGGTGCCGATCGCCTCGGCCTCTTCGAGCACGATGACCTCGCGCCCGGCCTGTGCAAGCTTTCGGGCCACCGCGAGCCCGACCACGCCGGCTCCGATGACGACACAATCGACCCTATCCATGGTTGTGCAGGATGTCCGCTGGAAGCGCCGGTGGCGCCAGGCATGGAACGAATGGCGCGGGGCCATTTTCCGTTAAGGAAGAATTTATCATGTCAGGCCAATTGCCGTATTTCACGTCACATTTTTCTGTTGCGCGTACAGGCGTTTACCCGATCCAAACCCGTGAAGCCAGACAATCCGACGTTGAAATCGCGGGTGGCTGATGGCTGAGAAGAACTGGCACGAGGGCAGCACGCTTCCGATTGCTGTGCAGGCCGTTGTGTGCCTGGCCGGCACGGTTGCGCCCGCGCGTGCCTTTGCGCTGTCGGACGGCTTCGCCCCGCCGAGCTATCTCGGCCAGCTCGACCCCGTCGTGGTCTGGGAAGCCCTGATCGCGGGTATCGTCGTCTGCGCCTTCCTCGCCGCGATCGCGCTGTGGATCCATTCCTCGCTGCGCCGGACCAGGCGCCTGCAGTTGCGGCGCAACGCCTTCATCTCCTCCGCCATGAACAATCTGAACCAGGGCGTGGTGATGACGGATGCGCAGCGCCGCATCATCTTCTGCAACGACCGCTATCTTGAGATCTACGGCCTGACGCGCTCGGACCTCTGGACCAACATGAGCGGATATGAGCTCCTCGAGCTGCGCCGCAAGCGCGGGGTGCTTGGCGTCGCTTCAGACGATGAGTTCTATGAGAAGGCGGCAAGCAGCAACGGCCTGATCACGGAGCTGCCGGACGGGCGTGCCATCCTGGTGAAATATTTCGTGCTGCCGAACGGCGGCTCGGTGGCGACGCATCTCGACGTCAGCGAGCAGCGCCGGCTGTCGCGACAGCTCGCCTCGACCAAGCAGTTCCTTGAAACGGTGCTGGACAACGTCCCGGCCTGCGTGGCTGCTAAGAACATCGAGGATGGTCGCTATATCTTCGCCAACAGCGCCTATGAGCGATTCTGGGGCTTCTCGCGTGACCACGTCGTCGGCAAGAATGCGCGCGAGCTGTTCGCGCCCGTCTCGGTGGCCAGCATCGAGGCGACGGACCAGGCGGCGCTCAATTCGCCGGACGGCCAGTTCCGCAACGAATTCGAGGTCGACCGCGGCGGCGAGCGGCGCATGGTCGCCTCGATCCGCATCGTGGTCCGCGACGAGAGCAACAAGCCCGAATTCCTGATGCTCGTGTTCGAGGACATCACCGACCGCCGTTCGCTGTCGAAGGAGCTGGAGAGCGCCAAGAAGTTCCTCGAGCTGGTGGTCGACAACATCCCGGTGGCGCTGATCGTCGAGCAGGTCAAGGATGGTCGCTATCTGCTCGCCAATCGCAGCGCAGAGACGATCCTCAATCGTCGGCGCGAGGAAGCCACGGGCTTGACCGCCGCCGACATCTTCAACCCCAAGGAAGCCAAGCTGATCATCGCGCGCGACGAGGCCGCGATCAAGAAACGCGGGATGATCACCGAGGAGCATCCGATCTCCACCAAGGATGGCCTGCGACTGTTCCTGCCCCGCCGTGCCACCGTGCTCGGCGACGCCGGCGAGCCGCAATATCTGATCAAGACCCACGAGGACGTCACCGACCGCCGGCAGACCGAATCGCGCATGGCGCACATGGCCTATCATGATGGCCTCACCGATTTGCCGAACCGCGCCGCCTTCCTTCAGGCGTTGACCCAGATGATCGAGGCCTGCGAAGGCACCGGCGAGGAGTTCGCCGTCCTCTGCGTCGACCTCGACGGCCTCAAGGAGGTCAACGACGTTTTCGGCCACGCGCTCGGCGACAAGCTTCTGATCGAGGTGGCTCAGCGTCTGCAGGATTCCGCCCGCGGCGGCGTGGTGGCGCGCCTGTCCGGCGACGAATTCGGTCTCATCATCGACGGCAAGCAGCCGGACGCGGGCCTTGCGCTGGCGCAGCAGCTCGGCGAGGCCGTCGCGAAGGAGTTCCAGATCGACGGCCGCTCGGTGCGCGCCGGCGCCACCACGGGCATGGCGATCTTCCCGCACAACGGCGCCGACGGTGCCTCGCTGCTGGCCAATGCCGGTGCGGCGCTGTTCCGCGCCAAGCAGAAGTCCCGCGGCACGATCAGCCTGTACCAGCCGGAGATGGATCAGCAGATCCGCGATCGTCGCGTGCTGCACCAGGACCTGTCGATGGCGATCAAGAATGGCGAGCTCTCGCTGGCCTTCCAGCCGCAGGGAGCCGCGGGTCACAGCGTTGTCGAGACCGAGATCATCGGTTTCGAGGCGCTGGCGCGCTGGCAGCATCCGGTGCGCGGCCAGGTCTCGCCGGCCGAATTCATCCCGATCGCCGAGGAGAGCGGCCTGATCGTGGAGATGGGCGAGTGGATCCTGCGCGAGGCCTGCCGCGAGGCGGCGTCCTGGCCGAAGCCGCTCCAGGTCGCGGTCAATCTGTCGCCGGCGCAGTTCATGCACGGTGACGTGGTTGGTCTCGTCCATTCGATCCTGATCGAGACCGGCCTTGCACCCGGCCGGCTCGAGCTGGAAATCACCGAGGGCGTGCTGATCGAAGACTTCGACCGGGGTCTTGCGCTGCTGCGCCGTCTCAAGGCGCTCGGCGTGCGCATCTCCATGGACGATTTCGGCAGCGGTTACTCCTCGCTGAGCTACCTCCAGGCGTTCCCGTTCGACAAGATCAAGATCGACCGCGCCTTCATCGTCAATCTCGGCCGCAACCCGCAATCGGCTGCCATCGTCCGCGCGGTGATCGATCTCGGCCATGGCCTGGAAATGTCGATCATCGCCGAGGGCGTCGAGACGGTTGAGCAGCTCGCCTTCCTCGCCAAGGAGGGCTGCGACGGCGTGCAGGGCTATCTGCTCGGCAAGCCGCTGCCGATCAGGAAATATGCCGGTCTCGTCGGTCGCACTGAGCTCGTGGAGCTTGCGCTCAAGACCGGCTAGCTAGGGCGCGTTCGCGCGAAGCGGATTCCCGTTTCGCGTCGAGAAAACCTGTCAGAACCCGAACCGGAAGCTCCGTTCCGATTTCATCGGAGCGGAAATCGCTCTAGTGATGATGGGGCGCTTCGCTCCTTCTCGACGGCCTCATGGCGGATTACGACCTTGCGATCATCGGCGGCGGCCTCAACGGCGTCAGCCTCGCGCGCGATGCGGCCGGCCGCGGACTGCGGGTCATCCTGTTCGAGCAGGGCGATCTCGGTGGTGCGGCGTCCTCGGCAACACCGCGGCTGATCCACGGCGATCTGTCGGTGCTGGAGCGGCGAGGGTTCCGGCGAGTGCGCCGGGCGCTGGCCGAGCGCCGGATCTGGCTCCGGATCGCGCCGCATCTGGTCCGGCCGATGCGCTTCGTGATCCCCGCGCATGTCGAGGAGCGTCCGCCCTGGATGCTGCGGGTCGGCCTGTATGTCTATGACCGCCTGACGAACCGGGGCGGCTTGCCGCCGTCGGTGACCCTCGACATCACACATCATCCGGTCGGCGACGCGCTGAAGCGCCCGTTCGGCACGGCCTTCGAATATTCGGACTGCGTGGTCGACGATTCCCGCCTGGTGGTTCTCACGGCGCTGGATGCGTCCGAGCGCGGCGCGGCGATCCGCACCGGGGCGCGTTGCGTCCGCGCCGATCGAACCGACATCTGGCGGCTCGCGGTGGTCGATCGCGGCCATCGCCGCAGCATCACGGCCCGTGCGCTCGCCAACGCGACCGGAGGCTGGACATCGATGGTCGCCGACACTGTGCTGCGGCAACCGCAGCCAGCGATGGCGGCCACGCAGATGAGCCAGATCATCGTGCCAAGGCTGTTCGATTCCGAGAACGTCTACGTCTTCCAGAACCATGATGGCCGGCTGATCTTCGCCCGGCCGTTCGAGCGCGAGTTCACGTTGATCGGTACGGTCACGCATGCTTTCACCGGAGATCCCGCGATCGTGGCGATGCGAGGGGCCGACGTCAGCTATCTCTGCGCCGCCGCCAGCCGCTATTTCCGCGAGCGCATTGCGCCGACCGACGTGGTCCGGACGGTCTCCGGCGTTAACCTGACGCTGGCGTCCGCGCGAGGACGCGACGGCACGACGCTGTTCCATGCCCGCCGGCGCAAGGCGCCGTTGATCACGATGTTCGGCGGCGACGTCACCACCTCCCGCCTGCGCGCCGAGCGGGCGGTGACTAAGCTGGCACCGTTCTATCCGATGTCGCCGCCCTGGACCGCCGCCGCCGCGCTGCCCGGCGGAGATTTCGCGTGGGACCGCTTCGATCACGAGGTTGACCTCGCGCGCGACCGCTGGCGCTTTCTGTCGGAGCCGGAGGCCCAGCGCCTGGTTGCGGCCTACGGCTTGCGGCTGTCGGCGGTGCTCGGCGGGGCAAAGACCCGCGGCGAGCTCGGTCCCGCCTTCGGCCCCGAGTTGACCGCCGCCGAGGTGCGCTATCTCGTGACCCACGAATGGGCACGCTTTCCGGATGATATCCTGTGGCGCCGTTCCAAGCTCGGTCTGACCATGCCCGCGGCGGAGCGTGATGCGCTGGCGGCGTTCATGACTACGGGGCTGCAATGACGCTACCTCCGAACGGGTTGAGCAAAAGCCGATCGGCCGCTAGCGTGCGGCGGAATCGGGGTTGGCAGGGACCATGGCGGAAGAGTTGCCCGGAACGGATATCGCGGCTGATGCAGCCGCCAGAGATGTGCTTCCCGCAGCCGGGCCGTTGCTGCGCATCGAGGGCGTCGCCAAGACGTTCGGGACGTTCCGCGCCGTCGACGGCGTCTCACTCGACATCAAGGCCGGCGAGTTCTTCGCGCTGCTGGGCCCAAGCGGCTGCGGCAAGACCACGCTCCTGCGCATGCTCGCGGGATTTGAGGCGCCGGACGAGGGGCGCATATTGCTCGGCGGCAAGGATATCGCGCAGGCGCTGCCGCATGAGCGTCCCATCAACATGATGTTCCAGAACTACGCGCTGTTCCCGCATCTGTCGGTGCGCGACAACATCGCCTTCGGCCTGAAGCGCGCCGGCATGGCGCGCGCCGACATCGCCACGCGCGTGGCGGAGATGGTCGCGCTGGTGAAGCTCGAGGGGTTGGAGAAGCGCAGGCCGGACCAGCTTTCCGGCGGCCAGCGCCAGCGCGTGGCACTCGCCCGCGCATTGGCGCGCCGGCCGCAGCTCCTGCTGCTCGAGGAGCCGCTCGCGGCACTCGACAAGAAGCTGCGCGAGAGCACGCAAGTCGAATTGATGGAGCTGCAGCGCCGGCTCGGCATGACCTTCATCATCGTCACGCACGATCAGGAGGAGGCGATGACGATGGCGAGCCGGATCGGGGTGATGAAATCAGGCAAGCTTGCCCAGGTCTCGCCCCCGCGCGAGCTCTACGAGGCGCCGCGCTCGCGCTGGATCGCGGAATTCGTCGGCGACGTCAATCTGTTCGACGGTGAGACCAAATTGCGGGACGGTCATCGTCTGATCATTGGTACGCGTGATGCGGGTACGCTGGTGGTGGCCGAGCCGCGCGAACCGCTCGGTGCGGGACGATTCTCGATCGCGATCCGTCCCGAGAAGATCAAGCTGTCGCGCCGCGGGCCGGTGAACGAGGCTGGCCGTGGAACCGCCATCAACGCCCTGGATGGCGTGATCGCCGACATCGGCTATCTCGGCGGCACCACCACTTATAAGGTGAAGCTCGACACTGGCGGGCTGGTGCAGGTCTCCGTCGCCAACAGCGCGCGGCTCGACGTCGATGCCTACAGCCTTAACCAGCGTGTCGTCGCCTGGTTCACGCCTGACGATTGCGTGGTGCTGGAATCATGAGCGCCCGCCGCATCTTCGCAAGGCCTGCGCGCTTTGCCGCGATCGCGCCTTATGTCTGGATGGTGCTGTTCTTCCTGGTGCCGTTCGCCTTCGTGCTGAAGATCAGCCTGTCGCAGACCGCGATCGCACAGCCGCCTTATGAACCCGTGTTCGATCTGATGGCGGGGTGGGAGGCACTCAAGACGGCCTTTGCCGCGCTGTCGCTCGACAATTTCAGGCTGCTCGCCTCCGACGACATCTACGTGTTCGCCTATGTGCGCAGCCTCACCGTCGCCGTGACGGCGACTGCCCTGCTGCTGCTGATCGGCTACCCCATCGCCTACGGCATGGCGCGGCTGCCGAGGCGTTGGCAGGCGCTGGCGATGGTGCTGGTGATCGTGCCGTTCTGGACCTCGTTCCTGATCCGCATCTATGCCTGGATCAACATCCTCCAGCACGACGGCCTGCTCAACCAGATCCTGCTGGCGCTGCACCTGGTCAGCCAGCCTGTGGTCTGGCTCTCCACCGACAGCGCGATGTATGTCGGCATCGTCTATTCCTATCTGCCGTTCATGATCCTGCCGCTTTACGCCACGCTCGCCAAGATGGAGCCTGCGCTGGAGGAGGCGGCCTCTGATCTCGGCGCGCCGCCATGGCAGGTGTTCTGGCTTGTCACCTTCCCGCTGTCGCTGCCCGGGGTCGGCGCCGGCGTGCTCTTGTGTTTCATCCCGATCGTCGGCGAGTTCGTCATTCCGGACCTTCTGGCCGGCTCCAATTCGCTGATGATCGGCCAGACCCTGTGGCTCGAGTTCTTCACCAACAAGGACTGGCCGGTCGCCTCCGCCGCGGCCATCGTGCTGCTGGTGGTGCTGCTGGTGCCGCTCTTGCTGTACGAGCGGCTGCAGAAACGGCAATTGGAACAGGGGCGTTGAGACGATGCGCAAGGTCCTTCGTCTCTCCCGCTTCAACATCGCCTCGCTCACGCTGGGGCTGGCGTTCCTGTATTTGCCGATTCTCATCCTCATCATCTACTCGTTCAACGCCTCGCGCCTGGTGACGGTGTGGGGCGGCTGGTCGCTGCGCTGGTATCGCGAGTTCTTCAATGACCGGGCCATGATCGAGGCGGCCTGGATGAGCCTGCGGGTCGCGGTCTCCTCCGCCACCATCGCGACTCTGCTCGGCACGCTTGCGGCGATCGCGCTCTCGCGCGGCGAGCGTTTTCGCGGCCGCACGCTGTTCTCCGGTATGCTCTATGCGCCGCTGGTGATGCCTGAGGTGATCACCGGATTGTCGCTGCTGCTGTTGTTTGTGGCGCTGAATGCCGAGCGTGGGTTCTGGACAGTGACGATCGCCCATACCACGCTGACGATGTGCTTCGTCGCCGTGGTGGTGCAGTCCCGGCTCGGTTCGCTCGATCGTTCGCTCGAGGAGGCCGCGATGGACCTCGGCTGCGACCCGGTCCGCGCCTTTCTTTCGGTGACATTGCCGCTGATCGCCCCCGCGATCGTCGCAGGCTGGATGCTGGCCTTCACGCTGTCGCTGGACGATCTCGTGATCGCGAGCTTCACCACCGGCCCTGGCTCGGCCCCCCTGCCGATCCGCATCTATTCCGAGGTGCGTTGGGGGGTGAAGCCGGAGATCAACGCGATCTGCACGTTGGTGATCGCGCTAATCGCGCTCGTCATTGTCATGGCTTCGCTCGCCTCGAAACTGTCGAGCTCGCAGGGAGAGAGCGCTGCGCCGCTGTAAACAGGGAAATTGACCGGGATGTTCGCCTATCAGGTGCTGATCCACACGCCGCCCTGGGTTTGGGTGCTGCTGGCCTATCTGGTCTGGCAGGGCATCCAGTCAATGCAGCCACGCAAGACGCCGATCTGGCGTGCGCTGATCCTGCCGGTCGTGTTCATCGTCTGGGGGATGTCCCGCATCGGCTTCGGCCCTCAGGGCAGTGCTTGGCCGCTGATCGCGTGGATTGCAGCCGCGCTGGCACTTCTGCCGCTGGGTGTGCTGACGCCACGCCCTTTCGATGTGGATCACGAGACGGGCGAGATCATCCGCCCCGGCAGCGCGTTTGCCCTGATCCGCAACCTCGTCGTGTTCTCGCTGCAATATGGGGTCGGCGTGATCTCGGCGATCGATGCGGCCGACCGCGCATTGGCAATCATTGTCGGCCGCGCCATCTCGGGCGCGACCGCCGGCTATTTCATCGGCTCGACGGTCGCGCTTCTCGTCGCCTATCGCCGGAAGCGCGCGGAGACTGCTTAGAGCGTTTTCGAGCGAAGTGGACACCGGTTCGCGTGAAGAAAACGCGTCAAAACAAGAATCTAGAGCTTCGGCTCTGATTCAATCAGAACCGAAAATACTCTAGGACTTCACCGCGCCCGCTGTGAGCCCGCCCACCATGTAGCGGCGGAAGGCGTAATAGACTGCGGCCGGCGGCAGCGCATAGATGAAGCCGGTGGTCATCAGCAGCTCCCAGGGCGAATCGTCGGCAGCGAGAAAGTTGCCAAGCGCGACGGGGAGGGTGATCTCGCGGTCATTGGAGAGCAGCAGGAACGCGTAGAGATATTCGTTCCAGGCCAGCAGCACCGCGTAGGTGCCGATCGCGACCAGCGAGGGCATCATCAGCGGCAGGTAGACCAGGCGGAAGATCTGCAGCGTCGTCGCGCCGTCCATCACGGCGGCTTCGTCCAGCTCGACCGGCAGCTTGTCGGAGGCCTGCTTGAGCACCCAGATTGCGTACGGGCTCGCGATCGTCACCATCGCCAGGATCAGCGACCAGTGATTGTTGAGCAGGCCGTAATTGCCCATGGTCCGGTACATCGGCACGGCGAGGAACGCCGCGGGGATGAAATATGTGAACAGCGCGAGGTTCAACACCATGCGACCGCCTGGCACCTTCAGCCGCGAGATCGAGAACGCCGCGGCGGTCGCGATGAACAGCGTCAGCACGCCGACGGACGCCGCGATCACCGTCGAATTCCAGAACTGGACGTAGAAGTCGCGCAGGAAATAATGCTGCTGCTTGAACACGATCTCGAAGTTGTGCAGCGTCGGATGATCCGGCCACAGCTTGCCCGAGAACGCATCCTCCTTCGGGGAGATCGCAAACAGGAACATGTGATAGATCGGAATCATCGTCCACAGGAAGACGGGAATGCCGATCAGCAGGAGCCGCGCTTCGGTCGCGACTTCACGCAAGGAGGGGAGCTTCATCGCGACAACCGTTTCATCATGAAGTACACGAGCGGCAGGACGAACGGCATCGCGCAGACGATGGATGCCATTGCCAGCGAGAGCTGGTCGAGCCGGAGATAGCGGATGCCGAGCGTCGACAGCACGTGGGTGAGGTCGGCCGGGCCACCGCCGGTGAGCAGGTAGACGCTGTTGAAGTCGCCGAGCGTCCAGATCATCGAGAGCAGCGTGCAGGTGACGTAGAGCGTCTGCATCGACGGCCAGGTGATGTAGCGGAATTTCTGCCACCAGCTCGCGCCGTCGACCTCGGCGGCCTCGAACAAATCGTGCGAGATCGCAAGGCGGCCGGTGATCAGGATCAGCGTCCAGAACGGCAGCGACTTCCAGATGTGCACGCCGATCGCCATGCTGAGCGCCACGGTCGGATCGTTCAGCCAGTTCGGGCCGTCGTCGCCGGTGAAGGAGAAGATGAGGTGGTTGATCACGCCCCATTCGGGGTTGAGCATGAATCGCACCGACAGGATGGTCGGAATCGACGGCACGGCCCAGGGCAGGATGAAGATCACCGAGAGCCATTTGATCCAGGGGCGCTGCACGGCGAAGAAGCCTGACAGGAACAGCGCGATCAGCATCTTGATGTTGATGCCGATGACCAGGAAGATCAGCGTGTTGACCGCGGCACGTGCGAAGATCGGGTCGTTGTAGAGTGCGACGTAGTTCCCCGGAGCGCGCGCCAGCCATAGCCCGTAGCAGACGGGATAGACGACGAAGGCAAGGAAAACGAGCAGATAGGGTGCGAGCAGCACGATGCCCCACACCTGCGCCGGGGTCAGCCGTGACGACAGGGGCGGGCCGGGAAGTGCCTGATCGCCTGAGAGCGTGATCGCCATTCTTTTTGGACTCTTCAAAGAGAAGCCGGCCGCGAAACGCGGCCGGTGTTGTTCTAACACCTCTCCCCGCGAGGCGGGGAGAGGAGCGGATGAATTAACCCGCGACCTGCTTGATGCGGGCGATCAGCTCGTCGACGGCCTTGTCGACCGGAACCTTCTCGCTGACGACGCGGTTCATCGCCTTCGCCCACACGTTCTCGTTGTTGAGGATCGTGAACTTCCAGTTCTTGGTGAAATCGAACGCCGCGGTGCCGCCCTTGAACTGCGTGTAGACGGCCTTGCGGTGCTTGTCAGCCTGCCAGAACGGGCTTTCCTGGCTCTCCTTCGTCACCGGGAACCAGCGGCCGAGCGCGCCCTCGATGTAGGGACGGACGTTCTCTTCCTGGAGCAGGAAGCTGATGAACTGCTTGGCCTCGGCCTTGTTCTTGGCGGCGGTGAAGATCAGTCCGGTCTTGACGTCGGAGCGGTAGCGGATGGTCGAACCGTCAGGCGCCTTCGGGAAGGACGCCGTGATGATGTCCTGCTCATAGGCCTTCTTGCCGGCGTCGCGCTGCTCCTGGGTGAGCGCCTGGTTCTGGGAGTCCTCGAACCATTTCGCCGCGATCGAGATCGTGAAGTTGTGGGTCATCACGATGGTCTTGTTGTGGAAGGCGACGTTGTTGTCGGGATCCTTCCAGGTCGTCGAGGACGGCGGCGTGCAGCCCTTGATATAGGTGTCGGTGTAGTCCTTCATCGCCTTGATCAGGTTCTCGCGAACCTTGGGGTCGTCGACCAGGAGCTTGCCGTCGTCATCGACCAGCTTGACGTGGTAGGCGTCCATGAAGGTGTAGAACGACTGGAAGGCATCGGTGGATTCCACGCCCATCGGCTGGCCGACGGCGTAAATGCGCTGGCCGGTGGCCTTGCGGATCGCCGGCTGCACCTTGTCGCACCAGAACGTCCAGTAGCCCGACCAGTCGTTCGGGATATCTGCCTGTTTGAAGCCGGCCTTCTCCAGCATGTCGTTCCAGATCTGGACGTGCATGCTCTGCTGCTTCAGCGGGAAGCCGTAATAGGCTTTCTTCTTGGTGACGTCATTGTAGAGGATCGACGCATCCAGCGTGTTCTGCACGAACCGGTCCTTGATCGGTTCCATGACGTCGGAGAGATCCTCGAGCTTGCCTTCATAGGCCCACTTGCCCTGGGCCTGGACGTCATAGGAATCGGAATAGGCGACGTCGGGCACGGTGCCGGCATCGAGCGCGGCGACCGTCTTCGGAATCATGTCCTGGATCGCGTATTGCGACAATTCGACCTTGATGCCGGTCTTGGCTTCGAATTTCTTGATCGTCTCGATCAGTGCGTCGTCTTCGGAGCGATAAAAGCCCTTGCCCCACCAGACCGTGATCGTCTTCTGCTGCGCAAATGCGGGTGCAGCGGCTGCAAACAGCCCGGCCGCAGCGACCGCCAGTGATACTGCGCCAATAACCTTGGATTTCACGTTTTTCTCCCTCAAACGGCCGGTGTTTTTAACCGGTCGAAAAAACACTAGCGCAGGATGGTAGCGCAATCAACGCAGCATGTTGTCAGACCTAGGTCGCGGGTGTCGCTCTGTGGCGATGCTTAACGCGCGCATTGATCCAATCGCTGCATCAATTCGCGGCAATCAATTCGCGATGTCCGAGGAACTCCGGCTTGGCGGGAGCGGTCTCGCCGCTCCCCGGCGTGCCGTCAGCGTCTCCGCTTCGGAGGCGACGATGTCGTGTTCGAGCTTGCCTCACCCGATCGGGACCGCGGCTTGCCATGCCCGCCTGTTTGTGCCGGGGAGCGCCAGGCCTCGAGGAGCATCTTCAGAAACTGGCTGGCATGAGGGGATAGCGTCGCCCCGCGCCTGCGCACGATGCCGATCGTCCGCGCCACCTCGGGTTCGACCAGGCGAATGGTGTGAATGATTGGATGGCCGGCGGCGGGCGTCGCCAGCCTCGGTAGCACGGCAATGCCGAGGCCGGCTTCAACCAGGCCCAGCGAACCCGAGAGGTGAGCAACTTCATAGGACCAGTTCAGCTGCAGTCCGTGTCGCGCCAGCGCGTTGTCGATCAACGCGCGATTGCCGCTGTTGCGACCGACGGTGATCACTCGGTGCGGCACGATCTCCGGCCAGCTGACCTGCTTGCGCGATGCCAGCGGATGGTCGTGACGGCAGGCCAGGACGAAAGGATCCTCGACGAGCTTCTCGAATTCGATCTCGGCATGCGAAGCGCCGATGAAATTGATGCCGAAGTCGACCTCTCCGCGCGCGACCGCTTCCAATCCCTCATTGGCCCCGATGTCCAGAATTCGGATGCGAATGCGCGGGTAAGCCTCGGCAAACTGGCCGATCGCGCGCGGCAGGAAGTAGAACACCGCCGTCGGCACCGCGGCCACCGAGACCAGGCCTGAGCTTCGCGCGCCGATATCCTGGATGGCAAGCACCGAGGTCTCGAACTCATCGATGAGGCGGCGCACCTTCGGCAGGAAGTCGCGGCCGGTCATGGTGAGATTGACGTGGCGCGTCGACCGTTCGAGCAGCGGCGCACCGAGGCCTTCTTCCAGCTTCTGAATGCGTCGGCTGAGTGCGGGTTGCGACAAGTTGAGCGCCCGCGCGGTGCGGACGAAGCTTCCCGTCTCCGCAACGGTGATGAACGCCTTGAGGTCGAGCAGTTCCGCGTTCATGACAGCCTCCAATTATACCGATATGCGAAATAATACCTCAGATATTTGCATTTCACAAAAGAGTTCTGCTGAGGGATGCTCTGGCCCGCGCGAAATTGTCGCCGAACGGAACAGCTCCATGAACGATCAGATTGCCATTCCCTGCGTGGTCATGCGCGGGGGTACCTCGCGCGGGCCGTTCTTCCTGGCCCGCGATCTTCCGGCCGACGCAAGATCACGCGACGCGGTCCTGCTGTCCGTCATGGGAGGCGGGCACGATCTCGGAATTGACGGGATCGGCGGCGGCAATGCCGTCATCAACAAGGTCGCGATCGTTGGTCCGGCATCGGTGCCCGGTGCCGACGTCGACTACCTGTTTGCCCAGGTGCGTGTTCGTGAGGGCATCGTCGATACCTCGCCGAATTGCGGAAACATGCTAGCGGGGGTGGGGCCATTCGCAATCGAAGCCGGCCTGATCGCCGCCGCGGCAGATCGTACCCATGTGCGCATCCACAACGTCAACACCGGCAAGCTGATCGACGCGACGGTCGCCACGCCGGGAGGGCGCGTGACCTACGAGGGCGAGGCGCGGATCGACGGTGTGCCGGGAACGGCCGCGCCGGTCGAACTGTCGTTCCCCGACGCGGCCGGCGCACGCACCGGCCGCCTCCTGCCGACGGGACGGGCGGTCGACCGCATCAGGGGAATCGATGTGACCTGCCTCGACGCGGCGATGCCGGTCATGCTGGTCCGCGCGGCGGATCTGGGATGGAGCGGCCGCGAGGCGCCCTCCGACTTTGCCGAAAGCGGCTTCCGCGCGCGTCTCGAAGAGTTGCGGATCGAAGCGGGGCGCCGGATGGGCTTTCCCAATCCCGCGACGACGGTGATCCCGAAACCGGTTCTGATCGCGCCCGCGAGCGGGGCGACCTTGAACGTCAGGTACTTCATGCCGCACGACTGCCATACCGCACTGGCGGTGACCGGCGCTGTCGCGATCGCCACGGCATGCGTGACACCCGGAACGATCGCTGCAGAGATGGTCGGACCGCTGGCGCCGCCGGTGCCGATCACGCTGGCCCATCCCTCCGGCCAGCTCGTGGTCAGGCTCGAGCCCGGCCCGGTTGCCCGGGTGCTGCGGACGGCCCGGCGAATCTTCGAGGGCCATGTCTTCGCCCGCCGGTCACACGTGCCTCATTCGGTGCTGGCGGCCTGACACTCGCGCCGCGAAGCCAACAGAAAAAATCAGAGCCATGGGAGAAACGAGAATGCACAAGGAAGCGCTGGCTGGACACGCGAACACCGAGGCGGGAAAACCCTTCTACCGGATTCTCTACGTCCAGGTGCTGATTGGCCTCGTGTTGGGTGTCGTCACGGGCCATTTCTGGCCCGAATTTGGCGCCGCGCTGAAGCCCCTTGGCGACGGCTTCGTCAAGCTGGTCAAGATGATGATCGCGCCGATCGTGTTCTGCACCATCGTGAGCGGCATCAACAGCATCAGCGATTCCCGCGAGGTCGGCCGCACCCTGGTGAAGTCCATGGCGTTGTTCTACCTGCTGACCGCGCTCGCGCTTCTGGCGGGGCTGATCGCCGTATCGTTGATCCAGCCGGGCGCCGGCATGCACGTTTCCGTCAGTACGCTGGATCCCTCGGTGGCTGCGAAATTCACCAAGCAGGCCGGTGCGACCGGATTTGCGGACTTCATGCTGCACATCATCCCGCATTCAATTTTCGGAGCGTTTGCGGATGGTGAGGTGCTGCCTGTCCTGCTGGTCTCCATCCTGATCGCCTTTGGCCTCAGCCGTGCCGGCGATGGCGGTGTCGTGGTGACAAAGGCCGTCGCCTCGTTCTCTCACGTGCTGTTCGTGTCCTTCGGCTTCATCATGAAGCTCGCGCCGCTCGGCGCCTTTGGCGCCATGGCGTTCACGGTGGGCCGCTACGGCATCCGCTCGATCGGCTCGCTCGGACTACTGATTCTGACATTCTATATCGCCTGTTCCGTGTTCGTGGTGGTCGTGCTTGGTACGCTGGCGCGGCTGAACGGCTTCAGCCTGTGGAAGACCATCCGCTACTTCAAGGAAGAATTGCTGATCGTGCTCGGCACGTCGTCCTCGGAGCCGGCGCTGCCTGGCGCGCTGCGCAAGTTGGAGCAGCTCGGATGCCGGAAGGGCGTATCGGGCCTCGTGCTGCCGATGGGCTATTCCTTCAACCTGGACGGCAGCGCCATCTATCTCACCCTGGCGTCCATGTTCATTGCGCAGGCCTGCGACATCCATCTGACGTGGGGGCAAATCGCGGCGATGCTCGGACTGATGCTGCTGACGTCCAAAGGGGCAGCTGGCGTCACCGGCAGCGGCTTCGTCGCGCTTGTCGCGACGCTTTCGGTGATGCCGGACTTGCCCGTGACCGGCGTGGCACTGCTTGTCGGCATCGACCGGTTCATGTCGGAGGCGCGGGCACTGACCAGCATGGTCAGCAATTGCGTCGCGTCCATCACGATCTCGCTGTGGGAGAACGCCTGTGACCGCGAGGTGTTGGCCCGTGAACTGGGCCAGGGCAGCATGCCTGCGGTGGCGACCGCGCCGAAGATCGCTACGGTCCCCCTGGTGCGGGAGGACGAGAGCTGGATTTCGACGACCCAATCGGCTGCGTGAGGCGGGATCGGATGAAGTTGGACCACGGTTGGATTTGGCAGGCGGGCCGTTCGCGCGCAGGCTGCCAAAGCCAAGACAGCGATTTCATCTTTCAAAGGCGCGATGACGATGAATCGTCATCGCGCCTCAGGTTGTTGTCGTTTGGGCATGATCTCTTCGCAGGACCGCCGCGCGCTGCCCTGGATCGTCGATCAGTTCGACTTGGCGTTCTCCTTGGCATTCTCGGCCGTCGGCGATCCCTCGGGACGCTTTCCGCCGCCCGTAATGCGCTGCTTCAGGAGATCGAGGAAGGGAGACGCCGCGGGAGATTGCCGGATCAGGCTTTCTGGGTCGGGGAAGATCAGCGGATCGTCCCAGGGGCCTTGCACCATGAAGGGCAATTGAAAGCCGGACGTCGTATTGAGGCTCGCCACGCCTTTCATGTCGTATTCGCGCGTCGGCACCGAGGCGGTGCCGGTCAGCGTGATCTTCGCCGCCGGCCCTTCGATGCGGATATCTTCGGCGGTGGCGATTCCGTCGGAGAATCTCACCGCGATGGTGAGATTGTTGTACGGCGTCGACCCGCTGCGGAAATTGCCGCCGCCCGATAGCGGCCGCCGCTCCAGCCGCTTCAGGAGCTGCTCGGCGTTGAAGCCCGAGATCGCGCCGTCGTGCCCGGTGACGGTGGCGCTGCCATCGAGCGACTGCACGAGGCCGAACGGGCTCGAGCCCGAGGCGAACAGCGAGACGTTGATGTTGCCGCGGCCGGACAGCTTGTTGAGGCCGAACAGTTCGGTGGCGCAGGCCTGGAGATCGACGTCGGTGAACTGGAATTGCGCCTTGATGTCAGCGACGGTGTCGGAGCGGGCGATGCCGAACGAGCCTTTGGCGATCCCGCCATAGACCTGCGCCTCGCCGACCGAGAGCGCCAGTGTGCCGTTGCGCAGATTGGCGCCGATCGCGGTGCGGCCGAGCTTCGTCGGCCCGACCGTCAGCTTTGCTGCCGACAGGCGCATATCGAGGTCGGTGGTCGACAATCCGTTCAGATCGAACAGCTGCCTGTTCCAGTCGCGCGCCCCGCTCGCGAGCAGGCGGAAGGTGGAGATATAAGGTGTGAAGTCGAGCGCGTCGGCGGCCAGCGTCGCCTGCAGCGTCTGCCGGCCGTTATTGGCGTAGGTCATCACGCCCTCCGCGGTGTTGCCGTCGAGCTCGACATTGACATTGGTGAGCGCGATCGAGGCGCCGATGACGTTGGCACGCGCCTTCAGCGCGAAGCGGCCGAAGCCGCCGCTGGCGGGCTGCGGCTGCCCGGTCCAGCGCAGCGCGTTGCGCAGGGACGGGCTGTCGATCGTCAGCGTGCCCTCCATCATCGGGCTGGTGCGATTGGCAACGCTGCCGTCGAAGGCGAGCTTGAGCGGCGCACTGGCGATGCGCGCCTTCAGTCCGGAGCGATCGCCGGAGAGGGCAGCGACGAAATCGGAGAAGCTGATCGAGCCGTCGACACGCTCGCCGCGCCAGTCGAACTGCCCGGTGGCGGCGAAGGAGCGCGAGATCGAGGGCCAGGCCAGCGACAGGTCGATGTCGTCGAACTGCTCGGTGGCGTGCGTAGCGGCGTCCTCGTAATCGAGCACGCCGTCCTGAATCCGGATCTCGGAGAACGAGACCTGGTTCTCGGCTCCGGGCTTCATGGTGCGCGCGATGGTCTGGATGAAGGGCGTCCAGTTGCTCTCGCCGTCCGGCTTCAGGCTGACATGGATGCGCGGCCGCAGCAGCGTCAGGTCGGCGATCTCGAACCGCTGCAGCAATAGCGGCAGCAGCCGCAGATTGGCGGTAAGCACGTCGATATGGAGCGCGGAATCGCCGGTGCCGCCGCCCTTGAGGCCGACGTCATGGAAGGAGATATAGCTTGCCGGTAGCAGCGAGATGTCGATGTTGCCGGCGACATTGAGCTCGAGCCCGGTGACGTCGCGGATCTGCGCTTCGACCGCCTTGCGCAGCGCGTCGCGGTTGATGAGCCAGGAGGTCGCGATCAGGGCGATCAGCACGACGCCGAGCAGCGCCGCGATCGGCGTCCCGAGGCGCTTCATTCCTTGGGCCATGGTCAATGGCATGTCCTGATCGGGTTGGTCGTTGGAGCCAGAAGGGCGGGTCGGGAAACCTGCGTGCCCACGCCCAACCCCCGCAACTTGATGGGTTTTCTTGTCGCTTTCAAGGCCGCGGACGGTTCTGCCCACGGTGTGGGCAGCTTCTATCACCCGGGCGCGGTGCAGAGAACCCCGTATCATTGACGGCTTTGGAGGATTTCGCCTAATAATCGCCGCCAATAGGGCGCGAGGCCTCCAAGCCGCAGGTTCAGTCGAAGGTTTTTTGCATGAACAAGGTCTATCCCGACGCCAAGTCGGCTCTGTCAGGCATTCTGAAAGACAACATGATGATCATGTCGGGAGGCTTCGGCCTCTGCGGCATCGCCGAGGCGCTGTCGGATGCGATCCGCGAGTCCGGCGTCAAGGGCCTGACGGTGGTCTCCAACAATGCCGGCGTCGACGGCATCGGGCTCAGCCGCCTGTTGGAAACACGGCAGATCAAGAAGATGATCTCCTCCTATGTCGGCGAGAACAAGCTGTTCGCCCAGCAATTCCTCGCCGGCGAGCTGGAACTCGAATTCAATCCGCAAGGCACGCTGGCCGAGCGCATCCGCGCCGGCGGCGCCGGTATCCCGGCCTTCTACACCAAGACCGGCGTCGGCACGCTGATCGCCGAAGGCAAGGAAGTGAAGGAATTCGACGGCGAGAAATATCTGATGGAGCGCGGCCTGTTCGCCGATCTCGCCATCGTGCATGCCTGGAAGGGCGACACCGCCGGCAACCTCATCTACCGCAAGACCGCGCGCAACTTTAACCCGATGATGGCGACCGCCGCCAAGATCACCGTGGCCGAGGTCGAGCACCTGGTTCCGGCCGGTGAACTCAATCCCGACCACATCCACACGCCCGGCATCTTCGTGAAGCGCATCGTCGAGGTCGGTACGGCCAAGAAGCGCATCGAATTCCGCAACACCCGCCCGCGCCCGACGAACGCGCCGGCGGCCGGCACTGGAGTTGAAATCTGATGGCCTGGACCCGTGAACAGATGGCCGCGCGTGCCGCGAAGGAATTGCGCGACGGCTATTACGTCAATCTCGGCATCGGCATCCCGACGCTGGTCTCGAACTACATCCCCGACGGCGTCGACGTCAGCCTGCAGAGCGAGAACGGCATGCTCGGCATGGGCCCATTCCCCTATGAGGGCGAGGAAGACGCCGATCTCATCAACGCCGGCAAGCAGACCGTCAGCGAGCTGCCCTCGACCTCTTATTTCTCGAGCGCGGATTCCTTCGGCATGATCCGCGGCGGCCACATGGACCTGTCGATCCTCGGCGCCATGCAGGTGGCCCAGAATGGCGATCTCGCCAACTGGATGATCCCGGGCAAGATGGTCAAGGGCATGGGCGGCGCGATGGACCTCGTCGCCGGCGTCAAGCGCGTCGTCGTGGTAATGGAGCACTCGGCCAAGGACGGCTCGAAGCTCCTGAAGAAGTGCAACTTGCCGCTGACCGGCGAGCGCGTGGTCGACATGGTCGTCACGGATCTCGCCGTCTTCACCATCGACAAGCACGGCGACGGCGGCATGGCCTTGATCGAGCTCGCCGACGGCGTTTCGCTCGACGAGGTCAAGGCCAAGACCGAAGCCGAATTCCGCGTCGCGCTGAAGAACACGTAAGGGCGACGTGATCTGGGGGGCGCGCATGACGATACGGTCGGCGCGTCCCGACGACGCCGAGTTCATCGCTCAAACCATCCTGTCGTCACAGCGCGGCTACCGGCCGCGCGGATGGTTCGACGTCGCCCTCGCACTCCCCGACGCGCAGTGCCGCGATTTCGTCGCGCGCATCGCGGTCGCGCGTGCCGTATCGATGTGGCACGTCTCGCAATTCCTGGTCGCCGAGGTCGATGGCAAGCCGGCGGCGGCACTTTGTGCGTTGCCCGCAGCCGGTACCGGACCTGCGGCCTGGCGCGCGATCGAAGAAGTCGCGTTTGCGACCGGGCTCGCCACGATCGAGCTGGAAGCCATCCGCCGCCGCGGGACTTATACGCGGACCTGCTGGGTCCAGGGCGGCGAGGGCGATTGGATGATCGAGCATGTTGCGACCGATCCGGCCTCTCGCGGCCGCGGTCTTGTGCAAGCGCTGATCGCCCACGCTCTGGACAAGGGGCGGGCGGCTGGGTTCACCCGGGCGACGATATCGTTCCTGATCGGCAACGAGCCCGCTGAGCGCGCCTATGCCAAGGCGGGCTTTGTCTTTGCGGAAGAGAAGCGCGATCCCGCCTTCGAGACGATCATCGGCGCGCCCGGCTTTCGCATGTTCGCGCGCACGATCTAGTTTGAGAGAGCCCCGCCTCTGCGTTCGGCGTGGTTCGCCCGAGCGGCCGAGCCCGCGGACGGCTTGTCGTCGCCGGCCCGGCCGTGGCAGTATTTCCTCGTCGAAGGCAAAATCGGACATGGCGATGCCGCTGGTCAGGATCTGGGTCTATGAGGGGATTCTCGCCTCGAGCGTCGCCGGCATGGTCGACGTTTTCACGGCGGCCAACTGGATTGCGGCCGAACGCAGGCAATCGGGGAAGCCGACGCCATTGCATTGGCGCATCGAATCCATCGATGGCCGGGGGATTCGTACAGCTTCGGGTCAACGCATCGATGTGGATGGGCCAATCACCACGCGTTCCTCGGCAGATGCTGTCGTCGTGCCCGGCCCGTTTGTGCCCGACGTGGAAAGATTCCTGGAACGGAAGGATCTGGTCACACCGCTGATCGCCGCCTTGCGCCGGCAGCACCAGCGCGGCGTGCTGCTCGCGTCCTATTGCACGGGAAGTTTCCTGCTGGCCGAAGCTGGTCTGCTCGACGGCTCCGTGGCGACGACGCATTGGGCGCGAGGCAAGACGTTCGCGCACCGCTATCCCGATGTGGATCTGCGGATCAACGACATCATCACCGAGCAGGACGACATTATCTGCAGCGCCGCGGTGACGAGCGCCCTCAATCTTGCGCTGCGAATCGTCCAGAAGCTCGTCAGCACGGAGGTCGCTGCGGAAACTGGCAAGCTGATGCTGATTGACAGCAACCGGGTGGCGCAGTCGTCCTATGCGAGCATGCAGGAAAAGCCGCATTCCGATCCGCTGGTGTTGCGCGCCCAGCGCTGGATGGAGAAGTCGCTCCAGCGCGGCTTCAGCCTTGGCGAGCTCGCACGTCAGTTGGCGGTCAGCGAGCGAACTCTCAATCGGCGTTTCAAGCGGGCGATGGGCAAGACGCCGCTGCACTATCTGCAGAGCCTGCGGATAGAAGTCGCCAAGCGGTTGCTGGAAACGAAGAGTTTGACGATGGATGCCGTGAGCCGGCGCGTCGGCTACGGCGACCTTTCAACGTTCCGGCGCCTGTTCAAGCGGGAAACGGGACTGTTGCCACGAGAATACCAGCGGCGGTTTTCACGCCATCATTGGCCGCGCGCCGCCGTCGCTGCCTGAGGGGGCCTGTCCGAAATACCTCCAAAAATGGCGATATCGCCACTGCCGCCCGGGGGCACCGAGTCCTAGAACGGCTCATGCGCGTCGCCGACAACGGGCGCCGCGGAACAATGCCAGGAGGTTCAACCATGCCGATGATCGATCTGACAATTCCCGAAGGAGCCCTGACGGCCGAAGCGGAAGCTCACTTGGTGAAGGAGCTTGGCGACATTCTGATCGGACACGAAGGGTTCGACCCGGCAAGCCGGGTGGCGCAAGGCGTCACGGTCGTCTTCCTGCACCGGCCGACCGCCGTCTTTGTCGCGGGGGTACCGTCGGAAAAGCCGCGCTACCGAATCGTGCCTTCTGTTCCCGAAGGCCAGTATACGGATGCGTCGCGAAAGGCGCTCGTGAAGGACGTCACCGACGCCGTTGCTCGTGCAGAAGGCGGCAGCTTCGACGACGTGGCCTCGCGCGTCTGGGTGTTTCCGACCGAAGTCGAAGACGGCACGTGGGGTAGTCGCGGCGGCATTCGCCGGACGGCAGACATCCACGCTTTCATTGCCGGGGAGCACGAACGCAGGGTGGGTGAGGAACGCCTTGCCCGGCGGCGCCACGGCAAAGCCGTCGCGCTGCTGGAGGGCATGCTCGACGCCACGCGGATCGCGCAGGCAACCGGCCCCGCTTAAGGTCACGATCTTGCTGACCAGGCCTTGCTGAGGCGTCCTGAGAGGCTCGCCACCCAGGACGTCTGTTCGCGGACCAGACGGAAGCCGAGATTGGCAGGCGGGACGCCCTGGGCGCAGCCGCCGGCGCGGGCATCGCGGATGAAATCGGTGACATAGGCGCGGTGCGCGCCCTCGGCGACACGTACGCCGCAATTCACAGTCGGGCGGCCGGCATTGCCTGAAACGTCGACACGCGAGCGCACGAAGCAGGTCGAGGTCCACTCCCAGACATTGCCGGCGAGATCTTCAACCCCGTGCTCGTTCGGCCCGAACTTGCCGAACGGATAAGCTGTAGTGTCGGAGAGGTCGCGTTCGGATTCGCGCTCATAGCGGCTGATCCAGCGCTTTGAAGGATCGTTCGCATCGACCGCCACGCCATCATCCTTGAATCTGGATCCCGCCGCGAAGGCCCATTCGACGTCGCTCGGAAGGCGGTAGTAGCGGCCTGTCTTGCGCGACAGCCAACCGGCATAGGCTTCGGCGTCGTGCCAGTTCACCTGCACTGCCGGACGATCGGGGGCGATCGCCACGTCTGGATCAAGCGCGCGACAGGCGCCATCCTGCACGCAAAGTTGGTAGTCGGAAGACGAGACCTGGTTTCGCATGATGTGCAGCGGACGCTCCATGCGCATCGCGCGCAGCGGCGCTTCGGCCTGCTGTCCGCCGCGCGTGAAATCGCCGGCTTCGCGGTAGGACTGGCCGCCCGGCGCGATCTCGACGATCGCAGGCTCTCCCGCCGTGCCGTGGACCGCCATGCTCGAGATCAGCGGCGCGATCGCGATCGGTCCGGCGAGTCCGGCGACGCAGGCGAGTGTCAGTTTGAGCTTGAATGCGATCAACATGGCCATCCCCGAAGGAAGAAGGGGCCGGCAATGACCGGCCCCTTGTCGTGTTCAGTTGGTGTTGGCCGCCGGTATTTCGGCAGGTGCCTTCACTTGCATCATCAGATCGTCGTTCCACTTGCCTTCGACCTTGAAGTGCGCGGTGGCACCGAGGTCTGCGGCCTCGATCAGATTGTGCGTGACGTAGGCGTAGATGCCGGGCTGCTGGAACTTGTACAGCGCAGCTCCTGCTGAACCGCCGCGGATGAACCAGGTCTCGAGCCCGACCTCAGGTGCATTGCCGAACTTGCCGGTCTCCCAGACATAATCGCCATGGCCGCCGATCAGATGCGGACGGCTGTCGCGATTGGCCTGCGAGTGCACGATCAGCACGTTCTCGCCGACATTCGCGGTCAGTGCGTTCTTGCCGGTGAGCGCGCCGACCTTGCCGTTGAACACGACGTGGGTGGGGGTCAGCTTCTTCATCACCTCTTCGGTGTCGGTGAAGGCTTCACCCGGCGAGTCGTAGGACTTGAAGTTGCCCTTCTCGTCGCGGGGCACATACATGTCCTGCTCGCCGATATAGTAGATCTTGTCGTATTTCAGCGCGTGGCCCTTGCCATCGTTCAGCCCATCGCGCGGCAGCACCATCACGGCACCGTTCATGCCGGAGACGACGTGCCAGGGGATCATCGGGCCGCCCGGGGCGCAATGGTAGACGAACACGCCGGTCTTGGTCGCCTTCCAGCGCAGCACGACCTGCTCGCCGGGATTGATCAGCGTCAGTGCGCCGCCGCCGAGCGCGCCGGTCGCGGAATGGAAGTCGATGTTGTGCGGCATGGTGTTGGTCGAGGGATTGACCAGCGTCGTTTCGACGTAGTCGCCCTCATGCACGACCATCAGCGGGCCAGGCATCGAGCCGTTGAAGGTCATGGCCTGGAAGGTGGTGCCCTTCTCGTCGATGACGACCTTCTTCTCCTCGATCGTAAGCTTGAACTCGATGATCTTGGGGCCCTGCTTGGTCGCCTGCTCGTGCGCATGCACGAAGGGCGGAGCCACCAGCTCGACCTTTTGACGCGGCAGTTTGAGATCATCGCCAGCCAAAGCGGGGGTCGCCAGCATCAGAGCTGTCGCGGCGGCGCCGATCAATGCGACTCTGCGGGTGAACATCGGAAGTATCCTTCATCTGAAATGGTCTTGATGACGGGATGCAGTTGTGCGCCTGTTACGGCAAGTGTGTTTGCGCTGCGACAAGCTTTCGCCGGATTCGTCTCTGGTAAGTTCCTCAAGAGATACGCCGAAGGCCGCATCGATCATGCGAGGGACAGATGTTGTGCGCTATCGGCCGCTCAAGCGGCAAATCGTTCGCATGTTCAGCTGAATTCGGTCGCGATCGTATGGATGCCCCCGATCAGAGCAGGTGGATCGCCATCCAGACCGTGCCCCAGACCGCGAGCGACAGTGCGGCGAAGACGGCAGCCATGAGGGCCAGGACCCGTGCGAGGTGACCGGCGCCGGTTGCGGGCGCGGCGGGGACGGGACGAAAATCGTCGAAGCGCGGGATATGGCCGCGAATGCCGGTGAGCCAGAGAACGAGATCGAGCGCGAACGACGCCATGGCCTATCTCCCGGAGGGCAATGATTGAACGTCACCATGGCCCCGATCCAGCGGCGAAACTTTGAGCGAGCGCAATGTGAGCCCGCCGCAAGCGGGTAAATTGAGGATTGTCCGGGGCTTGTCGCGATGGTTCGCGGCCGGAATTTACGAATGGGTAACAGCATGAGGGCCGATCTCGCAGCGAGTTACGGCGAAGAGAGACTGCCGCGCTACACGAGCTATCCGACCGCGCCGCACTTCTCATCGGCGATCGGTGCCGATACCTACGCTCGGTGGCTGTCCGAGCTCCCTGCCGGCGCCAGCGCGTCGCTCTATCTCCATGTGCCGTTCTGCCGCGAGATGTGCTGGTATTGCGGCTGTCATACCCAGATCGTCCGCCGCGACGAGCTCATCGCCGGCTATCAGCGGACGCTGCGGAGCGAGATCGTGCAGGTCGCCGAAACCATCGGCCGCCGCATCAAGGTGGAGCATATCCATTTCGGCGGCGGCACGCCGACGATCATGGCACCGGAAGCTTTCGCCGAGTTGATGGCGACGATGCGCCATGAGTTCTTCGTGCTGCCCTCGGCCGAGATCGCGGTCGAGATCGATCCCCGCACATTGACCGCCGACATGGTCGAGGCGATGCGGCTCTCCGGCGTCAACCGCGCGAGCCTTGGCGTGCAGAGCTTCGATCCGGTGGTGCAGCGCGCGATCAACCGCATGCAGAGCTTCGAGCAGACCGCTTCCGTGGTCGACATGCTCAGGCGCGCCGGCATCGCGGGAATCAATTTCGACCTGATCTACGGGCTGCCGCACCAGACCGTCGCATCGTGCCTGGATACCGTTCGCCGCAGCCTCTCGCTCGCGCCTGACCGCTTCTCCGTGTTCGGCTACGCCCACGTGCCTGAGTTTAAGAAGCATCAGCGCATGATCAACGAGGCTGTGCTGCCTGACGGCCTTGCGCGCCACGACCAGGCCTGCGCGATCGCGAATGCGCTGAAGGAGGCCGGTTACGTGCAGATCGGGCTCGATCATTTCGCGCGCCCAGAAGATTCCATGGCGGTAGCCTTCGAGGAGCACACGCTGCGGCGCAATTTTCAGGGCTACACCACCGACAAGAGTGACATCTTGCTCGGTTTCGGTGCGAGCGCGATCGGGCATTTGCCGCAGGGCTACGTCCAGAACGAGGTGCAGATCGGCGCCTATGCGCAGAGCATCGCCGCGGGCCGCCTCGCCACCGCGAGGGGCTATGGGCTCACCGACGACGACCGGCTGCGCGCCGATATCATCGAGCGCATCATGTGCGAGTTCAGCGCGGATCTCGGCGACATCTGCGCGCGCCATGGCGCAGAAGCCGGGGCGATGCTGAACTCTGCGGCGCGCCTGAAACCGCTCATCTCCGACGGCGTCGTGAAACTGGAGGGCAACCGCCTCGCCGTTGCAAAGGATTCGCGTTTTCTGGTCCGCAGCGTCGCCGCAGCGTTCGACGCGCATCTGAATCCGGCAAAGCAGCTGCACAGCCGCGCTGTGTAAGGTCTCTCCTCCCTTCATGCCGGAGCTCGCCCTGCGGCGCGAGCCTGGAGTCCATTCCTCCACGTCATCTGCTGCGCAGATGCGTAATTGCGCATCAGAGTTCGCGCTTCGCGTGCCCCGGATTGACAAGCCAGCTTGCGCTTCGACAAGGAGGCCCCGGCCCGTTCTGCTATCGTCGTATTGGAACGGAGTTATCCATGTCTTTTGGATCCGACGATCTGGTCGACGACATCATGCGCACGGCGCCGCACACGATCCGCGTGTTTCTGGCCTTCAGGATGGCTTGCGTGGGTTGCCCGATCGCAACCTTCCACACGGTGGACGATGCCTGCCGCGAGCATGGCATCGACCGCGCCAAATTCCTGGCAGCGCTGTGTGATTGCGTGCCGGCGTGAAGCGGTCTGGAATTCGCGCGGGCGCGCGGATTCCCCGGTGAGGGACGGCTTTCGCCGTAAGCGGAAGCCTTCCTCACCCCTAATCTTGGGCCGAGACGTCCTGGTGCGGCTGTCACGCCGCTCCGTCGGCGCTCCGCTCCGCCAAGACGACGATCCCGTGCGGATCGCGCAGGATGATGCGCTGGCGGCCGCTCTCGACGAGGCCTTGGCTTTCCCAACCGCTCAGGATGCGGCTGACGGTGTGCAGCGTGGTGCCGGTCATCTGCGCGATGTCCTGGCGGCTGATCGGGAAGTCGATCTCGATGCCGTGGTCGAGCTTCTTGCCGGACTGTTTGGCGAGGCGCAGCAACGCATGCGCAACGCGCTGCTCGACTTGCTGGGTCGACATTTCCAGAATGCGGGTGTGGCTCTCCTGCAGGCGCGTGCCGACCGTCTGGAGCGTGTTGGCGGCCAGCGAGGGAAATCGCTCGACCAGCCGCGGCCAGGCTGAGGTCGGCCAGATCAGCACCACGCTGTCATCGACCGCGATCGCGGTCGCCGGGTACCGCGCGGCGCCGATCGCCATGGCGAGCCCGAACGTTTCGCCGGGCGCGACGTAGCGCACCACGATCTGTTCGCCGGTCGGCGTGGTCTTGGCCGCACGGACATGGCCATGCAGCAGCAGGAAAAAGGACTGGGCGTCCGCGCCCTGCTCGAAGATGGCACTGTTCTTCGGATAACGCGCCGAACGGGCCTCGCGCAGGATCTCGTCCAGAGCTTCCGGGCTGACGCCCGCAAACAGCGGCAAATGCGCAACCAGCGATGTGTCGACCTTGGCCATTCTGCCTCCTTGGCGCTCGGGAGTGTGATGGCACCTGCAATCGCAAGATAGTTTGCGATAGCGCAAAACGGGGCTCTCGGGTGGCAGTATTTTTCCAAACAATGGTCTGAATTCATTGGAGTTGACCCATGGCTGGCGCTCGATCCCGGAACTATGCGGGGTGGCCGCTATTTGCGAACAGTTTTCGGCCCTTCTTCCTGCTCGCCGCGATCCAGGCGGGGTTGTCGATCCTGGCCTGGCTGCCGATGTTCTATGGCGAATTGTCGGTGAGTTCCGCATTCGCGCCGCGCGACTGGCACGTCCACGAGATGCTTTATGGCTTCCTGCCGGCGGTGATCACCGGGTTCCTGTTCACGGCCATTCCGAACTGGACCGGGCGGCTGCCGATCCAGGGCACCTCGCTGGGGGCGTTGCTGATGGTCTGGCTGGCCGGGCGCGTCGCAGTCACGCTGTCGGCCGATACCGGCTGGGCGTTTGCGCTAGTCGTCGATGCGGCCTTCCTGGCGCTGGTCGTCGCCGCCGCGGCGCGCGAGATCATCGCAGGCGGCAATTGGCGCAACCTGCCTGTGGTGGGGCTGGTGTTCGTTCTGCTCGCCGGCAACGTCGCTTTTCATCTCGAGGCGCATGACCACGGCGCGGCCGATGTCAGCGTTCGGGTCGGCATCGGCGTGGTTGTGCTGCTGATCGCGCTGATCGGCGGCCGCATCATTCCGAGCTTCACCCGCAACTGGCTGGGCAAGTTCAATCCCGGCCGTCTGCCGGTGCCGTTCGGGCGCTTCGACGGTGCAGTGATCGGATGCAGCGCGCTCGCGCTCATCTTCTGGGTCGTGGCGCCGCTGAATGCCGTCACCGGTGTCCTGATGGCGCTTGTCGGCGGGCTGCATCTGGTGCGGCTGGGGCGCTGGGCCGGCGATCGCACTTTTCGCGAGCGGCTGCTGGTGATCCTGCATGTCGGTTACGTCTTCGTGCCGATCGGCTTCATCCTGCACGCCCTGGCGGTCCTCGGAGCGCTGCCGCCGAGCGCGGGCATCCACGCCTGGATGACAGGAGCGGCGGGAACCATGACGCTCGCGGTGATGACCCGCGCGAGTCTTGGCCATACCGGACAGGCGTTGACGGCTTCGCCAGCGATCCAGGGAATCTATGCCGCGGTCATCATTGCAGCTCTGGCTCGGGTCGCCGCTGTGGCGTTACCAGCGCATGGCGATCTGTTGCTGCACATCGCCGCCTGTGGCTGGATCGTCGCGTTCCTCGGATTTGCCGTCGCGTTCGGTCCGCTGCTTGCCGGCAGCCGCCGGCGTGCCCTCGCCACAATGGGCGTGCCTGTTCCGGCGCGCTGAACTCAAGCTGCGGTCGCCGAGGGCCCATGGGGCGGTACCTGGGGCCGCACGCCCTTGCGCCAATCGGTGATGCTGCAGCCGAACCGGCCGCGGAACCAGCGTGCCATGGCGCTCTGCGCGGAAAAGCCAAGCTGCACCGCGATGTCAGCCAGCGGCCGGCCGGGGTCGTCGATCAACTGAGTCACGAGATCGGCGCGTCGCGCATCCAGAATGGTCGAGAAGCTGGTGCCAGAGGCGGCAAGGCGGCGGTGGATGGTGCGACGGGTGCAAGCAAGATGCTCAGCCACGCGCTCGACGGTGCAGTCGCCGCTGGCGAGCAGGGTCCGCACGACCTCGTCGACTTTCCCTTCCCAATTTGCCGGCCGGGTCTCGATCGCCTCGATCCGCTTGCGCAGGTAGTTCGCGATCAGGGGATGCGCGCTCGGGATCCGGCGGTCCATGTCGTGCGCCGACAGCACGATCGCATCATCCTCGGCATTGAAGGTCACGCGGCAGCCGAAGAAGTCGCGATAGCGCTTGCGATCGTGCGGCGGCGGATAATGCAGATGCACCTCCAGCGGCCGCCAATCATGGCCGTACAGCGACTGGATGATGCGGTGGATGCTGCCGAGCGCCATGTCGATCGACTGGCGCGGTGCGATCGGCCGACCGCGCAGATGCAGCGTGACCGTGACGGTCTGCCTGCCGCGCGTCACGTCCAACCGCATGCCGTCATGATGGGTATGGATGAAACGCGAGAACGCCTCGATCGCCTCGCCGACGGTCGCCTGTTCGCGTACGATCAGGCCGACCGCGCCGAAATTGGTCAGACCGCCGCGCTCGGCGAGGCGCAAGCCGAAATCTTCGGCGCCGGACGCTTCTGCCGACAATTCGAGCAGGCGACGCAGGCCAGCGACCGCAATGGGAGTGTCGGGCTTGTCGAGACAGGCCAGCGGCAGCCTGGCCTTGCGCATCATCTGTTTTGGATCGAGTCCGACCGACCGGGCGATTTCCGGGTAATAGCTCAAGCCTGCGCTGCGAACGAGGTCGGTCATGCGAACCGTTCCTGCGAGCCATTCCCGCAGATGTCCCGAAATGTAAAGTTTCTGTCTCGATCCGTCAAATCCAGGAACCGGCTGGAACATACATAGGGGAAACCGAAGCACCGGCGTGAATGCCGTGCTCATGACGGCGCGGCGAGGCGATGAGGCCTGCTTCCGTCTCGGGCCATTTGACCAAGACATTGCTGGATCGAGATTATGCCGGGGAACACGCTTTCCAAGGGTGAGGTATTCGTCATCGACACCGACGCGGCCTCCCGCGAACAACTTTCGACCGCGCTCCAACAGCGTGCCTATGACGTGATCTGCTTCGCTGATGGTGCGTCTCTCTTGTCCGAGGCAAAGGCGCGGATGCCGGCCTGCGTGCTGCTGGAGCTGCCGTCCGATCGCTCCGGTCTCGACGTGCTCAAGCGGCTGCGCGAGGAAAACTGCATGGCGCCGGTGCTGGTGACCTCGGCGAATGGCAGCATTGCCTTGGCGGTCGACGCCATCAAGAGCGGCGCGGCCGACTTCATCGAAAAGCCGTTCCGTACCCACGACGTCGTCGGCCGGATCGATGCCGCCATCGATGAATTCGCGCAGCCCGGCACGAGCCGACAGGGCTGGCTGCCCGGCTGCGAGCCGCTGACAGCGCGCGAAGTCGACGTGCTCGAGCACCTGGCCGCCGGCCTGACCAACAAGGAGATCGCCCGGCGAATGCATCTGAGCGCACGGACGGTCGAAGGTTACCGTGCCAGCATCCTGAAGAAGGCGGGTGCCAAGAACGTGACCGATTTGCTCCGGCGCATCTTCGGCCAGGGCGCCCCGACCCGGGTCTGAGGACTCCGGGCGTTCAGCGGCCTCGGTGCTGCCGCAGCGGCGCCCCACCGAAACCCCAATCGAACCAGTTCCTTCGCTGCCGCGTCCAACCACGTTGGCGAGGCATCTTTCGCGCGTCCGGCTGGCGGCGCGTCGATACCGGCAGGAGGGACTTTGATGCGCATCACCGCAAAATGTTTGGCAACGACGACCCTGGTCCTGGTGACCACGGCCTTCCCGCTGCCGTCATGGGCCGCCGACGTCGACGCGACGTCGACCATCGACACCATCACCGTTTATCCGGATGGTGCCACCGTCACCCGCATCATCGCGCTGGACCTCGCTGCCGGCGACTCAACGCTGGTCGCCAAGGATTTTCCGCTTTCGCTCGATCCGTCCTCGCTTCGCGTCGAGGGTGAGGCTGGCGCCAAGCTCACCATCGGCACGATCGACGCCCGGCCGCCGCGGATCGCGCCGCCCGTCAACCTGCCCGAGCTGGACAAGCGCATCGAAGCGCTGAGAGATCAGCGGGCCGACCTGCAAGGCATGGTCGATGCGGCCAACGCCCGGCGCAAATTCGCGCAGCACTTCGCCGAAGCCTCGCCGGCCGGCCTCGGCGACAAGGGCGAGGCGAGGCCGATCACCGAATGGCGCGCGGCCTTTGCCGCGGTGGCCGAAGAGATCGCAACCGCCGACACGGCGATCCGCGACGCCACGCGAAAGCAGCGCGAGATCGACCGCCAGATCGCACAGCTCGAAGCCGAACGCTCTGCCAAGCCGTCGAGCAAGCTGGAAGTGCGGATCGACGTCGCCTCGGCCGCCGCGACCAAAGCGACATTGCGCGTGACCTATGCGGTGCGCAACGCGCGCTGGGTCCCGCTCTATGATGCCCGGCTCGACACCGGCGCCAAGGACCGCAAGCCGCAGCTCGAGTTGGTCCGTCGCGCTGAGATCACGCAATCGACCGGCGAGGACTGGTCGAACGTGACACTGGGCGTCTCCACGGTCCGCATCAGCCGCGGCGGCAGTGCGCCGGAGCTGGGTTCGCTGGTCGCGCAATATCCGCAGGTGCCGAAGCCAATGGCGCTCGGCACAGCCTCCGATTTGGCGCGTCCCGCGCCAACTGTTCGCCAGCGCTCGTACGAGCCCGTGTCCAAGGCCGCCGAAGCGGCCGAGGTGCGCGAGCGCGCCGACGAGCAGCAGGCCGTCGCCGAGATCGGCGATTTCCAGGCCACGTTCAAGATTCCCGGCCGCGTCAGCCTCGGCGCACAGGAGGGCGCCAAGAGCATGCGCATCGCGGCGATGACCGTGCCCGCCGAACTCGCGGTGCGCGCGGCGCCGGTGCTGGACCCGACCGCTTTCCTCGAAGCCAGCTTCAAGCAGACCGACGACACGACGTTGCTGCCGGGCAAGGTCGCGATCTACCGCGACGGTGTCTTTGTCGGCCGCGGCAAGATTTCGGCGTCGGCCAAGGACGACATCGTGCGGCTCGGCTTCGGCGCCGACGACAAGGTCAGGATCGAGCGCGCGGTGCTCAAGCGTAACGAAGGCTCGGCAGGCCTGCTGGTCACGACGTCCAAGACCGACGAGCGGTCGTTCAAGACCACGATCCGCAACGGGCATGATTTCCCGATCAAGGTCGCGATCGAGGATCAGCTGCCGGTCAGCGAGAGCGAGGACATCGTGGTCGAGATGCTGCCCTCCAGCACCCAGCCGACCGCGAGCAACATCCGCGACAAGCGCGGCGTGCTGGAATGGTCGTTCGATGCCAAGCCCGGCGAGGTGAAAGACATCAACTTCGCCTGGCGCATCCGCTGGCCGAAGGACAAGAGCATGGTGATCGTCCCCGCGGGTTAGTTGCTCGGCGGCAGGCGGTGCTTCCTTACCTCGCCCCGCTTGCGGGGAGAGGTCGAATTCGATCGCAGATCGAATTCGGGTGAGGGGGGGACTCTCCGCGAGCCTAACTCGTCCCCGCGGACACTCCCCTCCCCCCAACCCTCTCCCCCGTAAGAACGGGGAGAGGGGGAGGAGAGAGCCTTAGCTCACTTCGCCTTCAGGAAGTCCGCGACTTCGAGCAGCATGAACTCGTCGTCGTCGGCCTTGTTGGGATCGCGGCTGGAGGAGAACGGCAGGGTGTTGTCGTTGCCGACGATGATGTGGGTCTCGTCGACGCGATCGACGTTCTCGATGGTGAAGAACGGGAAGGTATAAACGCCGTCGTTGAGCGGCTTCCGCGCCTTCTTGTCGGGATCCTTGATCTTCATCAGGTCGATATAACCGATCTTGCGCACGGGCTTGCCGACATTGGCGTCGGTGAGCTCGATCTTGTAGATGCGCTTGAACTTGGCGAGATCCGGGAAGCAGTTCTCGCCGCGGGTGCCCTGCGGGCAGGCCTTGTCGGCCGTGCCTTCGCCGTTGTCGCGCTCGATGATGAGGCCGGAGGCCTGATCGATCATGTTGAAGTCGCCGATGGCGTTGCCGTTCTGCTCGAACACATATTGCCAGTAGCGACCGGTGAACTTCTCAGCAGCGACGTCGAATTCGAGAATGCGCGAGGCTTCCTTGCCGTCGACCTTTTCCCAGTCCTTCTTCTCGGCATCCCACAGCGGGCCCTCGAGCAGGCCGTAGATGAACTTGCCGTCCTTCGATGCGGCAAAGCCCTCATAGCCCTTGGAGCGGCGGAGGTTGACGTTGGTGTAGGTCGCGCCGGGCGCGCCCGGCGTCGCCACGGCCCAGTTGTCCGGCGAGCGCACCGGCTTGCCGTCGGCAACCGTGTCGAACACGCCGAGGATCTTGCCGGTCTTGTTGGCCTTCAGGATGTACGGACCGAACTCGTCGCCGATCCAGAAGACATCGCCGATGATCTGGAAACCCTCGGTGTCGAAATCGGAGCCGGTGAGGTAGCGCTTCTCGGTGTCCTCGTGGACGATGCGGAACGGCACCTTCTTGTCGGGATCGTGCAGGAAGATGGTCTCCAGCCGCTCGATCTTGCCGTTCGCCCAGTCCATCTTGTAGCGGTTGAGGTACAGCATCGAATCCGGCGAGTTAGCGCGCGCGCCCATGCCGTTGTCGGTGATGACCCAGAACGAGCCGTCGGGCATGGTCTTGATGCCGGAATGGCCCTGCAGCGGCTGACCCTTGAACGGCAGGGAGACGCCGGTCGGACGCTCATACGACTTGCCCATCACGGTGCCGAGCGCATCGACGCGGTTGCCGGTGGTATATTTGCCCGAGGTCTTGAGATCGGCGGGGGGATCGGCCGGAGCATCGATGAAGGTCGCGGCCGGCATCACCACGTGGCCGGCGAGCTTGGCGGGGAATTCGCCCTCGCTCTGCGCGAGCGCAGAGCTCGCGGATAGAATGATCGTTGCGACGGTGCTGAGAAAAGTCGCGCGCATGTGCGTCTCCTGTTGGCGGACGCACGCGTTATGCGGATCGCGTGTTGCAGTTTTGTGAAGCCGGGCGAAAGGCCGCGGGGCCCGGTTACTCCCTTACCGCGCGGGTTGGTCACAGCGCATCACACGCGCTGCGGCCGGCATCACACGCCTTCATAAACAAGCCTGGTGAAGAAACCGGGATCGACGAGAAACTGTCCATATCTCGCGTCGAATCCGGCCGTGGGCTTGGCGGCAACAATCTCGTCGCGCGACCTCCCCTGCTTCTTGAGATTGCCGACATTGTCCCTGATCGCAACCAGCATGTCGCGAAATGCCTGCAGCTCGGCCTTGTTGCTGACGGGCTTGCCGTGACCGGGAATGATGATGGTGTCGTTGTTGGCCGCCGCCAGATTGGCGTCGGACGCCGCGATCATGCCGTCGATGCTGCCGCCGGTCGAATAGTCGATGAACGGATAGATGTCGTTCCAGTAGGTGTCGCCGACATGCAGGACGTTGGCCTCGTCGAACATGACCGAGACGTCGCTGTCGGTATGGGCCGGCCCGTAATATCTTAGCGCGATCGATGCGCCGTTGAGCTTGAGATGATGCTCCTTGGCAAAAATCTCGGCCGGGAGCGCGCCAGCGGACGAAGCCAGGAAATTGTAGTCCCAATCCTCGACCCGCTGAACGACGGACAGGTGCTTGAGGGTGTTTTCGTGCGCGATGATCTTCGCGCCGGCCGCGTGCAGCCATTCATTTCCGTCGGCATGGTCAAAGTGCCAATGCGTGTTGATCAGATGCGCGACGGGCTCGCCGCCGAGCTCGGCGAGGGCCTTGCTGAGCTGAGGGCGCGAGACGCCGATGCCGGCGTCGACCAGCAACTTTCCGTCCGGGCCCGTCAGCACGGCGATGTTGCCGCCGGAGCCTTCGAGCACGCTGATGTTGTGGCGCAGCTTGTAGGTCTTGATCGGGGTTGTCGCGGCGCTGTCCTTGATCAGGCTGACGATACCGCGGGCTTCGGCATAGGCCCGGCGCGGGGTCAACCAGCCCGCGGTGGCCGCGAAAGCACCGCCGACGCAGCACAGGCAGAAACCGCGTCGGGACAATGAAGGAGAGTTTGGGGCACGCATCCAATTCTCGCTTTCTCGAGCGACAATCGACGGCGCTAATGAGCGACCCCGCTGTCAGGATGCAGCGTGGAGCGGATGCAACGAGCAGTCTATCATGATTGCACGATCGACCGGACTCGCGCAGTGATCGCTTATTCCTTCACCGCGCCTGTCAGCGACGACACATAATAGTCCACGAACAGCGAGTAGAAGATCGCAACCGGCAGCGAGCCGAGCAGCGATCCCGCCATCAGCGCACCCCACTGATAGACGTCGCCGGTAACGAGCTCGGTCAGGATCGCGACCGGCACGGTCTTGTTGGCGCCGCTCTGGATGAAGGCGAGCGCATAGATGAACTCGTTCCAGGACAGCGTGAAGGAGAAGATGCCGGCCGAGATCAGGCCGGGCACCGCCAGCGGCAGCGTGATCCGCCGCAGGATCTGCAGCCGCGTGGCGCCGTCCACCAGTGCGCATTCCTCGAGCTCGTAGGGGATCGACTTGAAATAGCCGATCAGGAGCCAGGTGCAGAACGGCACCAGGAAGGTCGGATACACCAGGATCAGGGCAAGCGGCGAGTCGAACAGGCCGAACTGCACCACGACGGTGGCGAGCGGAATGAACAGGATCGACGGCGGCACGAGATAGGCGAGATAGATGCCGAGGCCGACATAGGGGCTGCCGCGGAAGCGCAGGCGTTCGATGGCATAGGCGGCGAGTGTCGATGCGATCAAGGACAGCGTGGTCGAGCCGATTGCGACCAGCATCGTCGTCTTCAGCCAGCGCGGATAGGCCGTGTTGAACAAGAGATGGTTGATGTGCGCCAGCGTCGGCGAGGAAATCCAGAACGGGTTGTGCTCCTTGTAGTTCATCAGCTCCGCGTTCGGCTTGAACGAGGTGATCGCCATCCAGTAGAACGGAAACAGCAGGATCAGCACGAAGCAGCCGAGCGGCAAATAGATCATCATCAGCCGCCGTAGCCCGGAATCCCAGGCCATGGTGTCGGGTGCGGCCTTGGCGTCGGTGACGCCCGGTTGCGCGACCGTATCAGTCATTGGCCTCTCCCTGCTGCCATTTGCGGCGCGCCAGGCCGAAATAGGAAAACAGCGTCGCGAACACCAGGAACGGGATCATCGACACCGCGATCGCGGCACCTTCGCCGAGCTCGCCGCCGGCGATGCCGCGCTGGAACGCCAGCGTGGCCAGCAGATGCGTCGAGTTCACGGGACCGCCGCGGGTGATGGCGTAGACGAGCTGGAAGTCGGTGAAGGTGAAGATGATCGAGAACGTCATGACGATGGCGAGGATCGGCATCATCATCGGGAAGGTGATGTAGCGGAAGCGCTGCCAGGCGCTGGCGCCATCCAGCATCGCGGCCTCGTAGAGCGAGGGCGAGATGGTCTGCAGGCCGGCCAGCAGCGAAATCGCGACGAAGGGAATGCCGCGCCAGATATTGGCGGCGATCAGCGAGAAGCGCGCAGGCCAGGGCGAGCCAAGGAAGTCGATATTGTTCGACCGCCAGTGCAACACGTCGACCATGAGGTAGGAGATGATCGAGAACTGCGGATCGTAGATCCACCAGAACGCGAGAGCCGAGAGCACCGTCGGCACGATCCAGGGCAGCAGCACGATGGCGCGCAGCAGGCTCTTGAACGGGAAATGGTTGTTGAGCAGCAGCGCGAGCCAGAAGCCGAGCGCGAACTTCCCGAAGGTCGCTACCGCCGTGTAGAACACGCTGTAGAACACCGCGTTCCACCACAGGGGGTCGGTGAGCAAATACTGGAAATTCTCGAGGCCGACGAAGATGCCGCGCCGTCCAATCGTGGTGTCGGTGAAGGCGAGCCAGACGCCGAGGCCGAGCGGATAGGTGAGGAAGACGGCGAGCAGCCCGAGCGCCGGCGCAAGGCACATCACGATCAGGAACGGCTTGTAGTCGAACAGCCGCACCAGCCAGTTCGGTTGCCGCTGGGCCAGCGCGGGAGAGGAAAGCGTGGTCACGGACATAGATTGGTTTGTCCCGTCTGAAGTGTCATAACACCGTCATTGCGGGTGAAGCGACTTGTCCGCCGAAGCCCCGGCGAAGGCGGAAGCAATCCGGTCTGCCTGCGCGGTGATCGTCTGGATTGCTTCGTCGCAAGTGCTCCTCGCAATGACGGCGGCTCTGTCGTCGTTGTCGCGCTCTATCTCTGCCGCCTGAAGTACCGCTTGCAGCGCTGCTCGGCTTCCGCGGCCGCGGCTTCCGGCGTGGCGGCGCCGGTCGCGACGGACGCGCACATCTGAATCAGCACATAATCGGCGCTGACCGCGCCGGTCGCGGTCGAGATCGGGCCCTTGTAGCCGTCATAGTAAGTGCTGTTCATCGTGTCCTTGAACAGCCTCACCTTGGGATCCTGCGACCACACGGCGGCGTCGGCATAGGCACCCAGCGGCTGCGACCAGTAACCGGAATTGGCATTAAGCCACGGCTCGTACTGGTCCTTTTCCATCATGTATTGCAGGAAGGCTTTTGCGGCGTTCGGGTACGGGCTGTGCTTGAACACCATGGCGTTCAGGGTCAGGCCTGCCATCGGAGAGACCTTGGCCAGGCCCTTGGGCAGAAGCTGGTGCTCGCTGTCCTCGGCAATCGCCTTGGTCGCAGGGTCGTTCTTCAGCGAGAAGTACAGCGAGACGCCGTTGGCCGTCAGCGAGATTTCCTGCGAGGAATAGGCGCGGTTGTTGCTGACGTCGTTCCAGGACGGCGTGCCGGCGATGAAGGTCGGGTACAGCTCCTTGACCCAGTTCAGTGCGGCGATCGTCTCCTTGCTGTTGATGGTGACGTTGCCCTCCTCGTCGAGCAGGGAGGCATTGTGCGACCACAGCGCCCAGTTGGCGAAGCCGTTGCCGTCGCCCTTGGCGTTGCCAAGAGCGAAGCCGGCCGGCTTGCCAGCCTTGTGCAACTTGCGGCACAGATCGACCACGCCGGCATGATCTTCCGGAACCTTGTCGAAGCCGACCGATTGCAGGACCGACTTGCGGTAGATCAGGGGACCTGCCGTGGCGCCGAACGGCAGCCCGATCCAGGCATCGCTCTTGTTCTTCTTGCCGTAGCGTTGCGCCAGCGGCAGCCAGCCGCCGTAGCGCTTGCCGAGATAATCGGCGACGTCGGTGAGCTCGATCAGCTTGTCGACATAAATGTGCGGCGCGTCTGAGAAGCCGATGATGATGTCGGGGCCGGCGCCGGAGTTCGAGGTCACGGCGGTCTGCTGGTTGATGTCTTCCCAGCCGACGAAGTCGACCTTGACCTCGACCCCGGTCTCCTTGCTGAACTTTGCCGCGTTGGCGCGGAAGACGTCCTCGTCGGCCTGGACGAAGCGCACCGGGCGCAGCATGCGCAAGGACGCGCCCTTCTCGATCTCCCGTTTGGGCGCCGCAACATCGGCAGCTTTGATATTGGATGTTTGCGCTGCAGCACCGGTGGCCGCGATCGTTGCAGCGGACAGGCCCAGCGCCAAGGCATCACGACGTGTGATGTCGTTCCTCATCAGTACCTCCCTATATGTTCCCTTCCCGGCGTTGATCGCCGGTGAAGGGTCGTTTCGGTCGTTGGCGCCTTGCGCCGGCCGCCTAGCTGTTCGGCCCGCGATCCATGCTGACGGGTTGCCAGCGGCGAAGCGCGGTCGTCTGCAGCACCGACGGATTGACGCAGCTTACCGGCCACATGCCCTGCAGCACCAGTGACAATTCGTAGCCCCCCCGCCGCTTGCGCGCTTCGTCAAACCGTGCCGAGGCCGAGGCGACGTGGGCGGTCAGGGTCACGTTCTCCATGCCGAGCAGCGGATTGTTGTGCGAGGGCGGTTCTTTCTCCAGCACGTCGAGCGCGGCGTGCGCGATCCAGCCCTCCTGCAGCGCCTTGATCAGGCTCTCCTCGTCCACGGTGGCGCCGCGCCCGGTGTTGATGAAGATCGAGCCTTTCTTCATCTGCCGAAAGTGCTTCTCGGTCAGCATGTGGTGCACCTCGGGCCGCGCCGGTGCATGCATCGACACGAAGTCGGATTGCGACAGCACCTCGTTCAGCGTCGCGGGGATGACGCCGTGGTCGTACATCAGTGTTTCCTGGATGAAGGGATCGTAGGCCATCATGCGCAGGCCGAACGGCGCCGCGCGTTTCGCAACCGCGCGCGCCACGCGGCCGAACGAGATGAAGCCGAGCGTCTGGCCCATCAGCCTCGGGATCTTGAGCAGCGCCGGCCGGCCCTCGGCCCAGCGGCCGTCGCGTACCATGCGGTCCTGCTCGACCAGGCGGCGGAAGCCGGCGAGCAGCAGCATCATGGCATGGTCGGCGACCTCCTCGATGAAGGTGTCGGGGATGTTGGTCACCGGAATCCCACGGGCCGTGGCGGCCTTGACGTCGACGCTGTCGACGCCGACCGAGCCGAGCGTGATGACCTTGCAGCTCTGCAGGCTGTCGATGATGGTCTTGGTGATGGGAATGCCCTTGGCATAGATGGCGTCGGCGTCTTTCGCGGCGGCGATGAACCCGGCCTCGTCGGCGGGCGCCTCGACGATCTCGGCGTCGATCGGATCGAGCGCCTCTCGCTCATAGGAATAATCGCTGCCCGCGACGGTGAAGCTCGCACCCTTCGGCGTCACCACCCTGTATTTCGGCATGTCCTGCTCCCGATTTGGTTTCTTGTTGTGCCCCGCCTTCGTGGCGGGCCTTTGCGTCTTTTACGCGAAATCGAGGTTATGGCGTACAATTCCCGGTTGTCGGATCAGAGATAAATTGCCGATTTCGGCAGCCGCGTCCGGGGTTCTACGGGGGCACGTAAGTAACTTGCTAAGGGCTTCGCCCCTAAAAATTGATTCGATTTTGATCGATCTGTCGCGTGCCCGTATCCCTTTATTGCCGGAGCCATCCCGTGAAGTTGAGCAATCTGAAGATCGCCCCGAAGCTCGGCATTCTTGTCGGCGTCACCCTGTTCGGCTTGTGCATCTCCGGTGTCCTCGCCGGTTATCTGATGAAGCAGGAGATGGTGAATGCACGCATCGACCAGGCCAAGGCGATCGTCGAGCTGGGACGCAACTACGCGGCCGCGCTGAAGAAGCGCGTCGACGCCGGCGAGCTGACGAAGGACGCGGCGATGGCGGAGCTTCGCCGTTACGGCAATGCGATGACCTACGACAACGGCGCGGGCTATCTGTTCGGCACGTCCTATGACGGCATCACCCAGCTCGCGCCCGATCCGAAACAGATCGGCGCCAACCGCATGGACGTCGTGACCAACGGCCGCAAGCTGTCCGTCGAGCTGATGGACGGCGTCAAGGCGAACGGGTCGATCCTGCTGCACTATGAATATGTGAAGCCTGGGCAGGAGAAGCCGATCCGCAAGATCGGCTACGCCGTCGCAGTTCCCGGCTTCGACATGTATCTCGGCACCGGCGCCTATCTCGACGACATCGACGCCAAGATGGGTCCGGTCTACTGGATGCTTGGTCTTGCCATGCTCGGCATCTTCATTGTCGCCGGCAGTGTTGCCTGGCTGATCGGCCGCGGCATCAGCCGTCCGCTGGCGCTGCTCGGCACGCGGATGCGGGAGCTCGCCGACGGCAGGCTCGAGGGCGACATTCCCGGCGTCGGCCGCGGCGACGAGGTCGGCGCGATGGCGGCCACCGTCCAGATCTTCAAGGACAATGCGGTTCGCATCCGCGATCTCGAGAAGACCGAAGCCGATGCCCACCAACGCGCCGCGGCGGAACGTCGCAGCGCGATGGAAGAGATCGCCAACGACTTCGAACGCAGCGTCAACGGCATCGTCCGCTCGGTCTCTTCGGCCGCCGCCGGCATGCAGTCGACGGCACAGTCGATGACCGCAACCGCCAGCGACGCCTCGTCGCGCGCGGCGACAGTCGGCGCTGCGTCGCAAAAGGCGTCGGGCAATGTCGGCACGGTCGCGGCGGCCGCTGAGGAGCTGTCGAGCTCGGTTGCGGAAATCTCCCGTCAGGTAACGCGCTCGACCGAAGTGGCGAGCCGCGCCGTCAACGATGCCGAGCGTACCAACGCCACCGTTCAGGTGCTCTCGTCCGGCGCCGAGAAGATCGGTGAGGTCGTCAAGCTGATCCACTCGATCGCGGCGCAGACCAATTTGCTCGCGCTCAACGCCACCATCGAGGCGGCCCGCGCCGGCGAGTCCGGCCGCGGCTTCGCCGTCGTCGCCTCCGAGGTCAAGGCGCTGGCCAACCAGACCGCCAAGGCGACCGAGGAGATCTCGGCGCAAGTGGCGGCGATGCAGACTTCGACCAGCGACGCGGTCGCGGCCATCTCCGGCATCACGCAGACGATCGCCGAGATGAGCGAGATCACCGCGGGCATTTCCGCGTCGATCGAGCAGCAGGGTGAGGCGACCCGCGAGATCGCCCGTAACATCCAGTCGGTCGCAGCCGGCTCCAGCGAGATCAACGCCCATATCGGCAGCGTCACTTCCGCTGCGGAAGCAACCGGCAGCGCGGCCACCGACGTGCTCACCAACGCCCGCGAGCTGGACAACCAGTCCGGCGCGCTGCGCAACGCCGTCGACGGCTTCCTTGCGAAGGTGCGCGCGGCGTAAATTCTTGCACTGAATTCGGAGGGTGGGCAAAGACGCGCAAGCGTCGTGCCCACTTTTTCTTTTTGAGTGACTGTCATGCCCCGCGTAGGCGGAGCATCCAGTACGCCGCGGCTTCTCGGTTCTAGCCGCGCTGTCTCGGAGTACTGGATCGCCTGGTCAAGCCGGGCGATGACAGTTTCCCAGGACTCCTACTGCTTCTCGATCTTCGCGTTGGTGATCAGCTTCTCCCACAGCACCAGCTGATCGTCGACGAACTTGCCGAGCTCCTCAGGAGTGCCGGAGAAGGCGTCCATGCCGAGCGTGGCGAGCTTGGCTTTGATCTCCGGGTTCTCGATGATCTTCCTGATCTCGGTATTGAGCCGCGTCACGATCTCCTTGGGCATGCCGGCCGGGCCGAAATAGCCCTGCCAGGACGAGATGTCGAAATCAGGTACGCCGGCCTCCTGCATCGAGGGCAGATGCGGCTCCAGCGGCGAACGCTCCTTGGTGGTGACGGCGAGCGCGCGCAGCGCATTGCCGTTGACATGCGGAAGGCCGGTCAGGATGTCGACGAACATCATCGAGACGCGGCCGCCCATGACGTCGTTGAGTGCCGGCGGCGAGCTCTTGTAGGGCACGTGCAGCAGGTCGAGCCCGGCATTGTGCGCAAAGGTCGCGCCGGAGACGATCGCGGAGGACGATCCCGAGGCGTAGCTCAGCTTGCCTGGATTGGCCTTGCCATAGGCGACGAGCTCGCCGACGGTCTTTGCCGGCACTTCCGGATTGACCACCAGCATGAAGGGGAGGTCGCCGGTGCGCGCGATCGGGGTGAAGTCCTTGACCGGGTCGTAAGTCAGGCTCTTGAGCAGAAACGGGTTGGCCGAATGCGTGGTGTTGGTCGTCACCAGCAGCGTGTAGCCATCGGGGGCGGCCTTCGCGACATAGGTTGCGGCGAGCATGCCGTTGGCGCCCGCCTTGTTCTCGACGACGATGCCGACGCCGAGCGCCTGCGACAGATGCTGCGAGATCAGCCGTGTCGTCGTGTCGGTGCCGCTGCCGGCCGCGAACGGCAGGACCAGCGTGATGTTGCGGCTCGGATAGGTGTCGGCCTGGGCCATGGATGCGGCGGCAAGACACAGTGCGGCGGTACCAACGGCACGCAGGATTCGAATCAGCCCTGAAATCATCTTTGGACGTTCCCTCTTTTTGGTTGGCGGGGAACCTAGCGTTTCCTCAATGAAATCGGAAGGCGAGAGTTGGACGTCCGTCGCACGGAATTACTTCACCGCCGAACCCTGGCGCGAGGCGATCACGACGCCGGCGAGCACCAGCACATAGCCGATCAGATGAAACGGCTGGAGCTTTTCCCCGAGCAGCAGGATCGCCATCGCGGAGCCGAACACCGGCACCAGATGGAAGAACGGCGCGGCCCGGTTCGGCCCGATCAGCGCCACACCGCGGTTGAAGAACAGATAGGCCAGCGTCGAGGGAAAGATCAGGATGTAGCCCAGCGTCGCCAGCGTCATCCCGTCCAATTGCAGCACGCGGCCGCTTGCCGCCTCCCAGATCGCCGCGGGCACCAGCATCGTCGCGCCGCAGCAGGTGGTGAAGGACAGGAAGGACAGCTGATGGATCTTTGGCCGGCGCGGAATGAACGCGGAGTAGATCCCGAACGCGACCAGCGAGGAGGCGAACATGATGTCACCCCTGTTGAAGCTGATGCTCGCCAGCGCGGCGAAATCGCCCCGCAGGATGATGACCAATACCCCGACGAGCGAAATCGCGATGCCGGCAAATTGCGCGCCCGTCAGCCGCACGCCGAACAGCACCAGGGACCACAGCGCCACGAACAGGGGGCCTGCCGACTGGATCAGGAGCGCGTTCAGCGCCTCGGTATATTGCATCGCCCAGTACGAGATCGCGTTGTTGAAGGCAAAGCCGACCAGCGACAGGAACAGCATCAGCGGCAGGCTGCTCCGCAACGCAGGCCAGTCCCGCTTCAGATGCGGCCAGGCGAACGGCAGCAGGATCAGGAAGACGCCGAACCAGCGGATCGTGGTCACCGTCAGCGGCGGCACATGCGCGCCGACATGGCGCGCGATCACGATGTTGCCCGCCCAGAACAGCGAGCTCAGGCTGAGCAGCAGATAAGGCTGGTTGTTGAGCCAACCGACCGGATTGGCGGCCTTCGGCGCGGGGGGAGCAATCGTCATTGGCGTTGATACGAGCTTGCGCCGGATTGCGATCATGACACAAGTCACGGGGCCGCAATGCTACAATGCAGCTATGACCCCAGGAGGTGCCATTGGCGGTTAATATGTTGAACATCGAGGGCCTCGAGCGGCTCGATCCGAATGCACCGGTGGTGATGCTGAACCTGATGCGCTTCCACGCGCGCTCACGCGACGGCAACGGGTCGGGCTGGGACGCCTATTTGCGCTACAGTGCCGTTACGGTGCCGATGATCAAGGCGCGCGGCGGCACCCTGCTCTGGACCGGCGAGGCCAAGGCCGTTGCGCTCGGCCCGCAGGCCGGCAACGATTGGGATTTCGTCGCGCTGGTCTATTACCCGACTGTCACGGCCTTCTTGGACATGATGACGTCGGAAGCCTACGAGACGCAGGCCGACCCGCACCGCGTCAACGGTTGTGCCGAGCACGTCATCATTGCGACCAGCGAGGCCTACAGCAAGATCAAGACGAAGTAGGAAACGTCTGTCATGTGGCGCGGCTCTTCCCCTCTCCCACCGGGAGAAGGAAGAATCTACGTCGCCTGCTTCCGCGACGCCACGAACACGCCCGACAGCACCAGCGCAAAACCGATGAAATGGAAGATCTGCGGGTGCTCGCCGAGGAAGACCATCGCCATGATCGAGCCGAACACCGGCACCACGTGGAAGAATGGCGCGGCGCGGTTGGCGCCGATCAGGCGTACGCCCCGATTGAAGCAGAGATAGGCGAGCGTCGAGGGGAATACTGCGACGTAGAACAGCGTCAGCAGGTTCGGCCCGTCGAGCTTCATGATCGGGCGTGCGGACAGTTCCCAGATCTCCAGCGGAATGAGACAGGCGGCGCCGCAGCCGAAGGTGAAGGCGAGAAACGACAGGCCATGCATCGGCGGCCGCTTCAAGGTCAGCACCGAATACAGCGCGAAGATGACGAGTGCGACGATGAAGATGAGGTCGCCCTTGTTGAATTCGATGTTCGACAGTGTGGTGAAATCGCCATGCAGCAGGATCGTGAGCACGCCGCACATCGACAGCAGCACGCCGAAGGCCTGCGCCGCGGTGAGGCGGATGCCGAGGATGACCAGCGACCACAGCGCCACGACCAGCGGCGCGGCCGATTGCAGCAGCAGCGTGTTGAGCGCCTGGGTGTGTTCCAGCGCCCAATATTGCAGCGTGTTGAAGGCGCCGATGCCGGTGACGGAGAGCGTGACCATCAGGCCGAGCCTGCCACGGATCGCGGGCCAGTCCTGGGCAAGATGTTTCCAGGCGAACGGCAGCACCAGCAGGAAGGCGAACAGCCAGCGCAGGAACGACAGCGTGACCGGCGGGATGTGGCCGGCGGCGAGCCGTCCGACGATGGCGTTGCCGGCCCAGCACAGCGCGGTGATGCCGAGCAGCAGATAGGGCTGGTTCGCGATCCAGCTATGACCGGATGTTTCCGCGCTCGTAGTCTGGCCGGTGGCGGACATTGTGATTGTTGTGGCCCCGCGTCATGCACGCCGGGCCCGGCCCGGTGGCGGGCCGTTTCGTCGCCCGGCCCGACTCAAAGACACGGAAACGCAGCGAATATCAATGGGGCTGGTGCATCGCCTCCATGCGCTGACCTGATGCGCGGGAACCTGGTCTCGGCTGCACCAGCAAACAGCAACCAAGCCTGCCCCTAAATTCGGCGTAACCTGTTGACCTAAAACAAGCTCGAGTTCTGCCCCTGCGCTAGCGTCACACAATCGGCCGGCTCGCTGGTCGGCAATCGAAACGAGACGTGGGTTGCGTCGGCTTTCGCGCGATCCGCATGGCAGTGTCATGGTCGAGCAAACAATCATCCTGCGGCAGCGCAAGGGCCGGCTGTCCGTCGCGGCGCTGTGGTCGAGATTCCTCGCACACAAATGGTTCATCCTCGTCGTGATCGTTCTGCTTGGCCTCACTGCCTGGCAGAGCGTCCGCGTGCTGCTGGGGCCGGCGATCGTTGTCGATCAGGTCAGGCGCGGCCGGCTGGTCGAGACCGTGGTGGCGAGCGGCCATGTCGAAACGCCTTACCGGGTCGAGATCGGCAGCCAGATCACCGCCACCGTGCAGGAGGTGCTGGTTCGGGAAGGCGAAAAGGTCAGCAAGGGGCAGCCGTTGGTCTCGCTCGAGTCGCGCGAATTGAAGGCGGCCGTGGTGCAGGCGGAAGGCGCGTTGGCGCAGGCCGAGGCGCGGATCAGGCAGCTCGAGGAACTTACGTTACCCTCGGCCAAGGAAGCGTTGGCCCAGGCGCAGGCGACGTTGCTCAATGCCCAGCAGACTTATGACCGCACCGCCCAGCTCGAGCGCAACGGCTACGCGACCCGGGCGGCACTCGATGAGGCCCAGAAGACGCTCGACGTCGCAGGAGCCGTAACGCGTTCCGCGCAATTCCAGGTCTACACCGCGAGCCCCGGCGGCAGCGACTACGTGATGGCGCAGACGCAAGCCAAGCAGGCGCGTGCCAATCTCGATACGGCCGACTCCCGGCTCGGTTATGCGACGATCACCGCACCCCGCGACGGCGTCCTGATCACGCGCAGCGTCGAGCGCGGCACGGTGGTGCAGCCCGGCAAGACCCTGCTGGTCCTGGCGCCGGCCGGAGACGTGCAGCTTGTGCTGCAGATCGACGAGCGCAATCTCGGCAAGATCGCTCCCGGGCAGAATGCGCTCGCCTCAGCTGACGCCTATCCGGACCGGCGGTTTGGCGCCACGATCACCTATATCAACCCCGGGATCGACATTTCGCGTGCTTCGGTCGAGGTGAAGCTGACGGTCGCCGACCCTCCCGACTATCTGCGCCAGGATATGACGGTCTCGGTCGACATCGAGGTTGCCGCAAAGGACGAGGCGCTGATCTTGCCCTTGCGCTCGGTGCATGATGCGCTCTCCGGCAAGCCCTGGGTGCTCGGAATCAAGGACGGCCGCGCCAGTCAGCGGGCGGTCAAGCTCGGGCTGCGCGGCAACAGCCAAGTCGAGATTACGGATGGTGTCGCCGCCGGCGACGTCGCGATTCCCCAGAGTTCCGGCGTTCTGGCCGGCCAGCGTCTGCGGCCCGTTTTGCAATGAACCACTGGCTGCCCATCGAATGGACCATGGCGGTTCGGTTTCTGCGCGAGGGCCGGCTCCAGACCATCTTCATCATCGGCGGCATATCGATCGGCGTCGGCGTCATCGTCTTCATGTCGGCGATGCTTGCTGGACTTCAGGCGAACTTCATCAAGCGCGTGCTGACCTCACAGCCCCAGATTCAGCTGCTCGCGCCCGATCAGGTCGCGCGCCCGCTGCGCAACGCGGCCGGCGAGATCGAGGACGCGGTGGTGCAGCGTCCGAGCCAGCGGGTGATCTCGATCGATCAATGGCCGAAGATCAAAGCACAGATGCAGGCGATGCCCGAGGTCGTCACGGTCGCGCCGACAATACTCGGCTCGGTGCTTGCGGTTCGTGGCGATGCCAGCCGGTCGGTGAGTCTGTCGGGTGTCGAGCCGGACTCCTATTTCAGGATCGTCAAGGTACCGGACTACATCGTTGCCGGCGAGCCTCGGCTCACCAGCGAGGACATCATTGTCGGGATCGAGCTCGCGAAGGAGCTGGGCGCCACCGTCGGCGACAAGCTCAACATCCGCGCCGCCTCCGGCGCAACCCGCGTACTGACGATCTCCGGGCTCGTCGATCTCGGCAACAAGAGCGTCAACCAGCGGGTATGCTACGCCGCGCTGCGGACTGCACAGTCTTTGCTGGGGATGATCGGCGGGGGCACCACCATCGATCTGACGGTGGGCGACATCTATGCGGCCGAGCAGATCGCCCAGCGCATTCAGGCGGCCAACGTGGTCGAGGCCGACAGCTGGATCAAGACCAATGCGCAGTTCTTCACTGCCGTGCAGGCCCAGCAGAACACCAACACACTCATTCGCCTGTTCGTCGGCCTCTCGGTCGCATTCGGAATCGCGGCCGTGCTGATCGTGTCGGTGATCCAGCGCTCGAAGGATATCGGCATCTTGCGCGCGATGGGCACGACACGCGGCCAGATCCTGCGCGTATTCCTGGTTCAGGGCGGGCTGCTCGGCTTCGTCGGTTCGCTGTTCGGGGCGGCGATGGGCGCGTTCGCGTTGGTCTATTGGCACTCGGTCGCGCGTCAGGCCGACGGTACCGAGCTGTTTCCTCTGGTCCTGGAGCGCAGCCTGTTCGTCTACACGGCGCTGCTGGCCACCGCCACCGGTCTCCTCGCCGCGATGGCGCCGGCCGTGCGGGCTGCCAAACTCGATCCGGTGGTGGCGATCCGTGGCTGACCAGATCCTCCGCCTCGAAAGCGTGTGCAAGACCTACAATGTCGGCCTACCAACCGAAACCGAGGTGCTGCACAACATTGACCTCGAGCTCGACCATGGCGAGTTTCTGGCCCTCATTGGTCCATCTGGCTCGGGCAAAAGTACGCTGCTCAATATCATCGGGCTGCTCGACCGGCCGACCTCGGGCCGCCTGCTGATCAAGGGCCAAGACACTGCTGCCCTCGACGATGCTGAGGTCACGCGCCTGCGCGGCCACACCATCGGCTTCGTCTTCCAATATCATCTGCTGATCTCGGCGTTCACGGCGCGGGAAAACGTCATGATGCCGATGCTGGTCGACAGCGGCTTCCCATCTGCGGACATCGAAGCGCGGGCCAATCGGCTGCTGGCTCAGGTCGGACTGGAGAAACTCGCCGGCAATCTCGCCAACAACATGTCCGGCGGCCAGCAGCAGCGCGTCGCGGTGGCGCGTGCGCTCGCCATGAATCCCGATCTCGTGCTGGCGGATGAGCCGACCGGCAATCTCGACAGCAGTTCGGCCGAGGCCGTATTCAAGCTGATGCGGCAGGGGAACCGCGACAGCGGTACGAGCTTCCTTCTCGTGACCCATAATATGGACTTGGCGCGCCGCTGCGACCGGATCATCGAAGTGATCGACGGGCGCATTGGGGCCTGATGTCCCGACAAGGGGGATTTTTCGGGGATATCAAAGGCTTGGGCCGGACGTTGGGCCTCGAAAAAGCCCCGTTCTTGCTTGCTTAGAGCGGCTGCTTCCTTTATCCGGTGGGCTGCCTTGCGTATGGGCGGCGACGGCCGCCGCTTGGGCTTGGCGCAGGCATGACCCGGAAGAGTGGGCACCGGTTTTCCGCGAGGATCATGCCCGAGAGACAGATTGAATAGGATTACCCGCGAATGGCCAATGTTGTCGTCGTCGGCGCCCAGTGGGGCGACGAAGGGAAGGGCAAGATCGTCGACTGGTTGTCGGAGCAGGCGGATATCGTCGTCCGCTTCCAGGGCGGCCATAACGCCGGCCACACGCTGGTGATCAACGGCAAGACCTATAAGCTGGCGCTGCTGCCCTCGGGCGTGCTGCGCGACCAGAAGCTGTCGGTGATCGGCAACGGCGTGGTGTTCGATCCCGCCGCCTTCCTCGATGAGGTCACCAAGCTCAGGGCGCTGGGCGTCGCGGTCTCTCCGGAGAACCTGCGCATCGCCGAGAACGTCACCCTGATCCTGCCGCTGCACCGCGAACTCGACGCGCACCGCGAATCCGCCAGCGCGGCGACCGCGATCGGCACCCCCCGCCGCGGCATCGGCCCGGCCTATGAGGACAAGGTCGGCCGCCGCGCCATTCGCCTGATGGACCTCGCCGACCTCGACACGCTCCCGCACAAGATCGACCGGCTGCTTGCCCACCACAATGCCCTGCGCCGCGGCCTCAATCTGCCGGAGTTCGACGGCAAGGAGATCCTGAAGGAATTGAGCGCGCTGGCACCTGAGCTGCTGCCTTACGCGGAGACGGTGTGGCGGCTGCTCGATATCAAGCGGCGTGAAGGCAAGCGCATGCTGTTCGAGGGCGCACAGGGGGCGCTGCTCGACGTCGACCACGGCACCTATCCCTACGTGACCTCGTCCAACACGGTGGCGGCGCAAGCCGCGACCGGCGCCGGCCTCGGGCCCGGCGCGGTCGGTTACGTGCTCGGCCTGTGCAAGGCCTACACCACCCGCGTCGGCCAGGGCCCGTTCCCGACCGAGCAGGACAACGACATCGGCCGCAAGATCGGCGAGCGCGGCCGCGAGTTCGGCACCAATACCGGCCGTCCCCGCCGCTGCGGCTGGTTCGACGCCGTGCTGGTCCGCCAGGCGGTCCGGACCTGCGGCATCAACGGTCTCGCGCTGACCAAGCTCGACATCCTCGACGGCTTCGACACCATCGAGGTCTGCACCGGCTACAGGCTCGACGGCAAGGAGATCGATCATTTCCCGGCCGGCGAGGGTGCCCAGGCCCGGGTCGAGCCGATCTACGAGACCATCGAGGGCTGGAAGGAGCCGACCGCCAGTGCGCGCTCCTGGGCCGACCTGCCCGCCCAGGCCATCAAATATGTCAGGCGGATCGAGGAATTGGTGGGGTGCCCGGTCGCGCTGCTTTCCACCAGCCCCGAACGCGAAGATACTATCCTCGTGCAAAACCCGTTTGAGGCTTAACGATCTCTTACCAGGACGGGCGTATAGTTGAGTAGAAATGGCTGATTACTATCCGCTGATCGCCCGCGCTATTGCCGCCCTGGACCCTAACGCTCCCGGCGAAAGCCGTCGCGCGCTCTATGAACGGGCGCGCACCGCCCTGATCGCGCAGCTGCGCAGCGTGCAGCCGCCGCTCTCCGAATCCGAGATCACCCGCGAAAGGTTGTCGCTGGAAGAGGCCGTCCGTAAGGTCGAATCGGAGGCTGCCCAGCGCGCCCGCGATGCCTCGCGCCCCGGTGGCGGCGGACGCAGCGGCGGTAGCGGCGATGCATTTCGACGCGCCAGCACCCGGGCCGCCGAGGGCAACCCGCCTGCGGGGCCGCCGCGGACGCGCCCGGCTCCGCCACCGCCGCGGGCCGACCGGCCATCCGTCAACGTCGACGACCAGGGCGATGCCCAGCGTGCCTCGCGCGCCCCCCGTTTCGACGCCCCGCGGCAGCCGGGACCGTCCGCGCCGCCGCCGATGCCGGAGCCGCCGACGGCCGGACGCGATCGCGGCGGAGCGCGTCGTCCGCCCGATCTCGGGCCTCCGCCGCCGCTGCCGCCGGCACCGGGCGTGCGCGGCTTCCGCGACATCACGGCCGATGCCAATGATCTCGGCGGCGCTGCCGCGCAGGCCAACCGCGCCGCGCGCCGCACCTACGCCAACGTGCCTTCGCCCTCGCCGGAGTTCGACAGGCTCGAGCCGAGCCTGGAAAACCGCGCCGGCGAGTCGGAGGCGCCCTATTCCTACGACGAGTCGATCGAGGAGGCCGAGCGCTACACGCCGCAGCCGCCTTCGCCGCGCCCGCGCGCCGCCCCCGAGCGCGACGCCAAGAAGCGGGCCCGCACCGGCTCCGCCTTCCCGTTCAAGAGCGCGATCGCCGTCGGCATCGTGCTGATCCTGGTCGGCGCCGGCATCCTCTGGGGCAAGCCGCTGGTCCAGATCGCGACCAATCTGTTCAAGTCCTCGCCGACCCAGGTGGTGGAGGCCCCGAAGGATGCCTCGCAGCCGCAGACCAAGCCGAAGATCCCCGATCGCGTCGGTCAACCTTCGGCCAGCGACCAGCCGGTCGCGCCGGTGGCGCAGAAGGTCGTGCTCTACGACGAGGATCCGTCCGATCCGAAGGGCAAGCAATATGTCGGCTCGGTGGTGTGGCGGCTGGAGCCGATCAAGGCGTCGGGCAACCAGAAGGCCGACGTTGCCGTGCGCGCCGACATCGAGATCCCCGATCGCAAGTTCAAGATGACGATGTCGTTCCGCCGCAATACCGACTCCTCGCTGCCGGCGAGCCACACGGCGGAGCTCACCTTCATCCTGCCGCCGGATTTTCCGGGCGGCAGCGTCTCCAACGTCCCGGGCATCCTGATGAAGTCCAACGAGCAGGCCCGCGGCACGCCGCTCGCCGGCCTCGCGGTCAAGGTCACCGACGGCTTCTTCCTGGTCGGCCTGTCCAACGTCGATGCCGATCGCGCCCGCAACGTCCAGCTCTTGAAGGAGCGCTCATGGTTCGACGTGCCGCTGGTCTATGCCAACCAGCGCCGCGCCATCATCGCCATTGAGAAGGGCGCCCCCGGCGAGCGCGCCTTCAACGACGCCTTCGCGCAGTGGGGCGATTAGTCTCTCTGTCATTCCGCGGCGACGCGTAGCGTCGAGCCCGGAATCCAGTTTTCCACGTAACGCGGTGCGCGATGGATTCCGGGCTCGCGCTCCGCGCGCCCCGGAATGACGACTGCAGCTACTGCGCCGTTGCTTCGCGCTTGCGCGATGCGACCGCCTCGCGGTCCATCACGGCGCGGCAGCCGGGACTGACCTGCGCCTTGTTCCGCACCATGCAGGCCCGAACCCGCGGGATGTCAGGAATTTCACTGGAGCACAGCCGCATCGCGTCGCCCGTGCACATTTGCTGCGCTTCGGATGAGAAGGCGAGGCCGGGCGAGGTCTGGAGTGCGATGGCGGTGGTTGCGATGGCGAAGAGCGAAGTAATCGTCTGATTGCGTGTCATGCAGAATGGGTCCCCGATTCCCTGGGCTTGAGCCACTTGGTTTTGGGGCGCCGCACGCGACTTGATCTGCCGCATGTCACAGCCTTCACGCCGGGAACTCACTCCCGCATGTGGTCGCTCGATTTCTTGATTGTTCGAATCGAAAAGTGCTGCGCCGCCCGAGCGAAGTATGCGCCATTGTCGCGCGGCTGCAATGGTCGGCATGAATGAAATTGCAATTGTTGCGTGGACGTCACGCGGAATGCGTGCGCACGCGATCAGATCAGCCGATCGGAGGACGCGCTCGCTTGTTCCACCTCGCTCGCGCCGAGCGCGGCGGCGTGTTCCTCGACGGCGGTGACGCCCTTGGCTGTGAGCTCGAACAGGTCACCGTCCTTCATGACGTAGCCGTCGGCGATCAGTTGTCCCATCTTGCCTTGGCGGTCGTCGGCGAAGGCAACGGATTGGCTGATGTCCCGCAGGATCGAGAGTTCTTCGTCGTGCAACATGGCGTCACTCTCCAATTGCGGAAATCGATCCGATCCTCACATGCCGTGGCTCTGGAACACCTTGCTGCACGCGCGCGACAGCTTGGCCCGGTTGGCCTGCAGGCAGCTCTGCACTGCGCCGTCATTGCCAAGGTCCTTGCGACAGAAGCGCGATGCGTCGCGCGAGCAGGCCTGCTGTTCCTGCGGCGAGCCCATGTGGCCCTGCGCGAGCGCGGGGACGTTCGACAGGCCGGTCAGGGCCGCGAGCGCGATTGTCGCCAGAAGAAATTTGCGGGCCATCGGCGGCTCCAATCTGCCAAAGGGAAATTCAGGTCCTGCATGAACTCATCGCCTTGCCACTTGTTCCCCTGGCGCGCCGCCCGCTATTCAAGGTTCCCGCGGCGCTGCTATAATCCACCAGAGACGTGTGAGGGTGTTTGATGAAACGCTATCTGGTGTTTGCGCTGATTGGCCCGTTCGTCGGCGGGTTCCTGCTACTGCTGACCACGACCTATCAGTCCGGCTATTGGACCCAGACCAGTCTCGGCGAGGTTGGCAAGCTGTTCGCGGTCTTCTTCAAGACGCTGCAATACAGCTATCTGTTCGGCTTGCTGCCCTCGCTGATGATCGGCGCGATCGATGACATCCTGATCCACGTCAGGCGCGTCGGGCCGAGCTTGCGGATGCTGCTGGTCGGCCTGTTCGCCTTCGTGCTGGCCTCGCTCACCTACAGCTCGCGCGGACCGGATTCGGGGGGGGTGCAGTTCATTCTGTACGGCCTCGTCGGGTTCGTGCCGGCAGCGATTTCGTCCTGGCTCGTGCATAGATACGTCAAGGAGCCGCAGCCGGTCGCGACGACGACCTGAGCGCGACGTTCGGGCGCGGCGCAGCAACTTCAGCCTAGCCGGCGCGTTCCCCTGAGGTCATGCCCATGTCCGACGACGACATCCTCGCTCCGCGCCGGCCCCGTTCCGGGCGCGGCCCGCACGCCACCTCTTCGGGCGCCGAGGCGCGCGGGCCGATCATCGACCAGGAGGGGCGGGAAATCCGCCCCGAAACGCTGGAGCAGGGCTTTCGCGAGTTCCGGTTCGAGTTCGGCAAGGACAATCCATTCGCCGGCAGCGCGTTCGGCAATCTGACGCGCGAGCAGCGGATCGCGCGTCTCGAGGCGATCGCAAAGCTGCTCGACATCGCCTTCATCCTGCCCGGCACCAACATCCGCTACGGCATCGACGGGCTGATCGGCCTGATTCCCGTCATCGGCGACATCATCACCACGGCGATCTCGCTGTGGCTGGGGCGCGAGGCCCGCGCGCTGGGCGCGCCCTGGTACATCACCGCGCGCATGCTCGGGAATGTCGCGCTCGACGGCGTGGTCGGCATGGTGCCGTTCGCCGGCGACGCTTTCGACGTGATGTTCCGCGCCAACATGCGCAACGTGCGCCTGTTGCGCCGCTGGCTCGACAAGCAGCCGCGGCTTTAGTTTCTTCTTCGCCTCTCCCCGCCTGCGGGAGCCCCAAAACGCAAAAAGCGCGACAGCCTTTCGGCCATCGCGCCTTCTGCGCACATCGTAAGGATCAGCGAAAAACTTACGCCGCGTCGGCGTCGGTTTCGGCGGCCGGCGCCGGCTTGGGGCGGCGGGGCAGCGGGAAGGCTTCGCTCTCATAGAGCGAGCGGATGCCGTTCTGGTCGAACCGCGCTTCCTCGACCTGGAGATAGGCGCCGTTCAGCGAATCCGTCGGCAACTGCTCCATCGCGAACTGCACGGCTTCGGCCGCGGTGCCGAACCGGCGATAGGTGAAGCCCGCACGCTTCTTCTTGCGGATCGCGGCGGGGGAGAGTTCGGCGGAAGTGTTGAAGTTGAACGGACGCAGTGGACGCATGGTCAAAGACCTCGTGATCTTCTCTGGGGCTTTAAGCGCGTGGGGTTTGGGAGGGCAGGGGCCGCAATCAAGCGGGCCCGCCGCACATGTCATTTTCGCCCTCTAATATAGGCCGATTTGACGGAAATGCGACCCCTGCGATGGGAGATGATGAATCCGCGCATGGCAGCCCCGCGACTGAAATAAATCGAATGATTTCAATAATTTATATGGTTTAAATCTTGCCAAGAAGCAGCAGGACCACCAGCACCACCAGCACGACCCCGCCGATGCCCATGCCAGAATGGCCGAGGCCATAGCCGTAGCCGCCGAACCGGCCGGACAGGCCCCCGAGCAGATAAATGATCACCAGGATGATGAGGATGGTCCCGAGTGACATGGTTTCCTCCCTGACGGCCGCCCAATGCGATGATCGGCCGCACCGCCAGAGAAGAAAAGCATATCGGGCGGCCGGGTTCCATGAAGGAACCCGACCGCTGAGGCCTATTATTTGGGCTCCAGCTTCAATGCGGCCGAGTTGATGCAGTAGCGCAGGCCGGTCGGTCCCGGGCCGTCAGGGAAGACATGGCCGAGATGGCCGCTGCATTTGGAGCAGAGCACCTCGGTGCGGATCATGCCGTGGCTCAAATCCCGCTCCTCGTCGATATGGCTCTCGACTGCGGGCTGCGTGAAGCTCGGCCAGCCGCAGCCGGAATCGAACTTGGCGTCGGACTCGAACAGCACATTGCCGCAGCCGGCGCAGACATAGGTGCCGGCGCGGTGGTCGTGCTCATACTCGCCCGAGAAGGGACGTTCGGTCGCCTTCTCGCGCAGCACCGCGTACTGCATCGGCGACAATTCGCGTCGCCATTGCTCTTCGCTCTTGATGACCTTGTCGTCTGTGGTCTTCGTTCTGGTGTCGGGCATGGGTCTCCCGTTCGTAAGATGATCTCGCGATCAGTTGGTGGCCTTGCTGGCACTCACCAGCGTCGGCTTTTCAATGTAGTTATCCGCGAACAGCTTTTTCAGGTTCTCGACCTTCGGCAGGTCGTTATAGGCGATGTAAGGCTGGTTCGGGTGCAGCGTCAGATAGTCCTGGTGGTAGGCCTCCGCCGGGTAGAACGCCTCCAGCGCGCCGACCTTGGTCACGATCGGCTTGCCGAACACCTTGGCGCTGTTGAGCTGGGCGATGTAGGCTTCCGCCACCTTCTTCTGCTCGTCGGAGGTCGTGAAGATCGCCGAGCGATATTGCGGTCCGGTGTCGGGGCCCTGGCGGTTGAGCTGGGTCGGGTCGTGCACCACCGAGAAGTAGATCTGGAGGATCTTGCCGTAGGAGATCTTCTTCGGGTCGTACTTGATCTCGACCGACTCGGCATGGCCGGTCCGGCCGCTCGAGACCGTCTGGTAGTCGGCGGTCGCCTTGGTGCCGCCGGCATAGCCGGAGACCGCGTTGATGACGCCTGCGGCGTGCTGGAAGACGCCTTGCACGCCCCAGAAGCAGCCGCCGGCAACAACGGCGGTCTGGGTCCCGCTGGCGGGGGCCACATCCATCGCGGGGGCAGGGATCACCACCGCGTCCTCCGCAGCCCGGGACGGCGCGGCAAAGGCCAATGCAAAGGTTAGCGAGAGGGCGGTGGTTGCGGCCAGCAGGGAGGCGAGGGCAGGTCGGCGCATGGCGGATCCTCTTTCGGAAGGTCTGACAGTCTAGGGCGGTCGGAGCCGGACGAACAGTTGTCCGGCCGCCTTTTCGCATCATCCGAGGTACGGATGCAGCCGCCGATTGTTACGACGGGGCGGACACGAGTCCGTGAAATGAGCTGCGGGGAAGCTGTTCGACATCATCCGCAGCGAAGTCTGGGCCGCGGCACGGGCGGCAGCCGTTCACCTGCGGCTCGCCGCCGGGACGGAAGACTTCTATTTTGTCGCGAGCCAATGAAGACCGGCGCCGCGCGCGGTCACATCAGCGAATTGAACCAATCGAACGCGGTTGAATGTCCGTTCAAGGCGGAGCTGTCGCCATAGAGGCTCGCCAGGAACGTGACGCGATGGCTTGCGCGACCAACCGCGACGCCGTCCGCGAAGCGTCCACCGGCGGCGATCGCCGGCTTGACCAGTCGCGGGGGCAGCGCTTCGTCAGCCAATCCGTAATAGAACCGGATCGGGGAATCGTAGTTCCAGAAAGTCGCGCCGTTGCGACCGAGCTGGCGCAGCAGCGTGCTGTTGCTGTCATGGGTGAAGCGGTCGAAAAACCCGTCCACCAGGAAGTCCGCGGCCGGCGGAACACTTTTCGCGGTCTCTCCGTCCAGGCTGTAGTCGGCCCAGTATTTTTCCGCGAGCGCCTGATATTGGGGCTTGATGGCCGTCTTGAACAGATCGCTGAGACCGTAATACTGGCGATAGCTTCCGAGCAGCACGATCAGGCACGGCGTGATCCAGGCCGGAGGCATCGGGTAGGACGTCTCCGTCGACGGGATATAGGACGTCGGGTTGACCCAGTAATGGAAGCTCTCGGCGAGATTGTTGAACGGGCTCTGGGCCGCGGTTGCCGTCACCTTCATGCCGCGGTGCTGCATCTCCTGCTTGAGCCATTGCGTGTTCAGCGCGCCCTGCGACCAGCCGTTCAGAAACAAAGCGGATCGGCGGAGGCCGAGCGTTTTCAGCTCGAGGAGGCCGGCCCCGAGGACGTCGAGGCAGCACTGCACCGTGGTGCCCTTCACTGCATAGGCCTCGCCGCGGCCGTTGCGATATGGGCCCTTGCCGATGTAGTCGGCGGCGATGACGGCATAGCCGTTGCCGGCGAAGCGCTGGATGTTGAACAGCGTCTCCAGCGAGTCGACGTTGTCGCGAAGCTGGTAGGCTTCGTCGCCAAGTCGCAGCAGGTTCGACGGGACCTGGTCGAACGACAGGATCGTGCCGTGCTGCCAGGACAGCACCGGCAGCGCGCCGCGCGCGCCGACGGGGACAGCGACGAGCCCGCTGACCTTCACGCGCTCTCTCGTCTCAGGGACGTGCGTCGTGGTGGTGATGCGCCGCAGCTCGACATCGTAGCGGGCGGCATGCTTGTCGGAGAAATCCTTGGGCAGGACGTCGTGTTCGTTGAACACGGCATAGAACTGCGCCGCCAGTGCGTCGAGCCGCTGCTTCGAGACTCGCACCGGCTTGTCCAGCCGCGCATGCGCCGCGCGCATTGGGGCCGATCGCGCAAGTCCCGGCGCCGCGATCGACGCGGCGAGCGCGCCGGCGGCGATGCCAGCCGATTTCAGAAACCCGCGACGGCTCGCGTCGGAGGGATCATTCCGTGCATCGCGGTAATCGGGTCTTGGTTCAGCCATGCGTGCCCTCCTGCCGACGGCGCGGTGATACATCGCAAAGCCTAGCGGTTGGTGAATGTATCTGCGCAGTCCGAGCTACGGCATCACACCACGACGCTCAGCCGTTTCGCCGCGCGCGTGATGCCCGTGTACAGCCATCTGGCGCGGCTATCCTGGAACGCAAAGCTCTCGTCGAACAGCACGACGTCGTCCCACTGCGAGCCCTGTGACTTGTGCACGGTGAGCACGTAGCCGTAGTCGAACTCGTCATAGGGCTTGCGCTGCTCCCAGGCGATCTGCTCGATGCCGCCCTCGAAGCAATCGGCGCGCACCGAGACCTTCGTCACCTTGTGGCCGAAATCCTCGTCGGGCGACAGCCGCATGCTGAGGATGCGCGACTTCGAGCGCGAGGTGTTGCGCGACTTCACGCGCCACAGGCCGCCGTTGAACAGGCCCTTCTTGCGGTTGTTGCGCAGGCACACCAGCTTGTCGCCGGCGACCGGGAAAACGTCCTCGATGTTCTGGCGCTGGCGCACCCGCATGTTGTAGGCGCGGCGGGGGTTGTTGCGGCCGACCAGGACCTGGTCGGCGCCCATGACCCGGTCGGGGTCGAGCTCCTTGCGCGAGACCACCTCGCTCTCGCCGTAGCGGCCGATGTCGAGCTCGCGGCCTTCGCGGACGTCCATCGACATCCGCACGATCGGATCGTCCTGCGCCTGGCGGTGCACCTCGGTCAGCATCGCGTCCGGCTCTGAATTGGTGAAGAAGCCCCCGCCCTGAATCGGCGGCAGCTGCGCGGGATCTCCCAACACGAGCAGCGGGCAGTCGAACGACATCAGGTCGCGCCCCAATTCGGCGTCGACCATCGAGCATTCGTCGATCACGATCAGCTTGGCCTTGGACGCGGGCGCGTCATCCCACAGCTCGAAGCTCGGCTGCTCCTCGCCGGACTCGCGGGCGCGGTAGATCAGCGAGTGGATGGTGGAGGCCTCGTCGCAACCCTTGTTGCGCATGACGAGGGCGGCCTTGCCGGTGAAGGCAGCGAACTTCACCTCGCCGTCGACGCCTTCGGCGATGTGCCGGGCCAGAGTCGTCTTGCCTGTTCCGGCGAAGCCGAACAGGCGGAACACCGGCGGCGTGCCGTTGCGGCCGGGCTTGGCCTTGAGCCAGTCGCCGACGGCCTTGAGCGCGGCATCTTGATGCGGGGTGAAAGTGGCCATGTCTGTCTTGAGGAGGGGGCGAAACGACGCGATTCGCCTCCCTCAAAACTAACCATTCACACCGGCCTTTCAAGCCGGGCCGACGGTCCTACTGCCAGCCGGGAACGCCGCGCATGTCGGGCAACTGGTGGGCGATGCCCTTGTGGCAGTCGATGCAGGTCTTTTCCTTGGTGAACAGGAAGCGCTGGTGCGCCACCGAGGCTCGCGGCGACTGCTTGGTGATGTCCATGGAATCGGCGCTGTGGCAGTTGCGGCATTCCAGGGAGTCGTTGGCCTTGAAGCGCGCCCATTCGTGGATGGCGAGCTCGAGCCGATGGTCCTGGAATTTCTCGCGCGTGTCGATGGTGCCGAAGATCTTGCCCCAGACCTCCTTCGAAGCCTGCATCTTGCGCGCGATCTTGTCGGTCCAGTTGTGTGGGACGTGGCAGTCCGGGCAGGTCGCGCGAACGCCGGAGCGGTTGCTGAAGTGGATGGTCGATTTCAGCTCGGCGTAGACGTTGTCCTTCATCTCGTGGCAGCCGGTGCAGAACTTCTCCGTGTTGGTAAGTTCCAGCGCGGTGTTGAAGCCGCCCCAGAAGATCACGCCGGCAACGAAGCCGGCCAGCACGAGGGTGCCGAGCGCGAACACCGAGCTCGGCCGGGTCAGCACCCGCCAGAGCTCCAGCGCAAAGTCCCAGCTTCGTCCGATCAAGCCGCGCTTGACCTTCATCTCGGCATTGGGCTCCTCGGCGGTCGTCGTCATCGCCGGCCACCGGGGGTCGAGCGAGACAGCAGCGTGTCGATGTCGGTGAAATCGTTGCTGACCGGCGGATTGGCCGTATTCTGCGGCACGTGGCATTCCGTGCAGAAGAAGCGACGCGGCGAGACCGAGCCCAGGAACTGGCCGTCACGATCCATGAAATGCGTGATCGAGACCATCGGCGCCTGCGATTCCGCCGTGCGCGCACGCGCATGGCACGACAGGCATTTGTTGCCGTTGAGATCGATCTGGTAGCCGTCGATGGTGTGCGGAATCACCGGCGGCTGCTCGGGATAGTTTCGCACTTCCTTCTCCGAGGTGTTGCGGTTCGGCAGCATCGGCGGCGCCGGACCCTCGTCATTGAGTGGGGACGGGCCGCGCAGGCCCGACGTCACGGTCTGCGCGGTCAATGAGCTCGCGCCCGCCGCGATCGCGAAGGCGATGAGGACGATTGCGGATCGTTTTATCATGACAGGTTCACCCGCTCGATGCGCACGGCGCATTTCTTGAAGTCGGTCTGCAGCGAGATCGGATCGGTGGCGTCGAGCGTCACCTTGTTGATCAGCTTGGATTCGTCGAACCACGGCACGAAGACGAGGCCACGCGGCGGCCGGTCGCGGCCGCGCGTCTCGACGCGGGCGCGGATGAAGCCGCGGCGGGAGACCACCTTCACCTCGTCGCCCCGGCGCAGCTTCATGTCCTGGGCGTCATCGGGATGCATGAAGCAGACCGCTTCGGGGAAGGCCTTGTAAAGCTCGGGCACGCGGCGCGTCATGGTGCCGGAATGCCAGTGCTCCAGCACGCGGCCGGTCGAGAGCCAATAGGGGTATTCGTTGTCCGGCGATTCCGCCGGCGGCTCGTAAGGCAACGCGAAGATCCGGGCCTTGCCGTCGGAATGGCCGTAGAACTGCACGTCAGTGCCAGGCTTGACGTAGGGGTCGCTGCCTTCGCGGAATCGCCACTTCGTCTCCTGGCCGTTGACGACCGGCCAGCGCAGGCCGCGCTCGCGGTGATAGGCGTCGAACGGCGCGAGGTCGTGGCCGTGGCCGCGACCGAACTGGGCATATTCCTCAAACAGGCCCTTGTGGACGTAGAAGCCGAACGCCTTGGATTCGTCGTTGGCGTAGCCAGGCTCGATGTCGGTCACGGGGAATTTGTCGACCTGGCCATTCTTGTAGAGCACGTCGAACAGCGTCTTGCCGCGAACTTCGGGCTTCTTGGCGATCAGTTCCTCGGGCCAGACCTCCTCGACTTTGAAGCGCTTGGAGAACTCCATGAGCTGCCAGAGGTCCGACTTCGACTCGCCGGGCGCCGAGACGAGCTGATGCCAGAACTGGGTGCGCCGCTCGGCATTGCCATAGGCACCCTCCTTCTCGACCCACATTGCCGTCGGCAGGATCAGATCGGCGGCAAGCGCCGTGACCGACGGATAGGCATCCGAGACCACGATGAAATTGTCGGGGTTGCGGAAGCCCGGATAGGTCTCCTCGTTGACGTTAGGGCCGGCCTGCAGATTGTTGTTGACCTGCACCCAATAGGCGTTGATCAAGCCATCCTTCAGCATCCGGCTCTGCAGCACGGCGTGTGCGCCGTTCTTGTCGGGAATAGTACCTTCGGGCAGCTGCCAGATGTGCTCGGCGTGGTCGCGATGCGCCTTGTTGGTCACGACCATGTCGGCAGGCAGACGATGCGAGAAGGTGCCGACCTCGCGCGCGGTGCCGCAGGCCGAGGGCTGGCCGGTCAGCGAGAATGGGCTGTTGCCGGGCGAGGAGATCTTCCCGGTCAACAGATGGATGTTGTAGACGAGGTTGTTGCACCAGACGCCGCGGGTGTGCTGGTTGAAGCCCATGGTCCAGAACGAGACAACCTTCGTCTTGGGATCGGCATAGAGCTCGGCCAGTGCTTCGAGCCGGTTCAGCGGCACGCCCGACATCTGCGCCGCCTTCTCCAGCGTGTACTCCGAGACGAACTTGACGAACTCGTCGTAGCTCATGTCGGTGGAGTCGTTGGCTTTTGCTGCCCCCGTCGCCTTCTTCTGCAGCGGGTGGTCGGGGCGCAGCCCATAGCCAATGTCGGTCTGGCCGCGTTTGAACACCGTATGCTTGGCGACGAAGTCCTTGTCGACCCGGCCGGTCTTGATGATGTGGTTGGCGATGGCGTTGAGGATGTAGAGGTCGGTCTGCGGCTTGAACACCATGCCGATGTCGGCGAGGTCGAACGAGCGGTGCTCGAAGGTCGAGAGCACGGCGACGCGCACATGCGGCGCCGAAAGCCGACGATCGGCGAGGCGTGTCCACAGAATGGGGTGCATCTCCGCCATGTTGGAGCCCCACAGCACGAACGCGTCGGTCGCCTCGATGTCGTCGTAGCAGCCCGGCGGCTCGTCGATGCCGAAGGTGCGCATCATGCCGGCCACGGCCGAAGCCATGCAGTGGCGCGCGTTGGGGTCGATGTTGTTGGTGCGGAAGCCGGCCTTGAACAGCTTCGAGGCCGCATAGCCTTCCCAGATCGTCCACTGGCCGGAGCCGAACATGGCGACGCCGTTCGGACCGCGCTTCTTGATCGCGTCCTTCCACTTCACCTCCATGATGTCGAAGGCTTCGGTCCAGGTAACAGGCGTGAACTCGCCGTTCTTGTCGTACTTGCCGCCCGTCTTGCGCAGCATGGGCTGCGTCAGCCGGTCGTGGCCGTACATGATCTTGGAGAGGAAGTAACCCTTGACGCAGTTGAGGCCGCGATTGACCTCGGCCTTGATGTCGCCATGGGTGGCGACGACGCGGTTGTCTTTGGTGGCGACCATGACCGAGCAGCCGGTGCCGCAGAAGCGGCAGGCGGCCTTGTCCCATTTCATTTCGCTGTTATTGCGCTCGGTGACGAGATTGGCGGCGAGCGCCGGAGCGGGCATGCCGGCCGCGGCGGCGGCAATGGCGGCTGCCTCGAGCTTCAACATCTGGCGGCGGTCGAGCTTGGGCGATGTCATGATGGCTCTTCCTGACTCAGGTGGTTTCGATGGCGTGGAAGACGAGCGCCGCGGAATAGATGTTGGGCAGCGACTGGATGGTGTTGAGCAGGGTGCCGAGGCTGCCGGCATCCGGCGCTTCGGTGACGACGACGAGCTTGCCGCGCGGATCGCGGCCGTGGATCTCGCAGCCCGGCAGGGCGGCGATCTCGGCTTCGAGCTCGGCGAGACACTCGGGACGCGCCTGTACCAGGATGCTGGCGATCTCGGCGCCTGGCGGCGCGATGATGCGGTCGGCGCTGAGCACCCGGCCGGTGATCAGGGCGCGGCGATTGAGTGTGGCGTTGGCCATGATGCCTGTCTTTCGCTGGGGAGGATCAATGCGAGGCGGGCGGCGGGCCGGGAGGGCCGGCAAACATCTGGTAGATCCAGACGCCGAGGCCGTAAGAGCCGACGGTCCCGACCGCGAGCACGGGCATCACGACCGCGGTCAGGAACAGGAAGGCGAAAATCTCCATGCGCTTACGGCGCACGCGCGACATCGCGTCGTCAGGGGCCGACATATTCGGTCTCTCAAGATGTGATGGAATCGGGACGGCATCCGGGCCGTTGCCTTAGTGAACTTGATGATGCATTCGGGCCGCAACGGCGTTGATCTGGATCAACATGTCGACTTGCGCGGATGTCGCGGCGCCGGGGGGCGAGACGAACCGCGCTTCGCACGGCGGGTGGCGGATCATTCTCCCGCGCGGCGGAATTGCCGCTTTTGTAGACAGCTTCGCCCCACCCTTTAAGATGAGCTCAACAACAATAATGCGGGAGAGCGGCGCCATGAAGTTCGGCATCTTCTACGAGCTACAACTGCCGCGGCCCTGGGCGGCCGGCGACGAGCTGAGGCTCTACCAGAACGCGCTGACGCAGATGGAGCTCGCCGACAGGCTCGGCTACGACCATGCCTGGGTGGTCGAGCACCACTTCCTCGAGGAATATTCGCACTCGCCGTCGCCCGAATCGTTCCTCGCGGCGGCCAGCCAGCGCACGCAGAAGATCCGGCTCGGCCACGGTATTCTTCAGCTCACCACCAACCATCCGGCGCGTGTCGCCGAACGCGTCGCGGTGCTCGACCTGCTCTCGAACGGCCGCTGCGAGTTCGGCATGGGCGAGAGCGCGTCCATCACCGAGCTCACCCCGTTCGGCCGCGACATGGCGACGAAGAAGGAAGTGTTCGAGGAAGCGGTCGCTGCGATCTTCCCGATGTTTCGCGATGGCGGCAGCGAGCATCACGGCAAGTACTTCGACATCCCCTTGCGCAACGTCGTGCCCAAGCCCGTGCAGAAGCCGCATCCGCCGCTGTGGATGGCGTGCTCGCAGCTGCCGACCATCGAGCGTGCCGGCCGGCACGGTTTTGGCGCGCTCGGCTTCCAGTTCGTCAGCGCGGACGCCGCGCACGCCTGGGTGCACGCCTATTACAATGCCATGACCAAACGGCTCACCAGGCTGGCCGACTACGAGATCAACCCGAACATGGCGCTGGTCTCGTTCTTCATGTGTGCCAAGACGGACGAGGAAGCGCGGGCGCGCGCCGACGGTGCCACCTTCTTCCAGTTCGCCCTGCGCTTCTACGGCGCCTCGCAGAACCGCCAGCGGCCCGCGCCCGGCACCGTCAACATGTGGGACGAATACAACAAGTGGAAGCGCGACAATCCCGAGGCGCAGGAGGCGGCGCTGCGCGGCGGCCTGATCGGCTCGCCCGAGACAATCCGCAAGAAGCTGAAGCGCTTCCAGAGCTCGCATATCGACCAGGTCATCCTGCTCAACCAGGCCGGCAAGAACAGCCACGAGCATATCTGCGAATCGCTCGAGCTGTTCGGCCGCGAGGTGATGCCGGAGTTCCAGAACGATCCGGCACAAGAGGCCTGGAAACGGGGCGTCATGAGCGGCGAGATCCAGCTCGAAGAGATCGACACCGAAGCCTTCACCGACCGCTACGGCAAGCTTGCCATCAACGTCGCACCGGCAAAGGCAGCGGGCTGACGCTCTTGCGCTGCAGCGCGCCAGCGGTGCTGCGCAGAGCCGGACTCAGGGCGGCATCCGAATGGCCTGCTTCCGGCACGCCATCCGTGCTGCTATCCTTCTGCAAAAGAACGTCCGTCGGAGGAAGCGATGCGGCCGGGTGGAATGCCCTCAAGTCTGGCGGTTGGTGACGTGACGCCCGCGGTGCTCGCCATTGGTCGCCCCGACTTCCCGAACATCCTCATCGACACGTTGCGAGGCCAGGCCGGTGTCGGCCATTGCATGGTGTTCGCACTCAACCGCGCCGGTGGTGCGACCTGCCTGCTCGATGCCGGCAACATCCCGATCGGCGGCGATCTTGGTGCGGCCTATGCCGGCCAGTTCCACGAATCTGACCCCAACCGCGATACGCTGTTCGAAGGCGAGGGCGGCGGGCCGATCATGTTGCCCGCGTTCGCGCCGCGCATGTACGGCGCGCGCTACCGCAAGATATTCTTCCAGGATTCCGGCATCATCGACAAATGCGCCACCGCGATCTGGGCTGGCGACAGCTGCTTCTACGTCAACTTCTATCGCATTGCGGCCCAGGGCCGCTTCACCACGGCGCAGCGCGAGCGGCTTCAGGCGATCGCACCGGCGATCAGCGCCAGCGTGGCGCGCCACTTTCAGAGCAAGGCGACGCCCGAGCCGTCTCTCGCCGAATTGTTCGCGACCCGGGCGCCGCTCGCTTCTCTCACGCCGCGCGAGCAGGAGGTCTGCCGCCGCATCCTCGCGGGCTTCAGCTCCGAGGCGATCTCGCAAGGACTCGGCATCAGCCTGCATTCGACACTGACCTATCGCAAGCGCGCCTATCAGCGGCTCGGTATCTCCTCGCAGGGCGAGCTGTTTGCGATCGTGCTGCAGCTGCTGACGCGCAGCCTGAACTGAGGCATCTCCTCGAGGTCGGTGATGCCGCTTCCGAGAGCAGGCGGCCACACGCGGCCTCACCTTCGGGGCGTTCGGGATGCGTCGAACCGCGTGCGCATCGCGCGTCACGAGCGGTCTGCAATTGGCTGCATGCGCGGCCGATCCCGTCAAGCAACCGAACATCCGGCTTGATCTGGATCAAGCCTTCGAGGCGGGCCGCACCGCTTGCTACGCGGCAGCGCGCCGTCCGTTGACCAGGAGGCAACGAGCCTTGAAGACGCTTCGCCAGCTTCTATCCGCGGAGGACATCGTCCAGTTCGTGATCCGGCTCGGCCTGCTCGGGCTGCTGATTCTGTGGACCTTCATCGTTATCCGACCCTTCGTGCCGATTTTGAGCTGGAGCGCAGTATTGGTCGTGGCGTTTCATCCGGCCTTCGCCTGGCTCTCCCAGCGCCTCGGCAACCGTCCGCGAACCGCCTCAGCCGTTCTGACCCTGATCACGCTCGGCATCGTCATCGGTCCCGCCGCCTGGCTGGGCGTGAGTGCGGTTGAAGGGCTCCGGGACCTTGCGGGCCAGATCGGCAGCGGAGATCTCGTGCTTCAGGCGGCGCCGGAGCGGATCAGGACCTGGCCCCTGATCGGTCCGCAACTCTACGCGTTCTGGAATCAAGCCTACACGAACATCCGGACTGCGTTGCGCGAGGTGGCGCCTTATCTGAAGCCGCTCGCCGGGATGATGTTGTCGTTCGCGGGTGACACCGGCATCGGAATGCTTCAATTCCTGCTGTCGGTGGTCGTCGCCGGCTTCCTGCTTCCGCACGGGGCACAGCTTGTTGTCGCGCTCCGCGGCTTCCTGCGGCGCATCGTGCCCGACCAGAGCGAGCACTTCCTGGAGCTCGCCGGCGCCACCATCCGCGCCGTCTCGCAGGGCATCATCGGTGTCGCCATCGTGCAGGCCCTGCTGGCGGGTATCGGTTTCAAGCTCGCCGGCCTGCCCAGCGCAGGGCTGCTCGCCGTCGTCGTGCTCCTGCTGTCGATCGTTCAGATCGGCGCGGCCATCATTCTTGTTCCCGTGTTGGTCTGGATCTGGACCGACAAGGACGTCACCGTAGCCCTGCTCTTGACCGTCTATCTTGTCGTCGTCGGTCTGCTCGACAACGTCCTGAAGCCGCTCCTGATGGGGCGAGGTCTGACGACGCCGACGCTCGTGATCCTGATCGGGGTCATCGGTGGCACGCTCGCGCATGGCATCATCGGACTATTCATCGGGCCGATCATCCTGTCGGTTGCCTGGGAATTGGCGGCAGCGTGGATCGGGATCGCCCACGCTGCTCCGGCGCGGACAGATCAGGCTGGCGTCGTCGCGACGGAAACCGTCGAGGCACCGTTGAGCTAGATCAATCGACCCCTCGGCCGATCGGTGGGAGCATGATCACCAGGGATGCGATCCCTGCCGCCGATCACGATGAGCAGGGCCGCCAGAATTGAGGTCCGGTTCGCCGCCATGATGCTGCAATTCCTTGTCGGCACGCTGGTCAGCGTGATCAATATCGGGCTCCACGCGCTCGTGACGGTGGTCGCCGTGACCATCGCCCGCGGTGCGGGCCTGCGCCATACCAGCCGGCCGAGGCTGCATCTCATGGGCGTCATGATCGCGACCGCCGTCGTGCTGAAGATCGCCCACATGCTCGAAATCCTGATGTGGGCCATAACCTACAATCTCGTCCGGCCCGCGGCTGCCGACCGGGATCTGCTCTACTTTGCGTTCGTCAACTACACCACGCTCGGCTACGGCGACATCACGCCGGTGCGCGAATGGCAGCTGATCGGCCCGCTGACCGCCATGAATGGCGTTCTTCTGTTCGGCTGGTCCGCCGCCATCCTGTTCGAGGTCTTGCGCAAGACACTCGAGCATCTCGGGCTGACGGAGCCGCCCGGCTCACCGCGGATCTGATGCGGTCCGTCTCAGGACTGCAGATCGAGGCTGGCGAGCTGGTCGCGGTCGAGCAGCACGATCTGGCGCTGCGTGTTGCCGACGAAGCCGAGAACGCCAAGCTCGTGCAGCCGCGACAGCGCCCGCGAGACGGTCTCCAGAGTCAGGCCGAGATAGTCGGCGATGTCGCGCCGCGACATCGGAAGCGCCATGACGCTGGCCGCCGTCAGGCGCTTGTCCATTTCGAGCAGGAAGGCCGCGACGCGCTCCAGGGAGGTCTTGCGGCCGAGAAGCAGCATGTGGTCTTCTGCATGCTGGAGGTTGCTTGTGGTCATACTGAGCAGGTTTCGGGCCACCATGGCATCGCTCTCGGCCACGTTTTCGAGGCTTTGCCGCTTGATCAGCCGCACCGTGGTGTCGATGATGGCTTCCGTCGTGAACCGGTGCTCGCTGCCGTTCTCGAGTCCGAAAATGTCGCCAATGAGGTGAAATGCCCCGATTTGCCTGCGGCCATCCGACAGCAGCTTGTAGCTTCGCACCGCGCCGGACTTGACCTGGTAGACATACTCGGCCGGCTCTTTCTCGCCGTAGATCTCCGAGCCTTTTCGGTAGGAAAATTCGCTTAAACTGACCAGCGCATTTGAGTGATTTGCCATGCCGAGGTCACGGAGGGTATTGGGGCGCAACGACGCGGAATCCGTTGTGATGCGAACGAACATAGGCCAACTCCTCAGCTTGCCGCCGAATTGGTCTGTCAGTCGGTATATTCCAAGCCGGATATGTGCCGCGCTATCGCACTCCCGCCGAAGTTGATTTTCGGCCAAGGAAGCATTCTTATCCATTGTCCCAAGGTTCAATGTACCAAAGGACGCCACCAGCGATTGCTGCGCGGGATGAGATGTTGGGGGCCCGGTGGAAGATGCGACATATTGCGAAGCAGAAATTCCCGTCTTCAGGCTTGAAGATGGCCTTGAATGACCAAGCACATCAAACCGTTCTCATTCAACCGGGCGAAGAGGTGAAATGTGCCGGGCCTCGTTCACGTAGTCGATGACGACGAGTCCTTTCGGACAGCGATCGAGCGCCGGCTGAAGCTCGCGGGATATGAGGTCGCGACCTATGCCTCGGCCCGGGAGCTGCTGGACTCCCCGCCGGACGACGGGCAGATGGGGTGTATCCTGCTCGATGTACGGATTCCGGACCTGAGCGGTCCCGATCTGCAGGCGCGGCTGATCGCGTCCGGTTCGATGCTGCCCATCATCTTTCTGACCGGTCACGCCGACACGCCAACCACGGTGCGCGCGATCAAGGCGGGTGCGGAAGACTTCCTGACCAAACCGATAAGCTCCGAGCAGTTGCTCGAGGCGATCGAGCGGGCGCTGGCCAGCCAGCAGACGGCGCACGCCCAGCGCAGCCGGCTCGATGCGTTTCGTCGCCATCTGGCCACGCTGACGCAGCGCGAGCGGCAGGGGTTTGATCTGATCGTGCGCGGCCGGATCAACAAGCAGATCGCGCACGAGATCGGAACCACCGAGCGCACGGTGAAGGCGCACCGCCATCAGGTGATGGAGAAGATGCAGGTTCATTCGCTGGCGGAGCTGGTTTCGATCGCAGAGCGGCTCGGAATGCTCGATCCGGACGGGCATTAGCTGCTTGGTCGAAGCGTCGCGGTTCCCTCGATGTGCCTGCCCCAAAGGACAATACCGGGGCGTGTTGACAGCGCATGGTGAGCCGTGTGCAATGATGGACGAGCGCCCGCGTTGAGAATGCGGCGCGATCGTATCCGGTATCCCCCTCGTCGTCTTTCCGGAAAGGCAAGTCGTCTTGCCCCAGCGCGCGTCCGTTTTTGTCGTCGATGACGATCCGTCGATGCGCGCCAGCATGGACCGGCTTCTGCGCGGACACGGCTTCGCCACCACGCTGTTCGACACGGCGGGTGCCTTGCTCGATCATGGCAGGTTCCACGTCGCGATTTGCATCATCCTCGACATCGATCTCGGCGCAAGGTCCGGCATCGAGGTGCGGCGAAGTCTGACCGAGCAGGGCGTCGAAGCGCCGGTGATCTATGTCACCGGCAATGACAGCCCGACAAAGCGTGCCGCCGCGCTGGCCTCGGGCTGCATTGCCTATCTGACCAAGCCCTTTGCGGCGCAAGCGTTGATCGATTCCGTCGAGCGCGCCCGCGCGGCGTGACTGCACGCCAACGGTCATTCCTCGACATATTGCTCGAGCGTCCTGGCCGGCGCACCCTTGCGGGCGGAAGCGAATTGCGCCAGCGGAATCGAGGCCGTCAGGGCAAGAAGATTGGAATCGACGACTTCGAGCAGAAGCGCCTTGCCGGTTTCCATCTCCTTGATGATCTTTGGCGGCGCGACGTCGGCCGCGATGCATAGATTAGTGAGACACCAAGTGTAGGGCAGGTGGAAGGCGTTGCCCTGGTCGACGTTCAACTTTGGTGGCTGCTGCAGGTACATGCCGGCAGGGACGAAAAGTTGCAGGCGGGCCGTGGCAGCGTCCTCCCGTTCGATCAGGTCGAGGCGCACGGCGGTCTGTCCGGTCGCGAATTGGCCGGTGATCGAGGTGCGGCACAGGGTGGGCGCACCGCCGGCCTTGAAGCACATTTTCTGCCAGCTGCCATAGCTGATGTCCTTGGCTTCGCGCTGGCCGCGCGTTGCGACCTCGGCGGGCTTGCCGCCTTGCGCCGCCTTGGGCGCGGCGGCGGCGGCGGAGGTCACGGCGCTCCCGAGCGCGGCAACCATCAAGAGACGCAAGAGCGGGTCAAGGGGGCGATGCATGGTCATGTCTCCGCTATCCCGGTTCATTTCTGCGCATCGAGGAACTTTGTGACCAGCGGCGACCACAGCGGGATCGCGTCCGGCGAGCCGATGAAGAAATGGCCTTCGTTGCCGAATGGCGGCATCAGATGATATTCGGCGCGGCCGCCGGCGGCGGTGAAGGCCTGATGCATGCGCTTCGACAGATCGGGTCCGAAGAACGTGTCGTTCTCGATGTAGATCCACAGCATCGGCACGCGCGAGGTGCGGCCGAAATCCGCGGTGGCCTCGACCAGCCTGTCGGGTGCGCAATTGTTGTTCGGCTTGCCGCCGACCCGGCCGCCGCGACCGGCAGCGAAGGTGATGATCGCCTTCACCTGCGGCGGATTCACGCTGGACAGGGCGATGGAAGCCCAGCCGCCGGCGGACTGTCCGACCACGATCACATCCTGTGGAAGGATGCGCTTCTCGGCGGACAAATAGTCGATGATCCAGAGATCGACTTGCGCCACCGCAAGGCCCGCGTCGCGGAAGTTCGGATTGGTGCACTTGCCGACCTTCGAGAAGAACGGTCCGTAGAGCGCGCGTTCGGGGATGTCGATGGCGGCTGCGCCATAACCGCTGCCGACCGGCGCGACCACGAGATAGCCGCGCCTCGCGAACCATTTGGCGGCGTCGCGGAATTCCACCAGCGGAAAGAAGCTGCGCTCGGTCGGGTTCAGCGAGACGCCATGGTTCATGATGACGAGCGGGAACGGGCCGTCACCGACCGGGCGCACCAGATAAGCAAACATCGGCAGAGGCAGCGGCAGGACCCAGACCTCCTCCTGGATGCGGACGTCGTCCTCGGTCCGGGCGGGCGCGGTGAAAGCTGCCCACGCGACCAATATGGCGGCTGCGTAGCCGAGCGCCGATTTGACTTGCTGCCTCATGAGGAGACTCCATCATCCGCTGTAGGTTGCGGCTACGATGATCGGTCCGAGGACGGTGAGCACCACGTTTCCGACCGCGTAGGGCACGGCGACGCCGAGAACCGGCGTCTGGCTCTCGGCGACCTCGCATGCGCCGGTCACCGCGGCATCGACTGTCATGGCGCCGGCCAGGGCGCCGCAGGTTATGACCGGATTCATGCGCAGCACGTGGTAGGCAAACAGCGTCGCGACAATCAGCGGCACGATTGTGATGACCAGTCCCATGCCGACCAGAAGCAGTCCGTGAGCCTGGATCGCGGCCCAGGCGGCCGCGCCGTTGCCAAGGCCGATCGCTGCGATAAAGCCGCCCAATCCAAGATCGCTCAGGGTCTGTTGCGCTGCCGGAGGCAATGCACCCATGGTCGGCTTGCGCGACCGCAGCCAGCCGCAGACGAGGCCGGCGATCAAGGCCCCGCCGCCACCGCCGAGCGTCAGGGCAACGCCGCCGATCTTAAAGCTGACGAGCCCGGCGAGCAGGCCTGCGGCGATGCCGGCGGCAAGAAACGCGATGTCGGTGCGATCGCCCGAGCGCAGGATCTGGCCGATCGCCTTTGCCGCACGTTCGATATTGCGGGTGCTGCCGACGAGCGTCATGACGTCGCCGACATAGACCCGCGTGTCCGCACTTAAGGGCACCTCGCGGCCCATGCGGCTGAGCGCACGCAGAAAAACGCCGCGGGCGTCGGTGCCGACGCGCGTCGCGATCTCCTGGATCGAGCGGCCATGGAGATGGCGATTGTCGACGAGCACTTCCAGCACGTTGCCGGGGACGGCTTTCAGGATCTCGTCGGCATCGATTTCGGTGCCGATGATCGGCCTGGCCGCGACAATGACCGCAGTGCGCCCCGCAATGACGATGTCGTCGCCGGCCTCGAGCACGGTCTCCAAATGCGGCTCGACGTCCGCGCCTTGGCGGACGATGCGCTCGATGACCGTGCGGCTTCCGATTTCCTCCTCGATCGACTTGACGGTCCGGCCGGCGCCCGCGGTCACGCGATAGGCGCGCGCCTGGAATTTGCGATAGGACAGGTTTTCGGTCTTCGGCGGATCGCCGCCGGCGAGCTCCGCCTCCAGCTTCTTGGCCTCGGCCTTCAGGTCGATTCTCATCAATCTCGGCGCAACGAAGGGGACGAACAGCAGCGTCAGGATATAACCGAGCACGTAGGTCACCGCGTAGCCCGCCGCGATGTTCGCCTCCTGCTGGCTCAATATGTCCTTGGGCAGGCCGAGCTGGGCCAATGCGCCCGACGCCGTTCCGATCACCGACGATTGCGTCAGCGCTCCGGCCGCAATCCCCGAAGCGGTGCCGGGATCGAGCCCGAAACCGTGAGCGAACAACAGCACGATGGCGAGACCCGTACCGCCCAGCACCAACGCCAGAGCCACCTGGGCGAGCGTGCGGACGCTCAGCGATGCGAAGAATTCGGGGCCGGATCGATAGCCGATCGTGAACACGAACAGGCTGAACAGGATCACCCGCAACAACGCGGGAAACGCGAAATGGCCGAGCTGTCCGAGCAGCACGGACACGATGAGGATGCAGGCGGTGGTACCGATGGCGAAACCGCGGACCCTGATGCGACCGAAGATGGTGCCGATCGCGATCGCGAGCAGCAGAAATATCTCCGGTGCAGCGGTGATGATCCACCTGACGGTTTCCATGGTCGCATTCCCCCGGCGCGTTGACGCGATTTGATTGGTGCTGCCAGGACATTTGCTTGATCCAGATCAAGCCTCAGTGGAGACGAGGCGATGCCTATGGCGCGATGGACCGTTCGCGACAGCGCCTATTGCCGACATGAGCACCCTGGACGTCGCAGCCGGAGCGATCCGCCGGGACGAGACGGTCGGGATCGTATTGCTGCTCGCCTTCGCCGGCGGCTATATCGACGCCTACACTTGGATCATCCACGGCGTGATGGCGAATGCCCAGACCGCCAATCTGATCTTACTCTGGGTCTATGCGACCGCCGGCAACTGGACGGAGGCGCTGCACTTCGTGCCGCCGATCGTGGCTTTCGTCTTTGGCGTCGTGATCGCGGCATGGCTGCGCCGTGCCGCCGGCGAGCGCGCCAATGCGATCAGCACCCTGGTCGAGATCATCCTCCTCATTGCGGTCGGCATCCTGCACAATCGTCTGCCGGATGCCGCCGGCACGCTCGGTATCTCCTTCGTTGCGGCGATGCAGGCTGCGACGTTCACCAGGGTCGAAGGCACCGCTTGCAGCACGGTGATGCTCACCGGCAATCTGCGCCAGGCGATCGAGACGATCTTCGCGGTCGCGTCCGGCGGCGCGCCGGTCGGAACGCTGCGCCGCTCGGGCATCTTCTTCGCGTTATGTGCCGTGTTCGGTTTCGGTGCCGCGGCCGGTGCTTTTGCCACCAAGAGCATCCCCGATCTTGCGCTGGGCCTGCCCGTGGTGGCGCTGTTGCTCGTGTTGCTGCGCTGCGAAGGGGCGCGTTCGGAGGGCGGGCGATGAATCGGCCATCCGCTCCGGCCTGGATACGGCCCCGGCTCTCAGAATGCACGTGACCGTTGACTTGGATCAATGGAGCGACCGGCGGCCCACTCACGATCCCGCATCACTCGCAAGGATCGGGAGAGACAGATGTCCAAAGAGGCGAAGCCCGCACATCATCGCATCGACCAGTTCTTTTCCGGCCCGGGAGCGCGGGCGGACGACTGGCGGGACCTCGTGGAGGCGGCAAAGACCTGGGCTCGCGTGGGCAATCGCGCGGCCTATGATGCGGCGCTGGCCGATCTCTCGATCACCGAAGAGTATCACGGCTATCCCGGTCTGCAGCTGATGGCGGCGCTGCGGGAAGCCGCGGCTGCGGGGGACGGTGCGACGTCGTTCGCCCTTGCAACGAGGATTGCCCAGGCACTTGCGACGCGATCCTTCCGCCAGCATGCCGGCGATTGGAGCGCCAGGGATGAAGGTAATGGCGATGCGCCCGAGCTGGTGCCGCCGAGCTTCGGCGCGCATGTCGCGCGCCGGCCCTATTTCGAGACCCTGGTCGTCACCGGCGTGTCATCCTCCCAATGGCCGACACTGGCCGCGGAATGGCGCAAGCTGCGACGCCCGGTCGATGCTTTCATCTATGAACCTGTCATCGTCGGCAGCCTGGAGGACGCTTTCTGCGCGACGATTCTCAATCCGAACATCGGTGCGGTTATCGTCAACGACGGCTTTGGGCTGCGTTCGCGCCACGATGCGCCGGTGCTGCGCTCGATCATGGCCTCGGCCGGCCTCAACGACGAAACCGACGCCTCGGCGCTGCGGCTTGCCCAGATCATCAAGCGCGTCAGGCCCGAGCTCGATCTCTACATGATCTCCAATCGCGACGTGGAGGAGCTGGCCGGCAATCCCGAGGCCAGCGTCGTCCGCCGCATCTTCTATTCGGTGGAAGAGCTTCTGGAGCTGCACCTGTCGATCCTGGAAGGCATCCAGGATCGCTACGACACGCCGTTCTTCGATAATCTCAAGAAATACGCGCAGCGCCCGATCGGCACTTTCCATGCGCTGCCGATCGCTCGCGGCAAGTCGATCTTCAAGTCCGACTGGATCCGCGACATGGGCGAGTTCTACGGCCCGAACCTGTTCCTGGCCGAGAGCAGCGCCACCACGGGCGGCCTCGACAGCATGCTGGAGCCGACCGGCAACATCAAGAAGGCGCAGGAGAAGGCGGCGAGGGCGCTCGGTGCCGATCGCGTCTTTTTTGTCACAAACGGCACTTCGACGTCGAACAAGATGGCGGTGCAGGCGCTGCTCGCGCCCGGCGACATCGCGATCGTCGATCGCAACTGCCATAAGTCGCATCACTACGGCATGGTGCTGGCCGGTGCGCAACCGCTCTACGTCGAAGCCTTCCCGATGACGGAATATTCGATGTACGGCGCGGTGCCGCTGAAGACCATCAAGCAGGCGCTGCTCAACGCCAAGGCCGATGGCCGGCTCGATCGCGTCAAGATGATCGATCTGACCAACTGCACCTTCGACGGCCACATCTACAACACAAGGCGGGTGATGGAGGAATGCCTCGCCATCAAGCCCGACCTGATCTTCCTCTGGGACGAGGCCTGGTTCGGCTTCGCGCGCTTCTCGCCGTTCCTGCGCCGCCGCACCGGATTGGGCGCGGCCAACGAGATCGAGGCGTGGATGCGCGATCCCAAGTCGGTCGCGGCCTATGAGAAGCAGCAGGCCGAGCTCGGCAAGAATCCGTCCGACGAAATGCTGCTCAAGACCCGGCTGATCCCGGACCCGCGCAAGATCCGGCTGCGTGTCTACCAGACCAACTCGACCCACAAGTCGATGTCGGCGATCCGCCAAGGTTCGATGCTCTCGGTCAAGGACGTCGAATTCCACACCGTCGAGCAGCAGTTCAAGGAGGCGGTGTTTACCCACGCCTCGACCAGTCCGAACCAGCAGCTGATCGCCAGCCTCGATATCTCGCGGCGGCAGATGGAGCTGGAAGGCTATGGCCTCGTCGCCAATGCGATCGAGATCGCGTTCGCGATCCGCCAGGCGGTCAACAACAATCCGCTGATCTCGAAATATTTCCGCATCCTCGGTGCCGACGCCATGGTGCCGGCGCAATACCGCCAGAGCGGCTTCACCGACTTCCTCGCGCCCGGCGTCAACTGGGCGAACACGCTCAAGAGCCTGGACGACGACGAGTTCTGCCTCGACCCGACCCGCATGACGCTGGTGTGCGGCATGGCCGGGTTCGACGGTACGCAGTTCAAGGGGATTCTCGCCAACGAGTACAACATCCAGGTCAACAAGACCTCGCGCAACTCGGTGCTGGTCCAGTCCAACATCAACAACACCCGCAGCGATGTCGCACATCTCATTCGCGTGCTCGCCGAGATCGCGGGCGAGATCGACCGCGGCCTTGCCCAGGGCGGCGCCAATGCCCGGAAGACCTTCGAGGCACGGGTGACGAGCCTGATGAAGGATGTGCCCGACCTGCCGAACTTCTCGCACTTCCACCCGAGCTTCCGCGGCGATGCCGGTACCAAGACCAACGAAGGCGACATCCGCAGCGGCTTCTATGCGGCCTATGACGTCGCCGGCTGCGAGCACATCCGTCTCAACGATCCCGAGATCGATCGGCGGCTGAAGGCCGGGCCCGAGCTCGTCTCGGCCAATTTCGTCATTCCGTATCCGCCGGGCTTCCCGATCATGGTGCCCGGCCAGGTCATCACCCAGGAGACCATCGACTTCATGCGCAAGCTCGATGTGAAGGAGATCCATGGCTACGACGCCAAGGAGGGCCTGAAGCTCGTGCGCAGCGAAGCCTTGGCGAAGCTCGGCCGGCCAAAACCCGGCGCGCAGGCGAAGCTCAAGGCCGCATCCTAAGGCTTGGAGGGGACCAACATGCAGGCATTTTTCCAGTTCCTGCAGCAGTACCCGTATCTGCTGCTGTTCTTCGTGGTCGGTCTCGCCGTCTATATCGGCCGGGCCAGCATCAAGGGTTATGGCCTCGGCATGGTCGCCGGTGCCATCGTGGTCGGCGCGGGCATCTCGGTCTGGGCATCCAGCTACGGCGTGAAGCTGGAGCTGAACAACTTCGCCAAGAGCCTGTTCTACTATCTCTTCATGTATGGCGTCGGCCTGCGCGTGGGCCCGTCCTTCGTCAACAGCCTGAGGGGGGACGGCATCAAGTTCCTGTTCCTCGCGGTGGTGTCGAGCGTGATCGGCTTGGCGCTGGTGGTGCTCGGCGCAAAGCTGTTCGCGCTTCCGCCAGGAGCGGCCGGCGGCATGCTGGCGGGGTCGCAGACCATGTCGGCAGCGATCGGCTCGGCCGAGCAGGCCGTCACGTCGGGAGTCGTGAAACTGCCTCCGGGCATGAAGCCTGAGGATGCCTCCGGCATGATCGCCCTGTCCTACGGGATCACCTATATCTGGGGCACCGTCGGCATCATCCTGATCTGCAAATATCTGCCGCGCTGGTGGGGCGTCGATGCCAAGGCCGCTGCGAAGCAGTATGAGCAGGAATTCGGCGTCAAGGATCTCGAAGGCGGCGGCCTGACCGGCTATCGCCAGTTCGGTCTGCGGGCCTACCGCTTGGAAAATCCCGCAACCGTCGGGATGAGCATCGCCAAGTTCCGCGCGATCAATCCGGAATACCGGATCGTCAATGTCGGGCGTAATGGCGAGCCGCAGGGCGCTGATCCTGATCTCGTGCTGCAGAAAGGCGATATCGTCGCGCTGGGCGGCGCGACCGAGCATCTGACCGAGAAGATGGGCCTGATTGGTCCGGAGGTCGCCGACGCCAAGACGCTCGGCATACCCATGGACCAGGCTGAGATCGTGGTCTTCAACAAGGACGTCGTCGGACGTACCTTCGAATCCTTCCGCGAGACGGCGATCGCCGGTCAGTTGCAGGTGACCAAGGTTGAGCGTGGCGGCGTGCAGATCCCGGCCGGTCTGAAGACCAAGCTGGAACGCATGGACATCGTCTCGGTGGTCGGCCTGAAATCGGCGGTCAATGAGCTCGGCGAGATGTGGGGCCGCATCGCGCGTGCCAACACCTCGACCGACCTGCTGACCCTGTCGATCGGCATGATCATCGGCTTCCTCATCGGCATGGTCGAATTCCCCGCCTTCGGTGCCAAGGTTGGCCTCGGCAACGCCGGCGGCCTGTTGCTGTCCGGCGTGCTCGTGTCGTCCATCGTGTCGCGGCTGCGCTTCTTCGGCAACACGCCGAATGCGGCGCGAAACGTGCTCGAGGATCTCGGCCTCGTCGTGTTCGTCGCGATCGTCGGCGTCAATGCCGGCGCAGGCCTGTTGGCCCAGCTCACCGGTGCGGTCGCGCTGAAGATCTTCATCGTCGGCTTCATCGCGTGCACGATCCCGCCCTTCATTGTCTGGGCGATCGGATTCCACGTCTTCAAGATCAATCCGGCGGTGCTGATGGGCGGCGTTGCCGGCGCGCGCTCGCATTCCGGCCCGTGCCGCGAGGCCGCGGTCGAGATCCAGAGTTCCGTGCCCTGGATCGGATTCCCGGTTGGCTACGCCGTCTCGGGCATCCTGCTCACCATCTTCGGCTACTTCGCGATGATCCTGGCTCAATAAGGGGAAAATGCATCATGAGAAAACTGACCTTCGGCGCCGTCCTGGTCGCCTCGCTCGCTGCCGTTGCCGGCTTCAGCACGTCCGCGCGTGCCGACACCGGCCAGGTTGCGGTCGTTTTCACCAAGGGTGGCTTTATCGTTGGCGCCGGTGGCGGCGAGGGCGTTCTGCTCTACCGGGGCAAGAAATACCCATTCACGGTGTCCGGCATGAGCGTGGGTCTCACCATCGGGGCGTCCACCACGAAGTTCGTCGGCCGCGCGCTCAATCTGAAGGGGCCGGCGTCGATCGAAGGCTCCTACGCGGTGGGTGGAGCGGGTGGGGCCATTGCTGCAGGCGCCGGCGCCGTGCAGCTGCAGAACGGCAATGGCGTCATCCTTCAGCTCAGCGGTCCCAGGGTCGGTGCGGAAGTGTCGGCCGCCGTCGGCGGGGGCACGATCCGTCTGAAGTGATCGGAACAGCCGGCGGGCTGCGTCACCGCGGCTCGCTCGCGCTTCAATATCGTTCGGCGACGAAATTCATTCCCTTCAGGCTGGCCTGGTCGTTGTAGCGTCCCTTGTCGGCGCGCTTCGGCAGCTTGATCTTGTCCTTCTTGATGCGTTTGTAGGGGATGGCGCCCAGAATGTGGGCGATGCAGTTCAGTCGCGCTTTGCGCTTGTCGTCGGAGCGGACGATGGACCAGGGCGCATCCTTCGTGCTGGTCTTCTTCAGCATCAGGTCGCGCGCCCGCGAATAGTCGTACCAGCGCCGAAACGATTCCAGATCCATCGGACTGAGCTTCCATTGCCGCACCGGGTCGTCGATGCGGGCCTTGAAGCGGCGCTCCTGCTCGTCCATGCCGACCTCGAGCCAGATCTTGACCAGGATGATGCCGCCGTCGATGACGTATTTCTCCATCTGCGGGCATAGCGTGAGGAAGCGCTGGTGATCCGCGGGGGTGCAGAAGCCCATGACGTATTCGACGCCGGCGCGGTTGTACCAGCTCCGGTCGAAGATCACGATCTCGCCGCCCGCCGGAAACCGCTCCATGTAGCGCTGGAAGAACAGCTGCGTCTTCTCGCGGTCGGAGGGCGCGGGCAGGGCGACGACCCGGAACACGCGCGGGCTGACCTTCTCGGTGATGGCCTTGATCGTGCCGCCCTTGCCGGCGGCGTCCCGGCCCTCGAACAGGATGATGACGCGAAGCTTGTTCTCCCGCACATAGTCCTGGAGGTGACACAGCTCGACCTGGAGCTTTTCGAGCTCCTTCTCGTAATCCTTCCGCTTCATGCGTTCCGCAGCTGCGCCCTTGGCCATGCGACCCTTCCCTCTGCTAATCGTCCCAGGAAATGGTCACGCCGATGTCGCCGGGCACGCCGCCAGGAAAATCGATGATCTGATAGGCGATGCGATAGCCGCGCGGCTTCAGATAATCGGTCCAGAGCTGGAAGATCTCCTTGGGGATTCCGGTCAGGGTGTTCTCCCATCCCTTTTCCATCTGGTTGATGGCGCGTCCCTTGTCGGTGCACAGCGAGTTGGGGAAGCGATAAACCATGACTTCCGTGAGGCCGTTGCGCACCGCACGCTGGATGATGGTGGAGGCGAGCTTGATCTTCTCCTCCTCGCTCTTGCCGGAGGGTTTGCTCAAGCGTTCGATCAGCGCGCGCTTCTCGGCCTCGGCTGCGGCGGCGAGGCGGACATATTCTTCCGCCTTTTCAGCTTCCTTGAGAGCGGCTTCCTTTCGAATCTGGGCGGCGCTGGGGATGAGATCGTCTAGGCCGGGCATGGCGAGCGGCTCCTGATGGTTGTCCAATCAGCATGCCGGAAACGCTAGGGCGGGCAGAGCGCGTTCCCTTGACTCAAGTCAAACAAACGCGAACATACCCGAACACAATACCGCACCTGCACGTTTTGACCGGGAGAGACGCGTGAGCGATCAGCTTCATCCGATGGCACCGCATCATCTGCCGTTCTATCTGGCGCCGGGCAGTGGGACCGATACGCTGATGGTGGTGATGGGCGTGTTCCTGATCGGGATCGTGCTCTGGGTCGGCACGCTCTATTGGAAGCTGCACAGCCTGCCGGAGCGGATGGCGCACAAATCGCAAAAATTGCAGTTCGAGTTCGTTGCGGTGCTTGGCCTGATCTCCCTGTTCACGCACATGCACATCTTCTGGATCGCCGGCCTGCTCCTCGCGATGGTCGATCTTCCGGATTTCGGCACGCCACTGCGCAGCATTGCAGGGTCCGTCGAGAAGATCGCCGACGCGACGCCGGCTTCTGATGCGGGCGAAGTCCAGGCCGAGGCCGCCGTCGCGCCGCCTGCCGCGGACAAGCCGGGGCCCGCCAAGGAGAAGGAGCCCAGCCATGCTTGAGCTGCTGATCTGCTCGCTGGTGACGATCCTGCCGGACTATCTCTACCGGCGCTACGCGCAAGGAAAGCGCCTCGGCAAGGAGATCACCCTCTTCTCGGTCTGGCACGAGCTGCGTTGGGGCATCACCAGCTGCCTGATGCTGACGATCTCGTTGATCACGATGATCTTCTATTTCCATCCGGCAACGCCGTCCGCGACGCTGTACTTCCGCACCGTGCCGATCCTCCCCGAAGGCTCGGGCCGCGTCGCCGAGGTCAAGGTCGGGTTCAGCGCGGCCGTGAAGAAGGGCGATGTCCTGTTCACGCTCGACAGCTCGAAGCAGCAGGCCGCGTTCGAGACTGCCAAGCGGAAGGTAGCGGAGGTCGACGCCACGATGCAGACGGCGCAGGCCGACGTGGTCAAGGCCGAGGCGCAGATCGGAGAGGCGAAAGCCAACTACCAGCAGGCCAGGGACGAGCTCGAAGTCAAGACCGAGCTCCAGCGCCGCAATCCGGGCATCGTTCCGCAGCGGGATATCGAAAAGCTCCAGGTGCTGGTCGATCAGCGCCAGGCGGGCGTCGATGCCGCGACGGCCGCGAAGCAATCCGCATCTCTGCAGGTCTCCGTCCTGCTGCCGGCTCAAAAGGCCAGCGCCGAGGCCGCGCTCGACCAGGCCCGGGTCGATCTCGACAAGACCTTCGTCCGTGCCGGTGTTGACGGGCGGGTCGAGCAGTTCCTGGTTCGCCCCGGCGACGTCGTCAACCAGCTGATGCGCCCGGCGGGCGTCCTCATTCCGGAAGAGGCCGGCCGAAAGGTCCTACAGGCCGGCTTCGGTCAGATCGAGGCGCAGGTGATGAAGACCGGCATGGTCGCCGAGGCAGCCTGCATATCGAAGCCCTGGGTCATCATCCCGATGGTGATCACGACCGTGCAGGACTACATCGCGGCCGGGCAATTCCGGTCCGGCGAGCAATTGCTGGAAGCGCAGAATGCGGTCCGTCCCGGCACGATCCTGGTGTTCCTGGAGCCGCTCTACAAGGGCGGCCTCGACGGCGTCACGCCGGGCTCGAGCTGCGTCGTCAATGCCTACACCAGCAACCACGAGGAAATCTCGGCCAAGGACACCCCGACCAGCCGGAAGATCGCGCTGCACGTCGTGGATGGCGTCGGCCTCGTGCACGCGCTGCTGCTGCGGATCCAGGCGCTGTTGCTGCCGATCCAGACCCTCGTGCTCAGCGGCGGGCATTGAACGGCGAGAAGAGGACGGAGCAGATCGGGGTCGCGGGACATCACGCTGGAATCTTAGCGAGAAGATTCCCGAGCCTTGACTCATGTCAAGCAAGTGGGTGGCCGGCGCATCTCAATGTCCTCATCCGAGGAGGATACGCGATGAGATCAACAACGACCCTTCGTGCGACATTGCTCGCAATCGGTGCAGCGACGTTGCTGGCTGCCGCCTCACCCGCCCGTGCGGATGATCCGGCCAAGATCCTGAAATTGATGACGGACTATCTGACCAGCCAGAAGACGCTGTCCGCCACGTTCGACAGCGACATCGAGATCATCACCCCCGAACTTCAGAAGATCCAGTTCGCGAGCTCCGGGCAAGTCAAGCTGGGCAGGCCCGACAAGCTGCGCGTCAGGCGCACCGGCGGCTATGCCGATGTCGAGCTGGTCTATGACGGCAAGACCCTCTCGCTCTACGGCAACGACGCCAAATCCTACATGCAGGCCGAGATGGCAGGCACGGTGGACCAGATGATCGCCGAGATGCAGTCCCATTCCGGACTCGGCATGCCCGGTACCGATCTGCTGCTCGCCAATGCCTTCGAGGAGCTGACGGCCACGGCCACCGAGGGCAAGCATGTCGGCCAGGGCGTGATCGACGGCGTCGAATGCGAGCATCTGGCGTTTCGCACGCCCGAGACCGACTGGCAGATCTGGATCGAGACGGGCGCAAAGCCGGTGCCGCGCAAATATGTGATCACCAGCAAGACGGTCACGGGCGCACCGCAATACACGCTGCGGACCAGGGATTGGAAGACCGACGCCTTTGCCGAGGATACGTTCGTGTTCAAGGCGCCAGCCGGCGCGATCAAGATCGACATCAACTCGGTCGCGATGGCCGATTTCGACGAACTTCCCCCAGGCACACCGACAGGAGCCAAGAAATGATCACGCTGCGAAAAACCATGATTGGCGCGGCCGCGATGGTCGCCTTCGCCGTCGGACTGTCCTGGAATGGCGCATCCGGCATCGGCGAAAGCAGCTTCCTTGCGCAGGCGCAGGCGCGGGTGGGGCGGCCGCTCACACCTATGAGCTATGCCGGCGTCGCGCGTCGGACGACGCGCCGGGCGGTCGCGGTCGGGGCCGCGGCGGGAGCCGCCGGCGCCTATTATGCGCCCTCCTGTGCGCAAGTCGTGGACGTCTATGGACGGGTCGTCACCCGCTGCTGAGATCCGCCTCGGGCTGTCCGCGCGCCGCAATCCCCGCTAGGATTGCCCGGAAGGCAGCTGCCGGAAGCTGCGAGGGTGCAGCATGAGCGGGGGCGCGTCCATCGACGGGGTGAGGCCGCGGGTCGTGGCCGCGTTGCTCTGTCTCGCCCTGCTCCTTGCCGAGTGCCTCTCGGCTGGGCCAGCTGGCGCCGTCGAGCGGAGCCGGCGTGGCGAACTCAAGCGCGTGCTGGTTCTGCATTCCTTCGGCCGCGAGTTTCGACCGTGGAGCGAGTATGCGCGCGACATCAAGGTAGAGCTCGAGCGGCAATCGCCCTGGCCACTCGATATCCAGGAGCACGCGCTGCTCACCGCGCGCTTCAACAATCCCGGACCCGAGGCGCCGTTCGTCGATTATCTGCACTCGCTCTACCAGGGGGCAAAGCCCGACATCGTCTTGAGCATCGGCGCGCCCGCCACCCGGTTTGCGCAGAGATACCGCGCCCGGCTGTTCCCGGATACGCCGCTGATTTTCACCGCGGTCGAGCAACGGCTGATCGATCGCGCCGATCTCAGCGACAAGGATGTCGTCGTGTCGGTCCGGAACGATTTCGTGGCGGTCTTCAACAATATCCTTCAGGTTTTGCCCGAGACGAAGTCGGTTGCGGTCGTGATCGGCGCCTCGCCGCTGGAGAAGTTCTGGATCGAGGAGCTCAAGCGGGAGCTGAAACCTGTCACCGAGCGGATAGAGCTCGTCTGGTACTCGGATCTGTCGTTCGAGGAGATCCTGAAGCGCGCATCGAAGCTGCCGCCGCACACGGTGCTGTTCTGGGGGCTGATGTCCGTCGATGCTGCGGGCGTCGTCCACGAGAGCGATCTTGCCTTGCGCAGCCTGCATGCCGTTGCGAGCGCGCCGATCTTTTCATACCAGGAGCCGTTTTTCGGCGAGAGCACTGTCGGCGGGCCGATGCATCTGATTACGGACACGAGTTCGAGGACCGTCAGCGCGGCGATCGCCATTCTCGGCGGCGCGAAACCTGCGAGCATCAGCTATGCGCCGATCGGCTTCTCCGCGCCGAGATACGACTGGCGGGAATTGCAGCGCTGGGGCATCAGCGAGAGTCGTCTGCCTCCGGACAGCGAAATCCTGTTTCGCGAGCCGAGCATTTGGCAGCGCTATCGCTGGCAGATGCTGATGATCTGGGCCGTGTTCCTGGTGCAGGCCGGGCTCATCAGCGGGCTATTGCATGAGCGCCGCCGCCGCCGCTCCGCCGAAGTGGAATCGCGCCAGCGGCTGGCGGAGCTGGCTCACGTCAATCGCTATTCGGCCGTCGGCGAGCTCACGACGTCGATCGCTCACGAGCTGAACCAGCCACTCGGCTCCATCCTCACCAATGCCGAGACGGCCGAGCTCATGCTCAAGGCCGATTCGCCTGACATCAACGAGGTCCGTCAGATTCTCGCCGATATCAGGCGCGATGATCAGCGGGCGAGCGAGGTGATCCGCAGGCTGCGCAGCGTCCTGAAAAAGACCCCGTTCGAACTCGAGGACATCGAGCTCAACCACACGGTTCGCGAAGCGATCGGCCTCGTGAAGGCCGTCGCCGACGGGCGCCGGATCATGCTGAGTTATCTGCCCGCCCTGGCGGATCTGCGTGTGAAGGGAGATCCGGTCCAGCTCCAGCAGGTCATTCTCAACCTGATCATCAATGCGATGGATGCGATTTCCGATGCGGGCGCCGGAAAGCGGGAGGTCAGCGTCGCGCCCCTCCGAGCCGGCAATCAGGCCGAAATCAGGATCACCGATACCGGGCCTGGAATGGCCGCCGCCGACCTCGCAAACGTCTTCGATCCGTTCTTTACGACGAAGCCGCAAGGCATGGGTATGGGACTGGCGATCGCCAAGACCATCATCGAGGCCCATCACGGCACGATCTCTGCTGCGAACCAGCCTGCTGGCGGCGCGCTGTTCACGATCCGGCTTCCGATCGCTCGCTGAGCGGGCGGGACCTCGATCTTGACGATGCCTCCGCGGTGCGACTGGACGTCGTCTTGGTCCAGGGTCTCGGGCGGATGCCGCCCGCGTCTTTGCGCGCTGCAGCAGCCTCGACGGCTTCGTTTCGTTGATCTCGATCAACGAATCCCTGCGCCCCCGCCCGATCCTCCCGCACTGGAAGTCCGAGGGAGGATGCGATGTTTCGTTGCGGCAAGACCCTGATGGTGCTGGCGCTCTTGATGGTGAGTTCGGTCGCCGCAATGGCGCAGACCACGACGCCCCCTGCAGCACCGGCGGCGCAGCCCGCCAGTCCGCCTGCACCGGCTGTCGAGCTCTTGAAGCCCGAGCAACTCGAGGCCCTCGTCGCACCGATCGCGCTCTATCCCGACGAGCTCCTGGCCAATGTGCTCGCGGCCTCGACCTATCCGCTGGAGGTGGTGCAGGCCGACCGCTGGCTGAAGGAGCGCAAACAGCTCAAGGGCGATGCGCTGAAGACGGAGGTGGAGAAGCAGAGCTGGGACGACAGCGTCAAGGCGCTGGCCAGCACCGCCGATGTCCTGAGCATGATGAGCGACCAGCTCGACTGGTCCAAGAAGCTGGGCGATGCCTTTCTCGCCCAGCAGCCCGACGTGATGGATGCGATCCAGCGGCTGCGCACCAAGGCCTATGACAACAAGAAGCTTGTCACCACCAAGCAGCAGAAGGTCAGCGTCCAGTCTCAGGAAGGCAAGCAGGTGGTGGTGATCCAGCAGGCCGATCCCGCGGCCATCTACGTCCCGTATTACGATCCGGCAACGGTCTACGGCAGCTGGCCCTATGCGGAATATCCGCCGTATTACTGGGGCTATCCGTCCTATATCGGCGCGGGCATGGTTGCCGCCGGCATTGCCTTCGGCACGGCCTGGGCGATCGGACGCTGGGGCAATTACTGGGGCGGCGGCTGCAACTGGGGTAATCGCAACGTCTACGTCAACCATCGCACCACCAACATCGGCAATGGCTGGCAGCACAATCCGGCGCATCGCGGTGGCGTGCGCTACAACAACAGCAATGTTCAGCAGCGCTTCGGCAACAACAATCTGAAGGCCGGCGTGTCGGACCGGATGGATTTCCGCGGCCGCGACGGCAATCAGGTGCTGCGCCCGAACCAGGGTGCCGGAGATCGCGCAGGAGATCGCGCCGGTGATCGTGCTGGTGATCGTGGCGGTTCCGGTGATCGTGCAGGAGATCGTGCAGGCGATCGCGCCGGTAACCGCGGCGATCGGCCCGGCGGTGGTGATCGCGCTGGAGCCGCGGATCGTGCCAAGGGCGGAGGGGACCGCGCCAAGGCCGCTAACAAAGGTGGCGGCGATCGCGCCAAGGCTGCGAACCGGGCCGGCGGCGGTGCGGCCAATCGTGGCGGCGGCAATCGCGGCGGTGCCATGAACGTCTCCTCCGGCCGCTCGGCTGCCGCAGCGTCCGCGCGCGGCCGCGCCAGCATGGCGAGCATGCCGCGCGGTGGCGGCGGCGGAGCAAGCTTTGCCGGCCGCGGCGGTGGTGGTGGAATGGCGATGCGTGGAGGCGGCGGCGGAGGTGGCTTCCGCGGCGGTGGCGGCGGCGGGCGGCGCTCCGATGTCGCGCTGAAGCATGACATCGTCTTGCTCGGTCATCTCTCGAACGGCCTCGGCTATTATCGCTTCAGCTATCTCGGCAGCGATAAAGCCTATGTCGGCGTGATGGCGCAGGAGGTCGAGCAGGTGATGCCTGATGCCGTGACCCGCGGCCGCGACGGCTATCTGCGCGTCTCCTATGAAAAGCTCGGCCTGACATTCCGCACCTACCGCGACTGGCTCGCCGGCGGCGCGAAGATTCCCGCGGAGGGGACGCCATGATCGCTCTGAAATCGCTCCGTCGCGCGGTGTTGCCGGGCATCGCAGTGCTGGCGCTGCTTGGCACCGCGTCGCAGGCACAGCAATCCTTCAAGACGCCGGAGGACGCGGCGGCGGCGCTCGCGGCCGCGGTCAAGAGCGGGCCGGGCGACATCCTGAAAGTGCTGGGCAAGAACGCCGACGACATCGTCTCGTCCGGCGACGAGGTCGCCGACAACGACATCCGGCAGCGCTTTACCTCGATGTATGACGCCAGGCACAGCATCAAGGCGGAGCGCAACAAGACCGCAACCCTGATGCTCGGGCCGGACGACTTCCCGTTCCCGATTCCGCTGGTCAACACCAAGGCCGGCTGGGAGTTCGATACCGATGAGGGACGGATCGAGGTGCTCCGCCGCCGTATCGGCCGCAACGAGCTCGACGCGATCCAGACGGCGCTTGCCTTCGTCGACGCCCAGAACGAATATGCCGACAAGGACCGCGGCGAGGGCGTCGGCGTCTATGCCCAGCGCATCGTCTCCTCGCCCGGCAAGAAGGACGGGCTGTTCTGGCGCGACGACAGCGATCCCAGCCCGCTTGGCGCGCTGGCGGCCGAGGCCTCGAAGGAGGGCTATCGCGGCGGCGATGTCGGACCGGCGCCCTATCACGGCTATTACTTCCGGATTCTCAAAGGGCAGGGCCGGGATGCGCCCGGCGGCGCGCTCAACTACGTGGTCAAGGGCAAGATGATCGGCGGCTTCGCTCTGATTGCCTGGCCCGCGGAATACGGCAATTCGGGTGTGATGACCTTTCTGGTCAACCATGTCGGCACCGTCTACCAGAAGGATCTCGGCAAGCGCACGGCATTCGTCGCCGAGCGGACCACGCTGTTCGATCCCGATGAGACCTGGAAGAAGGTCGATGCAGCGAAACCCTGAGCGGCGCGCGCGCCGGCGCGCATTTCGCTTGATTGCGCTGCTTCTGCTTGCTCTCGGACTGACCGCGCCGGCGACGCCATCCTTCGCGCAAGCAGCCGGTCACGTCCGGGTCAAGATCGTCAAGGCCGGCCTCCTGCTCGGCGGCGGCGCCGGCAGCGGCGTACTCACCTACCGCGGCAAGACTTATCCCTTCACGCTCAGCGGTCTGAGCTTCGGCATCACGGTCGGCGCGACGGTCGGCCGTCTCGACGGCTGGGCCTCGGGCATCCGCGAGGTCAGTGACTTCGCCGGCACCTACAGCTCCGTCGGTGGCGGCTTCGCGCTGGTCGGCGGCGCCAACGGCGTCCACCTCCGCAACGAGAAAGGTGTGACGATCGTGCTGCAGGGCCCGAAGGCGGGACTCGAGCTCGCAGCCAACATCAGTCAGATCACCATCGCGTTGAGATGAGGCTCGAACGCGGCGCGCGGACCAGGCCGTCAGACGGCCCGCGCGCTGCAAGTTGTGATTTGTGACAGACGTCGCCCGTCGGAAGTTCGCTCAATCGAATCTCGCTTCACGCCTTCCGCTGCAGCATCAGCGCCTCCCAAGCGTGCAGATGATCTTGACCTAGATCAACGTTCGTCCTCGTCCGGCGCCGTCAATTGGCGAACGCGACGGAGAGGTCGAAATCATGTCGATGGACAAGATGCAAATTCCGGGCGGACCAATGTCGGGGCTAGTCGCCTCGGCGGTCGAATATCTGGTCGATGCGGGACAGCGCAGTGTCCTGTTCCTGGATATCATGCGCCGGCGCGGCGATCAGTACAACGAGCACGTCGCGCAAACCGCACCACATGTTCTGCAATATGCTGCCGAACTGATCATAGACGGGCGTCAGCTCGCCGAGCCGGTCAACTACGCATTGGTGCGCATCGTTCCCCCCGATAACGTCGAGATCGACATGAACCGGCGGCCGTTCGTCGTGGTCGATCCGCGCGCGGGCCACGGTCCCGGCATCGGTGGCTTCAAGGCGGACAGCGAGATCGGCGTCGCGATGAAAGCAGGCCATCCCTGCTATTTCATCGGGTTTCTGCCGGATCCAATGCCCGGACAAACCATCGAGCGCATCGCGCGCGCCGAAGCCATCTTCATCGAAAAGGTCATCAGTCGTCATCCGGATGCCGACGGCAAGCCCTGCGTAATCGGCAATTGCCAGGCCGGATGGGCCGTCATGATCCTGGCTTCGCTCCGTCCCGAACTTTTCGGGCCGCTGATCATCGCCGGTGCACCGCTGGCCTATTGGGCCGGCGTGCACGGAAAATATCCGATGCGCTACTCGGGCGGGCTGCTGGGCGGAAGCTGGCTGACGGCCCTCACCTCCGATCTCGGCGCCGGCAAGTTCGATGGCGCATGGCTGGTGCAAAATTTCGAGAACCAGAACCCCTCGAACACGCTCTGGACCAAGCAGTACAACGTCTATTCGAAAGTCGACACCGAGGCGGATCGCTACCTTGAGTTCGAGCGTTGGTGGGGCGGCCACGTCAATCTGAACGCCGAGGAGATTCAGTTCATCGTCGACGAGTTGTTCGTCGGCAACAATCTCGCCGCGGGCAACATCGAGATGTCCGACGGCCGGAAGGTCGACCTTCGCAACATCAGATCGCCGATCGTGGTGTTCTGCTCTGAGGGCGACAACATCACGCCGCCGCAACAGGCGCTGCACTGGATCCTCGATTGCTACGCCGATGTCGACGAGATCAGGGCCTATGGGCAGACCATCGTCTACACCGTGCACAAGAGCGTTGGCCATCTCGGCATCTTCGTCTCCGGTGGCGTTGCCAAGAAGGAGCATGCTGAGTTTTCCAGCAATATCGACCTCATCGACGTCCTGCCGCCCGGGCTCTATGAAGCGACCTTCGAGGCGAAGGGTGACGACACCGCGAGTTCGGATCTGGTCGTCGGCCAGTGGGTGATGCGTTGCGAAGCGCGCACGCTCGACGATATCCGCGCCATGGGCGGCAATTCCCCCGAGGACGAGCGGCGCTTTGCCACCGCCAAGCGGGTCTCGGAAATCAACTTGGCGGCCTATCAGAAGTTCGTCCAGCCGTGGGTCAGGCGCATGGTGTCGCCGCAGATGGCCGAATGGGCCCACAAGATGCATCCGCTGCGGTTGCAATACGAGCTCTTCAGCAGCCACAACCCTTATATGGCGACGGTGAAATCACTGGCCGAAAAGGCCGAGGAGGAGCGCAAGCCGGTCGCCACGGACAATCCGTTCCTGGCGTTCCAGGAGCAGATCTCGAAGCAGGTCGTTCACGCCCTCGACAGCTGGCGCGATTCACAGGAGGCGCTGAGCGAAGCGATCTTCCTCGGCGTCTATGGATCGCCTGCGCTGCAGGCGGCGGTCGGGATCGATCCCACGTCCGCGCCGTCGCGGCGGCGTGAGATGTCCGCCGAGCACCGCGCCATGCTCGAGCAGCGCATCGCCGATTTGAAGTCGCGGACCGCCGAGGGCGGTCTTCGCGAAGCGGCGCTGCGCGCCTTGCTCTATGTCGGCTCGGCGCGGGGGATGGTGGACGAACGGAGTATCGAGGCTCTGCGCCGGATTCGTCGCGAGCAGGGCGGCGAGCGCATGACGCTTGCCGAGTTCAAGATGCTGGTGCGCGAGCAGTTCTTCATGCTGTTGCTCGACCGTGACGGGGCGCTCGCCGCCATACCGAAGTTGCTGCCTGATGACACGAACCTTCGGCGCGGCGCATTCGAGGCGATCGAGCAGGTGCTGTCGGCCAGTGAGGATGTCACAGGCGAGCGCGCAAACCGCCTGCGTCAGGTCGCCAGCCTGTTCGGCATCGACACGATGGAGGGCTCGGAAAGGGCGTCGAACGTTGCCCCTTTCGATCCCAGAGCGAAAGCGTCGTAGCGCGGGTTGCAAGGACCGGGAGCGGCATCATGTCACCAGATACGGCGGCCACGCAGTCTCCAAGCAAGTACGATCGCCTGATCGCCGCGGCCAAGGCGATCCCGCCGACGCCGACCGTCGTCGTGCATCCCTGCGACGAGACGTCCTTGCGTGGCGCCGTCGACAGCGCCGCCGCCGGCATCATCCGGCCCTTGCTGGTCGGGCCGGAGCGGAAGATCAGGGAGACCGCCGCCAAGTTCGGGCTCGATATCACCGGCCATGAGATCGTCGATGCCGCGCATAGCGACGATGCGGCTGCGAAGGGCGTCGAATTGATCCATGCTGCCCGAGGTGAATTGCTCATGAAGGGCAGCCTTCATACCGACGAACTGATGCGGGCCGTCACGGCCAAGGTCGGGGGATTGCGGACCAATCGACGCATCAGCCACGTCTTCGTCATGGACGTCCCGGCCTATGCCGAAACCATCTTTGTCACCGACGCCGCCATCAACATCTTCCCGGACCTGGACGCCAAGCGGGACATCATCCAGAACGCGATCGACCTCTACACGCAGGCCGGCTTCGGCAAGTCGCCGCGCGTCGCCATCCTGTCCGCGGTCGAAACCGTCACGTCGAAGATTCCGTCCACGATCGAGGCTGCGGCGCTCTGCAAGATGGCTGATCGCGGGCAGATCGTTGGCGGCGTGCTCGACGGGCCACTGGCGTTCGACAACGCCATCGACCTCGAATCCGCGCGGATCAAGGGCATCAAGTCCGAGGTGGCCGGCCGCGCGCAGATCCTGGTCGTGCCGGACCTCGAAGCGGGCAACATGCTGGCCAAGAATCTGGCCTATTTCGCCAAGGCCGACGGTGCCGGCATTGTGCTCGGCGCGCGTGTGCCTGTGGTCCTGACCTCGCGTGCGGACAGCCCGAGGGCGCGGATGGCGTCCTGCGCGGTCGCGGCCCTTTACGCTCACGCGCGGCGCCAAAAGGCGCCGACAATCGCAGCGTGACCGCCATGGACAGCATCCTCGTCGTCAACGCCGGCTCCTCGAGCGTCAAGTTCCAGGTCTTTGCGGTCGAGGGTGAGGGCGCTCTGCGCCGCCTGATCAAAGGTCAGGTGGACGGCATCGGCAGCCGGCCGCGCTTACGGGCGACCAGGGCAGACAACGATCCCATGGCGGACCGGGCCTATCCGATCGAGGCCATTCCGGACGTGCCGGCAGCGATGGATGTCGCGGGGGCATGGCTCCGGAACGAAGCGCGCATCCATCCATTGGCGGTCGGCCATCGTGTCGTCCATGGCGGGCCGGATTATGAGCGGCCGGTTCTCGTCGATCATGGCGTGGTGGCGCGGCTGGAGCGCTTCGTCGCGCTGGCGCCGCTGCATCAGCCGCACAATCTGGCCCCGATCCGCTCGATCCTCGCCAATTTCCCGACGGTGCCGCAGGTCGCGTGCTTCGATACCGCGTTCCACCGCACCCACGGCCCGCTGGCCGACCACTACGCCATTCCGCACCAGCTCCACGCCGAAGGCGTGCGGCGCTACGGCTTTCACGGGCTCTCCTATGAGTACATCTCCAGGACCCTGCCGCAGATCGCACCAGACATCGCAAAGCGCCGGGTGATCGTCGCCCATCTCGGCAGCGGCGCCTCGATGTGCGCGATGAAGGGTGGATTGAGCGTCGAGAGCACCATGGGTTTCACCGCGCTCGACGGGCTGCCGATGGGCACGCGTCCCGGCCAGCTCGACCCAGGGGTCGTGCTCTACCTGCAGTTCGCGAAGGGGTTGACGGCGTCGAAGGTGCAGGACTTCCTCTATCGCGAGTGCGGTTTGAAAGGTCTCTCCGGCATCAGCAACGACATGCGCGAGCTGGAGGCAAGCACCGATCCGCAAGCCAAGCTGGCGGTGGACTATTTTGCCTACCGCATCGGGCTCAATGCCGGCATGCTGGCCGCGGCACTGCAGGGGATCGATGCCTTCGTCTTCACCGCTGGCATCGGTGAAAACTCGAGCGGCATCCGCGCACGCGTGGCGGAGCAGCTCGGCTGGCTCGGGGGGACACTCGATGCGGCGGAGAACGCGCGCCATTCGCGGCTGATCTCGGCGAAGGCGAGTCCTGTCCCGGTCTTCGTCGTCCCGACCGACGAAGAGCTGATGATCGCGCAGCACACGCTGTCGCTGTTGATGAACGGGCATTCGCCCAACTCCAGACCTGAGAGGGTGTCATGATCCCAGTATTTCCGGACAGCAACGTCGCCCTGAAGGGGAAGAAGGGCCTCGTCGTCGGCATCGCCAACGACCAGTCGATCGCCTGGGGCTGCGCCAGGGCGTTTCGCGCGCTCGGCGCCGAGCTCGCCGTCACCTATCTCAACGACCGTGCCAAGAAGCACGTCGAGCCGCTCGCGCAGGCGCTGGAGGCGCCGATCTTCCTGCCGCTCGACGTCATGGTCGAAGGCCAGACCGAGGCGGTATTCGAGCGGATCAAGTCGGAGTGGGGGCAGCTCGATTTCCTGCTTCACTCCATCGCCTTCTCGCCGAAGGAGGCATTGCACGGCCGCGTCGTCGATGTCGGCCGCGACGGCTTCCTGAAGACCATGGACGTCTCCTGCTGGTCGTTCCTGCGCATGGCGCATCTTGCCGAACCCTTGATGAAGAACGGCGGCACGATGTTCACCATGACCTACTACGGCAGCCAGATGGTGGTGGAGAACTACAACATCATGGGCGTCGCCAAGGCCGCCCTCGAAGCTTCGGTCCGCTATGCCGCCGCCGAATTGGGTCCGAAGGGCATCCGGGTCCACGCCATTTCGCCAGGACCGCTCGCCACCCGCGCCGCCTCAGGTATTCCGGAATTCGACGAGCTGATGGACAAGGCGCAATCCAAGGCGCCCTCGCGCAGTCTCGTCAGCATCGACGATGTCGGCAATGCCACCGCGTTCCTGGCGCTCGACGGTGCCAAGCTGATTACCGGCGGCGTGCTCTATATCGACGGCGGCTATCACATCATCGATTGATCGTGCGGCGGCGCATTGCCGCGCCGGGCTGGGCCGTCCGGCCCTTCGGCCGGCGATGCATCCTGCCTGTGCTTTGGCCGAAGACGGTTCCGAGCGAACAAAAAAGCGCAGTCAAATCAACCCCATGTCTACTGTGCATGGGGTTGTTTTAGACGTTTTCGGTTCAGCGGTAGTGCAGCGCGATCAGTTCGGCGATGCAGGCCGGCTTCTTGCCACCCTCGATCTCGATCACGAGGTGGTAGTTGACGCGCAGCCCGTCCGGCGGCACGTCCTCCGCTTCCGCAATCGTGACCCGGCCGCGCAGCTTCGAGCCCGCCGGCACCGGCGCGAGATATCGGATCCGGTCCGCACCGTAGTTCAGCGTGTTGCGCAGCCCCTTCAGGCCGATGACCGAGCGGATGAACAGCGGGGCAAGGGCCAGCGAGAGCAGGCCATGGGCGATGGTCTTGCCGCCCGGCATCTCCTGCCTGGCGCGCTCCTGGTCGACATGGATCCATTGCTCGTCGCAGGTCGCCTCGGCGAACTGGTTGATGCGGTCCTGCGTGATCTCGATCCAGTCGCTGGCGCCGATCTCGGTGCCGACCGCGGATTTGATCTCGTCGAAGTCGCTGAATATGCGCATGGGTTGACCTGTTCAGAGCTTCATTTCCGGAACATCGTCGGGGATGGCGAGCTCGGCCTCCGTCAGCGCCAGGACCTCGCCGATGCTTATGCCGGGCGCGGTTTCCAGCAACGTCGCTCTGCCATCGGGAAAACCGATCACGGCCAGGTCTGTCACGACGAGGTTGACGGGGCGCGCCGAGGTCAGTGGCAAGGAGCATTTCGCCACGATCTTCGACTTGCCTTTCGCCGCGTGCTGCATGGCGACGATCACGCGTTTGGCGCCGCTGACGAGGTCCATTGCGCCGCCCATGCCCGGCACCATCTTGCCCGGGATCATCCAGTTGGCGAGATGGCCGTGCGCGTCGACCTGCAGGCCGCCGAGCACGGTGACATCGACGTGGCCGCCACGGATCAGTCCGAACGACATCGCGCTGTCGAAGGTGGAGGCGCCCGGCAGCGCGCTGATCGGGCGCCCGCCGGCATCGGTGAGTGTCGGATGCGCCATGCCCTGCTCGGGAATCGGCCCGGTGCCGATCAGTCCATTCTCCGACTGGAAGAACACCTTCAGGTCCGGCGGCACGTAGTTGGCGACCAGGGTCGGAATGCCGATGCCGAGATTGACGAGGTTGCCGTCTCTCAGCTCCTTGGCGACGCGCCGGGCGATGATGATCTGGGGATCCATGATGTCACCCGTTGGTGATGAGATAGTCGACGAGCGGCGCGGGGGTGACGACGTGGTCGGGCGCGATCACGCCGACCGGGACGATATGCTCCGCCGTCACGATGACGGTGTCGGCCGCCATCGCCATGACCGGGTTGAAATTGCGCGAGGTGAGCGCATAGGCGAGGTTGCCGAGGTAATCGGCGAGGAAGGCGTGCACCAGCGCGAATTGCGCCCGCAGCGCCGTTTCCAGCAGGAATGGCTTGCCGTCGACTTCGATCTGGCGCTTGCCTTCGGCCACCAGTGTTCCGACGCCGGTCGGCGTCAGCACGCCGCCGAGACCGCATCCGCCGGCGCGGATGCGCTCGACGAACGAGCCTTGCGGCACGAGATCGACGGCGATCTGGTTCGCCAGCATCTGCTGCTGCGCCTTCGGATTGAGGCCGATATGCGTTGCCGTCAGCTTCGACACCAGGGCCTGATCGAACAGCTTGCCGACGCCCTTGCCGGGTGTGGCCGCGTCGTTCGAAATCAGGGTCAAGCCCGTCTTCCTCTGGCGCACGACCTCGTCGAGCAGCCGCTCGGGAGTGCCGACACCCATGAATCCGCCAACCATGACGCTGGCGCCCGCCGGGATCATCGCAACGGCTTCTTCGACGGAAACAGCCTTCATGATCGAAACTCCCGGTCGGCCGGCGATGGGCAGAAGGGCGACAACGCGCCGATGTTGGCGGCCGGTGGTCGCCCTCCCTTGATCTGCGTCAAGACTTCCGGATCATTCCGATCCGGACAGGTCGATGCCGATGCTCGCGAGTGTCTCGCGCCAGAGCTTGCGAATGCCGGCGTGACGCTGTTCAAGTGCCGCGCTCACTGCTTCCCGATGTGGCGCGAGGTCGGCGCTCTTGAGGAACAGGATCTGCGCCTGCAGCAGCCGGCCGCTCTCGAATTCGATGCGGCGCAGGGCCATGACGAAGGGATCCTGCGGATTGGCTTCGATCGGGAGCAGCGCGGCCGGCCGGATGCCGGCGTGGACGGCATGAGCCAGGGTTGCGAGGTGAACCGCCGGGGCCAGGTGAGGGTCTGCGATTCCCGCGATGGGCGCAGGAAGCCAGGCGGTCTCCCAGGATAGGGCCATGTATCCCAGCGCGAGATCCGGGACCCAGGAGGTGGCGCGTATCAGCAGCGAGACGATCTCGCTCTCGCGGTAGAACTGCGCGTTCAGTTCGGTCTGCCAGGCCGCCTCAAGCTTCAGGGGCAGTGCGAAAGCGAATTGTCGGGCAAGGGCGCCGTGCGCCGAGACCAGGAATGCGCCGACCCGCGTCTGCTGGCGCGGCGGGATACGGCCGTCGAGATCGAGCGGACCGAGGAAGACGCTCATGGCATTGCTCTTCTGACCGGGATGGCGCGCAGATGGTCGTAACCCTCGGGAAACGGCGTCAGCTCGCCGCCGGGCTCTTCCGGTGCCACCCAGACGGTCTTGTTGCCTTGCCAGCGCCCGGCCAGCACGTCGTCGGCAAAGCGCGCCAGCAGATCCGCCGTCACCGCGCCTTTCTCCAGCGTGAAGGCGTGGTAGGCCTTGGGCATGATCACCAGGGCGCTGTTGGGAATTTCGACGCGCAACGTTTCGTGCAGGCCGCGCGGCGTCAGGAAATCGAACTCGCCGTTGAGGATCATGGTCGGGGCTGCGATCGCGGACAGGCGTGGCGTGAGCGGCTGGAAGTCGAGGAAGGATTCCATCAGGTTCTGGAGCGCGTAGACGTCGTTGACCAGCCAGCCCTGGCGCTTGACGCCGTCGAGCTTGTCCAGCAGCGGCTTCAGCCATTGGTCCGAGAGGTTCATCGGCAGCAGCAGGTCCTGGAGGGAACTTGTGCCGCCGAGGATCAGCGCGGTCCGCAGCGCATTGCCAAGCAGCAGGAGTTGGGGCGACAGCTCCGCAAAGCAGCTCATCGGCACCAGCCCGGACAGTCGCTTGCCATGCTCGATCGCATACTGCAGTGCGATCAGGCCGCCGAAGCTGATCCCGCTCAGAAAGACCGGACCGTCCCCAAGCTCGTCGATCAGGAGGCGCAAGGCTGTGACCTGGTCGTCCTGGCTGATGAAGAGCGTCGGCTTGTCGGAGGCGCCCTGGCCGAGCAGATCGAAGGTCGCAACGCGAAAGCCCCGCGCCGACAAGGCCTCGCGATAGGCGCCCCACAACTCGGAATATTGCGTCAACCCGTTCACGAGCACATAGGCCGGCGCACCCGCCGGCCCGTCGAGCTCATAGCGGATCCGATATGAGCCGTGGCTGAGGAAGGGCATCGCGGGATATTACCGGTGGTCTGATGCCCGCGATCCTCGATCCGCCCGAGCAGATTCCATTGAGTTAGATCAAACCTCCCCTGGCCGCGCTGCCTAGCGTTTCGGGAAAATCTTCCAGGGAGGACCGCATCATGACCGGACAAGACGCGTTGCAGCGTTGCGTGTTGGGCCTGATCGTGCTGCTGCTCGGCACGGCGATCGCAACCGCACAGCCTTTCCCCCGCCGCTCGTCACAGGTGCAGCATGACGGGCTGAAGAAGACCTACGAGATCGCCAACTTTCGCCTTGGCGGCAAGTATGACCTGTCCGAACCCTCCAAATGGGAGAACGGCGGCGAGGGCGGTGTCACGCTGGAATCGCTTGGCGCCGGCAAGCTGCGCACCGCTTACATCGCCGTCGGCAACGCCCGGCGCAACGCGGCCGGCGAGATCACAAATGCCATCGTGATCAACTCCTACTATTCCGGCGATTCCACCGATATGTACGAGCAGTGGGTCAAGGGTGCGCCATTGTCGGGTGGTGTGCCCATCATCGGTCCGGGCCGGCCGATCGACACGGACCGCTACTATGTCATCATGGTCGATCCGCTCGGCACGTGGGGCGCGAGCAAGCCGTCCGACGGCCTCGGCATCAAGTTTCCGCAATACAGCTACTACGACATGGTGCAGGCGAACTACCGCTTGCTGCGCGACGAGCTGAAGGTGGCGCGCGTTGCACTGGTAACCGGCGTCTCCATGGGCGGCACGCAGACTTATGTCTGGGGCGTGATGCATCCGGAATATGTCAGCGCCCTGATGCCGATCGGCGGCACGACGCAATCGGATGGCGACGATCCCGTCGGCAACTGGACCTTCCAGATGATGACGGCCGCGATCCAGGGCGATCCGGTCTGGCAGGCAACCAAGGGCGATTATTACAAGCTGCCCAAGGAGAAGCATCCGGTGCCGGGCGTGGCCTTCGGCTGGTCGATCCTCGGCATGACCGGCTATGACTTCGCCTTCCGCACGACCCAGAACTGGGCGGCTGTGCAGCCCGAGATTTTCTATTGGGATCCGCCGAACGAGAAGGCCGGCCTCAACGTCACCAATCGCGCCAAGCTCTACGACGCGGTCGACCTCGTCTGGCGCAACCGGGTCGGCGAGACCCACAACGTCAATCCCTATCTCGGTCGCATTCAGGCCCGGACGCTGGTGATGCACATCACCAACGACCTCTGGCTGAACTTCAAGCTGGCGCAGAAGGCCGTTGATCGCGTGCCCGGCGCTGACCTCATCGCACAGGAGAGCCCGGTCGCGCATTACGGCGTGTTCCCGATCATCAACCAGCGCAAGAACGATCCGAAGTTCGTCGCCTTCATGGATGACGTAGCGGCGCTAGATCGTGCCCAGAAATTCGTCGACAAGAACTATCGCGTCCCCGACGTCGCCCAGACCATCGATCCCAAGAAGTCGTTCTGGAAAGCGTATGTGACCTATCCCTACCCGGTCAAATTCGGCACTGCCAAGGACAAGAGCGGCAATTCCTGGGAGATCGGCTACATGGACGAGTATGCCGGCACCGACAAGGATCCGAAGGTGCTCGTCATCATCCACGGCAAGGGCGCGTTCGGCGGCCATTACGGCAACATCATGCAGTATGCGCTGCGCAGCGGCCTGCGCGTGATCGTGCCCGATCTGCCGCACTACGGCATGTCGGGACCCGGCAATGTCGACAAGAGTCCGGCTCGCACCATGCAGGACATGCGAGAGGTGATCTATGACCTCGTGGTCAATCAGCTCGGCGTCAAGAAGGCGTACTATCTCGGCCACTCGCTCGGTGGCCAGTTCGTAGTGGGCTACGCACTCACCTGGCCCGATGCGGTGCAGGGCCTCGCCTTGGAAGCGCCGTCCGGCCTCGAGGAATATCCGCGCGAGATCACCATCGCCAAGGACAAGAAGGCGCCTCTCTTCGCCGACGGGCTCGGCCGCGACTTCGACAAGTGGAAGAAGGTCTGGGATCAGACCGAAATTCTCGCCGCGGAAAAGGCGCGCAGCGAGCAGAACATCCGCGACTTCTTCTATTTCAAGAAGCGTGACCCGGACACCGGCGTGGTGTCGGCTGCCAAGAGCGGCTACTTCTTCAGCGACAGCGAATATGCCCGCTTCCACACCGAGCAGCGCGTCGGGCTCACCAAGGGCAACCCGAAGGAGCTCGAGCAATGGTGCAACGTCTTCATCTTCGACATCTATACCATCGGTGCCGAACTCCAGCAGGACGACCCGAAGAATCTCTATGAGCGGGTCACCCAGATCAAGGCGCCGATCTTCCTGGCGTTCGGCGACAAGGAGCCGTTCATTCCGACGCCCGCGTTCAACGGGCTGACGGACCTCGGCCGCGACGTCATCACGCCGTTCATGACGCGCATGACCAACGCCGGCAACCGGCCGATGCTCAAGATCTATCCGGAGACCGGGCACTTCATCCACACCGACAATCCGGTGGAATACGCCGCGGATGTCGTCGACTTCGTGACCAAGGGGACGGTCGACACCTCGTCGCCGCTTGGCACCGATCGCATGATCAAGGGCTCCGTTGTCTCGGCCTTGCCGGTGGCGCCGACGCCGCCCGGAGCGGCGCCGACGGCCGGCCTCAACAAATAGGCCCGGCAATGCCGAGGGTGCAGGCGGGCGAAGTCCAGCTGGGCTGGCGCGAGTGGGGACGAGGCGACGTCACCGTCGTCTTCATCCACGGCAATCTCGCCAGCAAGGACTGGATCGAGCTTGCCGCGCCGCTGTTTCCGACCGGGCTGCGCGTGGTTGGAATCGATTGGCGCGGCTGCGGCGATAGCGACCGGCCGAGGCCGACCGCGGACTATTCCAACTACTCGATGCAGCAGCATGCCGAGGACATGCTGGCGGCCCTCGATACGCTCGAGATCGGCTATTGCCATCTCGCGACGCATTCCACCGGCGGTATCATCGCCGCCAGGATGCTGCTCGAGCAACCGCAGCGCTTCGGCCGTGTCTTCGCGCTCGATCCCGTGACGCCGCTCGGCATGGCCTTCAATACCGACCAGATCGGCCTGTTCAGGGCCATGATGGCGAGCAAAGAGCTGACGCGGTCCGTGATGGCGACGGCCGCTTCTTCGCTGTTCGTCCCCGAGAGCATGGCACCGAACATGATCCCGCGCTTTCGCGAGGGGCGTGGAGAGATCGAGACGCTGTTCGACCGGATCATCGAGCAGACCTTCGGCGTATCGGAGGGGATCTGGATCGGAACGCCGGTGAACCTGACCCGCGAAAAGGAGAGCCGCGAGCTCGAGCGCCGCATGCCCGAAATCCGGCATCCGCACCTCGTGCTGTGGGGTGAATGGGACGGCTGGATCGCGCCCTCCGATCTCCGCACCATGACCGAGGCGATGCCGGACTGCCGGCTGGTGATCGTGCCCGGCATCGGTCATTCGATGAATCTCGAGCGGCCCGCGCTCTATGCCGGCTATTTCGGTGCCTGGTTCGGCGGACTTCCCGCGTAACACTCGCCGTCGACAGCGACCATCTTCACGATGAGCGCCGCTACGCGCCAATCCCGCGAATATCGCGGGCCGGCTGCTCCTCGAGGATTCGCCTCACCGCTTGTGAGCATCGTCCGCACCTGACCGTGCAGCCAAGGCAGTCGTAGACCTGCGCCGTCGAGCAAAGCTCGTCGTCGATCGACACGGCGCCTCTGATGTCGTGATCGCTGATGACGTTGCAGGAACAGACGATCATGCCGGGTTCCAGTGTGTCGAGCGGCGAGCGGCGTAGAGCCTGATGGCGGCGGCTATCGCATCGGCAATGGCGCGTCCGCGCTGGTCTGTTCCCGTCCATTGGGCATCGCGGCCGCGGGGATCGACCTCCAGCAGCTTCACGCCGGCAGGGACCTCGCTGCCGTCGCGGGCGATGCCTCGCAAAATACCGTCACGCGGCGCAAGCACCGGAACGCCGGACAGATGGCCGAGCACCAGATCCCTGTAGACTCGGGTGCCGATCTCGATCGGCGTGTGCCAGCGTCCCGCGCACTGCGAGTAGACGAAACGTTCTGCACCGACTTCGCCCAGCGAACTCGCCACACCATCGGCAGCGTCGGTCCAGCGCGTGTCGGTCACGAGCCCGATCTTGCCGGGCCGGGTCTCCACCGCAACGTCGCAATTGGAGGTCGAGGAGAAGCCGGGGCCGAGCCCGATCGTCAACCGGGCGAGCCGTCTGAGGTCGGGTGTGATGCGGCGCTTCTGCAGGCGGGCGTCGATCAGCAGGGCGATGTGGCGGACCGGGGGCAGGTCGAGCAGGCCGAGCCAGGTTACCAGGATCTGCGGCGGCCGGCCCAGCGCCTGATAGACCTGCACGCCGTCGTCCACCCGTTCCGCCACGAACTCCTCGAGCTGTGCGGTGTCGGTGTAGAGTGCGTCGTGAAAGGCCATCTTGCGTCGGATCACCGGGGGATCCGGATCGTGCGACAGCACCACACAATATCCAGCGCGGACGAGCTGGATGGCGGTCGCGGAGGCGATCTCGTTGGTGCCGAGGATAACAGCAAAGAGTCGTTGGTCGTTCGGCTGGGACATTTGAAACCACGGTTGCAGAGAAATGTGCAGCAAGGCGCGAGCCGGCCCGGACCAGGAAGAGCAAGAGCCGGGCCATTTGGAACGATTGAAAAAGAGTGCTCAACTGCCGATCAACATTCACAAAGCCGTCGCGCGCCGATCTGGTCCGAAAGCACACGCGAGCGTGTTGCAAACCTTTCATCGTGTCGAAAAGCCGACATCAAGCGGGGAAAACCGCGACGATGGAGGCGTGGCCCAAATCCTGCAAAGTTGATCCTGTCGTATTCGTCGAGCGTCCGATCGGACGCAGTGAGGAGCTGACGTGACGCTCGATCTGCTGGATCGCGATGCTGCGCCGGGTGGCGCCTCCGCGCCAGATCTCGCTTTGTGCCCGTTTCATGCCGACAAATCGCGCGCGCAAGGTGGCGAACGGAAGACGCTGGTGCTGACCGGCGCGTCGCGCGGCATCGGCCATGCGACGGGAAAACTGTTCTCCGAGGCCGGCTGGCGGATCATCACCTGCTCCCGGCAGCCCTTCGATGGTGAGCGATGTCCGTGGGATTCAGGGACGGACAATCATGTGCAGGTCGAATTGAGCGACCACCGCGCCCTGCCGCGCGCAGTCGCCGAGATCAAGGAGCGGCTCGACGGCGGACCGCTGCATGCGTTGATCAACAATGCCGGCATCTCGCCCAAGTCCGCCGACGGCTCGCGGCTGAATTCGCTGACGACGCCGGTGGAAACCTGGATGAGCGTATTCCACGTCAACCTGCTCGCGCCGGTCCTGTTCGCGCAGGGCCTTGTGGAGGAGTTGAAGCGAGCCGCCGGTTCGATCGTCAACGTCACCTCGATCGTGGGCTCACGGGTGCACCCGTTTGCCGGCACGGCCTATGCGACGTCGAAAGCCGCGCTCGCGTGCCTCACCCGCGAGATGGCGCACGACTACGCGCCGTTTGGAATTCGCGTCAACGCGATTGCGCCCGGCGAGATCAAGACCGATATCCTGTCGCCGGAGACCGAGGCCCAGCTTGCGCCGATCATCCCGCTGCACCGTGTCGGAACGCCCGACGAGGTGGCGAAGGTGATCTTCTTCCTGTGCTCGGATGCGGCCAGCTACGTCACAGGTGCTGAAGTACCAATCAACGGAGGACAGCACGTGTGATCGAGCGGCAAGCGCTTATCGTCAAAGAAACTTTGCCGATTTGCGCTGGATCAATGTGGTGATCCCTCTTTCGTGCCTGTCGCCCTTTCCGACGGTAAATTCCGCGAAACGGATGACAAAGCGTGCAAGTGCGACGGAATCTTTTTGCAGCGATGCTGACAAGTTGAGCGCGACTCCCGACATGACATGAATCAGAATACGACAAATTCCAAAGAAGACCGCGGGGAGGATGTAACAGGGAACGGAGATTCCGTCATGCTGCACGCTGCTCCCATGCTTGAACGCGCACCGGCTGATCAGATCGCGCCACTCGTGCCGCTGAACGAGATTGCGCTGACCGGCATCTTCGAGATCTCGAAGATATTGACGGCGCCGACGCGGTTGGAGACCACGCTCGCCAACGTTGTTAACCTTTTGCAGTCGTTCCTGCAGATGCGTCACGGCGTCGTCGCGCTGCTCGCCGACGACGGCGTTCCCGATCTGGCGGTGGGAGCCGGCTGGAGCGAGGGCAGCGATGAGCGCTACCGCGGACGGCTGCCGCAAAAGGCGGTCGACCAGATCGTCGCGACCGCCATGCCGCTGGTCGCGGAAAACATCGCGAACCATCCCGCCTTCAGCCCCGCGGACGTGGAGACCCTGGGGGCGTCGGAGACCACGCGCGTGTCGTTCATCGGCGTGCCGATCCGCAGCGATTCCAAGGTCGTCGGCACGCTGACGATCGACCGGATCTGGGACGAGCGACCGCTGTACCGGCTCCATTCCGACGTCCGCCTGCTGACCATGATCGCCAATCTGGTTGGCCAGACCGTGAAGCTGCACCGCGTCGTCGCGCAGGACCGCGAGCGGCTGATGCACGAGAGTTATCGCCTGCAGAAGGAGCTGTCCGAGCTTAAGCCGACGCGCGATCGCCGCCGGGTTCACGTCGAAGGCATCATCGGCGACAGCCCGGCCCTGCGTGGGCTGCTGGAAAAGATCGCGGTGGTGGCAAAGTCGAATTCGACGGTGCTGCTGCGGGGCGAATCCGGCACCGGCAAGGAGCTGATCGCGAAGGCGATTCACGAATTGTCGCCGCGGGCGAAGCGTCCCTTCATCAAGATCAATTGCGCAGCGCTGCCGGAATCGGTGCTGGAGTCCGAGCTGTTCGGTCACGAGAAAGGCGCCTTCACGGGCGCGCTGAATTCCCGCAAGGGCAGATTCGAGCTCGCCGACAAGGGCACCCTGTTCCTCGACGAGATCGGCGAGATTTCGGCCTCGTTCCAGGCCAAGCTCCTTCGGGTGTTGCAGGAGCAGGAATTCGAGCGGGTCGGCGGCAACCAGACCATCAAGGTCGATGTCCGCGTCATCGCTGCGACCAACCGCAATCTGGAAGAGGCGGTCGCGCGCAACGAGTTCCGCGCCGATCTCTATTACCGCATCAGCGTGGTGCCGATGATGCTGCCGCCGCTGCGCGAGCGGCGCAGCGACATTCCGCTTCTTGCCAACGAATTCCTGAAGAACTTCAATACCGAGAACGGCCGCACGTTGAGCTTCGATCGGCACGCGATCGAGGTTCTGATGGGCTGCGGTTTCCCCGGCAACGTGCGCGAGCTCGAGAATTGCGTGCAGCGCACGGCGACGCTGGCTCCGGGTCCGGAAATCGTTCGGAACGATTTCGCGTGCTGCCACAGCCAGTGCCTGTCTGCGATGTTGTGGAAGGGGACGTCCGAAAGCCCGCAGCAGCGCTCGTTGCCGATCGTGCCGCTGGCCGTGCTTCCCGCCGGCGCTGTGCGCGAGAAGGTTGCCGGCGGACCTCCGCCGGTTGTCGCGCCGGTGGCGCCGGGATCGGGCAGTGCAGCCGTCTCGACGGCCGGCAGCGCGACCGACCGCGACAGCGTCGTGGCCGCCATGGAGAAGTCCGGCTGGGTTCAGGCCAAGGCCGCGCGCCTGCTCGGCCTCACGCCGCGACAGATCGGCTACGCGCTAAAGAAGCACGGCATCGAGGTCAAGCGGCTCTGACGGCGACTGTCGCAGATGCGACATGCTGTCGGGGCCACGACAACCGGGCTCCGCGCAAATAGTCGTTGAATTTCCGACGCTTCACGGTTGGCACGACGCTTGAAAGGAAGGTGTCCAACGGCATCGCCTGCTCAAGGAGTCGAACACATGTCCTACAAGATCGTCGCCTCGCAATGCACGGTATGCGGCGCGTGTGAGTTCGAGTGCCCGAACGCCGCAATCAGCCTCAAGCGCGACATGTACGTGATTGATCCGAAGAAGTGCACCGAGTGCGAAGGGCATTTCGACACGGCGCAATGCGCGGCCGTCTGCCCGGTGCCTGACACCTGCATTCCGGCCTGAGGGACAGTCGATGACGCGGGTTGCGAAATCTCCCCTGCGGACGGAGCGATAGATGGCGGCGGTTCAGGAGACCATCGAACGGGTCCGCGGCATCGACGTCGACCAGTATCGTTATGGGTTTGAGACCCTGATCGACACCGAGAAGGCCCCCAAGGGGCTGTCGGAAGAGATCGTAAAATTCATCTCGCAGAAGAAGAACGAACCCGCCTGGATGCTGCAGTGGCGGCTCGAGGCCTATCGGCGCTGGCTGACCATGCAGGAGCCGACCTGGGCGCGCGTCGACTATCCCAAGATCGACTTCCAGGATCTCTATTACTACGCGGCGCCGAAGCCGAAGAAAACGGTCTCCTCGCTCGACGAGATCGATCCCGAGATCCTGAAGACCTACGAGAAGCTCGGCATTCCCTTGCGGGAAGTCGCCATGCTCGAAGGCGTCGAGCCGAAGGTGGGTGAGGAAGATCCCGCCCGCCGCAAGATCGCGGTCGATGCGGTGTTCGACTCGGTCTCGGTTGCAACCACGTTCAAGGCCGAACTGAAGAAGGCCGGCGTGATCTTCATGCCGATCTCCGAGGCGATCCGCGAGCACCCTGAATTGGTGCAGAAATATCTGGGCTCGGTGGTCCCGACCTCGGACAATTTCTATGCGACGCTGAATTCGGCGGTGTTCTCCGACGGCTCGTTCGTCTACGTGCCGCCGGGCGTGCGCTGCCCGATGGAGCTGTCGACCTATTTCCGCATCAACGAGCGCAACACCGGCCAATTCGAGCGCACGCTGATCATCGCCGACAAGGGCGCCTACGTCTCCTATCTCGAAGGCTGCACCGCGCCGCAGCGCGACGAGAACCAGCTGCACGCGGCCGTGGTCGAGCTGGTCGCGCTCGACGATGCCGAGATCAAATATTCGACGGTGCAGAACTGGTATCCCGGCAATTCGGAAGGCAAGGGCGGCATCTACAATTCGTCACCAAGCGTGGCGACTGCCGCGGCGCCAACTCCAAGATCTCCTGGACCCAGGTGGAGACGGGCTCGGCCATCACCTGGAAATATCCGAGCTGCATCCTGCGCGGCGACAATTCCCGCGGCGAGTTCTACTCGATCGCGATCTCGAACGGCTTTCAGCAGGTCGATAGCGGCACCAAGATGATCCATCTCGGCAAGAACACGTCGAGCCGCATCATCTCCAAGGGCATCGCCGCCGGCAGGTCGCAGAACACCTATCGCGGCCTCGTCACCGCGCACCGGAAAGCCACCGGCGCACGCAACTTCACCGCCTGCGACTCGCTGCTGATCGGCGACAAATGCGGTGCGCACACCGTGCCGTACATCGAGGCCAAGAACTCCTCGGCGACGTTCGAGCACGAGGCGACGACCTCGAAGATCTCCGAGGACGTGCTGTTCTACTGCATCCAGCGCGGGCTCAGTCAGGAGGAGGCGGTCGGCCTCGTCGTCAACGGCTTCGTCAAGGACGTGCTGCAGCAGCTGCCGATGGAGTTCGCGGTGGAAGCGCAGAAGCTGATCTCGATCTCGCTCGAAGGAAGCGTCGGATGACGATCTTCCGACCCAGCAGGCAAGGAGAAGTGTGATGACGGCGCTCCTGGAGATTCGCGGACTGAAGGCCGAGATCGACGGTCGTCAGATTTTGAACGGGCTCGACCTCACCGTGAACAAGGGCGAGATCCACGCGATCATGGGCCCGAACGGCGCCGGCAAGTCGACGCTGTCCTATGTGCTGTCAGGCAAGCCCGGCTACGAGATCACCGGCGGTGAAGTGTTCTTCAATGGTGAAGACCTGCTTGCCATGGACCCCGACGAACGTGCCGCCAAGGGGCTGTTCCTCGCCTTTCAATACCCGCTCGAAATCCCCGGTGTCGCCACGCTGACATTCCTGCGCACGGCCCTCAATGCCCAGCGCAAGAAGCGGGGCGAGGAGGAGCTGTCGTCGCCCGACGTGCTGAAACGGGTGCGCGAGCTTGCCAAGCAGCTCAACATCGATCCGGAGATGCTGAAGCGTCCGCTCAATGTCGGCTTCTCCGGCGGCGAGAAGAAGCGCAACGAGACGCTGCAGATGGCGCTTCTGGAGCCGAAGCTATGTGTACTCGACGAGACCGATTCGGGCCTCGACATCGACGCGCTGCGCATCGTCGCTGACGGCGTCAATCGCCTGCGCGCCACCGATCGCGGCATGATCGTGATCACCCACTACCAGAGACTGCTCGACTACATCGTGCCCGATGTCGTTCATGTGCTGTCGGCGGGCCGCATCGTCAAGACCGGCGGCAAGGAGCTCGCGCTCGAATTGGAGGCGACGGGCTACGCGCAGTATCAGAACGAAGCGGCGTGATCCCATGAATGCCGAGATCCGCCCCGTGAAAACCGCTGCCGAGATCGGATTCGCCGACCTGTTCGCGACCGCGCAGCAGAGCCTGCCCGGTGGCCAAAGCACCGAGGCTCTCCGGCGTGATGCCATCGACCGTTTCGTGGCGCAGGGGCTGCCGAACTCGCGCGTCGAGGCCTGGAAGTACACTGACCTGCGACGTCTGGTCCGCGATGCCAAGCCGCTGGCGCCTCACCCCGACGCAAACGCGAAGGCTGCCGCCCGCAACGCCGGCGCGGCGTTCGCCGGCCTCCACCTGCGCCGGCTCCTGATCGTCGATGGCGCCTTCGTGCCGGAACTCTCCGATCTCGCGGGCCTCGAATCCGGCGTCACGATTCGCGCGACCGCTGACGCGCTGGGTTCAGACGAATCGGTTCTTTCGCTCGACATGGCGGGGGGCGATCCGGCCGCGGCGCTCAACACTGCACTTGCCGCCGACGGTGTCGTCATCACGGTCGCGCCCGATGTCGTCGTGGAACGGCCGATCCATCTCGTGTTCGTGACGACGGGCACGGCGCCTGCCGCAATGTTCACGCGATCGCGGCTGGAGCTCGGCAGCGGCGCCGCGCTCACGCTGCTCGAGACGCATGAAGGCCCGGATCAAACCGACTATCAGGTCAATGCAGCCTTGCAGATGAATGTCGGCGACAAGGCCCGCCTCGATCACATCAGGATCATCGGCGAAGGTGCGGCTGCGCTGCATATTGCAACGTTGGAGGCGTCGATCGGGGCCGACGCGGACTACCGCGAATTCGGCTTCACGACGGGCGGGGCCGTGGTGCGCAACCAGATCTTCGTGAAGCTCGCGGGCGAGGGGACCACAGCCGGCGTGCACCAGGCGAGCCTCCTCTCGGGACGCCAGCACGCGGATACCACGCTCATCGTCGACCATGTCGCCGCCGGATCGCAGAGCCGCGAGGTGTTCAAGGCCGTAGTCGACGACGAGGCGCGAGCGGTGTTCCAGGGCAGGATCACGGTGCAGCCAGGCGCGCAGCAGACTGATGCCCGGATGATGGCGCGGGCGCTGCTGCTGTCGGACGAGGCCGTCGCCAACTGCAAGCCTGAACTCGAGATCTTCGCAGACGACGTGCAGTGCGGCCACGGCACGACCACCGGCGCGCTGGACGACCAGTTCAAATTCTATCTGATGGCGCGAGGCATTCCGGAAAAGGAGGCCGAGGCGCTTCTGATCCAGGCCTTCGTCGGCGAGGTGATCGACGCCGTCGCGCGCGAGGACCTGCGCGAGGCGTTGTCGCGGACGATGCTCGCCTGGCTCAAGGGACGGGAATGATCCATGCACCCGGCGGTCAGCAACGCAAGCTACGACGTCGACCGCGTTCGCCAGGATTTTCCGATCCTGTCGATGCAGGTGCACGGCAAGAAGCTGGTCTACCTGGACAACGCAGCCTCGGCGCAGAAGCCGAAGGCCGTGCTCGACCGGCTGACCGGGGCCTATAGCAGCGAATACGCCAACGTGCATCGCGGCCTGCACTACCTCGCCAACGCCGCCACGGAGGCATATGAGGGAGCACGCGACAAGGTCGCCAAGTTCCTCAACGCGGAGCGGCGGGAGGAGATCATCTTCACCCGCGGTGCCACGGAGGCGATCAATCTCGTGGCCCAGACGTTCGGTCGCGAGCGGATCGGTCCAGGTGACGAGATCGTGCTGTCGATCATGGAGCACCATGCCAACATCGTCCCCTGGCATTTCTTGCGTGAGCGACAGGGCGCCGTCATCAGATGGGCGCCGGTCGACGACGGCGGCAATTTCCTGATCGAGGAATTCGAGAAGCTGCTGACCCCGCGGACCAGGCTAGTCGCGATCACCCAGATGTCGAACGTGCTGGGCAGCATCGTTCCCGTCAAGGAGGTCGTTCGCCTGGCGCATGCGCGGGGCATCCCCGTCCTCGTCGACGGTTCGCAAGCCGCCGTGCATATGGACGTCGACGTCCGCGATATCGGCTGCGACTTCTACGTCATCACCGGGCACAAGCTGTACGGCCCGACCGGCATCGGGGCGCTCTATGGCAAGTTCGAGCATCTGGCGGCCATGCCTCCCTTCAACGGCGGCGGCGAGATGATCCGCGAGGTCTCGTGCGAGGCCGTCACCTATGGCGAGCCGCCGCACCGCTTCGAGGCCGGTACGCCGCCGATCGTGCAGGCCATAGGCCTCGGAGCCGCCATAGACTATGTCGAATCGATCGGCAAGGAGCGGATCCGCAGGCATGAGAGCAGCCTTCTCGCCTACGCCCAGGAGCGGCTGCGCGGGATCAATTCGCTGCGGATCATCGGAACCGCCGCCGACAAGGGCGCGCTGGTCTCGTTCGAGATGACGAACGCCCACGCGCATGACTTCGCGACGGTCATCGACCGCGCCGGTGTGGCGGTGCGCGCCGGGACCCATTGCGCGATGCCGCTGCTCGACCGTTTCGGTGTGACGGCAACCTGTCGCGCCTCGTTTGCGCTCTACAATACCATGGACGAGGTCGATGCGCTGGCTGAGGCGCTGACCATGGCCCAGGAGCTGTTCTCATGAGCGAGCAGATCGCCACCAAGCCGCGGTCGGTCAAGCCGCGGCCCGTTGCCCGCGTCGTCTGCGATGCCCATCGGCGGCGGACGGTGCGAAACATAGAGCGACGCTTCCCCGGCGAGTTTGTGGCAGGCGAGCCGATCCGCGCCGCGGCGCTGATCAGGAATGACGGCATGTATCCGCACAAAGACATCGGTGAGCCCCTGGTGCATCCCGGCGACACCGGCGTCGTGCGCGAGAGCTGGCGCTTCCTCGGCGAGGTCTATTACACCGTCGAGTTCGTGGCTCGGTCGGTGTTCGTGATCATGCAAGGCAGCGAGATGAGGCGGATGGGAACCACGTTCGACGTCGCCTGACGCCTGTCGAACATCACACCGTCTCCGCCAGGGCGGCTGTCGCATCTGCGTGCATGCGCTTGATCATCGAGCGGAAACCGTTCGAGCGCTGGGGTGTCAGGTGCTCGCCGAGCCCGAGCCGCTCGAACAATGCGAGGGGATTTTCGCCCGAGATCTCCGAGGCCGGCCGTCCCGACAAGAGTGCGATCAGAATCGCAACCAGGCCGCGCACGATGTGGGCATCGCTGTCGCCGATGAAGGTGAGGAAGGGTTGCCCGTCCCGGTGCGCGATCGTGGTCGCCAGCCAGACCTGGCTGGCACAGCCTTGCACCTTGTTGGCGTCCGTGCGTTCCGTGTCGGGAAGCGGCGTCAGCTCGCGACCGAGCTCGATCACGTAGCGATAGCGGTCGTCCCAGTCCTCGAGCAGGGAGAAATTCTCGATGATGTCCTCGATCGGTGCGGGCCGGGATAGGGTCATGGATGCTCTCCGGGATGGTGGCGGCGTTAGCCGGGGGACGTGCAGGCGAGGCGCGGGGGCGCGCCGCGAGGAAGCTCCGCCAGGAGCCCCCGCTCGACCGCTTCGCAGACCGTATCGAACGAGATCGGCTTTCCGATGATGCCGCACGCGCCGCTTTCGAGCGCGAGCTGGGCAAGGGCATCGCGGCCGCTGTCGGCGACGACCAGGATCGCGGCGCTGCCGAACCGCTTGGCAAGGCGGCCGGGAGCACGTCGTGGCGGCCTTGCAGGAGCGAGCTCCCGAGCAGCACGACATCGGGCGCATCCGTGACGGCGGTCGGCGCCTCTTCAAGCGATGCGAACGCGTGGGTCCTGTAGCGGTCCCGCAGGATGAAGTCGAGCGCGGACCGCACGACCTGCTCGCGCTCGATCACGAACACAATTGGTCTCGCGCCCGCCGCCTGGGAATCCGTTGCGATTTGCATGAGCACCTCGATGCGTTTTGAGGTGGATCAAGCAAGCTCCGTACCGAAGTGGCGGAGCGGCGCTTTCAGGCAGGAAAATGCATGTTCGCCAATCCCGTGGCGCCCGCGCGCATTGTTTTGTTTCGAACAGCCGCCGCTGCGGACGCATGTCGACATGATGCGATGTCGGGTTTGCAACAACGGCTTGCCTCGCAGCTATCTCTCTCCAACCACTTCGTTTTTCGCGCTCGATGAGCGCTGGCACACTCGTTGCAAAAGTCCTTCTGCAAGGCGAGCTCGCGCCAAGAGATCGCGAGAGCGGCGCGCCGGTTGAGGGCAATCGGCCGAAGGAGAGCAGAGTGATTGAACCGGGACAGGTCGCGTTGTGGGGCCTGTCGATCGTCTATCAGGCGCTTCGGAGGAGGCGTCCGACCCCGCACAGGGATAACCGAAGGATATTCGTATGAGCCTAGCAACCACCCAGAGCGTCGCCGAGATCAAGGCCCGCAACAAGCAACTGATCGACGAAGTCTTGAAGGTCTATCCGGAGAAGACCGCCAAGCGCCGCGCCAAGCACCTCAACGTGCACGAGGCCGGCAAGTCCGATTGCGGCGTCAAGTCGAACCTGAAGTCGATCCCCGGCGTGATGACCATTCGCGGCTGCGCATACGCCGGCTCCAAGGGCGTGGTGTGGGGCCCGATCAAGGACATGATCCACATCAGCCACGGCCCGGTCGGTTGCGGCCAGTATTCCTGGGCTGCGCGCCGCAACTACTACATCGGCACGACCGGCATCGACACGTTCGTCACCATGCAGTTCACCTCCGACTTCCAGGAGAAGGACATCGTGTTCGGCGGCGACAAGAAGCTCGCCAAGATCATCGACGAGATCCAGGAGCTGTTTCCGCTGAACCACGGCATCACCATCCAGTCGGAATGCCCGATCGGCCTGATCGGCGACGACATCGAGGCCGTGTCGAAGGTCAAGTCCAAGGAGTATGACGGCAAGACCATCGTCCCGGTGCGCTGCGAAGGTTTCCGCGGCGTCTCGCAGTCGCTCGGCCACCACATCGCCAACGACGCCGTGCGCGACTGGATCTTCGACAAGATCTCCCCGGAGGCGAAGCCGGCGTTCGAATCGACGCCCTACGACGTCGCGATCATCGGCGACTACAACATCGGCGGCGACGCCTGGTCCTCGCGCATCCTGCTCGAGGAGATGGGCCTGCGCGTGATCGCGCAATGGTCGGGTGACGGCAGCCTGGCCGAGCTGGAGGCGACGCCCAAGGCGAAGCTCAACGTGCTGCACTGCTATCGCTCGATGAACTACATCTCCCGCCACATGGAAGAGAAGTTCGGCATCCCTTGGTGCGAATACAACTTCTTCGGTCCCTCCAAGATCGCGGAATCGCTGCGCAAGATCGCAAGCTTCTTCGACGACAAGATCAAGGAAGGCGCCGAGCGCGTCATCGCGAAGTACCAGCCGCTGATGGATGCGGTGATCGCGAAGTACCGTCCGCGCCTCGAAGGCAAGACGGTGATGCTGTTCGTCGGCGGCCTGCGTCCCCGCCACGTCATCGGCGCCTATGAGGACCTCGGCATGGAGGTCGTCGGCACCGGCTACGAGTTCGGCCATAACGACGATTACCAGCGCACTGCCCAGCACTACGTCAAGGACGGCACGCTGATCTATGACGACGTCACCGGCTACGAATTCGAGCGCTTCGTCGAGAAGATCCAGCCCGATCTCGTCGGCTCCGGCATCAAGGAAAAGTACGTGTTCCAGAAGATGGGCGTGCCGTTCCGCCAGATGCATTCCTGGGACTATTCCGGTCCCTATCACGGCTATGACGGCTTCGCGATCTTCGCCCGCGACATGGACATGGCGATCAACTCCCCGATCTGGAAGAAGACCAAGGCACCCTGGAAGGATGCCCCGCGGCCGAGCCTGATGGCGGCGGAATAACTGTAAGCGCCGGCTCCTCCCGATCGAGGAGGAGCCGGGGCAAGCGATCGAACACGACATCCAACGAAGGTGCCACCATGACACAGAATGCCGAACACGTGCTCGATCACTTCGAGCTGTTCCGAGGTCCGGAATACCAGCAGATGCTGGCCAACAAGAAAGCCCTGTTCGAGAATCCGCAGGATCCCGCGGAAGTCGAGCGGATCCGCGAATGGGCCAAGACGCCAGAATATCGCGAGAAGAATTTTGCTCGCGAAGCCTTGACCGTCAATCCCGCCAAGGCCTGCCAGCCGCTGGGCGCGGTCTTCGTGGCGGTCGGCTTCGAGGGCACGCTGCCCTTCGTGCATGGTTCGCAGGGCTGCGTCGCCTATTACCGCAGCCATCTGTCGCGCCATTTCAAGGAGCCGAGCTCCTGCGTCTCCTCCTCAATGACGGAGGACGCAGCGGTGTTCGGCGGCCTGAACAACATGATCGACGGCCTCGCCAACACCTACAACATGTACAAGCCCAAGATGATCGCCGTCTCCACCACCTGCATGGCGGAAGTGATCGGCGACGACCTCAACGCCTTCATCAAGACGGCGAAGGAGAAGGGCTCGGTTCCGGCGGAGTACGACGTTCCCTTCGCCCATACGCCAGCCTTCGTCGGTAGCCACGTGACCGGCTACGACAACGCGCTCAAGGGCATCCTGGAGCATTTCTGGGACGGCAAGGCCGGCACCGCGCCGAAGCTGGAGCGCAAGGAGAACGCCAAGATCAACTTCATCGGCGGCTTCGACGGCTACACCGTCGGCAACATCCGCGAGATCAAGCGCATCTTCGAGCTGATGGGGATCGAGTACACGATCCTCGCCGACAACAGCGATGTGTTCGACACCCCGACCGACGGCGAATTCCGCATGTATGACGGCGGCACCACGCTGGAGGACGCCGCGAACGCGATCCATGCCAAGGCCACCATCTCCATGCAGCAATATTGCACGGAGAAGACGCTGCCGTTCATCGAGAACCACGGCCACGAGGTCGCCGCCTTCAACCATCCGGTCGGCGTCAGCGCCACCGACGAGTTCCTGATGACGCTCTCGCGCATCACGGGAAAGCCGATCGCGAAGGCGCTGGAGCAGGAGCGTGGCCGCCTGGTCGACGCCATGGCCGACTCCAGCGCTCATATCCACGGCAAGAAGTTCGCGATCTACGGCGATCCGGACCTCTGCTACGGACTTGCAGCCTTCCTGCTCGAGCTCGGCGCGGAGCCGACCCATGTGCTCTCCACCAATGGCAACAAGGCCTGGGCTGAAAAGATGGAAGCGCTGTTCGCCAGCTCGCCCTTCGGCAAGAACTGCCATGCCTATCCCGGCAAGGATCTCTGGCACATGCGCTCGCTGCTGTTCACGGAGCCGGTCGATTTCCTAATCGGCAACACCTACGGCAAGTACCTGGAGCGCGACACCGGCACGCCGCTGATCCGGATCGGCTTCCCGGTATTCGACCGCCACCATCACCATCGCTATCCGGTGTGGGGCTATCAGGGCGGCATGAATGTTCTGGTGAAGATCCTCGACAAGATTTTCGACGAGATCGACAAGAATACCAACGTGCCCGCCAAGACCGACTACAGCTTCGACATCATCCGTTGATGCCGAGCAAACCTGCCGCCGCCCGACGAGGCGGCGGCAGACGACGATGTCTAGCCAGAGCGATCGAGACTGCGGGGCGGAAGCGCTCGCGCAGCGGGTCCAAGAACGGGAGAGACGAATGAGCTCGCTGTCGGCCACCATCCAGGACGTGTTCAACGAGCCGGGCTGCGGCAAGAACGCCAACAAGACGGAGGCCGAACGCAAGAAGGGCTGCACCAAGCAGCTCCAGCCGGGTGGGGCCGCGGGCGGCTGCGCCTTCGACGGCGCCAAGATCGCGCTGCAGCCCTTCACCGACGTCGCACATCTGGTCCACGGCCCGATCGCCTGCGAAGGCAACTCCTGGGACAATCGCGGCAGCGCCTCCTCAGGCTCCGATCTCTGGCGGCGCAGCTTCACCACCGACATGAACGAGACCGACATCGTGTTCGGCGGCGAGAAGCGGCTCTACAAGGCGATCAAGGAGGTCATCGATAAATACGATCCGCCGGCGATCTTCGTCTACCAGACCTGCGTGCCCGCCATGATCGGCGACGACATCAATGCGGTCTGCAAGGCTGCAGCCACGAAATTCGGCAAGCCGGTCATCCCCGTCAATTCTCCAGGCTTCGTCGGCCCGAAGAACCTCGGTAACAAGCTGGCGGGCGAGGCGCTGCTCGAGCACGTGATCGGCACCGAAGAGCCCGATTACACCACGCCCTACGACATCAACATCATCGGCGAGTACAATCTGTCCGGCGAGTTCTGGCAGATCAAGCCGCTGCTCGACGAGCTCGGCATCCGCATTCTCTCCTGCATCTCAGGCGACGGGAAATACCGGGAGCTCGCCTATTCGCATCGCGCGAAAGCCGCGATGATGGTGTGCTCCAAGGCGATGATCAACGTCGCCCGCAAGATGGAGGAGCGCTACGGCATCCCCTATTTTGAGGGCTCGTTCTACGGCATCCAGGATTCCAGCGATTCCTTGCGCGAGATCGCGCGGTTGCTGATCGAGCGCGGCGCGCCGGCCGAGCTGATGGATCGCACCGAGGCGGTAATTGCGCGGGAGGAAGCCAAGGCCTGGGCGGCGATCGAGCGCTTCAAGCCGCGCTTCAAGGACAAGAAGGTGCTGTTGATCACCGGCGGCGTGAAGTCGTGGTCGGTGGTCGCAGCGCTCCAGGAAGCTGGTCTCGAGATTGTTGGCACGTCCGTGAAGAAGTCCACCAAGGAGGACAAGGAACGGATCAAGGAGCTGATGGGCCAGGACGCCCATATGATCGAGGACATGACGCCGCGCGAAATGTACAAGATGCTGAAGGACGCGCGTGCCGACATCATGCTGTCCGGTGGCAAGTCGCAGTTCGTCGCGCTGAAGGCGGCGATGCCCTGGCTCGACATCAACCAGGAGCGCTGCCACGGCTACATGGGCTACATCGGCATGGTCAAGCTGATGGAGGAGATCGAGAAGGCGCTCTACAATCCGATGTGGGCGCAGCTCCGCAAGCCCGCCCCCTGGGATGACGCCGGCGTCAACTGGCAGTCGAAGGCGATGGCGCAGATGGACGCGCAGGCCGCCGAGATTGCTGCGGATCCGGTCCGTGCCGAGGAAGCCCGGCGCGCCAGGAAGATCTGCTTCTGCAAGACGGTCGATCTCGGCACCGTCGAGGATGCCATTGCCGCGCACGGCCTTTCCACCGTCGATGGGGTGAAAGAGCACACCAACGCTTCGGGCGGCTGCGGCGCCTGCAAGGGGCGGATCGAGGATGTCCTTGCCGCGCGATCCGCGCCGATGCTCCAGGCAGCAGAATAGGCGCGCGGCCATGGCGATCGTCACCACGTCCAAGAAGGCCTGCTCGGTCAATCCGCTCAAGATGAGCCAGCCGATCGGCGGATCATTCGCTTTCATGGGCTTGCGCGGCGCGATGCCGCTGCTGCACGGCTCGCAAGGCTGCACCTCGTTCGGCCTGACCTTGTTCGTGCGGCACTTCAAGGAAGCCGTGCCGATGCAGACCACCGCGATGAGCGAGGTCGCGACCGTGCTCGGCGGCTATGAGAATGTCGAGCAGGCGATCCTCAACATCTACAATCGCACCAAGCCGGAGATCATCGGCATCAACTCGACCGGCGTCACCGAGACCAAGGGCGACGATGTCGAAGGCTTCATCCGCTTGATCCGGCAAAAGCATCCGCACCTCGAGAAATTCCCGCTCGTCTACGTCGCCACGCCTGATTTCAAGGACGCGTTCCAGGACGGCTGGGAGAAGACCGTCGCGCGCATGGTCGAGGTGCTGGTCGATCCCGTCGAGGCCGCGGCTGTTCGCGATCCGGCGCGTGTGAACGTCCTGCCGGGCTGCCATCTCACGCCCGGCGATCTCGACGAGCTACGCACGATCTTCGAGGACTTTGGGCTCAAGCCGGCATTCTTGCCCGATCTTGCCGGCTCGCTCGACGGCCACATCCCGGATGAATTCACGCCGACCACGATCGGCGGCATCGGGGTCGATGAGATCGCCACCATGGGGCAGGCGGCCTGGACGATCGCGATCGGCGCGCAGATGCAGCGCGCGGCGGAAGCCATGCAAAAGAGGGCCGGAGTGCCGTTCCGCCTGTTCGAGCGGCTCTGCGGCCTCATCCCCAACGACGAATTCATCGCCTTCCTCAGCGAGATCAGCGGCCGGCCGGTGCCGGCGAAGTACCGCCGCCAGCGCGGTCAGCTCGCGGACGCGATGCTGGACGCGCATTTCCACATTGGCGGGCGCAAGCTTGCGATCGGTGCCGAGCCGGACCTGCTGTTCGATCTCTCCAGCATGCTGCACGAGATGGGCGCCGAGGTCGCGGTCGCCGTGACAACGACGGTCTCGCCCGTGCTCGAGCGCGTCAGGACACAGGAGGTCCTGATCGGCGACCTCGAGGATCTCGAAGAGCTCGCCAAGGCGCGCGACTGCGATCTCCTCATCACTCATTCGCACGGCCGCCAGGCCGCCTCGCGCCTCAAGATCCCGTTCTATCGGGCGGGCTTTCCGATGTTCGATCGGCTTTGCGCCGGGCACCAGCTGTCGGTCGGCTACCGCGGCACGCGCGATCTGATCTTCGACCTCGCCAACCTCGTCATCGCCGACCGCGAGGCCAACCACCAGCCGACGCCCGACACCTGGCGGACCACGGACAGCGGCCTCCAGGTCGTCCCGCCGCAACTGCATTGACGCAAGAAGAGGGACCAGACCGATGAAAGTCGCCTTTGCCACCCAGGACCTGAAGCGCGTCGATGCGCATTTCGGCTGGGCCAAGAATATCGCCATCTACGACGTCAATCCGGACGGCCATCACTTCGTCGAGGCGATCCAGTTCGACGGCGACCTCAAGGAGGACGGCAACGAGGACAAGCTGGCGCCGAAGATCGAGGCGATCAGGGATTGCGTGATCCTCTATGTCGCCGCGATCGGCGGCTCTGGCGCAGCACGGGTCGTCGCCAACAACATCCACCCGATGAAGGTGACGCAGCCCGAGGCGATCGACGACCTCTGTGTCAAGCTCGAGGACGTGCTGAAAGGCTCGCCCCCGCCCTGGCTGCGCAAGGTGCTCGCCAAAGGCCAGGAACGCAGCTTTGATTTCGAAGACTGAAGGACACCATCATGTCAGAGGCGGCTGAACTCGTTCAACCCGACGCCGCGGCCGAGGCGCCGTTCGTCAAGGAGCTCGTCAAGATCTGGCGGGCGCAGGACACCCATGGCGCCTGGGAGGGCAAGAAGGACCTCGATCTGCTCGAGCCCTACATCCTCGACAAGGAGAAGCGCCGTGCGCTTCCAATCGTCGGCGATCCCGACCCGGACACGATCTGGCGCATGGAGCTGTTCTTCAATGCGGTCGCGCTCTCGATCGAGAAGGTGACCGGCGTGATGATCTCGCCGATGCTGAAGATGCATCATGAAGGCTTTGGCCGCATGGTCCTGATCGGCGGCCGGCTCATCGTCGTCAACAAGCAGCTGCGCGACGTCCATCGGTTCGGCTTCGACAATCTCGGCAAGCTTGCCGCCGAAGGCGACAAATATGTCGCGGGCGGGGTTGAGATGATCCGCAGATTTCCCGATGTGGCGAACTATTGAGGTTTGAGCATGAGCGATCTTGAAACCCTGAAGGCCGAGATCAAGAAGCTGTCGGCCAAGGCCACGCAGGCCAAGATGGACCTCCATGATCTCTCGGAGGAGCTGCCGATCAACTGGACCTCGATCCTGAGCGTGGCGCAGAAGGCCCACGACGCCTTCGCCGAGCTCGAGCGCAAGCGCGAGGACCTCAAGACGCTGGAAAAGGCATAACCGGACCCCGACCATGTCCTACGCAACCCGCGACGGCCGCGACTGGAAGCCGGACTATCTGGTGTCGATCGATGCCCAGAAGTGCATCGGCTGGGGCCGCTGCTACAAGGGCTGCGGCCGCGAGGTCATGACGCTGAAGGGCATCAACGAAGATGGCGAGATGGTCGACCTCGACGACGACGATGACGAGGTCGAGAAGAAGGTCATGGTGATGAACGACGAGGGCGCCTGCATCGGCTGCGGTGCCTGCGCGCGGGTCTGCCCGACCAACTGCCAGACCCACGTCCCTGCGGCGGCCTGAGCGCCGCGGCGGAGGCAGCGATGACCAAGACCAGGTTCGCAAGGTACAATATCGGCCAAGTGATCCGTCATCGGCTCTATGCGATGCGGGGCGTCATTTTCGACGTCGATACGTCGTTTGCCGGCACGGATGGCGAAGTCGTGCCCGACGGGACGGCGACGGGCCTGGTCTACCGGCTGTTCGCCGAAGACGACGAGATCCCCTATGTGGCCTGCATAGCGGAACGCGACCTCGAGCCCGATGAGTCCGGCGAGCCTGTCAGCCATCCCGGGATTGGGGCGATGTTCGAGGTCGGCGAGGCAGGCCGCTATCGCCGGCGCAGGCACGCGCTGAACTGACGCCCGCGGGGCTCCCGCTCTACTCGATCCCCTGTTCGCGCGCCTTCATCATCGCAGCGATGCGGAAACGTTCGTGAATGGCGACGGGATTGGCGAGCATGTCGGCTTCCGCCTGCTTGAACGCGGCGAGCACGATTTCGGCTTCCTCGGGGGTCAGGGGCACGCGGCCGGCAATGTGGCTCGCCTCCGGTGCGGCGGCGCGGATCGCGCGGCGATAGGGATGATCCTTCACCTCGACCAGCTCATTGGCTTCGAGCTTGCCGCCCAGCGTGATCGCGAGCCCGACGACCTCGAGCTTGCGGCCGTCCTGCGTGGTCTTGACCAGTATCGCCATCGTCACTCGGCCTCCTGCGCCGCGTACCACATGTAGCCGTCCTCGTCCCAGAGCCGGGCCAGCGCCTGATCGGGCCTCCAGGCGGGATGTTGCTGCCGTACGGCATGATAATCGGCCTCGAAGCGTATGGCCTCTTCCCCCGCCAGACGCGCGATGAAGAAGTCGGCCTTCGACCGCAGCACGAAGACGGACCGGTCGACGTTCGCCCGCAGCTCGAACCTGTCGCCGTCGGACAGGACGTGCTCGTTCGCCAGCGCAGGCATCACGGCACCAGCGGCATGGCAAAGCCGGGACGGGGATGCGCATCGTAATAGTCCGGGCGCTCCGGCCAGCAGCCTTCGGCGATGAACTTGAACGCGACGATCTTCACGGGGGCGCCTTGCGAGCACGAGACCTCGGTGAACTTGATCTCGCGCGGGCCAGGCCCGGCGGAGAAATCCGCGACCACAGTGCCGTCGGCCTTGCAGGCACGTGCAAAGCCTGGCGTGCCGACGCTGCTCGCCGGCACCGGGTTGGCCGCGAGGCTTACGCCGCCATCGCCGTCGAAAGCGGGGCTTGCGAATTTGAAGGTGGCGAGCACTGCGCTGCGATCGACCGGACGGTCGGCGGTGATCGGGCGCGCGACCGAGTAGACGGTCAGCGTGCCGCCGTCGAGCAGCGCCTTGATCTCCTCTTCCGAGCAGGCGGCAAATTCAGACGCAACGTTCATGTCGTTCTCCATGCCGAAGGGCCTGACTGAGCAACATCAATTTCCATGCCATCTTGCGCTCGTGTCGCGGGAGCCAATGCGGTCCGGAATATGAAGGAATCGGCGCGCAACGCGCGCCCTTATGCCGTCCAAGCCAGGTCATTCCGACAACGAAGGCGCACCTGTCGGATTCCAGACAGACCCAAGCCAGCGCGCTACGCTGGCCTAGCGCGATTCTTGCAACGCTTTGAAAATACCCGGCCGCGAACGAGGGCAGCATGGACCAGAATACCGCTTATGCGATCTGCGCTTTCAACGACATTCCGAGCCAGCGGGCGATCGGCTTTCATCTCATGATCGTCGGCGAGGACGGCGCGCCGCGGCCCTGGCCGATCGTCATCGTGCGCTGGGGCAAGCAGGTGTTCGGCTATCTCAACCGCTGCCCCCACAACGGCGTGAACCTGGACTGGGAACGCAACCAGTTCCTGGATGGTAACGGCACAAGGCTGCTGTGCGGGAAGCACGGCGCCGCCTTCGAGCTCGGCACGGGCCGTTGTGTCGATGGGCCGTGCAAGGGCGAGAGCCTGACGCCGATCGCTCTCGCCGTGCTTGACGGCGATATTTGCGTCACCGGCGTGACGCTGGTGGAGGACGATGAAACGGCCTGCGAGGAGGAAGTCTGACGCAGACGCGTCAGACCGGACGGTTCTCGTTACGGTTCTTCACCGGCTCCATCTTCGCAACGCCCTCCTCGTAGGAGATATCGGTATAGGAGCCGTCGAGACCCTTGGCAGCGTCGAGCAGGTAATCGAGCTTGCCGGCGGTATCGAGCTTCTTGATGTCGTTCTTGTCGACGCCGGCGAGGTCCATCATCTCCTTCCACACCGTGGATTCGTCACACGGCAGCACCCGGAACTCGATATCGCCGATCTTGGTGCGGTATTTCGCCAGGAAGTCGATGTTATTGCAGAACATGAAATAGCTGCCCTTCGGGCTGAGCGCGCCGTCCAGCACCTTGGCGACGTCGGCGAGATAGGCGAAGGAATGCAGGTAGCCGGCAAGCACCGGGATGGTGGCCTCGCCCTCCTGCGCCACGGTGAGCACCTGCTCGATCGAATAATCCGGCGGACGCTTCTCGTCGGCGACCTGAGTCTGGAATTTCAGCGCGATGTCGCCGCGGAAACCGAACCGGCCCGGTTTGGTGGTGTCGCCCTTCAGCACCGCGTTCAAGAGCCGGCCCTCCTTGTCCAGGCGGCCAAGGGCGGTGTTGTCGATCGACGTCATGACATCTCTCCTCGTCTCATCTGCCGCGCGGCTGTCCGCCGGCGCGAAGGTTTCGATCCCCCCTATGCAAGGAGTTTGCCGACCGCGCGCGCATGCGCCGAAAGTTTGAATGCTGCGCGAATCCGGACGGCTTTGCGCAATCGCGGCGCAGCGTCCGGTATCGCGTTGCCGTTCCGCCCGTCCCGGCGTCGCCATGACCGCCTGTCGCAAACCCGACACGCGTCGCAAAAGCAACAGCCCGGACGCCTCGCGAAAACTCAGCAGATTCAGGGATATGCGCTCTGGCACGGGACTTGCGATCCCATCTGGCAACAGACCCAGACAGCGAGGGCGAGCGATGATCAACCTGACGGACAGCGCGGTGAATGCGGTGAAGACCGCGATCTCCTCCGCGGCGCAGCCGGCGAGCGGCTTGCGCATCATGGTCGAGACCGGCGGCTGCGCCGGGGTCAAGTACATGATGGGCCTCGCCGAGGAAGCCAAGCCCGACGACACCGTGATCGAGCGCGGCGGCGTGAAAGTGTTCGTCGACAACGCGAGCCACGAGCATCTCAACGGCACCACGATCGACTTCGTCGTCGCCCTGGAGGGGTCCGGTTTCACCTTCGACAATCCCAACGCGAAGTCGAGCTGCTCCTGCGGCAAGTCATTCAGCTGAACCGTCCCCTTCGATCCGATCCGCAAGAGAGAGAATCTGAAATGCTCGTCGAATCCGAACATCTCAAGCAGGCGCCGGTCGCCGAACCTGGCGATCGTGAGCGCATCATTCGCGCCGTGCTCGACGAGGTCAGGCCCAATCTCAAGCGCGACGGTGGTGATTGCGAATTGCTCGAGATCGACGGCAACAAGATCATGGTTCGGCTCACCGGGGCCTGCGTGTTCTGCAAGCTCGCCAGCGCGACGCTGGAGGGTATCCAGGCTCGCCTGATCGAACGGCTCGGCGAGTTCGTCCGCCTGATTCCCGTTGCCGGAGCGGCCAAGCCCCGTCACTGAGCAGGCCCCGACACCGAGCGAGGGATTCCGTGCGGCCGATCTATCTCGACAACAATGCGACGACCCGCACGGATCCTTCCGTCGTCGCGGCGATGCTGCCGTTCTTCTCGGAGCAGTTCGGCAATGCGTCCTCAGCGCATGCGTTCGGCAGCAACGTCGCTCAGGCGATGAGGGAGGCGCGGCGTAGCGTCCAGGGCCTGATCGGCGCAGCGTTCGATCACGAGATCGTCTTCACCTCGGGCGGCACCGAATCCGACAATGCCGCGATCCTGTCGGCGCTCGCCGTGCAGGAGGGGCGCGACGAGATCGTCACCACCGCGGTGGAGCATCCCGCGGTGCTGTCGCTGGTAGAGGATCTCTCTCGCCGCGGCATCAGGAGCCACCTCATCCCGGTGGACGGGCGCGGCCGGCTCGATATCGAGGCCTACAAGCGCGCGCTCGGTCCGCGCACCGCGATCGCCTCCGTGATGTGGGCCAACAACGAGACCGGCACGGTCTTCCCGGTCGAGTTCCTGGCAAAAATGGCCCGTTCGGCCGGCGCGCTGTTTCACACCGATGCCGTGCAGGCGGTTGGACGGATCCCAATCGATCTGAGCGCCACCGAGATCAACATGCTGTCGCTGTCCGGCCATAAGCTGCACGGCCCCAAGGGGATCGGCGCGCTCTACGTGCGCAAGGGCACGAAGTTCAAGCCGCTGATCCTCGGCGGTCCGCAGGAGCGTCGCCGCCGCGCCGGCACCGAGAACGTTCCCGGCATCGTCGGCCTCGGCAAGGCGGCCGAACTCGCCGTAAGCCAACTGGAGCAGGAGCGGACCGGGATCGCCACGCTGCGCGACCGGATGGAGCGGGGGATTTTGCAGCTCGGCCATTGCATGGTGCTGGGGGATGTCAAGAACCGGCTGCCCAATACGTCGAACATCGCCTTCGAGCATGTCGAGGGCGAGGCGATCATCCACCATCTGAACCGTGCCGGTATTGCCGCCTCGCTGGGATCGGCTTTCGCATCGGGGGCGATGGAGCCCTCGCACGTGCTGCGCGCGATGAACGTGCCGCCGCAGACGTTGCGCGGCGCGATCCGCTTTTCGCTGTCACGCGAAACCACGGTCGACGAGGTCGACCGCGTCTTGCACGTGCTGCCGGACATCCTATCGAAACTGAGAGCATTGTCTCCTTCGTGGCAAGAGCGCGCGAGCGACACCTCTCTGACCGAGGAGCTCAGCTCATGAAAGTCATGATTCGCCGTTCGCCGGAGACCGGTCTGTCGATCTATGTGCCGAAGAAGGATCTCGAGGAGCCGATCGTCGAGTCAGAGCACGAGACGCTGTGGGGCGGCTGGATCAAGATCGCCAATGGCTGGGTGCTCGCCCTGCCGCAGATGGCCGCCGACACCAACCTTCCGATCACTATCAACGCCAAGAAGCGCGGCGGCGAGGGAGACGAGTGATGAACGCGCCGGTCCCGCAGATCGACTTCGCCAATCCCGCCGACGCTGAGGCCATTCTCATCGGCGTCGTCGCGCGGCTGCGCGGCGGCAGCGTCATTCCCTATCTCGGGCCGGGCGTCGCCGAGCTCGCGGCGTCGGCCGTACCGATGAATCCGGAAGCGCTGGCGGCCTTCTTCGGCACCAAGGTTGCGCTACCGCGACGCGCCCGCGGCAATGCCTGGGCCTCCGCGCAGCACATCGAGAGCACCAGGCACCGCGCCACCGTGACGGCGCTGATGGCGGACGCCTTCGCCAGTCCGGTGGCACCGACGGCGCTGCATCGCCATCTCGCCTCTCTGCCGCTGCCGCTGATCGTCGACAGCTGGTACGACGGTGCGATGCGCAGCGCACTCGCCGAGCGCGGCGACTGGGGCGAGATCCAGGGCATCACCCGCGCCGGCATCGGCGAGGATCGCTGGTACCGGTTTTACGATGCCGCAGGCCAGGAGGTCGATCGCGCGCAGGCCGGGGGCTGGACCACGATCCTCTACAAGCCCCACGGCAGCGTCGCGCCGGCGAAGAACTTTCTGATCTCCGACGCCGACTATGTCGAGGTGTTGACCGAGATCGACATCCAGACGCCGATCCCGGACGAGGTCAAGGCGCGACGCACGGGCCGCAGCTTTCTGTTCCTCGGCTGCCGCTTCAACGATCAGCTCCTGCGCACCTATGCGCGGCAGGTGTCGAAGCGTTCGGCGGACATCCACTATGCCGTGGTCGAGCCGGACACGCTGTCGAAGAACGAGCTGCGCTTCCTCGTGAGCCAGGGTCTGACTCCGCTCGCCATCTCGCTTCCGCGCGCGATTGAGATTGTTCTGGCGGGCTGACCTCCATCGAATGGCCGATCTGGCGATCTCCGCACGAGCGATCCTCGCGCGGAGATCCCGCGCGCATCGATGCATCTCGTCGACGATGTCGCCTCTGTCGCCTTTGCAACATGCGTTGATAACCCGACATTCTTCGGCGAGCGCGCTAACTCCTTGAAGCAAGCGAAGAAAGTCGCGGATGCGGCGGTGGCATGCGGGTTGCTAATACCTTTCTAGAACGACTCTTAGGACGCTTCTCGAAATCAGAGCCCCGCAAATCCGTTCGGCCTGCAAGGAGAACTGAGCACATGGACGTTTCAGCACAACACGACGCCAGCAGCATCGGCCACGTCGCCGAAGTCGGCGAGATCATGCAGGCCATCGCCGAGCACAAGGGGTGCGGCACCAGCGGCGGCAGCGGCAAGGCGAGCTGCGGATCGCAGGCCGGGCAAGGCGATCTGCCGACCGAGATCTGGGAGAAGGTGAAGAACCATCCCTGCTACAGCGAGGAAGCGCATCATCACTATGCGCGTATGCATGTCGCGGTTGCGCCGGCGTGCAACATCCAGTGCAATTACTGCAATCGCAAATATGATTGCGCCAACGAATCCCGCCCCGGCGTGGTCAGCGAGAAGCTGACGCCCGAGCAGGCCGCCAAGAAGGTTCTGGCGGTCGCCTCCACCATCCCGCAGATGACAGTGCTCGGCATCGCCGGCCCCGGCGATCCCCTGGCGAACCCCGAAAAGACCTTCAAGACGTTCGAGCTGATCAGCCAGACCGCACCCGACATCAAGCTCTGCCTGTCGACCAACGGCCTCGCATTGCCGGACCATGTCGACGCCATCGCGCGGTTCAACGTCGATCACGTCACCATCACCATCAACATGGTCGATCCCGAGATCGGCGCCAAGATCTACCCCTGGATCTTCTACAAGCACAAGCGTTACACCGGCTACGAGGCCGCCAAGATCCTCACCGATCGGCAGCTCCAGGGCCTGGAGATGCTCACCGAGCGCGGCATCCTCTGCAAGATCAACTCGGTGATGATCCCGGGGATCAACGACCAGCACCTGGTCGAGGTCAACCGGGCGGTGAAGTCTCGCGGCGCCTTCCTGCACAACATCATGCCGCTGATCTCCTCGCCCGAGCACGGCACCGTGTTCGGCTTGAACGGGCAGCGCGGTCCGAGCGCACAGGAGCTGAAAGCGCTGCAGGATTCCTGCGAAGGCGAGATGAACATGATGCGGCATTGCCGCCAGTGCCGCGCCGACGCGGTCGGCCTGCTCGGCGAGGATCGCAGCGCCGAGTTCACCACCGAGAAGATCATGGCCATGGAGGTGAAGTACGACGCCGAGACCCGCAAGGCCTATCAGGAGAAAGTCGAGGAGGAGCGCGTCGCCAAGGTTGCGGCCAAGCAGGAAGAGCTTGCCGAACTCGCGGGTGCCTCCAGTGACATCAAGGTGCTGGCGGCGGTTGCGACCAAGGGCTCGGGCCTGATCAACGAGCACTTCGGTCATGCCAAGGAATTCCAGGTCTACGAGCTTTCCACCGCGGGTGCGAAATTCGTCGGCCATCGCCGTGTCGATCTCTACTGTCAGGGCGGCTATGGCGAGGAGGACAGTCTCGAGACCATCATCCGTGCCATCAACGACTGCCATGCGGTGTTCGTGGCCAAGATCGGCGGCTGCCCGAAGGGCGACCTGATCAAGGCCGGGATCGAGCCGGTCGATCAATACGCCCACGAGTTCATCGAGAAGTCGGCGATCGCCTGGTTCAAGGCCTATCTGGACAAGGTCAACCGCGGCGAGATCGAGCACGTGGAGCGCGGCGATGCCGTCATCCGCCAAGGCGCGCTGATTTCGGCGGCGTGAGGAGAAACCGATGCCGTTCAAGATCATCGCCTCGCAGTGCACGAGCTGTTCGGCTTGCGAGCCGGAATGTCCGAACGTCGCCATCTCCGAGAAGGGTGGCACGTTCGTGATCGATCCGAAGAAGTGCACCGAGTGCCTGGGCTATTTCGACGAGCCGCAATGCGTGGCGGTTTGCCCGGTCGACAACACCTGCGTCGTCGATACGTCACTGCCGCGCTACCAGGCGCCGGTCTGAGGGAGAAAGAGATGAACTTCACGATTACACCAGCGGCGCAGAAGTTCATGCGCATGATGCTCCGCGTCGACGGCGGCGCAGGCAGCGGCTTTCGTCTTGCGGTCAGTCCGGGTGGCTGCTCGGGCCTTGCCGCGGACATCAGCGTCCGCGCGGAGCCGCAGGCCGGCGATGCCGTGGTCGAGCGCGACGGCGTCAAGCTGTTTCTGCCCGCCGAAAGCCGGCTGCTGCTCGACGGCGTGACCATCGATTTCGCGGATACGGCGACCCAGACCGGGCTCGTGTTCCACGACCCCAAGCAGGTCTCCTGCGGACATCATTGAACAGGCGACAATGATGCCGGACACGTTCGTCAGCCCGCAGGTCGAGATCAACGAGGCGCTCGTCACCAGCGCCTTGCTCGGAGGCGGGCTGCCGACCGAGGCAGAAGATCATCTGTGGGAGGCGGGGCTCTCCTATCATCTGGATGAGATCGCGGAACGTCATCTGCGCGAAGCCGAGGCGCTCGCCCCCGGTCATGCTGCCGTGCTGATCGGCCTCTATCGCTTCTACTTCTACAAGGGTCGTGTCACGGAGGCGCTCGAGGTCGCCCGGCGCTGCCTCCTGAAGGCCGCGCAGGAGAACAATCTGCCCGCCGACTGGCGCTATGTGCGGGCCGGCGATGCCGAGTTCGGCCGCTACGAGAGCATCCTGCCGCGGTTCTTCCTGTTCTCGCTGAAGGGCTACGCCTATTTGCAGATGCGCCTTGGCGAGACCGAGGAGGGGCGGCTCGCGGTCCAGAAGCTGCTGGAGCTCGATCCCAGCGACAAGATCGGTGCCAGGGTGCTGCTGGGCGTGCTCGAGCGGATGGGGCAGGACGATGACTGACGACATCGACGAAGCCCTCGACTGGCAGGGACAAGAGGTCGATTGCGCGACCTGCGCTCATCTCGAGCTCAACGGCACGGGCGGCTGTCGGCTCCGGCACGCCTGCGTCAATGATCGCTATGCACGCCGCATCGACCGCTTCTTCAACTGGAACCCCGGCCTTGCCGACGGTTATCTCGCCCACCCGCATTTCGAGGTGCGCGCGATCGCCGCCAAATTCGCCAATCTGTTTCTGCTTCCGCTGCTGCTCGACGATGCCGACGAGACCGTACGCTGGAATGTCGTTCGCCGTCTGCCAAGGCGCTATGCGCTCCAGTTGCGCAAGGATCCGCATCGCGAGGTCAGGATGCGGGTTGCCACCCTCGTCGACGGCGACGAGTTGCTGCCGATGGCGTCCGACGAGGATTATTACGTCCGCCTCGTTGTCGCGCGCAGGTTGGCGCCGCTGTTGCTCGGCCGGATGATCAATGACGATGAAGCGGAGGTACGCCGCGTCGTGGCCCGGCGGATTCCCGATGAATGGCTGCTCGGCATGATCAACGACCGCGACGCTGCCGTGCGGCTCGAGGTCGCCCAACGCCTGTCGCCTCAGCTTCTGGCGCTGATGCGCTGCGATCCGGATTGGCGCATCCGCTACGAGGTCGCGAGCCGCGCGGCGGCCAGCGACCTCATGGGGCTCGCCGAGGACCAGGACGGCCTGGTGCGCGAGGTCGCGCGGTCGCGGGTTGCCGTGCGATTGGAACGGGAAACCGGAGCTTCCCTATGAGCAACATCGTCCGCGACAGCGACGTCGTCGAGCTGACCGCTGCGCCGTTCTTCACCTTCGGCGAGAAGGTGCGGGCCAAGCGCACTATCCGCAACGACGGCACCTATGCCGGCAAGGAGATCGGCGACATCCTCGCCAAGAAGGGCGAGATCGGCTACGTGGTCTCGATCGGCACCTTCCTCCAGCAATTCTACATCTACGGCGTCGAATTCCTCGAAAGCGGCAACCGCGTCGGGATGAAGCGCAAGGAGCTCGACCCCGTCACCCCGCGCGATGTGGTCGAGGACATTCCGCTGCCGGAGGCTGCATCATGATGATCGAACCGAAATTGCCGAAATATCAATGGGGCCAGCGCGTCAAAGCGGCGGTGGATCTGCTCAATGACGGCTCGTTTCCGGACGCGCCGGCCGACGGTCTGCTCGTCGGCGCCGGCCACACCGGCGAGATCGTCCAGGTTGGCCGGCATACCGACGCCAATCTGCCGATCTACCTCGTCGAGTTCGGCGAGCGGCTGGTGGTCGGGTGCCTCGAAGAAGAAATCAGTCCGATGTAGGCAACGCACGATGAATGCCGCGGTTCTCAGACAGCCAGACTTGCACTTGCCGGCGCATCCCAACGAGCTCGATCGCAGGCGGATCGAGCGCGCCCTGGAATCCCGCAAGCGCTATCGCTACGTCTCACCGGTCGTGAGGGGCGTGACCGGCGGCTATCTGGTCGAGAGCCCCTGCTGCTCGCGCAATATCGACGCGGAGGGGGGCGTCATCGACGTCGCCTTGCTGCATCACGATGCGGCGAGCGCGAGTTGGAAGCTGTTTCGCAAGGATCATGCGACGGGCGCCTGGGAGTTGCACGGCGTGCATCAGCGGCTGGCGTCCGCGACGGAGATCCTGAACGTCGATCCCGAGCGCGTGTTCTGGCAATAGCGGGAGTTGGGAAAATGGCATTGGCAGCAATCGAACTGGCTGAAATCGAGCAGGTGCTGGCGTCGTCGCCGCAAGCCTATCTCGAGCTGCGGCAGAAGTTCCCGCATCTTGCCTGGATCCGCTGCGACGCCTCCGACGTGACGGAGACGCCGTACCGCAGCTTTGGGGCGTTCGACCTGTATTTGCTCGACAGCGCTGATCATTGCGCCGCAATCACCGACGATCCGGCACGCGCGACCGGCATCGTGCTGGCCAAGCGGGCGACCGTGTCATGACGGAGCCAGCTCTCGCCTACGACGACATTGCGGAAACCGGCGATCTCACAGTCGAGAACCATCACGATTTCATCCCGCTCTCCGATCCCGACATCACGCTGGCTGAGATCGGCGCGGTGGATGCCGTGCTGCGCTCGCCGCGGATTTCCAGCGGGCTGCTCGCGGAGGAATTCGAGGCGGCGTTTGCCGCCTATGTCGGCCGGGCCTATGCGATTGCGGTGCCGAGCGGCACCATCGGTCTCCTGCTCGCCCTGAAGGCGTACGGCATCGGTGCGGGCGACGAGGTCATCGCCTCGTCCTATTCGTTCCGCGAGACCGCGCATGCAATCAGCCTCGCCGGTGCGAGGCCCGTCTTCGCCGACATCGACTATTGGTCAGGAACGTTGGCGCCGCAAAAAGTCGAGGAGCGCATCACGCACGCGACGCGGGCCATCCTTGCAGCCAACACCAACGGCCACCCGGCGCCCTGGTCGGAGCTGCGCGACATCGCGGACCGGCACGGTATCCTCCTGCTGGAGGATTCCACCGAGGCGATCGGCTCGCGCTACAAGGACAGGCTGGTTGGCAGCTTCGGCGACGTCGCCGTGTTCGATTTCGCGCAGCCGTCGCTGCTGACCTGTGGCGAGGGCGGCATGGTCGTCACGGACGACATCGACCTTGCGGTGACGCTGCGTCGTCACCGGTCGCACCGGCTGAACGAGCGTTCCTCGGTCGTGGTCGGCTCGGCGGCGTCCTATCAAGCCGGGCTCAGCGATCTCGCGGCGGCGCTCGGGCTGGCCCAGCTGAAGCGCATCGACGAGATCATCGAACGGCGCCGCCTGGTCGAGCAGCTCTATGCGACGCATGTGCAGTCCTTCGAGGGGATCAAGCCGCCGTATCTCGGGCCCGATGTGACCGAGGTGAACTGGTTCCTGTATCTCGTGCATCTCGGCACCCGCTTCACCCGCTCCAGCCGCGACGCCATCGCCGAGGATCTCCGGGTCGAGCAGGTCGAAGCCGCGGCCTACAGCCATCCGCTGCATTTGCAGCGGCACTATTTCGATCTCGGCTATCGCCGCGGCGACCTGCTGGTGACCGAGAAGATCGCCGATCGCGCCGTCGCTTTGCCGTTCCACACCCATCTGACGGACAGTCAGATCGAATTCATCGTCGAGACCATGAAGGACGCCTCGATCAATGTGGGCGCCGGCGCGGCGATCTACTGAACCACGACACGCATAACAGAGAGGACGACGATCATGACCACGCTGACAGTCCTGCCCGAAGGCAAGACCATCGATGTTGCCGAAGGCACCACGCTGCTCGCCGCGCTGCTTGGCGCCGAGATCGCCATCCCGCACAAGTGCGAGGGGCAGGCCAAGTGCGGTCCCTGCCATATCTTCGTGCACGAGGGACGAAAGGGCCTGTCGAAGATCGCGCGGCTCGAGAACGAGAAGCTCGACACCATCGTCGGCGTCGGCTCGAAGTCGCGGCTTTCCTGCCAAGCGACCGTGCTGGGCACCGAGGACGTCAAGATCGAGCTGCTCGGCTTCTCATCAGGCCTGTGAGTGCGAGGAGGACCGCAATGGACACGCAGAATGTCATCCTTCACGCCCGCTTTGCGCCGAATGGCACCGTGGTCGAGATCAGCGAACGACCGGAAGCTCTCACGCCGCAGGCCTGGTTCAACTTCCTCAGCGACAAGGCCGGCGATGTCTACCAGACGCTCGCCGGCGGACGAGGCGTGTTCCGCCTGACGCGCGACGAAGTGACCGCGCTGAAGCAGGCCGCCGTGCCGGCGGCGGCTTGACCCGCGGTAGCAGCGCCATGGGCTCGGATGAGATCGACGTCTTCGTCATCTGCGCGAGCGACGAAATCGAGCGCGGCAGCGCGAGAGCCTTCAGCCTGTCGCGCTTTGATGCGTCCGGCGAGAGCCGGCCGTTCCCGATCGTCGTGGTCCGGACCCACGACAACGCCTATGTCGGGTACGTCAATGCCTGCCCGCATGACGGGGTTTGGCTCAACATTGGCAGCGGTGACTTCTTCACGCAGGATCGCGCGTTCCTGAAATGCGGCCGTCACGGCGCCACTTTCGAAATTGACAGCGGCCTCTGCATCGACGGTCCCTGCAGCGGCAAGAGCCTGGAGCCGATCGCGCTGGCGGTGGTCGACGGTGAGGTCTGCCTGTGCGGCGAGCGGCTGGTCGAGGACGACCGTCCGTTCGGTGCCTTCGACGATCACGACGAGACCATGGAAATCATGATTCATCCGGAATAGCGGGGAACCGGTGGTGACCGTTGCGCAATTGCTCGATCGGCTGAAGGGACTTCCTGAGGATGCCGTGGTGCTGATGGACAGCGGCGAAGGACTTTCGCGCGTGTCCACGCTGGAATTTGTCGCCGATCAAGGCCCCGGCGCGCCCGCGGAGGTTATCCTGTCGCCCAGCATGGACGAATAGGTGGGCGCGGCAGAAGGGATCAGCATGAGCGATACGGCGGTCACGGTGTCAATGTTCGAGCGGATCGGCGGTCCTGTTGCCATCGACCGGCTGGTCGAAAGCTTCTATCGCCGGATGGACGAGCTGCCCGAAGCAGTCGGCATTCGGACCATGCATGCGGACGACCTGACATCGACCAAGCAGGTGTTGAAGCGCTACCTGACCGAATGGACCGGCGGTCCCAAGCTCTATTCGCCGGAGAAGGGCCATCCGCGGCTGCGTCAGCGTCACATGGGCTTCCCGATCGGCAGCGTCGAGCGCGATGCGTGGCTGCTCTGCATGCGTGGTGCGCTGGCGGAGACGGTCGCCGACGAAGCGGCACGGGGCGAGCTCGATGCGGCGCTCACCAAACTTGCGGACTGGATGCGCAACCAGGCCGGCAATCCGCACGATGCGCGCGGCGGCTACGCCTGAGGGGCACAGCGTCAATCCGACAGAGGAAGGCCGAAGAACTCTTCCTCGGCGCCGCCCCACGCCTTGTGCAGAGCAAGGCCGCTCTGCCACTTGCCCATCTCGATTTCGGTCGCCGCGCGGTGGGTGATCTTGCCCTCGGGCCGCTCGGCAAGCAGAAATCCCTTGCCGTTGCGGAGGAACCGGTTGAGGTCCTTGGTGTCGGTCGGCCGCACCACGCAGCGCGGTGCATCGTCGATGAGAATGGTGGTCGGGAGCATCTCGCGGGCCTCCCTCAATCCATCGGCGGTCCAAGATCGTCGCCGTCCTTTTTCTTTTTCTTCTTTTCGGTCTTGGCCTGGGCATAGGCGCCGGCATTCTTCAACAGGATCGGCTGCTGTCCTTCGACATATTGGGAGATCCAGAACAGCGTTCGTTCCAGTGCCTTCTCCGCCGCCTCCGCGCGGAAATTGCCGCGCTCGTCGCAGCCGAAGCCCCGGGCGGCGTCGGGATAGGTGAAGGCGCTGACGTCGGGACGCCAGGCGCGGAATTGCGTGATCGCTTCCAGCGGCAGCTCCGGATCGCTCTCGCCGAAATGCAGTAGCGTCGGCACCTTGCGCTTCTCGCGATAGTCGGTGACCGTCTCGCGGCCGTCATAGCCGATCACGCAGGCAATGCTGTCGACCTTGTTCGCCGCGGTGTAGGCGAGGTCGCCGCCCCAGCAATAGCCGACGACGGCGACCTTTCCGGCCCCCTTCACCGCGTCGACGCTGGTCTGGATGTCCGAGATCGCCTGCTCCTTGCCGATCTTCGCGCTGATGGACGTGCCCTCGGCCTTGCCGCTTTCGTCGTGGTCGAGACTGGCCCCCGGCTTCACCCGGTCGAACAGGGATGGCGCGATCGCGACATAGCCCCTGGCGGCGAAGGCATCGGCGACTTTCCGGATCTCGGCTGTGACGCCGAAGACATCCTGAAGGACCACGACGGCGCCCTTGGGCGTATCCGCGGGCTCGGCCCGATAGGCGGAGAAACTTGCTCCGTCGCTTGCGGTCAATTCGATCATCTGCGTGCTCTCCTCTCCGGTGGGTCGTTGCTTGTTTCGCTAGAGCAGGCCGAGCTCGAGCTTGACGTCGTCGGTCATTCGCGATGAGTCCCAGGGCGGATCGAACCCCAGCCGCACCGCGACGTTTTCGACGCCATCGACCTCGATCACCGCCTTCTCCACCCAGGACAGCATCTCGCCGGCGACCGGACAGCCCGGCGCGGTCAGCGTCATGTCGATCTCGACCAGACCGTCGTCCTTCGGCTCGATTCGGTAGATCAGGCCGAGGTCGTAGATGTTCACGGGGATTTCGGGATCGTGAACAGTCCGCAGCGCGGCGACGATGCCGGCGATCAGCGTCTCGTTGTCGGCAAGCGCCGTCATCGCTACCTCACTGCAGCCCCTCGGCGAGCGCCGCGACGACCGGCCAGCCGACCGCGCCGGTGGGATCGAGCCGGCGTAGTGCGGCGAGCAACTCGTGGGCCTGTTTCTGTTCGTTCTTGCGCAGATGGATGAAGGCGAGCGCCTTCAGCGTGTAGAGCGCGAAGCGGCCGGCGCCGTCAGGCAATTCGGCCCGCGTTGGCCAAGTCCGCCAATCGGAGCTCCAGCCGGCTTGGCGGGCAGCCTCGCGCAACCCGCGCTTGGCGATGCGCTGGGCCTCATTGAGGCGGCCGCGATAGGTGTGGGTCTTGTACAGGCAGAAATAGACCGCGAGCTCCGTGGGCGCCGCATCCAGGGCCTGGCGGAAGATGCGATCGGCTTCGAGCGGGTCGCGGCGATAGCTGACCACGCCCTGCTGCAACAGCGAGTCAATTTCGGGGGCGAGATCGCCGAAATTGATGCCGTCGGAATCGACGAGAACCGCCCTCATGGGCGGCTCCCCTTCGTCGCCGTTCGGCATCGATCGTAGTCTGTGTGGGACAAATTCGAGTTCCTCGTCTGGCGTATCGAAATACGGGTTCGATCCTCGCTAAGCAAAAGCCGGGCCGGACGAGAAATGGCGGGAAAGCATGGCGATTCGGGACGATGCGAGCCGTCGTCACCGTCCCCGGCGTGCGGTCATCCGCGTTCGTCATGTCATCGACACGCACATGCGCGGCGTTGTCGGAAGTCGGACATCAGGCCGGCGCCGGGGAGGGCAAGTGCCTCAGGATGCTCATGTTCCGAAACTGGTTTGGCGCTTGCATGGGGCGTGCGCAGAGCAGGAGCGCGTGACATGGCGATGGCAGGACCGGACATCGAGCAGTTGATCAGGGAAGCGTTTCCGGACGCCCATGTGATCGTGACTGACCTTGCCGGCGACGGCGATCACTACGGCGCGCGCGTCGTGTCGCAGGCATTTGCCGGCAAGAGCCGGATCCAGCAGCACCAGATGGTCTACGCCGCTCTGAAGGGACGAATGGGCGAGGCGCTGCATGCGCTCGCGCTCGAGACGGCGGTGCCGAAATGACCATGGAGGGAGAAAGCATGAGTGAACCGACCGAACAACGCATCAAGGAGATCATCGCGGGCAGCGACGTCGTGTTGTTCATGAAGGGCGTTCCGGCCGCGCCGCAATGCGGCTTTTCCGGCACGGTCGTGCAGATCCTGAACGGTCTCGGCGTGCCCTTCACCGGCATCAATGTCCTCGCCGACCCCGATATCCGCGAGGGCATCAAATCGTTCTCGAACTGGCCGACCATTCCCCAGCTCTACGTCAAGGGCGAGTTCCTCGGCGGCTGCGACATCGTGCGCGAGATGTTCAAGCTGGGCGAGCTGGCCGCAGTGCTGAACGACAAGGGCGTTGCGGTGGCGGCGTCATGAGCGATGGAATGACCGAGGAGTTCGAGCTGCCACAGCTCTATCGCCATCACGTCTTCGCCTGCCACACCCAGCGCCCGCCGGGCCATCCGCGCGGCAGCTGCGGTGCGGCCGGCGGCGGGCCGCTGTGGGAGCGGCTCGGCAAGGCGATCGAGGCAAACGGGCTCACCGACATTGGTTTCACCGCATCCGGCTGTCTCGGTTTCTGCGGAGCGGGCCCGTTGATGGTGGTCTACCCCGATGGAGTCTGGTACAGGCCGACCACCCCGGAGGACATCGACGAGATCGTCGAGGAGCACCTCAAGCAGGGCCGCCGCGTCGATCGCCTCGTCATGGTGCTGGCGCGGGGCTGAGCTTTCACGGCTCCGTGCAACGCGGCATCGCCCCCGGCCGCGTGCAGCCCTGGAGGTCGCTTTGTTCGCCGCCGAGGAGCGACGGCACCGGCTCGCGGTCGAAGCCGGCGCATTTTGCGCCATCGGCTTCGACCAACGGACGCCGGATCAGCAGGGGATCGTCGAGCATCAATGCGATCGCGCTCGCGGCGTCGATCTCTGCCGGCTTCACGTCGCCGGACTTGATCCGAGGTGCAGCCGGATTGAACCAGGACGCGATGGGCGTGGCACCAAAGAAGGCGAGCAGGCGCTCTGCGGTCCAGGGCTCCGCCATCAGGTTCTTCGCGATCACCTGATGGCCCGCGGTCTCCAGTGCGCGGATTTGCCGAGCGTTGGTTCCGCAGCCCGGCTTCTGGTAGAACAGCACAGTCGCCACGACCGTGCTCCTATCTCATCATGCTGAGCTGGACCAGCGGCGCGGCGCCGCCGCGGCCGAGGATGGTATCGACCTTCTTGCGGACGCCTTCCAGCGTCAACGGCTTCACCACCGCGCCGTGGGCGCCCGCCTTCATGGCTTCGACCGCGGTGGCCTCGTCGGACTTGTCGGTGACGACGAGAATGCGCACGCCGGGAAATCTTGCGCCGAGCTCGCCGATCAGGGCTGGGCCGCGGGCCTTCACGAAGGATGCGCCGAGCAGCACGACATCGGGTTTCAGCCAGTCAACGCCCTTGGCATAGGCCTCTTCAGGCGTTGCGAGCTCGTGCGTTTCGATCTCGTCGTGCAGCATGAACTGAAGGGCTGCGCGGGTGATCTCGTCCTCGTCGACCACGAACACGCGCCGCTGGTCGACGGCCTTGGCTGTCTCGACACCGATCTGCATCTGTCGTTCTCCTCACATCGCCGTTCGAGGAGGATTAGCAATTTCCGTTCCGCGCTCGCTCAGCTGATATCGCGGTGCATTTGCACCGGCATCGCTGCGATCCTTGTCCGGTTTCGGACAGAAGCCCTACCTCTGTAGGGTTCGACACAGCTTCTGTCGGCCGCTCGCGCCGAAATATTTCGCGAGTGCGATCAGCCTGTTAGCGCGCGCGGAGCGAATGGCACGCCAGTTGCTAATTGGATGCAGCAACAACGAGTGAGGGCTGAGATCACGCCGACGCCGATGGCGAGCGATGTTCTCCTTCCCGAACCCCGCGGGCCCACGCTTCTGAGAGAGAAGCAATCTCGCGCGAGCAGCGCGATGTCATTGGCAATCGGTTGATGGAGAGCAACATGTCTTCACTGAGACAAATCGCGTTTTACGGCAAGGGTGGTATCGGCAAATCGACGACGTCGCAGAACACGCTCGCGGCGCTTGCCGAGATGGGTCACAAGATCCTGATCGTCGGCTGCGACCCCAAGGCGGACTCGACCCGCCTGATCCTGCACGCCAAGGCGCAGGACACCATTCTGAGCCTCGCGGCCAACGCCGGCAGCGTCGAGGACCTCGAGATCGAGGACGTCATGAAGGTCGGCTACCAGAACATCCGCTGCGTCGAGTCCGGCGGTCCGGAGCCGGGCGTCGGCTGCGCCGGCCGCGGCGTCATCACCTCGATCAACTTCCTGGAAGAGAACGGCGCCTATGAGGACATCGACTACGTCTCCTACGATGTGCTCGGCGACGTCGTCTGCGGCGGTTTCGCCATGCCGATCCGCGAGAACAAGGCGCAGGAGATCTACATCGTGATGTCCGGTGAGATGATGGCGATGTACGCCGCCAACAACATCTCCAAGGGCATTCTGAAATACGCCAATTCCGGCGGCGTGCGTCTCGGGGGCCTGGTCTGCAACGAGCGTCAGACCGACAAGGAGCTGGAGCTGGCGGAAGCGCTGGCCAAGAAGCTCGGGACCCAGCTCATCTACTTCGTGCCGCGCGACAACATCGTGCAGCACGCCGAGCTGCGCCGCATGACCGTGCTGGAATATGCGCCGGAATCCAAGCAGGCGGATCACTATCGCAATCTCGCGACCAAGATCCACAACAACGGCGGCAAGGGCATTATCCCGACCCCGATCAGCATGGACGAGCTCGAGGACATGCTGATGGAGCACGGCATCATGAAGGCGGTCGACGAGAGCCAGATCGGCAAGACCGCCGCCCAGCTCGCACTGGCCTGACGACCCTGCCGGCCTTCCCATCCGGGAAGGCCGGCCTCTATCGGCGCCCCCTGCGGCAGAACCGGCGGAGCTTTCCGTGATTGCGGCGCAAGCGACTACCAGCGAAGCGATGGCGCATCGACCGGAGAGGCCCGCGCTCGATGGGCCGCATGCCGGAATAGAGTTCTACCGCCTGCTGACCGGCTGCGAGCCAGCGGAAGCCGACATCAGGGCCGACGCCGATTTCGACCGTCATGTGCTGGCCTCGATCCTGGCTGCAGCAGTGATGGACGGCGGTCCAGTCGCGGAGCGCGCCGGTCTTTCGGAACAGGAATTCAATGATCTGCTGGCCGGCTGTTTCCCATCGGCCACGCTCCGCGCCTTCGCGTGGATGCCGAAACCCGCCTCCGGGATCGACGACGAAGCGATCATGGTGCGCGATCTCCTGCTCGCGCAGCGCTCGACCGAAGGCGACGTCGGCTACTGGCTGGCGGCGATGGTGGCACGGCGCGCGATGGAGCCGAACCATCTCTGGGAAGATCTCGGCCTGCGCGAGCGGCCGGAGCTGTCGCGCCTGCTGATGCGCCATTTCGCGCCGCTGGCGACCCGCAACACAGGGAACATGCGCTGGAAACGTTTCTTCTACCGCATGCTGTGCGAGGACGACGGCTTCGTGATGTGCACGACACCGGTCTGCACGCAATGCAACGAGTTCGACCTCTGCTTCGGCGAGGAAAGCGGCGAGAGCCGCATGGCTGAACGCCGTCGGGAATTTTTGCGGGGCGGCGGTGATCATGCCGAGATTGATGGCCGGTCAGTGTGAGATGATCATGGACGCGTATCCGGAAATGCCCTTCGTCGATGCGTTGGACGCGGAGCCGTCCGCGTCACGCGAAGTCCGGGACGGGGAATGCTCGGCATTCCGCCGGCTGCGTGATGCCGGGCTGCGGCCGACGCGCCAGCGTGTGCTGCTGGCGGACCTGTTGTTTGGTCAGGGGCACCGCCACGTCACCGCGGAAATGCTCTTTGCCGAGTCGGTCGAGGCCAACATCCAGCTCTCGCTGGCGACCGTCTACAACACGCTGAACCAGTTCACCCAGGCCGGGTTGTTGCGCCGGATCGGGCCGGATGGCTCGCGATCGTTCTTCGACACCAACACGACGGTGCATCCGCACTTCTACCTGCATGGCGAGGACAGGCTGATCGATGTCCCCGAGGCGCTTGTCCTCGCCCAGATGCCGGAGCCTCTCCCGGGCCATGAGATCTCGCGGCTCGACATCATCATCCACGTCCGCCGCAAGGCCGCCGACATCTGACACGCCTGTCAGGCCCTGTCGCATTTGCGACAACGCGGGCGGCGTCCAGAAATCCATCAATTTCAGATGCTTGACGGTCGTCCTGACAATGGCACGGGGGTTGCTGAACTGCTGATCGGAATGAATGATTGGAGGACGCGGATGGCGTTTCCCGGCCCAACGACCCGATCGGACGGAGTTCAGCCCCGGCCCGTCGTTCTCAACGACACCACTTTGCGCGACGGCGAACAGGCGCCCGGCGTTGCCTTCACCACCGCGGAAAAACTCTCGATCGCCCGCGCGCTGGCCTCGGCCGGCGTTACCGAGATCGAAGCCGGCACGCCTGCAATGGGCGATGACGAGGTGAGCGCGATCCGCGCCATCGTCGACGCCGACCTGCCGGCGACCGCGATCGGCTGGTGCCGGATGCGGACGGCGGATGTCGATGCGGCCATCGAGTCCGGTGTCTCGATGGTGAATGTCTCGATCCCTGCCTCCGACGTGCAGATTGCCGCCAAGCTGGGTGGCGGCCGGCCGGCGGCGCTGGAGCAGGTGAGGCGGGTGGTCGGCTATGCCCGCGACAGGGGGCTCGACGTCGCGGTCGGCGGCGAGGACTCCTCCCGCGCCGATGTCGAATTCCTGATCGAGCTGATCGCAACGGCAAAGGCCGCGGGTGCGCGACGCTTCCGCGTCGCCGACACCTTGAGTGTGCTCGATCCCGACGCCTCCTTCGCATTGCTGGCAGCCCTTCGCGCCACCACGGACCTCGAGCTCGAGTTCCACGGTCACGACGATCTCGGCCTTGCGACCGCCAATACGCTGGCCGCAATCAAGGCCGGCGCGACCCATGCATCCGTCACCGTGATCGGTCTCGGCGAGCGGGCCGGCAATGCACCGCTGGAGGAGGTCGCGGTCGCGCTCAAGCAGCTCTATGGCTGCGATACTGGCGTGGTGCTGTCGGAGCTGGAGAAGGTGGCCTCCGTGGTAGCCGCCGCGGCCGCGCGCGCCATCCCGCTGAACAAGGCGATCGTGGGCGAGCATGTCTTCACCCATGAATCGGGCATTCACGTCGACGGCCTGTTGAAGGATCAGCGCACCTATCAGGCGCTGGATCCGCGGCTGCTCGGCCGCTCCAACCGCATCGTGATCGGCAAGCATTCCGGGCTCGCGGCGATTACCTCGCTGCTTGCCGAGCTGAAGCTGTCCGTCAGCGCGGAAGAAGCAAAGAACGTCCTCGCCCGCGTCCGCCAGCATGCCGTCGAGCACAAGGGCGCCGTCGCGCGCGAGACGGTGACGGCGATCTGGCGCGAGGTGCGCGAGCGCTCTCTCCTGAATTGCGCGTGAGGGTATCATGGCCTGTGTCGTCGACATTCCGCTCGCTGAACCGTCCCCTCCCGGACCGGTCAAGCCATCCTTGCTGAAGCTGATCCGCGAGGACGTCGGCTGCGTGCGCCAGCGCGATCCCGCCGCGCGCGGGCAACTCGAAACGCTCCTGACCTATCCTGGCATCCATGCCGTGATCTGGTACCGGATCGCCAACCGGCTGTGGACAGGCGGCTGGCGCTTTCCCGCGCGGCTTCTGTCCTGGTTCGGTCGCTTCGCGAGCAATGTCGACATCCACCCCGGCGCACGCATCGGCCGGCGTTTCTTCATCGATCACGGCGCTTGCGTCGTCATCGGCGAAACTGCCGAGATCGGCGACGACGTCACGCTGTATCACGGCGTCACGCTCGGCGGCACCTCGTGGTTTCCCGGCAAGCGCCATCCGACGCTGGAAGATCGGGTCGTGGTCGGGGCGGGCGCCAAGATCCTCGGGCCGATCACGGTCGGCGCCGGCTCGCGCGTCGGAGCCAATTCGGTGGTGATCGACAGCACCCCGCCCGACGTCACAGTGGTCGGCATTCCCGCGCGCGTCGTGCGCCCCCAGCTCGGTCATCGCCGCGTCGTCGGCCGGATCGATCTCGATCATCATCTGATGCCTGATCCCGTTGGCGATGCCATTGCCGTGCTGCTCGACCGTGTCGAGTTCCTGGAAGCGCGGCTCACTCACATGCAGAGGCGCGCCAGGGATGCCGGCACGCCCGCGACGCAGAGCAATCCGTGCATGGCGCCGCAGAGCCCGATGGAGACCGACCATGGCTGATGGAATTCTGGCACAACTCAACAAGGCTTCTGCCGCCGAGGAATTCTTCACGCTGCTCGGCGTCGACTACGACCCGAAGGTCGTCAACGTGGCGCGGCTGCATATCCTGCGCCGCATGGGCCAGTACCTCGCCGGGGAGGACTTTGCGGGGGTTGCGGACGAGACCGTGGCGGAACGGTGCAAGACCGTGCTCGAGCGTGCCTATGCCGACTTCGTCGCCTCGACGCCGATCGACCAGCGCGTCTTCAAGGTCCTAAAGGACGCCGTCGCGCCGCAACCGAAGCAGACGCCGACATTGGTGCAGATCGGCACGCTGAAGTGAAGCCGCGTTCTGTCGCATTTGCGACGTGTGTCGCAGCAGCGTTGTCGGCTCCACTGCCTGAGGCGGATGCAAGCGATACCGTCGCATTTCTAAGTCGCTGTACCGGCATCTGATTTTTGCGATCCGCGCAGTTGGTACGACACTTGCTGTTCTTGCTCTGAACGAAGTTTTGAGACGAGTCCTGGAGAAGCACATGCACATCGTCGTCTGCATCAAGCAGGTTCCGGACTCCGCGCAGATTCGCGTGCATCCCGTGACCAACACCATCATGCGTCAGGGCGTGCCGACCATCATCAACCCCTACGATCTGTTCGCGCTGGAAGCGGCGCTCGAGCTGCGCGACCAGTTCGGCGGCGAGGTCACCGTGCTCACCATGGGACCGCCTTCGGCCGAGGACAGTCTTCGCAAGGCGCTGACCTTCGGTGCCGACCGCGCCGTGCTGCTGACCGACCGCTTCTTCGCCGGCGCCGATACGCTGGCCACCACCTATGCGCTGGCCACCGCGATCCGCAAGATCTCGACAGAGTACGGTGCGCCGGATCTCGTCTTCACCGGCAAGCAGACGATCGATGGCGATACCGCGCAGGTTGGCCCGGGCATCGCCAAGCGGCTCGGCCTGTTGCAGCTCACCTATGTTGCCAAGATCAGCGCACTCGACCTGACGGCTCGCACCATTGACGCCGAGCGGCGCTCCGAAGGCGGCGTACAGCTGCTGCGCACCAGGCTGCCGTGCCTCGTGACCATGCTGGAGGCGACCAATCAGATCCGTCGTGGCGCCATGGCCGATGCCCTGCGCGCCGCACGTGCAGGAATCGTGAAATGGAGTGCGCAGGATGCCGGCGTCGAGGACATCTCGAAATGCGGTCTGCGCGGCTCGCCCACCATCGTCAAGCGGGTGTTCGCGCCCGCCGCGCGCAGCGAGAAGGCGGCGCTGATCGAGAGCGGCGAGCAACCGGCGGAGGCGCTGATCGATGCCATCTTCAAGCGCCAGCCGACACTCGAAACCGAGCTCGCGGCGTTGGCGCGCGGCTATTGAGGCGAGAGGAAGCAATATCATGGGCACCGCACCGAAAACCGCCGCTCCAGCCTCCGGCCGCGCAGCGACCAAGAAGGAGCTGCCCGAGCATTTCAAGGCCTACAAGCACGTCTGGGTCTTCATCGAGCAGGAGCGTGGCCAGGTCCATCCCGTGTCCTGGGAGCTGATGGGCGCCGGCCGCAAGCTCGCCGACAAGCTCAAGGTCGATCTCGCCGCGGTCGTGATCGGCCCCGAAGGCGAGGCGACGCAGAGTGCCGCCGCGGAGTCTTTTTGCTACGGCGCGGACCTCGTCTACATGGTCGCCGACAATCTGCTCGCCGACTACCGCAACGAGTCCTACACCAAGGCGCTGACCGACGTCGTCAACACCTACAAGCCGGAAATACTGCTGCTTGGCGCCACCACGCTCGGCCGTGACCTCGCCGGCTCGGTGGCGACGACGCTGCTCACCGGTCTCACCGCCGACTGCACCGAACTCGACGTCGATACCGACGGCTCGCTCGCCGCGACGCGCCCGACCTTCGGCGGTTCGCTGCTCTGCACGATCTACACGCTAAACTATCGGCCGCAAATGGCCACGGTGCGGCCCCGGGTGATGCCGATGCCGGAGCGCCTCGCGCGTCCGGTCGGTCGCGTCATCAGCCATCCGCTCGGCCTCGTCGAGGACGACATCGTGACGAAGGTGCTGTCGTTTCTGCCCGACCGCGATTCAGCGAAATCCAATCTCGCCTATGCGGACGTCGTCGTCGCCGGCGGCCTGGGGCTCGGATCGCCGGAGAATTTCCAGTTGGTGCGCCAGCTCGCCGCCGTGCTCGGCGCCGAATATGGCTGCTCGCGTCCGCTGGTGCAGAAAGGCTGGGGCACCTCCGACCGGCAGATTGGCCAGACCGGCAAGACTATTCGTCCAAAGCTCTACATCGCTGCGGGCATTTCCGGCGCAATCCAGCATCGCGTCGGCGTCGAGGGCGCCGATCTCATCGTCGCCATCAACACCGACAGGAACGCACCGATCTTCGACTTCGCCCATATCGGCCTCGTCACCGACGCGATCCGGCTGCTTCCGGCGTTGACGGCGGCATTCCGGGCCCGGCTGTCACCGCATTCGCGCGACCGGATCGCGAGTTAGCACAAGGAGAAGCGCCATGATCGAGGAGAAATTCGATGCCATCGTCGTCGGCGCCGGCATGGCCGGCAACGCGGCGGCGCTCACGCTGGCCCAGCGCGGCTTGAAGGTGCTCCAGCTCGAGCGCGGCGAATATTCCGGCTCGAAGAACGTGCAGGGCGCGATCCTTTACGCCGAGATGCTGGAGAAGCTGATCCCGGATTTCCGCGAGGACGCGCCGCTGGAGCGGCATCTGGTCGAGCAGCGCTTCTGGATGATGGACGACCGTTCGCACACCGGCCTGCATTATCGCTCCGACGACTTCAACGAGGAGAAGCCCAACCGCTACACCATCATCCGCGCCCAGTTCGACAAATGGTTCTCGCAAAAGGTCCGCGAGGCCGGCGCCACCGTGCTGTGCGAGACGACGGTGACGGAGCTGGCGCAGGATGCCTATGGCAAGGTGATCGGCGTGCGAACCGACCGCGCCGACGGTGAGATCCACGCCGACGTCGTGGTGCTGGCGGAGGGCGTCAACGGCCTGCTCGGCACGCGCGCGGGCCTGCGCGAGCGGCCCAAGCCCGACAAGGTCGCGCTTGCCGTGAAAGAGATGCATTTCCTGCCGCGTGAGACCATCGAGGCCCGCTTCAATCTCAGGGGCGACGAGGGCATGGTGATCGAGGCCGCCGGCACCATCTCCCGCGGCATGACCGGCATGGGCTTCATCTACGCCAACAAGGAGTGCATCTCGCTCGGTATCGGCTGTCTCGTCGCCGACTTCCAGCGCACCGGCGAAACTCCCTATGGCTTTCTCGATCGCTTCAAGCGGCATCCCTCCGTGGCACCGCTGATCGAGGGATCCGAGGTGAAGGAATATGCCGCACACCTCATTCCGGAGGGCGGCTTCAAGGCGATCCCGCAGCTCTACGGCGAAGGCTGGGTCGTGGTCGGGGACGCCGCGCAGCTCAACAACGCCATCCACCGCGAAGGCTCGAACCTGGCGATGACGTCAGGCCGCATCGCGGCGGAGGCGATCTTCCAGGTCAAGTCGCGCAAGGATCCAATGACGGCGGAGAACCTGTCGCTCTACAAGACCATGCTGGACCAGTCCTTCGTCATCAAGGATTTGAAGAAGTACAAGGACATGCCGGCGCTGATGCACACCCAGTCGCAGAACTTCTTCCTGACCTATCCGGAGCTCGTCTCCAAGGCGATGCAGAACTTCCTGCGCGTCGACGGCACGCCGAAGGTCGAGAAGGAGAAGACGACGTTCAAATCGTTCATCAAGGCGCGGTCGTGGAGCGGATTGTTCGGCGATGCCTTCCGCCTCGCGCGCGCCTGGCGGTAATCTCAAGGAAACGCAATACTGGCGATGGAGACTTAGGCCATGTCGATCGAGCCATCCGTACGTGTCGAGGACAAGCTGTTCTACAACCGCTATCTGGTCGACGCCGGACGCGCTCACATCAAGGTGCGTCCACACACGACCCCGTCGCCCGAGCTGCTCAGCATGCTCAAGGCCTGCCCGGCGCGCTGCTACGAGCTCAACGACAAGGGGCAGGTCGAGATCACCGTCGACGGCTGCATCGAATGCGGGACATGCCGCGTGATCTGCGAGGGGAGCGGCGATATCGAGTGGAGCTATCCGCGCGGCGGCTACGGCGTGCTGTTCAAGTTCGGCTGATCCCTGCAGCGTCGACCATGCGCGAAGCGGCGCCGGTCGGAAGTGCATGAATTCGCGAGACGGTGAGTTGAGCGCAACGCGCCTTGCGGCTAGCATCGCCCTGCCGGAACGCAAGGAATAGAAAATGAAACTGAGTGCACGCAATATTCTTCCCGGAAAAGTCATCGCCGTCACCAAGGGCACGACGACGGCCCATGTGAAGATCGAGCTCGCTCCGGGCCTGGTCGTATTTTCCGCGATCACCAACGAGGCCGTGGACGACCTCGCCCTGAAAGTAGGTGATGCCGTCTCGGCCGTGATCAAGTCATCGGACGTGATGATCGGCAAGTAGCGCCGCGGGCGCGTCGGCAGGCGGACGCGCCGCGCGAGCCCGCCTCATGCGCGACGACAGGTCCTGCCACCAGCCGTCGATCGCTGCTCGCTCGCACAGCAGACTGGTGCCGATCCCGCCGGTAAAATCGTTCCAGGCGTCCAGGCATTTCTCCGGCACGGCCGTGAGCACGGGGATACCGGCGGCGATGGCGTCGGCCAGCTCGTCGCGCAGGCCTTCGCCGGCCGCTTCCTGCTTGGAGAATTTGTTGATAACGACGAGATCGACGTCCGCCGCGATTGCGCGGGTGACGGCAACTGCTGCCTCGGCCAGTCCCGCAGCGTCGAGCTTGCAGGCCGTCGCGCCCGAACCGAGCGGCTGGCAGATCGAAACCTCGCGGCCGGTCATGAGATCGACGGCCTGCATGCCGACCTGACAGCCGCCGCCGTCCTTGATGTTGCGCTGGACGACGCCGCCGATCCGTTCGCCCGATCGCACCAGCGTCTCGGCGAAATCGGCGAGCAAGGTATCGACGTCGTCTTGCGGGCGGTAGAGGATTGCGGCGACGCGGTTCGGGTCGATGTCGTGGAAGTCGATCGGCATGCGGCTTATCCTCTTCGGTTGTTCTACGCGCTTCCGTCGATCCGAGCAATCTGCGTGCCGATCCCGCGTCGCGGCCGGCAGCCTCGGACGGAGGTTCTGTAGCGGTCCGGCATCGATGACGCGGCCTTGTTCCATCAGCACCAGGTGATCGGCAAAGCGCTCGATCTCCGTCATGTCATGGCTGATATAAAGGACCGGCAGCGACAGCCGCTCGTGCACCCGCTCGAGGAACGGCAAGATCTCGTTCCTGGTGGCGTGGTCGAGGGCAGCCAGCGGCTCGTCCCTGAGAAGCAGCTTCGGCTGCGACAGCAGCGCGCGGCCGATCGCAACGCGCTGCCGCTCGCCGCCGGAGAGACGGTACGGCGAGCGGGCGAGCAGGGCGGCGAGGCCGAGCAGCTCCACGACCTCGTCGAACACGATGTCCGCGCCCGCCGCCCTCGGCGCGCCGAATAGCAGATTTCGACGTACCGACAGATGCGGAAACAGACTCGCTTCCTGAAACACGTAGCCGATCGGCCGGCGGTGCACGGGCCGGAACGAACGATGGTCCTGCCAGATTTCACCGTCCACCGCGCAAAAGCCGTCGGCCATTTGCTGCAGGCCGGCGATGCAGCGTGCGACCGTGGTCTTGCCGCAGCCGGACGGGCCGAAGATCGCGGTGACGCCGGTAGCCGGCAGGCTGAGTTCGGCATCGAGCGTGAAATTGCCGAGCCGGCCGCGGAATCCTGCGTTGAGCCGGCCGGGTTCTGCGGTTCTCATGCCGCAGCCCTCGCAGCGCGCTTGTCGACCAGCGTCATGGTCAGGATCACGGCGAAGGCGAAGATCACCATGAGGCCCGCGAGCATGCTCGCCTCGCGCCAGCGCGAGGTCTCGACATAGTCGAAGATCGCGACCGACAACACCTTGGTACGGCCGGGAATGTTGCCGCCGATCATCAGGACGAGGCCGAACTCGCCGACGGTGTGCGCGAAGCCGAGCACCGCACCGGTCAGGAAGCCCGGCCGTGCCAGCGGCACCGCGACGGTCCAGAACGTGCGCGACGGTGAGGCGCGCAGGGTTGCGGCAACTTCGAGCGGCCGCTCGCCCATTGCGGCAAAGGCGTTCCGGATCGGTTGCACCACGAACGGCATCGAATACACCACCGAGCCGATGACCAGGCCCTCGAAGGTGAAGGCAAGCGTGCGCCCGCCCCACAGCTGTGCGATCCAGCCGCCCGGCCCGTCCGGGCCGAGCAGCACCAGCAGATAGAAGCCGAGCACGGTCGGCGGCAGCACCAGCGGCAATGCGACCACGCTCGCGACGATCTCGGTCCACCAGCCCCGCGCGCGAGCCAGCCACCAGGCAAGTGGGGTGGCCAGCACCAGCAGGATCACCGTCGAGATGGCGGCGAGCTCGATCGTCAGCAGCACCGACTGGCGGATCTCCGCCGACCAGATCTCCATGCGCGTCAGCTCTGCCCATCCAGCACGTAGCCGTATTTCTCGATGATGGCGCGGGCCTCGGGCCCCCTCAGGAACGAGATGAATGCACTGGCGGCCTGGTTTCCGGCGCCGGTCTTGAGCAGCACCGCGTCCTGGCGGATCGGATTATAGAGCGCCTGCGGAACGACCCAGCGCGAACCGGCCTCGCTGCCGCTCAGTTGCGACAGCGCAACGAAGCCGATCTCGGCATTGCCGGTCTCGACGAACTGATACGCCTGGGTGATGGTCGCGCCCTCCACCAGCTTCGGCTTCAGGGCATCGTACAGATTCAGCGACTTCATGGTTTCCACGGCGGCGAGACCGTAAGGCGCGGCGGCCGGATTGCAGATCGAGAGCTTTGCGAAGGACGCGGCCTTTAACGTCTCTTCGCCGGTCACCAGTCCCGGAGACTTGCTCCACAGCACGAGCTTGCCGATCGCGTATGTGAAGCGGCTGTCTGCGGTCGCAAGTCCATCCTCGACAAGCTTCTTCGGCCGTGCATCGTCGGCCGACAGGAACACCTGGAACGGCGCGCCCTGCGTGATCTGGGCGTAGAACTGGCCGCTTGCTCCGAAGCTGAGCACCGCTTCGTGTCCGGTCTTCTGCTTGAAGACCGCAGCGATCTCCTTGGCGGCATCGGTAAAGTTGGCGGCCACGGCGACGTTGGTCTGTGCGGCCTGCGCCTCGGGGAATGCGAGCAGCAGCCCTGCGGCGACGGCGATCGTACGAAACAGTTTCATGAATGAACTCCAGCGGACGGTAACCGCCTCCGCGCGAGCCTGATTGCTGCGAGGCGCCGGCCAGGGAAGGCTCAGCAATCGGCGTGCCGGATGCGCGGGTGAAATCTGGTGTGTGGCTTGCAGCAATGAGCGTCGAAACACGGCTATTGCCGCCCCTTGGGGCGGCGAGACCACGGATCCGTGTCGGGTTCACGACAAATTCGTCGACAAGCCGACACCGGCGAAAGGAACGAGGCCATGGCAACCGTTGCATCGCGCGCCGAGCTCGAGCGTCTGCTGGAAGACGATGTGCCCTACGGCGACCTCACCACCGAGGCGCTCGGGATCGGCAGGACCGACGGCGTCATGCAGTTTACCGCGCGCGCGCCGATGGTGCTGGCGCTCGCCGAGGACGCCGCCGCGATCATCGCGCTCGCGGGCTGCAAGGTCGAGCTGTTCGCCGCATCCGGTGCGATGCTGGAGCAGGGCGCGCCGATCCTCGAGGCGCGCGGCCCGGCCGCCGGCCTGCTTAGGAGTTGGAAGGTCGCGCAGACGCTGATCGAGATCTGGTCGGGGGTCGCCAGCGAGACCCGCGCCATCGTCGACGCGGCGAGGGCGGTGGCCCCGCAAATTCCGGTTGCCTGCACGCGCAAGAACGTGCCGGGCACCAAGCGCTTTGCGGTCGCGGCGGTGAAAGCCGGCGGCGCCGTGATGCATCGGCTCGGCCTGTCGGAGACGGTGTTGGTGTTTCCAGAGCATCGCGCCTTTCTCGGCGAGCTGCCGCTGTTTCTGGCGGTCGAACGGTTGCGCCAGGCGGCGCCGGAGAAGAAGCTCGTGATGGAGGTCAAGTCCGCCGATGCCGCCCTTGCCGCGGCGGTCGCCGGCTTCGACGTCATTCAGGCCGAGAAATTCTCACCAGCCGACATCGCCGCGCTGGTGAGGCGCATCGCGTCCATGGCTTATGTGCGGGCCCGCCCGATCATTGCTGCCGCCGGCGGAGTCAATGCGGCGAATGCTGCGGATTATGCAGAGGCGGGCGCCGATGTCCTGGTCACCTCGTCGCCGTATCTGGCCAAACCGAGGGATGTGCAGGTGCGGATCGCGGCGGCCGATGAAAGAGAATCGCCTCTTCATCGCGACCGTGCACATGCCCTGCTGCGTTCCTGAGCCGCCTGCCGCGATGAAGTGCAGAGCGCCGGTTCATTAGTCGCGCTTATGCGGCGAATTGTTACTTCCAATTTTACTTCGTAAATTCCTGCCCCTAGCCTCACGCGCAACTGATCACAGCAGCTGCCGGTCAATGGCGATCGGCGTGAGCGTTCATCGTAACCAATGAGGGTTGCCATGTCTGACGGGGCTAAGAGAACGTCCGCTTTCGGTCCGGCGGGAACGGATGGGAAGACAACGAAAAAACTGAGCCGGCGCACGCTGTTGAAGGGTGCAGCGGCCGTTGCGGGCGCAGCCGCAGGCGCCGATGCGATCCGGGGTTTCCCGACCATCTGGGCGCAGGAGATCAAGGACATCGAGCTGCGCCATGTCGGGGTGTCCTACTCGGTGGTCAAGGCGATCGGCGACCAGGCCGCCAAGGACCTCGGCTTCAAGGTGACGATGCAGAACCTCGACACCTCCGCCGCCATCAACCGCTTCATAAGCCAGCCTAATACGGTCGATATCGCCGATCTCGAGGGCTGGCAGGCCAAGCTCGCCGCCAAGCGTGGCGTGATCCAGGGCATCGAGGTCAAGAAGATCAAGGAGTTCGACAACATCCTGCCGATCTTCACCAAGGGTGAAATCGACGGCCACAAGATCCCGCGCCAGGGCATCTCGCCCTATGAGGCCATGTACATCGCCAAGCCCGACGCCACCGATCTCAACGACGGCGCTACCGAATGGGCGACCTTCCTGCCGCAGGTCTACAACGCCGATTCCATCGGCTATCGCCCCGATCTCGTCGGCCATGAGGTGACCGAGTGGAAGGACCTGATCGATCCCAAGTTCAAGGGCAAGGCTGCCATCCTCGACGTGCCCGCGATCGGCATCATGGACGCCGCACTCTGCTTCGAGAGCGCCGGGCTGATCAAGTACGGCAACAAGGGCAACATGACCAAGGAGGAGATCGACTTCACCTGCAACAAGCTGATCGAGCTGAAGAAGCAAGGCCAGTTCCGCGCGACCTGGACCACCTTCGACCAGTCGGTGCAGCTGATGGCGGCGGGCGAGGTCATCATTCAGTCGATGTGGTCGCCGGCGGTCGCGGCGGTCCGCGTCAAGGAAATTCCCTGCGTCTACGCGCCCGTCAACGTCAAGAACGGCAAGGAAGGCTACCGAGGCTGGTGCAACGGCATGGGCCTGATGAAGCATCTCTCCGGCAAGAAGCTCGATGCAGCCTATGAATATCTCAACTGGTACCTCTCGGGTTGGCAGGGCGGCTTCGTCGCGCGCTACGGCTATTACAGCCCGGTGCCCTCGACCGCGAAGAAATTCCTCACGCCGGCCGAATGGGCGTTCTGGTACGAGGGCCAGCCCGCGCCGGAAGTGGTCAATGATCCCTACGGCGTTGCGATGGAGAAGGCTGGCACCAAGCGTGACGGCGGCTCGTTCCTCGACCGCGTCAAGAACATCTCCTGCTGGAACACGCTGATGGACGAGGCGGCCTACATGAACAAGCGCTGGAATGACTTCAAGGTGGCTTGAAACCTGCTTTTCCCTGACGCAAGGCACCGGCGTGGCGACGCGCCGGCGGGGGAGATCGACGTCGAGGCGTTCGCTGACATGCAGCCAATTCTAGCTCAAAGTCCAGCTCCATCGCGATCCAATCTGGCAGGCTGGCTCTACGTCTCGCCGCTGGTCCTGGTGCTGGTGCCGTTCTTCGTGGCGCCGATCCTGGTCGTGCTCGGTGCGAGCTTCTTCGCCACCGACGGCTTTGGCGGGCTCACTCCCGGCTTCACGCTCGCAAGCTATGTCGAAGTGCTGCACTCGGCGCTGACGCTGAAGCTCTATCTGGCGACGATCAAGTTCACGGCCCTGACCTGGATCTTCACGCTGATCATCGGCTTCTTTGTTGCGTATTTCCTGGTGTTCCACGTTCGCAACCAGTTGCTGGCGATCGGCCTGTTCCTGCTCTGCACCGTGCCGTTCTGGACCTCGAACATCATCCGGATGATTTCCTGGATCCCGCTGCTCGGCAAGGAAGGCCTGATCAACCAGGCGCTGCTTGGAATGGGCGTGATCCGCCAGCCGCTTGAGGTGTTGCTGTTCTCCGACCTTGCGGTGGTCATCGCCTATGTCCACCAGCTCACGATCTTCATGATCGTGCCGATCTTCAACTCCATGGCGCGGATCGACAAGAAGCTGATCGAGGCCGCGATCGACGCCGGCGCCAGCCGCTTCGACATCATGCGCCTGATCGTGGTGCCGATGTCCAAGAGCGGCATCGCGCTCGGCACCATCTTCGTGGTCTCGATCGTGATGGGCGACTTCTTCGTGGTCAAGGTGATGTCCGGCGGCGGCTCCGCCTCGGTGGTCAGCGCGTTCTACGAGGATGTGGGCGTGCTGCAATATCCGACCGCGGCCGCGAGCGCCGTGCTGCTGACGCTGGTGCTGGTCGCCATCGTCTCGCTGATCCTGCGCACCGTCGATATCAGGCAGGAGATCACGCGATGAGCGCCGTTCTCGCCGACATGCCCAAAACCGACATGTCCAAGTCGGTCGCGCCCGCGACCACCAAGGCGATCGCCCCGAGCAAGGGCGGGCGGCCATGGACGTTCTACGTGCTGGCGGCGCTATTCGCGTGTTACGTCATCGCGCTCTACGGCCCGATGTTCTGCATCTACATCCTGTCGTTCCAGGATATCCGTGGCGGCCTCGTGTTCCCGATGAAGGGGCAGTCGCTGCATTGGTTCGTCGATCTCTTCACCCAGGTCCGCACCGGAGACGTCAAGGGCTCGTTCGACCGTTCGATCAAGCTCGCGGTCATCGTTACCATCATCACGGTAGTCGTTTCGTTCCTCGCCGGCCTCGGCTTCCGCAAGCGCTTTCGCGGTGACACCATCGTCTTCTACATGATGATCGGCAGCCTGGTCGCGCCCGGCCTCGTGCTCGGCCTCGGCACGGGGCTTCTGTTCCAGGCACTCGGGCTGAACGCGAGCTGGTACACCTCGGCGCTTGGTGCCCAGCTGTCCTGGACGCTGCCGTTCGGCGTGCTGGTGATGTTCGCGGTGATGTCGCGCTTCAACCACGTCTGGGAGGAGGCGGCCTACGATCTCGGCGCCAACCGCTGGCAGTCGATCCGGCTGGTGATGATCCCGGTGCTGGCGCCCGGCCTGGTGGCGGTCGCGTTGTTCGGCTTCACGCTGTCCTATGACGAGTTTGCGCGCAGTCTGCAGACCGCTGGCTCGCTCAATACGCTGCCGCTGGAGATCTGGAGCATGACTCTGAACGTCACCTCGCCCTCGCTCTACGCGCTCGGCACGGTGACCACCATTGTCTCCTTCATCGTCATCGGTGCCAGCCTCGGCACCATCGTGCTGATCCAGAAGAAGCGCGGCAGCCGGGCCAAAGGCTGAGCAAGGGTTGAGCTGGGAAATGAAGAACGATCGCGGCGATATCGAACTGGCGGGGGTCTGCAAGAGCTTCGACGGCGTCACCAATGTGGTCGACGGAGTCAATTTGAAGATCGCGGACGGCGCCTATTGCTGCTTCATCGGCCCCTCCGGCTGCGGCAAGACCACGATCCTGCGCATGATCGCGGGCCATGAGGACCCCACCGCAGGCGAGATCGTGATCGGCGGCCAGAACGTCGTCGGGCTCGCGCCGGTGCAGCGGCGCACGGCCATGATGTTCCAGTCCTATGCGCTGTTTCCGCATCTCACCGTGCGCGAGAACATCGCCTTTGCCCTGCGCGTGCGCGGCATGTCCAAGGCGGATCGGCTGCGGTCCGCGGACGCCATGATCGAGAAAGTGCGGTTGACGCAATTCGCCGACCGCCTCCCGGCCCAACTCTCCGGCGGCCAGCAACAGCGGGTGGCGCTGGCGCGCGCGGCCATCACCGAGCCGCGCGTGCTGCTGCTCGACGAGCCGCTGTCGGCGCTCGACGAGCAGCTCCGGGTCCAGATGCGGCAGGAGCTCAGGCGGATGCAGCAGGAGCTCGGCATCACCTTCATCCACGTCACCCATACCCAGCTCGAGGCGATTGCGCTCGCGGACCTCGTCGTGGTGATGGAGCAGGGCAAGATCAAGCAGGCCGGACCGGCGCGCGATGTCTACGCTCATCCGCACGACCGCTATGTCGCCGAGTTCATGGGCGGGCAGAACGTGCTGTCCGGGCGGGTCGAAAAGGTCAACGGAGCGAGCTTTACGCTGGCGCAGGCGGCGCCTTCAGGCATCGAGGTGCCGCTTCGGGCTCGCCCGAACGTCAATGTCGGCGACAAGGTCGACATCGCCGTGCGCCGCGACGATGTCGCGCTGGTCAGGCCGGGCAGGGACTTGCCGCCGGGGTGCGCCACGTCGCTGCCGAGCCGGGTGCTCGCGATCGAATACCAGGGCTATTTCGTCAAGGTCATGCTCGACACCGTGCCGGACGACGAGTTCGTGGCTTATGTGCCCGAGAAGACCTTCTTCGCAGATCCGTTCACCGTCGGCGACGTCGTGATGGCCACATGGGCCACCGGCAGCGCGCTTCCACTCGCCTAAGTCCCGCCGCGCACAGGAGCATGACCGTGCAGATATCCTTCACACTCAACGGACGGCCAACCACTGTCGAGGTCGAGCCGGCAACGCTCGTCGCCGAGCTCTTGCGCGAGCAGCTCAATCTCACCGGCACGCATATCGGCTGCGACACCAGCCAGTGCGGCGCCTGCGTGGTGCACCTGAACGGCTTGCCGGTGAAGAGCTGCACGCTGCTGGCGCCCGCGCTCGATGGCGCGAGCCTGCTCACCATCGAAGGCCTGCAAGGCGCGCCCGGCTCGAATCAGATGCATCCGATGCAGGAGGCGTTTCGCGAGCATCACGGCCTGCAATGCGGCTTCTGCACGCCGGGGATGCTGATGACGGCCGTGGCGCTCGCGACCGAGAAGCCGGACCTGACGGAGGCCGATGTCCGTCAAGGCCTCGAAGGCAACATCTGCCGCTGCACCGGCTACCAGAACATCGTCGTCTCGGTCATGGCCGGCGCCGCCGCCATGAACGCCGCCAAGGGAGAGTGACCATGGGGACTGTGATCGGTATCGGCGCCGCACCGAAGCGGAAAGAGGACCAGCGCTTTCTCACCGGCCGCGGCAACTACGTCTCCGACATCAAGCGGCCGGGCATGACGGCGGGCGTGTTCGTGCGCTCGCCGCATGGCCACGCGCTGCTGCGCGGCATCGACAAGAGCGCAGCGCTGGCCTCGCCCGGCGTCATCGCGGTGCTGACCGGCGACGATGTCGCCGACGACGGACTGGGTTCACTGCCCTGCGGTTGGGGCATCACCGACGCCAAGGGCGTGCCGATGAAGGAGCCGCCGTTCCCGATGCTGGCGCAGGACAAGGTGCGCTTCGTCGGCGACATGGTCGCTTTCGTCGTCGCGGAGACGCCGGAGCAGGCCGATGCGGCGGCTGAACTTCTGAAGGTCGACTACGAGGTGCTGCCCTCCGTGGTCGGCGTGCTCGAAGCCATCAGGCCGGACGCGCCGCAATTGTTCGGCGACGTGCCGAACAACATCTGTTGCGACTGGGAGCTCGGCGACAAGGCCGCGGTCGTAACTGCCTTCAAGAAAGCGGCGCATGTCGCCAAGCTCAGCCTCGTCAACAATCGCCTGATCGGCAATCCCATGGAGCCGCGGGCGGCGATCGCCGAGTATGAGCCGGGCACCGATCGCTACACGCTGTGGACCACCAGCCAGTTCCCGCATGTCGTGCGCTTCCTGATGGGGGCGCTGGTGCTGAACATTCCCCAGCACAAGCTGCGCGTGGTCGCTCCCGATGTTGGCGGCGGATTCGGCGTCAAGCAGTTCCATTACGGCGAGGAAGCCGTGATCACCTGGGCCGCCAAGCGCGTGAGGCGGCCGGTGAAATGGGTCGCGAGCCGCTCGGAGGGCTACGTTTCCGATCGCCACGGCCGCGATCACGTCACCGAGGCCGAGCTTGCGCTCGACGAGACCGGTAAATTCCTCGCCTTCCGCGTCAACACGCTCGCCAATATGGGCGGCTATCTCTCGACCTTCGGACCGAACATCCCGACCAATCTCTACGGGCCGCTGCTCGGTGGCGTCTACACCACGCCGGCGATCTACTGCAACGTGAAGGTGGTCTTCACCAACACGGTGCCGGTCGATGCCTATCGCGGTGCGGGGCGGCCCGAGGCAACCTTCGTGCTGGAGCGCATCGTCGATGTCGCAGCCAGCGAGATGGGCATGGACCGCGTCGAGATCCGCCGCCGCAACATGATCCCGAAGGAGGCCTACCCCTACCAGACGCCGGTGCTGGTGCAGTACGATTCCGGCGATCCCATGGGCTGTCTCGACGGAGCGCTGGTCGCGGCCGACGTCAAGAACTTTGGTGTGCGCAAGGCGGCCTCCGCCAGCAAAGGCAAATTCCGCGGGCTCGGTTACTCCACCTATGTCGAGGCGTGCGGGCTTGCACCGTCGCGCTTCGCCGGACGGTTAGGGGCGCGGGGCGGCCTTTATGAAAGCGCCACGGTGCGCGTGCATCCGACCGGGCAGGTGACGGTCATGATCGGCACCCACAATCACGGCCAGGGCCACGAGACCACCTTCGCGCAGATTGTCTCGGACAAGCTCGGCGTCGCCTTCGAGAACGTCGACATCGTGTTCGGCGATACCGATCGCGTCCAGTTCGGCATGGGCACCTATGGCTCGCGCTCGCTGGTCGTCGGCGGCGCCGCGCTGTCGAAGGCGACCGACAAGGTGATTGTCAAAGGCAAGAAGATCGCCGCGCATCTGCTCGAAGCGTCGGAAGCTGACATCCAGTTCGAGGCCGGCAGGTTCTCGGTTGCCGGCACCGACCGCATCAAGACGTTCGAGGAGATCGCCGGCGCCGCCTATGTTCCGCACGATTATCCGCTCGAAGTGCTGGAGCCGGGGCTGGAGGAGCAGGCCTATTACGATCCCGTCAACTTCACCTATCCCGGCGGCTGCCACATTGCAGAGGTCGAGGTCGATCCGGAGACCGGCACGGTGACGCTGGTCAATTACACTGCTGTCGACGACGTCGGCACGGTCATCAATCCGATGATCGTAGAGGGCCAATTGCACGGCGGCATCGTGCAGGGCGTCGGCCAGGCCCTGTTCGAGAATGCGGTCTATGACGAAGGCTCCGGCCTATTGCTGTCGGGCTCGCTGATGGACTACTGCATGCCGCGCGCCGACCATCTGCCGATGATGAAGGTCGCGACCCACTCCACGCTCTGCACGCACACGCCGATGGGCGTGAAGGGCTGCGGCGAGGTCGGCACCATCGGCTCGCCGGCCGCCGTCATCAATGCGGTGGTGGACGCGCTCTCGCATCTCGGCGTCACCCATGTCGACATGCCGGCGACGCCAAACCGGATCTGGCGCCTGCTGCAAAACGCGTCGCTGCCGGTCGCAGCGGAATAGGGAGGAGAACAATGAAGCCATTTGCCTACCACCAGCCGGACCAGATTCCGGATGCGGCCAAGCTCCTGACCTCGATCGAGGACAGCAAGCTGGTCGCAGGCGGCATGACGCTGATCCCGACGCTGAAGCAGCGGCTGGCCAATCCGCCGGCACTGGTCGATCTGTCGAAGCTCGGAAACCTCAAGGGTATCGCCGACGATGGCGCCACCATCACCATCGGCGCGATGACGCCGCACGCGGTGGTGGCTGCCTCGAAGCTGGTGCAGACCAGGATCCCCGGGCTCGCGGCGCTAGCCTCGATGATCGGCGATCCCGCCGTGCGCAGTCGCGGCACCATCGGCGGCTCGGTCGCCAACAACGATCCGGCCGCGGATTATCCCGCCGGCGTGCTTGGTCTCGGCGCCACCATCATCACCAGCAAGCGCGAAATCGCGGCCGACAAGTTCTTCCTCGGCCTGTTCGAAACCGCGCTTGAGCCGGGCGAGATCATCACGGCGATCCGCTTTCCCGTGCCGCTGAGGGCAGGCTATGCCAAGTTCAAGGCTCCGGCCTCGCGCTACGCGCTGGTCGGCGTGTTCATCGCGCAGTTCGCCGCGGGCGTTCGCGTCGCCGTCACTGGCGCCGGGCCCGGCGTGTTCCGCGTGCCGCCGATGGAGGCGGCGCTGTCGGGCCATTTCGATCCGTCCGCGATCGCGGCGATCAGGATCGACACCGACCGCCTCACCTCCGACATCCATGCCGAAGCCGATTACCGGGCGCATCTCGTCACGGTCATGGCCAAGCGCGCCGTCGACGCGGCGCTCAGCTAGCCCCTGGGTTTGATGATGACTGATGGTTCCGGCCGAACGGCCTTTCCGCCGGCGCCGACTGGCCTTGGCGCGCTTTCTGCAACCGAGATCATGGCCGGCTACCGGCGCAAGGCGTTCACGCCGCGCGATGTCGTCGACGACACCATCGCCGCGCTTCAGGCAGCGAACGAGGCCTGCAACGCGGTGGTGACGCCGATGTACGAGCAGGCGAGGGCGGAGGCCGACCGTCTCACGAAGGAGATGCGCGCCGGTGAGGCCAAGGGGGTGCTCGCCGGGGTGCCGGTCACGATCAAGGACCTCGTCTTCGTCGCTGGCGTTCCGGCCTATGCCGGCTCGCCGATGAACAAGGGCTTTGTGCCCGATGACGACGCCGCCGTGGTGTCGGCGCTGAAGGCGTCCGGGGCGATCATCACCTGCAAGACCACGACCTGCGAGTCTGGCTACAAGCTGACGGCGGACAGTCCCGTCACGGGCACGACGCGAAATCCCTGGAATCCCGGCCGCACCAGTGGCGGCTCGAGTGGCGGGGCGGCCGCCGGCGTTGCCGCCGGCTGCGGGCCGATCGCGATCGGCACCGACGGCGTCGGCTCGATCCGCGTGCCGTCGTCGTTCTGCGGCGTGTTCGGCTTGAAGCCTACGTTCGGTCTCGTGCCGCGCTCACCCGGTTTCTCCCCGCCGTCCTGGGCCTCGCTCGCCCATACCGGCCCGATCACGCGGACGGTCGCCGATGCCGCGCTGACACTGGAGGTCATCGCCGGCTACGACATGCGCGATGCCGCAAGTCTGCCCGTGCCGCCCCGCCGCTTCGACACCAACGCCGCGCCGTTGAACGGAATCCGTATCGGCGCCAGCGCCGATCTCGGCTATGCCGCGGTCAGCCCTGAGGTGACGGCCGCCTTCGGCAAGGCGCTCGCCATTCTCGACTCCTGCGGCGCCCAGGTCACCATGGATGGTCCCGCGCTCGATCCCGGCATCCTGGAGCATACGCTGAGGCCGATCGCCTTCACCGAGCAGGCGGCCGCCGTCGCGGGCAAGACGACGGCCGATCTCGCCGGCTCCGAGGCGGCCTATCGCGACGTCATCAGCGGCGGCCGCCGCTACAGCGGCACCGACTATATCGAAGCGAGCTATCGCCGGGGGCAGGCGCGCAACGCCTTCGTAAAGCTGTTCGAGCGCGTCGATGCGCTGGTGACGCCGACCGTCGCGGTGACCGCGTTCGAGGCTGGGCAGATCGGTGTCGGATCGATCGACGGCCGTGAGGTGGATCCGCATCTTGGTTGGTCGCCCTTCACCTGGCCGATCAACCTTGCCGGGCTTCCGGCGGCGACGCTGCCTTGCGGCTTCGACCGCGACGCCCTGCCGATCGGGCTTCAGATCGTCGCGCCCTGGCTCGACGAGCCCACCATCTTCCGCATCGCCGCTGCATTCGAGGCGGCGCAGCCCTGGGCCAAGTTCTGGCCGCAACTGGCACTGCGCCGGACCGCGTGAGCTAAAGCATGATCCGGAAACGCGCGAAGCGGCTTTCCGGAAAGATCATGCACAAACAGCAACCTGAAGCGCGATGACGATTCATCTAAAATCTCGTCGCGCTTCAGGACAGCTCGATCGGCGCGCCGCGGCCGCTGAGCTCTTCGTCGAGGCGCAGATAATGCGCGAGATAGTCGTGCAACGCCGTCGCGGCCTTGGACGTTGCGCCGCTCGACTTGTAGAGCAGGAGCTCGATCTTCGGCAGCGGCGGTAATCCCTCGTTCGGCCCGATTTCGCGCATAGCCGGCACCAGGGCGCTGCGGCCGAGCACGGTGACGGCCATGCCGGCGAAGGCCGCGGCCTGGAGGCCGCCGACGCTTTCGCTGACGCAGGCGATGCGCCAGCGCAAATTCGCGCGCTCCAGCGTGTCGATGGCGTAGTCGCGATAGATGTTGCCCGGCGGCAATAGCGCAAGCGGGATCGGACGTTCCTGATGCGCGGCGGATTGCTCACCGGTCATCCAGACCAGTTGCTCGCGCCGCACCACCTGGCCGCCGGTGAAATCGTTCATGCGCGTGACCAGCGCGATATCGACATCGCCGCGCTTGACGAGGCCGACCAGCGGTGTCGAGAGCGCACAGTTGAGCTCGACCTGCACCCGCGGAAAGGATTTCCGGAACACGCTGAGGATCTGCGGCAGCATGAAAGCGGCATAGAGGTCGGGCGTGCCGAGCACGACCTGGCCCTCGATCTCCTGTGACGCCAGTTGCGAAATCAGCTCGTCATGCAGCCGCAGGATGGACTTGGCGTAGGTGAGGACCGTGGTGCCGTCGTCGGTCAGCGTCAGCCTGCGGCCGCCATGCTCGAACAATTGCTTGCCGGTCAGCTCCTCCAGCCGCTGCAATTGCAGCGTGATCGCAGGCTGGGTGCGGCCGAGCCGTCGCGCGGTCTCGGTGATGCTGCCGGTCTCGACCACCGAGATCAGCGACCGGAGCATGCGGATATCGAGACTGATGAGGTTCATGCGGCGTCCATATCGCCCACAATTTATGCAAAATTCGTGCTAACGCACGGAGCCTCGGCGGTCATGGTGACGCAGTGGGACCCGCTTCGATCAGTAGAATCTAGCCCGTTCGCGACGACGCCATCAATCGCGTCATCGAAGCCAGGACGGCGAAGGAGCGAGCGAAGCCTGATCCAATCAAGGCTCGACAACGCTGCACAGATTTGCTGCATGGCGATATGAATTGGAGCAGTCTGCGCTGCAACAACGCGCTTGACTTCGCTTTCGATCTCAACGACCGTATCGTCCAAGCGTTGGGCAACTCAGCCCGTCAACGCGACGAGTTCAAACCATTTCCAACACCACGCGCATGTCGTGTGTTCGGTTGGCGGCGAGGGCGCCCTCGGCTTAACGGCCGGCGGGCGCTTTTTTGTTTTGGATCGAGTGATGACGCGGACGCGATATCGTATCGGTGTGATGTTCTCGACGACAGGCTCGTACGGCGTCGTCGCGCGTTCGATGCTCAACGGCGCGCTGCTCGCCTTCAACGAGACCAACGCCGGCTCCGACACGATCGCGCTGGAGCCGGTCGTGGTCAATCCCAGCGGCGACCTTGCCCGCTACCGCTCGCTCAGCCTGGAGCTGCTCAATTCCGGGATCCGTCACGTCGTCGGCTGCTACCCCTCCTCGAGCCGCAAGGAGGTCATTCCCTGCTTCGAGAAGTTCGACGGCATGCTCTGGTACCCGTCCCATTACGAAGGGTTCGAGAGCTCCGACAACGTCGTCTATACCGGCGCCGCGCCGAACCAGCACGTTCTTCCGCTAGTGGATTATCTCGCCACGCGCGTCGGCAAGCGCGCCTTCTGCGTCGGCTCCAACTACATCTGGGCGTGGGAGAACAACCGCATCTTCCGCGAGGCGCTCGCCGCGCGCGGCGGCGTCGTGCTCGCCGAGCGCTATCTCTCGGTCGGCGACACCGAGGTCGACCAGGTGATCGCGGCGATCATCGACCAGCGGCCCGACTTCGTCTTCAACAATCTGATCGGCACCAGCGCCTACGCCTTCTTTCGCGCGTTCCGTGCCGCCTGCCGCGCGCGCGGCATCGACCAGGCTGCGAACATCCCGGTTGCCAGCTGCACGCTTTCGGAGCCGGAGCTGCCGGAGATCGGACCGGATGCGGTCGATGGACATTTGTAGTCGAGCGTCTATTTCTCGTCGCTGAACTCCCCTGAAAATGCCGCCTTCATCACCGCCTATACCCGGTCCTTTCCGGAAGGGCCGGTGTCGTCGGCCGATGCCGAAGCGTCCTACATCGCCGTCAAGCTGCTCGCAGCGGCGTTGTCGCAGGCCGGCACCGACGACGCGCGCACGGTGCGGGCCGCAGTCGCCGACCAGCGGCTGCGAGCGCCGCAAGGGGAGGTCCGTATCGACCGGCAGACGTTGCACGCCTGGCTCACGCCGCGGATCGGTCGCTCCTCCGCCGACGGGCAGTTCGAAGTGCTGCTGGAATCGCGCGAGCCGATCGCGCCCGATCCCTATCTCGTCCAGTCGTCGCCGCGCTTTGCCAGCGCGATGCGCTCTCCGCTGTTGAAGGTGGTGCAATCATGAGCTCTCGACTGTTACAGAACTTCAAGGGCGGCCGTGCCATCGTCGTCACACGGCGAGGGGGATGGGAAAGCACGCTCGAAACCACGCTGGCCAAGCTCGGCGTCTCCACCGAATCCCCCGAGATCATCGACGGCCGCGCCCGAATCGACGTCGCAAGCCTGCAGGCCGATCGCGACATCCTGTTCGTCGACGGCGACCTCGAAGGCGCGGTCGCAATCGAGGTCAACCCGGCCTCGCGGTTGCCGCCGGTGCCGGTGATCGGCCTCGTCGGCGTCGAGGCGCCGAGCCGGCTGAAGGCTCTGGTCAATCTCGGTGCCACCTCGTTCCTGCGCAAGCCGGTGCATGGCGGCGCGGTCTACACGTCCCTGTTCATGGGCATCAACCAGTTCCTGCTGCGTGCCGAAATGTATGAGCGCCTGCAGGGCCTGGAGGAGCGCCGCCGCGGCCGCCGTGCGGTGATCCGGGCGATGATCCTGCTGGTGCAGCAGGACGGCCTCGACGAGGAGGGGGCCTATTCCCAGCTCCGTCGCGACAGCATGCGCGCGCGGCAGAGCATGGAACTCTATTGCGAGGAGTTTCTGAGCAAGCGGGCGAAGCCGCCCGATACGACCGGCCGCACGACCGGCATTACGCTGCAAGGCGGCAATAAGCAGGCCATCTAGGAGAAGCAAAATGAGCAAGTCTGTATTGCGGGGGCTGCGCGCCGCAGCCCTCACGGGGACGCTTGTCCTCGGATCAAACTTGGCGCTCGCGGCGGAAAACCCGATCAAGCTCGGCGTGCTGGAGGATCAGTCCGGCGACTTCGCCGCGGCCACGATCGGCAAGGTTCACGCCATCCAGCTCGCCGCCGACGAGATCAACAAGGCCGGCGGCATCATGGGCCGGCCGCTGGAGCTCGTTGCCTACGACACCCAGTCCGACAACACCCGCTACCAGGAGTTCATGCGGCGCGTGCTCCAGCGCGACAAGGTCGACGTCGTGTTCGCGGGCTTCTCTTCGGCCTCGCGCGAGGCGTACCGCCCGATCGTCGACCAGTTCAACGGCTTCGCCTTCTACAACAACCAGTACGAAGGCGGCGTCTGCGACGGCCACATGATCGTCACCGGCGCCGTGCCCGAGCAGCAGTTCTCGACGCTCATTCCGTACATGATGGAGAAGTACGGCAAGAACGTCTACACGCTCGCAGCCGACTACAATTTCGGCCAGATCTCGGCCGAATGGGTGCGCAAGATCGTCAAGGAGAACGGCGGCAAGATGGCCGGCGAGGAGTTCATCCCGCTCGGCGTTTCGCAGTTCTCGCAGAGCATCCAGAACATCCAGAAGGCCAAGCCCGACTTCGTGGTCACGCTCCTGGTCGGCACCGCGCAGGCCTCCTACTACGAGCAGGCGGCTTCCGCCAACGTCACCCTGCCGATGGCGTCCTCGGTCAACGTCGGCCAGGGCTACGAGCACAAGCGCTTCAAGCCGCCGAGCTTGAAGGACATGTACGTCACCACCAACTATATCGAGGAGATCGACTCGCCCAAGAGCAAGGAATTTTACGCCAAGTTCAAGGCCAAGTTCCCGAGCGAGCCCTATGTGAACCAGGAGGCGGAGAACTCCTATCTCGCGGTCTATCTCTACAAGCAGATGGTGGAGCGCGCGAAGTCGACCAAGCGCGAGGAGATCCGCAAGGTGATCGCGCTGGGTGACGTCTGCATGGACGCGCCGGAGGGCAAGGTCTGCATCGACCCGAAGAGCCAACACATGTCGCACACGATCTATCTCGCCAAGGTCGGCGCCGATCACGCGATTTCCTTCCCGAAGACCTGGGAAGACATCAAGCCGTACTGGCTGGGTGAAGCCGGCTGCGACCTCACCAAGAAGGATCCGATGGCTCAGTACACGCCGTCGAACCCGCCGCCGAAACCCTGACCCGGCGGCCGATCGCTCCGGCCCTCCCGGCACACCCTTGGCGTTGCCGGCGGGCCGGGGCGATCACGGACATCTGCGACGACAATTCTGCGTCTTCCCTCAGACTGGTTGATTCATGGACATCGCGACCCACGTCTTCTCGGCGCTCTATCAATTCGGCGGCGCCTTCGCATTTCTGGTGCTCTCGGCCTGCGGCCTCGCGGTGATCTTCGGCATGATGGGCGTGATCAATCTCGCCCATGGCGAGTTCATCATGTGCGGTGCCTACGTCACCGCCGCAACCGTGCATGCGGGCCTGCCGTTGCCGCTGGGAATACTGGCCGGCACCCTGGTGTCGGCGCTGGTCGGCGTCGTGGTCGAGCTCGCTGTGATCCGCCATCTCTACGACCGGCCGCTCGACACCATCGTCGCCACCTGGGGCCTCAGCCTGATCGCAACGCAGGGCACCCTGATCATGGTCGGCTCGACCATGGCCGGCGTCGGCACGCCGTTCGGCAGCTTTCAGGTCGGTGACTACTCCTATTCGATCTATCGCATCGTGCTGTTCTGCGCCGCCCTCGGCGTGCTCGCCGCGCTCTACGCGCTGTTCAACTGGACGCGCTTCGGCGTGCTGGCGCGCGCCACCATCCAGGTGCCGCATATGGCGGCGGCGCTCGGCGTCGACACCCGCCTGATCTACAGCCTCACCTTCGCCTGCGGGGCAGGGCTCGCCGGTCTTGCCGGCGGACTGTACGCGCCGACCATGACGCTGGTGCCGACGATGGGGGCGACCTTCATCATGGAGGCTTTCGTCACCGTCGTGATCGGCGGCGCCGACGTCTTCCTCGGCACGGCACCGGCCGGCGGTGTGCTGGCGGTGGTGAAGTCGGTCATGACCTCCTGGCAGGGGCAGCTGTTTGGGCAGATCGGCCTGCTGGTCGCCGTCATCATCGTGGTCCGGGTGCTGCCGAAAGGCATTTCCGGCTTCGTGCTGCGCGAGCGCACCTGACGGAGTGATGGCGTCGTGACCGGTTTCCTCTCGCTGTTTCGCCGTCTCGAGGGTCCGCAGACTGCAGGTCGCGGTCCGGCCTTCTGGGGCCTGTTCGCACTCGTGCTCGCTGCCGCATTCGCCTATCCGCTGTTCAGCGACGGCTACACCGTCGGCAACACGGTGTACTTCTTCGTCTGGGTCTTCATCGCGCTCAGCCTCTGCCTGATCTGGGGTTATGGCGGCTCGCTCTCCTTCGGCCAGACCGCCTTTTTCGGGATTGCGGGCTATGGCTACGGCATCCTCACCATCAATTTCGGCGCGGCCTACGGCTTCACGCTGCTGGCTCTGGTCGCGGCGGTGGCGATCGCCGCGCTGTTCGCCGTGCTGCTCGGCTACTTCATGTTTTTCGGCCGCATCGCCGGCGTCTTCCTCGGCATCGTCACGCTCGCCGTCACCTTGATGCTGGAACGCTTCATGGCGCAGACCGCGGGGCCGGAATGGCACATCGGAGCCGCGCGCCTCAACGGCTTCAACGGCATGAGCGCGATGCCGCCGCTGACCATCCCCTGGCCGGGCGAGCCCATCGTGCTGTTCGCCGATGTCGGGCTCTACTATTTCGTGCTCGGCCTTCTGGTCCTCGTTTACCTCGCCTTGCGCATCCTGATGAACTCCTCGTTCGGCAACGTCATCGTCGCCATCCGCGAGAACCCTGAACGCGCCGAGATGCTCGGCTACGACATTCGCAAATACCAGCTCATCACCTTCGTGATCGGAGCCGCGCTCGCAGGGCTCTCTGGCGTCCTTTACACGGTGTGGGGCCAGTACATCACGCCCTCGAGCATGGGCATGACCGCCGCTGCGCTGCCGTTGATCTGGGTCGCGGTCGGCGGCCGCAGCGATCTGACCTCGACCGTGATCGGCACGCTGGTGGTTCTTGCCGCGTTCCAGGCGCTGACGATCTACGGCAGCCAGTACGCGCTGGTCTTCATGGGCGTGCTGCTCGTGCTCACGGTGCTGATCGCGCCCAACGGCCTCGTGCTCAGGGCGATGAACTGGCTGGGCCGCATCGCCTCCCGCCTCACGCAGAGGGCCGGCTGATGTCGCTGCTCGAGCTGCGCAAGCTGAACAAGCATTTCGGTGGCCTGCACGTGACCAATTCCGTGGACCTCACGCTGCGAACCGGCGAGATCCACTGCCTGATCGGCCCCAACGGCGCCGGCAAGAGCACGCTGTTCCGCCTGATCCTCGGCGAGCACCATCCCGGCAGCGGTGACATCCTCTTTGCCGGAGAGAACATCACTGCGCTGAAATCCTTTGCGCGGATTCACCGCGGCCTGTCGGTCAAGTTCCAGGTGCCCGGGGTCTTCAGGGGCCTATCGGTGCGTCAGAACCTCGAGATCGCCTTGCAGAGCCGGCACCGCGGCGCCGAGCTCGAAGTCGAGATCGCGCGGCTGCTCGCCTTCCTCGGCCTCGAATCCGAGCAGGCGCAGACCGCCGGAAATCTCAGCCACGGCCAGAAGCAATGGCTGGAGATCGGCATGGCGATCAGCCTGAAGCCGCGCCTGTTGCTGCTGGACGAGCCCACCGCCGGGATGTCGCCGGAGGAAACCCACATGACCGGCGAGATGGTGCAGCGGCTCAATGCCGACGGCATGACAGTGCTTGCGATCGAGCACGACATGGCCTTTGTTCGGCAGGTCGCGCATCGCGTCACCGTGCTGCATCTCGGCCAGGTCTTCGCGCAGGGCTCGATCGACGAGATCGTGGCCGATGAGCGCGTGGCGGCGATCTATCTGGGGCAGGCCCATGCTTGATATGCCGCGCAAGGAAGTGATCCTCTCGACCCTGGGATTGCGCGCCGGCTATGGCGGCAAGCCGGTGCTCCAGGGCCTCGAGATCGAGGTGCGCGAAGGCGAGATCGTCGCCGTGATCGGCCGCAACGGCGTCGGCAAGTCGACGCTGATGAAAAGCCTGATCGGGCTCGTACCGGCGATGAGCGGCTCGATCGTCTATCGTGGTGAAGCCGTGGAATCCCTGGCCGCGCACAAGCGGGCGCGTCTCGGCATGGGCTATGTACCGCAAGGGCGCGACGTGTTTCCGCGCCTGACCGTCGGCGAGAACGTCGCCGTTGGCGCCGCGATCAAGGGCGGCGGCATTCCCGAAGCGGGCCGGCGCAAGATCGTCGAGGCCTTTCCAATCCTCGAAGAGCGCTGGCATCAGCGCGCCGGCACCATGTCCGGGGGCCAGCAGCAGCAGCTTGCGATCGGCCGGGTGCTGATTGCCGATCCCAGTCTGATCCTGCTCGACGAGCCCTCGGAGGGCATCCAGCCCAACATCGTCCAGGACATCGCGCGCAACATGGTCGAGCTCAACCGCAGGACCGGCGTGACCATCATCCTGGTCGAGCAGAATCTCGACATGATCCGCGCCATGGCGCAGCGCTGCTACGTCATGGACAAGGGCCGCATCGTCGCGAACCTCGATCGCGCGGCGCTCGACGATGCGGCCGAGATGCGTCGCCATCTCGCGGTTTGAAGACGAGCCAACGACAGAAGGAGAAAAGCAAATGTCCTGGCAGAAAGACTCCATCATGGCCCGCAAGGGCGTCGCCAAAGGCGAGGGCGGCACGGCGTACACCATCACCGAGGGCGAGCAGGGCAAGTACCATTATGTCTATGGCCCCTATGTAAAGCCGGTGCTGACCGTCGATCCCGGTGCGGTCGTCTCCGCGGAGACCCATGATGCGTTCGAGGGCGGCATCAAGAAGGAGACCGACAGCCCGTCGAAGATCCTCAACTTCCCGTTCCTCAATCCGCAGAACGGCCCGATCCACGTCAACGGCGCCGAGAAGGGCGACACGCTCGCGGTCTACATCGAGAGCATCGTGCCGCGCGGCCCGCAGCCGCGTGGCACCACGGTGATCATGCCGGAGTTCGGTGGCCTGGTCAGCACGGGCAACACGGCGCTGCTCAACCCGGCGCTGCCGGAGCGGGTCAAGAAGCTCGAGATCGACGCCAAGACCGGCACAAAATGGAACGACAAGATCACGCTGCCTTATGAGCCGTTCATCGGCACCATCGGCACCTCGCCGGAGATCGAGGCAATCTCTTCGCTGGTCCCCGATTACTACGGCGGCAACATGGACCTGCCGGATGTCGGCGTCGGCGCCATCATCTACCTGCCGGTCAACACCAAGGGCGCGCTGCTCTATCTCGGCGATTGCCACGCCGCGCAGGGCGATGGCGAGCTCTGCGGCGTCGCCATCGAGCATCCGACCGTGACCACGGTGCAGGTCGATCTCATCAAGAACTGGACCATCGCCTGGCCGCGGCTGGAAACGAAGGACTTCATCATGACCATCGGCTCGGCCCGGCCGATGGAGGATGCGGCCCGCATCGCCTATCGCGAGCTCTGCCGCTGGATGGCGGCGGACTACGGTTTCGACGAGATCGACGCCTACATGCTGCTGACCCAGGCCGGTCGGGTCAGGCTCGGCAACATGGTCGATCCCAAATACACGTTGGGTGCTTCGATCAAGAAGTCCTATCTCGGTTGAGGCAGGCCTGCTCATGTCCACCATTCACAAGGTCGCCGCCATCCAGTTCGAGCCGACCATGTTCGAGAAGGCGGGCAACATCGCCCGCCTGCTCGAGCTCTGCGAGCAGGCGGCGGCCGCCGGTGCAAAGCTGATCGTCACGCCGGAGATGGGAACGACGGGTTATTGCTGGTTCGACCGGGCCGAGGTTGCGCCGTTCGTCGAGACCATCCCGGGCCCGACCACGAGCCGCTTTGCAGCGCTGGCGCGCAAGCATGACTGCTACATCGTGGTCGGTATGCCCGAGGTCGACGAGGACAACATCTATTTCAACACCGCCGTCCTGATCGGGCCGGACGGCATCGTCGGCCGTCACCGCAAGACGCATCCTTACATCTCCGAGCCGAAATGGGCCGCGGCCGGCGACCTGCACAACCAGGTGTTCGAGACCCCGATCGGCCGCATCGCACTGCTGATCTGCATGGACATCCACTTCGTGGAGACCGCGCGGCTGATGGCGCTCGGCGGCGCCGACGTCATCTGCCACATTTCGAACTGGCTGGCGGAACGCACGCCGGCGCCTTACTGGATCAGCCGCGCCTTCGAGAACGGCTGCTACGTCATCGAGAGCAACCGCTGGGGGCTCGAGCGCACCGTGCAGTTCAGCGGAGGCAGCTGCGTGATCGCGCCGGACGGGCAGGTGATCGCCGTGCTCGACAAGGGCGACGGCGTGCTGCTGTCGGAGATCGATCTCGACGCCGCGCGGTCGCGCCGCGTGCTCGGCGAAGCCGTCTTCGCGCAGCGCCGGCCGGAACTCTATCCGGAGCTGCTGACCGATACGTTCAGCTGGAATCCGCGCGACTTCTTCGGCCTCTATGGCCACGAGCCGTGGCCGCCCGGCAAGACATCGCGGGTCAGCGTCGCGCAATTTGCGCCTGGCGACGACATCGACCAGAATCTCGCGGAGATCGCGGCACTCGCACGCAAGGCCGGCGCCGAAGGCGCCGACCTCGTCGTGTTCCCGGAGCTCGCGGTCACCGGTCTCGGCGATCCCGCGGCGTCGGCGCAGCCGATACCCGGTCTGGTGACCGATCGCCTGGAGGAGCTCGCCGCGGAGCTGGGTCTCTATCTCGTCTGCGGCCTCGCGGAGCGCGCCGGCGACACGCTCTACAACAGCGCCTGCCTTGTCGCTCCGGACGGGGACATCTCGCTCTATCGCAAGACGCATCTCACCACCGACGAGCGAAGCTGGGCGACCGCGGGAGAAGGCTGGACCATCGTGGACACGCCGATCGGCCGCATCGGCCTGTTGATCGGCCACGACGCCTCGTTTCCGGAGGCGGGCCGGGTGCTGGCGCTGCGCGGCTGCGATCTCATCGCCTGTCCTGCCGCGATCAAGGGCCGCTTCAGTTCGTCGCATGCCGGCACGGAAATCGAGCAGCCGAGACCGATTCCGACTGGTCCGGATCCGCATCACTGGCATCATCTGCGCGTTCGCGCCGGCGAGAACAATCTGTTCTTCGCCTTCGCCAATGTCGCCGATCCCGAACGCTTCTATCCCGGGCTGAGCGGCGTGTTCGGGCCCGACACGTTCGCGTTTCCGCGGCGTGAGGCGATCGCGGCCGGCGGCACGGGCCTTGCAACCGCATTGGTCGACACCACCAATCTCGACAGCGTCTATCCGACCAATGTCGTGCGCCGAAAGGACCTGGTCTCGATGCGCATGCCGCACAGCTATCGTGGATTGGTCAAAATGGCGGCGAGCAACTACTGAACCAAGAAGAAGGAAGCGGACCATGGATCTGGGACTCAAGGGCGCAAAAGTTCTCGTCACGGGAAGCACCAAGGGAATCGGCCGGGCGATCGCCGAAACATTTGCCGCCGAGGGCGCCGATGTCGGGGTGTGCTCCCGTAATCTGGCTGAGGTCGAAAGCACCGTCGCTTCGCTCAAGGCCAAGGGCGTTGCGGCCTATGGCGGCGCGGTCGACGTTGCCGATGCGGCGGTCCTGAAGGCCTGGGTCGGCGATATGGCGTCAAAGCTCGGCGGCATCGACGTCGTCGTCGCCAATGTCAGCGCGCTCGCGATCGGACAGGACGACGAGAGCTGGCAGAAGGAATTCTCGACCGACATGATGGGCACGGTGCGGCTGGGGAACGCGGCCATGCCGTATCTGGAGAAGAGCAAGGCCGGCGCGATCGTCACCATCTCCAGCGTCTCCGGCCGCGAGGTCGATTTTGCCGCCGGTCCCTACGGCACCTTCAAGGCGGCGATCATCCATTACACGCAAGGCCTGGCCAATCAGCTCGCGGCGAAGGGCATCCGCGCCAATTCGGTCTCGCCCGGCAACACCTATTTCGAGGGTGGGGTCTGGAACATGATCAAGGACAACAACCCCGAGCTCTACAAGACCGCGCTGGCGCTCAATCCGACGGGACGGATGGGTACGCCGCAGGAAATGGCCAATGCGGTGGTGTTCCTGGCGAGCCGCGCGGCGAGCTTCATCACCGGGACGAACCTCGTCGTCGACGGTGCGCTGACGCGTGGCGTCCAGTTCTAGCAAGGGCGCAATCACGGCATGCGGGACCTTGGCAGGACGCAGTCGACGCCCTTGTTGGCGTCGACCACCGCGTGCCCCGGAGCTCGACCGCAATCGTGCGGCGCCAATAGACAGCCTGCGCGCCGAGGCCGCTTGTCCAGCCCATCCGTCCGGTGATATCGCCTGGCACGCCTTCGGCGCGCAGAACGCGCTCCGGAATCCGAACCATCAGATATGCGCTTGAATATGCTGAGGAAAAATTCAGTCGCGCGCCGTTGCATTGGGACGGCAATTCGTTTAAGTCATTGATATGAAATACAAATTCAGTGTTGCCCCGATGATGGATTGGACCGACCGGCACTGTCGGGTATTCCATCGCCATCTGACGCGGCGGGCGCTGCTGTACACGGAGATGCTGACGACCGGAGCCATCATTCACGGCGACCGCGAGCGGCTGCTTGGGTTCGACGCGGTCGAGCATCCGGTCGCGCTTCAGCTTGGCGGGTCGGATCCCCGCGAGCTGGCGCAGGCTGCGCAGATCGGCGAGGCGTTCGGCTATGACGAGATCAATCTCAATGTCGGCTGTCCGTCGGATCGCGTGAAGGACGGCCGCTTCGGCGCCTGCCTGATGGCGGAGCCCGAGCTGGTGGCGAGGTGCGTTGAGGCGATGAAGCGCGCGGTCGCGGTTCCCGTCACGGTGAAATGCCGCATTGGCATTGACCATCAGGATCCTGAAGTGGCGCTCGACGCGCTTGCGCGCGCGGTGGTCGCCTCCGGCTGCGATGCGCTGATCGTGCATGCCCGCAAGGCCTGGCTCAACGGTCTGTCGCCGAAGGAGACCCGCGACATCCCGCCGCTCGACTACGACCGCGTCTATCGGCTCAAGCGCGCGATGCCCGACGTGCCCGTCATCATCAACGGCGGGATTTCCGGAATCGAGGAAGCGAAGGCGCATCTCGAACATGTCGACGGCGTGATGCTCGGCCGCGCTGCCTATCAGGAACCGTGGCGGCTGCTCTCCGTCGACTCCGAGATTTTTGGCGAAGCGGCCCCGCATGGGTCCATGCAGGCCGCGCTCGAGGCGATGAAGCCCTATATCGAGCAGCAGCTCGCGCGCGGCACTCGGCTGCATGCGATCACGCGGCACTTCGTCGGCGCATTTCATGCCGTGCCCGGCGCGCGGGCCTTCCGTCGCCATCTCGCCGAGCAGGGCACGCGTCCGGGTGCAGGCGGCGATGTCCTGAGCGATGCGATCGCCAAAGTCGCATTTCGGCAGGCTGCCTAGTAGACGCGCCCAGTGACGCCCTGTCCCAATCGCTGGGGACAGACGGCGGCGCCTGAACGCGCTAGGTTTTATCCCAGTCACGTTTTGGTCGACGGGGATATAGCAAGGGAGCGAAGCTTGAGCACCGCGCCACGCATCGACATCGATCCCGTCGCGTTCTGGGCCGATCCCTATCCGATGCTCGCAAAAATGCGCAAGGAGGCGCCGATCGCCTTCGTGCCGCAGCTCGGCTCGACGCTGCTGACCAGCCGCGACGACATCTCGATCTCCGAGAAGCAGATCGACGTGTTCTCCTCGCACCAGCCCGCCGGCCTGATGAACCGGCTGATGGGGCACAACATGATGCGCAAGGACGGCGAGGCGCATCAGGTCGAGCGGCGTGCGATGTTCCCGACGGTGTCGCCGAAGACGGTGAAGGCGCATTGGACCGCAGTGTTCCAGGCCCATGCCGATCGCATCATCGATGCGATCGAGCCGGGGCGGGGCGACTTCATGCGCGACTTCGCGCTGCCATTCTCCGGCGAATGCCTGAAGTCGATCACCGGCCTCACCAATATCGGCTTTGGCGACATGGACGCCTGGTCGCAGGGCATGATCGAGGGCATCGCCAATTACGCCGGCGATCCCGATGTCGAGGCGCGCTGCCATGCCGCGACGTCGGGCATCGATGCTGCGATCGACGACATCCTGCCGGTGATGCGCAAGCATCCCGACCAGAGCATCCTCGGGGTTCTACTCGCCTCGGGCATGCCGATGGAGAGCGTGCGCGCCAACGTCAAGCTCGCGATCTCAGGCGGACAGAACGAACCGCGCAAGGCCATCGCCGGCACGGTGTGGGCGCTTTTGACCCATCCCGACCAGCTCGACTTGGTCCTTCGCGGTGAAGTGACCTGGCTGCAGGCGTTCGAGGAATACGCCCGCTGGATCTCGCCGATCGGGATGTCGCCGCGCCGCATCGCAAAGCCCTGGACCATCCGTGACGTCGCCTTCGAGCTTGATGAGCGCGTGTTCCTGATGTTCGGCTCCGCCAATCGCGACGAGAAGCATTTCGACCGCGCCGACGAGTTCGACCTGCGCCGCGACGTGACCAAGAGCGTCGCCTTCGGCGCCGGTCCCCATTTCTGCGCCGGCGCCTTCGCATCCCGCGCCATGATCGCCGACGTCGCGCTGCCGACCGTGTTTACGCGGGCGAAGAAGCTCGAGATCGCCGACGACGAGCCGGTGCGGATTGGCGGTTGGGCGTTTCGGGGCCTGCAGAATTTGCCGGTGCGATGGCTGCATTAGGACGAGCTTGCGTCTTGCCCGAACGCTCTTAGAGCGTTTTCGAGCGAAGTGGACACCGGTTCGCGCGAAGAAAACGCGTCAAAACAAGAAGCTAGAGCTTCGGTTCTGATTCAATCAGAACCGAAAATGCTCTTAGGCCGCGATCATGCCATCATGCTCCTGTTTTGTCCGACGACGCAAATTGTCTTGCCTGCGGCGCAAATTACCTGCCGCCTAAGTCATTGATCGCGCTATCGCCGTCTACTGTGCATGGGGTTGTTTTCGACATTTTCGGTTCCAGCGCTCCGCCGCGCCTCGGCAGACTCGCGCGGCGCTCACATTCGCGTGCGATAAAAATCCCTCTGCGACGTCGCGGCCGCTTGAAAGATTAATCATGCGCACTGCCGCGCGCGCAGTGCTCGCATCGCTATTTTTCTGGACGTCTCGACACATTCGACAACCCGCACCATCATTCTCGCATGCGAACGAGCAACGGCCGCGCGCGGCCGGGAGTGTGGAATGCAACGTCGTGACTTTCTCAAGCTGTCGATCGGAGCTGCGGCCACTGCAGCGATTGCCTCGCCTGCAATCGCCCAGGGCGCGGTGAAGGAAATTCGTATCGGCTACCAGAAGACCGGCGTGCTGGTGATCGCGCGCCAGCAGGCGTCCCTGGAAAAACATTTCACGCCGCAAGGCATCGAGGTGAAATGGATCGAGTTCTCCTCGGGCCCGCCGATGATGGAGGCGATGAACGTCGGCAGCGTGGACTTTGGCGCGGTCGGCGATCCCCCGCCGGTGTTCGCGCAGGCCGCGGGAGCCGCGATCGTCTATGCCGCCGGTCAGCCCATCACCAACGGGCAGGGCATCCTGGTGCCCAGGGATTCGTCAATCCGCGACATTGCCGGCCTCAAGGGCAAGCGCGTCGGCTTCACCAAGGGCTCCAGCGCCCACAACGTCGTGGTGCAGACGCTGGAGAAGGCCGGCCTCACCTATGCCGACATCACCTCGGTCTATCTGACGCCGCCGGATGCGGGCCCGGCCTTTGCCAATGGCAGCATCGAGGCCTGGGCGATCTGGGATCCGTATTTTGCGATCGGCGAGACCAGGCAGAACGGCCGCATTCTGATCAATGCGCGCGAGGTCACCAAGACCAACTCCTTCTACATCGCCAACCGCGAGTTCGCGAAGAACCACGGGACGATCTTGCAGCAGATCGTCGACGTGACGACCGCGGCGGGCAGATGGGCCGAGCAGCACCGCGACGAGGTCGCCAGATCGCTAGCCGCGATCACCGGCGTTCCCCTGGATATCCAGACCGTCGCGGCCAACCGCGCGAACTTCGTGATCGGGCCCGTCACCGACGACATCGTGGTGACCCAGCAGGGCGTCGCCGATCGCTTCTACAAGCTCGGCCTGATCCCGAAGCCGGTTCAGATCCGCGACATCGTCTGGCGCAACCCGGCAGCCTGACCGTGCCGACCAGCCTTCCCGTCCAAAAAGGTCTAGAGATGAAGCATATTCTTCAACGTCTGATCGCAGCCATCATGCTGTCGATCGGCATCGTCGCCGCTGCGGTCGGCACGTCGTACGGCTAGGGGCACATCGATGAGTCAACCGAACGCCAACATCCTCTGGTTCCTGCCGACCCACGGCGACGGCCGCTATCTCGGCACCGGCATCGGCGGCCGCGAGGTCAACTTCAATTACCTGCGCCAGATCGCGCAGGCCGCCGATCAACTCGGCTATTTCGGTGTGCTGCTGCCGACCGGGCGGTCCTGCGAGGATTCGTGGATCGTCGCCTCGTCGGTCGCGCCGTTCACCGAGCGGCTGCGCTATCTCGTCGCCGTGCGCCCCGGCTTGCAATCGCCGAGCGTGGCGGCGCGCATGACCGCAACGCTCGACCGCATCTCGAACGGCCGGCTGCTCGTCAACGTCGTCACCGGCGGCGATCCCGTCGAGAACAAGGGCGACGGCGTCTTCCTCGGCCATGACGAACGCTACGAGGTCACCCGCGAGTTCCTGAATGTCTACAGCGATCTGCTCGCCGGCAAGACCGTGAATGCCGAGGGCAAGCACATCCGCATCGACGGCGGCAAGCTGCTGTTTCCCCCCGTGCAGTCGCCGCGGCCGCCGCTCTATTTCGGCGGCTCCTCGGATGCCGGCATCGACGTCGCCGTCGATACCGTCGACAAATATCTCACCTGGGGCGAGCCGCCGGCGCTCGTCGCCGAGAAGATCGCGAAGGTGAGGGAGGTCGCTGCCGCCCGCGGCCGGAAGCTCTCCTTCGGCATCCGCCTTCATGTCATCGTCCGCGAGACCAACGAAGAAGCCTGGCGTGCCGCCAACGAGCTGATCAGGCATGTCAGCGACGACACCATTGCGCTGGCGCAGAAGAACTTTGCTCGCATGGATTCCGTCGGTCAGCAGCGCATGGCGCAGCTCCATGGCGGCAAGCGCGACAAGCTTGAGATCGCCCCGAACCTGTGGGCTGGCGTCGGCCTCGTCCGCGGCGGCGCCGGCACGGCGCTGGTCGGCGACGCCGCGACGGTGGCCGCCCGCATCAGGGAGTATCATGATCTCGGCATCGATACCTTCATCATGTCGGGCTACCCGCATCTTGAGGAAGCCTATCGCTTTGCCGAGCTGGTCTTCCCGCTGCTCTCGCTGGAGCAGCCGAGCAACGTCACCAAGCTCCACTTCAACGGCGGTCCTTTCGGCGAGACGGTCGGCAGCGATTTCCGTCCGCAGCACCGGGTGTCGCAATCATGAGCCTGATCGATAGCATCCCACTCCCGCGCAGCGTCCGGCTGCCGCGGGTCGATGGCCTGGTCCAGTGGATCGTGCCGCTTGCCATCATCGCGATCTGGCAGGTCGCGAGCGTCACCGGCTTCGTGCCGACGCGCGTGCTGCCGGCCCCGAGCGACGTCGTGCTCTCGGGGTGGAAGCTGCTGCTGTCCGGCGAGCTCGTCCGCAACATCTGGGTCTCGTTCTGGCGCGCCTCGATCGGCTTTCTGATCGGCGGCAGCATCGGCTTTGCCTTCGGCCTCGCCAACGGCCTGTCGCAGCTCTCGGCCAAGCTCACCGACACTACGCTTCAGATGGTACGCAACGTGCCGCATCTTGCGCTGATCCCGCTGGTCATCCTGTGGTTCGGCATCGACGAGAGCGCCAAGCTGTTCCTGGTGGCGCTGGGGGTGTTCTTCCCGATCTATCTCAACACGCTGCACGGTATCCGCACGGTCGATCCGCAGCTGATCGAGATGGGCCGCATCTACGGCATGACCGACGGCGAACTGTTCCGCCGCGTGATCTTCCCGGGCGCGCTGCCTTCGATCTTCGTCGGCATCCGCTTTGCGCTCGGCATCATGTGGCTGACCCTGATCGTCGCCGAGACCATCGCGGCGTCCTCGGGGCTCGGCTACATGGCGATGCAGGCGCGCGAGTTCATGCTGATCGATGTCGTCGTGCTCTCGATCCTGATCTACGCTTTGCTCGGCAAGCTCGCCGACAGCGCCTCCCGCGTGCTGGAGCGTCTGACGCTCGCCTGGCACCCCGCCTTCCAGAAACATTGAGCGAAAGTACCGGGAATCACATGCAGACAGCGCTTCGTACCTCCCTTCCCGAGACCGAGCTCGCCAGCCGCGCCAATTCCGCGCCTCACGCCCGCATCGTGCGCGAGGAGCGGCAAGAAGAACAGCGAGCGCAGGCCGGCGGCCTGCCGCTCAGCATCCGGGGCTTGCGCAAATCCTTCGGCAGCAACGAGGTGCTGCGCGGTATCGATCTGCACATCCCCGCCGGCCAGTTCGTCGCCATCGTGGGCAAGAGCGGCTGCGGCAAGAGCACCTTGCTGCGCTTGATCGCCGGCCTCGACAAGATCGACGCCGGCAGCATCAGCTTCGGCCAGGACATTCAGCCAAAAGACATTCAGCCTGAGGACATCCGCGTGATGTTTCAGGAGCCGCGGCTGCTGCCCTGGGCCCGCGTGCTCGCCAATGTCGAGGTCGGGCTCGGCCGCGATCGCGCCTCTCAAGACGCGCATGCGCGCGCCGAAAAGGCGTTGACGGAGGTCGGGCTCGCCGACAAGCGCGACCAGTGGCCCTCGGTGCTGTCGGGCGGCCAGAAGCAGCGCGTCGCGCTTGCCCGCGCGCTGGTGTCCCGTCCGCGCGTGCTTGCCTTCGACGAGCCGCTCGGCGCGCTGGACGCGCTGACCCGCATCTCCATGCAGCGCCTGCTGGAGCGCGTCTGGCGCGACCAGGGCTTTACCGCGATCCTGGTCACCCATGACGTCACCGAGGCGGTTGCGATGGCAGATCGCGTGCTCGTGATCGAGGACGGCCGCATCGCCCATGACGTCACGGTTAACGCCGCCCGGCCGCGCCAGCGCGGTTCGGCCGAGCTCGCAGGCCTCGAAGGCTCGATCCTGAGCCACCTGTTATCGGCGGACGATCGTACCTAGATACAGGGAACCCCGCTTTCGGGGAGCAATGCCATGAATGTAGTGCCCCGCGATCTCATGACTGACATCCCCGTCTCGTCCGCCGATTTTCGCGGCGCCATGCGCCACCTCACCGGCGGCGTCAGCGTCATCACCGCCGGGCGGGGCAAGGACGTCACCGGCATGACCGTGACCTCGGTGACCTCGCTGTCGGTCGAGCCGCCGACGCTGCTGGTCAGCATCAACCGCGATGCCTCGTCGTTCCCCTTGATCCGGCGCCACGGCGCCTTCGGCGTGAACATCCTGAACGCCGACCAGCTCGACGTCGCCGAACGTTTTGCCGGCAAGGGTGGGTTGAAGGGTCCCGATCGGTTCGCGGGTGCCAAATGGGTGACGGCGGTCTCCGGCGTTCCGCTGCTGGTCGGCGCGCTGTCGGCCTTCGATTGCGAGGTCGAGGAGATCGTGGAGCGGCACTCGCACGGCATCGTCATCGGCCGTGTCAGGGACATCAGGAGTTCGACCCGCACGGCGGCGCTGGCCTATTGGCACGGCCGGTACGTGGCGGTCGACCAGGACGAGGACGCGGCGACGCTTGCGGATGTCAGCGTTCCCGCGCGCAGCCGGCGCGGCGTTTGATCGCCACCGGTAGGGGTGCGCACGCTGGCGTTTTTCGTCTTATCGCTCTAGAAGCGCCCGGAACCTCCCGTTTCGGGACGGCAATGGAGCGGATCGATGAAGCGTATCGCGACCTTCGCTTTCTACGCCGTCGGTGCGCTCGCGATCGCCTATCTCGCGCTCTACGCCTATGCGATGTTCTCGGGCCAGCCGGTGATCATCCCCGGCGATCCCATCCACATCTTCCGCAAGCCGGACGCGCCGAGTTATTCGTGATCCCGGTCATTCCGGGGCGCGCGGTAGCGCGAACCCGGAATCTCGAGATTCTCAGGTGCGCAACTGCGCACCATAGTTCGATGCTTTGGATCGCCCCGGAATGACGACGGCACTCATCCCCGCAAAATCGCCAGCGCAAGCGCCTGCGCGCGCGGCACGATGCTGTCGATCTCGAGATATTCCTCCGGGGTGTGCGCCAGCCCTCCGACCGGTCCGAGCCCGCAGATGGTCGGCGTGCCGACCGCAGCGGTGAAGCCGGAATCGGCGCAGCCGCCCGAGAACTCGCCCTGCAGCGTGGTGAGGCCGACCTGCCGTGCCGCCGCCTGATAGCCCTCGAACAGCGCCTTGGAATCGGCGCTCTGCACCACCGGCACGAACTCGCCCTTGATGGTCAGCGTTGCGCTCGTGCCCGGCACATAGGACGTCGCGACGATCTTTTCGATCGCTGCCATCACGGTCGCCCGATCTCTGGGCTCGACGTAGCGCAGGTCGATCTGGCCCTCGGCGTAAGGCGCCGTCGTGTTGACGGACTGCCCGCCCGCGACGAGGCCGACATTGAGCGTGATGCCCTTGTCGAGATCGGTCAGGGCGTGGATCTGCACGATCTTGTGCGCGAGCTCGCCGATCGCGCTGACGCCGGCGGCGAAATTGGCTCCGGAATGCGCGGCTTTGCCGGTGATGGCGAGATGCATGAAGATGCCGCCCTTGCGCCCCGTGACGACATTGCCCGTGGGGCGGCCCGGCTCGGAATTGAACACGGCACGCGCGGCGCGGCCTTCGCGCTCGATCACCGGCCGGGAGGAGGGCGAGCCGATCTCTTCGTCCGAGGTGATCAGCACCTTGATCGGATGCGGTGAGCCGCCGAATTTGTGGAAGGCGGTCGCGACGAACACGTTCATGACGAGGCCGGACTTCATGTCGGCGACGCCGGGTCCATAGGCGCGTCCGTCCTTGATGGTGAACGGCCGCCGCCCGGCCTCGCCCTTGCCGAACACGGTGTCGCGATGTCCCATCAACAGCACCGGCTTCTCGTTGCTCCCGGGCTTTGCCACCTCGGCGTGGATCGCATCGCCGAAGGTGGCATCGGCCTCGCGCCGGAACGGGATGCCGTGCTCGGCAAAATGCCGCTCGAACCGCGCACCGACCGCATCGACGCCTTCCTTGTCATAGGAGCCGGAATCGATGTTCACGACGTCGCGGAGCAGATCGACCATGGCCTGCTTCTGCGACGCCAGCCAGTCCGTGATTTGAGCTTCAGACATGTGGTCCCTCGCGTTGGTTCTCACGCGGGGTTATAGGGCGTTGTGCCGGCGGGACCTAGTCGGGGAACGCGGTGCGGCCATGTCCGCTGGTGCTGATCTCACCCTTAAAACAAAATGCCCGGGACTTCGCCCGGGCATTCACATTGTCGATCAGCATGGAGCCGCCTCAAGCCCCCATCATCGGCATACGCGGATATTCGCCGGGCGTGCCCGCCGGCGGGATCGGGATGCCGCCGTCGGAATATTCGTTGAGCTTGTTGCGCAGCGTGCGGATCGAAATGCCGAGGATGTTGGCGGCATGGGTCCGGTTGCCGAGGCAATGCTTCAGGGTCTCCAGGATCAGGTCGCGCTCGACGTCGGCGACGGTGCGTCCCACCAGCGCCCGCGTCACCTGCTCGGCGGCCATCGTGGCGTGGGCCACGGCCGGTGCGGTCTTGGCGAGGTCGAGACGGTCGCCGTCCGGCGTGATGATGGCATCGGCGCCGATCTCGTCGCCCTGCGCCATCAGCACCGCGCGGTGCATGGTGTTCTCGAGCTCGCGGACGTTGCCCTGCCAGCGGTTGGCCGAGAGCACGCGGCGCGCCTCCGCCGAAATCGGGCGCAGCGGCACGCCGTTGGCCTCGGCATATTTCTTCACGAAATGCTGGGCGAGCTCCAGAATGTCGGCCGGACGCTCGCGCAGCGGCGGGATCTTCAGGTTCACGACGTTGAGGCGGAACAGCAGATCCTCGCGGAACGTGCCTTCGCGCACGGCCTCGGCGAGGTTGCGGTTCGAGGTCGCGATGATGCGGATGTCGACCGGCACCGGCTTGGTGCCGCCGACGCGGTCGATCACGCGCTCCTGGATGGCGCGCAGCAGTTTCGATTGCAAACGGACGTCCATCTCCGAGATTTCGTCGAGCAGCAGAGTGCCGCCGGTCGCTTCCTCGAACTTGCCGATGCGGCGCGCGACCGCGCCGGTGAAGGCGCCCTTCTCGTGGCCGAACAGCTCGGATTCCAGGAGATGCTCGGGGATCGCGGCGCAGTTGATCGAGATGAACGGGCGCTTGGCGCGGGCCGAGCGGGTGTGGACGTAGCGCGCCAGCACTTCCTTGCCGGTGCCGGATTCGCCGGTGATCATCACCGAGGCGTCCGAGCCCGCGATCTGCTGCGCCAGCTTGATGACGCGGGCCATGGCCTCGTCGCGATAGACCAGCTCGCGGGAATCGTTGGCAACGGCGGCCAGCACCGCGGCGATCAGCTCCGGATCCGGCGGCAGCGGGATGTATTCCTTGGCGCCGGCGTGAATCGCGGCAACCGCGGCGCGGGCGTCGTTGGTGATGCCGCAGGCGACGATCGGCGCGTGGATGTGCTCGGCTTCCAGCCGCAGCACGAGGTCGCGGATGTCGAGGGCGACGTCGACCAGCAGGAGGTCGGCGCCCTTGCCCCCGCGCAGCACGCGCATCGCCTGCTCGTGATCCTCGGCGTGGGTCACGGTGGCGCCGTTCTCCATCGCGATTTTGGTGGCCGTGGTGAGCTGGCCCTTCAATGTGCCAACGATGAGAAGCCGCATGTCAGTCTCCTGTCCGTCTGCTCGCGCCGTCGCGCGTCATGTCCTTGCGTGTCAGCCGCGCTCGGCCTTGATGATTTCCGTCATGGTCACGCCGAGCTTGTCCTCGACCAGGACGACCTCGCCGCGGGCGACCAGCTTGTTGTTGACGTAGATGTCGATGGCCTCGCCGACGCGCCGGTCGAGCTCGAGCACGGTGCCGGGTCCGAGCTTGAGCAGCTCGCCGACGTCCATCTTGGAGCGGCCGAGCACGGCCGAGACCTGTACGGGAACGTCGAACACCGCCTCGAGGTCGGCGGCGGCGCGCGCCGCATATTCGTCCTCGCTGTAGCCGACGTCCGTGCCGGTGGGCGGCATCGGGCCGTTGAGATCGGGCAGCGGGACCTGTCCGTCGGTGTCGCTCATGGGTTAGCTCCCTTGCGGGACGCGATATAGCGTCCGACCATTTCGTCGATCTTGGCCGCGATGGCGCCGCGTTCCAGCACAACGCCGCCATCGGCCCATTCGATCCGGCAATCGCCGGTGGCAATTTCAGGCTCGGCCAGGATCACCAGCCGTCCCTCGAAGCCGCTCTGCTTGGCGAGCCGCTCGATCTTCTCGCGAGCGCTGTCGTAGAGCGCGTCATTGATGCGGACGACGAGATGTGGCGTCGCGACCAGGTGCGAGAAGCAGTCCTTGACCAGCGCGACGATCTCGCCGAGCGGCTCGGCGGCGACCAGGTCGGCGCACAGCTTGCGCGCGACGGCGACCGCGACGTCGACCGCCTCGGTTTCCATCTTGGATTCGATGCTGCCGATGCCGGTCGCGATGCCGCGGATGCCGATGTTGATCTCCTCCATGGCGAGCGCGACGCGGCGGTCGCTCTCGGCCTTGGCCTCGCGCTGACCGGCGGCGAAGCCTTCCTGATAGGCGCGCGCTTCGGCTTCCGCGACCTTCTGGGCGATCTCGGCGGCGGTCGCGGCCTTCTCCCGCGTCGCCCGCTCGGGCGCCGCGAAGTCGGTATCGAACAGGAATTTTGCCGGAGCTGCCATCAGTACACCAGTTCGTCGTCGGCGCGGTTCTTGGTCAGCATGATCTCGCCCTTGGCGGCGAGGTCCTTGGCGAGGTTGACCAGCAGCGCCTGGGCCTCGTCGACGTCGCGCAGGCGGACCGGGCCCATCGCCGCCATGTCGTCCTGCAGCATCTTGGCCGCGCGCGAGGACATGTTGCCGAAGAAGAAGTTGCGGACGTCCTCATTGGCGCTCTTGAGCGCGACGCCGAGCTTATCCTTGTCGACGTTGCGCATCAGCGTCTGGGCGGACCCGGAATCGAGCTTCACGAGATCGTCGAAGGTGAACATCAGCGCCTTGATGCGCTCGGCCGATTCGCGGTTGTCTTCTTCCAGCGAGGTGATGAAGCGGGTTTCGGTCTGGCGGTCGAAATTGTTGAAGATTTCCGCCATGACCTCGTGGGCATCGCGGCGGCGGGTCTGCGACAGGTTGGACATGAATTCGGTGCGCAGCGTCTTCTCCACGCTCTCGATCACCTCCTTCTGCACCGCCTCCATTTTCAGCATGCGGTTGACGACGTCGAGCGCGAGCTCCTCGGGCAGGATGCCGAGCACGCGGGCGGCATGCTCGGACTTCAGCTTGGACAGCACCACGGCGATGGTCTGCGGATATTCGTTCTTCAGGTAATTGGCGAGAACCTCTTCCTGCACGTTGGAGAGCTTCTCCCACATGTTGCGCCCGGCGGGGCCGCGGATCTCGTCCATGATGCCGTTGACGCGCTCCGGCGGCAAATACTGCTGCAGCAGCCGCTCGGTGGCGTCGAAATTGCCCATCAGCGCGCCCGAGGCCGACATGCGCGAGACGAATTCGAGCAGCATGTCCTCGACCGTGTCGACCTCGACGGTGCCGAGCGTCGACATCTCGAGTGAGAGCTGGCGCACTTCGTCGTCGTCGAGCAGGCCCCAGATCTTGCCGCCATATTGCTCGCCCAGCGCCAGCATCAGGATTGCGGCACGCTTCGGCCCGGGCAGCTGCGCGAGGCCCTTGCCATCGGCGGCGCGGCTGCCCGCTCGCTGACCCAGCGTGGAGATCACGCTGGTGATGTCGTTCGAATTGGCGTTTTGCAGACTGGCGGCCATGTCAGATCACTTCTTGATTCACTTGGCGGATTACTTGGCTGGTTCGGTCAGCCACTGGCGGATGATTGCGACGGTCTCGTTGGGGTTGCGCTCGGCGAGCTCGCCGACGCGGTGAACGGATTGGGCGTGGACCTGGCCCTGGATGGTGGCGACGTCGATCGCGCTTGCGGCGCCGCTCGGCAGCATCGGCTGGCCGGAGGCGGGAGCCGCCTCGTCCGAGACGGCGGGGCCGGGCAGGACGCCGGAAATGGCGGCGGCGACCTCGTCGGAGGCGAGGATGCGCTTGACCAGCGGACGGATCACCAGGAACAGCACGACCAGGCCGAGCAGCATCATCACGCCAAGCTCGACGAAGTACATGACGTCGTCCTTGGTGAACTGCAGCATGCCGAGGAAGCCGCTGGGCTCGCCGATCGGGGCGGTGGAGGGCGCATCGGCAAAGCGCAGATTGACGACCTCGACCTGGTCGCCGCGCTTCTGGTCGAAGCCAATGGCCGAGCGCACCAGCGTGGCGATGCGGTCGAGCTGCTCCTTGGTCCGGTCCTGATAGGCCAGCTCGCCCTTCTCGTTCTTGGAATAGATGCCGTCGACCAGCACCGCGACCGAAATGCGGTTGACCCGGCCGGCCTCAGTCACCTCGGTCTTGGTGGTGCGGGAGATCTCGTAATTGTTGGTCTCTTCGGTCTTCTTGCTTTGGTCCTTGGCCGTGGCGCCGCTGTTCTGCTGATTGCCGGGCAGCTCGTTGTTGACGGTGACCTGGCCGTTGTTGTCGGCGGTCATGCTCTGCTCTTCGCGGGTCTGGCTCGAGCGCAGCACGCGGCCTTCGGGGTCGTACTTGTCCGAGGTCTGGGTGACCTTGTTGAAGTCGAAATCGGCGGAGAGCTGCACGCGGGCGCGGCCCGAGCCGACCACGGAGGAGACGATGTCCTCGACCTGTTTGCGCATCCGCTTCTCGAAGGCGATGCGGCGCTCGTCGCCGACCGCCTGCTCCGGATCGGTCGCAGCCCCGTCGGCGAGCAGCTGGCCGGCCTCGTCGACGATCGAGACCCGCTGCGGCTTCAGACCGTTGACGGCGGAGGCGACCAGGTGGCGGATGGCGCGGATCTGCTGGGCTTCCAGCGCGCCGCGGACACGCACCACGATCGAGGCCGACGGCTCCGGCGCTTCGCGCGCAAACAGCGGGCGCTCGGGCAGCACCAGATGGACGCGGGCAGCCTGGATGCGGTCGATGGCACGAATGGTGCGGGCGAGCTCGCCTTCCAGGGCGCGAAGGTGATTGATGTTCTGGACGAAGGAGGTGGTGCCGAGGGCGTCGGACTTGTCGAACACCTCGTAGCCGACGCCGCCGCCCTTGGGCAGGCCGCCCTCGGCAAGCTTCATCCGCAGCCGCGTCACCTTGTCCTTGGGCACCATGATGATGCTGCCCTCATTGCGGATCTCGAACTGGATGCCCTGGCGTTCCAGGTCCTTGATAATGCTCGATGAATCTTCGACGCTGAGGTCGGTGAACAGCGTCGTCATCTGCGGCGTGGTGACACGCATGATGACGAACGCGAAGAAGCCGATGAGCGCGGCGGTGACCGCGATCATTGCCCCGAACCGGGCGGCACCGATACTCTTCAAAAAGTCCGCAAGACCTTGCAAGCAACCGCCCCAACAGCTTCGGCCGCATTCACGGGAAAGGCCGACTGGGCAATTATTGCCTAGGTGATGGTTTCGATATGGTTAACGAAGGTTAAGAGGTCGGACAAAAGTGGCGACATGAAAAAAATCGGCCTCGCAGGGCGAGGCCGATTTTCGTCAAAGACCGCAGATTTCCGGATCGCTTACTGGCGATATTGCTGAATGCGGGTGGTGCGAAGACCCGCCAGACCGTGCTGGTCGATGGAAAACTGCCAGGAGAGGAATTCGTCGACCGTCAGGGTATAACGGCTGCAGGCCTCCTCAAGGGAGAGAAGTCCACCACGGACAGCGGCGACGACTTCAGCCTTGCGGCGGATGACCCAGCGTTTGGTGCCGGGTGCAGGCAGATCCGCGATCGTCAACGGACTGCCGTCCGGCCCGATGACGTATTTTACCCTCGGGCGATGGGGTTCTGTCATGGCGTACTCACAAACTCTCAACCACTGAACTCACGCCCGTAACCCTACGCCCGGCGGCTTAAAAATCCGCTAAGCCTAAGGCTTCAATACAATTCTCGTTGAAAATGCTGAAACGGCGCCGAGTCGGCCGGCGGAACGGCGGCATCCGGGCCGGTCGAGGGGGTCTTCGTAAATACTTTACTAACGAATGGAGCCGGAGCGGGGGCTGCAAGGCTCGTGACCGTCATCCCGGGCGCGCGGAGCGCGAGCCCGGGATCCATAACCCCAGGGAGCAGTTTGACGACGGCTCGGGGTTACGATCTCACGCGAGAACGACATCCTGTGGTTATGGGATCCCCGCCTTCGCGGGGATGACACCTCGTTATGTGGCGCGCGGCACCGCCCCGTTAATTACTGCCGGTCGCGATGATGCTCTTCACCTGGCTCAGCGTGTAGCTGGTGCCATCGATGTTGAGGAGCGGTGGCGACTGGGTCAGGTCGACCGACGCGACGGTGCCCTGCACCTGCGCGGCGATGCCGACATTGTTGTTCGCCACGTCCTTGCCGGTGGCCGAGATCGTGTACTTGCCGTCGGGCCATTGCGTGCCGTCATTGCCCTGGCCGTTCCAGGTGAAGGGAATGTCGGTGCCGGCCGCGGCGGTATATTTGCCGGTGAACACGGTCTGGCCGCTGGCATTGGAGACCGTGATGTCGACGGTGGAATCGGTCGGCACGTTGAGATGCCAGGTGGCCGAGGAGTTCTTCATGGTCGCGGTCGAGCCGTCGACCAGGGCAGTCTTGCCGACGAAGCCGAGGGCTTGGGTCGCCTGCGTGGTCTGCTGCAGGGTGACGAGCTGGGACAGCGCATCGTTGGTCTTGAGCTGCTGCTCGACGCCGGCGAACTGCACCAGCTGCTGGGTGAACTGGTTGGTGTCGAGCGGATCCGGGGGGTTCTGGTTCTGCAGCTGAGTGGTCAGCAGCGTCAGGAAGGTCTGGAAGTTGCCGGCGAGCGTCGACCCCGTGGTCGAGCTCAGCGAATTCGACGAGGAAGATTTCGGCAGCTCGGTCGTTCCGGAGACGACCGCAGGGGCCGTGGCGCCAGTCGTGGTGGTCATGTCGGATACTCCTTACACTCTGATGTCGACGCCGCTGCTCGGCCCATAGATGCGGCCATAGCCGCGCCCGACGGGTGCGGCAGCAACGGTGTCGTCCTCGCTGATGATCAGCCGGCGGGCATTGCCGCCATTGTCGTTGTTCTGGCCGGAATTCTGGCCCGATGAATTCTGGTCACGCAGGCTGAAGGACAGCCCATTGCTGCCGGTCTTGAGGCCGGCATCGTCGAGCGCGCGCTGCAATTGCGGCGCGTCCTGGCGCAGCATCTGCAGCGTCTCCGGCTTCTCCACCGTGAGATGCGAGGTGACGTTGCCGGCGCGATCGACGTTGATGCGCACGTCGATGCGGCCGAGCTCGGCCGGATCGAGGCTGATGTCGAAGCGCGACTTGCCGGAGCGGATCGCGGCTGCGATCTCGATCGGAACGCCGCTGATCGGCACGGCCGTGTTGGTTGCCGCGGTCGCGGTCAATGTCGCGGTCGATGCGGACGCGGTCGAGGTCGTATTGGTCAGCGGCGCCTGCACGGCGGAAGCGGCCTGCGCACCGGCATCGCTGGCGTTGAACGCGGCCTGCGCATTGGCATGAGCCTGGGCGGCCGGTGCGGCCGGGATCGCGTCGGGGCTTCGGTCCGAGGCGCCGGGCTTGGCGTCGGTTGCGTTACCGTCTGCCTGCGGCTTGGCGGCTTGCGAATGCGCGGCGGTGTCGGCGGTCGTCGGGCCCGGCGCCTGCATCGGCGCGGCGTTCGCCTTGCCGGTGTCCTGGCCGATATTGGAGACGTCGGACTGTCCTTGCGCGGTGGCGACGGCCTGGAACGAGGTCTTCGGCGTGCCCTGATTGACGGGGATCAGTCCGCCGTTGGTCTTGCCGTCGGTTGCGGTCGCGTCGGTGGCCCCGGTCGCGGCATCGCCGAGCGTCGCCGAAGTATCGGCTTCGACCTTAGCGCCGGCGGTCTTGGCGCTCTTGTCGCCCGGCGTCGCGGTGTCGGTCTTGGCGCCCGCGATCTGCGCCGCGGTCGAGGCGCTGGCCGCGAGGCCGGCGGCAGCGATCGTCAGCGGCGAGGAGGTTGCGGCCTGGTTCGCCGTCGCGTTCGGATCGGCCGGGACGATCGGCGCGGCGACCACGATCGCATTGGGATCGGGCAGGGCGGCCTGTGCCGCATCGGTCGTCGCGGCGGCGACGGCGGTGGTGAGTCCGTCGGTGGCCTCGGCCTTGTCGCCCTTGGTCTCGGCGGATGTGTCAGCCGATTTGGCGTCCGACGTCTCGGTCTTGTCCTTGTCATTGGACTTGGCCTTGGCGGCGTCCTTGACCGGATCGGAGGTCGTATCGCCGGTCTTGTCGTTGTCGGTCGCCGCGGATGCGTCGGTGTCCTCGCTCGCCTTGCTCTTTGCGGGCTGATCCGCGGCAGAGCTGTCGCGCGGGCTCTTGTCCGCGGAGGACGAGGCGGGATCGCTCCGGCGCGGCGCGTTGTCCTGGGCCTGCGAGGCCGCATTGGTATTGATCGCCTGGGTGTTGCTGTCGACCAGCGAGCCGAAGGAGTCGTTCGCGGACGCCTCTTTGGCGGTCTGCGACCGGGCAGGCTTCTGCTGCGTGCTCGGAACTTGCACGCTTGCTGCGACATCTGACGTACGACCGACCACAGGCAACCCCTCGGAAACATCTTCCGCATGAGGGGAGCAAGGAGCGGGCCAGCGCCGCTTCACATCTATTTTTCCATAAAAATCAATCTCTTATGTATTTTCTGTCGCTGCCGGGAGGCCCGCCGCGACCCCGTCATTTCTGCCTCCCCGGCAAGAATTGCCCTAACCTCATAGCCCGCGTGATTGCTTCACCGGAATGCCGCCTATATTAAAGAGGTTACTCTCAGCCGCTTTCGACCGGGCAATCTGGCTTTCGGGAACCAAAGTTCCCGGGGATTGCCGATCTCCCGCGAGAAGCATGAAATCGCGGATCGCCGCACGCCGCCGTCAACCCTTAAAGGCCCATGCTCAACAGTCTGGATCTCGAAGGCCGTCCTGAGGACACCAGGGTCGTCGTCGCCATGTCGGGTGGCGTCGACTCCTCGACCACGGCTGCGCTCTTGAAGGCGCAAGGCTACGACGTCGTCGGCATTACGCTGCAGCTCTACGATCATGGCGCGGCGACCCACCGCAAGGGCGCTTGCTGCGCCGGCCAGGACATCCACGACGCGCGCGACGTCGCCGCCAAGCTCGGCATTCCCCATTACGTGCTCGATTACGAAGATCGCTTTCGCGAGTCCGTCATCGACAATTTCGCCGACTCCTACGCGCTGGGTGAAACGCCGGTGCCCTGCATCGAGTGCAACCGCTCGGTCAAGTTCCGCGATCTCTTGAAGACCGCGCGCGAGCTTGGGGCGCAGGCGCTCGCCACCGGGCATTACGTCGCCTCGCGCCGCCGCGACGACGGCTCGCGCGCGCTGGTCTGCGCGGCCGACGCCGACCGCGACCAGAGCTATTTCCTGTTCGCGACCACGCAGGAGCAGCTCGACTTCCTGCGCTTCCCGCTCGGCGACATGACCAAGCCCGAGACGCGCGAGCTCGCGCGGCGCTTTGGCCTTTCCGTCGCCGACAAGCACGACAGCCAGGACATCTGCTTCGTGCCGACGGGACGCTACACCGACATCATCACCCGCCTGCGGCCGAACGCGATGGACCCCGGCGACATCGTCGATCTCTCGGGGCGCGTGCTCGGCCGGCACAACGGCATCGCCAACTTCACCGTCGGCCAGCGCCGCGGCCTCGGCATTGCGGCTCACGCGCCGCTGTTCGTGGTGCGGCTTGAGGCCGCGACCCGCCGCGTCGTCGTCGGCCCGCGCGATGCCCTCAAGATGCACCGCATCTCCCTGCGCGACGTCAACTGGATCGGCGACGGCGACATCGACCGTGCCATCGGCGGCGGCCTCGAGCTGTTCGTGCGCGTGCGCTCGACCCGCAGTCCCCAGCCGGCCTGGCTGCGCGGCGGCAATGGCAATTACGAGGTCGAGCTCGTCGCCGGCGAGGAGGGCGTCTCGCCCGGACAAGCCTGCGTGTTCTACGACGCACCTTCGGGGCAGGCGCGCGTGCTCGGCGGCGGCTTCATCCAGAGCGCGGCCGCGAAGCAGGGCGACGCGACACCGCGCGCGCTCGCGGAAGCCGTGCGCGGCTGAACTTGCCCGGATTGACCCCACCTGCTACCGCGACAATGATCGTCTCACGTCAGTAGAGTATCCGGGGCAGGGCAGGGGCATGGCAGCAGACATCTCGCGAGCCGGGGTCGAGAAGGCCTATGGCCGCTGGGCGCCGATCTATGATCTGGTGTTCGGCAAGGTGTTCGACGCCGGTAGGCAGTCGACCATCGCCGAGGCCGACCGCATCGGCGGGCGCATCCTCGACGTCGGCGTCGGCACCGGGCTCTCGCTCTCCGACTATGCGCGCACCACGAAGATCTGCGGTGTCGACATTTCCGAGCCGATGCTGCGCAAGGCGCAGGCGCGGGTGCGGGCGCTTCACCTCTCCAATGTCGAAGTGCTCTCGGTGATGGATGCGAAGAACCTCGCCTTCCCGCAAGACTTCTTCGACGCCGTGGTGGCGCAATATGTCATCACCGCCGTGCCGGATCCCGAAGGCACGCTCGACGAGTTCGTGCGCGTGCTTAAGCCCGGCGGCGAGCTGATCCTGGTCAACCACATCGGCGCCGAGGCGGGCCCGCGAAAGCTGTTCGAGCTCGCCTTCGCTCCCGTCGCCCGCCGCCTTGGCTGGCGCCCGGAATTTCCGTGGCAGCGCCTGGTCGATTGGGCCGCCAAGCATGGCGGCGTCACGCTCAGCGAGCGCCGCCCGATGCCGCCGATGGGGCACTTTTCGCTGATCCGCTACCGCAAATCGTGATCGAGCCGCGGGAACACGCGCCGTGATCGGCGCGTTTTGCTCCCATGCGCACGACATCAAACATCATTCTGGTGAGCCTCCTGATCGCCGCCTCAGGCGCTGCGATCGCGCAGGCTCCGCCCGCCCCGGCGACGCCGCCGCAACAGACCGCGCCGCCATCCCCGCAACATACGGCCAACTGCACCCCGCAGGACCGGCCCAACCGGCAGGCCGACGGCACTACCACCGGCCAGTCCCGGGAACCGCTCGGCGACAAATTGGCCAAGTCCGACGGCGTGCTCTGCCCGCCCGCCGGTGTCGACCCCGACATGCACGCCCCGGCCCCCGACACCGGCGGCAACACCCCCGTCATCCCGCCCCCCGGCAGCCCCGGCGGTGACCCGAATGTGAGGCCGAAATAGGGGATGCTTCTCTCGCCTCTCCCCGCTTGCGGGGAGCGGGGGGCTTTCCGCGAGTCTGGTGCGCGAAACTGGGTGAGTCCGGCTCCGAATGGGTGATTTCACTCGCGAAATCGCCCCATCAATCGCCGCCACGTTGCTTGACTTCCCGCCGCCCCCTTCCTTATATGCCGCGCGTTCGCGAGATCGGCCTTAGTCGCCGTCGCGATCCCTGTGGCGGGGTAGCTCAGCTGGTTAGAGCACGGGAATCATAATCCTGGGGTCGGGGGTTCGAGTCCCTCCCCCGCTACCATTCGTACGATTTTGTGCGCCAAACTACGATTTTCTACGATTGTTTACGCTGGATGGCAGCAAACCGGCGTGGGCATATCAGTATCTAAGGCAACGACTGGTTGCTGCGCGTGCCTATGCCGGCTTCCGAAAATTGGCGGCGATGAAGTGGGTAACCTTGGGCTCGGCCGCAGCGCCGAACTCGTGGATCGCGTCCTGAACGACCCTGTCTGCGTTCGTCACGCGCTGGTGTTGTCGAAGATGCTCGAGCCATGACGCCACCATGAATGTTTCCAGGAAGCGCCCGGTCTCGGCGGCATCCTCGAATACGTCCCAGGAATAGGCTCCGTCGCGCCGGCGTTGTTGTTCCAAAGCTCTGATGTGGGTAAGGAAGGCTTCACGGCGGTCTGGAGCAATGCGGTACTCCACCGTAATCAGGACTGGCCCGCGGTCGGCGTCTGCGTCATTCGCCAAGACAGGTGCCGGCCAATGCATCGAGGGCGCAAGATCGACTCCTGCGCCTGTTTGAAGCTTCCAATGCCAGGTGAGCGCGATTCCGACGATGGCTCCCGCTGCAGCGAGGAAATGCGCCCCTGGCAAGCCGAGCGCAGAGGCAAGCTGCCCCCACAGCGCGCTGCCGGCGGTCATCGCTCCGAAGAAGACGGTGACGAACATGGCCAGTCCGCGGCCGCGGACCCAATCCGGCAACGAAACTTGAACTGAGACGTTGACCGTCGCGAGCACGGCAATCCATGAGATGCCTGCGATCAGGCATGCCGCAAGTCCGATCTCTGGGTAACGCGCGATGCCCAGGAGGATCAGACTGAGTGCCGTGCCGGCGGTGCCGGCCGCGACGAGCCCGTCGGGCCCGAAGCTCGCCTTCAGCCAGGGCAGCATGAACGCGCCGGCGATGGCGCCGACGCCGACCGCTCCGAGCAAAATGCCGTAGAGTTCTGGACCGCCTGCGATCTGATTGCGTGCGACGAGTGGGAGCAGTGCCCAATAGGCGCTCGCGAAGAAAAAGAATGCTGCCGCTCTGACGAGCGTCGCACGGAGCCTCGGGTTGAACCGCGCGTGGCGTAAGCCGTTCACCATGGCGCCGGCAAGACGTTCCGGCGGCAGTGCGCTGTCTTGCGAGGACGCCGGGCGCCACCAAAGTAGCGCTCCGATCACCGCGAAATTGCTCAGCGCGTTGATCCAGAAGGGTGCCGCGATGCCCAATCCGCCGATGACTACGCCACCGAGCGCCGGCCCGATAGCCCTGCTGATGTTGACGCCCACGCCATTGCTGGCGATGGCTGCCGCCAGATCCTGCTTGGGGACGAGTTGCGGGACGACCGACTGCCATGCGGGCGCGGTGAACGCAGCGCCCGCACCGAGCAGAAACGTGAACAGCAGCAGGATGGGAGGGGTGACGAGGTTAAGCCCGACGAGCACCGCGCTTGCTGCCGCAACGATCGTAAGGACGATCTCACAACCGATCAGAAAACGGCGCTTGTCGACGGTATCCGCCAGCGCACCGGCCGGTAGCGCGAACAGAAACATTGGAAGGCTGCTCGCAACCTGAACCAGGGAGACGGTCAGCGGATCGGCATCGAGGCTGGTCATCAGCCATCCGGACGCCGCGTTGTACATCCACGTGCCGACGTTGGCGACGACGGTCGCGGTCCACACAACCGTGAACGTGGTATGCCGAAACGCGATCCATGGAGAAGCGTTGCGCATTGCGGGTGATGGATCGGACTGTTCGTTGGATGGGGGCATCGTGGTCACTCAACCGTTCGAAATGTTCCACAAGGGTCGGCGGCACCCGCCCAAATGCTCCAGAAACTCGAGCAGTGTGTCAGTCATTCGTTGGCTTGAGTACCGTGGTGTAGTTCGTAGGCAACCACTCGAACCGGCCATCGATCGAACGGATATGCCCGATCCCGGGAAATGCGATATGGGCCGCGGCGATCCACGTCGTATTCTGAGCGGCCTTGGCGAACATCGCTGTGCGTTCCGCCTCCGCCGAGAAAGGATCGCTGTCGTAAGTGACGGTAACCGCGGGATCCGGAAACTGGATCGGAGCGACATGAACGAGATCGCCCCACACCAAAAGTGTCTTTCCTTCACTCGAGACTTCGTAGGACGTGTGGCCTGGCGTGTGCCCGGGGGTAGCGACTGCACGAATCCCCGGCGAGAGCTGCTGTCCATCTGCGAAGGGTTTCAGCCGGCCCGATTCCATGTAGGGCTTCAACGAAGCGCGATCGTCTTCGAACATCGGCTTGAGGAATTTAGGGGCTTCGCCTTCGCTCTTGGCGTCGAGCCAGTAATCGAGATCCTTCTGGTTGACTCTGACGGTCGCATTGGGAAATGCGGGTTTTCCTTGCGGAGCGATGCCGCCGACGTGATCTGCATGAAGGTGCGTCAGATAGATCTCGTCGATCTGCTCCGGCTTGTATCCGGATGCACGAAGGTTTTCCAACAGCTGTCCGCAGCATGCGCCGTAGAGACTGCCGGCGCCGCTGTCGATCAGAATGAGTTTCTCTCCCGTGTTGACGAGGAAGGCGTTGATCGAGCCCTCCACGGGAGCGGCGAGATCTGACGCGGCAAGGAGAGCCTCCGCTTTGCCGGGATGACTCTCTGCAAGCTTCACGGCTTTCCGGTCCCCGCCCGGTAGCGTCTCGTTTCGCGTCATCACATCGTGGACCGGGAAAGGATGCGTGCCGTCTAGCAAAGCTGTTATTTCCACCTGACCAAGCATGATGCGGTAGAAGCCCGGTGCCTGGGCGCGGACCTGCGGAGCGCCGGCATGCGCCTGCTCATGGGACAACAGGGATACGAATGCCAACAGCGTGATGGTGCGGATCGGCTTCATTTCATCTCCTCATCAGGTAGCCCGGCTCCGTTGCGGGCGTCTTAGCCGTTCCAGCCGTTCAGGAAATCGAGAAGGAATCTGTTGACGGCTTCCGGCTGTTCTTCCTGCGGAAGATGGCCGCAGCGTTCGATCGGAGCCACGGTGAGATTCTCGGCCATCTCGCTCCAGATCGACTTCATGTCGAACAGACGGCCGACGGCTCCGAAATCTTCGCCCCAAAGGGAGAGCACGGGGCACTTGATTTTCTTGTCGGCGTCCTCGATGTCCTGAGCGACGTCTTCCGCACTCGCGCGATAATCCGCCATCGCGCCTCGTACGGCGCCAGGCGCGCTGTAGGCCCTCACGTAGGTTTCGAACGCTTCGCCGGTGATCGTCATTGGGTCGTGGCACCAATCGGAGAAGAAGTGCCGAAGCCAGATATTCTCCCGTCCCGCGATCAATGCCTCGGGCAGATCGGGAATCTGGTGGAACATGAAGAACCAGTATTCGCGTGCGACCTTGGCGTTCATCTCGCGCGCGACGACGCGCGTCGGAACATTGTCCATGACCACGAGACGATCGACGATGTCAGGGTGATCCTTGACGAGACGGGTGGCGACCCGCGCGCCGCGGTCGTGTCCGACCAGTGCGATGCGTCCAACCCCGAGCGCCTTCAACAGCTCGACGATGTCGTTGGCCATCGTCCGCTTGTCGTAACCTTTCGACGGCTTGTCGGTCTCGCCGTATCCGCGAAGATCTGGAGCAATCACGCGGTAGTGGGGGGCAAGCGCCGGAATCTGGAAGCGCCAGGCGAAGTTGGTCTCGGGGAAACCGTGCAGGAGGACGACCGGCGGACCAGTCCCTGCATCGAGGTAGAATTGCCTGATGCCGTTGGCACGGCACGTGGTCCGATGGATGGTAGTCACGGATCTGGCGCCCCGGTACAAGATTTTGAGCCGCCATCCTTTCGTGAAGTCGGTCGGGACTGATTGCAGGTTTTAACGGCGCTTTGTACGATTGCGTCGCAGCAGCAGCGAAAGGCGCCCGACGCCGTACCGAATTTTGGCCTGGCGGCGGTTCCGTTACCGGGAGAAAGTCCAAGACACGGTGATGATGTTCGGGATTGTGTGGTCGAAATGACCGGTTTCAGAGCGAGAGGGAGGACCCGTAACGTGAATATCACAGACCGAGCGGACCGCCTCAGGACCGCGCATCCGGCAGCGACGACGTGAACGCGCGTGGACTCCACCACGTTACGACCATCATCGGCGACGTACGACGCGCCGCTGACTTCTACGTGGGTGTGCTTGGGCTCAAGCGGGTCAAGAAGACCGTCTGCTATGACGACCCCGGCAGTTACCACGTGTACTATGGCGACGATGTGGGAAATCCGGGCACGGTGATAAGCACGCTCGCCTGGAATTGCGTGACACCGGGGATGATCGGTGCCGGCGAGGTCGTGCAGACTTGCTTCCGGGTCGCAGCGAATTCGCTCGATTGGTGGGCAGATCGGCTCGGTTCCTTGGGGGTACCCAACCAGATGGAAGTGTCGCCCTTCGGGGAGCGCATCCTCTGTTTCGCGGATCCCGACGGTACGGAGCTCTCGCTGGTCGAGACATGGGAAGCAAAGTTGGGGAAAGGGAGCCCAAACTCATCGACCGATCACGCGCTGCGGGGCCTTCATGGCGTTACGCTGAACGTCCGCGAGGAAGATGCGACGATCGACATCCTTCAGAAGGTATTCGATTTCCAACTGGTCGCTCATCGGGAAGGAACCATGCGCTTCGTGGCCCATGACGGCCCGGGCGGCACGATCACGTTGCGCATGATCGGGAAGTCCTCGCGGGGACGCCTCGGCGGGGGCACCATCCGGCACGTCGCTTTCCGCGCCAGCGATCTCGACGACCGAACGGCGATGGTCGAGAAGCTTCGGTCGACGTACGGCATCGTGGTGAGCGATCCCATCGAGCGAACCTACCTGAACGCGGTAGGCTTTCGCGCGCCCTGCGGCGTGCTTTTCGAAATTGCGACCGATGGTCCGGGATTTGCCGTCGACGAGGCGCCGGAGCGGCTGGGCCGGAAACTTCAGCTTCCCGCATTTCTCGAAGAGCGCCGCGCCGAGTTGCAGGCGATCTTACCGCCGCTCAATTGAACGGCCCATCGATCATCGAGAGTTTGACCTTCCATGAAATCGGTAAGTCGCGGGCAGACGAAGTCGAGGAATGCTTTCACGCGAAAAGGCAGCCGGGGGCCTCCGTGATAGAGCGCGTGCACTTGCTCTTCGTCGCCTGCGGTACCCTCGAGCACTTCGACCAAGTGGCCTGCCGCTATATCGTCGCGAATGTGATAGTCGGCGAGTCGGGCGAGGCCGATGCCCGCGATTGCCATTCGCCGCAAGGTTTGGGCGTTGTTCGCAAGCAGGGAGCCGCTGACCGCCCGGTCGACAATTCGCCCGCTCTCCTTCAGAGGCCAGACCGGTGCAGAGCGCCGGAAATTGAATCCCAGGCAATTGTGACGGGAAAGATCGGCCACCCTTTTTGGTTCACCCAAGCGGTCAATGTAGTCGGGAGATGCGACGATCCTTCTCTTGACGACCCCAATGCGCCGGGCGACCATCGCAGAGTCCTGCAAAGGGCCGACGCGGAAGGCGACATCGGTTCGGTCGAGGTACAGATCGACGATCTCATCGGACAGCGAGAGGTCGACCACGATGTCGGGATGAGCTTCCCAAAAAGCCGGGAGCAGGCGTTCGAGGCCAAGGATGCCGAAGGAAACGGTGGCGTTTACGCGGATCGTCCCCCCGGCCGTCGCTGCGCCCCGAGAAATGCCGCGCTCGATGCCATCGAGTTCGTCCAGCAGTGCAAGGCTCTTCTCATAGTACATCCGGCCTTCGGACGTCAGGCACAGCCTCCGCGTCGAACGCTCGAACAGCCGTACGCCGAGCCGTACCTCGATCCTTCCGATGAGCTTGCTGACGGTGGACGGCGTCATCAAGAGGCGACGGGCCGCCTCGGAATAGCTCCCGGCTTCCACCACGCGGAGGAAGACCTGCATTTCGCCGATACGATTATCCATCACCTACCCATCTATGAAACCGTTTCACAGATAAAGTGGAATTGGGGCGGATTATCAAGTCCGGCAAATGTCACCTATCCTGGATCATCGTTTCCTTTCCGGTCGATTTTCCGATTAGCACGTTGCTGTCGGCAGCTCTCGGGATCGGCGACTTGAACAGAGACGATTGTTTCGATAGACGCGGCCATGTGGTCCTTCGGTAAATATATCCAGCGGCGGATAGCTTTGTGACTCCAATGACGGAAGAGGCTGAAATTGAGTCCGGGGGCTTCTATGGTCGCCGCCTCAGTCAGCACCTCGGGATGGAGGGCGATTGTCTGTTGCGGATCAATCGTGAAGGACAGTTGGCGCTCGCGGTAACCCGCCTGGCCTGCTCCCGCTTCGTGCGAGAACGGACAACCGCCATTCCTTCCGAACCGGCCTTCAGCATCCTGCACCAGCTCGGGGATCTCGAGGGGCACTCCTGCTGGCTGGCCGGACGACCGAAGTATTCGGGTGCTTTCGGAGCAGGGACTGTCAGCGTGATCGACCTTCGCGACAATCCGCAATGCGAATTCAAGGGACCGTTCGACGCCCTTCAGTATTACGTTCCACGGAGGGCTCTGGACGAGTTCGCTCGCGAGCACGGGGCCAAACCCGTCTCGACCCTCAAATGGAGCAGGGATCAGCGTGATCCGTTCCTCTCGACTCTGTCAAGCGTTCTACTCAGCGCGGTGGAGCAGGATCCGGCCACCAACCAGCTCTTCATCGACCAGATCGGGCTGAGTGTGCTCGCTCATATCGCCCAGACCTACGGTGGCATGCGACCTAGCGACGGGGTCTCGGGGGGAGGGCTCGCACCCTGGCAGGAGCGACGGGCCAAGGAGATCATGCGGACGCGCCTTGCTAGCAACCTGACGATCGCCGACGTTGCCACGGAATGCAAGTTGACGCCCAGCCACTTCGCGCGATCGTTCCGGCGCAGCACAGGCGTGGCGCCGCACGAATTCCTCTCCCAGCTTCGCATCGACGAAGCCAAGCGCCTCATGCTGAACACGAAGCTTCCGCTCGCCGACATTGCGCTCATCTGCGGTTTCGGCGACCAGAGCTACTTCACCAGGGTGTTTTCCCGCAACGTCGGCGCAAGCCCCGGCGCCTGGCGACGGGCCCGGACCGACGGCTAGGTCCGGGCGCGCCTCGTTTCAGGTGGGACGGATCATATCGCGGGCATAGGCCAAACCGATCCCGTATCCGCCCGCATGGGATTCAACGATGGCGCGTGCGCCGTCGTACGTTTCGTGCCTTGTCCAATCGCGCTGCATCTCGAGCAGGACCTGAATCCAGGATGTCAGGCGAGCACCGGCGGCCTGCATCCGGCCGAGAGCCAGTTCGTGGCTTGCAGTCGTGAGGCCTCCGCAGGCATCGCCGACGACATAGACTTCCAATCCGGCCGCCAGCGCCGAGAGCACCGCGAATGTCACGCACGCTTCGGTAAGCAGGCCCGAAACGATCAGGCGGCTTCGACCGGTAGCGAGGACGGCCTCACGCGCCTTGTTGTCCTCCCACACATTCATGCTGCGCCGGTCGATCGGCTCGATGCCGGGCAGCGCCGACTTAACGGCCGGCATCAGCGGCCCGCTGTACACCTTTGTCGCCGAAGTCGAGGCGACGACTGGCAGCCCGAACACCGTTGCGGTCTTGGCGAGCGCGACGACGTTGTTGATGAGAGCCTGCCGGTCGATCGAACCCACGCCGAACGCCAAGCCCGCCTGTTGGTCGACCAGGAGCAGCGCACAGTCCTTCGGCTCGAGCAGATCAAGTTGATTCGGGGCCATCGACGTTCTCCGGTCAGGCTTTCAGGAACGCGAGCAGGTCCGCATTGACCTGATCGGCGTGCGTCGTCGCAGTTGCGTGCGGCGCGCCCGGGTAGATCTTCAACTTGGCGCCCTTGATCATCTCCGCGGCCAGCTTACCCGTATAGGGAAGCGGGACGACCTGGTCGTCCTCGCCATGGATCACCAGGGTCGGCACGTCGATCTTGGCCATGTCGGGCCGGAAGTCGGTTTCCGAGAACGCGGTCACGCAATCGATCGTCGCCTTGATCGAAGCTTGAAGTGCGACTTGCAAGGTCTGCTTGAAAATGCCCTGAGACACTTTCATGCCGTGGTTCGTACCGTAGAAGAGGGGGCTGAAGTCGTCGAGGAATTGCGGGCGGTCCTTGACCAACCCGGCCTTGATGCCGTCGAACACCGACTTGTCGACGCCATCGTGATCCGCGGTCTTGACGAAGAGAGGCGTTACGGCACTGAGCAGAACAAGCTTGGCGACCCGCGACGTCCCGTGGCGTGCCACGTAGCGCGCGATGTCACCGCCTCCCATGGAGAATCCGACGAGCGTCACATCCTTCAGGTCGAGATGCTTGACGAGATCGGCGATGTCGTCGGCGAAGGTGTCGTAATCGTAGCCCGTCCAGGGCTGGCTCGACCGGCCAAAACCCCTGCGATCGAACGCCACGGTCCGGTAGCCGTGCTCGGCGAGGAAAAGCATCTGCGCGTCCCACATGTCCGCGTTGAGCGGCCAGCCATGGCTGAACAGGATCGGCTTTCCGCTTCCCCAATCCTTGTAATAAAGCTCGGTACCATCCCGCAATTTCAGCAAGGCCATCGTTCGCTCCTGTGACGAGGTTATCAGGATCGGGACGTCATCCAGCGAGGTCGTCCGGCTCCCGCGCACAAGGTCGCGGATGAAGCACAGATTAGCTTGGACTATCTGCGCGTGCTTTGGACATGCTGGCGATTTCGAACCGTTGCCACTGAAGGGCGTTCGGCAATTCGTCGCACCGTGGTGAATGATCGGGCCGAAGTCCAAGCCGCGACGAAATCGTCCAAGCTCCGTCGGCGTTCAGGGTTCACGGTGCAGCTGCTTGCAACACCCCCTTTTGCTCGATCGCCGATGTCGATCGCAAGGAGCCCATCAAATGTCGAAACTCGATATGCTCACCCCGGACAATAGCGCCATCGCACTGATCGACTATCAGCCGGCCATGTTCCAGGGTGTTCAGTCGCATGACCGCCTGGTCACGATCAACAATGTTCAGATCCTCGCCAAGGCCGCCAAGCTTTTCAAAATCCCGACGGTGCTGACTACCGTGGCGCGGGATTCGTTTTCCGGGCCGTTCATCCCGGAAGTGACCTCGCTGTTTCCGAAGCACGACGTTATCGATCGCACGTCCATGAATTCCTGGCTCGATGCGAACTTCCGTAAGGCGGTGGCTGCCACCGGTCGCAAGAAATTCGTGCTGGCGGGACTTTGGACCGAGGCGTGTGTGATCTTCCCGACGTTGGACATGCTCAAGGAAGGCTTTGAGATCTACATCGCCGCCGATGCTTGCGGCGACCTCTCGCTGGAAGCGCACAACCGTGCAATGGAGCGCGCCATCCAGGCAGGCGCTGTTCCGATCACTTCGTCGCAGTACGCCTACGAGCTTCAGCAAGACTGGGCACGCACCGAGACTTACGAAGGAATGATGGACATCCAGCGCGCCCATTCGCCTTACGGCATCCAGATCCGCTTCTCCAAGTGGGCGCTGGGAGAGCACGCCTCCGAAGGCGGCGCGAAAGCCGGCTAGACCCCCTCAAATAGCGGATAGCCGTGATGAAAATCTATCTGTTGTCCCTCGGCGCCGGCCTCTTGGTCGGCGTCATCTATAGCCTGTTGGATGTGCGTTCGCCGGCCCCGCCGCTGGTCGCTCTGGTCGGGCTGCTTGGCATCCTCGCCGGCGAACAGATCGTTCCCGTCGCCCGGCAATTGATTTCGGGTCATGGGCTCGCATCGGCTTGGCAGCAAGCCAAGTGCGCTCCGCACATGTTCGGGATGCTGCCCGGACGCCAAAGCGACCAATCTAAACGAGTTTCCTCGCAGGAAGGTCTGGAGAAACACTCATGAGCTCGACGCCGGACATCATTCTGCACCGTGGTTTGTTCACGACGCTCGATCGCACGAACCCGACGGCTTCGGCCGTCGCAATCGCCGATGGCCGGTTCGTGGCCGTCGGACACGACCATGAGGTGATGAAGCTCGCCGGGCCCGCCACGAAACTCGTCGACCTCAAGGGGCATCGCGTGCTACCCGGCTTGATCGACAACCACCTCCACATCATTCGCGGTGGCCTGAACTTCAACATGGAACTCCGCTGGGACGGCGTGCGTTCGCTCGCCGACGCCATGGGCATGTTGAAACGGCAAGTCGCCGTCACGCCGCCGCCGCAGTGGGTGAGGGTGGTCGGCGGATTCACCGAACACCAGTTCGTGGAAAAGCGACTGCCGACCATCGACGAGCTCAACGCCGTCGCACCGGATACGCCGGTGTTCCTGCTGCACCTCTACGATCGGGCTATCCTGAACGGCGCTGCGCTGCGTGCCGTCGGCTATACCAAGGATACGCCCGAACCGCCGGGCGGCGAAATCATGCGCGACGCAAGGGGCAATCCCACGGGTCTTCTGCTCGCGAAACCCAACGCCAACATTCTCTATGCTACGCTCGCGAAGGGGCCGAAACTCCCGTTCGACTACCAGGTCAACTCGACGCGACATTTTATGCGGGAACTGAACCGGCTTGGCGTGACCGGTGCGATCGATGCCGGCGGAGGATTCCAGAACTATCCGGACGACTATGCCGTCATTCAGAAGCTGAGCGATGAAGGCCTCCTGACGATACGGCTTTCCTATAATCTCTTCACCCAGAAGCCAAAGGGAGAGAAGGAAGACTTCCTCAACTGGACGAAGACGTCGAAATACAAGCAGGGCGACGACTATTTCCGTCACAACGGCGCCGGCGAGATGCTGGTGTTCTCGGCCGCCGACTTCGAGGATTTCCGCGTCGCCCGTCCGGATATGCCGCCGGAGATGGAGGGTGAGCTCGAGGAGGTCGTTCGCGTCCTAGTCCAGAACAAGTGGCCGTGGCGGCTGCACGCGACCTACGACGAGACGATCTCGCGGGCGCTGGACGTCTTTGAGCGGGTCAACCAGGACATGCCGTTGGAAGGGCTGCACTGGTTCTTCGACCACGCCGAGACGATCTCCGACCAGTCGATCGACCGCATCGCGGCGCTGGGCGGCGGCATCGCCGTGCAGCACCGGATGGCCTACCAGGGCGAATACTTCGTCGAGAGATACGGCGCGGGAGCCGCCGAAGCGACGCCGCCGGTCAAAAAGATCATCGACAAGGGCGTCAAGGTCTCGGCCGGCACCGACGCGACGCGTGTGGCGTCCTACAATCCGTGGGTTTCATTGTCCTGGCTCGTCACCGGTCGGACCGTCGGCGGATTGCGGATCACGCCCCAGCGCAACTGCCTCGATCGCGAGACGGCGCTGCGGATGTGGACCGAGAACGTGACATGGTTCTCCAACGAGGAGGGCAATAAGGGCCGCATCCAGGTCGGCCAGCTCGCGGACCTCGTTGTTCCGGACCGCGACTACTTCTCTTGCAGCGAGGCAGAGATCGCCGACACGACGTCCATCCTGACGATGGTCGGCGGCAGGATCGTGTTCGGTGCCGGCGATTTCTCCAAGTTGGAGGCGGTTACGCCGCCGCCGGCCATGCCGGATTGGTCGCCCGTCCGCCGGTTCGGCGGGGATGCAGCCTGGGCCGATGACAAGGCAAAGGCGAAGGAAGGCAGCCTTGCAATGAAGGCCATGCAGATGTGCGGTTGCGCAAATTCCTGCGGCGTGCACGGACATGATCACGCCTCGGCTTGGTCGAGCCGTCTTCCGGTCTCCGACCTGAGGAGCTTTTGGGGCGCGCTTGGGTGCGCGTGCTGGGCGGTCTGACATGACGCCGAACTGGGTATCCACGATTCTGCGTTGGCCAGTGCTGTGGCATGTGGCGAGACTGGCGCTGGTCTCGGCCTACGTCCTCGGCGGCTTTACCAAGCTGCTCGACTTCGCGGGCGCAGCGGCCGAGCAGGAGCACTTCGGCCTGTATCCGGGCTCGTTGTGGGCTGCAGCGGCCATCGTGGTCGAACTTGGTGGCTCGCTGCTTGTCATCGTCAATCGCTTCGTGTGGTTCGGAGCAGGCGGTCTCGGTGTGCTGACGTTCGTCGCGATGCTCACCGCCAATACCTTCTGGACAATGGGTGGCCATGAGAGATTCGTGGCCACCAATGCCTTCTTTGAACATCTCGGGCTGATTGCGGGCCTCATCATCGTGTCGATCGTCGCCGACCCGGCCTCTTCCGACTCGCGCCGCGCTGCGCAATCTCATGCCTTCCAAGGAGTGTCGAAATGAAATCAATGAGAATTCTCGCTCTTTTGGCGTTTTCCGCGGCGATCACGACGGCCGGGCCGGTTGCCGGAAAGGAAGCGACGAAATCCAGGGAGACAGTGGTCGCCGTCGCCCCTCAATATGATACGACCCACGTCTATGTGGCGCCTGAGGACGTGGACAAGTTCGCGACGAGTTTCATCGCGACCTTTGGCGGTAAGAGCACCAAGCAGGTGGTGGCGACCGTCACGCCCACGCCGAGCAGCACCACGTCGCAATTGCTGCAAACGCCCGTAGGCACGGTCTCATTGTTCGGCTTCAAGACGCCGATCCCGTATCCGTTCGGGGCGGAACGGAACGGCTATCTCGTCAGCGACATGGACAAGGCAGTCAAGGCGGCGCGCGCAGCGGGTGCTGACGTGATCGTGTCCACTTTCCCCGATCCGATCGGGCGCGACGCCGTGGTCCAGTGGCCCGGCGGCATCAACCTGCAGATCTACTGGCACACGACGAAGCCCGACTATGCTCCATTCGAGCGTGTTCCGGAAAACCGCGTGTACGTCTCGCCCGACAAGGCGGCCGCTTTCACGCGGAGCTTCGTAGCGTTCTCTCGCGGCAAAGTCGTCTCAGACGATGCAAAGGCGCCTGGCGTCCAGATCGGCCGGCCGGACGCGACTTACAGGCGCATCCGGATCGAATCCGCCTTCGGCAAGATGGTCGTACTGGTCACGGATGGTCATCTGCCCTATCCCTATGGGCGGGAGACGACGGGCTACGAAGTGGCCGATCTCGCTGCGACGTTGGGTAAGGCGAAGGATGCGGGCGCGACGGTACTGGTCGAGCCCTACACGTCCGGCGATCGCTCGGCCGCGATCGTCATGTTTCCCGGCGGCTACGTCGCCGAAATACATGCAGTGGGGCAGAAGGGCGCATCTCGTGCCGACGGCAAGACGAGGTGATGTCCGACGATGCCGGCACGGATCGAATTGCGTAGCTTCTGGGTCCTGCCGGTGCTTGCGAGCCTTGTCGCAGGCGTCGCGCGGGCCGAGGACGGCAATGCCTCGCCCCCGAAGAGGCCCACTTTCCAGGCAAACCGCTGGGCGGAGGATTGGTCGGTCCTTGCCGATCCCAGGTTGCGCACCGAGCCGTTCGACGAGTTGAAGTACATCCCGCTATGGGCCACCGATCCGAAGAGCTACATCTCGCTGGGCGCTACGCTGCGCGAACGTTTCGAGAGCAACAACGCAGCGGGCTTCGGCACCGGCAACACGCCGTCTGACGGTTACTTCCTGCAACGGTTGCAGGTCCATGCCGACGTCCACTTCAACGAAAACTGGCGTGCGTTCGTGCAGTTGGAGGACGATCGCGCATTCGACAAGACGAGCATCTCGCCGGTCGATCAGGATCGGCTCGACCTTCGTCTGGCGTTCCTGGAATACGTCAATACGTTCTCGGGCGGAACGCTGAAGGCGCGCCTCGGACGGCAGGACTTTGCCTTCGATCTGCAGCGTTTCGTATCTTCCCGAGACGGGCCCAACGTCCGGCAGTCGTTCGATGCCATCTGGGCCGACTGGGAGACCGGCGCCTGGCGGTTCATCGGCTTCGTCAGCCGTCCCGTCCAATACTTCGACGTGCGTCCCTTCGACGACACCTCGAACGACAACTTCCGGTTCAGCACGCTCAGGGTTGAGCGCAAGGTGTTCGGCGACAAAGAGCTTTCCGGCTACTATTCGCTCTACGAGCGCAACGGCGCCAAGTACCTGGACGCTTTTGGCGACGAGCACCGCCACGTCATCGATGTTCGCTTCGCAGGCAACGCGCAGCATTTCGATTGGGATCTCGAGGCCATGGGACAGGTGGGCCAAGTGGGGACGAAGGACATTCGCGCCTGGGCCGTCGGCGCGCGGACGGGCTATACCTTCGTCAGCGCGCCCTGGCAGCCGCGCGTCGGCCTTCAGGTCGACGCCGCATCCGGCGACAATCGTCCCGGAGACGGAGCGTTGGGAACATTCAATCCGCTGTTCCCGAACGGCTACTACTTCACGCTCGCTGGCTATACGGGCTATGTGAACCTGGTGCATCTCAAGCCATCCATCACCATCAGTCCGGCGAGCCGGCTGAAGGTGATGGGCGCCATCGGCCTGCAATGGCGCGAGACGACGGCCGATGCCATCTACGTCCAGCCCAACGTGCCGATCGCGGGGACCGCCGGCAAGGGAAGCAATTGGACGGGAGCATACGAGCAGCTCCGCGTCGACTACGCGTTCAACGACCATCTCACGGGAGCCATCGAGGCGGTGCATTTCGACGTCGGCGACACGATCCTCCGCGCTGGTGGTCACACCAGCAACTATCTAGGTGTCCAGCTTCAGTACGGTTGGTAAAAATGCCGCGGCAAATCCTCCTGCTTCCGCTCCTGATGAGCTTCAACGCCGGGTTCGTCGATACTGGTGGCTTCCTGGCGCTCCAGGGGCTGTTCACCGCGCACGTCACCGGCAATTTCGTTACCTTCGGAGCTGCCATGGTGCTTGGGACATCGGGCGGAATCGCGAAGCTTCTCGCTCTGCCGGTCTTTTGCGTGGTCGTGATCACCACTCGGATGTTCAGCTTCGTTCTGCCCGCAATCGGGCTACCGATCTTTCGCTCGATGCTCGCCATCAAGATGATGCTTCTGACGGCGGGCGGTGCATGTGCGGTTTACTTCGGGCCATTTGCGCAAGGCGATAGCTGGCAGGCGATCGGCACCGGCATGATCCTGGTCGCCGCCATGGCCATCCAGAACGCCGCGCACCGCATCCACATGGGCACCGAGCCTCCGAGCACGCTCATGACAGGGACGACGACCCAGATCATGATCGACGTCGCGGACGTATTGCGGGGCGCACCGGCCTCCGTGTTGGCCGTCGCCACGCCTCGCCTTGGCAAGATGGCGGCGAGCGTGGCGGCCTTCGCTCTTGGCTGCGCCGCTGGCGCTTGTCTCTACGCGAAATTTGGGACGTGGTGTTTCGTGCTGCCTCCGCTGATCGCGCTGCCGGCGGTGTTTCTGGCCACCGCGGAACCGAAGTGACGCGGCGGGAGCGATCTGGCGAACAGGTTGGGCCAGACAAATGTCGATTGAGGTGCGGTACTTCATCGATTTCCTCGCCGAATGCGCCGGGCACGAAGGCGGTGAGCGAGGAAATTGAGATGGCCGGCAGTACTCCTGATCCGTCGCCTCGAACTTATCCCTCGTCGGTCTCGTTCGTGCGTCGGGCCGGCCCCATCTCGGTTGCCGCCGGGAACATGGACACATTTGCCGAGATCGAAATCTGGCTGCTGGAAGGGGCCCCCGCCGAACGGCAAATGATCGACCTGCTGGTCAAGCTGATCCGTCGAATGAAGGCCGCCGGCTCTTCGGTCGATCGTCTGACGTTGCATATCGGAACGCTCCACCCTCAGCTCGTTGGCTTCGCTTGGGTCTGGAACATCGATGACGGCTTCTGCGACGAAGTGCGGGTCGCCGACGCGGCGATCGATTCTGACGCCTACAAGCTCAATCCGCTGCAACGAATCGTTGAGACCGGCGAAACGATTCGGCGAGCGCCGAATGAGCCGTCGGCGCAGGCCGAATTTCCCATCATGATCGAGCTCGCGTCCGCCGGCATGACCGACTACGTGGCGATCCCCTTATCCGGCCTGGATAAGCGCAACGTGATCACCATTGCGACGAAAGCGGCCGGCGGCTTCGCCGAGGCGGAGACAGATTCCCTGACACGCCTCTTCAAGCTGTTCGCCTTGCACGTGCAGCGGCACAGCGAGTTGAAGATCTCCGAAAACGCGTTGGGCGCCTATCTTGGCTACGGCGCTGCCGCCAAGGTGCTCGAAGGAGCGATCAAGCGCGGCGCGGGAGACTCGATCCGCGCCGTGATTTGGGTCTCGGATCTCAGAAACTTCACGAAGATGTCGGACGCTCTGGCCCCGGCCGAGATGCTCGTTCTGCTCAACGCCTACTTCGAAGCGATGGCGAGCGCCGTGGCCGCCCACGGCGGCGAAACCCTCAAGTTCATCGGCGACGGGATGCTCGCTGTCTTTCCGGTGACGGTGGGGGTCGCCGAAGCGTCGCGCGCGGCCGTCTCGGCGGCGAAAGAGGCAATCGCCAGCCTCGAAACTTCCAATCGGACAATCCGGGCCGTGGCCGACGCTGGAGCCCGCCCCGAGCTCCGGGCGGGTATCGTCCTTCACGAGGGTGAGGTCTTTTTCGGCAACGTCGGTGCTCCGGATCGACTGGACTTCACGGTCATTGGCGCAGCCGTCAATGAGGCCTGCCGCGTGGAAGCGCTCACCAAGACGATAGGTCGGGACCTGCTCATGACGGAAGCCGTCGCTGGACATGTTGCCGATGTCGAGCATCTCGGCGAGCACCAGTTGCGAGGAGTCTCCGCCCGGATGTCCGTGTACGGCCTCGCGGGATGACGGCTGCCTGCGCTGTTGTGCCGGCATCAAGCTCGCGCAGCGGCCTTTCCGTTGACGGTCTCGAGCAGCGAATAGTCGAGATAACCGGAATCCGAACCACCGTATATCCCGAACGGTTTGGGGGCATTGTAGGGACCACCAGCCCGAATCCGTGCCGGAAGATCCGGATTGGCGAGAAAGAGGCGGCCGAAGGCGATAGCGTCCGCCTCTCCGGAACTGACGATCCGGGCGGCGTGCTCGGGGGTGATGCTCGCATTGACGATGAGTGGTCCGCGATAGCGTCCGCGGAAGATTGGAAGCATCCTTTCGTAATCCGGTGCTCCCGTCCAGGCGTTGGTATCGGCAAGATGCAGATATGCGAGCCCGGCGGCCCGCAACAGAGGCGCGATTTGCCCATAGGTATCTTCCGGTTTTGGGTCGCGAGCGCTGTTGTAGTCTGCGAACGGCGATAGCCGCACTCCTATCCGCGAACGCGGCATGACCTCGGCAATCGCCGAGACGATTTCCTGAAGCAGCCTGGATCGTCTTTCGGCGCTCCCGCCATAGTCGTCGGTTCGCAGGTTGATCGTCGGGGATAGAAACTGGTGGATCAAATAACCGTTGGCGCCATGGATTTCCACGCCGTCGAACCCTGCGCGAGCGGCGTTGGCGGCCGCTTGTCTGAATTCGTTGACGACGCCTTGGACCTCTCCGAGTGTCATCGCGCGCGACGGCGTAGCCGCGATCCGCACGTATGCGCCGTTGGCAAGCAGCGCCCACACCTGCAGCCGATCCAGGTCGTCGTTCACGCCCGACGGCGACAGCGGTTGCTTGTCGGACAGCAGGCCACGCGCGCTCGCGCGTCCGGCGTGCCAGAGTTGCGCGACAACGCGCCCCCCTTTCTCGTGGATCCGATCTACGACCGCTTTCCATCCCTCGGTCTGTTCCTCGGTCCAGAGACCGGGCGTACGGTCGAAGGCATTGGACATCGGTCCAACGTTAATGCCTTCGCTTATGATCAAGCCGGCGCTCGTCCGCGCTGCGTAGTATTCCGACGCGGTAGGATTGATGACGCCGCGCTGGTCGGCACGCGACCGTGTCATTGGGGCCATGACTATCCTGTTCGTGAGATCGAGATCGCCGAAGGTCGTCCGATAAAAAAGCCCCGCCATGTTCGCACTCCTTTGAGGTTGGGATCTGGTGCCAGTCGACCGGGTTAGTCGCCGCTATCCTCGCGCGACCAGCGATTGCGCGGCACTGGATCGGTAGCGCGCACTCCCGGATTCGATCTGCCTGCTGGGTGGCCAACTTTGCCATGACAGTTATTGAGAGAACCCGGCGTGGCGTCAGTGGCGCGATGATTTCCCGATTCGGGATGAAAGCGTCGGTAGCTGCAACAGCAGACCCACCGTCGCAAGCGCGGCCCCGTAACCGCAGACGCCGAGCCATGAGGAATGGGTATAGGCCCAGCTCGCCCCGAGGGATCCGAGCGAACCGCCGATGAACATCGCCGTCATGAACACGGTGTTGAGCCTGCTTCGTGCCTCCGGGCGAAGCGCGAAGATCAGGTGCTGATTTGACACGAGCGCTGCGTTCACCCCCGCGTCCAGCAGCACCACCCCGACGACCAATCCCGCGACGGCGTTCCAGCTCGCGAATTCGACCCATGAGAAAAGGGAGATGGCGGCAGCAATCGCAACCACCATGTGAGGACCCCGCTTATCGGCTACCCGACCTGCGAGAGGCGCAGCGAGGATGCCTGACGCCCCGATCACGCCGAACAGGCCAGCGATCTCCGGTCCGAGTCCGAATTTGGGTTCTTGAAGATGGAGAGACAGGACGGTCCAGAAGGCGATGAATGAAGCAAACAGCATCGCTTGTGTCGCTGCCGCCAGTCGAAGCGCCGGCTCCTCGATGAGCAACTGGACGAGCGAACGCAGCGCGGCAGTGTATCCGATACCTTGCGTCGCATGGTGGCGCGGCAAGGTCAAACGGACCAGCGCGGCGGCGCCGAGCGCCAAAGGGACGCCGAGCCAAAACATCTCCCGCCATCCGAAGTGCGATCCGACGAAGCCGGCTATCGTGCGGCTGAGCAGAATGCCACCTAAGATACCGCTTACCACCATTCCGACCGCGGCGCCTCTGGTCCGGTTATCGGCAAGCGTCGCAGCGAATGGGACGATCTGTTGAGCCACAGTGGCCGATACGCCCAGCAAGAGCGACGCCGCGATCAACGCCAGCGTTGTCGGAGCGATGGCAGCGAACGCAAGAGCCGCTGCAAGAACGACGAATTGTACGGCGATGAGACGGCGTCTCTCGACAAGGTCACCCAAGGGAACCAAAAAGAGGAGGCCGACCGCGTAACCGAACTGTGTGGCCGTGGGTATGAGACCGATGGCTGAGGAGTTCGGATAATTTGCCTCGATCAGGCCGAGCAGAGGCTGATTGTAGTAGATGTTCGCGACGGCGATGCCCGCGCAGACCGCCATCGCGAAGATGCGTGCACGCGTGAGCGCGGAGGCCTGTTGGTCAGTCGCGATTGTTGATGTGGACATGGCGGCAAATCCTCTTTTCGTCGGCACGCAGTCTCGGTTCGAGGCGCCGGCTCTTGACCTCAGCACCAATGTTAATTATCAATCGATAAATAACAAGGAGTCGTCAAAGATGAATGGCTCCCATGTGCAGATGGCGGCATCTGCACACGGCCACGATGGTCTCGGCAATCGCCGCAACAGCTGTCTTGGCCGCACGCTCGTTCTTCAGGCGAGAGAGCCTTCGCTCGATCCCTACGCTGCGGACGAGCGGGCGTATTGGATTCCGTGCGCACGCTTTGGATTGGCTCGTCGAGCCGTGATCGAGAGATTGTGCAAGTCGCGCACGAAACTGAAAAGATGTCGCCTGGACCGGTCTGATATGGCGTTCGCATCCAGGAGGGGAGAGCGATGAAGCTTAGGTCCGTTCTGCTCGCACTGCTTGTGATTGGAGCGATCGGTGGGACGGCGGCACTTCTCTATGCTTGGGAATCGCCGATTCCTCCCATCGATTCACGGCCAGCCGGAGCCCCGGATCGTGCGAAGGCGCGTCGTGGAGCGAGCCTTGCTCTGCTCGGAGACTGTGCCACGTGTCATACGGCACCCGGCGGACTCCCCTACGCCGGGGGGCTTGCGATGCCCACGCCCTTCGGAACGATCTACTCCACCAACATCACGCCCGATCCGGAAACCGGCATCGGGCGATGGTCGGAGGCGGCGTTCATCCGTGCTCTGCGATCCGGTGTGGATCGCGAAGGCCGCCACCTTTACCCAGCGTTCCCATACGATCACTTCACACGCGTGTCGGATGATGATGCGACGGCGATGTATGCCTTCTTCATGTCGATCGATCCAGTCAGGTCGTCGGCGCCTCCGAACGAACTCCCGTTTCCTCTCAATGTTCGCCTGACACTCGCCGGCTGGAAGCTGATGTTTCTGCGTCAGGTGCGGTTCGTCCCTGACCCTTCGAAGAATGGGAAGTGGAACAGGGGAAAGTACTTGGTCGAAGGACTGGGGCATTGCGGCGCCTGTCATTCTCCGCGCAATCTGCTGGGGGCGGAAGAAGCCTCGGCCAGTTTCGAGGGAGGCGAAGCCGAAGGTTGGCGCGCTTATGCGCTCGGTCGAAGCTCGCAATCACCCGTCCCATGGGACGAAGGTGCCCTCACGGACTATCTTACGCGTGGCTCGCATCCCCAGCATGGGACGGCTCAGGGCCCCATGGCGAACGTGGTTGACAATCTGTCCCTTGTCGACCCTGCGGACGTAGGCGCGATGGCCCACTATCTTGCATCGCTCGGCAAGAGCGAGGGGCGGAAGGATGTGGAGACGGCTCCTTCCGGTCCGGGCCGCCTGCCGCAAGCCGCGGGCATTCAGGCGGCCGCGCCTTCTATTCCATCCGATCCCGGCGGAGCGATCTATGCCGCTGTTTGTGCGTCGTGCCACGAAGGCGACAGAGCCTTGCCGCTGGGCGGGGTGAGACTTGGTCTCTCCACCGCCGTTGCAGACGAGACGCCCACCAACCTGGTCAATCTTGTGCTGCGGGGAATACCAGCATCCACCGGCGGCTCTGCGCGTCCGATCATGCCCGGCTTTGGCGATGTTCTCGGCGATCGGCAGATCTCGGATCTCGCCAGCTATCTGCGAACCCAGTTTGCCGGGAAAAGCCAGTGGGATGGGATAGCCAAAGCGGTCGCGGAAGCTAGAGGCAATCGGTGAGCTGGACTCGACAACAAGAGCAGAAAGTTCGGTGAAGTGCCATGACAACGCTGACAATTAACGGTGAGAGCCGATCCATCAAGGCGAGCCCGGACACTCCGCTTCTCTACGTCCTCAGGGACGAGCTCGCGCTGAATGCCGCGAAGTATGGTTGCGGACTTGGCCAATGCGGAGCTTGCACCGTCATCGTCGACGGTAAAGCTATTTTCTCTTGCATAACGCCGGTGATGCTGTTGGAAGGGCGGACGATCACGACGCTCGAAGGACTTGGGAACCTGGGCGCACCTGGCCCAATGCAGCGTGCGTTCCTTGCCGAGCAGGCGGCACAATGCGGCTATTGTATTCCCGGCGTGATGATGCGCGCCCAGGCGCTGCTGAACCGCGACCCGCATGCCACCGACGAGTCGATCAAGGCCGAACTTCAGCCTCATCTCTGCCGATGCGGAACACATATGCGCATTCTGCGTGCGATCCGGCGGGCCGCGGAAGAGATGAACTCGAAGACTGCCGACGCAAGGACAAGACGATGACGCATGCCGTCTCGCGACGCGGCGTATTGGCGGGCGCCGGCGCGCCCATCATCGCCTTCCGGCTTTCCGGAGCACATGCACAGACCGAAACCGGTACGGGTGGAAAACCCTCGAAGCACGGTTTGCCCGGAAGCCTCGACGACACGCCGAGGATCGATGCCTGGATCCGCATCGACGCCTCGGGCGCCGCTACGATCCTCACCGGCAAAGCCGAACTTGGACAGGGCCTCAAGACTGCGCTGCTTCAGGTCGCGGCAGAGGAACTCAAGTTACCGCTCGCACGGCTATCGCTGATCACGGCTGACACCGCGCGGACGCCCAATGAAGGCTACACGGCTGCCAGCCACTCGATGCAGGACTCCGGCACCGCAATTCGGCATGCGGCGGCGCAAGCCCGCGAAATACTCCGAGACGAGGCAGCCCGCCGTCTCGGCGTGCCCGCTACCTCGCTGCAGATCCGCAACGGCGAGGTATTCGGCCCGAACCGCATGCGCCTGGGCTACGGCGAACTGGTCCGTGATCAGATGCTCGCGGTCGACGCACAGCAGACCTCGCATTTGACCTCGCCGGCAGATTTCGTTGTGTTGAACCAACCCGTGCCGCGGATCGATATTCCGGCCAAGGTGACGGGTGGAGCAGCCTACGTCCAGGACCTGCGCCCCGAGGGGATGCTGCACGGTCGCGTCGTTCGCCCGCCGAGTTATGGCGCCACATTGCGGGACTGTGACGTCGCGCAGGTCGAGCAAATGAGCGGGATCGTCAAGGTCGTGCGGGACGGCAACTTCCTCGGCGTGCTTGCAGAGCGGGAATGGACTGCGATCCAGGGAATGCGAACCCTCGCGGCAACCACGACCTGGATCGAGCAGCAAGCCCTTCCGGACAGCGCGGACTTGCCGGCCGCTCTGATGAAGCTGCCCTCCCACGACACGACGATTTACGACACAGGAAATCCGGGTGAGCCCGGAATTCTGGTCGAGGGGACCTTCAGCAGACCCTATCTTACGCACGGTTCGATCGGACCGTCCTGCGCGATTGCGCAATTCGGGGACGGGAAGCTTACGGTTTGGACCCATACGCAAGGCGTGTTTTTCCTACGCGACGCGATCGCGGGCATGCTGCGGATGCCTGCCGAGAATGTGCGCTGCATCCACGCAGAGGGCTCCGGCTGCTACGGCCATAACGGCGCCGACGACGCGGCGGCCGATGCGGCGATGCTTGCCCTCGCGATGCCCGGTCGTCCGGTCAGGGTACAGCTGATGCGTGAGCAGGAGCACGCGTGGGACCCATTCGGGCCGGGTATGGTGGTCAAGCTCAGGGCGACAGTCGGGGTGGACGGTGCGATTGCGGATTGGCGCCACGAGGTTTGGAGCCAGTCGCATATGATGCGGCCTGGCCCTCCCGGGGCGCTGATTGCTGCCCGACTGAAAGCCGACGCCTTTCCGCCGGCGCCGCCCGTTGCGCTGGCCCAGCCTGAGGGCGGCGGCGACCGGAATGCCATTCCGCTTTACGCGATCCCGAACTCAAAGGTGGTTAGTCACTTTCTGCCTGACATACCCTTGCGCGGATCCTCCATGCGCTCCCTGGGAGGCTACCTTAACGTCCTTTCGATCGAGAGCGTCCTCGATGAATTGGCGGCTCGCTCGGGCCAAGATCCCGTGACGTTTCGGCTTCGGCACATCGAAGACCCTCGTGCGCGTGAGGTCATCGAAACGGCGGCATCGCGTTTCGGCTGGGCTGGGCGGGGCAAGCGTTCGGAGAGCACCGGATTCGGATTTGGCTTTGCACGTTACAAGAATCTCGAGGCTTGGTGTGCCGTGGCAGTCGAGATCGAGGTGCCGCGTCAGAGTGGCGTCGTTCGCGTCCGTCGCATCGTGGCGGCGGTGGACACCGGGCAGGTCGTGAACCCGGACGGTATCCGCAATCAGATTGAAGGCGGCATCTTGCAGTCGATGAGCTGGACGCTTTTCGAACGGGTGACGTTCGATCGCACCCGCGTCACATCGGTCGATTGGTCGGCCTATCCGATCATGCGGTTTGACAGCGTCCCGGAGTCCGTCGAAGTCCGCCTGATAGATCGTCCGGGCGACTCCTTCTATGGTGTCGCTGAGGCCGCACAAGGGCCTGCGGGAGCCGCGATCGCCAATGCGATCAGGGATGCGACCGGTGTTCGAATGTACGAACTTCCGTTCACTGCGGCCCGAATCAAGAGAGCGGTTGCGGTCCGATCGGAAGGCTGAATGGAGGTTTGAAGGCGCGGTCGATGCACGGCCTGCCAATACACAAACATGCGATTTGCGCTTCGAATAAGACGGCAGACGCGCCTCCCGGACTTAACCCTTCGCCGGCAGAACGGAGCGAAAGCCATTCAGGAAGGTTGCTATTTTTGCATCAATGATGGAATTGACGTCCGTTTCGAGGGGCATCGAGTAGATGAATTGGCGCACGCCGAGGTAGAAGATCGCCGCGTGGAGTCCCCACACCATCTCGATTTCGAGATCGGTGACCGGGAGTTCGCCAGTCGAGGGGCGTCCGTACTCGACCCTGATTTCCTCAATGACCTTCTCGAACGCGCGTTCGCGCAGCATTTTGAGATAGCGGGCATTCAATCCGAGATCCTTCAGGCCCGCGAACATGAACAGGCGGATCCACTCGTAGGTGAGAATGACTGCGGCATATTCGCGATAGAAACGGACTAGCCTCGCCTTCACGGGTACCGAGCGATCGGTGATGATTTTCTCCCAGGACGGCTTCCAGCGCTCGACGAAAACGTCCTGATAGACCCTCTCGATGAGAGCTTCCTTGCTCGGAAAGTAGCGATAGAGCAGGGGCTGGGTAATGCGCAGCCGCTTTGCGAGTTCGCGGGTCTGCCCCTCGAACCCGTACTCGGCGAAAAACGTGACGGCTTCTCGCGCGATAATGGCTTCCCGCTCCGACGGGTCCAGTCTCTGCTGCTCTCGGATCGGCGTCCGGTGACCCGCTTTGCTGCGCTGCTTCACATCTGATTCGTTAGTTTGAGTGCCTTCGAAACTTCATACACCGATTTGCCGTCGCAGCCGATCGGGGCGCGGCCATCACGTTTTGTTTATCGAACGATAAATAGCCGTTGACTTGCGTCAATGACATCCCGATAATTGATCAATCGATAAATAACGATTGCAAAAGGGAGGTCGCTCTTGAGTGACCATCGTTGGAGCCAAGGGGCGCAGCTGAAAGCGCTGGTGGTTGGAGGGTCCATGGCCGGACTGTTCGCCGCGTTGCTATTGCGGCGGCAAGGCTGGAACGTCGATGTTTACGAGCGTATCGGCGCCGAACTGGCAGGCCGTGGCGCGGGCATCGTGACCCATCGTGAACTGTTCGAGGTCCTGGGCAGGGCGGGTATCGATACCGACGCCGCCGCCGTCGGAGTCGTTGTCCCAGGACGGCGGGTGCTGGACGGGAGCGGCCGCATCGTGGGTGAACTCGGGCTGCGGCAGGGCCTCACTTCCTGGGGACACCTCTATGGGCTTCTGAAGGCAGCGCTCCCGGCAGAGCACTATCATCACGGCAAGAACCTTGCGGAGGTTGCCGAGCTTGGCGATCGCGTGCTGGCGCGTTTCTCCGACGGCTCGGAGGTTTCAGCAGATCTGCTGATCGGCGCGGATGGCATATTTTCGTGCGTCAGGGCCCAGCTTGCGGCCAAGGTCCGTCCTGCCTACGCGGGCTATGTCGCGTGGCGTGGCCTCGTCAATGAGCGAGACCTGTCGTCTCGGACGCGCGCAGAATTGTGCGATTGGTTCGCCTTCAGCCTCCCTCCGGGCGAGCAAATGCTCGGCTATCCCGTCGCCGGCGCCAAAGAAGAGATGGATGTCGGCGAGCGTCGCTTCAATTTTGTTTGGTACCGCCCGGCCGACGCCGACCATGGCTTGGCAGATTTGCTGACGGACATTGACGGCGTCCGGCACGAACTGTCCATTCCGCCGAGCAGGATTCGATCCGAGGTGATCGCCTCAATGCGTCGGGACGCGGAGCAATTGCTTGCACCGCAATTCGCCGAGGTCGTTCGCCTTACCCCTCAGCCGTTCATCCAGGCCATTCTGGATCTCGAGACACCGCGCATGGCGCTGGGATCCCGAACGGTGATCCTGGGTGATGCCGCGTTCGTGGCCAGGCCCCATGTCGGAATGGGAGTGACGAAGGCCGCCGCCGACGCGGCAGCGCTGGCTGATGCTTTGCGAGCGCACCCGGCCGATTTGCCCGCGGCGCTTGCGAAATTCGAGTCGATGCGGCTTCCGTTCGGAGCTGCGGTCGTCCGTCGTGCCCGCGATCTCGGCGCGTACATGCAGGCGCAGATTGCCACTGCCGATGAACGGGCGATGGCGGAGCGGCATCGCAGCCCCGAGGCCGTGATGACGGAGACCGCCGTCGCGACGGGCATCGCCGCCTAACAGGATTCAAAAAATGGAGGACAGGAGACCAATGGATTTGCGAGTCATCCAGACCCATCCCGCGTTCAATCAGCTTGCGCGCGAACGTGCACGCCTTGGCGTGGGTATGTCGATCGTCATGGCCGCCGCCTATTTCGCCTACATCCTGACCATCGCATTCTGGCCCCGGTTGCTCGGGCGTCCACTGTGGGATGGTACCGTGATCACTTGGGGCGTGTTGATCGGCGTCGGTCTGATCGCGCTCGGCTTCATTCTCACCGCCGTCTATGTCCGGCGGGCCAATTCCCGTTTCGATCAGCTCAGTCAGCTTCTTCTGGAGGACCTGCGATGATGTCGCGCTCGGGTTGTGGAGCTTTGTTTGCGACCGTATTGGTTCTTCTTTCAGACCCCGCAGCAGCTGACGCGTTGGCTTCAGCTGTCAACGCGCGGCAATCATTGAATGCGACAGCGATCACCATGTTCCTCGGCTTTGTCGCAGTTAGTCTCGCGATCACATGGTGGGCGGCGAGAAGGGGAACAAGCACGGCGAAAGACTTCTATGCCGCCGGCGCCGGGCTCACGGGCGTCCAGAATGGGCTTGCGATCGCCGGCGACTACACCTCGGCGGCGACATTCCTGGGAGTCACGGCTCTCGTCTACAGCTCGGGCTACGACGGCATGATCTACGCGATCGGCTTTCTCATCGGCTTCCCGATGATCCTGTTCCTGATTGCCGAGCCGTTGCGCAATCTCGGCCGTTACACATTCGCCGACGTCGCGGCCTATCGGCTGTCAGAGGTGCCGGTGAGGGCCGTCGCGAGTGTGAACACCCTCGTGATTGTGGTCTTCTATCTCATCGCCCAGCTGGTGGGCGCCGGCAAGCTGATCCAGCTGTTGTTCGGGCTACCTTATATCTACGCGGTCGGCATCGTGGGTGGGCTCATGATGGTTTATGTGACGTTCGGCGGCATGCTGGCGACGACCTGGGTGCAGATCATCAAAGCCCTGCTGTTGATGTCGGGCTCGGTGCTGATGTCGATCCTGATCCTCGGACACTTCGGTTTCAGCCTGGAGGCTCTCTTCCGAGAGGCGATCATCTTGCACCCGAAGGCCGACGCGATCATGGCCCCCGGCGGACTGGTCAAGGATCCGATATCGGCGATCTCTCTCGGATTGGCCCTGATCTTCGGTACGGCCGGGCTGCCTCACATCCTTATGCGCTTCTTCACCGTGAGCGATGCTCGTCAGGCTCGCACGTCGGTTCTGGTCGCGACGGGGTTCATCTCCATCTTCTATAGCCTGCTATTCGTGCTCGGCTTCGGCGCCATTGCGATCGTTTCGGCGAATCCCCAGTTTCGGGATGCGTCGGGTGGTCTGCTTGGGGGCGTCAACATGGTCGCCCTGCATCTGGCGGACGCCGTGGGCGGGTCGCTCCTGCTCGGATTCATCTCGGCGGTGGCGTTCGCGACCATCCTGGCCGTCGTATCCGGGCTGACGCTAGCGGGTGCTTCGGCGGGGAGCCATGATCTCTATGCCCGTGTAATTCGCAGGGGCCGTGCGAACGAGCAGGAGGAAGTGCTTGTCTCGAAGGCCGCCGCGGTCGCAATCAGCCTGCTCTCGATGGGCTTGGGCGTCCTGTTCGAAAACCAGAATATCGCATTCATGGTCGGGCTGGTCTTCGCGATCGCCGCGAGCGCCAACTTCCCAGTGATACTTTTGTCGATCGTTTGGCCTGATCTCACGACGCGAGGTGCAGTGAGCGGTTCGCTGGCGGGCTTGCTGGCTTCCGTGGGATTGGTTGCTCTCAGCCCGGGAGTATGGACCGCCACGTTCAAGCTCGGACCTGCGCCATTCCCTTACGACAATCCAGCCCTGGTCTCGGTTCCGCTCGCCTTCGCGATATCGTGGGCCATGTCGGTGTTGGACCGCAGTGCGGCGGCCGCTTCGGTTCGCGCGTCGTTCGGCGCGCAGCATGTTCGCGCCCAAACTGGGCTGGGCGTCGAATAACGCAACCTGGATAAATTATCTCAAGGAGGCACGATAGTGACCGTTAGCGTGACGGAAAAGGGTAGGGCCGCGTGGCCTGATATCATTCGCAAAGAGTTCGACACCAATCGATTCAACGGACGGGTCGGCACCCGGCTCTTGTCCGAAACGGACCGCGTGCGCGTCTGGGAAATCCGGCTTGCTCCAGGCGAGCGCATTGGATTCCATCGTCATGTGTTGGACTATTTTTGGACCGCAGTCACGCCAGGTCGGGCGCGATCCCACGCGGAGGATGGGACGATCGTCGAAGCCATTTATTCGGCTGGCGAGACCCGTCACTTCGTCTATGGGAAGGGCGAATACAAGATCCACGATCTCGAAAACGTCGGAGAGGCCGACTTGTGGTTCACCACTGTCGAATTCCTCGACAGCTCGAACAAGGCCTTGGAACTTGACCGTTAGGTCCATTGCGACAAAGAGAGTAGCTCTTGGCGCGAAGCGGACAGGATTCGAACGTGTGATCTTTGCCTTCGAGGGCAGGGGTCTATTCCATTGATCGCGGAATACGTCCTTCGATGCGACGGATAGTCCAGAATAACAGGCAGTATAACGAGACCCCATGACCTGCGACGAATGCCCAGTTTGGGCCGGATAAGCGCAGGTGTGCGACCGGCAAGTCGTTGATTGCGCTTGATCCGTGGCTGTCTCTTAATTAGCCACATCGGTCAGGACGTCAGGTGCTTACTTCATGACGGTTACATGCGTGATAGTCCGAAGCAGGGCAAAGCGGATCTCAAAGTTGCGTTGCTCGGTTCGATCGCTTCGAGCTGCTCCTGCGGAGTTTTCATTTGGAAACGGCAGCCACTGCGGCGTCGGCTCCACTGTATCGCGCCTCCTCGACTCGCAGCGCTGCATCGAGGCAATCTCGAGCGGCAGTTCATCGTACAAACGGCGGCTTTCGGCAGCCTATCCAGTAGCCTCGCGAGTTAAGCTGCCCTTCGATAAGAAAATTGGGCTTCCGAATTAGTGGGTTTCGCGATGTAGCGCTCCCCCGCTACCAAACCTGCGATTTTGCACGCCAGACCACGATTTTCCGCGATCTCGTTCGCAGGGTGGTGGCGCGCCAAGCGTTTTGCGACAGCACTGGCTCTCCGGCGGTCTGATTTGGCGCGAGCCAATCGGCGACGCCGCGGGCTGATCATGCGCTCGTCAGACAGATTGTTAGGCGTAGGACTTCGATGGCCACCTGGGATCCGTGCGCTCGCAGATTCGTGTGTACGGATTCATCCATCGCTGCGTGCCGCGTTGCGCAGCAGTTTGACGAACGCCTCCGCGGGCGGTGAGAGCACGAGTCCCCGCCGTTGGTATATATAGTAGCGGCGGCGGATTTCCGGAGCGCGCAGCTTGATGAAACGCACGTTGAAGTTCGGCGCGAACAGCCGGCCGTAGTCGGGAACGGCAGCCAGGCCGGTACCTACGCCCACCAACGCCAAAGCGGTGGTCAGATATTTAACCTCGACGGCGGTCTGCATGGAAAGCGAGCTGTCGTGCGCATGCAGCAGGCTCTCCAGGTGCCGGTTGAACTCACTGGAATAAATGACCCAGCGCTCGTCGCGCAGTTTTTTCCACGAGACGGCGCGTTGCTGCGCCAGCGGGTGCTGCGCTGAGCAGACCACTCGGATCGGTACATCCATCAGGAATGTGCTGGTGACATCCTCGCCGGTGGCGCGCTCTGGGCCGACGCCCAGTTCCGCCTCGCCACGGCGCACCGTGCCCACCACCTCGTCTGCCATCGCGTCGGTGACGCGCAGGCCGACATCCGGATGGGCTTGCTCGAATTCGCCCAGCACCGCCGCCACCCACGTGCATGCCAACATCTGCGGCGCTACCACGCGCAACAGGCCGGTGCGAAGGGAGCGAAGGTCCGAGGCGCCCTCTGCGATCTGTTGCACGTCATCCAGGATGCGGCGCGCCAGGGGAAGCAATTGCTGGCCGGCCGCCGTCAACAACACGACCGCGCCACGGTCGAACAGTTTCAGCCCGAGGGTCTCCTCGAGCTGCTGAACCAGCATGCTGACTGCCGACTGCGTCAGGTTGATCTGTCGCGCCGCCGCCGTGAAGCTGCCCGCTCGAGCGACCGCGGCAAAGGCACGCATCTGTCGCAGGCTGAGGGCGGAGAGAACTTCGGGCCGCATCAAGCATCCTCGCGTGAATGGATCGACTATCAGAAATCCTGATGATCGTATTAAAAGAATTGGCTTGTATGATAGGGGAATTATTTTTCAGAATTCCCAACCATGCACATTGTCGTCATAGGGACCGGAATCGTCGGCGCTTGCACCGCGGCGTGGCTGCAGCGCGATGGCCATGCGGTGACTTTCGTCGATCCGCTGGAGGCGGGCGAGGCCTGCTCCTTCGGCAATGCCGGCTCGCTTTTGCCCAGCGCCTGCCTGCCGGTGGGCATGCCCGGCATGTGGAAGAAGGTGCCGCGCTGGCTGCTGGACCCATTGGGACCGCTGACGGTGCGCTGGGCGTACGCGCCGCACGTGGTGCCGTGGCTCTCGCGCATGCTCCGGCATTCGTCGCGCCAGGAGGTGACGCGGATCGCCACGGCGTTGCGGACGCTGCTGTCGCCGATCTTCGACTGCTACGATCCACTGGTCGCCCATGCCGATGCGCAGGAGCTGGTGCGGCGGAGCGGTTGCCTCTACGTCTTTTCCTCTCGCGAGACAGCGGCGCAGTGGGCCTGGGGCATGAACCTGCGGCGATCGCTGGGCGTGCGGATGCAGGATGTGGAGCAGGACGAGCTGGAAAGTCTCGAGCCTGACCTCAAGGGACGGTTTCGCTTCGGCATCCTGGCGCCCGAGAACGGCTCCACGTCCGATCCATCGGCCCTCGTCAAGGCGCTGTACAATCGCTGCATCGGCGACGGCGCGCGTCACGTTCGCAATCGCGTCCGCGGTTTCGAGCGGCAGGGCCGGCGCGTCACGGCCGTGCTGTTGGAGCACGGTGAGCCGCTGGCGGCGGACGGCGTGGTGGTGGCAGCCGGAGCCTGGTCGGGCGCACTGGCGGCACAGCTCGACAGCCCGGTGATGCTGGAGACGCAGCGCGGTTACCATGTCACCGTGCAGAGCTCGAACCTGGCCCTGCGCCACACCGTGATGGCGGTGGAGCACAATCTGATGGTGAACCCGATGGCGATGGGCCTGCGGCTGGCCGGCACGGTGGAATTCGCCGGCTTGAATGCGCCACCCAACATGGCGCGTGCCGACGCACTGCTTCGTCAGGGGCAGCAATTATTCCCCCACCTGGATACATCGTCCTTCACGCGCTGGATGGGCCATCGTCCCTGTCTTCCCGACAGTCTTCCCGTGGTCGGTCCGGTCCGCGCGGCCGACAACGCCTGGCTCGCCTTCGGCCACGGCCATATGGGCATGTGCATGGGCGCTGCGACCGGCCGCGAGATCGCGCATCTGGTGGCCGGACGTCCGACGCAGGTGGACCTGACGCCGTTTTCGCCGGAGCGCTTCCGTTGAGCGCGTCCTGGTCGCTCGCCGTGGACATGGGTGGCACGTTCGTCGATGCGGTGGCCTTGCGGAGCGACGGGCACGTTGCATCGCTCAAACTTCCGCGCGCCGGACGCCGGCTGGCGGAGCCTGTTGTCGAGGCACTCGATCGGCTGTGCGCGCAGGCGGGCATCGGGGCAGATGACGTCGGCCGCGTCGTGCACGGCTCCACCGTGATCACCAATCTGCTGCTGGAGCTGAACGAGCCGCCGGTGGCCCTTGTCCTGACGCGCGGCATGCGCGACGTACCGGTCCTGGCGCGCCAGGACCGCAAGGAGCTGTATGAGCCGGTGATCATGCCGGCCGTGCCCGAAGCAAAGCTGTTTCCGGAGCCGCTGCGTTTTGAGATCGGCGGGCGCATCGATGCCGAGGGGCGTGAGGTGGAGCCGCTTGAACTGTCGGCCGTGGACGCCATTGCGAATGCAGTGAACGCCGCCGGCGTGCGCGCGCTGGCGGTCGGTCTGTTGTTCTCGCACCGCAATCCGGCGCACGAGCGCGCGCTGCGGGCTGCGCTGCATGCGCGCCTTCCGGGCCTGTACGTTTCGCTGTCCAGCGAAGTCGATCCGCAACCGCGGGAGTTCGAGCGCTGGCTCGTCACGGCGCTGGACGCCTATGCCAAACCGCTGGCGACGGATTATCTGCACGCGCTGGCCGACGCATTGAAGATACGTGGCTTGCCGCCGCTGCGCCTGATGCGATCGGCCGGCGGCACCGCGCCCTGGCATGATCTCGCCGAGCAGCCCATCGGCCTCGCCATGTCCGGTCCCTGCGCGGCGCTGCAGGGCGTGGCCGCCGGCCTCGCAGCCTCCGATCCCGCGATCGTTCTGGATATCGGAGGCACGAGCGCCGACATCAGCATTCTGCTCGACGGCAGGCTGACCTTTACCGACGCGCTGGAATGCGGCGGCTTGCCGATCCGTCAGCGCTGCGCAGATATCACCTCCATCGGCATCGGGGGCGGCAGCGTGGTGTCGGTGCTGCCGGGTGGCGCGCTGCGCCTGGGGCCGCGCTCGCAGGGAGCCTGGCCGGGACCGGCCGCCTTTGGTCTCGGCGGTGACTTGCCGACGCTGAGCGATGCGCTCTGCGTACTGGACCGCTTGCCGCCCCGGCTGGCCGGCGGGATGGTGCTGGACCGCGCCGCCGCGGAGGCCGCACTCAGCGACGTGGCCGGCGCGCTCGGCCTGTCGGTGCTTCGAACCGCTGAAGCCGTCGTGAGCGCGGCCGCTGCCGGAATGGCGGAGGCGCTCAAGACCCACGCCTTTCAGCGTAACTTGGATCCGGCGGATGCGGTGCTCGTCGCCATCGGCGGCGGCGGCGCGCAGCATGCGGCCGAGATCGCTGAACTGGCCGGGATGCGCCGTGTGCTGGTGATGCCGCACGCCGGCGTGATGGCTGCGCTGGGCATGCTTTACAGTCCGGAGCAGGGCGACGTCCGCCTGGCGGCGAGCGAAAGCCCGTGGGATTCGCTGCCGCCGCAAGGCAAGGGGCCCCATTCTCTGTTCGCGCCGATGACCACCGCCTTTGTGCCGGCGGGCTGGTGGTGGCGGCTGACGCCGGATCAGACGCTGGCGCTGGAGGCGAAGTCATGATGCCGCGCGCGCGCGAGGTCCCACCTGATCCGCTCATCGCCCTGCGCATGGAGCCGTTGCGTCTGGCGCTGCAAGGCACGGCCGACCGCATGCAGCATGGCATGATGCGCGCCGCCGTGTCGTCCATCGCCCGCGAGAGCGGCGACTGTGCCGCGGCGCTGTTCCTGCCGGACGGACGCTTGCTCGCCCAGGCGCGCTCGCTGCCGTTGTTGCTGGGATCGCTGATTCCGGCCGTTGCCGGTGTGCTCGCACGCTTTCCGCTCGCAACGATGTCAGAGGGCGACGCCTATCTGCTCAACGACCCCTGGTCCGGCGGCACGCATCTGCCGGACCTGGCTCTGGTCCACCCGATCTTCCACGATGGTGAGGTGATCGCCTTCGCCGCCGCCAATTTGCACCATCAGGATGTCGGGGGCATGGCCGCCGGCTCCATTCCGCCCGACGCAACCGAAGTGTACCAGGAGGGCCTGCGCCTGCCGCCGGTGCGCTGGCGCAGCGCCGAAGGCGTGCGGCCCGATATCGACGCCATCCTGGTCGCCAACTCACGCACGCCTGACAATCTGCGTGGTGACCTGGACGCGCAGTGGACGGCGCTGACGCAAGGCGCGCGCGAACTGAAGGGAATCGCGCGTCACACCGGACCTCGTTTTGCCGAGGTTTGCGATGCCCTGATTACGCAGACCGAACGCATGACCCGCGCCGCTCTTGCGGCCGCGCCCGACGGCGAATGGACCTGGCGCGACCAACTCGACGGCGATGGCATCGACACCGCCCCGGTTTCCATCGCGGTGAGCTTGCGCAAGCAGGGTGACACACTGGTGATCGACTTCGAGGGGACCGCGCCGCAGGTGAGGGGGCCTCTCAATGCATCGCCGGCGGCGATGCTGTCGGCGGCTCTCTTCTTCATGCGGACGCTGGCACCGGACGCACCCAACAATGCCGGTTGCCTTGCGCCACTGACGCTGAAGCTTCCACCCGGCAGCCTGGTCAATCCGGCGCTGCCGGCGGCGGTCAATGCGCGCACGGCGACCGTGAAGCTGGCGTGCAACGCGATTCTCGGAGCCTGGTCACAGTCGGCGAGCGGGATGGGCGTGGCGCCGCACGCTGGGGTGGCCACCGTCCTTGCGCTCAGCGGCACGCGGTCGGACGGGCGGCGCTGGATGTTCACCGAGATCATTGCCAGCGGCGCCGGTGCCAGCGTCCTCGCGCCCGGCCGCGCCGGCGTCTCCACCGACGTCGGCAATGCGCGCAATACCCCCGTGGAGGTGATCGAGACCGAAGCGCCGCTGCGTGTGGAATGTTACGAGATCCGCCGCGGCAGCGGCGGCGCCGGTCTGCAGCGCGGCGGCGACGGCGTGCGGCGCGCCTATCGGCTGCTCGAAGGCCAGGGGTGGATCGCCTATCGCGGCGAGCGCCATGTTGGCCGTGCGCGCGGCGCGCAGGGCGGTCGAGCCGGCGCAACATCGATGGCCCGGGTTTTGCGTGTGGACGGAGCGGTCGAGTTCTTGCCTGCGCGCGCCCGCATCGCGTGGTCCGCCGGCGACCTGCTGATCATCGAGACCGCTGGCGGTGGCGGCTGGGGATCCCCGGCTCCGGCCGAAACCGCCAATCCACCCGCAAGGAGTTGCCCATGATCCGCTTCCTGATTTCGCGCCGCGCGACGCTGGCGTTGGCCGGCCTCGCGATGCTGCTGCCCGCGCCCGGTCATTCGCAAGCCAGCTACCCGAACAGGGCGATCCACATCGTCGTGCCTTTCGCGCCGGGCGGCAGCACCGACGTGCTCGCGCGTCGTGTCGGCGACAAGCTCGCCGCGGCCTGGGGCCAGCCGGTCGTGGTCGACAATCGACCCGGCGCCGGCGGCGCCCTGGGCGCCGACTTCGTGGCCAAATCCGCACCCGACGGCTACACTCTGCTGGCCGGCGTCACCGGCAGCAACGCCATCGCGCAGGCGCTGTACGCCAAATTGCCCTACGACGTGGTCAAGGACTTCGCGCCGCTGTCGACATTGGTGACTGCGCCGCTGGTGCTGGCCGTCAACCCCGACGTGAAGGCGAACACGGCAGCCGAGTTTCTCGCCCTCGCCAAGTCGAAACCGGGCGAATTGACTTTCGGCTCGGCCGGCAACGGCACGTCGATGCATCTCACCGGCGAGATGTACAAGCAGGCGGCCGATGTCTCGATGGTGCACGTTCCCTACCGCGGCAGCGCCGCCATGCTCACCGACCTGATGAGCGGTCAGATCCAGGCCACGTTCGGTGACGTCCTGGTGCTGATGCCGCAGATTCAGGCCGGAAAGATTCGCGCGCTGGCCGTTACCTCGAAAACCAGACACCCCCTGCTGCCGGGCGTGCCGACGCTGGATGAAGCGGGACTGAAGGGTTTCGAGGCGCTGTCATGGCAAGGCTTGTTTGCGCCGGCCGGCACGCCGCCCGAGGTGGTCGAAAAGCTGAGCGCGGAAGTGAACAAAGCGCTGCAATCTCCTGACATCAAGGACTACTTTGCGGCGCAGGGCTTCATCGTCCAGGGCTCGACGCCTGAGGCCTTCAAGGCCTTTATCGCGAGCGAGGTGAACAAGTGGACGCCGATTGTGAAGTATTCGGGTGCCCAGGTGAATTGAGCTGGCGCCGCCGACCTCGTGGCCGGCAAGATCAAGGGGCGCGTCGTAATTGATGTGAAGGCGTAGGATCGCCGCGCACGGCAGGGTACGCAGTCGGCCTATTCGAATAGCCAAGGGCGGCACCGATGGTTCGTGCTGCCTCCATCACGTGAACCGAATACTCCCTGATCTGCTTGCGCTTGACGCGCGTATCGGGCCCGGACATGCCGATCGCTCCAACGAGTTCGCCGGAGCGACCGAGGATCGCACAGGCGCAGGCTGCAATGCCCTCTCGCCACTCGCCGTGCAGCACGGAGGAGTAGCCTTGCGCGCGTGCCAGCTCGATGTCCTCGCGCAGCTCCTCGATCGTCGTTCGCGTCGTCTCCGTGTAGCGCCTGAGATGCGGCCGGAAGCGTTCCAGATAGTCATCAGGCATATGCGCGAGCATCGCCTTCCCGGTCGCCATGGTGAACGCTGGGGCGCGCATTCCCACGCTGGTATGGGCGCGGATATGGTGCGCGCTTTCGATCTTGTCGACGTAGACGACGTCGGTATCCTCGAGTACGGACAGGTGAATGGTTTCGCCGGTGATCTCGGCGAGCTTCGTCATTGCCGGTCGCGCGACGTTGATGAGATCCATCCGGTGAATGACGTGGCTGCCGAGCGCCCAGATCTTGGTCGTGAGCTCGTAGGTGCTGTGCGGGGGGATCTGGCGCACATAGCCTTGGGACTGCAGGGTCATCAGCAGCCGATGCACGTTGCTCTTGGTGAGCTTCAGCTCGCTCGCGAGGTCGGTGACCCCGCGGGGCTGCTCGCTCAGAGCAAGTGCTTCCAAAAGACGCAGTCCCTTGGTGAAAGCCTTATCCATCCGCCAGCCAAAATAGAATGATCTTTCACTGCCTCTAGCATGGACGCGCGATCGGCAACAGCCTGCGTGTGGGATCGGCCCCGATCCTCCTTGGGGTCGGGGCCGGTCAGACGCCTACTGAGCCAGCAGGGCGTTGAGCTTCTCCTGCCCGTACTCTTCATTGGTCGAGTTTCCGGCCGGCGAAGCTGCACCCCAATAGTCCGGGCTCCATTCGATTGCTTTGGAGACGTTGTCCGGGTTGTTGGCCCAGTAGCGGGCGAGCTTCTTGTCGGTCGCGGCCGCGAACACGACCGAGGAGGGGAGGGCGACCGGGAAGGTCGAGGTGAGCTGCGCCGCGCGCTTGGGCTCGAGCCGCCAGGAAAGCAGCTTCAGCGCGTTATCGTAGTTCGGCGCTCCCTTGGGGATCGAGAAGAAGTCGTAGTAGACGAAACCCTGATTGAAGGTCAGCTCGATCGGGGCGCCCTCCAGGGCGAGCTTGCTCATCGAGCCGGTATAGGCCATGCACATGTCGGCCTCGCCGTCGAGCAGGAGCTGCGGCGGCTGCGCGGCCGTGGTCCACCATTTGGCTATATGGGGTTTGATCTCCTTGACCTTCTTCAGCGCCCGCTCCATGTCGATCGGGTAGAGCTTGCTCTTCTCTACGCCGTCGGCCATCAGCGCCGCTTCGAATACGAAACGCGGCCAAGCCGGCATGCAGCGCCGGCCGGGGAATTTCTTCACGTCCCAAAAGTCGGCCCAGTTCGTCGGTACGTTTTCCCCCTTGTACTTGTCCTTGTTGTAGACGAGGCCGACGCCGATCACCTGCAGCGCCACGCCCTTCTTGCGTTTCAGATTGTCCGGCATCGCCGCCAGCGTCTGTTTCGCCGCGTCGGACAGCTTGGAATAGTCGATGTCGGCCAGGCAGCAGTCGCCGAGCAGCTTCGTCTCCTGGTCGAAGATGAACGTCAGATCCCATTGCGCTTTGCCGGCTTCGGCTTGAGCCTTGATGCGCGGGCCGCTACGGGCCTCCTGGACGGTGACGACCTTGATGCCGGTGTCCTTCTCAAACGGGTCGTACATGACCTTGCGCAATGCATCGCCATATCCGCCGCCGGGATCTTGCATGATCACGACATTGCTCTGCGCGTGAGTCAGACCCGTTCCGATCGCCACGGACAAGGCCGTGGCCAACACGGAAGCCGATAATCGCAAGTGTTTCATTCCCAGCATCCTCTTTTTCCTCCACTTGAAATTGATACTTGTCACGTTGCCTTCCGCGACGTGGCGAGAACGGGTCGTGCAAGAACCAGCCCTGCGACCACCAGCAGCACCTCCAGCGTCGAGACCACGGCCAGCACCGGATTGAGCCGATAATTGATGTCGCCCCACAGCATGAGCGGAAGTGTCTTCAGCTGCGCGCTCGACAGGAACAGCGTCAGCACCAACTCGTCGAACGAGTGCAGGAAGGCGAAGAACGCCGCAGCAGCCAGGCCCGGCATGATGGCAGGCAGTGTCACCAGGCGGAACACCGTCAGGGGCGATGCGCCATGGACGGCGGCCGCCTGTTCGAGCCTGGCATCGACGCCTTGAAGCGATGCGGACAGGATCACCACGACGATGGGAAGGCCGCCGATCGCATGCGCCGCGGCAAGGCCGAAGACGGAGCCGACGAGATCGAAACGCAGGAACAGGCTGTAGAGCGACAGGCCGAGCACGACCGGAGGAACGATGATCGGACTGACGAGCAGCAGCATGATGGCGGATTTGCCGCGAATGCTGCTTCTGACGATGCCGAGCGCGGCCGACGCCCCGAGCACGATCGCAATTCCGGCCGACATCGCCGCGACGATCAGGGATGTCCAGAACGCCCGCATCCAGTTCGAATCGGAGAAGAACTGCTCGTACCAGCGCAGTGAGAAGCCTGGCGGCGGGAAGGTCAGATAGCTTGCGTTGCTGAAGGAAATGATCATCACCACGATGATCGGCAGGATGAGAATGGCGATGACCATGCCGCCCATGATACGAACGGTCCAAGTTCCGCAGCTCGCCGGCAGACGCCCGAACAGCCGCAGCAGCGGCCAGCCGATCAGATCGGCAGCTATGGCGCCGAGATTGCGCTGGCTGACATCGGCGGCGGTGCGGGGGGTCGCTCTTGGTGTGGCTTCCGTCAGCTTGCGGCCGCCCCAAATGAACTCGAAGCCGAGGAAGCGTCCGGCCACCGCGACCACCGCCAATATGATCGTCAGCAGCACCACGCCCAAGGCCTGCAGGAATCCTTCAGACGTGACGGAGTCCGCCTGCTGGGTGATATGCATTGCAAACATCTGGTCACCGGGTCCCCCGAGCAGGGTTGGCGTAATGAAGAAGCCGATGGCGGCGACGAAGACCAGCAGGAAGCCGGCGCCCATTCCAGGCAAGGTCAGCGGCAGCATCACGCGCCAGAATGCCGCAATGGGCCCGGCGCCGCTCGCCAGCGCCGCGCGGGTCAGGCTTTGGTCAAGGCGCGCCACGCTGGAATAGATCGTCAGCACCATCAGCGGCAGAAGCACCGCGGTCATGCCGAGAAGCACCGTGCCGCGATTGAAGAGAAGCTGCACGGGCTCGCTCAGTATGCCGATCGAAACCAGCAGCTTGTTGACCGGCCCATTGCGGCCGAGCAGGACCATCCAGGCGTAGGTCCGGATCAGGATGGCAATGAAATAGGGCAGCACGATCGCGGTCGCGATCAGCACCTGAACGATGCCGCGACTGCGGTGAATGAGCAGCGCAGTCGGATATCCGAACAGCAGGCACAGGCCCGCAACGGTGACCGAGATCTGCATCGTGCGGACGAGCGAATCCCAATAGAGCGGTATCGCGAACACGCGCTCGAAGTAAGACGACCACGATGGCCCGCTCAGGCTGATCCGGATGAGATCGATCAGCGGCAGGAGATAGATGAAGGCCAGAAATGCGAGCGCAGGCAGGAGCAGCGGCGCGGGATCCCTCAACCTCCTGACGAGATCGAGATCCGCAGGACGGTCTGTCTGGAGGCCGATCGATGCCGAGGTCATGCAAGCACCCAGCAGTCCGCGGCGCCCCAACTCACGTGCAGGCGATCCCCGACGGTCGGCAGGGGCCGGTCGGCCATGTCAGTACACCTGATCAGAAGCGGCTCTCCGCCATCTATTTGGGCCTCGATCCGCAGGATCTCGCCGAGGAAGATCGCAGACGTGACGCTGACGGGCACGGAATTCGCAGTCGGTTCGTTCGACACGGCGATGCGTTCCGGGCGCACGAGCACGGTTGCGCGCCCGACGTCGATCGTGTCCCGGCTTTCGGCGCTGAACACGTATCCTGCGCGGTTCTTCATCGTCAGCGTCGATCCGCGCTTCTGCAGGATCTCCGCCTCGACCAGATTGCTCTCGCCGACGAAAGAGGCGACGAAGCGATCGGTCGGATGTCGATAGATGTCCAGCGGACGGCCGATTTGAACGATCCTGCCGGCGTTGAGCACTGCGATGCGGTCGCTCATGGTCAGGGCTTCGCCCTGGTCATGCGTGACGAACAGGATGGTGCTGCCGATGGTCTGATGAAGATCGCGGATCTCGATCTGGATCTGCTCGCGCAGCCGCCTGTCGAGGGCACTGAGCGGTTCGTCCATCAGCACGACCTTGGGCCGCTTGACGATGGCGCGCGCGATCGCGACGCGCTGCTGCTGCCCGCCAGACATCTGAGAGGGAGATTTCGCCGCATGCTCGGTCAGCCGCATGATCTCCAGCGTTTCGGCGACGCGTCGCTCCGCAGTCGCCCGATCGACGCCCGCCATGCGAAGCGGAAACGCGACGTTCTGGCTGACCGTCATGTTCGGAAACAGCGCATAGCTCTGGAACACCATGCCGAAGCCGCGCTTGTGCGTGGGTACGTTGTGGACAGGCTTTCCGTCGACCAGGATCTCGCCGCTGTCGAGGCTCTGGAATCCGGCCACGAGATTGAGCAGCGTCGTCTTTCCGCTGCCGGAGGGGCCAAGAAGCGTGATGAATTCGCCTGGTTCGATGTCGATGCTGATCCGGTCGACGGCATGAAAGCTGCCGTAGGTCTTCACCGCGTCGCGGACGGCGATGCTCGATCCGATCGCGTCGCGTTCCCTGAGGCGGCCGGTCAGCAATGCCCGAACATTCGCATCGCCGGAGCGCATCGCGCGCTGAGCCGCGGGCTCACCCATTCTTTCCTCCCAGCATGTTCTATATTGTAGAACGTTATTCCAATTATTGTTGGCGTAACGGGGCATCTTGTCAAGTCGACCTGACTGATCGCAGCGCAATGGCACGCGGCTGTGGCCGGCTGTGCAAGCGGAAGTCCTGCAAATGAAGGCCTCGCAGGCAACCCAGATTGACAGCGTCGTCGAAATCCGCCTAACATAAATTTGGAATTACGTTCTATAATATAGAACAACATAGGGGGGATGATGGTGTTGAGCGAGCCTCGCGCAATGGCGAAGCACATCGAGCCGGGCATGCGCGTGGCGCTGCCGGTCGATTATGCCGGCGTCTCCATGGCCATGACGCAGCCGATCATCGAGCATGGCGCGGGCAATCTCGATCTCGTCTGCGTGCCGACCGGCGGATTGCAGGTCGACCAGCTGATCGGTGCAGGTCTGGTTCGGACGGTGGAGACCAGCGCCGTCTCGCTGGGTGAGGCAGGCGGAGCGCCAAGGGTCAACGCCGCTGTCAAGGAGGGCGCGGTTCGATTGAAGGACGCCACGTGTCCCGCCATCCATGCGGGCCTGATGGCGGCGCAGAAGGGCAGTCCCTTCATGCCGCTCCGGGGGCTGATCGGAACGGACCTGCTCCGCCATCGCGATGATTGGCGCGTCGTCGACAATCCGCTGGCGGACGGGGGTGATCCGATCGTGCTGATTCCGGCCATCAAGCCCGACGTCACGATCTTCCACGTGCCCATGGCTGATCGCTTCGGCAATGTCTGGATCGGACGGCGCCGCGAGCTTGCCGCAATGGCTTACGCCTCGCGGCTCGTTCTCGTCACGGTGGAGCGGGGCGTCGAGGAGAATCTGCTTGCGGATGAGATGTGCGCCGCCGGCGTGCTGCCGGCGCTCTACGTCACGGCGGTGGCGCGTGCTCCAAAGGGGGCGTGGCCATACGGTCTATGGGGCGAGTATCCGGCCGACAGCGCAGAGATCGCACGCTACGCGAAAGCGGCACGAACGGCCGATGGCTTCTCGGCCTATATGGCCCAGACGCAGATGGAGCCCGCGTGATGGCCGAGGTCCTTCCTCGCGAAGTGCTGATCTGCACGATCGCGCGGCTGCTCGATGGTGTCAGGCATGTCGCGGTCGGAGCGTCATCTCCCATTCCTGCGGCCGGCGCGATGCTGCTGCGTGCAATGAAGGAAGCGGACGGCGCCGTCGGTCCCCGCATCTCCATTCTCGGCTCTGTCGAGCATAATTTCTTCACCAACGGTTCGGCCGAGCTGTTCGATTGCGCGGGTCAGGGCCGAATCGATGCGTTCTTCCTCGGCGGCGGCCAGATCGACGGCTTCGGCAACGTGAACCTCGTCGGCGCCGGCGACTATCCGCGTTCGAGCGTGCGCTGGCCAGGCTCGTTCGGATCGGCCTATCTCTATTTCGTCGTGCCGCGCGTCATCCTGTTCCGCGAGGAGCATACCCCGCGCGTGTTCGTCGAGAAGGTGGACTTTATCAGTGCCCCGGGTGTCAGTCCCGAGGGCGTCTTCCGGAGCGGCGGCCCTATTGCTCTCTTGACCGGCAAGGGACTCTTTCGATTCGACAAGACGCGGCCGGGGTTCGAGCTGGAAAGTGTTCACCCCGGGCACGATCTTGCGGAGATCAAGCAAGCGACCGGCTTTCGGTTCGAGCATGACGCCGCGCCGCGGCAGACCTCGCTGCCGGATCGAGCGACGCTCGATCTGCTCCGCGGCCGCGTGTTCGACGAGCTCGCCGAGACCTATCCCGAATTCGCCGCGCAGATGCGGCGCGATCTTGGGACGGTCGACGCATGAGCAGGATCAAGCGGGTCCCGCATTGCAGCCATTGGGGTGCGTACACGATCCTGGTCGAGGACGATCGCATCGTGGGCGTCGAACCGTTCGAGCACGATCCGGCGCCTTCCCCGATCATCTATTCCATTGCCGAATGGGCCAACCCCGAGCGGCGCGTGCTGCGACCGATGGTCCGCTCGGGCTGGCTCGACAAACGCGAGAAGAGCGACCGCCGGGGCCGCGGCCGGGAGAAGTTCGTGCCGGTGAGCTGGGACGAGGTGACGACGCTGGTCGCCGACGAGGTGCGCCGCGTCGCCGGCACCTTCGGCAACGCGTCGATCTTCGCGGGTTCCTATGGCTGGACCAACTCCGGCCGCCTGCATCATGCCTCTTCGCTTCTGAAGCGCATGCTCAATCTGGTTGGCGGCTTCACCAGGCACGTCGATACCTATTCGATCGCGGCAGGTCCCGTGATCTTGCGCCACACGCTGGGCAGCGACGACGCATGCGGCGGCCGCGCCAACACGCTCGACACGATCGCACAGCACACCGAGACGCTGGTGGTGTTCGGCGCTCTGTCGCCGCGAACGGCCCAAAACGAGGCCGGGGGAATCGGCAGCCACCGGCTCGAAACCTATCTCAGGCAGATCGTCGAACGCGGCGTCAAGGTCATTCACGTCTCGCCGCTGAAGGATGATCTGCCCGATTGGGTCAACGCCGAATGGTGGCCGATCCGGCCGAACACAGACACGGCGCTGATGCTCGGCCTTGCCGGCGAGATCGTGAAGGCGGGCCGGCACGATACCGATTTCCTCGCGCGCTGTACCAGCGGCGCGGATCGCTTGCTTGGCTATCTGGAAGGCAAGACGGACGGCGCGCGCAAGGAGGCGGTGTGGGCCGCGAGCATCTGCGGCCTCGATGCGGACAAGATCGCGCGGCTGGCAAGCCGCCTGGTCGACACGCGCAGCATGCTGACCGTGAGCTGGAGCCTGCAGCGTGCCCATCACGGCGAACAGCCGTTCTGGGCGGCGCTCGGACTTGCATCGATTGTCGGCCAGATCGGATTGCCAGGCGGCGGCGTCGGTTACGGCTACGCTTCCCTGGGGGGCGTGGGGGCCCCACTCAACCTCGGCAGGTCGCCGGCTATTTCACAACTGACCAGGCCAATCGACAGCTTCATCCCGGTGGCGCGGATCAGCGACATGCTGCTCAATCCCGGCGGCCCATTCAGCTACGAAGGCGAGGTCCGCACCTATCCGGATACGAGGCTGGTTTATTGGGCGGGCGGCAATCCCTACCACCATCACCAGGACCTCAATCGCCTGTCGGAAGCCTGGACGAGGCCCGAAACGATCATCGTGCAGGACCCGATGTTCACGGCGACAGCCCAGCGGGCCGACATCGTGCTGCCGGCAACCACGTCAATCGAGCGCAACGATCTTGCCGGCAACAGGCGCTCCGACTTTATCCTGGCGATGAAGAAGGCGATCGAGCCGCTGGGCGAATCCCGCTCCGACTTCGAGATCTTCAACGCGATTGCAGCCAAGCTTGGAGTGGCCGATCGATTTAACGAAGGCCGAGATGAAATAGGCTGGATTCGGCATCTCTACGAGGCCTGCCGCAGCGACGCTTCGCAGCGCTTCGGCTTCGCGATGCCGGATTTCGATGCGTTCTGGGAAGTGGGCTATGCCCGCTGCCCGGTCGAGGCAGAGCACACCTTCCTGGCCGACTTCCGCAACGAGCCGAAGGAGCATGCGCTCAGGACCGAAAGCGGAAAGATCGTGCTCGGCAGCGAGAACCTGGCCGGCCTGCACTATGCAGACTGCCGCCCGCATCCCGCCTGGATCGAACCGGCCGAGTGGCTCCGCAATGCTGCCGACGCCGGCCAAATGCACCTCATCTCGCAGCAGCCGGCTGGCCGTCTTCACAGTCAGCTCGAAACCGGGGGATCGAGCCGGGCCATGAAGCGCAATGGCCGTGAACAAGCTCGCCTTCATCCCGACGACGCGGCTGCCCTCGGCATCGCCGACGGCCAGACGATCCGCATTTGGAACGGCCGCGGGGAGTGCCTTGCGACGGCAGAGGTCACCGACACGGTCCGTCCGGGCGTGCTGGTGCTTCCGACCGGTGCCTGGTTCACGCCGACAGGCAATAGCGGCCTGGAGATCGCCGGTAATCCGAACGTGCTCACGCTCGATATCGGCACGTCTCAATTCGGCCAGGGCTGTTCGGCCCACCCCTGCCTCGTGCGAGTCGAGCCGTACGCCGCCGATCGACGCGATGCGTTCGAGGCCTATCAGGAAACGCTCGTCGCGCTCGCGGCAGTCTAACAGGAGCTTGGAACATGTCTGCGCCCGCCATCCGCCGCTTTCCCGTGCCCGACATCGCGGCGCTCCCCGAGGATATCCGCACGCGCATCGAGGCGGTTCAGGAGAAGTCCGGCTTCGTCCCCAACGTCTTCCTGACGCTGGCACATCGTCCGGACGAGTTCCGGGCGTTCTTCGCCTATCACGACGCTCTGATGGATAAGCCCGGGCCGATCACCAAGGCCGAGCGCGAAATGATCGTTGTCGCGACCAGCAGCGCCAATCAATGCCAGTATTGCGTCGTGGCACACGGCGCCATCCTGCGCGTGCGCGCGAAGAATCCGCTGATCGCGGACCAGGTCGCCGCCAATTACCGCAAGGCCGATATCACCGCCCGGCAGAGGGCGATGCTCGATTTCGCGATGAAGGTCTCGGCGCGCGCCTATGAGGTGGACGATTCCGACGTCGAGGATCTCAAGGGTCACGGATTCACCGAGGAGGACGCCTGGGACATTGCGGCCATCGCTGCATTCTTCGGCATGTCGAACCGCCTCGCCAACGTCACCAGCATGCGCCCGAACGACGAGTTCTTCGCGATGGGACGCTGAACGCCGCGGACGAGAACTGCAATGGTATCGCTGGTCATCGACAGACGCTTCCGGGGCCCGCCCAACTCCGGCAACGGAGGCTATGTATGCGGATGTCTCGCAAGGCACGCCGCGGGAGACGTCGAAGTGACGTTGCGCGTCCCGCCGCCGCTGGAGCGGTCGCTCGAGGTGTTGACGGGGGCCGACGGCGGAATCGAGTTGCGCGAGAACGACAGGCTGCTCGCCACGGCGCGTGCAACAGGCATCGATGTGCCTGATGTTCCCAGGGTGAGCTACGAGGCGGCCGAAGAGGCGGCCGGCCGAACACCTTACGACGAGCAGACCCACGACCTTCCGACTTGCTTTGTCTGTGGCCCCGCGCGTGCCCAGGGCGACGGTCTGCGCATATTCGCCGGTCCGCTGCAGGCGGCGCTGCCCTCGGGCAGGCCTGTCGTGTTCGCGGCGCCCTGGGTGCCTGATGGCAGCCTGTACGGTGCGGACGGCTATGTCGCGACCGAGTTCGTCTGGGCCGCTCTCGACTGCCCGACCGGCTATTGCAGCGTTGGCGCCCGGCACCTGGGATTGAAGGGCGACGAAACGGCGCTGCTCGGACGCATGGCCGCTCGGATCGATCGCCGGCCGCGTCCCGGAGATCGATGCGTGGTGGTGGCGTGGCCGACCGGGCGGGAAGGCCGCAAGCTCTTTGCCGAGAGCGCCTTGCTCGATGCGCAGCAGGAGGTGTTGGCGGTAGCACGAACGACGTGGCTGCTGGTCGACCGGCAGGGTCAACTCGGAGCGATGGCATGAACGAGAGGGGGAGCAGCGTATGACCAGCCGCGAAGCAGAGCTCGAACTTCGCCAGTCCATCATCGACGCGTGCCGCGAGATGGCGGCGCAAGGCATCAACCAGGGAACGTCCGGAAACATCAGCGTCCGAACCGACGACGGCATCCTGCTCACGCCGTCCGGTGTTCCATACGACCGCATGAAGCCCGAAGATATCGTGGCCATGAAGTGGGACGGCTCGTGGACCGCGTCGGCCGGCAACGTTCCGTCGACGGAGTGGCGCTTTCACCTCGACATCCTGAAATCGAAGCCGGAGGTCGGCGCCGTCGTCCACGCCCATCCGGTCTTCTGCACCATCATCGCGATCATGAACCGCTCCATCCCTGCGATTCACTACATGATCGCCGCAGCCGGCGGAAACGACATCCCCTGTGCGCCCTATGCTCAATACGGCACCGCCGAGCTGTCGCAGGCGGCCCTGAACGCGCTTCGCTATCGCCGGGCCTGCCTCCTCGCACATCACGGATTGATCGCCATCGGCCCCAACCTGCGCAAGGCCCTGTGGCTCGCAGTGGAGGTTGAGGTGCTCGCCAAGCAGTATCACGGCTGTCTTCAACTTGGCTCTCCTCCGCTGCTGCCCAACGAGGAAATCGACAGCATCCTGAAGCGATGGGGACAGTACGGCCTGCGCGATAACGGCGGCACGCCCAAGATTCCCCAGCGGTCGAGCTAAATCACGATCCAACCATTGTCCTGCGAGAACTCATGGCACACTCTCACGACGTCAGCGTCTGCGGCACTTATATTCTGGATATTCTTGGGGTCCCGGTGACCGAGATTCCGCCCGGTGGCGGCCGCTTGCTGATCGAGGAAATTCGGCTGGCGGTCGCTGGCACCGCCGGCGGAACGGTCATTCCTTGCGCGCGGCTCGGTCTGAAGGCGCTCGCAGTTGGCGCCGTCGGCTCCGACGAGAAGGCCGACTGGATGCTGAACGCGCTGGAGCGCGAAGGCATCGACATCTCTCTCATGGAGCGGATGGCCGACAGTCCGACCTCGGCAACAATCCTGCCGATCAGGCCCGACGGCTCGCGTCCGGTCATGCACGCAAGAGGCGCCTCCGCCCGCTGGCGGATCGCACCCGAAACGCAAAGGGCCGCTTGCCGGAGCAAGATTCTGCATCTCGGCGGGGTCGGTTCCTTGCTCGCGATGGACGGAGAGCCTTCCGTCGCATTGCTGCGCGATGCGAAGGCGGCCGGTTGCACGACGACGCTCGATCTCATCCAGGCGCGGCGTGAAACGCTGGCCCTGGTCGAGCCGCTGCTGCCGCATGTCGACTTCTTCATGCCGAGCATCGATGAGACCAGTGCGATGGTCGGAACCGACGAACCCGCTGCGTGTGCGCGGTTCTTCATCGACAAGGGAGCTGGGGCCTGCGCCATTTCTCTCGGTGCCGATGGCTCCTTCGTGATGGCACGCGACGGACGTCAGTTCACGGTACCGGCGTTCGACGTCGCGGTCCGCGATACCTCGGGATGTGGCGATTCCTACACGGGCGGCTTCATCGCGGGGCTGGTTCGCGACTGGGACCTGCTCGACTGCGCCAAGCTTGCGACCGCGACGGCCGCGATCGTCGCGACAGGGCTGGGTTCGGGCGCCAATCTCGTGTCCTTCGAGGAGACCGTGAACGCCATGAACACCTTTCCGGTCCGCAAGCCTGCTCGCGCCTGATCTTTTCATACCGGTAAAAAAGACCATTCATCCGAACAACAGGGGAGAACGCAACATGGCACGACATGCGATCGTGACGGGAGCAAGCCGCGGAATTGGCCGAGCGATAGCCATTGGCCTTGCAAAGCGCGGCTACGATCTCGCGCTGACCGACATCGCCGCCCAGGAGAACGCCCTCCTTGAGACTCTTGCACAGGTCAACGAGCTGGGCCGCCGCTGCATTTCAGTGCTGGGCGACGTCAGCGATGTCGGCGATTGCAGGCGGACTGCGGCTGAAGCCATCCAGGGGCTCGGGCACATCGATGTCCTCGTCAACAATGCGGGGATACTCAGGCTGGCGACCATCGATGAATTGACGACTGATACATGGGATCAGACGTTCGCCGTCAACACGCGCGGCGTCTTCCAGATGACCCAGGCCGTGGTGGCGCATATGAAGGAGCGCAAATACGGGCGGATCGTCAACATCGCCTCGCTCGCCGCCCGAACAGGCGGTCCGGGACAGTCCCACTACGCCGCATCGAAGTCGGCGGTGGTCGGCTTCACCCGGGTTTCGTCCATGGAGTTCGGAGGCTACGGCATCACTGTCAATGCCGTATGCCCGGGCATCATCGTGACTGAGATGGGGATGAACAATCTCCGCGATCCCGAGCGGGTCGCCTATTTCGAGAAGGTCACGGACCTGCACCGGCTCGGGCGGCCCGAGGACGTCGTCGGGCCCGTGGCGTTCTTTGCGTCTGATGATTCTGCGTTCGTGACCGGCCAAGCCCTTAACGTGGACGGAGGTATCTTCTACAGCTAAAGCATGATCCGGAAAAGTGCGAAGCGGTTTTCCGGAAAGATCATGCGCAACCAACAACCTAAAGCGCGATGACGATTCATCTAAATCTCATCGCGCTTTAGCAACGGGCTCGATCAGCTTCAACGGACCTATTGCGGCTCGATGCCGGCTGCCTTGATGATCCTTCCCCATTTGCCGATCTCGGCCTTCAAGAAAGCCTCGAGTGCTTCGGGCGTGGCGCGCTCGGCGTCGACAGGAGCCATGCTGAGCTCGGCGAAGCGGCTGACGAGCGCGGGATCCTTGAGAGCTGTCTGGAGTGCACCGACCAGCAGGTTGACGACCGGCTTCGGGGTGCCGCGCGGCGCGTAAAGGCCGTACCAGGTGGTCACGTCGAATTCCGGAGTGCCGGCTTCGGCCGAGGTTGGAACGTCCGGCAGCGTCGCCACGCGTTTCTTGCTGGTGATCGCGTAGCCTCTGATGGTGCCGGACTGGATATAGGGCGTCGGTCCGGTGGCGGGGTCGCAATAGACGTCGATGTGGCCGGCGATGACATCGTTCAGCGCGGGCCCGCCGCCTTTGTAATAGATCGGCGTGAGCTTGGTATCTGTCGCGCTCATGAACATCAGGCCGCAGAGCTGCGAGGCTGAGCCGAGACCGACATTGCCGAAGGTAATCTTGTCGCCGGCGTTGCGGATCTGCGCGATGAGCTCTTGGAGATCCTTGGCTGGAAAGTTCGGCCTCGCCACGAGGATCATCGGCACGTCGGTGACGAGCCCGATCATGGCGAAGTCCCCGACCGGATCGAACGGCAGCTTGGCATAGAGGGCAGGCGCGGTGGCCTGGCCGACATGCATCAGGAGCAGCGTGTAGCCATCAGGGGCCGCCTTGGCGACGCGGTTGGTGCCGAGCGTGCCGCCGGCGCCGACGACATTCTCGATCACGATCGACTGTTTCAGCGTCGCGCTCATGGCGCTGCCGAGGATGCGTGCGATGACGTCGCCGGGACCGCCGGCGGAGAAGGGCACGATCATCGTTACCGGGCGGGAGGGGTAGTCGTCCGCGATGGCCGCACCGCAGGGATAGAGCAGGACAAGCAGGATCAGCGATCGTACGAGATACGTCATCGAACACTCCCTGGCGGCATTGTTCTAGTCGTCGGAAGGCGCCGCCTCCTTGGCCGCCGACGATTTTTCGATCATGTCGAGTGCGGCCACCGCAGCCGCATTGATGTGGTCGACGCAGCAGCGCTCGGCGAGGTCCGCATCGCCGCTCTGGATCGCGCGCCAGATCGCGGTGACCTCGCGCAGGCTCTTGTTGATCCGTTTCGGTTGCGACATCGAGGTGATCCGCAGCAGCTGAATCCGGTCATGCAGAGGCTTGAGCGCGCGTTCGATGAACGCGTTGCGGCAGCCGCCGATCAGTGCGGCGTAAAACTCGGTCTTGGCCTCGAGACAGCCGACGAGATCCTGCTTGGCCGCGGCCGCCTTCAGCCGCGTCAGGGCTTCCCCGATCCGGCGGGCGACGTCCGGATCGTGAAGCCTGGCGCATTCGCGGCCGGCAAAGCCTTCGAGCACCGCGCGCGCGGCGTAGAGCTGCCGGGCCTCCTCCAGGCTGATCGTGGAGACCACGGGGCCGCGGTGCGGGACCGTGTTGACCAGCCCGTCGGCCTCGAGGGCGCGCAGCGCTTCGCGGATCGAGGGGCGGCTGACGCCCATCATCTCGCAGAGCTCGCGCTCGACCAGGCGCTGGCCCGGTTTCAGCGTTCCCGACATGATCGCCTCGCGCAGCTTCTGCGCCACCATCGCCCGGACGGTCGGGACGTCATCGATGCGGAGTGTCGACTGCAAATCGCGGCGTCTTTCCATGTCCGGGCCTTGGTTGGAATGATTCAATACCGGTTTACAGGCAGAATCATCATTTCGGCAATTTGAACGTGGGCGGGCTGATCAAGGGCAAAGACGATCGAACGGGCGATATCGGCCGGCTCGAGCGCCATTCTAAACTGGTCGAAATAGTCCTTTTCCTTCTGCTTGTCGCCGCGGTAGCGGGTCAGGATGATGTTGGTCCTGGTCAGGCCGGGCTGGAGCTCGGTGACCCGGATCGCGGTGTCCGCCAGCTCGCCCCGGAGAGTCTCGGTGAACATGTGCACACCCGCCTTGCTGGTGCTGTAGGCCGCCATGTCCGGAATAATACGGACGGCGTTGATGGAGCTGATGTTGACGATATGACCGGTGTTGCGCCGGACCATGTCCGGGAGGAGCACGCGGGTGACGCGCATCAGGCCGATGAGATTGGTCTGGATGATGCTGGACCAATCGTCCGGAGAACCGACGTCGAAGCGCGTCCGCCCGCCGATATCGTGCCCGGCATTGTTGATGAGGACATCGACCGGTTTGAAATGCGCGGGGATCACCTCCGGCAGGCGATCGACGGCCTTTGCATCGCTGACGTCGAGCTGGATCGGAAACACCATGCTGCCCGCCGTCGCCGCCAGCTCCTGAAGGGCCTTGGCGTCGCGATCGACCAGCACGACGCGGCGGCCGCTGTCCAGCAGCGCCTTGGTGATGGCGCGCCCCATGCCGCCGGCGGCGCCCGTCAGCACGACGGTCTGGCCCGTTCCTTCAGTCATCGCAACACTCCCATTTCATGCGCTCATGCGATGGACCAGCCGCCGTCGATCGGCAGGCTGGCGCCGGTGATGTCATTTGCCGCGGGACCGCAGAGAAAGACGACCATGGCGGCGACGGCATCCATTTCGATGAAGCGCTGCGTCGGCTGGCGCTCGCCGAGGTACTTGCGGGTCACGTCGTCGACCGGACGGCCGTTGTTCTCCGCCATCGCCGCGATCTTGTTCAGGATTGCCGGTGTCGGCAGCGTGCCCGGACAGATCGTGTTGCAGGTGATGCCGCTGCGGGCGGTCTCGATGGCTACGGCGCGCGTCAGGCCGAGGATTGCGGTCTTGGTGGTGACGTAGTCGATGCGGTCCTCGACCGCGCGGCTTGAGTAGATCGAGCCCATGTTGATGATCCGGCCCCAGCCGCGCTGCTTCATCGCCGGCAGGGCAAGGCGGATCAGGTGGAACGGCGCCGACAGATTCACAGCGAGCGCCTGGTCCCAGCGATCTGGCGGAAACTGCTCGATGGCGGAGAAATGCCTGATAACCGCATTGTTGACCAGGATGTCGATGGCGCAGCGACCGAGCAAGTCGGCCATCATGATCTCGATGGCGTCGCGCCGGGCCAGGTCGGCAGCGGCGGGGATGACCTCGACGCCGAAGCGGGCGTGGAGGGCGTCTGCGGCCTGCTCAGGCGCGATGAGATCGTGCAGGACAATGTTGGCGCCCGCGCCGGCCAGGCCCTCGGCCACGGCGTGGCCAAGGCCTGCCGTCGCACCGGTCACGAGCGCCCATTTGCCCTTCATTGCCGCCGCGCTCCGCTACTTCTTGTCGAGCTCGGCGAAGACTTCCTTCGCGTTGCGGAACGCGTCCACGCCGGCCGGCACGCCGCAATAGATCGCGACCTGCATGAAGACCTCGCGGATCTCCTCTTTGGTCGCGCCGTTGGCGAGGGCACCGCGGACGTGGGTCTTCAGCTCGTGCGGACGGTTGAGCGCGCAGAGCATCGCCAGATTGAGGAAGCTTCGCGTCTTGCGTGTCAGCCCTTCGCGGCCCCAGACGTAGCCCCAGCAATATTCTGTGGTCAGATCCTGCATCGGGCGGTTGAACTCGTCGGCGGACGCGATCGCCTTGTCGACGAACTCGTTGCCGAGCACGCTTTTGCGGATTTCGAGGCCGCGGTCGTAGGTCGCCTTGTCCATTCTGTTCTCCGTTTCTTGTTCGGGCGTTGTCAGGTCTTCGGCCAGAAGGGCTTTGCCAGCGCGAGCTCGGGCGGGAACACCGTCACCGGCACGCCGGATTGCCACTGCACGATGGTCATGCCGGCGCCGACCCGGCGGCCCTTCTCGTCGAACTTGATCTCGCCCAGCGGGTAATATTTCGAGGGGCCGCCATCCATGGTGCGCAGCGCTTCGCCGACCGCGACGCGATCGGCCTTGCCGGCCTTCTCCAGCGCGTCCTTGATCACCCACATGTCGCCATAGGTGGAGATCGCGTTCTGCGTCATCCACGGTTCCTTGTAGCGGGTCTTCAACTCGGCGATCAGCGCCTCATGGCCCTTGGCGCCCCAGCTGGCGACGCAAGTGAGCACGCCCTGAAGCAGTTCGGGGCTCACGGTCTGAAGCATGTCGGGCTCGGCGATCGCAATGCCGAACGAGATGGTCGGCACCTTGCCTTGACCGAGGCCGAACTCGTTCATCTTCTCGAGCAGCAGCTTGGCGTCCGAGATCACGGTCGGCAGGAAGAAGAGCAGGTCGGGCTTGGCCGAGCGAATCTTCTGCACCAGCGATGTCGCATCTGCCAGCGGCGGCGTGAAAGTTTCGTCCACGATCAGCTGCAGCTGGTTCTCCGCCAGCAGACCCTCGCGCATCGCCTTTGCGGAGGCGATTGAGGCGCCCGTGTTGTCGGTCAGGATCGCGACCGTCTTCGGCCGCTTGCCCGAGGCCGTCTCCGCCAGCTTGATGAGCTGGGGCAACGCCTGCTTCGCCTGTGAACCTGCGGTGGCGGCGGTCTGGAATACGTATTTGAATCCGCGATCGGTGATGAGATCGGAGTAGGAAAGGGTGAGCATGGGCAGGTTTGCGCGCTCGGTGACTTCGGTCACCGCGAGCGTGAAGGAGGACAGATAGGCGCCGCTGGCCGCGACCAGATCGGTCTCCTGCGCCACCATGCGCTGGGCTGCGTTCTTGGCCTTCTCCGTGGTATCGCCGGAATCGAGCACGACGAGCTTCAGTTTGGCGCCGCCGAGCGCTTTGACGCCACCTTGCGCGTTGATGTGGTCGATGGCCATCTCGGCGCCTTCGCGCATCACCGTTCCCGGGCGGGCATAGAGCCCCGAGATCGGCACCAGCAGGCCGACTTTCACCTCCGACGGCTGCTGCGCCCAGCCGCGGGATGCGATCAGAGTGCCGGAGGCGCCGGCCAGCAATGTTCGGCGAGAGATCGTGATCTTGCTCTCAGCAGTCATGACAATTCTCCTCCCTGAAAAATCGCGCAAGGCTCTATGATGATTTCTTCGGCCAGAACGGCTGCGCCTGCGCGAGTTCGGGCGGATAAACGGTGACAGGCACGCCCGATTGCCATTGCACGATGACGACGCCGGCGCCGACCCTGCGGCCCTTCTCGTCGAATTTGAGCTGACCGCCCGGATAATATTTCGATGGGCCGGCATCCATGGTGCGGAAAGCCTGCGCGACCGCGTTGCGGTCGGCCTTGCCGGCCTTCTCCAGGGCTTCCTTCATCAGCCACATGTCGCCATAGGTCGAGATGACGTTCTGCGTCATCCAGGGCTCCTTGTATTTGGTCTTGAGCTCGGCAATCAGGGCCTCGTGGCCCTTCGAGCCCCAATTGGCGACGATGGTCATGATGCCTTGCACCGTCTCCGGGCTCACGCTCTGAAGCATGTCCGGCTCGGCGATCGTGATGCTGAAGGACACGGTCGGGATCTTGCCCTGGCCGAGGCCGAACTCGCTGATCTTCTCAAGGCCAAGCTTGGCGTCCGACACCGCGTTCGGCATGAACAGCAGCAGATCGGGCTTGGCCGAGCGGACCTTTTGGATCAGCGGCGTCGCATCGGACAGCGGCGGGGTCCAGACTTCCTCGACGACGAGCTGGAGGCCCTCCTGCGCGAACAGTTTTTCCTTCAGTGCCTTGGCGGTGGCGACCGAGGTCGCGGTGTTGTCCATCAACATCGCCACGGTCTTCGGCTTTTTGCCCGAAGCGTTCTCGGCGAGCTTCATCAGCGTCGGCAGGCCGAGCTCGGACTGGCGGCTCGCGGGGGCGGCGGGCTGGAAGATGTATTTGAAGCCGCGGTCGGTCAGAAGATCCGAATAGGACAGCGTCAGCACCGGCAGTTCGGCACGCTCGGTCACCTCGGTGACCGCAAGCGTGAACGAGGAGAGATAGGATCCGGTTGCGGCGACAAGATCGGGCTCTTGCGCCACCATGCGTTGCGCCGCGTTCTTGGCCTTCTCGGTGGTGTCGCCGCAATCGATCACGACGAGCTTCAGCTTGGCGCCGCCGAGCGCCTTGATGCCGCCCTGCGCATTGATGTGCTCGATGCCCATCTCGGCGCCCATCTTCATCACCTGGCCGGGGCGGGTGTAGATTCCCGATAGCGGCACGATCAGCCCGACTTTGATCTCACCGGGCGCCTGCGCGCGTGCCACGCCAGCAAGGCCCACGGCGGCGGCGCCGGACAGGACGGTCCGGCGCGTCAGGCCTGTCGGTGTCTTGTCCTTCGATGTCTTGGTCATTTTGTTTGCTCCCTGGTCTCTGTTTCTTGTGGTCGTCACATGCCGAGATAGGCCTTGCGCACGCGATCGTCGGCGCGCAGCGTGTCGTTATTGCCTTCGAGCACGACATGGCCGGCTTCGAGGACATAGCCGTGGTCGGCCGATTCCAGCGCTTCCGCCACGCGCTGCTCGACCAGCAGCATGGTCACGCCGGACTGGCGGCGGATCTCGATCAGCCGCTCAAAGATGAAGTCCGCAGTGGAGGGCGCCAGCCCCATCGAGGGTTCGTCCAGCATCAACAGCTTCGGCGAGGAGGCGAGGCCGCGGCCGATCGCGAGCATCTGTTGCTGGCCGCCGGACATCGTACCCGCGAACTGGTCGCGGCGTTCCTTCAGCACCGGCAGCCATTCGAAGATGCGCTCGATATTGCTCCGCCAGTCGCGCCGGCCGCTCTCGGTCATCGCGCCCATTTCCAGGTTCTCCATCACGGTCAGGGACGGGAACACCTGACGGCCCTCGGGGACGTGGGCGATGCCGAGATGGGCGCGCTGCGGCGGCGGCACCGCGAGCAGGTCGACGCCGTTGAACGTGATTGCTCCGCCGCTCGGCTTGACGATGCCGGAGATCGTCTTGAACAACGTGGTCTTGCCGGCGCCGTTGGGGCCGACGATCGCGACGAACTGGCCGGCGCCGACATTGATCGAGACGTCGTTCAGGACGGGCTTGGCCGAATAGCCCGCGCTCAATCCCTCAATTCGCAGCATGGCCCACCCACTTCTTGCCGAGATAGGCCTCAATCACGCGGTTGTCGCGCGTCACCACCTCCGGCAGACCCTCGGTGATGACGGCGCCGTGGTCGAGGACGAGGAATCTGTCGACCAGACGGACCATCGCCTGCATGGTGTGCTCGATGATCGCGATGGTCATGCCGTCGCGCGCGAGCTGCTGGATCACGGCGACGACCTCGTCGGCCTCGCCGTGGCCGAGGCCCGCCAGCGTCTCGTCGAGCAGCAGGATGCGCGGCTGGCCGGCGATGGCGCGGGCCAGCTCCATCAGCCGCAATTCCTTGGTCGAGAGCTCGCCGGCGACACGATCGGCGACGGCGGAGAGGCCGACGCGGGCGACGGCATCTGCGGCGAGCTTGCGCGCCTCCTCGTCGGAGCGCGCGCGTACATAGGCGCCGACCACGACGTTGTCGAGGATCGACATGCGCAGGAATGGCCGCATGACCTGGAAGGTGCGGCCGATGCCTGCCTCGCAGATCACGTGCGGCCGCTGGCCGGACATGTTGCGGCCGTCGATCAGCACCTCACCCTGGCTCGGCTTCAGGAAGCCGTTGAGGAGGTTGAACAGCGTTGTCTTGCCGGCGCCGTTGGGCCCGATGATGCCGAGGATCTCGTTCTTGTGCAGCTTGAAGCTGACATCCTGCACGGCCTTGAGGCCACCGAAGGATCGCGACAAGCTTTTCACTTCGAGCACGACTTCGCCGGTGGCGGCGCGCTGCCGCGGGGCGGGCTTCAGTGTGGTGACGTTGGCAGCCGATGTTTCGGGCATGTCGATCGCAGCCGCCTTGGGCGCGATCCGCTTGCGCAGGAGATCGCGCAACTTCCAGAACAGGCCTTCCGGCGCCAGCAGGATGACGCAGACGATGGCGAAGCCAAAGATCACGCCCTGGATGCCGGGGAAACGCGCGCCGGCCTCGGCATGCAGGATCTCGGCGAGCGGGATCAGGATCCCCGAGCCGATCACCGGACCCCAGACCGTGCCGACGCCGCCGAACATCGCGACCGTCAGCGCCTGTGCCGACACCAGCATACCGAACACCGATTGCGGGGTCACGACCAGCAGCACCTGTGCGTAGAAGCCGCCGATGGCCGCGGCGATTGCGCCGCTCAGCGTGATCGCGCGCAGTTTCCAGGCCAGCGTGTTGATGCCGGCGGCTTCAGCCGCGGCCTCGTTCTGCTTGATCGCGAGCAGCGCCATGCCGAAGCGGGAGCGCTCGATCAACTGAGTCAGCACGATGGTGGCCAGCATGATCGCCAGCCCCAGCAGCGTATAGACGTGTGGATCGGCGAATTGCATATAGGCGATCGGCGCATCGCGCTTGATCGGGAGCGTCCCCTCCTGGAAGCGGAGCCACTCGAACACATAGAGGATGGCGAGCGGGTAGGCGAGCATCGCCAGGGCGAAATAGTGACCCTGGAGGCGGAAGGTCGGAAACCCGATCAGCAACCCGGCGATGCCGCCGAGCATGGCCGCGATGGGGATCAGCAGCCAGGGGGAGATATCGAAGTAGATCTGGCCGAGCGCGGTCGCATAGGCGCCGATGCCGAAGAACGCGGCATGGCCGAACGAGATCAGCCCGGTGTAGCCGCTGAGCAGATTCCAGGACAGACCGAACACCGCCCACACCGGCACCAGCGTCAGGATGAGCTGGTAGTAGGAATTGGTGACGCCGAGCGAGAGCGCGGCATAGCCGATGGTGAAGAGCAGGGGCGGCAGAAAGGAGCGCATCCAGAGCATGGTCAGGTCCTCTCCACCATCCGCCCGAAGAAGCCTTGCGGGCGGAAGAAGATGATGAGGAGGAAGACGGCGAAGATTGCCGCGTTCTGCAATTGCGTCGGCAGGATCAGCGTCGACATCTGCTGCACGAGACCGATCGTCATGCCGCCCCAGAAGGCGCCGATAATGCTGCCCATGCCGCCGAGCACGACGCCCGCATACATGACGATGACATATTCGAGGCCGACAAACGGGTGGAACGGATAGTTGGTGGCGAGCAGGCCGCCCGCGATCGCCGTGATGCCGCAGCCGAGCGCGAAAGCGGTGCGGTGCGCGCGATCGACGTCGATGCCCATATACGTCGCGGCGGTCGGATTGTCCGCGGCGGCGCGGAGCGACTTTCCGATCCGTGTCCGCGTGATCAGCAGCGAAAGCAGGATCATGATCGCCAGGGATACGATCATATCGATGCTGCGCGCCTTGTTGAGGAAGATGCTCATGTCGAAGAAGGGGCCAAGCTCCCAGGCCGAGCTCGACAACGGCGTGCGGATCGAGGCCAGCACCGAGCCGAAGACAATGAGGCCGCCGTTTTGCAGGATCAGCGCGATACCGAGCGTGAGGATGAGCTGGGCGTAGTGGCCTTCGCCCTCCAGCGAGGCGGTGCGCGTCCCCGAGACGTGCGAGATCAGCGTGCGATGGACGAAATAGCCGAACACGGCGAGCACGGGCCCGGCCAGCAGGATCGAGACGAACGGCCCGACCGTATTGCCGAACACCGCCTGCACGCCGGCAGCGGTGAACAGATAGAAGGCAGTGTACATGCCGAGCATCATGAAATCGCCATGGGCGAAGTTGATGACGCGCATGACGCCGAAGATCAGGCCGAGCCCGACGCACATCAGCCCATAGACGGCGCCAATCAGCAGGCCCGCGGCGAGCGCTTGCAGAAATCCTTCCATCAGCCACGTCTCCGCGCTGCGGACGATGCTAGACTGGCCTCCAAGCCGACCATATTTCCCCCGTGCTCTCCGGCATTTCTTATGATGCCGATCGTAAAACCCGTTCCGTCTCCAGGCGGCACTGCGCGGCAATGGCGCCGGCATTGCCGAGCTGCTCGCAATCGTCGATAAGTTGTTGGAGCCGGTGCGCGCGATCCACACCGAGAACTCGGGCCGCGGCCGCGCGAAAGCGCGCGCGAATTTCTGAAGGCGTTGCCGCGATGACGTCGGGCAGCGCGTGCTGGATCGTCCGGCCACTACGCAGTTGCACGGTCACGTCCGCGCCCTGCTTGCCGGGGAAGGCTACGGTGAATCCGGGATCGGCCTTCAGATCCGTGATCGCGACGAGACGCATGATCTCGGCATCGTCGAGCTCAGAGTAGTTCTCGTCCTCGATCTCGCCCCGCGCCAGCGTCGCCGCGACGCTGAAGGGAATGCTCATCTTCGCCTGCAGCGCGTTGCGGTAGGGCCCTATCGAATCGCAGCCGGGATAGCGAACGGCGGCATCGGGCGCGCGGATGACGACCCGATCGATCTCATCGGTGCCGGCGATCTCGTGGGAGACGCGCAGTGCGGCTTGCGCGGCGGTCTGCGCGAAATTGCAGGCCGGGACCGGCTTGTTGTAGACGGCCATGATCTCGCAGTCTCCGTCCGGGAAGAGCCTGATGCTGTCCGGCGCGGCCTGGCGACGATAGGCGGCGAACAGCCCGGCCTCGCCTTCGAGGATGGTCTCGGAGCCGAAAGCGCCGGCTGCGGCGAGGCCGATCGCCTTGATCGCGTTGCTGGCGGCAAAGCCTGGATGGAAATACATGTCGGAGCCGCCGGCATGCGGCCATTCGTTCAGACCGCTGGAGGTGTTGGCCGCGATCGCGATGGCGCTGGTTGCTGCGTCTTCGGGGAGGCCGAGCGCGAAACTTCCGGCGAGCGCCGCGCCCGGAGGGGCCACGAGGCCGGTCGGACGATGGAGGCGAGCGAGATCAGACGTCAGCAAGGCGCGGCCGACCCGCGCGCCGGTCTCATAGCCGATGATGGCCGCGGCGAGCAGCCTTGCGCCGGGCAGCGGCGCCTGTTCCGACAGCGCGAGCAATGTCGGCCAGATCACCACGCCGTGGTGCGCGATGCTGGCCGCGTGCATGTCTTCCCGCACGAGGCCATGCCCCATCACGGCATTGGCGAAGGCGGCATCGGCCGGCGAGGAAAGTTGCGACGTTCCGACGATCGTTGCTCCGCCGCCCCCCTGTGCGATCGCTACGGCCTGGCGGCTCCAGGGATGCTGGCCGGCCTCGAACGCACAGGAGAGGAAGTCGAGCAGACAGAGCTTTGTCTTGGCGACGACGTCAGGCCCGAAACTGTCCAGGTCCAGCGCAAGCGCGCTCCGCGCCATCTGCCGCGCGAGCGAGATCTTGCCTGATCCGGTCGGACCGATCGTCATCGCAATCGCTCTCCCTGCTGGGTTTGCGTGATCAGCCGCGCATTTCGACGCCGGCCCACTCCTCGAGCACCTTTGCGATCGAGGTGAAGTCGGACGACGCGCCATACTTGGCGTTGGTGATTGCGAGCATCTGCCGCACCACCGCGCCGCAGACCATCGGCACGCCCATTGCCTCGGCCTCGTCCACGCAGAGCCGGACGTCCTTGTAGGAAAGTCCCGTGGTGAAGCCGAAATCGAAAGTGCCCGGCAGCACCGAGCGGGGGAATTTGTCCTCGGAGGCGCTGTTACGGCCGCTGCTCGCGTTGATGATGTCGATCAGCACCTTTGCGTTGACACCGCCCTTGACGCCCATGGCGACGGCTTCCGAGGTGATGACCAGCGCGGCGGCCGCCATCAGATTATTGGCCAGCTTAGCGGTCTGCGCCACGCCGGGCTTGTCGCCGGTGTAGAACAGCTTGCCGAAATTCTTCAGGATCGGCTGCACGATGTCGTAAGTGGCTTGCGGGCACGACACCATGACTGCCAGCGTGCCGTTCACGGCGCCCTTGATGCCGCCGCTCACGGGCGCATCGACCAGCGTCATGCCCTTGGCCCTCAGGCCTTCGGCAACGAGCTTCGCCGCGCCGGGACCGGAGGTCGAGAGATCGATGACGATCTGGGCGCGCCTGCCGCTACTGATGCCGTTCTCGCCAAGAGTGACAGCCTTGACGATGTCGGGCGTCGGCAGGCTGGCGAGCACGATGTCGGCGCGCGAGGCCACGTCGGCCGGCGACTTGCCGAGCAGGGCGCCGCGCTTGACCAGCGGCTGGGTTGCCTCGGCCTGCGTGTCAAAGACGACGAGCGAATACCCCGCGTCCATCAATCGTCCCGCCATGGGACCGCCCATGCGGCCCGTGCCGATCACGCCGAGGATCTCTCCCGCCATCGTCTACTCCCTGTCGCGCGATCCCGTGACGGACGCGCCTTTCTTGATCTCGTTGCTCAACCGTTGTCGCCGGCCGGCCTTTGCGGCCGCCGTCGTCATGGCCGCGGGACCCCGCGCCAGCGAGGTCGGATTGTTATGATTGTCAGACAAGCTGTCAAGCATAACATTTGGGATCGACAGTTTGCCGCGGATCGTCATATGGTCCGGGAAAACGAGGAAGACGCCCCGCGTGCCGCAAGATTCAATTCCCAGTGTGAGCAGGACGCTCGCCGATTTCGTCGCGGCGACGTCATGGACGGACGTGCAGGCGCAGAGCCGCGAGGGGCGGCGATCGATCCTCAATTTCTTCGCCACCGCGCTCGGCTCTGCGCGTGACCCCGTCGTCACCGCAGCGATGCGAACACTGGCGCCGTTCAGCGGCGTCGGGACCTCGACCATCATCGGTCACTCGCAACCGATGGACGCGCTTTGCGCGTCGTTCCTCAACGCCATCTCGGCCAATCTGCTCGACTTCGACGATACCCATCCCGAGACCATCATTCATCCCGCCGCGCCGGTCGCCGCCGCGCTATTCGCGCTTGCGGAGACGCGAAAATTGTCGGGGCGCGAAGTGCTGACGGCCTTCATTCTCGGTGTCGACGTCGAGTGTCGCATCGGGAATGCAGTTTCGCCGCGCCACTATGCGCGCGGCTGGCACATCACCTCGACCTGCGGAATCTTCGGCGCTGCTGCGGCGTGCGCGAAGCTGCTGCGCCTGCCAGCGGAAGGCATTGCGAACGCGATCGGAATTGCTGCGAGCCAGTCGGCCGGCAATGTCGAGAACCTGCCGAGCGCCGCCAAGAATGTCAGCGTGGGCAACGCCGCGCGCAACGGGCTGTTCGCTGCACTCCTTGCGCAACAGGGATATGAAGCCGCGCCCCGCGCGATCGAAGGCCCGCTCGGCTGGGCGCGCACCATGGGCGACGAGCCCGATCTGGCTCGCCTGTTCGACGGCCTCGGCAAGACGTGGGAGATTGCGAAGAACACCTACAAGCCCTATCCGGCCGGCATCGTGTTCCATGCGGTCATCGATGCCTGCTTCCACTTGCGCGACCGGCTTGGTCGGCGCATCGACCAAATCGAGTCCGTGACGGTGCATGGCTCGGCTCTGCTGCTCGCGCGCGGCGATCGTCCCGTTAACAATGAGCGCGACGCGCGGGTCAGCATCCATCATTGCGTGGCCTGCGGACTGCTGCTGGGCAAGGCGGGCGTGACCGAGTTCGCGCCCGAGACGGTGATCAGGCCCGATGTCGCGCAAATGCGACAAAAGGTGAGGGCGGAGCTCGACGCTCAAATGCCCGATGGCGCGGCGCGTGTCAGCCTGCACCTTTCGTCCGGCGAAGTCCTCACTGAGACCGTCATCTCGCCGCGCGGCAGCCAGGCTACGCCGCTGTCGGACCGCGACATCGAAGAGAAGCTGCGCGAAGGGGTACGGACCGGTCGAAGCGATTGGGATGCAGACCGCGTCATCGGCGCTGTCTGGCGGCTCGATACGATTGATGAGGTCGGTGAGCTCCTGCAATCGTTGCGGCCATCTTCGGCAATGCGCCTACCAACTTCCACCTAGACTCTCTCAAGACCTGAAAGGGACAATCATGAGCAAGACCGAACTGTTCGAAAAGGGCCTCAAGGTTCGCAAGGAGGTGCTGGGTGAGGATTACGTCAACAAGTCGATCGCCGGCGCCGACGAGTTCACGCGCACCATGGCGGAATGGTCCACCGAATTCTGCTGGGGCGCGCTGTGGACGCGGCCTGGCGTCGACCGTCGCACGCGCTCGATCGTCAATCTGGCGATGCTCGGCGCACTGAACCGCCCGCACGAGCTCAAGCTGCACGTGAAGGGCGCGTTGAAGAACGGGCTGACCAAGGAGGAGATCAAGGAGATCCTGCTCCAGGTCGCCGTCTATTGCGGCGTGCCCGCCGGCATCGACGCTTTCCGCAACGCACGCGAGGCTTTCAAAGAAGTCGACGCGGAGTCCTGAGCGCGCCCCATTTGGCTGGTGGAAGCGATGAGCGAGCCGGAATACGAGCTCTTTGCCATCCGCTACGCAACGCGGGATGCGCAGCGGAGCGAGCACTTCATCGGCGGCGACCCGCATGACGGGCCGATGCCGATGGACTATTTCATGTGGCTGGCGAGGGGAGGCGGGCGCGGCTTCATCATCGACACCGGCTTCAACGCCGCGGTCGCGAAGCAGCGCAGGCGGACGTTCCTGCGCTGCCCGGTTGAAACGCTTCGGGCCTTCGACATCGACCTCGCCGAGGTCAGGGATGTGATCCTCACGCATCTGCACTACGACCACGCCGGCAATTTCGACCGGTTTCCCAACGCGCGATTTCATCTGCAGGAGCGCGAACTCGCCTATGCCACCGGACGCTACATGCAATATCCGAGGCTGTCGCATTCCTTCGAGGTCGAGGATGTCTGTGGGATCGTGCGCCTCAACTATGCGCGCCGCGTCCTGTTCTACGATGGCGACGCCGAGATTGCGCCCGGGCTGACAGTCCATGCGGCCGGGGGGCATTCGGCCGGTCTTCAGTTCGTCCGGGTAAGGCCCCGCCGAGGCTTCGTTGTGCTCGCCTCCGACGTCAGTCATTTCTACGAGAACATGGCCAGCGAGCGCCCGTTCACGACCGCCTTTCATGTCGGCGACATGCTGGCAGGTTTCGACAAGCTGCGGGCAGCCGCGCCGGATGCGGATCACATCGTACCCGGTCATGATCCGCTCGTCATGAAGCTCTATCCGGCACCAAGCCCGGACCTCAGCGGTGTCGCGGTCCGGCTCGACGTCGCACCGTCCGGAACCGCTGCTCAGGGCATCCAGCGCGGCGCAGAAGGCCGCGAGTCCCAATGATCATTCAAAAGGGCATTCCGATCCGTCTCGTGCGCTCGATGGTGTCGGTTCCGGCACGGGCTGTCGTCGAGGAATCGACCAAGCAACCATATCCGCTCGCCGCGAATGTTCGGCGCGGTTCCTTCAAGCTCACGGCTGTGTCGCGTCTTTCAAGCGCATAGCTTCGGATCGAGTTGGGCAATCGATATCGCGCGAGACCCTCACCGGCTTCGAACGAGATCAATGACTTCGTGATCAGCTTGTCGATGACAAGCAGATCATCGAAGGGAGTCAGCAAGACCTGGCGAGCAGCCTCGCAGGCTGCATCGAGCGTAAAGGACTCCCTGTAAGCGGACAGATGGTGCAGCACTGCTTTCTCGTCTTCGTCAAGCAGGCTGTAGCTCCAGTCGATCGATGCAGCCATCGTCTGGTGACGCGGCAACGCCGTTCGGTGGCCTTGCCAGAACAGCCAGGTATTCGTCTCAAGGGAGCCCGCGATCTGCGAGAGGCCAAGCGTCGGCACGCGCGTTGCCGCCAAGTTGATGGCAAGTGCCAGTCCGTCCAGTCTGCGGCAGATCTTTGCAACGATCCGTGCGTCGGATTCAGTCAACTCAAGCTGATGTCCGCTCGCTGCGACCTTGTTGATGAACAGGCTGAGTGCTGGATGGGAAAACAGCCGCTCGGCCGGTTGTTCATCTTCGACCGGTGGACACTCAAGACCCGAAATCCTGTACACGTGCTCGCCGTCGGCCCGGAGTGTCTCCCTGCTCGTCGCAAGGACGCGTATCGCGGGGGCTTCACGTAGAATTTTTTCAATTAACGCCGCAACAGCATCGATCAAGTGCTCACAGCTATCGAAGATCAGCAGCATGCGTCGACCGCGTACAAATTCGAGCATGGCCGCATTTGGATCGCTCGACGGGGCGGTCAGTCCGAAGGAAGATGTCAGCGCGACCGGCAGAAGATGCGGCTCGGTGATCTTTGCAAGATCGAGAAAATGAATGTCGCCCTGGAAGGATGCAAGCTGGTCGTGAGCGACAGCAATGGCGGCTGTTGTCTTTCCGACGCCTCCCGGTCCGTGAACGGTGACGAATCGCGTCGTTCTCAGCAGGTCCGAGATCTTGCGCACGTCGTCGTCGCGGCCGACCATTCGGGCCAGCGGCAGCGGAAGCCGTTGTGCCTGGCCCCGCTCCGTGCCCCGCGCGAGCGCGGCAGCAGATTCGAAGTGGCCGGTGGTCGCGACAAGGCAATAACCGCGGCCGGCTACCGTCTTGATGTAGCACGCACCGCCAGTTCCGTCGCCCAGCGCCTTCCGCAGCCCGGCGACCTGCACCCTTAATCCGCCTTCTTCGATGTTGATGCCAGGCCAGACGCGGGCAATGAGCTCGTTCTTGCTGACGACCTCACCCTGTCGTTCCGCCAACAGGATCAGGATTTCGAGAGAGCGGTTGCCGATTGGGAGCGCGTTGCCGTCCTTGAGCAGGAGCCGCTGACGGGGAAAGAGCCGGTACGGACCAAAAGCGAAGAAGGCCTCTGCCGCGCTGCCTTGTGCCAGCGCATTCGCCTGGGTTGCCCGCGGCAACGCATCGGGATGGCCTACCGCCGAAACCTCCTGGGTTATGACGGTGTCCGTGGTCATGGCATGCCCTACATGGTCCGCTTGCCGAGGGCGGATTCGATACAACCGAGCAGATCGTCTCGTCCGAATGGCTTGGACAGGAAACAAACTCCGCCGGCGCGTAGGGCTCTGTCGCGAACGCGCTTGTCCGGGAAGGCCGTCACGAAAACGGTCGGAATCCTGAGGCCGGAGGCAATCAGTTTGCCGTGCAGTTCAAGTCCGCTCATACCGGGCATCTGGACATCCAGGATCAGACAGGACGTATCGGGCAGCTTGTCGGATTTCAGAAAGTCGTCGGCCGATTCAAACGTGATTGGCGTGTATCCGAACGATTCGACCATGCCGCCCATGGCGACCCGCACCGACTCGTCGTCGTCCACGATTGCGATCAAGGGTTCATCGTTCAAGATGCTCTCCTATCATCCCAGATTGACGGGAATCCGAAGGGGTAACCATTGGCGAAGGTGGCACTCTAGATGCCAAATTCGCTGCCCGAATTAACCAAGGAGTCGCGGCTACTATCGTTTCGTTTAGGTGCGTTGCCGCATTTCGCGGTTTTTGCTAGTAAAGGAGGCGATGTGAGGCAGGCGTCGAACGCCCTGAAATCGGAGAGCGTCACCTTGGCTCCGATCGCCTTCAAATGGTCAGCGCGGATCGATGAGCCAACCCGTTTCCAGACCTGACCGCGTCCTCCCCACGATCGGTATCATCGCTCTTGCGGTCGGCATTTTCGCCATCGACGTTAATACGCCGCTCGAAGTGTCGGTCAGCATCCTCTACGTGTTTGTCGTGCTTGTCGCCTCGTCCGTCTACGGCTGGACCGGCATCTTGGTCGCCGGGCTGGCTTGCGAGGCATTGACTCTGATCGCGCATCCGTTTTCGCCAGGCGATCCCTGGTCGCATTGGTCGCTGATCGACCGCGTCATCGGTGTTGTCGGCATTGCGATGTCGACCTTGCTGGTGATGCGCAACCGGTCCACGATGGACGCGCTTCAAAGGAGCGAATCCTTTCTCGCGGAAGCGCAGCAATTGGGCCGCACGGGCAGCGTCGGCTGGCGCGATCCTTGGGGCGAACAGTACTGGTCGCGGGAGACATGGCGCATCTATCGATATGAACCGGGCCAAACGGCGCCCACGCTCGCTGCCATGCTTGCGCGCACGCACCCGGACGACCGAAGGCTGCTTGAGCAGACCATCGAAAAGGCTTTCCGGGAGCAGACCGGCTTTGCACTTGAGCATCGGCTGTTGATGCCCGACGGTGAAATTCGCTATGTCCGGATTGTCACCCGCATGGCCAGGGAGTGGGCGGCCGAGGCGGGGATCGTCGGCGCAGTGATGGATATCACCGCTGCCAGGCTCGCTGCTGACGAGTTACAGCGCGCCCAGTCCGACCTAGCTCGCGTAACGCGGGCCACGACCATGGGGCAGCTCGCGGCATCGATCGCGCATGAGATCAATCAGCCGCTCACTGGAGTCGTCACCAACGGGCACACCGTGCTGCACTGGCTCAATGAGAGGACGCTGAATCTCGACAAGGCCCGCACGACGGCGGAACGCGTGTTGCGTGATGGTGAGCGCGCGAGCGGTGTCGTCCGGCGCATCCAGGGGCTGTTGATGAAGACGCCGCCCCAGGCCACCGACATCGATCTCAACGAGTTGATTGACGAGGTCCTCGATCTGCTGCAAACCGAACTGCGGCTGCGCGATGTGACGGTGCAGACCGAACTTGCGCCGGCGCTGCCAGCATTTCTCGGCGATTCCGTCCAGCTTCAGCAGGTCGTCCTCAATCTTGTCATCAATGGAGCTGACGCCATGTCGGACGTGACCGGCCGACCAAAGGTGCTGGTCGTCGGTTCGCGCGAAGGGGCCGACGGCGAGGGGGTGGTGTTCGTGCGTGACAGCGGTATTGGTCTCGACCGGGAGACGATGGACAAGATCTTCAGCCCCTTCTTCACGACGAAGGCCAAGGGGATGGGAATGGGATTGACGATCTGCCGCACGATCATCGAAGCGCATGGTGGACGGCTATGGGCTTCGCCCGCGGAACCACATGGCGCGCTATTCCAGTTCATCCTGCCGAACAAGGCGCACGCCGACCTATGAACGAGGAATCCCCTATCGTCGCGGTCATTGATGACGACGTGTCGGTGCGTGAATCCATCGAGGGACTGCTCGAGACGGCGGCGCTTCGCGTCGAGTTGTATGCCTCGCCGCGCGAATATCTGCAGGCCAGGCGCAAGGACAATCCGAGCTGCATCATTCTTGACGTCCGCCTGCCCGGTTCGAGCGGACTGGATTTTCAGCGCGAGATGACCGCGGCCGGCATCCGGGCGCCGATTATCTTCATTACGGGCTATGCCGACGTCCATATGTCCGTTCAGGCCATGAAGGCGGGCGCGGTCGAGTTTCTCACCAAACCCTATCGCGACCAGGATCTGCTGGAAGCGGTGCTGTCAGCCATCGACAAGGACCGCGAGCGTCGAGCGAACGACCGCACTCTGACCGATATCAAGCAGCGCTTCGAAGCGCTGACATCCCGAGAACGTCAGGTGATGGCGCTGACGATCTCTGGCCTGCAAACCAAGCAGATCGCAGGCGCTGCCGGCATACGCGAGGTCACGGTACGGGTGCATCGGCGGGAAATCATGCGGAAGATGAATGCGCGATCGCTGGCCGATCTTGTGAAGATGGGGGAGGCACTCCGCAGCAGGGGTGTCACGCTTGACCCTCATGCGCCGCCCGATGACTGACGCCATCCAGCTTGCGCACGGAAGCGATCCGGGCAGCCTTGTGCTGCGGAGACCGCCGCCCTCCTCGAACGGCTTGCCGCCAGGCCGCCTGATGGCGGTCGTCGCGATGGCCGCCCTCCAGCAGCCAGGTCAACCACGACGAGGTGACCCAGGGCGAGGTATAGGGGGGCGATGAGATATCCGGGCGGTTTCCAACCCCGTCCAATCCGTCGCCATGCTCCCGCCAACCTGCTGGAAAATCGGCGTTTTCGTGCCAATTTGGACCTGATAGGGCTTCGCCTTCTCCGCTACCAAATCGATCTCACCTTCGCTCCGATGTCAGGCTCTCGTGCCAAGCAGCACGGCGCACATTGCGCGTCGGGCGTCGCGGGTGACGAGGAACTCTCGCGCAGGATTGAGGCTTGAATCCGCGGGCCGGCCTCGCCGCCGATTGCTGGCCTGCACGGCCTGCCTCCAAGCCTCCATACCCCCCCTGGGCGGGCCGTGCTTTAGGAGAGGAGACGCAATTGTCCGAGCCGACCGAGCAAGAGATCAGGGAATGCGCACACCGCCTGTGGGAGCAGGCCGGCAAGCCCGAAGGCCGCGAGGAGGAATTCTGGCACGCGGCCGAGCAGGAGCTTCGCAACGCTGACAAGTCCAACACGCTGCGCACGCCGGATACGCTGTGACCGGGAAGCTGTGCCCATTCTGCCGGGGTCTCGGATGGGTCTGCGAAAACCATCCGCTCCGGGCCTGGAGCGAGAAACTCGGCGGCTGCCGCTGCGGCGAGGGCATGCCCTGCACCTGCAACACCACGGAGGATCCCGAAATCCGCGTGGTGATCGTCGAGGCCGACACGACCTGGCACTGAAAGCAGCGGCCCCTCGACTCGCAGTCGTCGTCGGTAGGATGCATAGAGCGAAGCGAAACCTTCGCCCATCCTGCGCGCTTCTCATCCGCCGCGCCGTAGCCGAGGGAACGGACCATCCCGCAAGGAATTCAGTGTCTGAACAGCATGGGCTCTGACCACAACCCTTTCCCACGGCAGCATCAGAGGTGGACGAACAGAAGAAGCTAGAGCACCAGATCGAACTCGCCACGCGAGCGGCCGCGCTCGTCAGGGACGAAACCACCGGCCATCGCTTCCGCAGCTTCGCCGGGGAGCTGAGGCGAAAGCTCCGCCGCATGATGCGCCGCGGCCAGGTGCGCGCCCGTGCCTACGAGCTCTGGGAGCAGGCCGGCCGTCCCGGCAATCGCGAGCTGGAGTTCTGGCTGGAAGCCGAGCGGCAGATCGAGGAAGAGCGCGAGGAGAAGAAGGGCGGGGGCGGTTCGTAGGCGCTGCCGCTTGATTGAGGCAGACACAGTCCAACCTCGTCATGCCCGGGCTTGTCCCGGCCATCCACGTCTCTTGTGCTGCGCGGCAACAAAGAAAACAGCCGCCGGGCTCTTCACCCAGGCGGCCTCGAAAAGTCCGGGGCTGTCGATCGTCGCCGCAGCCTCACGCGTACCGCCGTTACCTTGTTTGCGGCCATGCAGGGTGACTGTAGGGGAGGGCGCGTGATTCTGCTGTGATCTGAAGCACACAGTGGAAAAGTGATGGGAGCTGGGAAGGTTCTGCGAGTGAGCTAAGTCTCGCGCTTCGCTGAGTCGGGGCCCATCCATCCGCACGGTGCCGTTCCGCTGCTAGGTCCCGGCTCTGCGCTGCAACGCTTCACGCGTTGTCGCTTGTCCGGGACACACGAGAGCCCCCTCAGGTCCGATACCACGCCGCCAGATTCCACGTGATGGTGTCCCAGCCTGAGATGTCGATCATCAGATTGTTGGCGCCGGCGTTGACGATGTGGCGCGAGAGCAGCGGCAGGAAGACGTTGGCCCCGCAGAAGATCTCGTCCACCTTCATCAGCAGCGCGGCGCGCTTGACCGGGTCGAGCTCGTTCTGCGCGGCCTTGTAGGCCTTGTCGGCTTCGGGATCGGAATAGCGCGAATTGTTACGGCCGAGCCATTTGTTGTCTTTGGTGGCGATCTCCCAGGACACGCACTGGTTCAAGAGGCGCTCTGGATCTGGTTGCGGCTGCGTCGTGTTGTACATCTCCATGTCGGCGTAGAATTTCGAATAGGTGTCGGGGTTGCCGACGTCGGAGGAGAAGAACACCGAGGCGGTGACCGCCTTGATCTCGATATCGATGCCGGCCTTCTCGCAGGCCTGCTTGATGATGGCCTGGGTTTTCTGGCGCGGGGCGTTGGTCGAGGTCTGAAACACATATTTGAGCTTCTTGCCGTCCTTCTCGCGAATGCCGTCCGCGCCTTTCTTCCAGCCGGCCTCGTCGAGGATCTTGTTGGCCTTGTCGATGTCGAACGCGTATTTCAGGTTGGGCGACTTGAACTGCTTGGGCGCGTTGACGAAGCTCGCGGTGGCGATGGCGCCGCGTCCGTAGATGAACTTCTGGATCGAATCGCGGTCGATCAAGAGGTTGATCGCGCGGCGCACGGCGGGGTCGGACAGCGTCGGGTGCTTGGTCTTGACGCTGGATCGCTCGCCGTCGACCTCGGTCCAGGGGTCGGTCGTGTTGAGGATGATGAACTCGACATTGCCTGACGGCGTGATGTCGAGCTTGCCCTTGCCGCCCGCCTCCATCCGCTTGAGCACCTCCTCCTCCACCTGCATGTTCCAGGCAAAGTCGTATTCACCGGTCTGCAGCACCGCGCGCGCCGCAGATACGGCATCGCCGCCGCCCTTGATCTCGAGCGTGTCGAAATGCGGCTGGTTCTTGATGTGATAGTCGGGATTGCGCTCGGCGCGGATCATGTCGCCCGGCTTGAACTCGAGGAATTTGTACGGACCGGTGCCGACCGGCTTCAGATTGCCCGGAGCTTCGCGCGACTTGGCGCCGACATAGTCGCCGAAATGATGTTTCGGCAGGATCTGGCCGACTGAGCCGACGAACGGATCGGCCCAGAACGGCGTCGGCGCCTTGAAGATCACCTTGACGGCGTAGTCGTCGATCTTCTCGACCTTGATGTCCTTGTAGGAGCCGGTGGTGTAGGCCGCGGTGGCGAGGTCGGCGGCATACTGCCAGGTGAAGACGACGTCGTCGGCGGTGAAGGGCTTGCCGTCATGCCATTTGACGTCCCGCTTCAGCTTCCAGATCACGCTCATGCCGTCGGCGGAAAGGCCGCCATTTGCCTTGGTCGGGGCCTCGGCGGCAAGGCAGGGGATGAGATTGCCCTCCTTGTCCCAGCCGGCGAGCGGCTCGAAGAAGACGCGCGAGGCGATCTGGTCCTTGGTGCCGAGCGCGAAATGCGGATTGAGCAGGGTGGGCCCCTGCCACAGCAGCATCTTGAGCGTGCCGCCGCCGCCGGCCTTGGTCGGCTTGTACGGCAAGGTGGCGTCCGCCATCGCCACGTCATTCCAGACCAGGATCTGGCTCGCGATCGGGGCCGTGATCCCGAGCGCGGCCACCTTCCGGATGAACGAGCGCCGCGACAGCGTGCCTTGCTTGACCTGTCCGACCAGCGTGCGGATTTCGTTCTCGTTCATCAGATGACCCTCCACCTCGGCGACACATCGTCCCAGGCGGTCATCATGTTGCATCGTGGCCGAGGCGGCAATGCCGGCAATGCCGCCCTGCGACGAAATGACGACCCGCAGAGCCCGTGCGGATTACGACCAGGATCGCCGCCTGAGAGATCTAGGCGGCGTCGCGGTCGCCGCGCGAATTCGTTTCACGTTTGCCAGCGAACGGAGAAAGCGAGCCCGCGACGGGCGGGCAATATGGATTTCCATTTCATTGATTTCGCCTCGCGGAGAAGCGAATACGGTTCCAATCATTTTCGCCGTGCCACGGAGTCCAAGATGTCGTTTCGCCTCCCCCTGATCCTGTCCGCCGCCCTCGCCCTGGGGGCGGCCTCGGCCTCGGCCGAAACCATCAAGATCGGTGTGACGCCGGGGCCGCATGCGCAGATCCTGGAGGCGGTGAAACCGATCGCCGCCAAGCAGGGCCTCGACATCCAGCTCCTCGAATTCTCCGACTACGTCGTGCCGAACGCCGCGCTCGATGCCGGCGAGATCCAGGCCAATTCGTTCCAGAACCAGCCTTACCTGGACAACCAGAAGGCCGACCGTGGCTACAAGATCGAGGCCGTCGGCCTCACCGTGAACTTCCCGATCGGCGTGTACTCGAAGAAGCACAAGGCCTTCGCCGACCTTCCCGAGGGCGGCAAGGTCTCGATCCCGAACGATCCGACCAATGGCGGCCGCGTGCTGCTGCTGCTGCGCGACAAGGGCGTGATCAAGCTGAAGGAGGGCACCGGCTTCAAGCCGACGGTGCTCGACATCACCGAGAATCCCAAGAAGCTGAAGTTCATCGAGGTTGACGCGGCGCAGGCGCCGCGCGCACTCGACGATGTCGACGCCGCCGCGATCAACACCAATTACGCAACCCAGGCGGGCCTCGATCCGGTCAAGGACCCGATCCTGCGCGAGGACCCCAAGGGCCCCTACGTCAACCTGATCGCGGTGCGCACCGCCGACAAGGACAAGCCCTGGGTCAAGGTCCTCGTCGACAGCTACCACACGCCGGAGGTCAGGGAGTTCGTCCTGACCAAGTTCAAGGGCGCGGTGCTGCCGAGCTGGTAGGCAGTCTGCCCAGTCAAAGCCCACGCAGGGGCGATCCCGGCGGCAGCCTTGCGCAGGAATCTCGCGCAGGAATCTTGCGTACGAGCCTTGCGCAATGCCCGCTTGTCTGGAGCAGCAGTAACCGACATCATCGGCGGCCTGGCCATCCCAGTCCGACAGGGGTCGTATGAAACGCTTTGCAAATCTGAAACGCCTGGGGTTCTTCACGCGGCTTCTCGACGAGGCCCCGGCCGCCGAGCGATATCGCTTCGCGGCCGAGCAGATCGTGCGCGCCGAAGAGGCCGGCCTCGATTCCGCGTGGATCGCGCAGCATCATTTCCACGAGCGCGAAGGCGGCCTGCCGTCGCCCTTCACGTTCCTCGGCTACGTCGCAGCCCAGACCTCGCGCATCCGCCTCGGCACCGGCATCGTCACGCTGCCGCTGGAGAACGCGGTGCGGGTCGCTGAGGACGCCGCGGTGCTCGATCTCCTCTGCAGCGGCCGTTTCGAGCTCGGCGTCGGCACCGGCGGCAATCCGTCGGCCTTCGCCGCCTTCGGCCTCGACAGCGCCCAGCGCAACGAGATCTTTGCCCGAAATCTGGACGTCGTCCGCACGGCGCTGGTCGGCAAGCCGCTCGCCGGCGGTGACACGATCTATCCGCAAAGGCCGCAACTGGACAAGCGCATCTGGCAGGCGACGTTCTCGGTCGCCGGCGGGGCGCGTGCGGGCAAGGCAGGCGACGGCCTCTTGCTGTCGCGGACCCAACCGCGGACCAAGGAGGCGCCGAAGGCCACCCTCGCCGAGATCCAGAACCCGGTCATCGATGCCTATCTGGAAGCGCTGCCAAAAGGGGCCGAACCTCGCATCATGGCCTCGCGCAGCGTCTTCGTCGCCGACGACCATGCCGAAGCTCTGCGCTTCGCCGATATTGGGCTGCGGCGCGCGCTGCCGCAATTCCTCAAGGGCGGCCACGCCAAGCCGGGCGAGACCCTGGAGGAGATGATCACGGCGTTCGACACCCATGTCGGCGACGCCGACCACGTCATCGCCTCGCTGCGCAGCGACGCGACGCTGGAGCGGGTGACGGATCTCGTCTTCCAGGTGCATTCGGTCGACGCGGCGCATCCCCATGTTCTGCGCTCGATCGAGCTGGTCGCGGACAAGGTCGCGCCGGCGCTGGGCTGGACCCGGACGGCGGCCGACGTCGCGCTGGCGGTCTAGTTGGAATGAATGCACGAGGCAGAATGATGAGCACGCAGGATATCATCGATACACTCGCCGGGATCGAGCCGGGGTCGGCCTTGGATGCCATCCGCGCGCGCCGCCAGCAGGCGCGCGAGAATGCGCAGAAGAGCTCCCTCTCGCTGTTCGAGCCGATCGACGCGAGCGATTGCTCGCTTGTAGAGCGCGCTGCAGTTGCGGCCTTCGTGACCGGGCTCCATGGCGAATCGCCCGTTGCCGCCTTCTATCGCGAGAAGCTCTTCGCAAATCCGGCTGGGGGGAGCCTGCTGGAGGTGATCGAGGCGGAGATCGCACGGGGCAGGACCTCGGGTCCGTATGGCTCGTATCCTGCCGGTCCGTTGTCGATCGAAAACACCGCCGGTCTGATCTACCGGGTGAGTGCGGCGAGCAAGCCGGCACTTGGCGCCAGGCTCGCAGCAGCGCTCGAACACGCGCATCTCCTGGTGTTTCGGCCCCGCGATGCGGCAGCGGGCGACATGAAGGCGCTGCTCGAAGCCGGCTGGTCGACCACCGGCATCGTCACCTTCTCCCAGCTCGTCGCATTCCTGTCGTTCCAGCTACGCGTCGTCAGCGGCTTTCGCACGCTCGCAGCCGTGAACGCATAAGAGGAGGCCGCAATCATGAGCGCCGCCGTCAATCCGCCCGTCGCCTTCACCCAGGACGAGCTCGGCTGGGTCTCCTGGATCGATCCGCTGCCCGAGGCCGAGCTGACCGAGCGGCATTACGCCGGTCTCGTCGACCGCGCCCGTGCCAAGTCGGAATATTTCCGCCTTCTGGTGCGCGATCCCGAAGTGCTGGAAGCCCGCACCAAGACCGATAAGGACATCTTCTACAATGTCGTCGACGGCCTGCCGCGCGCCGAGCGTGAGCTCGCCGCCGCCGCGACCTCGCGTTACAACGGCTGCATCTATTGCGCCTCCGTGCATGCGCGCTTTGCCAGCACCTATTCCAAGCGCCGCGACGATGTGCAGCGGCTGCTCGACGAAGGCGTCAAGGCCGATCTCGGTGCGCGCTGGAATGCGGTGGTCAAAGCCTCGGTCGCGCTGGCCGCGACGCCGATCGCGTTCGGTCCCGACAACATCGCGGAGCTGCGCCGCGCCGGTCTCGACGATGCCGAGATCGTCGACGTCATCAATGGTGCGTCCTTCTTCAACTGGGCGAACCGGCTGATGCTGTCGCTTGGCGAACCCTCGAAATAGGGAACCGGCATGGAAATTGCTGCTTGTATCAACTAAAGTGGATGGAGCCGTGCATGAGCAACATCGATCGTCGAAGCCTGGTCAAGGGCTCGCTGGCCGCCATGATGGCGGGCGCCGCCTTCTCGCGCGCCGCCTTGGCGCAATCGTCCGAACCGATCCTGCTCGGCGTCAGCGGCCCCCTCACGGGGCCGAACGCGCAATATGGCACGCAGTGGAAGCAGGGCTTCGACCTCGCACTCGATGAGATCATGGCGGCCGGCGGCATCAACGGCCGCAAGCTCGCTTACCAGTTCGAGGACAGCCAGAGCGATCCGCGCCAGTCGGTGGCGATCGCCCAGAAGTTCGTCTCCGATCCCCGCATCGTCATGGAGCTCGGCGACTTCTCGAGCCCGGCCTCGATGGCGGCTTCGCCGATCTATCAGCGCGGTGGCCTCGTGCAGTTCGGCTTCACCAACTCGCACCCTGACTTCACCAAGGGCGGCGACTTCATGTGGAGCACCTCCGTCAGCCAGGCCGACGAGCAGCCGCTGCTGGCGGCCTATGCGGTGAAGCGCCTCGGCCTCAAGAAGCTCGCCGTGCTGCACCTCAACACCGATTGGGGCCGCACCAGCCGCGACTATTTCGTCAAGGCGGCGAAGGAATACGGCGCCGAAATCGCGGTGACGGAGGGCTACATCGCGGAGGAGCGTGACTTCCGCTCGACGCTGGTCCGGGTGCGCGACGCCAGTCCCGACGGGCTGATTCTGATCTCCTATTATTCCGACGGTGCGCTGATCGCGCGTCAGGCCCGCCAGGTTGGCCTGAAGCAGGTGATGTGCGCCGCGAGCTCGGTCTATTCGCCGAAATTCATCGAGCTCGGCGGCGAGGCGGTCGAGGACGTTCATCTCGGCACGCGCTATTTCCCTCAGGATCCCAGGCCCGAGGTGAAGAAGTTCATCGCCGGCTTCAAGGCCAAGTATGGCGGGCAGGAGCCCGACGCCTTCAATGCCTATTCTTATGATGCGATGAACATGGCCGCTGCCGTGGTGAAAATCGGCGGTACCGACCGCCGCGCGATCCGCGACGCCTTCGCGAAAGTGAAGGACGTCTCCAGCGTCATCTTCGGCCAGGCGACGTTCGACGTCGAGAGCCGCCGCGTCAAGGGCGCCATGAACGCCGAGCTCGTCGTCCGCAAGGGCCAGTTCGCGCTCTGGGACGGCAAGCCGACCTGACCTGACGGCCGGAGCGACCGCTCCGGCCGTTTTCCTTTGCACGCGGGGACCAATTTTTGTCTTCCTGGCTCGACTACACGATCAACGGGCTGATCGTTGGCAATGTCTACGCCCTCGTTGCGGTCGGGCTTGCGCTGATCTTCGGCGTCAGCCGGCTGATCAACTTCGCGCAAGGCTCGATCTATCTGGTCGGCGCCTATATCGGCTGGGGTGCGGTGGTGCAGCTGCATACGCCGCTGCCGCTCACCATCATCATGGTGGCCGCGGCCGCCGCACTGGTCGGGCTGATCATCGAGCGGTTCGGCCTGCGGCCACTGCAGAACTCGGTGCGGATCGCGCCGCTGCTCGCGACCATCGGCATCAGCTTCGTGCTCGACCAGCTGGTCATGCTGACCTTCTCGCCCAATCCGCGCGCGCTGCCGAGCCAGCTGCCGGACGTCCGCTTCCAGGTCGGAGGCGGCACGATCGGCCCGCTCGATCTCTTGATCGCCGGCGTCGGCATCACCAGCGCGCTGCTGCTGTTCGTGTTCCTGCGCTACAGCAAGCTCGGCTGGGCGGTGCGCGCGGCTTCGCAGGACCGCGACGCCGCGATGCAGATGGGCGTCGACGTCAATCGCGTCAACCAGGCCGTGTTCGGCATCGCAGCTGCGCTCGGCGGCGTCTCCGGCATGCTGGTCGGCATGTACTACAACCAGATCGACACCGCGATGAGCCTGCAGGCGACGCTCAAGGGCGTGGTCGCCGAAGTGGTCGGGGGCGCCGGCAATGTGCCGGGCGCTGTGATCGGCAGCCTGCTGCTCGGACTGGTCGAGAGCTACGGCGTCGCGGTGTTCGGCACCAGCTACCGCAATCTGTTCGCGTTCCTGCTGCTCGTCGTCGTGCTCGTGCTGCGGCCGAACGGGTTGTTCGCCAGCGCGCGGCAGGCCCCGCCCGAGCCGCTCACCGGCACGTTCATCGCGCCGAGCCGCCCGGTGCGCATTCCGCGCTGGGCCCTGGCTGCGGCGGCCGCGATCTTCGCCATCCTGCCGTTGTTCCCGGTGTCGTTCTACGTGCTGCAGACCCTGATCAATGCCTGGCTGCTCGGCATGCTCGCGCTCAGCCTGACGCTGGTCGCCGGCACGATGGGGCAGGTTTCGCTCGGACACGCCGCGCTACTTGCGATCGGCGCCTATACATCGGCGCTGCTGTCGTTGACCCTCAACGTTCCGGTCGGCCTTGCCGTGATCGGTGGCGGCCTGATGAGCGCTGCGCTCGGCACGCTCTTGATCTCGCCCTCCTTCCGTCTGCGCGGGCATTATGTGTCGATCGCGACCCTTGCCATCGGCGAGATCGTCTCGCTGGTGATCCTGAACTGGGAAAGCGTCACGCGCGGGCCGATCGGCATCTCCGGCATCCCGCCGCTGTCGCTGTTCGGCTACGATTTGGTCAGCCCAACCTCGATCTACTGGTTCAGCCTTGCGGTGATGCTCGTGCTGGCGCTGCTGCAGGGGCGGCTGCTCACCTCGCATCTCGGCCGCAGCTTCCGCGCCATCCGCGACGACGACATCGCCGCGCGCGCCTATGGCCTCAGCCTGAACCGCTACAAATCGCTGGCCTTCATCTTCGGCGGGTTCGCAGCCGGCGTCAGCGGCGGCATCGCCGCGCACCTCTATTCCTACATCAACCACGAAACCTTCAACACGCAGCAATCGATCCTGGCGCTGACCGTCGTCATCCTCGGCGGCCTCGGCAATGTCGTCGGCGCAATTCTCGGATCGGTGGCGCTGGTCGGGCTGCCCGAGGTCTTCAGGATCGCGGCGGAGTACCGCATCCTGATCTACGGCATCGTGCTCCTGCTGCTCGTGCGGTTCAGGCCGCAGGGCCTGCTGGGGACGATCTGATGGCGGAGCATCACGCACGCATGCTGTCCCTGCGCGGCCTGACGCGCCATTTCGGCGGCCTCACCGCCGTCGACGCCATCGATCTCGATCTCGCCAAGGGCGAGCTCGTCAGCATCATCGGCCCCAACGGCGCCGGCAAGACGACGCTGTTCAATCTTGTCACCGGGCTCGATCGGCCAGACGCGGGGACAGTTCACTTCGAAGGCCAGGACATTACCGGACTGTCGCCGGAACGGCTCGCAGGCGAGGGCATTGCGCGCACGTTCCAGCTCGGCCGCGTCTTCGGCAATCTCAGCGTGATGGACAACGTCCTGATCGGGGCGCACACGCGGCTGCGCGCCGTGAAGCCGGCCGTGCCGGTGATCGGTCCGCTGCTGGAATTGGGCCTGGCGCTGCTGCGCCCCTCCAGCGTCAAGGCCGAGGAGGAGCAGCTGCGCGAGGAGGTGAAGGCCATCCTCGCCCGTTTCGGCGAGCGGCTGCTGCCGCGGATCGACCAGCCCGCCTATAGCCTGTCCTATGCCAATCGCCGCCGCGTCGAGATCGCACGCGCGCTCGCACTGAAGCCGCGCCTTCTGCTGCTGGACGAGCCGACCGCCGGCATGAACCCGACCGAGACCGCGGAGATGCAGGGGCTCGTCGCCGAGCTCAAGGCGGAAGGTCTCACCATCCTCCTGATCGAGCACAAGCTGGAGATGGTGATGCGCCTGTCCGATCGCGTCATCGTCATGGACGAAGGCAGGAAGATCGCGGAAGGGCCGGGCGACGAGGTGCGGAGCGATCCCAAGGTGATCGAGGCCTATCTCGGCCACGGGCTGTCAGCGACGTCTGAGCAGGAGAGCGCGGCATGACCAATCCAGCTCCCGAGCCGCTGCTGGCGCTGTCCAACGTCAACACCTTCTACGGCCAGGCGCAGGTGCATTTCGACCTGTCGATCACGGTCGGACGCGGCCACATCGTCTGCCTGCTCGGCGGCAATGCCAGCGGCAAGTCGACCACGATGAAGATCATCCTTGGCCTGGTGAAGCCGCGCTCGGGCGAGGTGGCCTTCGACGGCGCCTCGCTGATCGGTCTGTCCACGCCGCAGATCGTCCGCCGCGGCATCGCCTCGGTGCCGGAGGCGCGGCGGCTGTTCGCCGACATGAGCGTGCGCGAGAACATCCTGATGGGCGCCTTCGTGCGCAACGACCGCGAGGCGATCGGCCAGGATCTGGACAAGATGCTCACCCTGTTCCCCAAGCTCGGCCAGCGGCTGTCGCAGCGGGCCGGCTCGCTCTCCGGCGGCGAGCAGCAGATGGTGGCGATGGCGCGGGCGCTGATGAGCCGTCCCCGAATGATCGTGATGGACGAGCCGACCATGGGCTTGTCGCCGCTCTATGTCGACCGTGTACTGGAGCTGATCAGGACCATCAACCAGGAGGGCGTCTCCGTCTTCATGGTCGAGCAGAACGCCAGCCTCGCGCTCGAGATCGCGCACGAGGCCTATGTGTTGCAGACCGGCAGGATCGTGCTGTCAGGCCCGGCGCGGGCGTTGAAAGACGACCCGCGCATCCGCGACGCCTATCTCGGCGGCTCCGAGGCCGCCTGACGCTCAGGCCGACGCCGCTCGCGCGACCTGCTCCGTCGGCAAGTCGTCGCCATTGGGATCGCCTGGCGCAGTCGCCCAGGCCAGCTCGACCAGCGTCACGATCCTGCGTCCGCCACCATCGAGCTGGACGACGATCAGGCCCTGCTCCTCCATGTAGCCGAGCAGCCGCTGCGCCCGGCGCAGCGAATGCGAGCCATAGGCGCGCGCGATCGCGGCATCGCCGGGACACGGCCAGCCTTCCTTGGCCGCACGCGCGATCATCATGAACACGCCCTGCATGTCGTCGGGCAGGATCGAGGCGCGCAGCGCCACATCCTGCCAGGCGTCGTCTTCCGTAAGATCGGTGCCGAGACCGGCGCGCGCATGCGTCAGCATGCGGCGAAACTCGTTGAGATCGGGCACAGCCGAGCCGAGGCCCTCGATGCGGCAGCGGACCGCGAACTCCTGATAGAGCACGCCGATCGCGCGGAAGCCCGCGTCGGGCTCGGCGAGCACGGCGCGCAGCGTGCGGTCGACGCGCTCGCGCCGCTCCGCAAGCTCCTCGGCACTGACTGCCACCTCGACCACCTCGGGTCGGGTCTCCGGAGTGGCGGCCGCCTTCGCGGCGCGAAGCTGCTCCAGCAGATCCGGCGCCGGCCGCCGCTGCGGCCGGCTGGCGTCGGGCGGCGGCGCGGCCAGGATCACGGCGCGCATGTCTTCCGTGGTCGCTTCCGGCAGCGGCATCAGGCGCGGCGTCGAGTTGCGCGGGCTCGTTTCGGTCGGGCCGATGTTCAGGCGCAGCGGACGGCGCGACAGCGCCGGCCCCAGCGCCATGAATTGTCCGCGCTCGAGGTCGCGAAAGGCCTCGGCCTGCCGCCGTTCCATGCCGAGCAGATCGGCGGCGCGCGCCATGTCGATGTCGAGGAAGGTCCGGCCCATCAGGAAGTTGGAGGCTTCCGCCGCGACGTTCTTGGCGAGCTTGGCCAGACGTTGCGTCGCGATGATGCCGGCCAGCCCGCGCTTGCGGCCGCGGCACATCAGGTTGGTCATGGCGCCGAGCGAGAGCTTGCGCGCTTCGTCCGAGACCTCGCCGGCCACCGCCGGCGCGAACAGCTGCGCCTCGTCGACGATCACGAGCATCGGATACCAATGGTCGCGGTCGACGTCGAACATCCCGCCGAGAAACGCCGCGGCACGGCGCATCTGGTTCTCGGCATCTAAGCCTTCGAGATTGAGCACCGTGGAGACGCGGTGCAGCCGCGCCCGCTCGCCGGCGACCTGCAGGCCGCGCTCGGTGTGATCCTCGGCCGCGATCACGAGATGACCGAAGCGCTCGGCCAGCGTGACGAAATCGCCTTCGGGGTCGATGATGGCCTGCTGCACCCAGGGCGCGCTCTGCTCCAGTAGCCGCCGCAGCAAATGCGATTTGCCGGAGCCCGAATTGCCCTGCACGAGGAGGCGGGTCGCCAGCAGTTCCTCGAGGTCCATGGCGGCCGCGGCGCCTGCCGTGGTCTGCCCCATCTCGATCGCAATCGTCATGTCCTCGACTCAAGTCCCCGTCTTCGCGGACAGGGGCTTATCAATCCCGTCGCGGCGCGTCGAGCCGCACAGGGCGAATCGTGCCGCGTTGCCCACGGCGGCGTTCAGGCGTGATTCGATTGCCGTAGAAGTGCGGGACGGTAGGGCGGCTGCGGATCGTCGTCCTCGTTCTCCGGGATGGCGCAGGAGCCGAATTCCTGCCTGATCCGCTCCATCTCGGCGATGCGTTCGTGCAGTCGCTGCAAATGTTCCGGCGAGTTCGCCCGCCAGAACCGGAACGTGTCGGCCGTGAGCGGCACGAATGCCGTGCCGAACAGCGTCGGCTCGGGAACGACGGTGCGTCCGAGCAGCAGGAAGCGGTCGGCGCCGGAGACAACCAAGGTGGCATAGCCCCGGTTTCCGATCCGCTTGATCCCGTTCAGCGACCATTCGACGAGCTTGCTGAAATACGGCTCCTCGCGCCAGCGATCGGGGCAATGGTCGTCGACCGTGACGTTCACGGCGTCCTGGCTGAAATGCACGATGATGCCCGACTTGGCGGGAAACCATTCGTCGTCGAGATGCCCTTGCAGCCATGCGCAAACGAAGGAACGGCACATTTGCGGGCGGCGATCGTAGATGGTGCACCCGGTGCCCGTCTGCCAATGCTTGCAGAGCTGGTTCACCGGCTTGTCGACCGCGGCCACCTCGAGAACGTCGCAGCAGGCGTTGCACGATCCACATTGCCGGGCCAGCGGCGCCGTCTTCGGCACGCTGGTCGCACGAAAGCCCTGGCCGTCGCGGACCAGCAGCTTCTGCTTCTCCAGCGTGTTCAATGCGCGCTCGACCTTGAGACGAGACAATCCGGTCGCGTCGATGACGCTCTTCATGGTTGTCGCGCCGGCCTCCACCGCGCGAACGACCTGCAACGTCGACTGATCCATCTTCGATGACTTGTTCTTTTTCTTTCGCCCATCGTCCGGCTATCGCCGGCAGAGCTGGAACCTGCCGCCCGGAACCGGCACCCGGAGTATCTGCCGAGCCATCCCGGCAGCCTCCGTTACGTAAAGCCAGACCTCGCATGGATGCAACGTTTTCGCAAATCGGCGAGTACGGCGATGGCCCGGCTTGGGCCGGATGCGGCGATTCCGGGCGCTGGGCACCGGATTTGATGACGAAGATCAAACCAGGCTGGCCGTGACGCCCGTCGCCTCGGGCATCCCGACCTGGTCACGCGCGCCGGCGCGGTCACGCTGGGTTGCCGGGACCGGCCTGATCTGGCGTCAATCCTTCCTGGCGGCTTGAAGCGCCACGCCTTGCTCGAAATCGGCGCGCGCTACTGCGCGCCCGATCCGCCCTGCACGATCTTCTCGTTCAGCTTCTGGTCCACGGTGTCGACCGTGCGGTCGATCTCGGAATTGGGCGTGCCGAGCTGGTGCGAGATCAGCTTCACCAGCAGGTCGACGCGCTCGATGAAGGGCGCGCCGCTCGCGACCGCGCGCGCAGCCGATGACGGCTTGAGCAGGCTCTCGGCGGCCTTGGCGTATTTCGCGAACGGCACCTGATCCTGCGGATCGGCGCCGAGCTTGCGGGCGATCGCGTCGACATGGTCGTAGATCGTTTGCGAGCGCTTGAGGTCGCCGTGCACGGCGTCGCGGATCGACTGCGGCTCGTGGGGGGGGATGCAGCGGTAGTTGCCGGTCAGCAGCATCGACCATTTCGCCAGCGGCACGAACAGGGAGTCGAACACTTTCAGCTTCACCGGCACGTCGTGGCCGTCGAGCGTCACCGCGTCGATGTCGGCCTCCAGCTCGCGCAGCAGCTTGTTGTGCTTCTCGTCGGCGAAGACCGACGCCTTGAAGTTGGTGGGCAGGCCGACATGCAGCACGTTCGCGGCTTCTTCCGGCGGACGGAACGCCTGCGGATCGGGCGAGCACAGCGTCACCAGCCCCGGCTCGAACCGCTCCCACACCTGGGCATTGGTGTAGGCCTCCTCCAGATCCATGTCGGCGAGCGCGGGAATCCGCTTCAGATAGGGCAGCGGCGGCATGTTCATGATCGACAGGCACGGCAGCTTCGCCGCGGCGATCTTGATCATGAGCACGCGCACCGTGTGGTTGGTGTATTGCGGCTCCTGCATTGCAAGGCCGACCAGATCGTAGCGGGAGAGATCGACATTGGCCGGGGTCACCGCGTCGAGCTTGCCGGGCAGGTTGCGCGAGAAGATCGCCCGGTGCACCGCCTCGTCACGCAGCTTGATGCGCACCTCGGTACCTTCGCGGTTGATCAGCTCGGCGGTCTTGGCGCGGCAGACCAGGGTGACGTTGTGCCCCGCCATCAGCAGCTTCGTGCCCAGCAGGGAGCCGTAAGAAGCCCCGAGAATCAATATGTTGCGCGCCATGCTCCGTCCCTTTGACAATTTGTGCGATTTTTGAGCCCCGGCCGTCATCCGCGGGCGAGTTGCCGGCATGTAAAGCGAACTGCGCGGGTCTGGCAACTGGGATAATGCATACAAGGCCGCGCCGGGCCCCTCTATCGTCCGGATGGAGGAGGCGAAATCCAACCACCATTTCGCCTACCGGCGAGAACGCCGGCCTGGACCGCGCTCGATCCGGCCACGGGCGCTCGTCTGTCGGCGATGCGTCAAAGCGTTCGCGGTCTCGGCACCGCTCGCTCGATCCGGTACGGCTTCACTGAACCTGGCTTCACCGAATTCCGATCTGTCGGATGCTCCGTTCGGCGAGGCGCGATTATACGTCGCCACACTCGCGCGGATGACCGGCGCGTTGATCCGTTCGCTGTCATCTCCTTGTCACGCCGCCGGCTGGCGTCGATGACGCGGCGATCCGCCGCATCGCTCACCATATCGTGGTTTCACAATGACGGCACACACAGGCATGTCTGTTCTGTCGGCAAAGTGAAGTCGTCTTCATCCGCCGATCCAACAAGAAACGACAAGGCCCGCATCGCAAGTATGCGCGGCGAACAACTGTGTATCAGCAATGGAGCTGGGACGTGACGATTGAGTTGAGCCGGCCTCGACTTCGTGCCCAAGTCGGCTCGTTTGGAATGCCGGCCGTCTCGCGCAGCGCCCCCGCTGCGCGACGCGAAGATGAAACGGTGCGCCCGCGATCGCATCAAGCAGGTGCACCGGGCGCCGTGCAGAACGCGGAGCCGGCCGGTCCGGACGCAAGTCCGGGCAATTGTTGACGGCGCCGCTCGGGGGACTGCGATGGAAGGGGATCATTGGCCTTGCGGCCCGTGCGACGGTGCCGGGCAAAACCTGGCCCGCTTGCGCGATCGCGCGTCACAATTTTTCGAAAGCCTGTCCGTCGCGGAGCTGGTGCGTGAGACGCACCGGCACCTGTGGATTTCGGACTGGCTGAGGCTCGCAGACGACTACCGCACATTGGCCGAAAGCGCGCGCGATGTTGGGTCCGCCCAAATTGCGCGGGAAGCGTGGCTATGCTCGTTGACGGCCCTCGAAGTCGTTAGGACTCTGTCCTGTCCGGGTGATGTCGAAAATGCCGATCTCGCGGACGAGGTCGGTATCGGCCTGAGAGGCTTCGAGGCCGAGGCTGGTCTGGCGGTTGAGCGCGTCAAGATCGATTTCTTCGATCAAGGGGCGTTGGCCGGCTTCTTCCTGCCGGCACTCCGTCGTGGGCCTACCGCGCCGGCCGTGATCTGCGTCAGCGATGGGGACGTCACCCTGGGCTCGATGATGAGCAGGCTGTTGCCGGCCTCGCTCTGCGGGTCAATGTCGCTGCTGTTCGTCAATGCCGGCACTTCGACTGTCCATCGCTCCTTCAAGCCGGAGCACAGACTTCAGTGCTGGTTGGACTATCTGGAAGCTCGTCCCGATGTCGATTCGCGGCGGATCGCGATCTATGGCGAAGGGGCGGGCGCGTCTCATGCGTCCCGCCTCGCCCTCTCGGATCGCAGAATCGCGGCCGCGGTGTGCGACGGCGGTGTCTCGACGCCGGTCATGCGCAGAGCGCTGCGGAGGATGACCAGCTTCGGGCCGGCTATCCCTGACGGAGCGTCGGCGGGTTCGTTACTGCCGTCGCGTCGGCTCCCGTGCCCGCTGCTCATGGTCGTCGGGACCCGCTCCATGATCTGGGAGCAGGATGCGCTCGATCTGCAAGCCGGCTATCGGGAGAGTGGAGCTGATTGCTCGGTCGTCGTGCCCAACAACGTGCCGCACCCGCTCGGCGAGGTCGAGAATTTCATCGCCATCGACAACTTCGTGCTCGAATGGCTCGACAGCAAGCTCGGGACTGCCCGCCCGCATGAAGCCGTGACCTACCTCTAGCTCGGTCAGGGCCTGGCCGGTGCGCGTGTTGACCCCTCATGATGAAGGGGCAGCGGAGTGGATGTCGCGAGCCATGGAAGGCCGATGCTGGCGCAGCGCGACGACGGCACCCGGTCTCGCCCGGGCATCAGCGGATCACGACGCGTCGATAGCCAGCAATCGTGCCGCCAGCCGGGCATTTCTGGCGATGGTTGCGAGCGCGCCATTCAGCTCACTCAAGGTCTTCTCGTCGAGCTCGTTGAACATGGTCGAATTCAAGGCGAGCTTTCTCTTGGACAGTTTCTCGATTTCAGCCGTCGCCTTCGGGGTCAGCGACATCAGAATGAAGCGGGCGTCGTCCGCGGCCGGCTGCCGCGATAGAAAGCCGCCCTTTTCCAGGATCTTGGTCTGGTTGGTCACGAAGGCCGGGTGGACCCGCAACTTGTTCGCGATCTCGATGCCGGCAACGCCTCGTCCTTGGTCCAGTTCGGTGATGGCCATCAAGATCAGCCATTGCGGCTGGGTAATGCCCAATAGTCCGGCCCAGCTGGTGTGAATGTCCTCCAGCTGTGCGTGGATCTCGACGATGTTCCAGATGAACTCCCTGATCGTTTTGTCGAGCTTCTTCTCGATCATGCCGCGTTGCCCCCCGTTTGGCGTTGATCCTTTCTTATTGTTCTTGGATCAGTGTTCTATCGGGATATCGCGGGCACGTCTCCTATGTCGCGTCTCGACGAGGGCAACAGCCACGACATTGTTGAAATGGCCCGATGATTTGATGCTTGCAAAAGTCAATTAATTCAATTACGTCTCGCTGCACTCAATCTTTGCTGCTCTTGACCCTGTCGACGGACAGCGATGTGAGACCTCCAAGAAAGCCCTCGGGATGCCCCCTGAGGGCTTTTTACTTTTTATTCAGTGCGTTAGTCGGCCTTCTGACCGCCTCTGTTGCTCTGCGGCAACATCTCCCGCCGAACTTACAATTCACCAAATCAATAAATTGAGGCTGTTGTTTTTCTAAACTATACGTGAAGCACGACGGAGGGGGGGCACCTCGCTGTCGTTTCAGTCCGGACCTTCAGTGCGGATCTGAATTGAACGGAAATTATGAGGGTGAAGCGGTGTCCTCCGAGGAAGCCGAGCCCCCTGAATCGACCTGGAGGTTTACCTAATGAAGTTGACGAAGACTCTTTTGCTTGGCTCGGCTGCCGGCCTGATGGCCGCCTCCGGGGCTTTCGCTGCCGATCTCCCCGTGAAGGCCAAGGCGGTCGAGTACGTGAAGATCTGCTCGCTGTACGGCGCCGGCTTCTACTACATCCCGGGCACCGACACCTGCATCAAGCTGGGTGGTTATCTGCGCGCCGAAGTTGGGTTCAACACCAACAGCATGTACGGCATCTCGAACGGCTCGCCGGCCGGTGCGCACAACCGCCTCGGCAACTACTACACCATGCGCGCTCGTGAAGATCTCAACATCGACACGCGCACCGCGACCGAGTACGGCGTCGTCCGTACCTTCTTCGACGGCGTGTTCTCCTGGACCACCGGCGGCTATCAGGGCTCGGGCTCCGCGACCGGCGGCACGGTCTATACCGGCAACCTTGGCCTCAACACCTCGGGTGCAACCCCGGCTCTCGTTGGTTCGTCGATCAACGGCACCGACGGCAACACCTCGGGCGGTTCGCTCGGCGTGTACTACGCCTTCATCCAGTTCGCTGGCTTCACCATGGGTAAGGCGGTGTCGCAGTTCGACGCGCCCTGGACCAACTATCCTGGCAACAACATCGACAGCCTCGTCGGCGGTTCCGGCACGGTCACTGGTGTCAACCAGTTCACCTACACCGCTGACTTCGGTCAGGGCGTGACGGCCTCGTTCTCGGCTGAAGATGCGACGGCCTACTACCAGGCGGGCAACGTCAACCTCTCCGGCGCCAGCGCTGGCAGCATGATCGGTGGCACCTACGGCACCAACGCCATCGGCGGTTCGCGTTCGCCGAACCTCGTCGGTATGGTCCGTGTCGACCAGGCCTGGGGCCTGTTCCAGGCGTCGGTCGCTGCGCATGACAACCACGTCGCCTATTACGGCGCCACCGAGCCGACTGGCCACCCCGACGACAAGTGGGGTTGGGCGGTTCAGCTCGCTCTGTCGATCAAGAACATCCCGACCGGTGCGGGTGACGTGATCAACATCCAGGGCGTCTACACCGACGGTGCGACCCGCTACAACTTCCAGAACCTGGCGGGCAGCAGCTACTCGATGTTCGGCAGCTCGGGCATCGCCTACCAGAGCGTTGGCTTCGCCTATGCTCCGGACACCGTGTTCATCACGGGCGGCCAGCAGGAGACTGTGAAGACCTGGGGCTTCCGCGGTGCTTACACCCACAACTGGGATGCGTACTGGAACACCGCGCTCTACGGCGCCTATGCTCAGGCTCAGTACGGCTCGGTCGCCAAGACCGCGCTCTGCGGCGCTGGCGGCACCGGCGGTGTCTTCGGCGGCCTCGCGGGTGTCACGGGTTGTAACCCTGACTTCGCCGTCGGCCAGATCGGCATCATCACCCGCTGGACCCCGGTCAAGAACCTGACGTTCTCGGGCGACCTGAACTGGACCCGTCTCGACCAGAAGTACTCTGGAACCGTGGGTTACGCTGGTGCCGGCACGACCGCCAAGCCGGCCGCCCTGTACGAGCTGAAGGATCAGGACAGCATCACCCTGCTCCTCCGCGCTCAGCGCAACTGGTAAGATCTGTCGAAAGACGTGAACGAACACCCGGCGGGAAACCGCCGGGTGTTTTTTTGTGCCGATGCGGCGTGATAGCTGAGGCTACGCCATCGTGGCTGTGTCGCCCTCCGTCAATCCCTCCCGCCCAAAATATTCCGCTTTACCGAAATTCGGAAATGGCGTATGTGTCGCCTATCCCGGCTCATCCTTGAGGGGCGATCATGTTGTCGTCACGATGCGCGAGCCGGGTTTGCGGTGGACGCGGCAGCGTCGGCACGAGTTGGGGCGGGCAGGGCGGGTAGTCCCTGTGAGCCTGAATCCCGCGTGCAGATGAGCGGCGCTGTTCAGTTCGTCGTGCCAACATTTTTCCGGCCATGTCGACAATGCCGGGAAACCCTGTGGCGCCAACGAACGCGCGTACGGCAAAACCGTGTGGTCCTGGCCGTCGTTGCTACGGTCAAGCCTTTCGAAGATGCGCGCGAGCCCAACCGGGTGGACGGCATCATCCAATTCGAACGGCGAGGGAGGCCAGAAGGAAAGTTCGGCTCCCGGGAGAGCACGGCATAAGCCGTCCGACCATCGCGCAGGGAAGGCCGTGTGTTGGGCTTCACCTGTATGCTGCTGGGCGGTTCTTCCTGCGTGTGCATTTCGCGCAGCGGACCGCGGGTGCCGCCGGCACCCGGCCTTCCCTGCGCCCTCTTGGCTAAGAGGGCGGCGCGATCAAGCAAAGCTCGGGCGGATCAAGCCGCGAGAACGGGAAGGCGTGTCTGCTCGTCACAAGCTCGGACATCGTAGGTTGGGCAAAGCGCAGGCGTGCCTACGCGGGACGCCAAACTCTCGGGTGCACGCAACGCACGGTGCGGTTGTCTCCCGCGGTGAGGTCAGACCGATTGCACGCATGGCGCGAACCCATCCGCCTGGCCTTGTCGACGTCACCTGTCCGGAAATTGCGGGCTTCAGCCCTGGCTCACGATCCGTGCGCGGTCGAGATGCTCCTCGATCTTCGGGCGGTCGCGGGTACGTTCGAAACTGGTGCACAGCAGTTCGGTTTCCTCGAGCGAGACCGGCGCGCGATAGAGCCGGCACATGAACTCGGCGCTCCCGCGACCCTTGCCGATGCCCGGGCCGCGTTCGGCGAGAAACATGCAGTCCCGGCAGACGCTGGCATCGAGCCGCTGATGGGCCGCGTCGAGGTGATTGAGGACCTCGCGGAGCGAGCCGCGCAGCCTGAGGCATTCGTCGCTCCCGAGCGCATCGACCGCATTCACGACGTGGTTGATCGGGTCGTGCTGGCTCAGGCATTTCTCGCCCTGGGCGGTGACGTGCAGGACGACAGAGCGCTTGTCTTCCTGCGACGGCTTCCTCACCAGGAAGGACTTGCTCTCCAGCGTCTTCACGATTTGCGATGCAGTCGCTCTGGTCGCGCCGATGAAGCCGGCAAGCGCGGAGGGCGTGCGCGAAAACCTGTTGGCGCGGCCGAGAAAGCGCAGCGCCATCCATTCTCGATCGCGCAATCCATGCTGGTTGCCCTCGAAATACCAAGCCCTCGCCGCTTGAACCAGCAGCTCGACGGCTTCTCGTGCCAATGGCATGAATCTACCTCGTCCCCGGAACTTCGTCTGCGGCGACCCGAAGCCGCTTTACGCCTTGGCTCACGAATGCGTCGAAGGACAGCAAAGCGCTGCAGCTGTCCGGCGAGCGCGTCGCGTCGAGCTTGCGTTCGAAGGGACGAATTGCAGCGCGCCCGATCCGGACCAATGGGCGACGCGTGCACCGGAGAGACAAGCTGCGTCGTTGGCATGCCAACAGCGTCGTCGCACGGGAGCCCGAGTTGCCGTCGCCAGCAGACGATGGATCGGAACAGTTCAACCGAAGCCCCTGAGTTCAAGTCACGCGCAGACGTTTCTTATATTCCGTCGGAAACGATGAATGAGCTTCTCAACAAAATCAAGTACAGACACTCGCGTGCCCCAGATGTCGTTGCAGGTGAATGTAACGTTCAAGACAATCTTGCTCTTCAGAACACATGATAGTGAGCGCAATACGTTGTCCGGCAAGCAGCATGCACTCAATTCTGCAACGCTTTGATTGCACCGCATCTTGCTGTCTGCGTTCGACGCAAACTGATCGAAGCTTGTGCAAGAGTGTGGCGCGTAGCGCGACGTCATCCACAGCTTGTGCGTGGCGTCGCAGAATCATCGAGGGAATTCCAATGAATTACACGCGCCGGTTGTTGCTCGCGGAGCGCGTAGAATCGCCCATACGACTGCTTCCGGCGCGGCTGCTCATTCCTGCTAGTCGCCCTTGAGCATGTCCCGGAGCTCGCGGAACGGATCCGCGCTCGGTGGCGCCGACGCGTCCTGTCGCATCGCGTTGTAGATTCTCGGAACCATGTCGACCGCCTGGTCGAGGCCCGAATCACGTCCCGGCTGATACCCGCCCATCAGGCGAAGGTCGCGCGTGTCCTCGTATTTTGCGATCATGGCGCGCAGCTTGCTCACCAATTCCCGCTCTTCGGGGTCCCAGACGTTATGGGCGAGGCGGGAGACCGAGGCTAGAACGTCGACGGCCGGATAGCGCGCCTGGTCGGCGATGTGTCTGGAGAGCACGATGTGTCCATCGAGCGTGCTGCGGATGGTGTCGGCGATCGGCTCGTTGTGATCGTCGCCGTCGACCAGCACGGAGAATATCCCGGTGATGGTGCCGGAGCCTTCCTCGCCGGGGCCGGCGCGCTCCAGGAGGCGCGGCAGATCGGTGAAGACAGTCGGTGCGTAGCCGCGAGCGACCGCGGGCTCGCCGGCGGCGAGCGCGACCTCGCGGGCGGCGTGGGCGAAACGGGTGATCGAATCGACCATGAGCAGGACCGATTCGCCGCGGTCGCGGAAATATTCGGCGACCGCCATGGCCGTCTTCGGCGCCAGCCGCCGCATCATCGGGCTTTCATCTCCCGTCGATACGATGGTGACGGCACGCTGGCGATCGTTGCCCAGCACGTCCTCGATGAACTCGCGCACCTCGCGGCCACGCTCGCCGACCAGGGCCAGCACCACGGTGTCGAAGCCCTGGCTGCGGGCGAGCATCGCGAGCAGCGTCGACTTGCCGACGCCGGAGCCGGCAAAGATGCCGACGCGCTGGCCGGCGCAGATCGGCGCGAACAGGTCGATGACGCGCACGCCGGTGCGCAGCGGCTTGTGCACGCGTGCGCGCTTCATGGCCGACGGTGCCTCGGCCTCGGCCGAGACCGCGAGGGATCCCGGGGTGAGGGGCCCCTGTCCATCCAGCGGTGCGCCGAGAGCATTGATGACGCGACCCTTCCAGCTCGGATCCGGCGCAAAGGACAAGGCCGGCATCCGGTAGCCGACCGAGCCGAGACCGCCGGCGAATTGCCGGTCGAACGGCTTGGCAACGATGCCCTCGCTATCGATCCGCACCACCTCGCCGATCTGGGGCTTGCCGGCCGAATTGACGCCGATGAGCTCGCCGAGCCTAACGAAGCGCGACAGGCCGGAGACACGAAAATGCGTCGGCGCGATCTCGGAGATCGCGCCGCTGACGCTTGCCAGGGGAGTGCTCTGCTGCAGCTCCAGCAGCGCCCACTCGAGTTGCCGAAGAGCGTTCAAGGAAACCGTCCAACCTCAATCTGAAGCATGATCCGGAAAAGTGTGCAGCGGTTTTCCGAAAAGATCATGCTTGAACAACAAACAAGCGCCGCGAGGCGCGTCTACTTGCCGGGCTCGCCCAGCGTCCGGATGGCGTTCTGCAGCGAGCTCTCGGTGCCCTCGATCATCGAATTGGTGCCGTCGAAGGCGCGCGAGGCCGCGATCAGCTTGGTCAATTCCATCATCGGGTTGGCGCCGGAGCCCTCGACATAGCCCTGCTTGAAGCCGTCGCGGGAGAAGTCGGCGATGGCGGTCGCGGGGCGGTCTGGCGTCACGCCGGAATTGCCGTAGCGCTCGAGATTGGCGTCGGCGGGGATGCTGAACAGGCCGATCGTGCCGATCTCGTTGTTGTCCTGGGTGATCGCGCCGCTGCGCGAAATCGAGATCGGTCCGCCGTTCGGGTCGAGCGTGATCTGCGCGCCGCCGGAATCGACGACCGGAAAGCCGCTGACGGTCTGAAGATCGCCGTTCGAGGCGATCTGGAGCCGGCCGTCGCGGGTATAGACCGTGCCGTTCGGACCGGCGAAGGCGATCCAGCCCTGCCCGACCACGGCGACGTCGAGCGGGTTGCCGCTCTCGGTGATGTTGCCCATCTCGCGGGAGATGATGTTGTCGCCCGGCGAGGAGAAGGCGACCGGGCTCGGGCCCGCCTTGGACAGCACGGTCTCGAACTTCACCACGTCGGTGCGGAACGCTGCCGTGTTCACGTTGGCGACGTTGTTGGCGATCGTCTGCAGGCGCTTCTCGAGGGCGACCTGCGCCGACAATCCGACATAGAGAGCCGATTGCATGACTTACCTGTTGAACCTGATGTTCTGAAGCGTCGTGAGCATGTTGGTATCCATACTGGCCGAGGCGGATGCGCCGCCGATGAGGACCAGCGCGGGATTGGTCGCGCTGTTGCTCTGGGCCTGGGTCGCGTCCCACATCGCCGCGAAACGCTGCACGAATTTGGTGACCTTGGCCGGGTCCTTGAAATCGGTGAGCTCGATCCTGTCGGTGATCATCTTGGCCTGGGCGTCGATGTTGGCCGCGCTGATCGTCGACGGCAGGCCGAGCGCGGTTTGAACCACCTGTGTCAGCGCCTTGTCGGCGAGGATCTGATAGGCGGTCGTGACGGTGGAGGCCTTGCGGGTGAAATAGAGCGCCAGCCGCAGGCCTTCGTTCTGGTCGCCGGCCTTCTCCTCCATCGTCTGCGTGACGTATTGGGTCGCCGTTCCGGTCGTGGCCGCGGTGGTCTGGGTCGCCTTGTTGCCGAGGGCGGCGAAGTTGAAGGCGGTGGCGAATTGCCGGTAGCGGGTGTCGGTGAGCTTGTTGGCGAAGGCGTCCTTGCTCGCAACCCCCTCCGTCAGCACTTTGCGCATGAACGCCTTGGCGTAGGTCATGTCGCTGAGGCCATAGGCCTTCATCGCGTAGGAGTAGAGGCGATAGTCCTTCAGGAAATCGTCGATGGTCTTCACCTTGCCGATATGGCTCAGGAAGTAATCGGTCTCGCGACTGACATCGGGCTGCTTCGCGACCTGCGTCAGCGACTTGCCCATGTCCTTGGTCAGCCTGGTGTAGTCCGCGATGGTGGATAGCATGGCACGCGTCCCTCTGGCCGCCGGTGCGCCCCCGCCTCAAGCTGCCGTCAATTGCTTGCGCGAGGCTGACGATGGAGCAAGCCAGCCTCGCGCAAGGCTCGCCAACTAGATATTCCCGATGGGATCGGCGATGGAGTGGCGCGTTGGGCAGTTTCGTGGGGGGTTTCATCACGGTAGCGGCGCTGCTCGGCGGATTTGCCGCCATGGGCGGGCACCTGGCCGTTCTCATGCAGCCGTGGGAGTTCGTGATCATCATGGGCACCGCGGTCGGCACCTTCATCGTGGCCAATCCGTGGAAGACGGTCGTGGACACCGGCGTCGCCTGCATGCAGGCCATCACCGGCGCCGTGCCGAGTGAGCGCTATTATCTCGACCTGCTCGGCGCGCTTCATGCCCTGATGCGCGAGCTGCGCGGCAAGGGCCGCAACGAGGTGGAAGCGCATATTGACGATCCCGCGTCCTCGGAGATCTTCAAGGCATTCCCCAGCGTGCTCGGGGATCCCTCACTGCTCCAGTTCATCTGCGACTATGTCCGCCTCATCATCATGGGCAATGCGCGCACGCACGAGATCGAAGCGCTGATGGACGAGGAGATACACACCATCGTCAAGAGCAAGCTGATGCCCTATCATGCGCTCGTGACGGTGTCCGAGGCGCTGCCGGCACTTGGCATCGTCGCCGCCGTGCTCGGCGTCATCAAGGCAATGGGCGCGCTCGACCAGTCGCCGAAGCTGCTCGGCGGCTTCATCGGCGCGGCCCTGGTCGGCACCTTCGCCGGCATCTTCCTGTCCTATGGCGTCCTTTCCCCCTTCGCGATCAAGATCAAGATGACGCGCGAAAAGAAGTGTCGTCCCTACATCATCGTCAAGCAGACGCTGCTGGCGTTCATGAACGGCGCGATGCCGCAGATCGCGGTCGAGCACGGCCGCAAGATGATTGCGAGCAGCGAGCGGCCGTCGATCGACGTCGTCGAGAACGAGACGATCGCGGGTCCCAAGGCGGTCGCGACCGAGGCTGAACCCAAGGCTGCACGCGCATGATGATGGAAGACGTCGAAGTCGATCAGAAGAAGCAGCTCCCGAACTATCTGCTGGACGCCGCCGGCATATCGATCGAGCGCATGCCGATGCTGAATGTGATCTTCGATCGCATGGCGGCATCGTGCACCGACAGTCTGCAGCCGATGGCTGGAACGCCATGCTATTTCTCGGTCAACGGCATCACCAACGACCCTCTCGGCGACATCATCAAGGACTACGAGGGCAACGCGGTCGCTGCGGTGCTCTATGCCGAGCAGTGGGACTCCCGCGTCATCATCATGCTGGACCGCGACTTCGTGTTCACGATGGTCGAGGCGATGTTCGGATCGGACGGTGCGGAACCGCCGCTCGATGTCGAACGCACTTTCTCGAATATCGAGATCCGGCTGGTCCAAGCGCTGTTCGAGCGGTTCGCCAAGGCGCTGCAAGCCGCCTTCGCCGGCACGTCAAACGTCACTTTTCGCGTGGAGCGGGTCGAGACGGCGATGGCGTCGCTGGCGATCGGTCGCGCCAGCAACATGTCGATCTGCGCGAACATGATGGTGCAGGCGCTCTACCGCGGCGGCCAGATGTTCCTGATCATTCCGCATTCCGCGCTCAACCCGCTGAGGCAGAAGCTCGCTCACGTCGTTGTCAGCGACGGTCGCGCGACCGATCCACGCTGGCGCGAGCAGATGGAGAGCGAGGTTCAGAGAACCGAGGTGACGCTGAGCGCGGTGCTCGACGAGAAGATGATTTCGCTCGAGGATGTCGTGAAATTCAGGGTGGGGCAGGTGCTCGAGCTCGAGGCTACGCCGCGCACGCTGGCCCGTCTCGAAAGCAACAACCAGGTGCTGTTCTGGTGTCAGATCGGCCAGCTGGATGGCTATTACGCCATGCAGGTGTCCGATCCCGTCGACCAGAAACGGGAGTTCGTCGATGATATCCTATCTCGTTGATGCCGTGCTGCTGATTGCGCTCGCCTTCACCAGCATGCGGGTGACCCGGATGCACCGCGAGCTGGCGCGGCTGCGCAGCTACCAGGGCGAGTTCTCCACCATCGTCCATGAGACGGCGGGTGCGTTCGACACGGTCATCACCGCGGCGCATGATTCTACGGCCAATCTCGGGCGGCTCGCCAACGTGCTGAGCGCCAAGATCGACCAGGCCCATGAGGCGATCGCGGCGCTCGATGCCCGCAGCGGGCTCGTGCCGGCCGCATCCGCGGGCGGCACCGAAGTGAACAAGCACTAAAGCCGGCCCCGCCGGCATCAACACAATCGGAACGTCACGACGCTCCAAGAGCGGACTACCAAGAGGCGATACCAGATGGCGCAATCCTTCGATTATGACTCTGCCACGCGAGCGACCGCCTCCGACGAGGGGCACACGGATACGACTCCGCTGGAGCGGCTGGCGGAGATCGCCGCGCGCACGGCGGAGGAGAGCGGAAAGTTCGCCAATGTCGATGCCATCCTGCGCATTCCGGTCACCATGCAGGTCGTGCTGGGATCGGCGACCATTCCGGTGGCGAATCTGATGAAGCTTGGCCGCGGCGCGGTCGTTCCGCTCGACCACCGGGTCGGCGAACCCGTCGACGTCGTCGTCAACGGCCGCATTGTCGCCCGCGGCGAGGTGGTCGTCGTCGAGGAGGACAATTCCCGCTTTGGCGTCTCGCTCACGGAGATCGTCGGACCGCTGGGGCAGGGCGATAGCTGACCATGGCGGCACAAGTCGGCATCGCCCCCGTCAAGCAGCGAGGCGTTGCCACGCTGGGTGGAACGGAAAAGGTCGCGGCGCTCCTCCTGGCTATGGGCCGGCAGGCCGCCGCGAGCGTGCTCGCGCAATTCGAGCCGCAGGACATTCGCATCGTCACGAAGGCCGCGGCCGAGCTGCGGCCGATCACGGCGCAGGAACTCGAATCCATCGTCGAGGAGTTCGCCCAGCAATTCTCCATGGGCGCGAACATTCTCGGCACTCTCGGCGGCCTGGAGGCCGTGCTCGGTGACGTGCTTCCCGCCGACCAAGTGTCGGCGATCATGTCGGACCTGCTCGGCAATTCGAGCCGGTCGGTGTGGGATCGCGTCTCGTCGGTGTCGGAAAACTCGCTTGCGACCTATCTTTCCAAGGAGCATCCGCAGACCGCAGCGCTGATCCTCTCCAAGGTCAAGCCGTCCTGTGCCGCCAAGGTGATGAGCCAGCTGCCCTCGAGCCTGCGCAACGAGCTGATGCGGCGCGTGCTCAGCCTCAAGCCGATCGTCGACGACGCGATGAAGGTGCTCGAAAAGACGCTGCACGAAGACCTGACGCTCAATTTCGCCCGCAATCTCGGCGCCGACACCTACGCCCGTGTCGCCGACATCATCAACAAGATGGAGCGCGGCCATATCGAGGACATCCTGAAGAGCTTGTCGGAGAAGCGGCCAAAGTCGGCCGAGGTGCTGAAGGAGCTGCTGTTCACTTTCGACGACGTCATCAACCTGGCGCCGAAGGCGCGCACCATGATCTTCGACCAGGTTCCGACCGACCGCATCGTGATCGCGCTGAAGGGCACCGACAAGCATTTCCGCGAGCTGATCCTGTCCGCGGTCGCCTCGCGCGTTCGCCGCGTCGTCGAGGCCGAGCTCGCGATCGGCGAGCCCTCGAACCAGCGCGACGTGCTGGAGGCGCGGCGCGTTATCACCGACCTCGCGCTCGACCTCGCGGAGAAGGGTGAAATCGAGCTCAACCCCGACCAGGAGGATGAGCTGGTCTTTCGCTGACCGCTGAACGGGCATGGCAGAAACATCCGATCAGGAGAGCAAGACAGAAGAGCCGACCGAGAAGAAAGTCCGCGATGCGCTCGAACAGGGCAAGATTCCGGTCTCTCGGGAAGCCTCTATTTTTGCCTCAATGGCCGCTCTGATGGTCATTCAGGCGTTCCTGATCGGTCAGGGCGTGCAGCAATTGACGCCGACCCTGAAGAGCCTGCTCGACGATCCCGAAGGCTTCCCGCTTTCCACCGGCGCGGACGCGCAAAACCTGCTCACCGTGGTCGGCCTGCAGGCGCTGCGCTTCCTGGTGCCGCTGGTCGTCATCCTCATGGTGTTCGGGCTCGCCTCCTCGTTGCTGCAGAACGCGCCGCGCTTCGTGCTGGAGCGCATCAAGCCGGAATTGTCGCGAATCTCTCCGATCGGCGGCTGGAGCCGGATCTTCGGAACGCGAGGCCTCGTCGAGTTCGTCAAGTCGCTGTTCAAGCTGGCCGCGGTGACCTCCGTGGTCGTGTTCGTGCTGCGCTCATCGGAGGCGAAGGCGTTCGAGGCGATGTACACCGATCCGGTTGCGCTGCCGGAGATGATCCTCAACATCGCGATGCGGATCGTCTCGGCGATCTGCATCGCGACCATCATTCTGGTCGCGATCGATCTCGCCTGGGCGCGCTTCCACTGGCGGCGCGAGCTGCGCATGACAAAGCAGGAGATCAAGGACGAGCACAAGCAGGCCGAAGGCGATCCGCTGATCAAGGCTCGCCTGCGCTCGCTGGCACGCGACCGCTCGCGGCAGCGGATGATCGCCTCGGCTGCGCGCGCGACGCTTGTGATCGCGAATCCGACGCACTTCGCGATCGCGCTGCGCTACAAGCGCGAGGAAAATCCCGCGCCGCTCGTGGTGGCCAAGGGCATGGACGTGATCGCGCTGAAGATTCGCGAGGTCGCAGAGCAGAACCGGATTCCCGTCATCGAGAACAAGGCGCTGGCGCGCGCACTCTACGAGGCGGTCCAGGTCGATCAGGTGATTCCGGCCGAATTCTTCCGCCCCGTCGCCGAGATCATCTACTTCATCCAGTCGAAGCAGGCGCCGCGGACCGAGAAGGTTCAGTAGATTTCCGAGGATGACGTCCGGCCCAACAGCTTGACGAAAGCTTAACGACCTAGGCTCCTCTCCGAATGGACCGGAATGGAGCTGTCGTGGGACCGCTTTATCTTTTCGAACTCGCATCGTCGCAGGCGCGCTATCTTGAGCTCCGCCAGTCGACCATCGCCACCAACGTTGCCAACGCCAACACGCCGGGCTTCAGGGCGCGCGACGTCGAGCCTTTCAACAAGGTGCTCGACGGCATGCCGGTAAGGCTCGCCACGACGTCGCCGTCGCACATGCAATTGTCCGCGGCCGAGACCGACACGCGCGCGACCGCGAAGAAGGATAGCTGGGAAGTGGTTCACTCCGGCAACTCCGTCAGCCTCGAGCAGGAAATGATCAAGGGCAGCGACGTCAATCGCGATTATTCGATGAACTCGGCGATCGTGCGGTCGTTTCACCGCATGGTCCTGTCGGGCGCAAAGGCCTGAGGTGAACTGACATGCTGGATTCACTGAGCGCCTCCCTGACGGTCGCGAGCTCCGGGCTCGAAGCGCAGTCGACGCGCATGCGCATTGTCTCGGAGAATCTCGCCAACGCAACCTCGACGGGACGCACGGCCGGCGCCGATCCCTATCAGCGCAAGACCATCACCTTCGATGCCGCGATGGACCGGGCCGCGGGTGCGCAGCTCGCGAAAGTCAAGGAGATCGGCGTCGACACCACGCCTTACCGGGTTGAATACGATCCCGGGCACCCCGCCGCCGACAAGGCCGGCTACGTCAAGCTGCCGAACGTCAACATGATGATCGAGATGGCCGACATGCGGGAAGTCAACCGGTCCTATGAAGCCAATCTCCAGGTCGTGAAACAGGTGAGGTCGATGCTCGGCATGACAATCGACCTCCTAAGGAGCTGACGATGCTTGAGGCGATTTCATCCACGGCGATCTCCGCCGGACAGGCCGCGAGCCGCGCCACCGAGACGCAGGCCATCTCGCCTGCGGCAACCGCAGCGGTCCAGACCACTGACGATGTCGGCTTCGACTCGGTGATGAAGCAGGTGACGACCGACGCGATCGGAACGCTGAAGGCGGGCGAGGCGGCGTCGATCTCGGCGATGCAGGGCAAGGAATCGACGCGGCGCGTCGTCGAGGCGCTGATGTCGGCCGAACAGGCCCTGCAGACGGCGGTCGCGGTGCGCGACAAGGTCGTGCAGGCCTACCAGGAAGTCGTTCGGATGTCGATTTGATCTGAAGGAGTGACCCAAGTGAAATCGCTCGCCATTGCGGCCACGGGCATGAACGCCCAGCAGACCAATATCGAAGTCATCGCGAACAACATCGCCAATATCAACTCGACCTCGTACAAGCGGGCGCGCGCGGAATTCACCGATCTGTTCTACCAGATGGACCGCATGCAGGGCGTGGCGAACGTCAACGGTTCCTCGCCGATCCCGGAAGGCGCCAATCTCGGCCTCGGTGTCAAGTCGGCGGCCATCCGCAAGCTGCACATCCAGGGCGCGCTGACGCAGACCGGCAATCCTTACGACCTTGCGATCAACGGCCGCGGCTGGTTCCAGGTGCTCGGTCCCAACAACGAGGTGCAATACACCCGTGCGGGCTCGTTCAACGTCAATGCCAACGCCCAGCTCGTCACGATCGACGGTTATCTGCTGGATCCCGCGATCACCATCCCGCAGGGGACGGTGGAGGTCACTGTCAACCAGACCGGCCAGGTGTTCGCCAAGCTCGACACCGAAGTGAACCCGAGGCAGATCGGTCAGCTCAACCTCGCCAATTTCGCCAACGAAGCGGGCCTCGAACCACTGGGCGGCAATCTCTACAAGGAGACCACAGCGTCGGGCACGCCTGTCGTCGGACTGCCGGGCGACGCCGGCTACGGCAAGATCAACCAGAAATGGCTTGAAGCCTCGAACGTCGACCCGGTCAAGGAAATCACCGAGTTGATCTCTGCCCAACGCGCCTACGAAATGAATGCCAAGGTCATCCAGGCCTCGGATGAAATGGCCCAGACGGTCTCGAAGGGCATGCGCTAGTTCCGGTGTTTCGATGTTGAACAGGGTGGGCCTGATCATGCGCGGGTTGGCCGTCGTGCTGCTGGTTCTGGCCTCGGTGCGCGTCGCCGTCGCCGAGGAGAAGCGGCTTCCGGTACCGGCGGTTTCGATCCGCGCCGGCGAGGGGATCCGGGACGACATGATCGCCGAGCGCGCCTTCGCGCCGAGCCTGCTCGGCGTTGCCATGTTCATCGAAACACGCCAGGTGCTGGTCGGCCGCATGGCGCGGCGCGCGCTGTTGCCGGGCCAGCCCATTCCCAGCAATGCGGTGGAAGATCCCTGGACCGTTGCGCGCGGCGCCATGGTCAAGGTGGTGGTCGAAGACAGCGGCCTGTCCATCGTCACCTACGGCTCGGCGATGCAGTCGGGGGCGGCGGGCGCGCTCATCCCGGTGCGCAATACCGATACCGGGGTGATCATCAGGGGCATCGTCCAGCCGGACGGCACCGTCAAGGTCGTGGACGGGTCATGACGAGGCTCCTGCTTTCGCTCGTCCTGCTGCTTTCGGCCGGCAGCGCCCATGCCGCGGTCCGCATCAAGGACATCGCGGACATCAAGGGTTTGCGCGAAAACCAGATCGTCGGCTATGGCCTCGTCATCGGCCTGAACGGCACCGGCGACACGCTGCGCAACGCGCCCTTCACGGAGCAGTCCCTGCAATCGATGCTCGAGAACATGGGCATCAATGTTAGGAACGAGACCACGAGCACCAACAATCCCCCGCGTCCCACCACCCTGCGCACGCGCAACGTTGCGGCGGTGATGGTGACCGCGGACCTGCCGCCTTCGATCGGGCCCGGCGAGCGCATGGACGTCACCGTGTCGTCGCTCGGCGATGCCACCTCGCTGCTCGGCGGCACGCTGGTCATGACGTCGCTGCGCGCAGCTGATGGTGCCGTCTACGCGGTGGCGCAGGGCGCGATCACGGTCGCCGGGTACAGCGTCGGAGGCCAGGCGCAGAGCGTCAGCCAGGGCACGCCGACGGCCGGGCGCATTCCGAACGGTGCGCTGGTCGAACGCGAGGTTCAGGGAAGTCTCCACGAGATGGAGTTCCTGGTGCTGGAGCTGAAGAATCCCGATTTCGTCACCGCGACGCGCATCCTCGACGCCATCAACCGCTACGCCGGCGGACGCTATCGCGCGCAGATCGCCTTTGAGCGCGATTACCGCACCATCGTGCTGTCGAAGCCGCGCCACATCGGCCCGGTTCGATTCCTGTCCGAGATCGGCGAGCTGACGGTCGAGCCGGACACGCCGGCACGGGTGGTGATCAACGAACGCACCGGCACCGTGGTGATCGGGCGCGACGTGCGGATATCGACCGTTGCTGTGACCCACGGCAATCTGACGGTCCGTGTCACGGAGATGCCGGTGGTGTCGCAGCCGGCGCCGTTCTCGCGAGGCCAGACGGTGGTCGTCCCGCAGACCGTGGTCGAGGCCAACGAGGCCGGAGCGCAGGTGGCCATCCTCAGCGGGGTCGATCTGCAGCGCCTGGTGCGCGGGCTGAACCAGATTGGCCTGAAGCCGTCGGGCATCATCGCGATCCTCCAGGCGATCAAGACCGCCGGCGCGCTTCAGGCCGATGTCATCGTGCAATGATGCATAAGCGTCGTGCAAGCTTGGTCGCTCAATGCTCGGATCTCGACCGAGAATCGCACACGGCCCGATGCTGAAGCTGGATCACAAAGCCAAACTCCTCCTGCTGGTTGCGGCCTCAGTGCTCGCGAGCGCGTCGCCCGTGCGCGCTCTGGACGAGGCCAAGACGTCGAAGCCGCTCAACCTGCTGTCCTTCGCGCGCGCCCGCGCGGCCGGCCCTCAGAAGCCGCAGCCGGTCACGGTGGCGCCAAGCGATAATGCGTCGATCCGGGCCACGGCATGGGCGGCCGAAGATCCGGGCCCGGCGGCCACCGGAGCGGTGCTTGCTCCCGAGATGCTTGCACCGGCGGCTGCGCCTGCAGCTGCACCGGTACGTCCGGCCAAGCCTGGCAGCGTCACGGCGCCGCCGAAGCCCGCACCGCCGCAAGCCACAGCGTCTGCGGACAACGAAGTCGCCCTGTTCTGCAGCAACGTGGCCGATCCTGCCGTCGATGCGAGGCTGGCCTGGCAGCTCAAGGAATTGCAGAAGGCCGAGACCCTGCTGCGCGAACGGATCGCCGAGGTGGAGGCCAAGCGCGCCGAATATGAAAAGTGGATGGAGCTCCGCGACGACTTCCTGAAGAAGGCTGAAGCCAGCGTTGTCGAGATCTATTCGCGCATGAAGCCCGAAGCTGCGGCGACCCAGATCGCCGGCATGGCGGATGAGACCGCCGCCGCCGTGCTCGCCAAGCTCAGCCCGAGGAGTTCGAGCGCAATCTTCAACGAGATGGATACGGCACGCGCGGCGCACCTCGCCGACCTGCTTGGGGGCATGCGTCGCGTGGACGACGGAAAGACCAAATAGATGAAGAAGCCGATCCTCATCCTCCCGCTCATCCTGGCGTCCGGGCTCCTGGCCGGCTGCTTCCATGATCCGGCCGAGGTCCTGACCGGCCCGCAAATGTCGCCGGTCGGCAGCGGCCTCCGGACCCAGGCCGACCCGATCCCGGTGACGCCGCGCATGCGCACGCCCGTCAGCTATCGTTCGACCTGGGACGACGGCACCGATCTCTACCGCGATCCCCGCGCCCGGCGCACCGGCGACGTCGTGACGGTGATCATCTCGATGCAGGACAAGGCCAAGCTCGACAACAAGACCGGCCGCTCGCGCGATTCGCAGGTCAAGTTCGGGCTCGATTGGCTGATGGATGTCGCGGGATGGAACGACAAGGGCCAGGCCAACGCCAACCTCAGCACCAACACCCAGATCAAGGGTAACGGCCAGATCGACCGCACCGAGGATATCAAGCTCTCGATCGCCGCCATCGTCACCGACGTGTTGCCGAACGGCAATATGATGATCAGTGGTTCGCAGGAGTTTCGCGTCAACACCGAGATGCGCGTGCTCAACGTCGGCGGCATCGTGCGCCCGCGCGATATCTCGCGGGCCAACACCATCTCCTACGACAAGATCGCCGAGGCGCGCGTGTCCTATGGTGGTCGCGGAAATCTGTCCGACGTGCAGCAGCCTGGATGGGGACATCGGATCTATGACGCCGTGGCACCATTCTGAAGTTCGCGCTCGTCCGGCGGTGTCGCGAAGGCAGGGGACGTCATGCGCCTGATTGCGGCCATCGTGGCGTTGACCTTGGTCGCGATCGGTGCGGGCGCGCTGGCCGGCCTGCATCTGTTTGCGGCGGCCGAGCGCGCCGCCGACGCGAAGAAGAACGTGACGCCGCCGCCGATCGCCTCGAGCTACGCCGGCAGCGCGCGCTTGCGGAAATTGTCCCCGATCGTAACCAATCTCGCCGCGCCGGCCAACAATTGGGCCCGTATCGAAGCCTCCATGGTGACCGAGAGCATGAGCGACGAGGACGCCGGCATCCTGGCCGCCCACATCAGCGAGGACATCGTCACTTATCTGCGGTCCGCGACGGTCGCGCAGTTCGAGGGATCGCGCGGGCTCCAGCATCTGCGCGACGACCTGACCGAACGCGCCAGCATCCGCTCCTCGGGCAAGGTTCGCGAATTGATCATTGAGACGTTGGTGATCCAGTGAGAGTGAAAGTCCTGCTGCTCGCCTTGATCATGGTCGTGCTACCCGAAGTGGCGCTCGCCCAGATTCCGGACCTCAACTCGCTGCTGCCGCCCGGAAACGGCTCCACCAGCGGCAGGGTCATCCAGCTGATGGCGCTGATCACGGTGCTGTCGGTGGCGCCGGGGCTTCTCATCATGGTGACGAGCTTCACACGATTTGCGGTGGCGCTGTCGTTCCTGCGCGCCGGGCTCGGCCTCCAGACCACGCCGGCCAATCTGGTGCTGATCAGCCTCGCGCTGTTCATGACTTTCTACGTGATGGCGCCGACCTTCGATCGCGCCTGGGAGACCGGCGTCCAGCCGCTGATGAAGAACGAGATCTCGGAAGAGCAGGCCTATCTGAAGATCACCGATCCGTTCCGCGAATTCATGCTGGCTCACGTCCGCGACAAGGATCTGCAGACCTTCGAGTCGCTCGCCGCGGAGAGCTTTCGCAAGAAGTTCGACGACAAGCGCGTCGATCTGCGCGTCATCATCCCCGCCTTCATGATTTCCGAGCTGAGGCGTTCGTTCGAGATCGGATTTCTCATCATCCTGCCGTTCCTCGTGATCGACATGATCGTCGCGACGCTGACCATGTCGATGGGCATGATGATGATGCCGCCGACGATCCTCGCACTGCCGTTCAAGATGCTGTTCTTCGTGCTGATCGACGGCTGGAATCTGCTCGCCTCCGGACTGGTGCGCTCGTTCTCGTAAGCGGCGGCAAGCCGCCGGCCGAACCGTTATGGTTAGCGAGAAGTGCCAGCGCATGGTTACCAGAGGGTAATGGTAACCATATGATATTGCTGCGAAATTCAAGTCGATCTTAATCCGCGCGCAAGATTCGGCGTGCTAGCAATGCGTCACGGCGGGGTGGACCCCACCCACTTCAGTCCAAAGGCATGATGCCGCCCCTCCGTACCGGTGAAAGCCCGGTATGTCCCCTGATGAAAATGTAACGCGTACATAAAGGGACATTCGCAATGTCAAGCCTGCTCACGAACTCGTCCGCCATGACCGCGCTCCAGACCCTGCGGTCTGTCAGCTCGCAACTCTCCACCACGCAGAGCCGGATCTCCACTGGCCAGCGCGTGGCGACGGCCGCGGACAACGCCGCCTACTGGTCGATCGCGACCTCGATGCGTGCGGACAACGCCGCACTCTCCGCCGTCTCCGACTCGCTCGGTCTGTCGGCCGCGACCGTCGACACCGAGTACACTGCTCTGAACAAGGTCCTCGGCGACAGCAACTCGGGCCTGACCAAGCTCCAGTCGCTGCTGGTCGAGGCCAAGACCGCCGGTATCGATCGCAGCAAGATCCAGTCGGAAATCACCCAGATCCAGCAGGACATGAAGAACGTGGCCGGCGCGGCGACGTTCAACGGCGTCAACTGGCTGAGCACCAACGCCTCCACGCCGGCGACCGTCAATCTGGTGTCGTCGTTCTCGCGCGTCGGCTCTACGCCGACCACCAGCTCGATCACCGTGACCGTCGCCAACTACTCGCTCTACACCTCGACCACGAGCGGCATCCTCGACACGGTGAGCGGCAGTGCGTCGGTCGACAGCCTCAACATCGGCGCTCTGACCGACTCGACGGCCGACCAGACCATTCTCGACGGCTATATCGCGCAGGTCACCGCAGCGATCGGCACGGTGTCTTCGGGCGCCGCCAACCTCGGCGCCATCAAGAACCGTATCTCGAACAACTCGGAGTTCGTGAAGTCGCTGATGGATTCGGTTGATCGCGGTATCGGCCAGCTCGTCGACGCCGACATGAACCAGGAGTCCACCCGACTGGCGGCTCTCCAGGTCCAGCAGCAGCTCGGCGTCCAGGCGCTTTCGATCGCCAACAACAACAGCCAGAGCATCCTGTCGCTGTTCCGCTAAGTCCGGAGACAACCTCGGGAGGGCCGCGCTTCTCGCGAAGCGCGGCCCTTTCCTTTGGCGCGATGCCGCCCGCGATGATTTCGGCTGCGCTGTTGCCGCGCGATCACAGCGCCACAAGCCCCGCACAAGCTTCGCTGGCTAGTCTGGCCGTTACGACGGATTGGGTTCACGCGCATTTCCGCAGCCCAAAGGCATGATGCCGCCCTGTCGTACCGGTGCAAGCCCGGTATGTCCCCATTCAATCTGTTTTCAAAGGGACATCAAAGATGGCTTCCAGCCTGCTTACCAACTCCGCCGCAATGACTGCGCTCCAGACCCTCCGGAATGTCAGCGCCAGCCTGCAGACGACCGAAAACCGGATCTCGACCGGCCAGCGCGTCTCGACCGCTTCGGACAACTCGGCCTATTGGTCGATCGCGACCTCGATGCGCGCCGACAACGCCGCGCTCTCCGCCGTCTCCGACTCGCTCGGTCTGTCGGCTGCGACCGTCGACACCGAATACACCGCCCTGAACAAGGTCATCGGCGACCAGAACTCCGGCCTGACCAAGCTCCAGGCGCTGCTGGTCGAAGCCAAGACCGCCGGTATCGACCGCACCAAGATCCAGTCGGAAATCACCCAGATCCAGCAGGACATGAAGAACGTGGCCAACGCGGCAACGTTCAACGGCGTGAACTGGCTGAGCACCAACGCCTCCACCCCGGCGACGGTCAACCTGGTGTCGTCGTTCTCGCGCGTCGGCGGCACGCCCACGATCAACACCATCACGGTGACGGTCGCCAACTACTCGCTCTACACCTCGACCACGGCCGGCATCCTCGATACGGTCTCCGGCAGCGCGTCCGTCGATACCATCAACATCGGTGCGCTGACCGACTCGGCGGCCGACCAGACCGTTCTCGATGGCTACATCGCGCAGGTCACCACCGCGATCAATACGGTCAGCCAGTCCGCCGCCAACCTCGGCGCCATCAAGAACCGCATCTCGAACAACACGGAGTTCGTGAAGTCGCTGATGGACTCGGTGGATCGCGGTATCGGCCAGCTCGTCGACGCCGACATGAATGCGGAATCGACCCGGCTCCAGGCGCTGCAGACCCAGCAGCAGCTCGGCGTTCAAGCGCTCTCAATCGCCAACCAGAACAGCCAGAGCATCCTGTCGCTGTTCCGCGGCTAAGCGGCGCTTTCGAAAACGACCGTGCTCCCTCAGGGAGCACGGTCCCCGCCGTGACCGGCGGATATGACGGCACAAGACGTGCCGCGCAATAGATCCCCGACGCTGAATTTCATGTGACACGCCGCGACCGCTCGTGCGGCCAGGCGACCGCTCGTTGCCGGCGAGCCGATTGCGTCCCCAAAGTTTCTTGTAAAATTGCAACGCCGTGCCCGCGAGCCGACACATTCGTGTCCTCGCGCAACCTTCAGACAAGGTTGGCAGCGGAGTGTCGTCTCCGTTCGCATTGGTACGAGGTCATATGCTCAGTCGCGCGCAGATACAGCAACTGCTCAACAATCTGCTGGAGCTTGGGCCGCGACGCCTGATGGCCTTGGGACTGATCGGCTTTGCCGTTCTCGTCACCGTCGTCGGCGGCGCCTATTATCTCAGCCGGCCTGAATTCGAGACGCTCTACACCGGCCTCACCCGCGAGGACGTGACGCGCATGGGGGCGGCGCTGCGCGAGCAGAACATCGCTTTCGACGTCAACACGGCCGGAGACGCGATCTCGGTGCGCCCGAGCCAGACCATGCAGGCGCGGATGCTGCTCGCCGAGAAGGGGCTGCCGACCAGCGCCAATTCCGGCTACGAGCTGTTCGACAAGATCGGATCGCTCGGTCTCACCTCGTTCATGCAGGAGGTCACCAAGCTCCGGGCGCTGGAAGGCGAGATCGCGCGCACGGTGCAATTGATGAAGGGTGTCAAGGCGGCGCGGGTGCACATCGTGCTGCCGGTGCGCGGCTCGTTCCGCGCGACCCAGCAGCCGCCTTCGGCATCGGTCGTGCTGCGCACCGACGGTGCGATCGAGGCGCGCACCGCGCAGTCGATCCGCCATCTCGTCGCCGCCGCGATTCCGGGCATGAGCCGGGACAAGGTGACGGTGCTGGACGCCGACGGCTCGATGCTGCTCGCCGAGGAGGACGAGGCGAGCGCCGCCCCGACCAAGATGGCGAGCCTGCAGAAGACGGTCGGCGGCATGGTACAGGAGAACATCCGCAAGGCGCTGACGCCGTATCTGGGCCTGGACAATTTCGAGGTCAGCGTCGCGCCGCAGCTCTCCACCGACAAGAAGCAGATCAACGAGACCGTGTACGATCCGGAGAGCCGTGCCGAGCGCTCGGTGCGGAACGTGCGCGAGAAGGAATCGTCGCAGAACGCCGATCGCTCGACCCCGACGACGGTGCAGCAGAATCTCCCCGATCAGCAGGTCAACGCCGGCGGCGGCAAGAATTCCAGCGAGGACAAGCCCCGCCGCGAGGACGTCACCAATTTCGAGGTCTCGTCCAAGACCACGACGACGGTGAGCGACGGCTATTCGGTGAAGAAGCTCTTCATCGCCGTGCTGGTCAATCGCGCGCGGCTGGTCGCCGATCTCGGCGACAAGAGCAATCAGGCCATCGTTGACAGCAAGCTTGCCGAGATCAGCCAGCTCGCGGCGACGGCCGGCGGACTGGACAAGGCGCGCGGCGACCAGATCCAGGTGACGGCCGTTGATTTCATCGAAGGTTCGCGCGAGCTGGCGCCGGTGCCGCCGATCAGCTTCGTCGAGATGATCAACAAGCAACTCGGCAGCGTCATCAACGCGGTGACGATCCTGGCCGTCGCTTCGATGCTGGTCTGGTTCGGATTGCGGCCGGCGGTCAACGGCATTCTGACCCACCGCGCGGAGCAGGAGCAGGTCGAGGCCGCCGAGGCCGCTGAGCTCGAAGCTGCCGCGGCGCTTGCACTGGCCGAGAGTCAGGACCCCGAACTCAACCTCGTCGAGGATCTCGAAGGCAAGATGCAACGAACGCCGCAGAAGCGGCTGGAGCAGATCGTTCGGCTCGACCAGGCGCAGGCAGCAGCGATCCTTAAAGACTGGATGCGACGCGAGGAGGCGGCATGAACGCGGCAATCGGAAAGCTCCTGACGCAGTTCGACGCGAACGGCCGGGCCAAGTCGCCACCGTCTCCGCCGCCCAAGATCCAGGACGTGCTGACCCGGCCGAAGGAGGTCGTGCGCGAGCCCCAGCCGCAGCCTCAGCCCTCGTCGCAGCCGCAGCTTCAGTCGCCGCCTCCGGCGCCCAAGGCGGAAGCGCCGGCGGCAAATCTTCTGGACGACGCTTACCGGCGCGGCCATGCGGCCGGCGTCGCGGAAGGCGACGCCAGGCTTGCCGAGGAGCGCGTCCGCAGCGCGATCCGGCTCGGCGAGGAGCGCGCCAAATGGTCCGACCAGCAGGCGGTCGCGATCATCAGCGGCTTCGAGGCGGCGTGCCGCGAGATCGAGACCAACGTCGCAAGCTCCGTGGCGCGGATATTGCTGCCGTTCCTCGCCGACGCGGTCCGCGACAAGGCGATCGGATCGCTGGTCGAGCAGATTGCGACGCTCACCGGCAACTCGTCCATGCCGGCCTTCAAGGTCACCGGCCCGAGCGAGCTGCTCGACCTGGTCAAGACGCAGCTCGAGGCGTCGAGACGAACCGGCATTGTGTACGAGGCCGCCGAAACGCTCGAGGTTCGCGTCGTGGCCGACCAGACCGTGATCGAGACGCAGATCTCGGCCTGGAGCGAGCGCCTGAAGGACGCGCGCCGGTAACCCGCCATGGAAGAGGTCAAGCATGAGCTCGTGATCGTCCGCCGGCGCAGCGCCTTCGCCGAGGAGGCGCATCACGGTGGCGTATGGAAGATCGCCTATGCCGACTTCATGACCGCGATGATGGCTTTCTTCCTGGTCATGTGGCTGCTCAATGCGCTCAACCAGGACCAGAAGCAGGTGGTCGCGAGCTATTTCAATCCGATCCAGCTCGCGGAGAACGCGCCGGCCCCGAAGGGCCTCAAGAATCTCTCCAAGAAGGAGCCGACCTCGTTTGAAGGTCAGGACGGCAAGCGTCAGCCGGCCGGCTCGAACGAGGAACGCCGCGGTGACTCGCCGACGGCCGAGAAGCCGGCCTCCTTCGAGGAGAAGGTCCTGTTTCGTGATCCCTACGCGACGCTCGCCGAGATCGCGAACAGCGCGAACCAGTCTTCGGGGCAGCGGCGCGCCGGCGCGCTGACATCCGCCGAAGAGGACGGCCTCAAGGGCGGCGATGCCTACCGCGATCCCTTTGACCCCGGCTATTGGAAGCTGGCGCCGCAAGCGGCCAAGGATGCGGATATCATGATCGAGAGCGAGTCCAGGCCGAATGTCTCCGCGCGTACCGGCGCGCCCAGCACGAATCAGAGCGAGCCGCAGGCGCGGCGTGCCAAGGCGGACGATGCCGGCGGGAGCGTGGCTCCGAGCGCGGACGCCTCCTCCGCAAACCTGTCGCCCCTGCTGCCGCCGGGGCCCGCGCCGGCGCAATCCCCGCGCGAGGGCAGCGCCCAAACGACCGTTCAAGCCAACGCCGCCGCGCAGCCGCGCCAGAGCGATGCGACGAAGGAATCCGAGCCCCGCGATGGGGCGCAAACCCAGCAGCCGACAATCAAGCAGCTTCAGTCCGCAATCGCGGACGCGCTGTCGGACATCAAGGCGGGCGCTGGGCCGGCGGCCGAGGTGCGCCAGGTCGAGGAGGGCCTCCTGATCAGCCTGACCGACGATGCGAGCTTCGGCATGTTCGCGGTCGGCTCGGCCGAGCCGCGGCCGGAGCTCATCCGCGTGATCGACAAGATCGGGCCGTTGTTGGCGAAACGCCAGGGCATGATCATCGTCCGCGGCCATACCGACAATCGGCCGTATCGTTCGGAGAATTACGACAATTGGCGGCTGTCGACCGCGCGCGCCCAGATGGCCTATTACATGCTGGTTCGCTCCGGCCTCGACGCGCAGCGGATCGAGCATGTCGAAGGTTACGCCGACCGGCGGCCGAAGCTTCCGAACGATCCGGCAGCGGCGCAGAACCGCCGGATCGAGATCCTGATCCGTGAGAAGCGCTCATGATCAGGCCGCTCCTATGCTCCGCCCTGCTGCTGCTGCCGCTCACGGCGGCGAACGTGCATGCTCAAGCTGCGCCCCAGCCGGGCGAGCCCTATGAGCTCGTCCGCGCGTTGCAGGCGGTGCAGGACGGCATCGCCAACGGTGACACTGCCGCACACGGCAGCCACATCGCGCTGATCCGGCAGACCGGAGAGAAATTTCTCGCTGCCGATCCCGCCGTGTGGAGCAATCCGCAGAACAGCCAGGCCGTGGTCATCTACCTGCTCAGCGGCGGCGCGCCGCAAATCGTCCGCAAGCTGCCGCGCGACAAGATGAACGTGGACGAGCGGCTGTTCAACGGTGCGCTCGCCTATGTCGAGGGCCGTCAGGACGAAGCGCGGGAGCTGCTCAAGGACGTCAAGCCGCGCGCGCTTTCCTCGGGCCTGGGCGGGCAGGTCGCGCTGGTCCAGGGCGCGCTGTTCGCACGTGCCGAGGCATCGCTCGCGATCGAGCGGCTGGACGACGCACGCCTGCTGCTGCCCGGCACGCTGGTGGAGGAAGCGGCACTGCGGCGCGAGATCCTGTTGGTGGGGCAGGCGGAGGAGTTCGACAAGTTCGAGTTCCTGACGCTGGCCTATCTCCGCCACTACCGCAATTCGATCTATGCCGGCGATTTCTGGCAGCGCTTCTCGACGGGCCTGACGCAATCGAGCCTGGCACTCGACGAGCGCCGCTTCGCGCGGATCGCGGCCATGCTGGAGCAGGTCGATCGTGCGAGCCGCCTCAAGCTTTATCTCGTGATCGCGCGCGCGGCGATGGTGCGTGGACAGCTGGCCGTGACGCGCCTTGCCGGCGAACGGGCGCTGACGCTCAGCGCGGACGCCTCCACCGAACGCGAGCGGGCACATTTCTTCCGCGGCGCATCGCGAGCGCTCACGGACGAATATGACGGGGGTCTCGCCGAGCTGAAGGCCGTCGACCGGTCGAAGCTGCCCGAGCGCGACGTGCCCCTTCTGAACGCCATGGTGCAGCTCGCGCTCGATATCCGCAAACCGTTCCCGGGCGGATCCGCTGCAGCAGCCGACAAGCCGCCGGCAACGCCGGCGCGTCTCGATCTGGCGTCATCGACCGCGACGCTCGCGCGGGCGCGCAAGCAGCTCGGTGAACTCGAACTCCTCACCAAGGACCGTCGTCCATGACCAAGCTCAATGGAACCTCCGGACAGGTCTTCTCGGGTCTTGCCGAGAGCCTCAACATGCGCGGGACGTCGCGTTCGGAAAAGGGCGCAGGGGCGAAATCGCAGGCAAGCTCCTCATTCAACGATCTGCTGCACACGGTCTCGAACCTCGCCAAGCAGGCCCTGAACGAGGATGGCCGCGACACCAGCGCGAAGACCGGATCGCTGCGCACGCGTCTGGTCCACCCGACCGGGCAGGACAAGCCCGAGGACGCGACGGTGCCCGAGCTGATCGCGTCGCCCGAGCGATCAAAGTCCGCAGAGGAGGCTTCCGACAAGAAGTCCGTGAGGTCGTCGGAAAGGCAACGGCCGGCCGATCATGCCGCGAAGGTCGAAGTTCAGGCCCAGCCGGTCGTTGCCGTGGCGGTCGGGCAGGAGATCGCCGCTGCGCCTGTCGTGAAGCCGCAGGTCCAATTGCAATCTTCCGACAAGGACGCGCCCGCCCGCGAGGAACGGTCCTCCACGGCGAAGCGCGAGGTTCAAGCCGCGGCGAAAGCGGCGACGGCCGATGCGTCCCCATCCAACGCCGCTCCGACCGCTGCGCGCCCGCAGGCGGCTTCGCCGGCGGCGGCCGCACCGCAATCCCTGCCTGCACAAGACGGCGAGCCATCGCGCGCAATGCCCGCGACACCCGGCTTCGAGGCGGTCACGGCCAATGTCGAGCGCGCGGCCAAGGCCGCGGGGCGTGATGCACTGCCCGAGACGACCAAGGTCACCGTGGTCCAGCAGGAGACTCATCTGCCTCCGGCGCAATTCAACGCCCCGCAACAGGTCGCCAATGCGGTCGTTGCCGAGCTGAAGGACCCCGCAAGCCCAGCGGCGCTCGCAGCGCCGGATCTCGCGGCCTCCCAGACCAATGCGCCGGATCAGCCGCTCAAGATCCTGACCGTCAATCTCGAGCCGCCCGCGCTCGGCAACGTCACCGTGCGCCTGCGCCTCGTCGGTACCGAAGTGTCCATCCATCTTGCAGCCGAGCGCAAGGACACGAGCCAGATGCTGGACCAGCAGCGCGACCAGATCCGCGATCTCATGCAGTCGGCGGGCTATGTCGCCGACGTCGCACCCGTCCAGCACGGCGCGCTCGACGGATTCCAGAGCGGCTCCGGACAGTCGCAGCCACAGCTCTCGGGCCAGCAACAGCCTTCGTCGCAGTCGCAAGGACCGTTCGGCGGCACCGGCACGTCGTCGGGGCAGTCCGACGGCAGCGCGAGACAGGCCCGGCAGGAACGCCAGTCCAATCAGGAGACGCGTCATGACCAGGACGTTGGCCAGCAGAATCGCCGCGGCCCTGTTTATCTGTAGCGCCGGCGCCGCGGCAGCGGCGACCGACAATGCGCGCCCCTGCGAGCGCGAGATGGCGCGCGCGGCGCAGCAGCACGGGATTCCGCTCGGCATTCTCTATGCAGTCGGCCTCACCGAGACCGGACGGCGCGGCGCGCTGCATCCGTTCGCGCTCGGGGCAGACGGCCAGACCGTGTTCGCCAAGGACATCAACGATGCCATGGCGAATTTCGAGGCGATGCGAGGCAAAGGGCTCAAGCTGATCGATCTCGGCTGCATGCAGATCAACCATTACTATCACGGCGACAAGTTCGCTTCGGTGCGGACAATGTTCGACCCCGCCAGGAACGTCGACTATGCCGCGCGGTTCCTGAAAGAGCTGAAGCAGCGCGAAGGCAGCTGGACCATGGCCGTTGCGCGTTACAATGCCGGTCCCAACAATCAGCCGGCGCAGAAGCGCTACGTCTGTCACATCGTCGCGCACCTCGTCTCGAGCGGCTTCGGCGCCTGGACGGACAAGGCGCGCTCGTTCTGTCAGCCGAAAGCAACCTGACGTGACGAGCTGAGACGACAACCGACGGCACGACGACAAGTTGTGCATCGCTCCCAATCATCAGCCCCGCGCAAGCAAGAACCCGCATTGTAGCTGCAACCTACCAAAGGAGCCCACTTCATGAGCCTGTATGGTGTTATGCGCACCGGCGTTTCCGGAATGAACGCGCAGTCCAACAAGCTGTCGACGGTCTCGGACAATATCGCCAACGTCAACACGACTGGCTACAAGCGGGCTTCCACCGAATTCTCCTCGCTGATCCTGAAGAGCGGCTCCGGCAACTACGATTCCGGCGCGGTCGAGACCAAGATTCGCTATGCAATCAGCGACGGGGGCAATACGCAGTACACCACGTCGACCACGGACCTCCGCGTCCAGGGCAATGGCTTCTTCGTGGTGTCGAACGCCAACAACACGCAGCAATATCTGACCCGCGCCGGCTCCTTCGTGCCTGACAGCCAAGGCAACCTGGTCAACGCGGCCGGCTTCTATCTTCTGGGCCAGCCTGGTCTCGTGACCAACTTCTCGCAGAACAGCTTGTCCGGCATGCAGATCGTCAACGTTGCCCAGGTTTCGCAGGTGCCCGTGCCGTCGACGGCGGGGACGCTCACGACCGGCAATCTGGATCCGAAAGCGGCGGTCATTGCTGGCCCGCCCGGCCCCGCGTCATATTCATCGAAGAGCTCGATCGTGGCCTACAACAATATCGGCCAGGCCGTTACGCTCGACGTCTATATGTCCCACACGGCGACGGCTGCCGGTTCGGATACCTGGCAGATTCAGGTCTACGACTCCGCGACGGCAACCTCGCTCGGTGCCGCTACGACTTTCACCTTCGACACCACGGCGGCCGGAAAGGGCGCGCTCGCCGCCGCAAGCCCGACTGGTCTTGCCTTCACCGTTCCCGGAGGCGCAGCGATGACTCTGGATCTGTCGAACATGACTCAGGTCGGCACCGACTTCAGCTTCAAGGCGACCGTCAATGGTAGCGTTCCCGCGGCCATCGACAAGGTTGATATCGATGATGCCGGTCACGTGACGGCGATCCTCAAGAACGGGCAGCAGCTGGCGCTCTACACCATCATGCTCGCCGACGTCGCGAGCCCCGACAATCTGACGCCCGAGCCCGGCAACGTCTATTCGACCAACATGAACTCCGGCAATGCGCAGGTCGGAAATGCCGGCACCGGTGGGCTCGGCACGGTCCAGTCCAGCGCCCTGGAGGACTCCAACGTCGACCTCGCGGACGAGCTCACCGGCATGATCGAGGCCCAGCGCGGCTTCACCGCGAACTCGAAATCGTTCCAGACCGGCTCCGACCTGCTGGACGTCGTCGTCAACCTGAAGCGCTGAACCATTCGGCGCTCGTTTCGGGCAAGAGCACGCCATGTCGATTACCGCCGCCCTCAACTCCGCCCGCTCTTCGCTCATGGCGTCGGGCATCCAGTCGGCGACGATCTCGCGCAACATCGCCGGGGCCAGCGCCCCCGGCTATTCGCGCAAGCTCACCATGCTGGACAATCTGCCCGGCACCGGCGTCTACGTCGCGGCGATCCAGCGCGCGGCGAGCTCCGGCCTCTACAGCAACGTGCTGATCGCGACGTCGTCGTCCGCCAAGCAGAGCGTGATCTATGACGGTCTGCAGAAGATCGCTGCCGCGACGGTAGACGATCCCGAGCTCGAACAGTCGCCCACCGCGCAGCTCAACAAGCTGAAGCAGGCGCTGCAGCAATTTGCCAATTCCACGGACAATGCGACCCTGGCGCAGGCCGCCGTGACCTCCGCCAAGGACATGGTGACCGCGCTCAACCAGGCCACCAAGACCGTGCAGTCGGTCCGCGAGCAGGCGGACGCCGACATGGCGGCGTCGGTCGCCAACATCAACCAGCTCCTCACCCAGTTCCAGACCGTCAACACCGCGATCGTGAAGGGCACGATCACCGGCGACGATGTCACCGACTATCTCGACCAGCGCGACAACATCGTCTCGAAGCTGTCGCAGGAGCTCGGCGTCACCATGTCGCTCCGTCCCAACGGGGATGCGGCGCTCTATGCCGACAGCGGCGTCGTGCTGTTCGACAAGACGGCGCGGGCCGTGAGCTTTGCGCCGACCAACGCCTACACCGCCGGCACCACCGGCAATGCCGTCTTCATCGACGGCGTGCCCGTGACCGGTGCCAATTCCGTCATGCCGCTGAAATCCGGCAAGCTCGCCGGCCTCGCCCAGCTGCGCGACCGGGACACGGTGACGTATCAGAGTCAGCTCGACGAAATCGCCCGCGGCCTGATCGAGGCCTTCAAGGAGAGCGACCAGTCCGCCGTCCCGACGCTGGCAGACAGGCCTGGTCTCTTCACTTATCCCGGCGCGCCGGCAATGCCCGCGAGCGCCACGATCTCGGTGGGCCTCGCCGGCACGATCGCGGTTGCCGCATCGGTCGATCCGGCGGCGGGCGGCAACCCCAATCTCCTGCGCGACGGTGCGATCAGCGGCAACCCCGCCTACAATTACAACACGACCGGCAATGCCGGCTTCTCGACGCGGCTCCATCAGCTCATCGACAACATGGCCGCGCCGCAGCCGTTCGACGTCACCGCTCAGGGCAAGCCGAGCGGCAGCGTGATGGAGTTCGCCTCGTCCTCGGCGAGCTGGATCGAAAGCCATCGCAAGACCGCCGACGACAACGTTCAGTATCAGAACACGCTGCTCGACCGCAGCACCGCTGCGCTGTCCAACGTCGCTGGCGTCAACATGGACGACGAGATGTCGCTGATGCTCCAGGTCGAGCGCACCTATTCGGCGTCGTCGAAGATCATTTCCACCGTCGACGAGATGTTGCAGAGCCTTCTGGCTGCCGTGGGGAATTAAGTCATGATGAGCGCCAACTACATCTCGACCCTGATGCTGTCGTCGTCCTTGAGGTCGTCGATCACGAACAACCAGAGTGCGCTGACCAAGGCCTCGAAGGAGGCGACCACCGGCCGGTTCGCCGACGTCGGGCTCGAGCTCGGCACGGGAACGGGCCGCGACGTGGCGCTGCGGGCCGATTTCGACTTCGCCGACCAGCTCGTCGACACCAACGAGCTGGTTTCGGGGCGGCTCGACGTGACGCAGAACCGGATCACGCAGCTCGGCACGACCGCCTCGGAATTCCTCAAGAACCTGATCGCGGCCCGCGACGCCGACAGCGGCGCGAAGATCATCCTGCCGAGCGCGTCCGCGAATCTTCAGGACCTCATCGGCGCGCTCAACGTCTCCTACAACGGCTCGTACCTGTTCGGCGGCATCAATACGCAGACCGTGCCGGTCACGAACTACGCGGCCGGCTCGGCCAGCAAGAACCAGGTCGATGCGGACTTCCTGGCGACGTTCGGCTTCTCGCAATCCGCTGCGGGCGTGAGCACGATCACGCCGGCGCAGATGCAGAACTTCCTCGACAATGTTCTCGACCCCGAGTTCGCGAGCCCGGCCTGGAACACCAACTGGTCGGCGGCCACGGACCAGACGCTGTCGAGCCGCATCTCCACGACCGAGGTCGTCGACAGCTCGGTCAGCGCCAACCAGCCCGGCTTCCGCAAGCTCGCCGAGGCCTACACCATGCTCACCGACCTCGGAAACACTGGCCTGAGCAAGGACACGTTCCAGGTCGTCGTCGACAAGGCCATCGGTCTTGTCAGCGGCGCGATCAACGATCTTGCCGTGCTCGGTGGCACCGTCGGCTCGATCCAGCAACGGGTCACCGGCGCATCCGAAAAGCTGAAGATCCAGAAGGACATCCTCAACAACCAGATCGTCCAGATGGAGGCGGTCGACCCGACCGAGGCCTCGGTCCGGGTCAACACCTTGCAGACCCAGATCAAGACGGCGCTGGCGCTGACCTCGCAGCTCCAGCAGATCAGCCTCATCAACTATCTCTGAAGTCGGGGCTCGCGACCTTTGTCCTGTTATTCGTTCTCCTGCGCAGAGTGGTTCTGATGACGTTTGAAGCCTATGAAGCGGTCGTCGACGAGAGCGGCTACGAGGCGCGAGGCCGCGAGCGGCAGGGGCTCAGCCTCGGCATCGACCGGCTCGAGCGGCTCCAGAAGGGGCGCTTCAGCCTCGAGGATCTGGTCGAGAGCCTGCTCTACGTGCGGCGGCTATGGACGATCTTCATCGAGGATCTCTCGCACCCGGAAAACGGGCTGCCGGACAAGCTGCGCGCCGACATCATCTCGATCGGCCTGTGGGTCGTCAAGGAAGCCGATCGCCTTCGCGAGGAGAGATCGAACGACGTGATGCAGCTCATCGAAATCAACCGCCTGATCCGAGACGCGCTTTGATGAAAGTCTCCTTGCGGGCGGGCGAACGAATCTACATCAACGGCGCGGTGCTGCGCGTGGACCGAAAGGTCTCCGTCGAGCTCGTCAACGACGTGATGTTCCTGCTCGAAGGGCAGGTCATGCAGGCGTCCGACGCCACTACGGCGCTGCGGCAGCTCTACTTCATCGTCCAGCTCATGCTAATGAACCCGACCGACATCCGGGACGCCGCGGCGCTTTACGCCCAGCATCACGCGGCCCTGTGTGCCGTGTGCGAAAACCGCGAGATGCTGGACGGGCTTGGCGCGATCGACGAGCTGGTCCAGGCGACGCGTTACTTCGAGGCGCTCAAGCGGATCCGGGCCCTGTTCCCGGTGGAGCAGGCCATTCTGGCCGGCGCGGCCACCATTTCCCCCGTCGAGGCTGCCTGACAGCGGAGAGACACATGAACGTCAACAGCGCGACCGACAGCACGAGCAAGTCGTCCAACACGACCGGCTCCACCACGACGACGTCAAGCAACAGCGTCGACTACAATACCTTTCTTCAGCTCCTCGTCGCCGAGATGAAGAACCAGGATCCGACCAATCCGATGGACACCTCGCAATATATGAGCCAGTTCGCCCAGCTCTCGACGGTCGAGCAGGCGATGCAGACCAATTCGAAGCTGGACGCGCTGCTGTCGTCGCAGTCCTTGTCCCAGGCCAACAGCCTGATCGGGAAGACTGTCAGCTTCACCGACTCCACCGGCGCCAGCTTCAGCGGAAAGGTCGTCTCGGTCGCGATCAACAGCGACGGCTCCATCGCCACCCTCCAGGACGGCACCAAGGTCGCGGTCGGGCCCGGGCTCACGATCAGTCAGTCATGAACGAACGGGACGCCCTCGACATCGTCCAGGCGGCGATCTGGACCATCATCGTCGCCTCAGGGCCTGCAGTCGGCGCCGCGATGCTGGTCGGCACCGTGATCGCGCTGATCCAGGCGTTGACCCAGATCCAGGAGGTGACACTGACCTTCGTTCCGAAGATCATCGTCATCCTGCTGGTCGTCGCCGTCTCCGGCTCCTTCATCGGCGCGCATCTCTCGACCTTCACCGAGATGGTTTATGCGCGGATCGAGCACGGCTTCTGATCGCCGAGGCCACCACCCTCGCGTAAGCTTTGCGCGGCAGATTGCAGGGCGGACCCCTCTGCCGGTGACCCATGGCCGATACGTTAGCTGCTAGCCTGCCCAATCCGCGCCGCCTCGGGGCCGACGCCTTTTTCGCGGGCGGCATCGTGACCATGCTCACGATCCTGTTCCTGCCGATTCCCCCGATCCTGATCGACCTCGGCCTTGCGTTCTCGATCGCGCTGTCGGCGCTGATCCTGATGGTTGCGCTGTGGATCCAGCGGCCGCTCGATTTCTCCGCCTTCCCGACCGTGCTGCTGATCGCGACGATCCTGCGCCTCGCGCTGAACATCGCCACGACGCGCCTGATTCTGTCGCGGGGCGGGGAGGGCGAACAGGCCGCCGGCTACGTCGTTGCCGGCTTCTCCAAGTTCGTCATGGGCGGCGACTTCGTCATCGGCCTGATCATCTTCGCGATCCTGGTCACGGTGAACTTCGTCGTGATCACCAAGGGTGCGACACGTATCGCCGAAGTCGGCGCCCGCTTCACCCTGGACGCCATCCCCGGCAAACAGATGGCGATCGACGCGGACCTGTCCGCCGGCCTGATCGACGACAAGGAAGCCCAGCGCCGCCGCCGCGAGCTCGAAGAGGAGAGCGCGTTCTTCGGCGCCATGGACGGTGCCTCGAAATTCGTCCGCGGCGACGCCATTGCCGGCCTCATCATCACCGCGATCAACATTTTCGGCGGCATCGTCATCGGCGTCACCCATCACGGGCTGACCCTGACGCGCGCCGCGGACGTCTATACCAAGCTCTCCGTCGGCGACGGTCTGGTGTCGCAGATGCCGGCGCTGATCGTGTCGCTGTCGGCAGGCCTGCTGGTCTCCAAGGGCGGCACCAGGGGCTCGGCGGAGCAGGCGGTGCTGCGGCAGCTCGGCGGCTATCCGCGCGCGGTGTCGGCCGCCGCGCTGATGATGTTCGTGCTCGCCCTGATGCCGGGCCTGCCGATGGCGCCCTTCGTTCTGCTCGGCGGCGTCATGGCCTTCGTCGGCTACACGTTGCCGAAGCGGCAGGCGGCGCGGGAGCGCAAAGAGGCGGCCCTGAAAGCCGACGAGCGCGCCCAGGCGGACGCCAAGGAATCCGTCAAGGAATCTCTCAAGACGGCCGAGATCGAGCTGGCGCTCGGCGGCCACCTTTCGGTCCATCTGCTGGGCTCGCGCACCGAGCTTGCGCACCGCGTGGCCAAGATCCGCAAGAAGTTCGCCAAGCAGTACGGCTTCGTCATCCCGGAGATCAAGCTCACCGATAATCTGTCGATCGACCCCAAGGGATATCAGATCCGGATCCACGACACCCGCGTCGCCCACGGCGAGCTCAGGCTCGGCGAGGTGCTCGTGCTGGTCGACAAGGACGGCAAGCCTGACGTGCCCGGCGACGAAGTGATCGAGCCCGCCTTCGGCATGAAGGCGCTGTGGGTGACCGAGGCGTTCACGGACGAGGTCAAGCGGCAGGGTTGCAAGCCGGTCGACAATCTGTCGGTGCTGCTCACGCATCTGAGCGAGGTGATCAGGGCGAACCTCGCCCAGCTCCTGTCCTACAAGGACATGCGGGCGCTGCTCGACCGGCTCGATCCCGAGTACAAGCGCCTGGTCGAAGATCTCTGTCCGTCGCAGATCTCCTATTCGGGCTTGCTGGCGATCCTGAAGATCTTGCTGGCCGAGCGGGTCTCCATTCGCAACCTGCACCTCATCCTAGAGGCGATCGCCGAGATTGCGCCCCATGTGCGGCGCTCCGAGCAGGTCGCCGAGCACGTGCGGACGCGGCTGGCCCAGCAGATCTGCGGCGACCTCTCCGACAACGGCGTGCTCAACGTCGTCCGTCTCGGCAATCGCTGGGACCTCGCATTCCATCAGAGCTTGAAGCGCGACGCCAAGGGCGATGTCGTCGAGTTCGACGCCGATCCGCGCTTGATCGAGCAGTTCGCGACCGAAGCCAGCGCCGCAATCCGCAAGTTCACCGAGAGCGGCACCAGCGTGGTACTGGCGGTGACGCCCGAAGCGCGTCCCTATGTCCGGATGATCCTGGAGCGGGTGTTCCCGACATTGCCGGTGCTGTCGCATGTCGAGGTCGCGCGCAGCGCGGAGATCCGGGCACTCGGAGCCATATCGTGATCAGCGGCCTCGCCGACAGCGTGCTGGTGACGTTCATCGTGTTCTGCCGCATCGGCGCCTGCCTGATGCTGGTGCCGGGCTATTCCAGCGTCAACGTTCCAGCCCAGGTCCGCCTGTTCGTGGCGCTGGTCACGACCTTTGCGCTGGCGCCGATCCTGATCGCGGTCCTGAAGCCTCTCACGGACAACGCAGCTCCGCTGACGCTGGCGCTGCTGATCTGCTCCGAGCTCCTGGTCGGCAGCGTCATCGGGCTCGGTGGGCGGGTGTTCTTTCTCGCGCTGCAGACCATGGCGACCGTGATGGCGAGCGCGATCGGCCTGAGCAACATCCCGGGGACGCCGGTCGGCGACACCGATCCGGCGCCGGCGCTGGTGCCGCTGATCATGGCGGCCGTCACTACGCTGTTCTTCATGACCGACCAGCATTGGCAGGTGCTGCGCGGACTGATGAACTCCTACGACGTCTGGCAGCCCGGCAACAGGATCGGCGGCAGCATGGCGCTCGACCAGCTTGTCGGCCGCCTGTCCGAGGCCTTCGTGCTGACGCTGCGGATCACCAGCCCCTTCATCGTCTATTCGGTGATCGTCAACCTGGCGGTCGGCCTGATCAACAAGCTGACGCCGGCGATTCCGGTCTATTTCATCTCGGTGCCCTTCGTGCTGTTCGGCGGCTTCCTGCTGCTCTACCTGACCAGCGACGAACTGCTGACGCAATTCATGCTCGGCGTTTCGTCCTGGCTGGCGGAGTGACCGGTGGTGACCTCGCGCGCGGACAAGCTCGGCCGGATGGTTTCGCTCGTGAAGCTCCAGCTCCGGCTGTCCGAATGGCAGCTCGCGCAGCTGCGGCAGCAGCAGCGAAGCCTGCAGGACGAGCAGGAATGGCTGGTGGGAGCCTTGAACGACGGCAAGCCGCCGACGGGCTCGTCAAGCGAATCGATCGCGCGGCGCCTGAACAGAACGAGCGTCGGTGCGCGCGCGGTTCAAGCGCAGGCGGCGCAGCAGCTCGATCAGGTTCGCGCGGAGAACCGCCGCGTGAAGCAGCTCGAGGAAATCGCGAAGGCGGCGCTGGCGGACAAGCTTCGCGACGCGGAGAAGCGGGTCCTCGAGGAGATGACGGGACAAAGCCCAGCCGTGCGCGCCTGGACGCCACGGCCAGCCAACCGGAACAAGACATGATCGTGACAGCGACACCCGACCTCGTTCTCGACGTGCTCGAAGCGGCCGATCCCGTGACGCAGCACGCGGCCACCGCGAAGCTCGATGCGCTGAAATCCTCTGATGCCGATTTCGCCGCCACGATGGACGCGGAGGTCGGCAAGGCCGCGGCGGCCGCCGAGCAATCCGCGACGACGGTGGCCGAGGCGCGATCGGATGCGGTGAACGGCGCGCCGGTACGGGTGATCAAGGCGCCGGGATCCGGCGAAGTGTACCGGAAGTTCGAAGCCTTCATCCTCCAGACCTTCGTCGAGACGATGTTGCCGAAGGATTCCGAGGAAGTCTTCGGCAAGGGCACGGCCGGCGGCGTCTGGAAGTCGATGCTGGCGGAGCAGCTCGGCAATCAGCTCGCAAAGGGCAAGGGCATCGGCATCGCCGAGCGGCTCGCCGCCGCGCATCCGGAACAACGGGACAGCGCGGGCAAGGCCGGATGACGATCGGCGAATGGGTGACAGACGTTGAGGGGTGAATTTCCTATGCAGGCACAAGAAGGCACGGCGGCCATGGTGATCGAACAGCCGGTCGCGGACACCGAGGTGATGACGACGGAGGCGGCAGCGGACGATGCACTGCTGCCCGCGTTGCTGCCGATCGTGGGCAGCGAGGCCGCGGTCGATGGCGCCGATGCGGTGAGAGCGGACGAAGTGCGCGGCCTGTTGGCGGCAATCCGCCGGCTCGAGAGCATCGTCGAGGAGGAGACTGTCGCGCTGTCCACGGGCAAGAAGATCGACTTCGACGACTTCAGCGCGCGCAAGAGCCGGAGCATGCTCGAATTTGTCCGCCTGATGCGGGGGCGAATGCATCTCGGCGGCGAAGCCGAGGTCACCGAGCAGATTCAACGGCTGCGCGAAAAGCTCGAGCGCAACCGCTCGATCCTCGAAATGCACTATGACGCGGTGCGCGAGGTCGCCGGCATCATCGTCAAGGCGATCAAGGAGGCCGAGTCGGACGGCACCTATACCGGTCGCGCAGCGCAGGACGGCAAATGATCAGACTGGTGTTGGCCGGGCTCTGGGTCTGCATCCTCACGGCGGGCACGAGCTATGCCGTGGCCTATTGGAAGGAAAACGGCAGCCTTCTGCCGGCGAAGGACGAATTTCTCGAGGGGTTGCAATACCAGAAGACGCGGGCACTGAGCGTGCCCATGGTCGAGAACGGCAACGTTCAGGGCTATATCGTCGCGCGCTTCGTCTATACCGTGGAGGCGCGGACCATGCACCAGCTCAACGTTCCGCCGGAGCCGTTCGTTGTCGACGAGGCCTTCCGCAGGATCTATGCCGACGACCGTCTCGACTTCAGGAAGCTCGCCCGCTACGACCTCGCCATCCTGACCACGGCCATCAAGCAGCGCGTCAACGAGCGGATGCAGGCTGAAATCGTCCAGGACGTCCTGGTCGAGGATTTCAACTACGTCTCCAAGGAAGAATTCCAGCAGAAGCCGTAGCTCTTTTCTGCGGCCATCCTTCGAGACGCCTACGCCGCTCCTCCTCAGGATGAGGACGGAATGCGCGGTACTCGTTTCCGTAGGCACTGAGGACGATAGCCTCATCCTGAGGGGCGCGTCAGCGCCGTCTCGAAGGACGGGGCGTACGCTCAGCTTGCCGTCAAACGTGCAACGGCCTCCGCGAAGCTGTTTCGCGGAGGCCGTTGTCTGTTCGTGCCAGGCTTTGGCCGTGTCAGTTTCCGACCGGGTACGCTGCCGGGACGGCACGCGCCCTGTTCAGGAGGATGCCGACCTCGTCGAGTTCCTGCATCGGCTCGTCGAGAGCCTCGCCGGCCGGGATGTCGAGGCGGTATCCGACGTAACGCCGGGCCACGATCGCGTCGAAGCCGAGGCGGTCGCGGAGCTTCTTGCGCAGCTTGCTGACGTGACTCTCAATCACGCTTTCGTCGAAGGTGGACTCGAAGATGCCGTAGACCGCGTTGAAGATCTGCGTCTTAGTCACCCACTTGCCGTGGTTGCTGACCATATATTCGAGGATGCGCAGTTCGCGACGGGGCAGCGTGAGGGCGTGGCCCGCGATCTCGGGATCACGGCCGTTGAAGAAGACCTGGATTCTGCTCTCGCAAGGCCTTGGCAGCTCGCCCACCCGGCGACGCGCGATTGCGGCCGTTCGGGCGAGGATCTCGCGAAGGTGTATCGGCACGTGCACGACGTCGTCGACGCCCGATTCGAACAGCTCAAGCGTGTTCTTGAGCATCTTCTGGCCGCTCATGGCGATGATGGGAGCCGAGGAGCGCTTGCGCATGGCCCGCGGCAGGCTTCCGCGGGCATCGCAATCCCCGAGAAGGAAGGCGTCGACCGCTGCCAGATCCGACTCGCTAGCGGATTGCAGCCAGTCCCAGAATTCCCTGGAGGAGAATCCGATCGACGACACGCCTTCGCGAACGAGCCCTCCGACGTAGCTGTTCGCGACGCTCTCGCGATCATCAACGATAATATACATCAGTCTTTCGCCCCTGTTTCGCACTGGTTGCGGCCGGTTGGTTGATGTGATGCTCCGACTCGGCAACTATGCTGTTTGACGACATTCCTTCCCGCGAACCGTTGTTATGGTTTCGATATTCGCGGGCAGCCCTACGCATTCAGCGCCCGCATTTCGCAGGCCTGGAACTTCGACTCGATACTGAACGCTTACTGTGTGAATCCCGGCGGGTGTGTTACGGATCACCTCGCGGAGCGGATTGAGAAACGACCTAGAACAGTTGCGCCAAGTTGCTCATCGCGTCCGAACGCCACTGAAACTGTGTCGATCTCCTCGCCAACTGGCGAGAATCACTTGAGTAGGACCGTAACAATTGCCGATTTCCGATCAAGCGTGCGTAACAAAGCGGTTGCTATTTGTGCTTGATGCTGTTGGTTTGTTTCGGGTTGTTTCTTGATATATTCAAACGCATCAGTTGATTTGAAAGCCAAACTAGTTCTGCACCGTGACGGTTCTAAGGTTCCGTATCCCCGTACAACTACAGCTATTTCAGGTAGTTCTGCGCGTCAGGTACGTGGAGGAGTTTTCAACCCCGGATTGACTCTCGCACGCGCTTTTCCGCATGCGACAATTCGACTCACGTATCGCAGTATGACTTAGCTTGGCGAAATCTTGGCGAGTGTGTGTCTTTCGAGTCGCACTCTCGCCACGTCCATGGCGCGTTCGAACCATCCGTCGTCGCATCGCGCATGATGAAGATCTCTCGATGCGAACGTTTCAGGCAAGCTTCGACAAATAACGTCACGGTTCGACAGATCGAATCGAACGGAGCATCTTTACATGTTGTCCGATGGACAAGCTCGTCCCAGCGCGGCCGCTGATGTTTCCGCGACGGCGAAGCCTGCTCCCGAGCCGCGCGATATCATGGACAATACGGCGCGCGCGACCAAGCCTGCTGCGGGCGCAAAGCGAGTGTCGGCCGCGGCAAGCGACGAAGCTCTCGCGAAGGAGGCGCTCGAGGGGCTCAAACGCATTCGCGCCAAGGCACGTCTCGACAAGATGGCGATAACCAAGCCTGCGCCGACCGTGATCAAGCCGGCCGTGATCGTGGCCAAGCCGCCGCCGCCCCGTCCGACCTGGGTTGTGCCGCTCGCGACATTGGCGGTCGCCGCCATGCTCGTCGTCTGCGCCTGCACCGGCGTGATCGCCTATCTCACCACGCAGCCCGCGCAGAACAACGTTGCGGCCAATACGGAGATCAGGATTCTGCGCGAGACCGTCGCACAGCTGCGCAAGCAGGTGTCGGGCGTGTCCGAAAACCTCGACGGCCTGCGCACTGCAGTCGATCAGTCGAGCAAGGCGACCAACGACCGCTTCGGCCGGTTCGCCGAGAATTTGGACCGTATCGAGCGAGTGAGCTCGTCGTCGACGGCGAAGCTCGACAAGCTCGCCCAGGCGCAGGTCCAGACGCCGGCACCGGCGCCGGCCGCGGTGCAATCGCAGCTCCCCTCGCAGCAAGGGCCGATGATAGCCTCGGTCGCTGCGCCCGAGTTCACGGGCTCGGTGTCGCCGTCCGAGCGCGCGTCGGCGCCGCGGAAGGCGATCAAGGGTTGGTCGGTCCGCCAGGCCTATGAAGGCATTGCGATCCTGCAGAGCCCTAACGGCGTCATCGAGGCCGTGCTGGGACAGCAGGTGCCAGGTCTCGGCCGCATCGAGGAGATCAGGAACGAGAACGGGCGTCTGGTGGTAGAGACAAGCGGCGGCGTCGTCTATTCGTCACGCAAGGCGACGCCCTGATCGATGGCCGCTTTCTACTGGCGGTGATGCTCGAAGCTGGTGCATAGCAGATCGACCTCCGCCTCCGCGATCGGCGCGCGAAACAGGCGGCAGCTGAATTCGACCGTCGTCTTGTTGTCGGTGGCGGTGCGATCCTCCCGCAGGAAAATGCATCGCTTGCAGACGTCGGTGTGGTGCCGCTGCTCGGCTGCGTCCGACTGATCCAGCACGTGCCGGAACGTGTCGCGGAAGCGGATCTTGACCTCGTCGTCGAGCACGGCAATCGCCTCGACGAGAACGTTGACGGGGTCGCGTACCAGGAACTTCTTGCCCTGCTGCGTCACGCTTAGCATGACCGAGCGCTTGTCCGTGGCCGAGCGTTTCCGCTCGAGATAGCCGAGCCGCTCGAGTTCTCCGATGATGAACGAGGCGGTGCCGCGCGTGGTGCCGACATAGCTCGCGAGCGCCGAAGGCGTTCGGGAAAAGCGGTTGGCCCGGGAGAGGAATCGCAGCGCCATCCACTCGCGGTCGCGCAAGCCGTGCTTGGTGCCTTCGAACCACAGGATCCGCGCGACCTGCTCCAACAGTTCAATCGATTCGCGAGCCAAATTCATTTCAGTTCCAGGTCGGATAAAGCTTTATTCAATTGAGCCTTGGGCAGCGCAGTCTGAGTGGACGAGAATGAAGTTCTGGGGGCCTCTCCGTCGCCGGAGATGGAACTTCCGGTCGTGGAACTAGGGCGTCACAAAGAAAGTTCGAGTAAACCGGACGGCTCGAGTCCTTCGAAAATTTCAATCAAATGATGCCTTCCGCGCGCGTGATTGAGGGCGTGCCCGCATGCTGGGGCAACATGATGTGTCATCGTGGCCGTTGCGCTGTCCATTTGTTGCGGCTGAGCGCGTGGAATGCGCGAACACGCGCGTCCGTCGCGGCGCCAGGCGGTATGGCCCGCCGGGAGAGAACCCTCTTTTTCGGTTAATGGATGTTGCGATGCAATGCGGCTAGACGGTTAAGTACTGCACGCAAGCGAATCCACGCAAAGTCGGCACGTCGCCGGAACTCCAGCTGACAGCGCCGCTGACGCAGGCCTGCAGCATTGGCAGTCACGAACCGGCAGCATGCTCGAGCTCTTCAACGTCATCGCCGCCGGCTTTCTTCGCCATCCAAATTGGCGACGCCTTGTCGCAATGAGCTGGTGCCGGAGGCTGTCGCGCTGAAGCAACGGCAAGGCCGGCCTGAATTGCGCGTGATCGCAGGCTGGTGATTTGCGTTTCGCCGGCAACTATTGGCGAATGCGGCGCCCCGGGGGACACCAGCATAGGCAGCAGGAAGGGATAGACCGATGAGCTTCGAAACCACCATGACCTCCGACGTCGTCGGCCTGACGAAAGTCGCCCCGGTCTCGCGCCGTGGATTCATGAGCGCCACTGCGGCCGTGGCGGCCGGCTACACGCTTGCGGCCGGGCCGGTGCGCGCCGAGGCAATCACCACCGACGCCAATGGTCTGCAGACCGGCGATGCCAAGATCAAGGTCGGCTCCGAAGAGATGCCGGTCTATTTCGCCCGTCCTGCCGGCAACACCAAGGCGCCGGTCATCATCGTGGCCATGGAGATTTTCGGTCTGCACGAATACATCAAGGACGTGACGCGGCGGCTTGCCAAGCTCGGCGCGTTCGCCATCGCGCCCGACTATTATTTCCGCAAGGGCGTCGACCTCACCAAGGTTACCGAGATCAAGGACCTCCTGCCGATCGTCAATGCCAAGCCGGATGCCGAGCTGCTGTCCGATCTCGACGCGACCGTGGCGTGGGCGGGATCGCAGGGCGGCGATATCGCCAAGCTCGGCATCATCGGTTTCTGCCGGGGCGGCCGCACGGTCTGGGAATACGCCGCCCACAGCGGCGCGCTCAAGGCCGGCGTTGCCTTCTACGGCACGGTGGTCGATCCCGCCAATCCGCTGTGGCCGAAGAGCCCGATGCAGCTCGCGCCCGAGATGAAGGCGCCGGTGCTCGGCCTCTATGGCGGTGCCGACACCGGCATTCCCGTCGCGCAGGTCGAGCAGATGAAGGCCGCGCTGGCCGAGAACAAGAAGACGGCTGAATTCAAGATCTATCCCGAGGCGCCGCACGGCTTCCACGCCGATTACCGCGGCAGCTATCGCAAGGACGCCGCAGAAGATGGCTGGAAGCAGGCAGAGGCCTGGTTCAAGAAGTACGGCGTCCTGAGCTGACGCCGGACATCAAAAGGGGGCGGCCAGATCGGCCGCCCTTTCTCTTTCGATGCGTAGCGATCTCACTTCACCATCGCGCCATAGACGATGTCCTGAACCTGCTCGCGATAATACTTCCTGAGCTCGCCCGGCGCCGCCGTTCCCACCACGACGACGAGACGCTCCTTGGGGTCGCAGAAGAGCTGGGTTCCGTAGGCGCCGTTCCAGGTGAACTCGCCGGGATTGCCCGGGACCGACGACAGGCCCTCGCTGGTGCGGACCGCGACCGAAAGGCCAAAGCCGAAGCCGCCGCGATGCGGCTCGACATTCGCCACGTTGTTCTTGATCTCGGGGCCGAGATGGTTGCTCGTCATGTGGTGCACGGTCTTGGGCGAGAGGATGCGCTGGCCGTCGAGCTCGCCGCCGTTGAGCAGCATCTGGCCAAAGCGGAGATAGTCTCCCATCGTTGCGAACGAGCAGGCGCCGCCGCAGTCGAACTTGGTCGGCGTGTCCAACAGCTTGATGGCCTGCGGCTTGCCCGTCAGCGGGTCATTGGCGAAGGGACGGGCGAGGCGAGGGCGCTGCGCGTCGGTCGGATGGAAGGTTGCGTCCTTCATGCCGAGCGGCTGCCAGACATTGGCGGCGAGATATTCGCCGAGCTTCTGCTCGCTCACCTTTTCGACGACGGCGCCGAGCACGTCGATCGAAAAGCCGTATTCGAACTCGGTTGACGGCTGATGCGCCAGCGGCAGCTTCGTGATGCGGTCGATGAAGGCCTGGGTGTCGCCTTCGATCGCGGGCGCGACGCCGTCAGGATATTGCCGCGCGACCGGGCTCGATGAGTCCGGCCGGCCGCCATACATCAAACCTGACGTATGCCGGTAGAGATCGTGGATGAAGATCGGCGAGGCCTGCGGTTCCAGCTTGAGCGATCCGTTGGCCTCGATCACGCCGACCTTCATGTCGGCAAAGCCGGGATAGTAGTTGGACAGCTTGGCCTGCAGCGGCAGCCGGCCTTTCTCCATCAGCGTCAGGCCCGCGACCGCCGCCATCGGCTTTGTCATCGAGGCCAGCGCGAAGATCGCATCGACCGGCATCGGCGTGCCCTTGTCCGGGTCGAGCAGGCCATAGGCCTTGTAGTGCACGAGCTTGCCGTCACGCGCGATGGCGACGACCGCGCCGGGCACGCGCTTGGCGGCGATCTCGCGCGCGAAGAAGTCGTCGAGACGGGTGAGACCCTGTCTGGAGAAGCCGACATCGTCAGGGCTGGCTTCGGGCAACGGTGCGGCGCGTGCTGCACCGAGCGTGATGACGGCCGCCGCCGCCGCGATCATGGCGATCGTCTTGTTCATTGCATCCTCCCTGGCAAGCTCATGCAGTGGCTCCCGTGATGCCTAGATCACGACCGCGCAGGAACGAAGTCAAGCGCGCGCAGGGCATGTCTGGGACGCGCTGATAGGGTCGGAACTGTTATCGTCCTTCGCCGGCGCGCCACAGCGCGTCGAGGCCGTGGCGATAGGTCGGATGAGCCAGCGTGACGCCGAGCTCGCGCTTCAATTTCGCGTTGGAGACACGGGCGCTGCTGGCATAGAAGCTGCGCGCCATCGCCGACATCTCCGCGGTCTCGAACGGCTCTTCGGGCGGCGGGGCAACGCCCATCAGCTTGGCGGCGTAGGAAATCACGTCTTGCGGCGGTGTCGGCTCCTCGTCGCACACGTTCCACGTGCCGCCATTTTCGTGGTGAGTGGCAGCCATGATCGCGCTGGCGATGTCGTCGGCGTGGATACGGTTGAAGACCTGTCCAGGCTTGATGATGCGTCGCGCCGTGCCGGCGCGCAGCGTCACCAGCGCGTTGCGGCCGGGACCATAGATGCCGGCAAGCCGCAGGACCGCGGCATCGCCGCGCGCAATGTCCATCCAGGCCTGCTCGGCGGCGATCCGCATGCGGGTGCGATCGAGTGTCGCCTGCGGCGACGTGGTCTCGTCGACCCAGTCGCCGGCATGATCGCCGTAGACGCCGATGGTGGAGAGATAGATCACCTTGCGGCGGCCCATCGCCAGCACGTCGCCGAACGCTGCGATTGCGGGGTCGCCGGCGCTGCCGGGCGGGATCGAAACCAGAAGAACATCCGCGGCGCTAACCTGCTCGACCGTCTCACGCGACGGACGGCTGCCGGAAAAGGCGTGCACCTCGACGCCGGCAAGGTCTTTCCGCTGTGCGGGATCGCGCACGGTGCCGGCGACATGCGAGAAGCTGCCGCCGTGTCTGCGGGCGAAGTGCCGAGCGCTATAGCCGAGGCCGAAAATGAAAAGCCGCATGCGTCTCCCTGCAGGTCGAAAGTTCCGGTCCGCGTCGCTGCTCGGTCATAAGAGATTTTTGGGTCCGGCAAAAGATATTGCGATTTGTCTTGCCCGCCAGGGCAGCGGATGCTCGCTCGTCACAGCCAGATCGGGAAGGAGGCGTCGATCATGCAGGCAGAAGCGCTCGCCTCGGTGCCGGCGGATGCCACCGCGCTGATCCGGCGCGCGGCCGCGCTGATTTTCGACGTCGACGGCACCCTCGCCGAAACCGAGGAGTTGCATCGGCAGGCCTTCAACCATGCCTTCGCCTGCCACGGTCTCGACTGGCAGTGGGGCCGCGCCGTCTACAAGGACCTGCTGCGGGTGACCGGCGGCAAGGAGCGCATGCGCGCCTATCACGCAAGGCTGGAAATGGGATCGCCCTTGTCCAATGCCGACATTGCCGAGCTTCATCGCATCAAGACTGCGCGCTATGCCGAGCTGGTCAAAACCGGCAGCTGCCCGTTGAGGCCGGGCGTGACCGAGCTGCTTGCCGCGGTCAAGGCGCGCGGCCAGCGGCTTGCGATCGCGACAACGACCTCGCACGGCAATATCGATGAGCTGCTGTCGCAGGCGCTGGGGACGCATTGGGCGGCACAGTTCGACGCCGTCGTTGCCGGCGACGATGTCAGTCACAAGAAGCCCGCACCGGACGTCTATCTCGAAACCCTGGCGCGGCTGAAGCTGGGCGCGGCGGACTGCGTCGCCATCGAGGATTCCGCAAACGGGCTGATCGCGGCCTCACGCGCCGGCATTCCGGTCCTGATCACCCGGAGCACGTTTTTCCGCGACGAGGATTTCAGCGCGGCACGGGTCGTGCTGGACGACCTCTCGGAACTCGGGGGCGCCAGACAAGAAACTGAAAAACAACCCCATGCACAGTAGGACGCGCCGATCCGTTCGCCGCGGTCAGTGGACGCGGTGGCTCGTTCTATCGTCCTCAGCCTGCTCGACAATCTGCGCGATCGGGCTCGACTGGTGATGCACCAGGCGCCAGTCGTGGCCGACGCGGCGGAAATGGTTGGCGGCGGCCAAGGCGGTGCCGTCGACGATCTCGATGCAGAGCACGCGGGCGCTGTCGCCGTCGACGATGGCCTGCGGCTCGGCGCAGACGATCTGCGGCCGCTGCGGGTTCTGCAGGATGTCGCGCCAGCTTCCGATCACGGTGGCGCGGCCGATGATCGCAGGCCAGCCGGGATGGATGCAGGAAATGCCGTCGTCATCGGCCCACATCTGTTCCATGCCGGCGAAGTCGCCCGCCGAAAAAGCCGCATAGAAGGCCGCGTTGGCGGCGATGACCTTGCTGTCTTTTGCCATCGCTCTCGGGTGGGGCAAGGACAGGCAAAAATCAAGCGCGACTTCCGTTCGAATTCGCGTCGATTTGGACGCAGTGCAGCATTGCCCGTTTTATGGTCAGGCCGAGACGTGCGTCTCCACCGCCTGCCGCGCGCCGACCCGGTAGAGTTGGCCGAGCGCAGCGGTTACGGCCTCGCGCAGGCGCGGCTCGGCGCCCAGTGGGCCGAACACCTTCTCGACCCCGAGCAGTGCGGGCGCGAGCCGCTCGGCAACAGGTCCCGCCTCGCGCGCCAGCGCGGCGAACTCGGCGGCAAGGGGATCGCGTACGTCGATGGCGCGGCCCTGCTCGTCGCAGCCAGTGACGTAGCGCATCCAGCCGGCGACCGCGAGCGCGTGCGTTGCGATCGGCAGCTTGCCGGCGAGGCGATCCTGCATCGCGCCGAGCAGCCGCTGCGGCAGCTTTTGCGAGCCGTCCATCGCGATCTGCCAGGTGCGGTGATGCAGCGCCGGGTTGGCGAAGCGCTTGAGCAGCGAGGCGCGGTAGGCGGTGAGGTCCGTGCCCGCGGGCATCGTCAGCGTCACCGCGGCTTCGTCCATCACCTCCGCGGCGAGGCGCGCAAAATGCGGATCCCGCATGGTGTCGGCGATGGTCTCGTAGCCGGAGAGATAGCCGAGATAGGCCAGCGCCGAATGGCTGGCATTGAGCAGCCGCAGCTTCATCAGCTCGAACGGCTTGACGTCGCTGACGAGTTCGACACCCGCTGCGGCAAAGTCGGGCCGGCCTGCGGTGAAGCGATCCTCGATCACCCATTGCGTGAACGGTTCGGTCATCACAGGCCAGGCGTCGCCTAGGCCCAGGGCGGATGACACCGCATCGCGGTCGGCATCCGTGGTTTCCGGCACGATGCGATCGACCATGGTGCAGGGGAAAGCGACCGTGTCGGCGATCCACTTGCCGAGATCCCTGGAGCGCAGCGCGGCGAACTGCGTCACGATCCGCTGCACGGTGTGACCGTTGGCAGCGAGATTGTCGCAGCACAGCACGGTGAAGGGCGGAAGACCCTGCGCCCGCCGCCGCGCCAGCGCAGCGACGATGAAGCCAGGCGCTGAGCGCGGGGCATCGAAATTGTTCAGGTCGTGCACGATGTCGGGATGGCGCTCGTCGAGATCGCCGGTCTGCGGCGTGTGGCAATAGCCCTTCTCGGTAACGGTGAGCGAAACGATGCGGGTGGCGGGATCGGTCATCCGCTCGATCAGGGCTGCCGGATTTTCGCGCGCGACGACGCTGTCAAGCAGCGCGCCGATGACGCGGTGCTCGGTGCCTTCGGCCGAACGCACGGCAACGGTGTAGAGATGGTCCTGCGGGGCGAGGGCGTCGCGCGTATCCGGGCTGCGCAGGCTGGCGCCGACGATGCCCCAGGACGTCGCTCCCGTGGCAAGGCAATCGTCGACGACGACGGCCTGATGGGCACGATGAAAAGCTCCCAGGCCCAAATGCACGATGCCGGGCGTGACGCGCGTTCGGTCATAGGCCGGACGGCGGATGGCAGGAGCCAGCCGGTCGAGATTGGCGCGGCCAAGGCGCATCGAACTCTGGCGCATGGACGTCTCCCCTTTGTTTGCCGCTGCTTGACATGGCGTCCGTATCAGGTCAATGCTTCGGTCAATTGGTAAGACCAATTTTCCAAAATTGGCGGGCCGCGGGTCTCGATGACCTCGCGACCCTTTCGGGAGGACCAGCGTGCCGCTGGAAGCTGTGGAGGCGAGACGGCTCTATCGCCAGGTCGCCGATCAATTGCGAAGCCTGATCGACAGCGGCGAGTACGCGGTCGGCAGCCGCTTGCCGACCGAACGCGAGCTCGCCGAACAGCTCAAGGTGTCCAGGCCGACGGTGCGCGAGGCCTTGATCGCGCTCGAGGTCGAGGGGCGGCTGCGCATCCGGGTCGGTTCCGGCATCTATGTGATCGAGCCCGCCGCGATCGCCGCGCCGGCCCCTGCCGCCGTCATCGAGGGGCCGTTCGAGCTGTTGCGCGCGCGCGAATTCCTGGAAAGCGCCATCGCCGAACAGGCCGCGCGCGTCGCGACCCAGGATGATTTCGCCCGCATCGACGCCTCGCTCGTGGCGATGGAGAATGTCGAGCATCCCGGCGAAGCTTCGATGGTGCACGACCGCGCCTTTCACGTCGCGATCGCCGGAAGTCTCGGCAATGCCGTTCTGGTGCGCGTGGTCGGCGAGCTGTTCGACCAGCGCCTCAATCCCTATTTCGCGCAGCTTGCGCATTATTTCGAGAGCCCGGGCACCTGGCGCACCGCGCTCGACGAGCATCGCGCTGTGCGTGATGCGATCGCCGCGCATGATCCCGACGCCGCGCGGAAAGCCATGCGCGTTCATCTGGTGCGATCTCAGGAGCGCTTCGCGCAGAATTTCGGTGCCGAGGCCGTGGCGGGATCGACTTCGGTGAGATCGGCGGCGAAACGGTCGAAACCGAAGCATGCGCCGAAGAAGAAGCGGGCCGCCGCGAGCAGCAGCGCGCAGCGGCGATGAGATTGGGCGGCCCGCATCCGTGCCGGGCGGGCGAAACAAGAAGCAGACTTGAATGATGGAGGAAAAGTCGATGTTGAAGAAAATGACGATTGCCGCGGTGCTGTCCACCGCCGCATTGCTGGCGGCGACCAGTGTCAGCATGGCACAGACCAAGTTGAAATGGGCCCATGTCTACGAGACCTCGGAGCCGTTCCACACCGCCTCGGTCTGGGCCGCGCAGGAGATCGGCAAGCGCACCAACGGGCGCTACGAGATCGAGGTCTATCCGGCCTCGCAGCTCGGCAAGGAAGCCGACATCAACCAGGGCCTGTCGCTCGGCTCGGTCGACATCATCATCTCGGGCTCGAGCTTCGCGGCCAAGAGCTTCGCGCCGATCGGCGTGACCTATTATCCCTACACCTTCCGCGACGCCGATCATCTGCTCGCCTACACCAAGAGCGACATCTTCAAGGAGCTCGCCAAGGGCTACGAGGACAAGAGCGGCCACCACATCGTCGCGGTGACCTATTACGGCGTGCGCCAGCCCTCGTCGAAAAAGCCGATCAAGACCTGCGCCGACATGAAGGGCCTGAAGATGCGCGTGCCCGACGTGCCGGCCTATCTCGCCATGCCGCGCGCCTGCGGCGCCAACACCGCGCCGATCGCCTTCGCCGAAGTCTATCTCGCGCTCCAGAACGGCACCGTCGAGGCGCAGGAGAACCCGCTGACCACGATCGAGGCGAAGAAGTTCTACGAGGTGCAGAAGCACATCGTGCTGACCGGCCACATCGTCGATCATCTCAACACCGTGATCGCCGGCGCGCTGTGGAAGAAGCTCTCGGATGAGGACAAGAAGATCTTCACCGACGTAGCGCAGGAGGCCGCCGCTAAGGCCACCGGAGAGATCAAGCAGAACGAGGCCAAGCTGGTCGCCTTCTTTAAGGAGAAGGGCCTGACCGTGACCGAGGTCGACAAGAACGAGTTCCGCGACACCGTGCTGAAGAACGTCGCGTTCGAGACCTTCGGTTACCGCAAGGCTGACTGGGAAAAGATCCAGGCGGTGAAATAAGCAGTGACGGTCATTCCGGGGCGGCGCGCAGGACCGTGCATAGCACGGTCCGAGCACCGAACCCGGAATCTCGAGGTTCCGGGTTCTCGCTTCGCGAGCCCCGGAACGACGTTCAGGTTTTCAGGAGCAACCTCATGTCCACCGCCGAAATCCACCGGCAGATCACCGCGGACGAGATCGCCCACACTTTCGAGGAGGAGGCGACGCCGAAGGTCGATCTCGGCATTTACGCGTTCGAGGACTGGGTGGCGCTGGCGATCTTCTGGGTGATGGCGCTCGCCGTCTTCCTCCAGTTCTTCACCCGCTACGTGCTCAACGACAGCTACGCCTGGACCGAGGAGATCGCGACCTATTGCCTGATCGGGGTGGTCTTCATCGGCGCCTCGACGTGCGTGCGGCTGTCGCGGCACATCCAGGTCGATCTCCTCTACCGGTATCTGCCGCAGTCCGCGGGGCGTGGGTTGTCGACGATGATCGACCTGATCCGGATCGCCTTCTTCGGCTACGCCACCAAGCTGGTCTGGGTCTACATCCAGATCATCGGCGACGAACAGATGACCACGATCAACTTTCCCAAGAACTTCGTCTATTACGCCGTGCTGCTCGGCTTCGTGCTGATGTTCGGACGCTCCGTGCAGGTGGCAATACAGAACTGGCGGCAGGGTTACTCGGTCCTCGAACGTCCCGGTGCCTACGACGGATCGGAAGGATAAGACCATGCTGCTGTTGCTCGGAGGCTTTCTCGTCCTGATGCTGCTCGGCGTTCCCGTGGCGATTGCCATGGCTGCGTCGTCGCTGCTCTACATCCTGGTCAGCGGCGTGACGCCCGACGTCACGCTGGCGCAGCGCATGATCGCCGGCGTCGAGAGCTTTCCGCTGCTCGCCGTGCCGTTCTTCATCCTGGCCGGCAACCTCATGAACATCGCCGGCGTCACCGGGCGCATCTACAAATTCGCCGTCGCACTGGTGGGGTGGATGCGCGGCGGCCTCGGCCACGTCAACATCATCGGCTCGGGGATCTTCTCCGGCATGTCCGGCACCGCGATCGCGGATGCCGCAGGTCTCGGCACCATCGAGATCAAGGCGATGAAGGACCACGGCTACTCCACCGAGTTCTCGGTCGGCGTCACCGCGGCCTCCGCCACGCTCGGGCCGATCATCCCACCGTCGCTGCCCTTCGTGATCTACGGCATGATGGCGAACGTCTCGATCGGTGCGCTGTTCCTGGGCGGCGTCATTCCCGGCGTCGTCCTGACGCTGTTCATGATGGCGACCGTCACCTATTTCGCGCACAAGAACAAATGGGGCAGCGACACGCTGTTCTCCTGGCCGCAGCTCGGCTCGGCCGGCCTCGAGATCGTCATCGTGCTGGCGTTCCCGATGGCGATCTGGCTGATGGTGCTGGCCGGGCTTTCGGTCAACGTGGCCGTGGTCATCGGCCTCGGCACGCTGCTGATGATCGACTGGTACTTCGACTTCTCGGCGGTGATGGCGCTGATGGCGCCGGTGATCCTGATCGGCGGCATGACGCTCGGCTGGTTCACGCCGACGGAAGCCGCGGTCGCCGCGGTGATCTGGTCGCTGTTCCTTGGCCTCGTGCGCTACCGCACCATGACGTTCCAGACCGTCGCCAAGGCGACCTTCGACACCATCGAGACCACGGCCTCGGTGCTGTTCATCGTCACCGCCGCCTCGATCTTCGCCTGGCTGCTGACGGTGTCGCAGGCCGCCCAGATGCTCTCGGACTGGATGCTCAGCATCACCCATAACAAATGGGTGTTCCTGGCGCTCGCCAACGTGCTGATCCTGTTCGTCGGCTGCTTCATCGACACCACGGCGGCGATCACGATCCTGGTGCCGATCCTGCTGCCGATCGTGCTCAAGCTCGGCATCGATCCCATTCATTTCGGCCTGATCATGACGCTGAACCTGATGATCGGCTTGTTGCATCCGCCGCTCGGCATGGTGCTGTTCGTGCTTGCGCGCGTCGCCAAGCTCTCGGTCGAACGCACGACGGTCGCGATCCTGCCCTGGCTGGTGCCGCTGCTGCTCGCGCTGATTGCAATCACCTACATTCCCGACCTGACCCTCTGGCTGCCAAAATACATGGGACTCTCCAAATGACCTCGACCGCTCTCGCCGCAACCCTGTTCGGTCCCGAAGATTTGCGCATGATCGAGCATCCGCTCGACAAGCTCGCTGACGGCATGGTGCGCATCCGCTTCGGCGCCGGCGGCATCTGCGGATCGGACATGCACTATTTCCGCCACGCCCGCACCGGCGATTTCGTGGTGAAGTCGCCGCTGGTGCTCGGCCACGAGATCTCTGGCGAGGTCGTGGAGATCGCAGGCACTGCTGCCAATCTGAAGGTCGGTGACCGCGTTGCCGTCAACCCGTCGCGCTGGTGCGGCCATTGCGTGGCCTGCCGCGAGGGCCGGCCGAACCTGTGCGAGAACATCTACTTCATGGGCTCAGCCTCGAAGACACCGCACATGCAGGGCGGCTTCGCCAACTATTTCGACGCAATCCCCGCGCAGTGCGTGAAGATCCCGGACCATGTCTCCTACCAGGCCGCGGCGCTCGCCGAGCCGCTTTCGGTCTGCCTGCACGCCGTCGCGCGCGCCGGCAACATCGAGGGCCGGCGCGGCATCATCTTCGGTGCCGGCCCGATCGGGCTCTTGACCATGCTCGCCGCGCGCCGCGCCGGCATGGCCGACATCACCGTGGCCGACATCGCCCCGGCGCCGCTGGCCTTTGCGACCAAGCTCGGTGCCTCGCATGTCGAGAATGTCTCCGCCGGCGAGGAGGGCCTGAAGGCGCAGGCCGCTGCACGCCCCTATGACGTCGCCTTCGAGGTGTCCGGTACGGCTGCGGGCCTTGCCAGTGCGATCGGCATCGTCAGGCGCGGCGGCGTCGTGGTGCAGATCGGCAATCTCCCGGGCGGCCAGATCCCGACGCCGTCAAATGCGGTGATGGCGAAGGAGATCGACCTGCGCGGCTCGTTCCGCTTCGGCTTCGAATTCGCAACCGCCGTGGAGCTGATCTCGAGCGGCAGCGTCGACGTGCTGTCGCTGGTCACCGCCGAGCGGCCGCTGTCGACCGCGCCGGACGCGCTGCGACTGGCGCTCGACCGCTCGCAGAGCGTCAAGGTCGTGCTGACCGCGAATTGACTCTTGTTTTGACGCGTTTTCTTCACGCGAACCGGTACCCACTTCGCTCGAAAATGCTTTGGGAGATTGCGCATGATGCTCGAGGGTTGGCGCTGGTACGGGCCCGATGATCCCGTCTCGCTCGATGACGTCAGGCAGGCCGGAGCGAGCGACATCGTCTCGGCGCTGCATCAGGTGCCGATCGGCGAAGCCTGGACGCGCAAGGCGGTCGAGGAGCGCAAGAATTTCATCGAGAACGGCCAGCCCGGTCGCTCGCAGCTGACCTGGTCGGTGGTGGAATCGATTCCGATCCCCGACGACGTCAAGCGCTTGGGCGGGAAGGCGACCAAATCGATCGAGGCGTGGATCGGGAGCATGGAGGCGGTCGCTGCCTCCGGCATCAAGATCATCTGCTACAACTTCATGCCTGTCGTGGACTGGTGCCGCACCGACCTCGAATGGGAGCTGCCGAACGGCGCCCGCGCCATGCGCTTCGACCAGGATCGCTTTGCCGCGTTCGAGCTGCATATCCTGAAGCGTCCGGCCGCCGCGCAGGAATATTCGCCCGCGCAGCAGGCGCGCGCGAAAAAGCTGTTCGAGCAGATGAGCCAGGCGGATATCGACTATCTCGTCATGGTCATTGCCAGCGCGCTGCCGGGCTCGACCACCGAGCCGATGACGATCCCGCAATTCCGCGATCGACTGGAGACCTATCGCGACATCACGCCGAAGATCTTGCGCCAGCATCTCGCCGAATTCCTCGCGCGCGTGACGCCGGTCGCCGAGCAGCTCGGAGTGTCGCTGACCTTGCATCCGGACGATCCGCCGCGGCCGTTGTTCGGCTTGCCGCGCATTGCATCCTCAGCGGACGACTATCAGGCGCTGTTCGATGCGGTGCCGTCCAAGGCCAACGGCATCTGCCTGTGCACCGGCTCACTCGGCGTCCGGCCTGAGAACAATCTGCCCGAGATGGCCGAGCGCTTCGGCCCGCGCATCGCCTTCGCCCATCTGCGCGCCACCAAGCGCGAGGTCGACGGCCTGTCGTTCTACGAGTCCGACCATCTCGACGGCGACGTCGATATGGTCGCGGTGCTCAAGGCGCTCTTGAAGGAGAACGCGCGGCGTTCGCCCGACAAGCAAATCGTGTTTCGCCCCGATCACGGCCACCGCATGCTCGACGATCTCGCCGCCACCAAGCGCACCAACCCCGGCTACACGGCCATCGGCCGCCTCCGCGGCCTCGCCGAGCTCCGTGGCGCGATCCGGGCGATCGAGCATCGGTAGGGCGCGAAGCGTGGGACTCTTCGCCTCTCCCCGCCTGCGGGGCGAGGGGGATTAGTAACACGCCGCCATCGCCCCCAGCTTCGGATAGAGCCGGTCGATCGCCGCGATCTCGCTTCGCATTTGCGCGATGATCCAGTCGCGGATCTCGGCGGCGATCGGGCGCATCGGCCGGTTGCGCGGCGGCAGGAATTCGCAGACGCGGCGCGTCGTGGTGATCGTGTCGGAGGCCGGCACCAGCGCGCCGGTGAGCAGCCAGTGCGAGGCGACCGTCAGCCAGCCGAGCGCGATGCCCTGGCCGAGCAGGGCGGCCTGTACCACGACGGCATAGTCGGTGAAGCTCAGCGCCTTGGCCGCGCCGCGGCGGCCGGTGAGCAGCGAGGCGTAGTCCGCGGCCCAGTCGTCCGGCGTCTCGGCGAGGCGGATGATGGTGTTGCCCTCGGTGGGATCTGTCTCGCCGAGATAGCTCGGGCTGCACATCGGCAGCATGACTTCCCTCATCACGACCGTGCCGCCGGACGACGGCTCGTCGCGATCGCGAAAGCGCATGCCGAGGTCGACATTGTCCACCGGCCCGCGCAGCGCACCGGAGATGAGCTGGAAGCGCAGATCGACCTGCGGAAACTGCTTCTGGAGCTTGTCGATGCGCGGCATCAGCCAGTGCGTGGTGAAGGCCGAGGAGACCGACAGCGTTACCGTCTCGGTGCCCTTGCGGCGCCGCTCGATCTCCACGAGCCCGCTCTCGATGCTGCGAAAGCCTTCGAGCACGCGGCGATAGAGCAGCTCGCCTTCCTCGGTGAGCACCGCGCGCCCCGCCGTGCGGTCGAACAGGCGCACGCCGAGATGCTCCTCGAACTGTCCGAGCATGCGGCTCACCGCCGGCTGCGTGACGTTCAATTCGGCGGCCGCAGCGGTGAAGCTGCCATTGCGCGCCGCTGCGTCGAAGACGAACAGGGCGTTACTGGAGGGCAGCATGCGGCGCAGCTCAGGCATAACCCCATGTTATGGGGCCCGTAATAATTTGGCAATTGCCGGGTTTTGCCAACTCTGTTGTCATTGGCATCACAGCCTAAAGATAGCGGCTTGGAGCGAAGGATGAGTTGCAGCGCACGCTGCAACCGCGAGTGCCCCAAATCCCTGTCTATAAAGCAGGCTTATGGCGCGCAGTGAGGCACGCCGTTGCAGGGATGGGCGAGGTCGATCATTGGACAAACGAGCGGAAAGCGTCGAGATCAGGTCCGCGAGCAAGGCGTATGGCGCCGTCCGCGCCCTCGACGACGTTTCCCTCAATGTCGGCGCCGGCGAGTTCGTCTCGCTGCTTGGTCCCTCCGGCTCGGGCAAGACCACGCTGCTCGGAATTCTCGGCGGCTTCATCCTGCCGTCGTCTGGCACGATCCTGTTCGGCGGCCGCGACGTCACTTACATGCCGCCGCACAAGCGCGACATCGGCGTCGTGTTCCAGAACTACGCGCTGTTCCCGCATATGAGCGTCGGCGAGAACGTCGCCTTTCCCTTGCGCGCCCGCCGCCTGCCGAAAGCAAGCTGGCCCGACAAGGTGCGCGCGGCGCTCGGCATGGTCGGCCTCGCCGGCTACGAGGAGCGCGGCATCGCCCAGCTCTCCGGCGGCCAGCGCCAGCGGGTGGCGCTGGCGCGTGCCATGATCTTCGAGCCCCGCCTGATCCTGATGGACGAGCCGCTCTCCGCGCTCGACAAGCAGCTGCGCGAATCCATGCAGATCGAGCTGCGCGCGCTGCACCGGCGCATCGGTGCCACCATCATCTACGTCACTCATGACCAGCGCGAGGCGCTGACCATGAGCGACCGCGTCGCCGTCATGAAGGACGGCCGCCTGATCCAGATCGACGAGCCCGAGCGGCTGCACGACCATCCCGCCGATTCCTTTGTCGCCAGCTTCATCGGCGAGGCAACGATGCTGCCGGTGCGCCGCGTCGATGCCGCCAGCGTCGCGCTCGGCAATGCGCTGCTGCGCAGCGCCCGCGCCATTCCCGATGGCGATGCGCTGATGCTCGCCGTGCACAGCGAAAAGCTGCTGATCGACGATGGCGCGCAGGATGCCGCCTGCAACCGGCTGACCGGCACGGTCACCGACATCGTCTACCAGGGCGAGAGCCTGCGCATCTTCCTGGCGCTTGCCGATGGCGTCGCGCTCAGCCTGCGCCAGCCGAGCTATCACCAGGCCTATAGCCGCATTCCACCGCTCGGCGGCAGCCTCACCGTCACCCTCCACCCCGAGGACACCATTGTTGTGCCCAGGGTGGACTGACTTAAGCCTTGTCCAACCGAAGAGAAGAAACCGACATGTCGACCCAAGCCGCGTTCAGCAATTTCAAGGTTCTCACCTTCGACGTCGTCGGCACCTTGATCGACTTCGAGACCGGCGTGCTCTCTGCGGTGCGCAAGATCTCGGGCAAGACGCCGGCCGAGCTCAGTGACGAGCAGATCTTCGAACCCTACAAGCGCGGCCGCGACAAGCACTATGAGCGCTCCAGCGAGGCGATGTTCCACGTCTACCGTCACCTCGCCACGGAGCTTGGGCTGCCCGCCGACGATGCGGCCTGCGATGTGTTCCAGCTCTCGGTGCTGCGCTGGGGGCCGTTCGCCGATTCGGTCGAGGCACTGAAGCGCCTGCGCACGAAATTCCGGCTGGTGGCGATGACCAATGCCGACCGCGTCGCGCTGTCCTGCTACGCGCACGCGCTCGGCAATCCCTTCGACGACACGGTGTGCGCCGACGATACCGGGGTGGCCAAACCGAACCCGGAGTTCTTCGCCTACAACAAGGGCCGCCAGTCCGCCTTCGGCTACAAGCAGTCCGACATCCTGCATGTCGCGCAGAGCCAGTATCACGACATCGGGATCGCGCGGAAGCTGGGTTACAAAGTGTGCTGGATCGAGCGCCGCCAGGGCGTCGCCGGGTTCGGCGGTACGCCGGCGGTGGAGACGCTGACCGAGCCGGATTTCCATTTTCCGACGCTGAAGGCGCTCGCCGACGCGGCCATCGGGCCCGCGGCCTAGCAGCGTGAGCGCGAGCATGACACGGGACTGGAGCGCGCTGCCATCGGTCAACTCGCTGTGGGAAGCCACGGCCGAGCCGGCGCGCGCGTTTCCCGTGCTGTCGGGCGAGCAACAGGCGGATGTGGTGATCATCGGCGCGGGCTATACCGGTCTGTCTGCCGCGCACCACATCGCCAAGAGCGGCCTTGCGCCAATCGTGCTGGAAGCCAATCGTCCCGGCTGGGGCGCCAGCGGGCGCAATGGCGGCGTCATCACCGCAAAATTCCGCCTCTCGTTCCGCGAGGTCGACGCCATGCATGGCCGCGCCATGGCGCGGCGCATGTATGAGATCGCGCATGAGTCCACCGACATGGTCGAGGAGCTGGTCTCCGAATTCGGCATCACCAGCGCGAACCTTGCGCGAACCGGTCAGGTCAAGGCCGCGCACAACGAGACGACGCTGCGGGCCGCGATCGACGAAGCCAATTGGATGACGCGCGAGATGGGCTCCGCCGAGGTCCGCATCCTCGACAAGCGGGGCGTGCGCGACGAGACCGGCTCCGACAGCTTTGTCGGCGGCGTGCTCAATCCCGGCTCGGGCGGCATCCATCCGCTGAATTATCTGCGCGGCCTCGCAAATGGCGTCGCGAGCCGCGGCGTTGCGATCTTCCAGCAGTCGCCGGTCGTCAAGCTCAGGCATGAGAGGGGCGGCGTCGTCGCCGAGACGCCGCAAGGTTCAGTACGCGCCAAACAGGCGATCATCGCCACCAACAGCTATTCGGATTTGACCGGCGCCACCGCGCAGCTGCAGCGCACGCTGATCCCGTTCCGCAGCGCCATGGTCGCAACCGAGCAGCTGCCGCGCAATCTCGCAGGCAAGCTGATGCCGACGGGGCGCACCTATACCGAGACCAAGCGCATGATGCGCTGGTTTCGCATGGTCGATAACCGCGTCATCTTTGGTGGCCGCGGCGCCTTCGGCAAGCAGGACTCGCAAGCCGCCTTCGACGCACTTCGCAAGGCGATGGTCGGCATCTTCCCCGATCTCGCCGACGTTCCGATCGCCTACAAATGGTCGGGCCTCGTCGCGATGACGCTGGATTCGGTGCCGCATATCGGCCGCCTCGACGATCGTACGCTGGTCTCGCTCGGCTACAACGGCGCCGGCGTTGCGATGTCGAGCCTGATGGGCCGCTATCTCGCAGCCTTCGCGCGCGGCGAGAGGCCCGATGTCGGCCTGCTCGATGTCAAGCGCATGAAGACGATTCCGTTCTATCCGCTGCGCGAGCCCGCCGTGCGCGTGGTCGCCGGCTGGTACCAGTTTCTCGATGCGATCGGTCAATGAGATTGATTTGGAGGAGGCGAGGATGATGATGAAGCAGAGTTTGGGGCTGGGCTGTGCGCTGCTGGGCGCAATCGGATTGACCAGCGCGGCTGATGCCGCCGAACAGATCACCTTCGTCTCGCAGGGCGGCGCCTATCAGCAGGCGCAGACGGTGGCGATCCTCGATCCCTCCGCCAAGAAGCTCGGGATCACCATCAACCAGGATTCGATCCCGGACGCCTGGCCGGCGATCAAGCCCCAGGTCGGCAGCGGCAAGCCGATCTGGGACGTCGTCGACACCCCGACCGGCAACTGCCTGCGCGGCGGCGAGCAGGGGCTGATGGAGAAGCTCGACTTCTCGAAGATTCCAAACGGCGCGGCGATGCCGGAGGCCTATCGCAGCCCCTATTCGGTGTCCTACGAGTTCTATTCGAGCGTGTTGGCTTTCAGCCAGAAGACCTTCCCGAAGGACGCGCCGAGCAGCTGGGCCGATTTCTGGGACGTGAAGAAGTTTCCCGGCCGCCGTGCGCTGCGTAACCACCCGTTCGCGACGCTCGAGGCGGCGCTGATGGCCGACGGCGTCGCGCCGGACAAGCTCTACCCGCTCGACGTCGACCGCGCCTTCAAGAAGCTGGAAGAGATCAAGCCGCACATTACGGTGTGGTGGACCTCGGGCGCGCAGTCGGCGCAGCTGCTCAACGACGGCGAGGTCGACATGGAGATGGCCTGGAACGGCCGCGTCAGCGCGGTGGCCAAGGAAGGCGCAAAGGTGTCCTTCACCTACAACCAGGGCATCCTGCAAAGCACCTCGCTCTGTATCCTCAAAGGCGCACCGAATTTGGGGACGGCGGTGAAGTTCCTCAACGAGGCCGTCGATCCCGTCCACCAGGCCAATTTGCCGCTCCACATCGACTACGGCCCGGGCAACCCCAAGGCATTCGAGACCGGCGTGATCAAGCCCGAGCGCGCGGCGCAATTGCCGAGCGAGCCGGCCAACGCCGCCAAGCAGGCGCTGATGTCCTACGCCTGGTGGTCCTCGCCCGCCGGCGAGGCCGCGGAGAAGCGCTGGGCATCGTTCATGCAGAAGTAAGGCGAGGCAGCGTTGACGACATCCGTGCCAGATCCCTCTCAAAAGCATCAGCGCCGCGAGCACGGGCTGATGCTGGCGCTGGTGTCGCCGGCGCTGCTGGTGATCCTGGCTCTGATCGTGCTGCCGGTCGGCTGGCTCGCCTGGCAGTCGATCTATCATGACGGCTTCACGCTGGAGAATTATCGCCGCGTCTTCACCGAGGACATCTACTGGCGCAGCTTCGCGCTGACCTTCGAGATCAGCCTCGCGGTCACACTGATTGCGCTGCTGCTCGGCTATCCCGTGGCCTACCTCGCCAACGCGTTGCCCAAAGGCTGGAGCATCCTCGTCCTGGCGCTGGTCGTGCTACCGTTCTGGACCAGCGTGCTGGTACGCGCCTATGCCTGGCTGGTGTTGCTCCAGCGCAGCGGCGTGATCAACCAGCTCCTGCGCCATCTCGAATTGATCTCCGAGCCGCTCGCGCTGGTCCACAACAGTTTTGGTACAGTGGTCGCCACCGTGCACATCCTGCTGCCGTTCATGGTGCTGCCGCTCTATGCCACCATGCAGAAGATTCCGAACGATCTGATGCAGGCCGGCGCCAGCCTGGGCGCAAGCCCGTCGCTGACGTTCTTCCGGGTCTTCCTGCCGCTGTCGCTGCCGGGCGTGCTGGCGGGCTGCACCATGGTGTTCGTGCTCTGCCTCGGTTTCTACATCACGCCGGAACTGCTCGGCGGCGGCCGCACCGTGATGGTGTCGATGCTGGTGAGCCGCAATGTCGAGCTCTACAACCAGTTCGGCGCCGCGAGCGCGGTCGCGGTGGTGCTGCTCGCCGGCGTGCTTGCGATCTTCTTCGTCGTCAGCCGCTTCATCTCGCTCGACCGCGTGCTGGGGCAGAAATGACGCGCCTCTCGCCCGCCCGCATCCTCCTCTACGTCATCAGCGCGCTGGTGCTGATCTACCTGATCTTGCCTGTGCTGATCATCGTGCCGATCTCGTTTTCCAGCGCGCGCTTCCTGACCTTCCCGCCGCCGTCCTTCTCGCTGCGCTGGTACCAGCAATATTTCTCAAATCCGGCCTGGATGCAGGCAACGCAGGTGACGCTGACGGTCGCGGTTCTGACCGTCCTGATCGCAACGCCATGCGGGGTGGCCGCCGCCTATGCCATCAGCCAGTCGAAGCTGCGGATCATGCGGCTGATCCACATGGCGCTGCTGCTGCCCCTGGTGGTGCCGATCATCATCACCGCGGTCGGCATCTTCTTCGTCTATGCCAAGGTCGGCCTGGTCGCGACCATGCCCGGCCTCGTGTTGGCGAATGTGATGCTGGGACTGCCCTATGTTGTCATCTCGGTGCTGGCGGGCCTACAGAGCTTCGATCCGGCGCAGGAGATGGTAGCGCGCAGCCTCGGCATGAACCGCCTGCGCAGCTTCTTCGCGGTGACGCTGCCGCAGATCAAGTCCAGCGTCGTCGCCGGCGGCATCTTCGCTTTCATTTCGGCGATGGACGAGACCATCGTGGCGCTATTCATCTCGGGCGGCCAGTACCAGCCACTGACGAAGCGTATGTTCACCGCGCTCCGCGATGAGATCGACCCGACCATTGCGGCGATCTCGACGCTGATGACGGCGGCGTCGTTCATGCTGGTGCTGCTGGCGAGCACGCGGCAGAAGAAGGGTGGGTGAGGGCGAGCGCTGCTCGGCTCTCGGTGTCATGTGCCTCGGACGCAGCGCGTCCAGGATATGAGAGTGTGTGACGCGGTCACGATCTTTCGCTCTCACAGACCTTCGCCCCCAGCCAGGCCAGGATCATCTCCACGATCTGCGCGCGGCTCTTCGCCAGCACCCTGGGCTCGCTGAGGTCGCAATCGAACAGCGCGCCGAAGGTATAGCGGTTGGCGACGCGGAAGAAGCAGTAGGACGAGATGGCCAGGTGCAGGTCGATGGCCTCGACGTCGTCGCGGAAGACGCCTTCGGCACGACCGCGTTTCAAAATGCCGTCGAGGGTTGCGATCACGCCGGCATTGAGCTGCCGCAGCTGCACATTCTGCTTCAGGTGCTTGCCGTGGTGGATGTTCTCGATCGAGACGAGGCGGATGAAGTTCGGGTTGCGCTCGTCATGGTCGAAGGTCGCCTCGATCAGCCGCCGCAATCCTTCGCGGGCGTCGCAGCTGGCAATGTCGAGCTGGTCCTCCAGCGCGCGAATGCTGCGATAGGCCTCCTCGAGCACCGCGAGGTAGAGCTGCTCCTTGCCGCCGAAATAATAGTAGATCATCCGCTTCGAGGTGCGCATCCGCGCCGCGATCGCATCGACGCGCGCGCCGGAATAGCCTTCCGAAGCGAATTCGGCTATCGCCACTTCGAGGATGTCGCGCTTGGTGCGCTCAGGATCGTTGGTGCGCTTTAATGGGGGCGGCATGCGTTTGAGCGTCGCTGTCTGATGGCCCTGACGCAGAGCGACGGCAGGGCTGTGGGGGAAGGCGAGACGATCACCCGATCGCGAAATCGGCGGCCGTCTCGGCGTGAATCGCCGTGGTGTCGAACGTCTCGACCGAAATGTCATCGGGACCGACCAGCATCGTGATCTCGGTGCAGCCGAGGATGATGCAATCCGCGCCGCGGGCGACCAGCGCGGCCATCACGTCCTGATAGCGGCGGCGGGAGGGGGCGGCGACGATGCCAAGGCACAGCTCGTCGTAGATGATGCGGTTGACATCCGCGCGCGCCTCAGGGGGAGGAACCAGCACGTCGAGATCATGCGCGCGCAGCCGATCGACGTAAAAGTCCTCCTCCATTGTGAATTTGGTGCCGAGCAGCCCGCCCCGCCGGTAGCCCTTCGCCCGGATCCGCTGTGCCGTCGCATCGCCGATGTGAATGAACGGAACGGTCAGGTTCGAGATGATGTCGGGGGCCAATTTGTGCATCGTGTTGGTGCACAGCACGATCGCTCGCGCGCCGGCGCTTTCGAGGCGCCGCGCAACCTCGGCCAGGCTGGCCGCCGCCTCGGTCCAGCGCCCCGCGTACTGCATCTCCTTGATGCCCTGAAAATCGTAGGAGTACATCAACAACGGGGCCGAATGCAGCTTGCCCATGCGGACGCGGACGCGTTCGTTGATCAGCTTGTAATAGAGCGCCGTGCTCTCCCAGCTCATGCCGCCGATCAGGCCGATGGTTTGCATTCCAGATGCTCCCGAACTTGGTCAGCTGGGATCGTAAACGAAGAAATCGAGGCTCGGTAGTCATCGCTTGATTGCGGTGGCCCGGTCGTGTCATTGTTCCCTCGCGCCGATTTGACACTCAGCTTGCGGGCGCTTCTACAAATGCAGCTAAAGAGACCGCCATCCCTGCATCGTCCCGCATTGCGTTGTTTGCTCGGCAATCTCGAACGGAGAGGGCCATATGAAGTTTGCTGCGATCGCGGATGTGCACGGGAATCGGCCGGCGCTTGAGGCCGTTCTTGCCGATATCGCCGGGCTCGGTATCGAAGAGGTCGTGAATCTCGGCGACCATGTCAGCGGACCGCTCGAGGCGGCCGCAACGGCCGACCTGCTCATGGCGCGGGGCTTTCCCTCGATACGTGGAGACCAGGACCGAATCCTGCTCGAGCTCTGGCAGGCGGGCGGTTCGGCGCGCAGCGATTTCCGACAGCTCGAGCGCAGGCATTTCGATTGGCTGGCAAGCCTGCCTGCCACGCTGATGTACAAGGAGCGGGTGTTGCTGTGCCACGCCTCGCCGACCAGCGATGCCGCGTTCTGGCTCGACGCCGTCGCCTCCGATGGCGGTGTGCGCGCCAGCCCGATTGCGGCGATCGAGGCCGACGCCGAGGGGATCGATGCCGAGCTCATCCTGTGCGGGCACACTCACATTCCAAGAGTGGTTCGTCTGAGAGATGGGCGATTGGTGGTCAATCCCGGCAGCGTCGGATTGCCTGGGTATGACGGCAAGCTGCCCGTTCCTTACGTGGTCGAGGTCGGCACGCCGCACGCGTGCTACGCCATTGTGGAGCATGCCGCAGGAAGCTGGTCCGCGACCATCCGCTACGTGCCTTACGACAATGCGGCCATGGCCGCCCTGGCGCGCAGGAAGGGCATGGCCAGCTGGGCGAGCGCGATTGCAACCGGTTGGGTTTCGTAAGCCTGAATGGAGCGTGAGCGTCATCCGGGGCCTTCATGCCCGCCGAACCCGATCCGGGACTACGCAGCGCTCCATCCGGGCTATCGCTGGACATTCTCTGTATTCAGATTAGAATGCAAATTAGTATTTTGACAGGACCAACCATCCCGTGCGTGCTCTCTTCGTCGACGCGAACGACACCCTCGCGGCGGTGACCGACAAGCTGCTGTGCTCCCAGAGCCTGCCGGTTGGCATCAACCGCAATCCCTCCATCAAGCCGGACGACCTGCCCGGCCTGCTCGATGGTGTCGAGATCATGATCGTCGACCACACCGCGGTGCCGACGGCGATCGCCGAGAAGTGCGGCGCCCTGAAGCACGTTGTCTTCCTCGGCACTGGCGCGCGAAGCTACATGAACCCGGAAGAGCTGGCTGAGCGCGGCATCACCGTTCACACCATCAAGGGCTATGGCGACACCGCGGTCGCCGAATGCGCGATCGCCCTGATGTGGGCTTCCGCAAGGAGCTTCGGCGAGATGGATCGCGGCATGCGCGAGGGCAACTGGCTGCGCCGCGACGCGGTGCAGCTCACCGGCAAGACGATCGGCCTGATCGGCTTCGGCGGCATCGCGGCAGAAGCTGCGCGCATGGCGGCCGGCTGCGGCATGACGGTGATCGCCTGGAACAGGACGCCGAAGACTCATCCGAACGTCGAATTCGTGCCGCTGGAGCGGCTGCTCGCGGACAGCCACGTTGTCTCGCTGCATCTGCTCCTCAACGACGAAACCAAGGGCTTCCTGTCGCGCGAGCGCATCGCGCAGATGCGTCGCGGCAGCATCCTGGTCAACACCGCGCGCGGCGCGCTCGTCGACGAGGACGCGATGCTTGACGCCTTGCGCTCGGGCCACATCGCCCATGCCGGCCTCGACGTCTTCCCCGTCGAGCCGCTGCCGCCGGGCCATGCGCTGACCAAGCTGCCGAACGTGACGCTGTCGGCGCATTCGGCGTTCCGCACGCCCGAGGCGAGCGACAATCTCATCGGTGCCGCGCTCGATCACTGCCGCCGCATCATCGCGAATGGGCGGTAGTGCAAACGGCAGGGGCGGGCATGACGCCTGCGCAGGGGGCGAAAAGCCTTTCGATCTTGCGCGTCCTGCCGGCCTGTCTTACGCCACTTCGGAATGGAATTTGCGCGAGGCCGTCGCGCACATCGTCAATGCTTTGAGGGAGCCGTCATGACCATCCGCAACACCCGCACCGGGGGCCAGATCCTGATCGATCAGCTCGTCGCGCAAGGCGTCGAGCGTGTCACCTGCGTGCCGGGCGAGAGCTATCTCGCCGCGCTGGATGCACTGCATGACAGTCCGATCGACGTCGTGATCTGCCGCGCCGAGGGCGGCGCAGCGATGATGGCGGAGGCCTATGGCAAGCTCACCGGGCGGCCCGGAATCTGCTTCGTCACCCGCGGCCCCGGCGCGACCAATGCCAGTCACGGCGTCCACATCGCGATGCAGGATTCGACGCCGATGATCCTGTTCGTCGGCCAGGTCGACACCGGCATGCGCGAGCGCGAGGCGTTCCAGGAGCTCGACTACAAGGCGGTGTTCGGCACCATGGCGAAATGGGCGGTCGAGATCGATCGGCCCGATCGCATTCCGGAGCTGGTGGCGCGCGCCTTCCGCGTCGCCATGCAGGGCCGCCCCGGTCCCGTCGTGATCGCGCTGCCGGAGAACATGCTGACCGAGACCGCGGCCGTTGCCGATGCCATGCGCATCGAGCCGGCGGTGAGCTGGCCGGCGCCGGCGGATATCGAGCGCGTCGCTACCATGCTCGCGAGCGCCAAGGCGCCGCTCGTCGTCCTCGGCGGCTCGCGCTGGACCGATGAGGCGACCAGGACGATCGCGCGCTTTGCCGAGCGTTTCGACCTGCCGGTTGCGACCTCGTTCCGACGGGCCTCGCTGATCGACGCCGACCACTCGCACTATGCCGGAGATCTCGGCATCGGGCCAAGCCCGGGCCTGAAGGCGCGCGTCGACAACGCCGATGTGATCCTGTTGATCGGCGGCCGCATGTCGGAGATGCCGTCCTCGTCCTATACGCTGCTCGACATTCCCAATCCGAAGCAGAAGCTGATTCATGTGCATCCGGGCTCGGAAGAGCTCGGCCGCGTCTATCAGCCGGCGCTGGCGATCCAGGCGACGCCGGCTGCGTTCGCGGCGGCGGTCGAGACGCTGAAGCCCGCCGGGTCGGTTGCCTGGAAGGGCGAGGCCGCCAAGGCGCACGCCGATTACCTCGCCTGGACCGAGAAGGCGCGCGAGCTGCCGGGCACGTTCCAGTATGGTCAGGTCATGACCTGGCTGCGCGACCGCCTGCCGAAAGACGCGATTGTCTGCAACGGCGCCGGCAATTATGCTGGCTGGATTCATCGCCATCACCGCTTCCACAGCTTTGCCGCGCAACTGGCGCCGACCTCGGGCTCGATGGGCTATGGCGTGCCGGCGGGCGTGCTCGCCAAGCGGCAATATCCGGATCGCGTCGTCGTCGCCTTTGCCGGCGACGGCTGCTTCCTGATGAATGGCCAGGAGTTCGCAACCGCCGTGCAATATGACGCACCGCTCGTCGTCATCGTCATCGACAATTCGCAATACGGCACCATTCGCATGCACCAGGAGCGCGACTATCCCGGCCGCGTCGTCGGCACGCAGCTCAAGAACCCGGATTTTGCGATGTACGCAAAAGCATTCGGAGGCCATGGCGAGCGCGTCGAGCGCACGGAAGAATTCGCTCCGGCGTTCGAGCGCGCGCTGGCCTCGGGCAAGCCGTCGATCCTCCACTGCATCATCGATCCCAGGGCGATCTCGGTCGGCAAGGATTTTACGCCCGCAGTGAAGGCTTAAGCGATGGCAGCCGGTCGCCACGTAGCGATCATCGGAGCCGGCGCGGTCGGGGTCATCAGCGCCATCGAGGCGCTGCGCGAGGGCCATCGGGTCACGCTGATCGATCCGGGCGAGCCCGGCGGCGAACAGGCCGCGAGCTATGGCAATGCCGGCTGGCTGTCGTCGCATTCGGTGATTCCGCCGGCCGAGCCGGGCATCTGGAAGAAGGTGCCGGGCTATCTCATGGACCCGCTCGGGCCGCTCGCGATCCGTTGGTCTTATTTTCCGAAGGCGTTGCCCTGGCTGATCAGATATCTGCTCTCGGGCTGGACCGAAGCGCGGGTCGAGACCACGGCCTTCGCGCTGCGCGACCTTTTGAAGGACGCGCCGCTGCTGCACCGGAAGCTGGCGGAAGAGGCGGGGGGCCCCGAGCTGATCGAACGCAACGGCGTGATGCACGTCTTCACCTCGCGCGGCAATTTCGACAACGATCTCGGCTGGCAGCTACGCAGGAAGGTCGGCGTCGAATGGCTGGAGCTCAGCGCCGACGAGATGCGTCAGCGCGAGCCCGACCTGCATCCGCGCTACACTTTTGGCGTGGTGGTGGAAGAAGCTGGCCGCTGCCGTGATCCCGGCGCTTATGTCGCAGCGCTCGCCAATCATGCGATTGCTGGCGGTGCCAAGCACGTGCGGGCCAAGGCGGCCGGCCTCAAGCTCAACGGCAACAAGCTCGTGGCCGTTCTCACCGACACCGGCGAGATCGCTTGCGATGCTGCCGTGATCGCGGCTGGCGCCCGCTCAAAACAGCTTACCGCCTCGATCGGCGATCCCCTGCCGCTGGAGACCGAGCGCGGCTACCACGTCATGATCGAGCACCCGGAATCGGGGCCGCGCAGCTCGATGATGGCATCCGACGCGAAGATGGTGGTGAACTGGACCAACAAGGGGCTGCGCGCCGCCGGCACCGTCGAGATCGCGGGTCTTCAAGCCGCACCGAACTGGAAACGCGCCGAGATCCTGCGTGACCACCTCATCGGCATGTTCCCGAAACTGCCGAAGGATATTCCGGCCTCGCGCATCAAGACCTGGTTCGGCCATCGGCCGAGCATGCCGGACGGACGTCCCTGCATCGGCTACGCGCGCGCCTCGCGCGACGTCGTCTATGCCTTCGGCCACGGCCATGTCGGCCTGGTCGGCTCGGCCCGAACCGGCCGCCTCGTCGCGCAGCTCGTCAGCGGCAAGGCGCCGGAGATTCCGCTTCTCCCCTTCGCGCCCGAACGTTTCCTCTGAGGTCGCAGCATGACCAGTTCAGTCAATTCGTCCCGGATCGCTCGCGGCGGCAAGGCCATCTATGGCGCGCCGCTCGGCATCTTGATGCTGGAAGCGCGCTTCCCCCGCATTCCTGGTGACATGGGCAACGGCACGACCTGGCCGTTTCCGGTGCTCTATCGTGTGGTAAGCGGGGCCTCGCCGGAGAAGGTGGTGCTGAAGGGCGCGGCCGGCCTGCTGCCCGACTTCATCGACGCCGCCAAGGATCTGGTGCGGCTCCGGGCCGAGGCCATCACCACCAATTGCGGCTTCCTGTCGCTGTTCCAGAAGGAGATCGCCGCCGCCGTTGGCGTTCCCGTTGCCACGTCATCGCTGATGCAGGTGCCATGGGTGCAGGCAACCCTGCCGCCGGGCAAGCGTGTCGGTCTCGTCACGGTGTCGGGCTCGACCTTGACGCCGGCCCATCTCGAAGGCGCCGGCGTGCCGCTCGACACGCCGCTGGTCGGCACCGAGAACGGCAAGGAGTTTTTCCGCGTCCTGATCAAGGCCGAGAAGGACGATATGGACATCGCGCTGGCTGAGCGCGACGTGGTCGAGGCCGGCAAGGAGCTCGTCGCCAAGAACCCCGACGTCGGCGCCATCGTGCTCGAATGCACCAACATGCCGCCTTATGCGGCAGCGCTTCAGGCCGAGGTCGGACTGCCGGTCTATGACATCTATTCGATGATCACCTGGTTTCACGCTGGACTACGACCGCGCGCCTTTGCATAAATGAAGCCTATGAAGAGCAACGTGGAATTGGCTTCCGACAGCATCGTCGACCGCGTCTATGAACAGCTCAAGGCGATGGCCGTGAGTTACGCGTTCAAGCCGGGTGAGCGGCTCAACGAGGGCGAGCTGGCCAAGCGCCTCGGCGTCAGCCGCACGCCGCTGCGCGAGGCGCTCAACCGCCTCAACACCGAGGGCTTCCTGCGCTTCACGCCCGGCAAAGGTTTCTTCTGCCGCGAGCTCGATGCGCACGAGATCTTCGATCTCTACGAGCTACGCAAGTCAATTGAAGTCGCCTCGATCCGCCTTGCCATCAAGCGCGCCAAGGACGAGGATATCGATGCGCTGTTGAGATTCCTCGAAGCCACCGGCCCCGACCCCGGCGAGCGCTCCTCGCTGGAGCTGGTCGAGCTCGATGAGACCTTTCACGAGCGGCTAATGGCGATGTCCGACAATGCCGAGATGCTGCGCGTGCTGCGCAACGTCAACGCCCGCATCCGCTTCGTGCGGTGGATCGACATGGACCGCGCCAACCGCTCCAATACGCAAGGCGAGCACCGCGCCGTGGTCGAAGGCCTGAAGGCGCGCGACGAGGCAACTTGCATCTCCGTGCTGGAAAAGCACATCGACCGCCGCCTCGACCGCATCACCGCCGCGATCAAGGAAGGCTACGCGCAAATCTACATGCCGGCGGCGCGGTCGTCGGCGAACTGACGCCTAACACGGCGTTCTGCTTTCAGGAGGCCCTCATATGAAGCTCAAGGACAAGGTGGCCGCTATCACCGGTGCGGCTCCCGGCATCGGCAAAGCCTGTGCGAAGAGATTTTTGGACGACGGCGTCAAGGTTGTGATCTCAGACGTCGACGCCGAGGGCTTGGCTGCGACGGCCGCCGAGCTCGGGCGGCCGGATGCTCTGCGCACCGTCGTCGGCAATGTCGCCAAACGCGCCGATGTCGACCAGCTCGTCGCCACGGCGGTGAAGGAGTTTGGCCGGCTCGACATCATGGTCAACAATGCCGGCGTCGCCCGCAATCGGGACATCCTCGAGATTTCCGAGGAGGAGTTCGACGAGATCATCGGCATCAATCTGAAAGGCGCGTTCTTCGGCGTGCAAGCCGCGGCGAAGCAGATGATCGCGCAAGGCGGCGGCGGGGTCATCATCAACATGTCCTCGGTGAACGCGCTGCTGGCGATCCCGGCGCTGGCGACCTACGCGATGTCCAAGGGCGGCATGAAGCAGCTCACCTCGGTCGCCGCCGTCGCGCTCGCCCCGCATAACATCCGCGTCGTCGCGGTCGGACCGGGCACGATCCTGACCGACATGGTGGCATCATCGATCTACACCTCCGAGGACGCCCGCAAGACCGTGATGTCGCGTACGCCCGCGGGCCGCGGCGGCGAGCCGAGCGAGGTGGCGTCCGTCGTGGCTTTCCTCGCCAGCGACGATGCGTCCTATATCACCGGGCAGACGATCTATCCGGATGGCGGACGGCTGATCCTGAACTACACGGTGCCGGTGAAGGACAAGTAAGGACGGTCACTCCGCCGCAACGGTGACGCCGTAACCCAGCCGCTTCGAAATGCTCCCCGCGCAGTCGCGCAGCGCATGCGCGATCGGGCTGTCCCAGCGCGCATCGAACGTGCCTTCCGGCCCCATCGCGGTGATGACCAGCGCGACGTGGCCGGAATGATCGAACACGGGGGCGGAGAATGCGTTGACGCCGGGCAGGGGATCGCCGAGCGCGCGGGCGAGGCCGTGCTTGCGAACCTCGGCGAGCATCTCGGCGACCTTGGCGCCTTTCACGGCCCGCTTCGGGTTGTAGCCGACGCCATGGCGGTCGAGGCCGCTCTCGAGCGCGGCGTTGATCGTCTTCTCCGGCAGGAATGCCGCGAAGGCACGCCCCGTCGCAGTCTCCAGCAGCGCCATCACCGAGCCGGCACGCATGACGATGTGGACCGGCTGGGCCGGCTCTTCGAGCTGGACCACGGTCGGGCCGTGCGTGCCCCAGACCGCGAGCGAGACCGCATGTCCGATCTGGCTCGCGAGCGCGGCGATCTTCGGCCTTGCGATGTGCACGCCGGAGAGCCGGCGCAGGCTGATCAAGCCGAGCTCCAGCGCCAGCGCGCCGATCTCGTAGCGGCCGGTAGTCTCGTCCTGCTCGATCAGCCCGATGCGGGAGAAGCTGGCGAGATAGGGATGCGCCTTGGCGGGCGTCATGCCGGCCTCGCGGGCGAGATCGCGCAGCATCATCGGCTCGCCGCTGCGGGGGAGCGCGCGGAGCAATTCTCCGCCGACCTCGATGGATTGGATGCCGCGGCTTTCTCTCTTCATACGTCTCCGATGCGCTTGAGTCCTTGTTTGAGCATGATCTCTTCGGAAAACCGCTGCACACTTTTCCGGATCATGCTCTACGCCGCGTCGCGCTTGGCGGCGCTGTCGGCGAGATGACGTCCGGCAATGTAGCCGAAGGTCAGCGCCGGCCCAAGCGTGATGCCGGCACCCGGATAATTGCCGCCCATGATGCTCGCCATGTCGTTGCCGGCGGCATAGAGACCGGGAATGACCCGTCCCTCCGCGTCGAGCGCGCGCGCGTTCGCGTCGGTGACGATGCCGGCATAGGTGCCGAGATCGCCGATCACCATCTTGATGGCATAAAACGGCCCGTTCTCGATCGGCGCGACGCAAGGGTTGGGGCCATGCAGTGCATCGCCCTGATAGCGATTGTAGGCCTTCGAGCCCTTGCCGAAAGCGGCGTCATGGCCCTGCGGCGCCGTGGCATTGAACTGCCTGACGGTCTCGACCAATGCTCCGGCATCGATGCCGGCCTTCGCCGCCAGCGCCTCCAGCGTATCGCCGCGCATGAGGTACCCGGTATCGAGGTGATGACCGAGCGGCATCGGGAAGGGCGGTACGCAGCCGAGGCCGTATTTGCGCAGCGTCTTGTGATCGCAGACGAGATAGGCGGCGATCTCCTCGCCGGGCTTGGCGGCCTTGATCATGGCCTGGACGAAGTCGTGGTAGGAATTGCCTTCATTGGCAAAGCGCTTGCCGTCGCGCATCACCGCGATCACGCCGGGTTTGGCACGGTCGATGAAATGCGGCATCACGCCCTTCGAGCCGTCCTTGCGCGTGGTCAGCGACACCGGCACCCAGGCCGCCGCGTTCGGCAGGCGATCCTCGATACGGCCGCCGGCGCCCTCCGCAAGCCGCAGGCCGTCGCCGGTGTTGCCCGTTGGGCCGGGCGAATAGTGCTCCTTGCCGGTCGGTGCGTGCGGGAACATCTTCCTGCGCCGCTCGACGTCATGCGGAAAGCCGCCGCAGGCGAGCACGACGCCCTGATGTGCTCGGACACGGACGGAGCGTCCCTCGCGCGAGACGATGGCGCCGGTCACGGTGCCGTTCTCGACCGTCAGCTCGCGCACCGGCGAGGACAGCCAGATCGGAATCTTGAGGTCGAGCGCGGACTTGGCGAGGCGCCCGGCGAGTGCATTGCCGTTCGTGAGCGTCATGCCGCGGCCGTAGCGCAGCACGTCCATGAAATGCCGTGACAGCCGCTTGGCGACATAGACCGCCGAGGTCAGCGACTTCGTCACCCGCATGAAGTGGATGATCTCCTTGCCGCTTCCCAGCATCATGCCGAACACGGTCAGCTCGGGCAGCGGCATGCCGAGTGACTTGATGAGATCGCCGAGCTCGCGGCCGTCGAACGGCCGCGTCACCATGGAGCGGCCGCCCTGCGCGCCGCCGGGGGCCTCGGCGTGATAGTCCGGAAACACCAGCGGCATGTCGAAGCGCAGCGCCGTCTTGGTGGTGAAGAAATCGACTGCCTCGGGGCCGGCCGACAAGAATGCATCGACGCGTGCCGCATCGTAATTGTTGCCGGCCTCGTGCCGCAGGTAGGTGCGGGCCTGGTCCGGCGTCTCCTCGATGCCATAGGCCTTCGCCAGCGAGGTGCCGGGAATCCAGAGCCAGCCGCCGGAGCGCGCGGTGGTGCCGCCGAAGCGCGGTTCCTTCTCGACGATCAGCACGTCGAGGCCGCGATAACGTGCGGTGATCGCGGCCGACATGCCGGAGCAACCCGATCCGGCGACGAGCACGTCGCACTCGTAAGTCTCAATTGCGCTATGCTCGCTGCCGGTCATCGTTCACCTCACTTCTTCAAGAGCGGACATTTGGATTCGGAGACCGGGCGGAAGGCGTCGTCGCCCTTCACGGTCTTGACGATATCCAGATAGTCCCACGGCTCCTTGGACTGCGCGGGCGTCTTCACCTTGGCGAGATACATGTCGCGGATGACGCGGCCGTCCTCGCGCAATTTGCCGCCATGGACGAAGATATCCTCGATCGGCAGCTCGCGCATCTTGGCAATCACCTTGGCGGCATCGTCGGTGCCGGCCGCCTTGATGGCCTTCAGGTAATGCAGCACGGAACCGTAGACGCCGGTCTGGATCATGGTCGGCATCACCTTGGTGCGCTCGTAGAATTTTTTCGACCAGGCGCGCGTCGCCTCGTCCATGTTCCAGTAGGAGGCCGTGGTCATGTAGGTGCCCTGCGCGGCCTTGAGGCCGATGGCGTGCACGTCGGTGTCGAACATCAACAGGCCGACCAGCTTCTGGCCGCCCTGGACCAGGCCGAACTCGCCCGACTGCTTGATGGCATTGTCGGTGTCCTGGCCGGCATTGGCGAAGGCGACGACGTCGGATTTCGAGCTCTGCGCCTGCAGCGCGAAGGAGGAAAAGTCCGCGGTGTTGGTCGGGTGCTTCACGCCGCCCAAGACCTTGCCGCCCATCTCGTTGATGAAGCGCGTGGCGTCCTTCTCGAGCTGCTGGCCGAAAGCGTAGTCGGCCGTGATGAAGTACCAGGACTTACCGCCTTCCTTGATGACGGCGGAGGCCGTCACCTTCGACAGCGCGTAGGTGTCGTAGGTGAAGTGCACGGTGTTGGGGCTGCAGAGCTCGTCGGTCAGCGAGCTTGCGCCGGGGCCGGAGAGCAGGGCGATCTTGTTGCGCTCGCGCACCATGTTGTGCACGGCGATCGCGATGCCGGAATTGGGGATGTCGACAACGGCGTCGACCTTGCCGTTGTCGAACCAGCCGCGCACGATCTGCACGCCGACATCGGTCTTCATCTGGTGGTCGGCGCTGATGATCTCGATCGGCTTGCCGAGCACCGTCGGCCCGAATTCCTCCACCGCCATCTTGGCCGCTTCAACGGAGCCCGGCCCGCTATTGTCCCGGCCCCAGCTCGACAGATCCGTCAGCACGCCGATCCGCACCGCGTCGTCGGAGATCTGTGCGGTGGCCGCCGTGATCATGGCAGACGAAATCATGCCGGCGAGCATGGCGCCGGCCAGAAGCCCTCTCATGGTTGTTTCCTCTCTGTTATTGGCCGCAAGGCGCGGCTGGTCGCTCGGGAGATAAATTAGATATAGGCAAATTGGTTTGTCAATAACGAATGGCGGTATTGCGGGATGACGGAGCTGGGAGCGATTGACGCCACGACGTGGCCTGTCCGCTGCCTATGGCTCCTCAAAATTTTTCCGGACCGGCCCCTTGAAAGCGTTTTCCGATTTTCTAAGTCGTTTCTCGCCGCGAGAGCGGTGTGCCGGATGCCAGATCGGGTTCGGTACGGGCGCCGGGCCGGTCTTCGGGCCCCGTCTGAGACCCAGTCCTGCGCTCCTTCGTATCCATCTTGCTCTCAGGAGGACTTGGTTATGAGGACCAGTTTCGACTTCGCGCCGCTGTGGCGCTCCACCATCGGCTTCGACCATCTGGCCGACCTCGTCGACAGCACGCTACGCCAGGCGACCGAGGACAATTACCCCCCCTACAACATCGAACGCTCCGGCGAGGACCATTACCGGATCAGCCTTGCGGTGGCGGGCTTCGGCGCCAGCGACATCACGGTGACGGCCGAACAGAACGCGCTCACGATCGAGGGCAGGAAACCCGAGACCGCCGCGCGGGAATATCTGTACCAGGGCATCGCCGCGCGACCGTTCCGCCGTGTGTTCAACCTTGCTGACTATGTCCAGGTGAAGCAGGCCTCCTTTCAGGACGGGCTCCTGATCATCGATCTCGTCCGCGAGGTTCCGGAAGCGATGAAGCCGCGCCGGATTCCGATCTCGGGCGCCGCGCCCGTGGCTTCCCAGATCGAGCAGAAGAAAGCGGCCTAAGCGCTCAAGCAAGCGAGATGGCGGAGCGCGGCGCGCCGATGCGGGCCGCGCTTCCCCGATGCATGGAGGAGAGAACCATGGGCTTTCGTGATCTCATTCCCTGGTCAGGGAAACAGGAGCTCGCGCCTACGCGCGCCGATTTCGATCCGTTCCTGACGCTTCATCGCGAGATGAACCGTCTGTTCGACGACGTCTTCCGCGGCTTCGGGCCGGCCAGCCTGTCGCCGCTGATGGAGGGCCGCTTCGGCTGGCCGAAGGTCGAGCTCAGCGAGACCGATAAGACGCTGACCGTCTCGGCCGAGCTTCCGGGCCTCACCGAGAAGGACGTCGAGCTCGAGATTGCCAACGGCGTGCTGACGCTCCGCGGCGAGAAGAAGGCGGAGCGCAACGGCGAAGGCAGGTATTTTACCGAGCGCTATTACGGCGCCTTCGAGCGGCAGATTCCGCTGGATGGCGTCGAGGAGGACAAGGTCGAGGCGTCGTTCAAGAACGGCGTTCTGACCGTGTCGCTGCCGAAATCCGAGAAGGCACGCGAAGGCGTCAAGCGCATCGCGATCAACACGCACTGACGTCAAGCGGGACGGCGGCGATCGCCGCCGCCCCGTTATCATCAAACCCGTCCCTTGGAAAGGAGCATGAGGGGAGGCACCACCAATGACCAACGTGAACACCAATGCCGGCACTCTCAACCCGCTGTTTCACCCCGCTGCCCATTACGATTCCCCCACCGATGTCCTGAATGCTGCGGAACTCTCGACACCGGAGAAGCGCATCATCCTGTCGTCCTGGGCGTCCGACATGTATGCGGTTGAATCCTGTCCTAGCTTACGCGAGATTCCCGGGATGAGCCGCACGGTCCGGCTCGCAGACATCCTGGCCGCGCTGCGCAAGCTCGACGGTGACAACGACAATGACGACCCGCCGCGTGGCGGCGGGGTGCCGATGCGGCTGCGGCGGCCCTGGGCCGCCGCCGAGGGGCGAAGCGCATGATGCTCACGCAGACCGTTCTGGGGCTGGTGCTGCTCGGCCAGGTTTCGGCAGTCTTCGCCGTTCCGGTTCTGGCCATGCAAGGCTGGATCGTCGCGCCGCGCGACGGTGCGTGAAACTACCCGGTTCTCCGATATCCATACGAGGCGGCAGGAAGAAAGATGAACGCTGTGCGTCTGCTCTTGCTGGCGATGCTGGTGCTGGCGCTCGCGGCGTCACGGCCCGCTGCCGGCCAAATCCCCGATCTGAAGACGGGCGGCTCGGTGCCGACCCTGGCGCCGCTGGTGCGCCGGGTAACACCCGCCGTGGTCAACATTTCCGTGCACGGTCGCGTGCGCGAGGACAACCCGCTCTACCGCGACCCGCTGTTCCGCGAGTTCTTCGACGTTCCCCGGCAGATCGAAAAGGAGGTCAACGCGACCGGCTCCGGCGTGATCGTCGATGCCGAGCGCGGTTACGTGCTGACCAACAACCATGTGGTCGAAGGCACCTCCACGGTTCAGATCACGACCAAGGACGGCCGGCAGTTTTCCGCCAAGGTGGTCGGGCGCGATCCGCCGACCGACGTAGCCGTGCTCCAGATCCAAAATCCCGCCGGCCTCAAGGCGCTCCCCTTCGGCGACAGCGATGCGCTCGACGTCGGCGATTTCGTGCTTGCGATCGGCAATCCCTTCGGCCTCGGCCAGACCGTGACCTCAGGCCTGGTCAGTGCGTTGGGGCGGACCGGGCTCGGCAAGCAGGGCTATGAGGATTTCATCCAGACCGATGCTGCGATCAATCCCGGCAATTCCGGCGGCGCGCTGGTGAGCCTGCGCGGCGAGCTGGTCGGCATCAACTCGGCCATCATCTCACCTGCCGGCGGCAATGTGGGCATCGGCTTCGCGATTCCGGTCAACATGGCGCGCAAGGTGATGGAGCAGATCATCGCGAGCGGCCGCGTCGAACGCGGTCGCATCGGCGTTTCGCTGAAGGAGTTGCATCCATCGATCAACAAGGGGCTGACTCAGGGCGCCGTCATCGCGGAGATCGCGGCGAATTCGCCGGCGGAACAGGCAGGGCTCCGCAAGGGCGATATCATCACGCAGGCCGACGACCGCCCGATCCGCACCGCGGCCCAGCTGCGCAACACGATCGGCCTCGCGCGCATCGGCGAGGCGGTGAAGCTCACCTTGCTGCGCAACGGCGCCCCGCTCACGACCGTGGTGAGAGTCGCGCCCGCGCCGGAAGCAAGCAGTGCCGTCGCCGGGGGCAATCGGTTTGTCCGCTAGCCGTTTCGCAGCACGAGGTCATCCCGCTCGTCGCGCTGATCCATGTTGCTGGCACACCGAATATCGATTATCAGCCGGATCGGCGCGCATGACGCTGCCCAAGCAAAGATAAAGGGAGCACCGGAGATGACCTCACCCACGCGACGTGATCTGCTCGCAGCCGCTGCGGCGGCCGGCGCCGTTTCAATGACCGAGGTCGCACCGGCCGCAGCGCAGGCTGGACCCAAACCGCTGTTTCCGGTGCCGATGGTCACGATTCCAATCGTCGGCGAGGCCCAGGTGTTCCAGGTCCGGCGCATCTACTGCATCGGGCGCAACTACGCGGCACACGCAATCGAGCGCGGCTCCGATCCGAACCGCGAGCCGCCGTTCTTTTTCCAGAAGCCGACCGACGCGATCCAGAACGTCGCGATCGGCGAGGTCGCCGAGCATCCCTATCCGTCACTGACCAAGAACTATCATCACGAGGTCGAGCTGGTCGCCGCGCTGAAGTCCGGCGGCACCAATATCCCGGTCGATAAGGCGCTCGACCACGTCTATGGCTACGCGCTCGGCCTCGACATGACGCGGCGCGATCTCCAGAACGGCATGGCCGCGGAGAAGAAGCCCTGGGAGATCGGCAAGAGTTTTGACCATGCCGCGGTGCTCGGCCCGATTCATCCGGCCAGCAAGACCGGCCATTTCGAGAAGGGGACGATCTCGCTGGCGGTCAACGGCACCGTCAAGCAGAACTCGGATCTCAGCAAGATGATCTGGAGCGTGGCCGAGCAGATCGCAAAACTATCGGAGGCGTTCGAGTTGAAGGCCGGCGACATCATTTATTCCGGCACGCCGGAGAATGTCGGTCCGGTGGTGAAGGGCGACGTGTTGCTGTGCAAGCTCGAGGGCCTGCCGGACATGTCGATCAAGATCGTGTAGCTGGCACGCCGCCGCAACCGCCGGTAGGCGTCGGAAGGCTTGCGACAGGAGAGTTCCACCTGCCGATTGCCATTTGTTGGCCGGCAAGCGAACCTCGTGCGGCCATATTTGAGAACGAGTGATTTCCCGTGAGGGAGGCGCTCTGATGACCAAGGCTCTGATAACGGCTGTCGCAATGCTGGCTTGTGTGCCCGTGAGCGCGGTTGCGCAGGAGCGCGCGGGCGATGCAGCGCTCGGCGCGGTATCTGGCGCGGTCGTGCTCGGTCCGGTGGGTGCGGTGGCCGGAGCCTTGATCGGTTACACCGCCGGACCTTCGATCGCCCGCTCGTGGGGCATGAGAGGTTCGCAGTCGGCAACGCACCGGCCGCCGCCGCGCCGCGCGGCCGCGACCAGGAGCCCGACGCGCACGCGCCAGGCCATGTATGCCAACGGCCAGATGAGAGCTGCCGGCAATCCGAGCCCACCGGTTCAAGCCGCGCCTGCCGTGCCGGCGCAGAGCGCGCCGCCGCCTGTTCAGGGCTTTGACTAGAGCATTTTCGGTTCTGATTGAATCAGAACCGAAGCTCTAGATTCTTGTTTTGACGCGTTTTCTTCACGCAAACCGGTGTCCACTTCGCTCGAAAACGCTGTAAGGTCGCGGCGTCACGCCGACGCCTTCGGTCGCAGCCGCTCGACCGTTCGCGCAATCAGCGCCGCGACGTCCGCGACCTTCGGGCCGATGCGGAACTCGGGGCCGGCAACGACGACCGAGAGGCGGCGGTCGCCGATCGGCAAGGGGATCGCAGCGCCGGCAAGGTCGCGGCTGTAGTCGCCAAAGCTCTGGCAATAGCCGCGCGCGATCGAGTTGCGCAGCTCGGTCTCCACCGCCTCGATGCTGATCGGTGTCGACGGGCCGTATTGCTTGAACTCGATCTTGCGATAGACGGAGTCGCGCTCCTCTTGAGAATATTGCAGCAGCAGCGCGCGGCCGCTGGCGGTCGCGTGGATCGGCACGCGGTGGCCGACGGTCGCGAAATAGCGGATCGCGGCCGCGGATTCGACGACGTCGATGAACACGGCCATCACGCCGGCCGGCGCCACGATCGAGGCCGTCTCGCCGGTCTCGGCGGAGAGATCGCTGATCAGCTGATGCGTCCACGACGGCAGCGGCTCGACTTCCGAGATCATCCGCGCCATGGCGAGCCAGCGCGGCGTCGGATAGAAGCCGGCGCGCGGCCGTGGCTCATAGAGATAACCCTTCTCCGACAGCGTCGCGAGCAGGTTGAACGTTGAGGAGCGCGGCCAGCCGAAATGATCGGCGATCTCCGCAAGCGTCGCGGGCTTCCTCGCTTGCGCGAAGAACTCCATGATCTCCAGGACGTTTGCGGCTTGGCGAACGATCATGGCGGGCCTTGCGTCCTGTTTCCTAAAGCTTGATCCGGAAAAGTGCGAAGCGGTTTTCCTGAAAGATCATGCGCAAACAACAAACTAAAGCGCGATGACGATTCATCTAGATCTCATCGCGCTTTAGGGCTGGCCGAGGATCTTCTTCGCGGCGCGAAGGTGCGGCTTTTCGATCATCTGGCCGTCGAGCCGCAGTGTGCCGGAATTGGGATTGCTCGCGAACGCCGCGATCACCTTCTCCGCCCAGCTCCGTTCGGCGTCCGTCGGCTCGAACGCGGCGTTGACGATGTCGACATGCTTGGGATGGATCAGCGCCTTGGCGGAAAAGCCGTCGCGGCGCGCGGCGCGCGTCTCCTGCTCGAGGCCGGCGAGATTGTCGATGTCGGTGTAGACCGTGTCGATCGGGGCGACCTCGGCCGCGGCCGCCGCCATCAGGCAGAGATCGCGCGCGAGGCGGTAGGGGCTGTGGAATACGCCGCCGGACGCCTTTTCGGTGGCGCCGAGCGAGGCGGAGAGATCTTCAGCGCCCCACATCAGGCCGGCAAGGCGAGGGGAGCAGCCTTTGTAGCTGCCGAGGCCGAAGATCGAGTCCGCGGTTTCCGTCGCCACGCAGACGATGCGGGTCGTGCCGATCGCGATGCCGGCCGCGGCTTCCAAGGCTTCGAGCCAGGTCGCGACCTGACGCACGTCGTCGCCACCTCCGGATTTTGGCAGCACGATGCCGTCGGGCTTGCCGGGCAGCACGGCAGCGAGATCGGCCAGCGTCATGCCGGTGTCGAGCGCGTTGACGCGAACATAGAGCTGATGCGGGCCGGGGCGGCTCTTCAGCATCGAGAGCGTGAGCCCGCGCGCCTCCGCCTTCTTCTCGGTGACGACGGAATCCTCGAGGTCGATGATCAGCGCGTCGGCCTTGCCTTCGCTCGCCTTCTCGAATTTGCGCGGGGAATCGCCCGGCACGAACAGCATCGAACGCATCAGACCGGCCTCTTGTGCATCATCGCCATGCGGCGGCATTTGCCGACGATCTCGTCGTTCTGATTCAAGGCATGGTGCTCGAACTCGACGATGCCCGCCCTCGGGCGCGATTTGGATTCCCTCAACGAAAGCACCTTCGTCGTCGCCCGCAAGGTATCGCCATGGAAGACCGGCTTTGGAAATGTGACGTCGGTCATGCCGAGATTGGCGACGGTTGTGCCCAAGGTCGTATCATAGACCGTCATGCCGATCATGATGCCGAGGGTGTAAAGGCTGTTGAAAATGCGCTGGCCGAACTCGGTCTTTTCGGAGAAATGCGCGTCGATGTGCAGCGGCTGCGGATTGAGGGTCAGCAGGCTGAACATGGTGTTGTCCATCTCCGTGACCGTCCGGGTCAGCGGATGCCTGAACTCTTGGCCCACGGAAAAGTCTTCGAAATAAAGTCCGGCCATCGCGGTTTCCTCCCTTTGTCTCGTGCGATTTGACCAGCGCCCGCGCTCAAGGCGGCGCTGCCAGGTGAACTGCCTTCTGCTCTGCGAGCTGGTCGATTTCTTCGGTCGAGAAACCGGCCTCGCGCAGGATGTCGCGGCCATGCTGGCCGAGCGTCGGTGCCGGGCCCGCGGCTTCCGGCTGCGTCACGCTCCAGGTGGAGGGCGCGCGCATCTGGCGGATGCGGCCTTCCACGGGGTGATCCACCATCCTGAAGAAACCGGTCGCATTGAGATGCGGATCGTCCAGGATGGTTTCCAGCGTATGCATCGGCATCACCGGAATGTCGGCGCGCTCGAGGAGCTCGCGCCATTCTGCGCTGGTGCGTGTTGCGAAGATGTGGCCGATCTCCTGGTAGATCTCGTCGATATGCTTGGTGCGCGCGGCGTGGTTGGCGAAACGCGGCTGATCGAGGAATTCCGGCTGCCCGATCGCCTCGAAGAAGCTGCGCCAGTGCTTGTCGTTGTAGATGAGCACGCAGAGATGGCCATCGCTGGTCTTGTAGGGGCGGCGATAGCGCGACAGCAGGCGGGCATAGCCGCCATGGTCGAGCGGCGGGTCATAGGTCAGCCCGCCCAGATGATCGACCAGCACGAACTCCGTCATCGATTCGAACATCGGCACGTCGATGCGCTGGCCGGTGCCGGTGCGCTGCTGGTGCATCAGCCCGCCCAGAATCGCGTTGACCATCATCAACCCGACGATGCGGTCGGCGATGGTGACCGGAACGTAGCGCGGCGTGCCGTCACCGGCGGCGGCGAGCAACGTCGGAATGGTCGCCGCGCCCTGGATCAAATCGTCATAGGCGGGCTTTGCGGCGTAGGGACCGGACTGACCGTAGCCGAACGCGCCGACATAGACGAGCGCGGGATTGATCGCGGCCAGTGTCTCATAGTCGAGGCCGAGCCGCGCCATCGCCTGCGGGCGCACATTGTAGACCAGCGCATTGGCGCGCTTCGCCAGCCGCAGCAGCGCCTCGCGGCCTTCCGTCTTCTTGAGATCGAGCACGATGCTGCGTTTGCCGCGATTGGCATTGAGGAACATCCCGCCCATGCCGGGCGTGCGGCCGGGACCGATCTGCCGGACGATGTCGCCCTCGGGGCTTTCGACCTTGATGACGTTGGCCCCCATGTCCGCCAGCACCTGCGTGCCGTAGGGGCCCATCAGCACGGAGGTCAGGTCGAGAATGGTGAAGCCGGCGAGCGGTCCCATGGGGCCTCTGTGAGGGTTCATATATGTGGAGTTAGAGTTCAGAAATCGGCGGTGTCAATTCGCGGGCACTACCAAACGCGGCATAGGCTCATGCGCAGTTCATATACTTGACATATAAATTCACATATATGTACATCTTCCTCAAGCAAGAAGTGAAGCCGGGCCGGCTGGCAGCAATCGGCTGCGGCCTCGGCGTGAGGGCGCGTCAGGGAGAAGGCGAATGAAGAGAAATTGGGTCCGGGCGGCCGCGGCGTTGGCACTCTCGCTGCCGGTCTCGACGCTGTCGGCGCAGGCGCTGGAGCTGAAGGTTGCCGATAGCTTCCCCGCAGATCACTATCTCGTCCGCCTGATGCTGAAGCCGTGGATGGACGACGTCACCAAGCGCACCAATGGCGGCGTGACCTTCACCCATTATCCGAACCAGCAGATCGGCAAGGCCAGCGACATGCTGCGGCTGACCCAGTCCGGCGTGGTCGACATCGGCTACATCGGGCCGTCCTACGTCTCGGACAAGATGCCGTTGTCCGAGGTCGCACAATTGCCGGGCGCATTCCAGACCAGTTGCCAGGGCACGCTCGCTTACTGGAAGGCGGCGCGGGAAGGCGTCCTCGCCAGCCGCGAATATGCGTCCAACAAGATCAAGCTGCTGATGGCTGTGGTGCTGCCGCCCTACCAGGTGTGGACCGCTAAGCAGAAGGTCGAGACGATCAAGGACATGCAGGGCCTGAAGCTGCGCACCACCGGCGGCGCGCAGGATCTGACGGTGCGCACGCTCGGCGCGGTGCCGGTGCGCATGGCGGCGCCCGACGCCTATGAGTCGCTGTCGCGCGGCACCATGGACGGGCTGCTCTTCCCCATGGACAGCGTCGCCGCCTACGGCCTGGACAAGCTCGTCAAATACGCGACCGAAGGCGTCAGCTTCGGCAGCTTCATCGTTGCCTACTCGATCAATCAATCGGTCTGGGACAAGCTGCCCGACGACGTGAAGAAGGCGATGGACGCGGCGTCGGAAGCGATCACGCCGAAGGCCTGCGCCGACGTCGACAAGGAGCAGGAGGTCACGCAGCAGAAGATGAAGGAGCAGGGCATCAGCTTCACCGCGCTGCCCGAGGCCACGCGCGCCGAAATGAAGGAGAAGCTCAAGGGCGTCGCGCAGGAATGGGCGACGGCGTTGGACGGCCGCGGCAAGCAGGCTTCTGCAGCACTGAAAGAGTTCGAAGGTCTGCTCGCAGCCGCCGGGGCGAAATAGCGGCACGATTGCAGCGAAAGGGGAGGGCCAGGCATGATCAAACGGGCAACGGATGTGCTCGGCGTGCTGGAGCGCGCACTGACGGTGATCGCTGCGGTCGCTCTCTTTGCGATCATGGCGCTGGTGGTGGCCGACGTCTTCATGCGCTACGTCATGAACAGCCCGTTCTCCTTCACCTACGACCTGATCGGCCTCTATCTTCTGGCCGCCGTCTTCTTCCTGACCTTGTCCGATACCTTGCGGGTTCACGCGCATGTCGGCGTGGACATCCTGCTCTCGCGCTTTCCGCCGGCGGGCCGGCGCCTGTCGGAGATCGTCACCGCACTCACCGGCTTGTTCGTCTTCGTCCTGATCTGCAAGGTCGGGTTCGAGCGCGCGCTGGAGAATTACGAGCAGCACGACGTGCTGGCCGGCGCCATTGCGTGGCCGACCTGGATTTCGGCCGCGCTGGTGCCGTTCGGCTGCGGCGTGCTCGTGCTGCGGCTGGCGCTGCAGCTGGTTGGAAACGTGCTCAGCCTCGTCTCCGGACGTGACCTGTTTCCCTTGCCGCCTGTCAATGAGACCGGCGAAGCCCACTCCTTCGAATAACGGCGGCAGCGATGACAGTCATTCTCGTGCTTGGACTGCTTTTTGTCCTGCTGGCGATCGGCACGCCGGTCGGTTTCGCCATGGGATTTGCCGGCTCGGTCGGCCTGCTGATGGTTGGCGGCACCGGCACGCTGTTCGGCATTCTGCAGACGGCGCCGCTCTCCACGGTCTCGTCCTATGAATTGATCACGATCCCGATGTTCCTGCTGATGGCAGATCTCGTGCTGCTGTCCGGCGTCGCCGACGACATGTTCAAGGCAGCATCGGCCTGGGTCGGCCGCATCCCCGGTGGGCTCGGCATGGCGACCGCGCTCGCCGGCGCCGGGTTTGGCGCGATCTGCGGCACCTCGACGGCATCAGCCGCGACGCTGTCGTCGACGAGCCTGCCGGCGATGATCCGCCAGGGCTATGAGCCGAAGATGGCGGCCGGCGTCGTCGCGATCTCGGGGACGCTGGCGATGTTGATCCCGCCCAGCGTGGCGCTGGTGATCTTCGGCCTGCTCGCGGAGGTCAATATCGGGCAGCTCCTGATCGGCGGCATCATTCCAGCCGCGCTGGTGACCGCCACCATCATGGCGACGATCTATTTCCTGGTCTGGCAGGATCCGTCCCGGGCGCCGCGGGTCGAGCCGGTCTCCTGGCGGGAGCGGTTCTCGTTGCTGTGGCAGGGCGGCCCGATGGCACTGCTGTTCTCGCTCGTCACCGGTACCATCTATCTCGGCGTGGCGACGCCGACCGAGGCCTCGGCCCTTGGCGCGGCGGGGGCGCTGGCCCTTGCCATCGCCAAGGGCAGGGTCACGCCCGGCTCGCTCTACAAGGCGCTGCTCAGCGCCTGCCATGGCACCTGCATGATCGTGACGATCCTCGTCGGCGCCTCGATCTTCGGCTACTTCTTCACGCTCACCCATGTCACGCAGGATCTCGTCGCCTGGATCGGCGGCTTGCAGACCTCGCGCTGGGTGATCATCACGCTGATCCTGTTCGGCTATATCGTGCTCGGTTCCTTCATGGACCAGATCGCGATCCTGGTGCTGACCGTGCCGATCGTGCTGCCGCTGATCAAGACGCTTGGCTTCGATCCGATCTGGTTCGGCGTCATCAAGATCGTCACCGCCGAGGTCGGCATGATCACGCCGCCCGTCGGGCTGAATTGCTTCATCGTAGCCCGTTACGCCAAGCGGCCGGTGGCGGAAGTGTTTCACGGCACCTTCCCGCATTTCATTGCGCATCTGATCGCGATCGCGATTTTGGTGGCGTTTCCGTCTATCATTCTCTGGCTGCCCTCGCAGATGGGGCGCTAGGATCGGAGCAGGCGGCTCCCAAGAAGGAGATCAAGAACATGGATTTCGCGCTCACCGATCAACAGGAAGCCATTCGCGACGCCATCGCCAAGATCTGCGAAGGTTTTCCGGATGCCTATTGGCTGAAGAAGGACCACGACGGCGGCTTCCCGCACGACTTTCACAAGGCGCTCGCCGATGCCGGCTGGCTCGGCATCTGTGTGCCGGAGGAATACGGTGGCTCCGGCCTCGGCATCACCGAAGCTGCGATCATGATGCGCACCATCGCGGAATCGGGCGCCGGCATGTCCGGCGCGTCTGCGGTGCACATCAACGTGTTCGGCCTCAACCCAGTCGTCGTGTTCGGCACCGAGGAGCAGCGCAAGCGCATGCTGCCGCCAATGGTCGAGGGCCGCGAGAAGGCCTGCTTCGCCGTCACCGAGCCGAACACCGGCCTCAACACCACGCAGCTCAAGACCCGTGCGGTCGCCAAGAACGACCGTTACATCGTCAATGGGCAGAAAGTGTGGATCTCGACCGCGCAGGTCGCGCACAAGATCCTGCTGTTGGCGCGCACCACGCCGCTGGAGGAGGTGCGCTCGCCGACCCACGGCCTCAGCCTGTTCTACACCGATTTCGACCGCAACAAGATCAAGGTCCACGAGATCGAGAAGATGGGCCGCAAGATCGTCGATTCCAACGAGCTGTTCTTCGAGGATTTCGAAATTCCGATGGAGGATCGGATCGGCGAGGAAGGCAAGGGCTTCCAGTACATTCTCGAAGGCATGAATCCGGAGCGCATTCTGATCGCGGCCGAGGCGGTCGGCCTTGGAAAGCTCGCGCTGTCGCGCGCGACCGAATACGCCAAGACGCGCACCGTGTTCAATCGTCCGATCGGCAAGAACCAGGGCATCCAGCACCCGCTCGCGGTGAACTGGGTCGAGCTCGAGGCGGCCTGGCTGATGGTGATGTCGGCGGCCTGGCAATATGACAGGGGCATGCCGTGCGGCGCCGCGGCCAATGCCGCAAAATACCTCGCGGGCGAGGCCGGCTTCTCGGCCTGCGAGCAGGCTGTGATGACCCATGGCGGCTTCGGCTATGCCAAGGAGTTTCACGTCGAGCGCTACTTGCGCGAGGTGCTGATCCCGCGCATCGCGCCGGTCAGCCCGCAGCTCGCGCTCAGCTTCATTGCCGAAAAGGTGCTTGGCCTCGCCAAATCGTACTAGTCTTCCTGTGCACAGCTCGGCAGGAACGCCATGAATCTCGCTCACCACCTCCTGCGCGCCGCCAAGGCCAATTCATCGGCACCGGCTCTGTTGAAGGGATTGACGCCGGTCGCCGACTACGGCCGGCTCGCCGCGAGCGTGGCCTCGCTGGCTGCGTCGCTGCGGCAGCGCTTGGGTCTCGCCAAAGGTGACCGCGTCGCGCTGCTGATGAAGAACGTGCCCGACTACGTCGCTTGCCTCTACGCCTGCTGGCATGCCGGGCTGGTCGCCGTGCCCATCAACGCAAAGCTGCATCCGCGCGAGGTCGCTTTCATCCTCGACAATTCGAGCGCCGCGCTCGTCTTCGTGACGGAGGACATGGCCAATGTCGCGTCGGAGGCGCTGGCGCTCGGCACCGCCAAGCCACGGATCATCGAAATTGGATCGGCCGACCACCGCGGGCTCGGGAAGGCCGACGGCATCGCCATCGCCGATGTTGCGATCACCGATCCGGCCTGGATCTTCTACACCAGCGGCACCACCGGCAGGCCCAAGGGCGCCGTGCTCAGCCATCGCAATTTGCTGGCGATGTCGCTGAACTACCTCGCCGAAATCAATCCGATCGTGCCCGGCGAAGCGCTGCTGCACGCCGCGCCGATGTCGCACGGCTCCGGCCTCTACATGGTGCCGCATGTGCTCGGCATGGGCGCGCAGATCATTCCGGAGAGCGGACGCTTCGAGCCGGATGAGATTCTTGAGCTGACGGCGAGGCGCGACGGCATCTCCTTCTTCGCCGCGCCGACCATGGTGCGCCGCCTGACCGTCGTCGCCGAAGCCGCGGGCGCCAGGGCGCCGGGGTTGAAGACCATCATCTATGGCGGCGGCCCCATGTATGTCGCCGATTGCAAGGCGGCGCTCGACGCGTTCGGGCCGAAGCTGGTCCAGATCTACGGTCAGGGCGAGACGCCGATGACCATCACCTATCTGCCGAGGTCGATGCATGTCGAGGCCGGGCATCCGCGCTATGAGGAGCGCCTCGCCTCGGTTGGCATCGCCCAAGGCGTCGTGCAGGTGCGCACCGTGGACGAGATGGGATGCGACGTTGCGGCGGGGCAGATCGGCGAGATCGTCGTGCGCGGCGATACCGTGATGTCCGGTTACTGGCAGAACCCGGACGCCACCGCGAACACCTTGCGTGACGGCTGGCTCTATACCGGCGACATGGGCGCCTTTGACGGCGATGGTTTCCTCACGCTGAAGGACCGCTCCAAGGACGTCATCATCTCCGGCGGCACCAACATCTATCCGCGCGAGGTCGAGGAGGTGTTGCTGCGGCATGAGTCCGTCGCCGAAGTCTCGGTGATCGGCCGGCCGCACCCGGAATGGGGCGAGGAGGTCGTGGCCGTCGTGGTTCTCGCTGCCGGCAGGGCAGTCACCCGAAATGAGCTCGATCAGGTCTGCAATGCGTGGATCGCGCGGTTCAAGCGGCCGAAGCACTATTATCTCATGACCGAGCTGCCCAAGAACAGCTACGGCAAGATCGTGAAGACCGAGCTGCGCGCGTTGCTTGGCGAATCCTCCACGCGCCTTTCGCCGATGGATTGACGCGGTCATGTCGGAGGATGCGGCGCCGATCGATTTCTCCGGCCTGATCCGGGAAGCCGATCTCGTGGTGTGCGGGCAGGCGACGGCGGAGCCGGTCACGCTGACGGAAGCGCTGATGGCGCAGGCCGGGCATTTGCCATCGTTCCGCATGATGGTCGGGCCGATCTTCTCGGACACGTTCCCCGCCGCCAGCGCTCCCAACGTGACGATCCAGAGTTATGGCGTGATCGGCAATGCGCGACGGCTCGCCAGGGCCGGGCGGCTGGACGTGATTCCAAGCAATTACAGCGCCTTCTGCGCCGACTTCGCAGCGCGCCGCCACAGGGCCGATGTCGTTCTGGTGCAGCTTGCGCAAGCCGGCGACGGCCGCTTGAGCGAAAGCCTCTCCAATGACTACGTCATCGACGCGGCGCGCGGCGCGCGTCTCGTCATCGCCGAGATCAATCCGGATGCGCCGTTCACGTTTGGCGCGGAATGGCCGGACGAGGTGCCGATCCATGTGCGCGTGACCGCGCGCCGGCCTCCCGTCGAGCTGGCCGCGACGCCGCCCGATGACGTCTCCCGGCGCATTGCTGCACACGCGGCGAGCCTGATCGCCGACGGCAGCACGCTTCAATTCGGTGTCGGGCGGATTCCTGATGCGATTCTCTCATCGCTGTCGCACCTGCGCGATCTCGGCGTCCATTCCGGCCTGATCAACGATGCGGTCGTCGATCTGATCGAGCGCGGCGCGGTGACGAACGCGAAGAAAGGCATCGATGCCGGGATCACCGTCACCAACCAGGTGATCGGGACCCGGCGCCTCTACCGCTTTGTCCACGAGAACAGGACCGTTTCGGTGCGGCCGACCTCCTACACGCACGGCCAGAACGTGCTGGCGCGGATCAATCGTCTGGTCGCGATCAACGCGGCGCTTCAGGCCGGGCTCGACGGCAGCGTCAATTCCGAGACGTTGAATGGCGTTGCGATCGGCGCAATCGGCGGGCAGCTCGATTTCGTGCGTGGGGCCAATGCCTCTCCCGGAGGGCGAGCGATCATCGCCCTGCCGGCGACGGCGTCCGACGGGACCAGCCGGATCGTCGCCCATGTCGAGACGGTGACGACGCCGCGCGCCGATGTCGATGCGATTGTCACCGAATGGGGCATCGCGGAGTTGCGCGGCTGCGGCCTCTCCGAGCGCGCGCGCCGCATGATCGCGATCGCCGCGCCCGAGCATCGTGATGCTCTGTCGGGCCGGCTTCGCGCGATGTAGATTCAGCGCTGAACGAGGTCCGGCTATTCGGAAGCAATCCGCTCCATCGCCATGGCGCGTAGCTTGGCGCGCTGGATCTTCACGCCGTTGGCGCTGTCGGTGACGGGGAACGACTCCACGACATAGATTCGGGCTGGCACCTTGTAACCGGCCAGCCGGTCGCGCAGGCGCGCGATCACCGTCTCCTGTGGTAGCGGCTCCCCGGCCGGAATCACGAAGGCGACGCAGCGTGCCTGGCCCTTCAGATCGACTGCGACCACCTGGGCGTCGGCCACGCCGGGATAGGATTTGAGCTCGTCCTCGATCTCGCCGGGCGCGACCAGGAAACCGCCGAGCCGCATGGCGTCGCCGGCGCGCGTTTCGTAGACGAAGGAGCCGTCGCCGCGCAGCCGGCCGATGTCGCCGGTGCGGAAGAACCCGTCCGCGGTGATCGCGTCGCGCGTCGCCTCCGGATTGTTGAAATAGCCGAGGAAGCGTGACGGCGCGCTGATCTCGATCTCGCCGGAAGCGCCTTCGGCCGCAAGCTCGCCGGCCTCGGTGTCGCGCACGCGCACCTGCGCATCGGGCGACATCGGCCAGCCGCCGCCCTCGATGCGGTCGGAAAAGGCGTCACTGGTGCGGGCGATCGAGAACAGGGCTTGCACCTCGCTCGAGCCGTAGAGGCCGTAGAGCGGCAGGCCACGCGTCTCGGCCTCCGCGGCAAGCTCGCGCCAGCCGGGCTGGAACGCGGCGAAGCCGCAGACCTCCAGATGCGGGAATGGGCGTGGCGCATCCGTGAGGGCGAGGACGCGGCGGAACATCTCGTCGGAGCCGAAGGCGTGCGTGATCCCATGCTCGCCGAGCGTCCTCAGCGCCGGCGCCGCCTCGAAGGCGTCGAGCACGTGGACGGTCGCGCCCGCCGCGACGAAGCCGAGCAGACTCGTCATGCCAAAGGTGCCGCAGAACGGCAGCATGGCCAGCAGAGAATGACGCCGCGGGTCAAGCTGAAGCGCTTGGGCGACGGAGGTGGCGTGCGTGGCCAGAGTCCGCTGCGAATGCGCCACGAGCTTTGCCCCCTTGGTGGTGCCGGATGTCGTGTAGAGCAGGACCGGAAGGTCGACATCATTCTCAGGTGGCGGCGCTGGCGGATAGGGCTTGTCGAAGGCATCGAAGCGCACGCAAGGCCAATGCGCTGGGATCGCGTCGGCTCCGACCACCGCGAGTGTCTGCAACGCGGGGACGTCATCCCTGGCAAGATCGGCGAGGATCGCGGCAAAATCGATCGAGCGGAAGGTGGCCTCGACCACCATCAGCCTGGCGCCGGACAAACGAAGCAGATGCGCCACTTCCGCGCTGCGGTAGCGCGTATTGACGGCGGCGACGATCGCACCACGCCGGGCGGCGGCGAACAGCAGCGCGACCCATTCGATCCGGTTGACCAGCCAGACCGCGATCACGTCGCCCTTGCCGATGCCTTGCGCCGCCAGCCAGGCCGCGGTCTGCTCGATCTTTCCTTCGAATTCAGCGCGCGAGACCGCGGTGCCGTCGCATACGAAGGCGGGATCGGCGGCGGCCTCAGTCCGGATCAGCGATTGCAGCGAAAACGCATTGGCACTCATGGCAAGCGGAGTAACCCGATCGTGCAAACCTGTCTACTTGGTGCCGAACATCCGGTCGCCGGCATCGCCGAGGCCCGGCACGATGTAGCCGTGATCGTTCAGCCGCTCGTCGATCGCGGCGGTCCAGATCGGCACGTCGGGATGCTCGCTCCGGAACTGGGCGATGCCCTCGGGCGCGGCCAGAAGGCACACGAAGCGGATGTCGCGGGCGCCGCGGGCCTTGAGCAAGGAGGCGCCAGCGCAGGCCGAGTTGCCGGTCGCCAGCATCGGGTCCATCAGGATCACGGTGCGATCGGACAGGTCCTGCGGCGCCTTGAAGTAATATTCGACGGCCTGCAGCGTCTCGGGGTCGCGGTAGAGCCCGATATGGGCGATGCGCGCCGAGGGCATCAGCGCCAGCATGCCGTCGAGGAAGCCGACGCCGGCGCGCAGGATCGGCGCCAGCGTGAGCTTCTTGCCGGCGATCTTCGGCGCCTGCATCGTCGCAATCGGCGTCTCGATCTCGACCAGCTCCAGCGGCAGGTCGCGCGTCACCTCGTAGCCGAGCAGCATCCCGATCTCGTTCAGGATCTCGCGAAAGCTCTTGGTCGAGCGATCCTTCTCCCGCATCAGCGAGAGCTTGTGCTGGACCAGGGGGTGGGCGACGACGTTGACATTGCCAGTGCTCATGAAACCGATCTACACGGTTCCCTGGAATTGCGCCAGATCGGCCGGGTCTTTTCCGCGGGACCGTGTCCTTAACCGGGCATCGTCACCGCGCTGCGGGCCCGGCTGCTCGCCGTGTCGGATGCCGGCCGCAAAGCCTATGCGGCGCGATTGGCCATCCTGCATGTCGCCGCTCCAGGGCGCGGTGATTTAGGCTCACGTCGAGCGCAGCGGCCGGCCGATCGAGGTCACCGCGGCGGAATTGGCCCGGCTGATCGAGAGGGAAGCGGGGAGCTAGACCCCGACCCCGCGCGCTACGAGCGTGATCACGATCGTCAGGATGGCGCCCCAGACCATGCTCAGCGTCATGGTCAGGACGGTGGTGGTGACCGCGTGCTCGAGATTTGCCTTGAGTTGCATGCTACTTGTCCGCAGGTGTTGCGCCGAAGCGCATGCCGAGCAGCAATGCACCCATCAACGCAGCCAGGATGGCGATCTTGAGCTCGATCATGTCAGCGGCCTCATGGTCACGCGCGCAAGCCGCCGCCGCGCTGCCTCCGCCAGCCTGATCAGCGGATTGCCGCGGTTCTCGATGTCGAGCTCGAAGGTCTCGGTGGGAAACACCAGCGCGCAACGGTCCGGCGCGCTGTGACGATTGGCGAAGTCGATGGCCGAGCTCTTGAGCAGGAACAGGCCGCCAACGCGGCCGTTTGCCTCGCGTGCGACCCAGAGGCCGGCGCGATTGCGTCCGATGAAGAAGGCTGGAATGGCGGCGCTGAGGACGTCGGGATCGAGCGGTTTGGGTGCCGCCGCCGGCAGCCTCGGCTCGGACCGGCGATGCGCCGCTTGAAGAGCGATTGCGACCATGGCGGCTTCCTCACACATCTGCAAGGTCATGATGGTCTTCCTACCGGTCAGGTGTGGAGGCGCCAGACATAGATCGCGGTCCTGAGCGCAATCAGTGCGGTGAGCACGCTGCCCATCGAGAGCAGGGCAAACGCCTGGAGCGCGATGCGCTTGAGTTGGGCCTTGCGCGCCTCGGAGATGTGCGCCGGACGTTCGGCCTGGAAGGGCTGGTCAAGACCATGTGTCAGGATCGACATTGCGGAAGTCCTTGTCCTCGGCGCGGCAAGACGGCCGCTCCAATCTGCCGTTCATGATGTCCATCGTTGCGTAGGATTGCGAGATGGGCGCCGGGGCGACCGCATAGGAAAGTCATAAGGACGCCGATCCTCGCGCGGGCAGTCCTCTGAACAGATTGGGGTTCCGCTTCGGCCGTCCGGCCTGAGCGGGCGCAGGCTTTGAGCGCGTGAGCCCGACGGCCACGGCAAAGCGCAGCAGCGCCAGCTGCCAGGCCCGGAGCAGCTTGTGAGAATCATCGGTCGACATCGGCATGCGGTATCCGGCTGGCCTCGACGCGTCAGGCCCCGACACCGTCGATCAATTCCTCGTCGGCGATCGCGGCGAAGGCACGTACCACCTCTCTCTGCGCAGCCGGCCTCAGCGGCACGATCGGAAGCCGCGTCGTGGCAGACGTCAGGCCTAGGACGCTCAATGCGAATTTGAGCGCCGCCGGGCTTTCCCTGGACAGGCAGCCGATGAGCGGCATCAGGCGCCTGTGGAGGTAGCGCGCCGATTGCAGGCGGCCCTGCCTGACCTGCGAAAAGATCGTGCGACAGAGATCCGGCGCGATGTTGGCGACCTCAGAAATCGCGCCATCGCCGCCGTCCGCGATGTAGGCGAAGCCCGTGGCGTCGTCGCCGGACAGAAAGCGGAAACCGGCCGGCAGGTGGCGGGCGAGGCGCATAGGACGGGTGACGTCGGCGCTGCCGTCGCGCAGACCCACGAACGAGCGGGACTCCACTAGACGCAAGAGCGTCTCGTCGGCGAGCGGGCGCAGCGTGCGGGACGGGACGTCGTGCAGGATCACGGGCAGTCCGGTCGCCCCTGCGATGGCGCGGAAATGCGCGAGCATCCCCTCCTGCATCGGCTTGTTATAGGCCGGGACCACCGCCATGACGGCGTCGGCGCCGGCGTCCTCCGCGCGCCGCGCCAGTTCGATGGCGTGGCTGGTTGCATTGGACACAGCGCCTGCAATGACCCGCACGCGGCCGCGCACGACATCGACTGCGGTACGGATGACCAGCTCCTGCTCGGCTGGCGAGAGTGTCGACGCCTCGCCGGCCGTCTCGCAAACCACGATGGCGGGAAGGCCTGCCGCGATCTGCCGCTCGCACAGTGCGGCAAATGCCGTGAGGTCGACCGCATCCGCCGCATCGAACGGCGTCGGCAGGTCCGGAATGAAGCCGGTGAACCAGGCGGAAGGAGGGGTGAACATTGTGCTTCACCGTAAGGCGTCGGCTCAGGCGGCGCGTTGCGAGATGTTGGTGCTGGGGCGCTTGGCCATGTCGAGCTCAATTTCGCGCGGTGTTTCGACGATGGTCTCGGGATGCTGCCCGTTCTCGAACAGCGCATATTTGATCGCCTGGGCGCGGCTGACGAACAGGCCGCCATAGAGGCCATTCTGTTCCTGAGCGACCCATTGTCCCCGGCGATTGCGACCGATGAAGACAATGGCGGAAGGCGAGCTGCACGAGGGAGGTTCGACGAGTTTCACGGCTTTATTCCTTCTGAACGGCGCCGGCCTGAGACGCATTCGTTCCTGCCGGCGCGCTCAATATCCGCAGTCGCGAATATGATTTCGAGGGCGGGTGCGCGCCGATCTCATAGGAAGCTCATAAAGCCGGCTGCTCGGAGGTCAGGTCGTTGGCGATGTGGACCAGCGCGAACAGCGCGCCGAAGGCGGCGGCTTCGTCCCAATGATTGAGCGAGGTGCGAAACAGCGGCTCGCGCCTGACGAGGCCGGCGAGGGCGCACAGGATGATCGACATCCAAAGCAGCACCGCAAGGCTTCGGCCGAAACCGACGCTGCCGAACGCGGCGAAGCCGACCAGCAACGCGACGCGGACGGTGAACCGTGCAATCACGCGCGACGCCTTCAGCGTGCGCGGCATGTCCGGAGCTTGCGACACGGCTTCGATCCGTCGGGCCGCTCTAGCCGAAATTGTCGCAGGCAATCGGCTCGTAGAGCGGATCGCGCACGGGCCCTACGGAAGGAACGCTCGGCCGCGGCGCCTCGGCAGTCACAGCCCTGACCTCGACGAGGGCCGACAGAAGGGCGAGTGCGAGGTCGGCGTGGTGGGCCTCGACCGCTTCATCCAGCCAGTCCGGCAGCTCGCGCTCGCGCGACAGGGCGCAATGCCATTCGCCCTCGTCATACGCGATGCGGCGGACCTGCCATAGCGGCAGCTCGAGCTCCAGCAGGCCCAGCGCCGCGTCGGCCCAGGCCTCGGCGTCGATCAGGCGCATGATGCGCGCGGTGCGCTCGCTCTGGCCGAGCGAGGGATAGCGCCGGCAGGCCTGCGCGATGATGTCGAGCATCAACGGCCGCGTCATCGCAGCCGTGTCGCGAAGCTGCTGACTGAGGGAAGGCGGGGCGAGGCGTCGGAGAACGGCGGTCATGTCAGGCCTCCTGGAGTTGGCGTCGGTCAGTCGGCCGGCGTTGCCAAGATGGCCCTCAAAAGCATTTGAAAACGAGAGGGGGATTGGGCGAGAGATATAGGGATTTCATAAGTGTGAGTGGGGGTGGTGGTGCGTCATTCGCCGCTGTCGTCCCTGCGAACGCAGGGACCCATAACTCCAGGAAGAAGTTGCCGTCAAAAGCTCGTCACCACGAGTCTTCGTCAAACCATCCCCTGTGGCTATGGATCCCGGATCGGCGCGCGCTTGAGGCGCGCTTGTCCGGGACGACGGCGGAGGCTTGAGCGAGCATCGCCGCTCGCCTTTATGAGATTCCTATAACATCGCCATAGGCCTCATCTCGAAAACCTATGTCTGCGCTGGCACTTCAGCGCAGTGAGAGATCCCGTCAGAAATGCGGAACGTCTCGCATTTGATTTACCGCAACCGCCTCGGCGGGAAGCGGAACATGATTGCGCCAGGAGATGGTTGCAACAAGGAGGATCCATGATGGACATTCTGATGCTGGCGCTGGGCTTCGGCTTCTTTGCCCTTGCCATCGGCTACACCTATGCCTGCGAACGGCTGTGAGGGGCGCGGACCATGATCTTCGATTATGCACTCGCCGGCGCCGTCTCGTTCGGCCTGCTGTTCTATCTCACCTACGCGCTGCTGCGGCCCGAGCGGTTCTGACCCGTGCTGCTGCTTCTTGAATTGCTGCTGGCCGACGCGGTGCTCGTCGCCGGCCTGCCTGCGCTGCTCCTGCCGCTTTTGCGCCGGACACACTGCCTGAAGGGTTAATGCCATGACTGTGATCGGTTGGCTCCAAATCATACTCTACTGCGCGATCATCGTCGCGCTGACAAAGCCGGTCGGCGGCTACATGACGCGTGTCTTCAACGGCGAGCGCACGTTCCTTTCGCCGGTTCTGCGGCCCATCGAGGCCGGCATCTACTGGATTTCCGGCGTCGACGAGAAGCGCGAGCAGCATTGGCTGACCTATACGGTTGCCATGCTGCTGTTCCATGTCGGCGGCTTTCTCATCATTTACGGGCTGATGCGCCTGCAGTCAGTGCTGCCTTTCAACCCGGCCGGTCAGTCCGCGGTCGCGGAGGATCTGTCCTTCAACACCGCGATCTCCTTCATCACCAACACCAACTGGCAGAACTACGGCGGCGAAAGCACGCTGTCCTACCTGACCCAGATGGTCGGCCTGACGCACCAGAACTTCCTGTCGGCAGCAACCGGCATCGTGCTCGCGGTTGCCCTGATCCGCGGCTTTGCCCGCGCGTCCATGCGCACGGTCGGTAACTTCTGGGTCGATGTGACCCGTTGCACGCTCTATATCCTGCTGCCGATCTGCGTCGTGTTCACGCTGTTCCTGGTCTGGCAGGGGATGCCGCAGACGCTTGGGCCGTATATCGAGGCGACCACGCTCGAGGGCGCCAAGCAGACCATCGCGGTCGGCCCGGTGGCATCCCAGGTCGCGATCAAGATGCTCGGCACCAATGGCGGCGGCTTCTTCAACGCCAATGCGGCGCATCCGTTCGAGAACCCGACCGCGCTCTCGAACTTCGTGCAGATGCTGTCGATCTTCGTGCTCGGCGCGGCGCTGACCAACGTGTTCGGGCGCATGGTCGGTAACCAGCGCCAGGGCTGGGCGATCCTCGCCGTGATGGGCGTGCTGTTCGTCGCCGGCGTGGCCGTCGCCTACTGGGCGGAAGCCCAGGGCACCTCGACGCTGCAGGCGCTGGGGCTGACCGGCGGCAACATGGAAGGCAAGGAAGTCCGCTTCGGCATTGTAGCTTCCTCGCTGTTCGCCGTGATCACCACCGCTGCCTCATGTGGCGCCGTGAACGCCATGCATGACAGCTTCACCGCGCTCGGCGGCATGATCCCGCTGATCAACATGGAGTTGGGAGAGATCATCGTCGGCGGCGTCGGCGCCGGCATGTACGGCATGCTGCTGTTCGTCATCCTCGCGATCTTCGTCGCGGGGCTGATGGTCGGCCGCACGCCGGAATATGTCGGCAAGAAGATCGAGGCACGGGAAGTCAAGATGGCGATGCTCGCAATCCTGATCTTGCCGCTGATGATCCTGGGCTGGGCGGCCATGGCGGTCGTGTTGCCCACGGGCGTTGCCTCGATGGCGAACGCCGGTCCGCATGGCTTCTCGGAGGTGCTCTATGCCTATTCCTCGCAGACGGGAAACAACGGCTCGGCCTTCGCAGGTCTGACCGGGAACACCCTGTTCTATAACCTGACGGGCGCATCCGCGATGTTCGTCGGCCGTTTCCTGATGATCGTCCCGGCGATGGCGATCGCGGGCTCGCTCGCCGCCAAGAAATCGATCCCGCCGTCGATGGGCACGTTCCCGACCACCGGGGGCCTGTTCGTCGGTCTCGTCGTCGGTGTGATCCTGATCATGGGCGGCCTGACATTCTTCCCGGCGCTCGCGCTCGGTCCCATCGTCGAGCAGCTCGCGATGAACGCCGGCCAAGTGTTCTGACTTCTGATTGTTTGGAGTGACCTCCATGGATGCGATGAAACTGCAAAAACGTGCCCCGATGTCGGCGATGCTCGATCCCAAGATCGTGGTCCCCGCAATCCGCGCCTCCTTCTCCAAGCTCGATCCGCGGCTGATGGTGAAGAACCCCGTGATGTTCGTGGTCGAGGTCGTGGCGGCCCTCACCACCGTGATCTTCCTGCGTGACCTCGCCACCGGCGGCGCCAATCTCGGCTTCACCTTCCAGATCATCCTGTGGCTCTGGTTCACGGTGCTGTTTGCCAATTTCGCTGAGGCCGTGGCCGAAGGCCGCGGCAAGGCGCAGGCCGACTCGCTGCGCAAGACTCGCACTGAGAGCCAGGCCAAGCTCCTGACCGGCTCAGACCACACGTTCAAGCTGGTGCCGGGCACGGCTCTGAAAGTCGGCGACATCGTGCTGGTCGAAGCCGGCGACACCATTCCGTCCGACGGCGAAGTGATCGAGGGCGTCGCCTCCGTCAACGAAGCCGCCATCACCGGCGAATCCGCCCCCGTCATCCGCGAATCCGGCGGCGATCGCTCCGCGGTGACCGGCGGCACGCAGGTGCTGTCGGACTGGATCCGCGTGCGCATCACCGCGGCGCAAGGCTCGACCTTCATCGACCGCATGATCAAGCTGGTCGAGGGCGCCGAGCGGCAGAAGACGCCGAACGAGATCGCGCTCAACATCCTGCTTGCCGGCCTTACCATCATCTTCGTGTTCGCGACCGTCACGATTCCGAGCTATGCGGCCTATGCCGGCGGCTCGATCTCGGTGATCGTGCTGGTCGCGCTGTTCGTGACACTGATCCCGACCACCATCGGTGCGCTGCTGTCGGCCATCGGCATCGCCGGCATGGACCGCCTCGTGCGCTTCAACGTGCTGGCGATGTCCGGCCGCGCGGTCGAGGCGGCCGGCGACGTCGACACGCTGCTGCTGGACAAGACCGGCACCATCACGCTCGGCAACCGGCAGGCGACCGCGTTCCGTCCCGTCCGCGGCGTGACCGAGCAGGAACTGGCGGACGCGGCCCAGCTTGCCTCGCTCGCCGACGAGACCCCGGAAGGCCGTTCCATCGTCGTGCTGGCCAAGGAGAAATACGGCCTCCGCGGCCGCGACATGGCCGAGCTCGGCGCCACCTTCATCCCGTTCACGGCGCAGACGCGCATGAGCGGCGTCGACGCCGGCGGCTCGTCGGTGCGCAAGGGTGCAGTCGATGCCATGCTGAACTATATCGGCGGAGGCGCTCCCACCGCCGTCGCGTCCGGCAACACGGTGCGGGCGATGCAGCCTGCCGCATTGTCCGAACTCGGCCGCGAGATCCAGGCCATTGCCGACGAGATATCGAAGGCCGGCGGTACGCCGCTGGCAGTCGCCCGGGACGGCAAGCTGCTCGGCGTCGTCCAGCTCAAGGACATCGTCAAGGGCGGCATCCGCGAGCGCTTCGCGGAGCTGCGCCGCATGGGCATCCGCACCATCATGATCACCGGCGACAACCCGATGACAGCCGCCGCAATTGCGGCCGAAGCCGGCGTCGACGATTTCCTGGCTCAGGCAACGCCCGAGGACAAGCTGAAGCTGATCCGCGACGAGCAGGCCAAGGGCAAGCTGGTGGCTATGTGCGGCGACGGCACCAACGACGCACCGGCGCTCGCGCAGGCCGATGTCGGCGTCGCCATGAACACCGGCACGCAGGCTGCTCGCGAGGCCGGCAACATGGTCGACCTTGATTCCAACCCGACCAAGCTGATCGAGGTGGTCGAGATCGGCAAGCAGCTCTTGATGACGCGCGGCGCGCTGACGACGTTCTCGATCGCCAACGACGTCGCCAAGTATTTCGCGATCATCCCGGCGATGTTCCTGGCGTTCTACCCGCAGCTCAACGTGCTCAACGTCATGAACCTGTCGAGCCCGCAGAGCGCCATCCTGTCGGCGATCATCTTCAACGCGCTGATCATCATCGCGTTGATTCCGCTGGCGCTGAAGGGCGTCGCCTATCGCGCAGTCGGCGCCGGCGCGCTGCTCCGCCGCAACCTCCTGGTCTACGGGCTCGGCGGCATCGTCGTTCCCTTCATTGGCATCAAGGCGATCGACCTCGCCGTCACCGCCTTACACTTGGCCTAATCCCGTCATCGAGAGGAGCGATTTTCACCGTCATTCCGGGGCGCCTCGAAGAGGCGAACCCGGAATCTAGAGGTTCCGGGTTCGATGCTTTGCATCGCCCCGGAACGACAGGAGAGATGCTCCACTCGCAACGACGAAATATCTGGAGACGTAACATGCTCAGAGAAATCCGCCCCGCCATCGTCCTCCTGCTGGCGCTCACCGCCATCACCGGCCTTGCCTATCCGCTGGCGATGACCGCCATCGCCGGCGCGCTGTTTCCCGCGCGCGCCGAAGGCAGCCTGATCGAGAAGGACGGCAAGGTCGTCGGCTCCGCCCTGATTGGACAGGAATTCAAGGACGACAAATACTTCCACGGCCGTCCCTCGGCGACGGTTGCGCCTGACCCGAACGATTCGAGCAAGACGGTGTCGGCGCCCTACAATGCCGCCAATTCGGGCGGCTCCAATCTGGGGCCGACCAGCAAGGCGCTGGCCGACCGGCTGAAGGAAGATGTGGACAAGCTGAAGGCGGAGAACCCGAACGCGGCGGTGCCGGTCGATCTGGTCACCACCTCGGCGAGCGGGCTCGATCCAGATATCTCGCCGGAAGCCGCGCAATTCCAGGTGCCGCGCGTCGCGAAGGCGCGGAATATGCAGGAAGAGCAGGTCAAGCAGCTTGTGACCGCCAACACCGAAGGCCGCCTTCTCGGCGTGCTCGGCGAACCCCGGGTTAACGTTCTGGCGCTGAACCTCGCGCTCGACCGCGCCGCCGCCAGGTAGCGGTCTAGGCTCGCGGCGTGCGGATGATTATATTGGAAACATGGTCCGAGAGCGCCGCGATTCCGAACAACGTCCCTCTCCCGAGGCACTGCTGGAAGCAGCGCGCCGGGAGGAGAGCGCAAGCGGTAGGCTGAAGATCTTCGTCGGCGCCGCTCCCGGCGTCGGCAAGACCTACGAGATGCTGCAAAGCGCCCACGCCAAGCGCAAGGCCGGCGTCGACGTCGTGGTCGGCTTCGTCGAGACCCATGGCCGGGCCGAGACCGAGGCCCTGGTGCGGGGGCTGGAAGTGGTGCCGCGCAAGCGGCTCGATTACCGCGGCCAGATCGTCGAAGAGCTGGATCTCGACGCCGTGATCGCACGCCGGCCGCAGATCGCGCTGGTCGACGAGCTCGCCCATACCAATGCGGTCGGCAGTCGCCATCCCAAGCGCTATCTCGACGTCGAGGAGCTGCTGTCGCACGGCATCGACGTCTACACCGCCGTCAACATCCAGCACATCGAGAGCCTGAACGACGTCGTCGCGCAGATCACCCATGTTCGCGTGCGCGAGACGGTCCCCGACTCCGTGTTCGACCGCGCCGACGCGATCGAGCTGATCGACCTCACGCCCGACGATCTGATCCAGCGTTTGAAGGAGGGCAAGGTCTATGTCCCCAGGCAGGCCGAGCGTGCGCTGGAGCACTATTTCTCGCCGGGCAATCTGACCGCGCTGCGCGAGCTCGCGCTGCGGCGGACGGCCGAGCGGGTCGACGAGCAGCTGCTCAACCACATGCAGGCCAATGCCATTGCCGGCCCGTGGGCCGCGGGCGAGCGCATCCTGGTGTGCGTCAGCGAGGATCCGCGTGCTGCAGGCCTGGTGCGCTATACCAAGCGGCTGGCCGACCGGCTGCATGCGCCCTTCACCGCGATCTCGATCGAGACCCGGCGATCGCTGCAATTGTCCGACGAGGAGCGCGATCGGCTGGCCGATACGCTGCGGCTCGCGGAGTCGCTGGGTGGCGAGGCCCTGACCATTCCCGCCGTCGGCCGCCGCATCGCGGACGACGTCGTCAACTTCGCCCATGGTAACAACGTCACCCAGATCGTGATCGGCAAGTCGACCCGCTCGCGCTGGTTCGAGATGACGCGCGGCTCGGTGGTGCATGATCTGGTGCGCCGCGCGGGCAATATCAGCGTTCACGTCATCCCTGGCGACGAGCTGTCCGGAGGCGTGGCGCCCAAAGCGGCGGTGCAGACCGCGGCACGATCCGAGCCGTTCAATCCGCTGCCCTATCTCAAGGCGCTCGGCATCGTGCTGGTCGGTCTCGGCGCGGCGGAGCTGCTTCAGCCGAGGTTCGGCATCGAGAACGTCGACCTCGTGCTGCTCACGGCCGTGGTCGCGGTCGCGGTGCGGTACGGATTGTGGCCCTCCTTGCTCGCCACCGTCACGGCCTCGCTTTGCTACAATTTCTTCTTCCTGCCGCCGATCTACACCTTCACGATCACCGATCCGACCAACGTTGCCGCTTTCGTCCTGTTCATGGTGGTGGCGATGATCGTGTCCAATGTCGCGGCGCGCGTGCGCACACAGGCGGATGCGGCGATCGGCCGGATCCGGATGAACGAGCAGCTCTACGCCTTCAGCCGCAAGCTGGCCGGCACGGCCACGCTCGACGACGTGCTGTGGGCGACCGCCTATCAGATCGCACTGATGCTCAAGGTTCGCGTGGTGCTGCTGCTGCCGGAGGAAGGCCTGCTCATGGTCAAATCCGGCTATCCGCCGGAGGACGAGCTCGACCAGGCTGACCTCGCCGCGGCCAACTGGGCCTGGAGCAACGACCGCCCCGCAGGCCGCGGCTCCGACACGCTGCCGGGTGCGAAACGGCTGTTCCTGCCGATGCGGACCGGGCGGGGTTCGATCGGTGTGATCGGCATCGACAACGACCGCACCGGGCCGCTGCTGACGCCGGACCAGCGTCGCCTGCTCGACGCGCTGGTCGACCAGGGGGCGCTTGCGATCGAGCGCGTGCTGCTTGTCGAGGACATGGACCGCGTCAAGCGCACCGTCGAATCCGAGCGCTTGCGCGCGGCGCTCCTGACCTCGATCTCGCATGACCTCAAGACGCCGCTCGCCTCGGTGCTGGGCGCGGCCTCGACCATGCGCGATCTCGCCGGAGCCCTCTCCGACACCGAGAAGCGCGACCTGCTCGCCACCGTGATCGACGAATCCGAGCGGCTCAACCGCTTCATCGCCAACCTGCTCGACATGACCAAGCTCGAATCCGGCGCGATCGTGCCCAATACGGCATTGCACGATCTCGGCGAGATCGTCGGCAGCGCGCTCCGCCGCGCGAGCAAGATCCTGACCGCCCACAAGGTCGAGCTGGTGCTGGCGGCCGATCTGCCGATGCTCCAGCTCGATGCCGTCCTGTTCGAGCAGGTGCTGTTCAACCTGCTGGACAATGCGGCGAAATACTCGCCGCCGGACACCACGATTTCGATCAAGAGCAGGCGCGAGCGCGATCAGGTCGTGCTGGAGGTCGCCGACGAAGGCGGCGGCATTCCGCCCGACGAGCTCGAGAGCGTGTTCGACAAGTTCTATCGCGTGCAGAAGGGCGATCACGTCCGGCCCGGCACCGGGCTCGGGCTTGCCATCTCACGCGGCTTCGTCGAGGCGATGCGCGGCACGATCTCGGCCGCCAACCGCAGCGACCGCAGCGGCGCCGTCCTCACCATCCGTCTTCCCGTTCCGGCAGAGACCCACGCATTGGATACCGCCGCATGAGTGCTGCCCCGATCAAGGTGCTGGTCATCGACGACGAGCCGCCGATCCGCAAATTGCTGCGGATGGGGCTCACGACGCAAGGCTACGAAATCCTGGAAGCGTCGAGCGGCAAGACCGCGCTGGAGAAGCTTGAGGAGCATCCGGCGTTGATCATCCTCGATCTCGGTCTGCCCGACATACAGGGCCATGAGCTGCTGCGCACCATCCGTGCCCGCAACGAAGCCGTGCCGATCGTGGTGCTGTCGAGCCGCGGCGACGAGGCCGGCAAGGTCCAGGCACTGGATCTCGGCGCCGATGACTATCTGACGAAGCCGTTCGGCATGGACGAGTTGCTGGCCCGCCTGCGCGCCGCACTGCGCCACCAGCTCCAGGTCAAGGGCGAGCGTCCGGTGTTCCGCACCGGCGATCTCTCGGTCGATCTCGTCCGTCGCATCGTCAAGGTCGGCGAGCGGGACGTGAAGCTGTCGCCGAAGGAATACGATCTCTTGCGCGTGCTGGTGCAGCACGCCGGCAAGGTGCTGACCCACCGCTTCCTGCTCAAGGAGCTCTGGGACGAGCTGACCGATGCGCAATATTTGCGCGTCTATGTCCGCCAGCTCCGCCAGAAGATCGAAGCCGATCCGGAGCGGCCGCAATATGTGCTGACGGAGACCGGGATCGGGTACCGGCTGAAGGCGGGGGAATGATTCCAGCTGTCATTCCGGGGCCCGCGTCAGCGCGAGCCCGGAATCCATTTCTCCGCGCATCGCGCTCGACACGATAGATTCCGGGTTCGCCTCTTCGAGCGCCCGGAATGACGGTGCGGTTGCTAACCCGCCTTCCGATGCCTCGTCGCGGCCCGGTGCGTCTTCCGCGCGGCTTGCCGCCGCCCGGGCGCACGGCGCGCGTGCGACTTTGCCGCCGTCTTCTTGCCGCCGCGGCCCTTCAGGCTCTGCTTCAGCGCATCCATCAGGCTGACGACGTTGCTCGGCCGTTCCTCGCGCTCGGGCAGCTCGATCTTCTTGCCGCTGGCCTTGCGCTTCACCAGCGCCTTCAGCGCATCCTCGTACTCGTCCTTGAACTTGCCCGGATCGAAATGCGAGGCCTTGCTGTGGAGGATGTGGCCGGCGAGCTCGACCATGTCCTTGGTGATCTTCGGGCTCTTGATGTCGCCGAAAAACTGGTCCTCGTCGCGCAGCTCGTAGGGGAAGCGCAGCGTGGTGCCGAGCAGACCCTTGCCGAGCGGCTCGATCGCCATGACGTGCTCGCGGTTCGTGAGCACGATCTTGGCGAGCGCCACGCGCTCCTGGTCCTTCATGGCGTCGCGGATCACCGCGAAGGCGTCGACCGCGGCCTTGCCGTCGGGCGCGATGTAATAGGGATGGCTGAGGTAGCGCTGGTCGATCTCCTCGCTTGGCACGAAGCTTTCGATGTCGATGGTGTGGTTGCTTTCGATCTGGACCGCCTCGAGCTCTTCCGGCTCGATCTCGACATATTTGCCCTTCCGTAACTCGTAGCCGCGGCCCTTCTGGTCGCTCTCGACAACGTCGCCGGTCTCCGAATCGATCATCTGCTGCTTGAGCCGGTTGCCGGTCTCGCGGTTGATCAGGTGAAACCGCGTCTTCTCGGCCGCCGTGGTCGCCGGATACAGCACGACCGGACAGCTGACCAACGACAGCTTCAACGTTCCCTTCCAGTAGGCGCGCGGGGCCATTCCATTCTCCAGCGTTTTCAAGACGTTTTGGAACCCCAACCATCCCACAGGGTTTTGGTTCCGGACGGGACTTTGGCCGTGATAGGCTCAATGCTGAAAGAGAAGCGGGACCGGTCGTGCTGCAGAAACTCTCCACTTACCGACAGAAACGCGACTTCGAGAAGACGCCGGAGCCATCGGGCAAGACAGCAGTCGCGCCATCGAAGCAGCGGCGCTTCGTGATCCAGAAGCACGATGCGAGCCGGTTGCACTACGACCTCCGGCTCGAGTTCGACGGCGTGTTCAAGTCCTGGGCCGTGACGAAAGGGCCTTCGCTCGATCCGCACGACAAGCGCCTGGCGGTCGAGGTGGAGGACCACCCGCTCGACTATGGCGATTTCGAAGGCACGATTCCGGAAGGCCAGTATGGCGGCGGCACGGTGATGCTGTGGGACCGCGGCACCTGGGAGTCGGACGATCCAGAAGCCGGCTTCAAGAAGGGCGATCTGAAGTTCACCCTGCATGGCGACAAGCTGCAGGGGAGCTGGGTGCTGGTGCGCATGCGCAACCGCGGCGGCGAAAAGCGAACCAACTGGCTGCTGATCAAGCATCGCGACGAATATGTCCGCGAGGGCAAGGACAACGACATCCTCGACCAGGACAGGTCGGTCGCCTCCGGCCGCGCCATGGAGCAGATCGCCGAAGGCAAGGGCCGCGCGCCCAAGCCGTTCATGCTGGCGAAGGGTGCCAAGGGCAAGGCCGATGCTGTCTGGCAATCGAACCGCGTGGAGGAAGCGAAAGGGCGCACCGTCAAGCCGGCGCCGCGAACGGCCTTGAAGGCCGTCAAGTCGGCGAGGAAGAAGGCGACGACCGCGACGAATGCCAGGAAGGTGTCGGAGATGCCGGACTTCGTGGCACCGCAGCTCTGTACGCTGGTCGAGCGGCCGCCGGCCGGCGAGGGTTGGTGCCACGAGATCAAGTTCGACGGCTACCGGGTGCAGCTCCGTGTCGAGAACGGCGAGGCGACGCTGAAGACGCGAAAGGGCCTCGACTGGACCGAGAAGTTCGCGGCGATCGCGAAGGAAGCGGCGTCGCTTTCGGACGTCATGATCGACGGCGAGATCGTGGCGCTCGACCATAATGGTGCGCCGAACTTCTCCTCGCTTCAGGCCGCGCTGTCGGACGGCAAGACCAGCGAGCTGATCTTCTTCGCCTTCGACCTGCTGTTCGCCGAAGGACAGGACTACCGCCGGCTGCCGCTTGGCGAACGCAAGGCGCGCCTGAAGAAGCTGCTGGAGGCCCGCAAGCGGAAATCGAGCCAGATCCGCTATGTCGAGCATTTCGAGAGCGGCGGCGATGCCGTACTGCAATCGGCCTGCAAGCTCGAGCTGGAAGGCGTGGTGTCGAAGAAGCTGGATGCGCCGTATCGCTCCGGTCGCACCGAGAGCTGGGTCAAGTCGAAATGCCGCGCTGGCCACGAAGTGGTGATCGGCGGCTACAAGACCACCAATGGAAAATTCCGCTCCCTGATGGCCGGCGTGCAGCGCGGCGATCATCTCGTCTTCGTCGGCATGGTCGGTACCGGCTTCGGCGCTGACAAGGTCAAGCGCATCATGCCGTCGCTGAAGGCGATGGCCGCCAAGGAAAGTCCCTTCGGCGGCAAGAACGCGCCAAAGAAGACCCGCGAGGTGCACTGGCTGAAGCCGGAGCTCGTCGCCGAGATCGAGTTCGCCGGCTTCACCGCCGACGGCAATATCCGCCAGGCCGCGTTCAAGGGCCTGCGGCAGGACAAGCCTGCCGAGGAGGTCCAGGCGGAGACACCCGCCGACACCGAGCTCGCCGAGCCCACGGCTGGCAAGCGCGCCGTGAAGACGGCCAGGCGATCGAAGGACGCCGGCACCGCTGAAGTGATGGGTGTCGTCATCTCCAAGCCGGACAAGGAGCTGTGGCCCGACGACGGCGATGGTGGCGTCATCACCAAGCTGGACCTGGCCCGCTATCTCGAAGCCGTTGGCGAATGGATGATCGTGCACCTCAAGGGCCGGCCATGCTCGCTGATCCGCGCGCCTGACGGCATCAAGGGCGAATGCTTCTTCCAGCGCCATGCCATGCAGGGGACGTCGAACCTTCTGGAGCTCGCGAGGGTCTCCGGCGATCGCAAGCCGTACTTGCAGATCGACCGGATCGAAGGGCTCGCGGCTGTTGCGCAGATCGGCGGCGTCGAGCTGCATCCCTGGAATTGCGCACCCTATGCCTATGACACGCCGGGTCGGCTGGTGTTCGATCTCGATCCCGCGCCCGACGTCGAATTCGCCGACGTGGTCGAAGCCGCCAAGGAGATGCGGCAGCGGCTCCCCGACATCGGCATGGACAGCTTCTGCAAGACCACGGGCGGCAAGGGGCTGCACGTCGTGGTGCCGCTGCGCCACGGCGCGCGCGACAAGGTGAGCTGGAAGGAGGCCAAGGCATTTGCGCAAGGCGTTTGTCAGTGGATGGCCGATGACGATCCGGAACGCTACCTGCTCAACATGTCGAAGAAGCTGCGCAACGGAAAAATCTTCCTCGACTATCTCCGCAACGACCGCATGTCGACGGCGGTGGCGCCGTTGTCGCCGCGGGCGCGCGCCGGTGCCACGGTGTCGATGCCGCTGACCTGGGCGCAGGTGAAGAACGATCTCGATCCGAAGAAATACACGCTGCGGACGGTGCCGGGCCTGTTAGCGCGGTCCAAGGCCTGGGAGGGCTATGACGATGCGGCTACATCGATCAAGGCCGCGATGAAGAAGCTGGCGGGGAAGGTGAAGTAGGTCTCTGCTACAGGGAGAATTGCCGTAGGGTGGGCAAAGCGGAGCGTGCCCACGCTCCTTTTCGTAACGGTGAGCAAGGTGGGCATGGCGCAAGAGCGCCTTTGCCCACCCTGCGAAATCCCTGCTGTGTCGCTAGATCCTACCCATCAACAACAGGATCAGTAGGATGACGATGACAAGCCCGAGGCCGCCGCCGCCGTAATAGCCGGTGCCATAGAACGGGCCGCCGCCAATGCCGCTGAAGCCGCCTAGCAGGGCGATGACCAGAATGATCAGAATGATCGTACCGATTGACATGCGAATCTCCTCCAGCCCTTCGTCGGAAGGGTCGTTTGCACCTGTCCCGTGGTGCGAGGGCAACTTGCCGCAGGTTTTAAAGTTCCGGCGAAGGAAACAGCGGTTGCAGATGAGCTTGCATGGAACATTTGCCGTTTCCGCCGGCATGATTATGTGAGGATCAATCACCACGGGGCAGGGCCATGTCAGCACCGCTTGTCGTTTCAATTCCGCACCGTCTCGGCCGCGAGGAGGCGGTGCGCCGGCTCAAGACAGGACTTGGCCGCGCGGCGGCCAGCATTCCCGTGATGCAGGTCGAGGAGGAGCGCTGGACCGGCGACAGCATGGCCTTTCGCATTCGCGCGCTCGGACAGATCGCGAGCGGCCAGGTCGACGTCGGCGATGATCAAGTCCGGGTCGAGGTGGTGCTGCCCTGGCTGTTGCAGCGCTTTGCCGAGATGGCGCAGGCCACGATCAGGAAGCGCGGGCAGTTGCTGCTGACCAAGGACGCGGGGAAATGAACCATTTCATGCGCGTACGCGCGGCCGCGGGGGTCTGATCGCGCTTGCCATGCGGGCTTCGATGACAAAAGCGGGAAAATCCCGCAACGCCTGCGCGAGCGGCAATTCACCACCGGCAAGGCCGGGCGCGATGTAACCGGTCAGATCGATGGCCGCGTCAAAGCGCTCCGGCGCGGGCCATTCCCGGCCCGCTTGCGTGAACGGCGCGAAGTGACGCCCGACCACGACGATGGCCGCGTTGCGGCCATGGCGACGGGCGAAGGCGATGACATGGTCGGCATGTGGGCCGTGCACCGGAAGCGGCTGGTAGTCGCCTTGCGCGAAGACGTCGGCGAGCTGATTGCGAAGCTTGAGAAGACGCCGGGTCCATGCCAGCTTGATCTGTCCGTCAGGCCAGCTCCTGATCAGGCCGGTCCAATCCGGATCCTCCAGCGCGCTCAGCGCGGTATGACGTGCGGCAAAATCGACCGGGCGGCGGTTGTCGGGGTCGACCAGCGACAGGTCCCAGAACTCGGTGCCCTGGTAGAAGTCCGGCACGCCGGGCAGCGTCGCCTTGAGGGTGAGCTGGCTCAGCGAGTTCAACATGCCGAGCAGTGCGACGCGGTGCGCCAGCGTTTGCAGCGCCTCCCGGAATTCGCCTGACAGTGCGGGGTCGAGGATCTTGTCGACGAAACCCCTGATGCCGTCTTCATACGCCTCGTGCGGATTGAGCCAGCTGGTCTCCTCCTTGCCTTCGCGCGCGGCCTTCAGCGCGTAGGCCTGGATGCGCTCGACGAAGCCGGCATCGATCGTGTCCCCCAGCGGCCAGGCACCGAGCAGCGTCTGGTAGAGCATGTATTCGAATGTCGCCGACGGTGCGCGGAAATTGCCCTGCAGCGCGAGGTGCGGCGCGTTCAACACCTTCCAGCGCGAAACCGCGCTGGTCCATTCGCCGGGAATTTCGCTGAGCGCCGCGATGCGCGCCCGGGCATCCTCGCCGCGTTTGGTGTCATGCGTGGCGGTCGCCGTCATTCCCAGCGGCCATTCCCTGGCGCGGGCCTGCATGGTCTCGTGGAAGGCGGAGATCGCGAGGCCGGCGCTGGCGGGATCGCCGCCGACCTCGTTCAGGGCGAGCAGCCGGTGGAATTGATAGAACGCAGTATCCTCCAGCGACTTCGCCATCATCGGCCCGGTGAATTGCTGCACCTTCAGCGCGAAGCGGCGCACGCGCGGGGCGCTGTGCGGAGGGCGGCCGGGCTTGAGCAGGTCCATGGTCAGGGCGTCGCGCAGGAAATCGAAGATGCCTTCGTCGGCAGCGAACCATTCCGCGCGCGCGCGCGCGATGGTGTCGTCGATCAGCTTGCGGTCGGCGGCCGTCGGTCCGCTGTTGGTCAGATAGGTGCGGTAGACCGGGAAATGCAGCACGTAGAGTTCCAGCGCCTGCCGCAGGCTGTCGGCGGAGAAGTCCCGGGTCGAGTAGTGGCCGTTGGCGATGCGCGCGAGCAGTTGCGTCAGCACGGTGAATTCGCTGGTGAGCAGCGTCTCCAGCACGCGCCTCTTGGCGTCCTTGACGTAAGGTGCAAGCCGCGGCGGCCGGTTGCTGATCTGCCGCCAGGTCTCGTCCAGCGCCTCCAGCCCCTTGGTGTCGACCAGCACCTGCGTCATCACGTTCATCCATTCATAGCCGGTGGTGCCCTGAACGCCGGCGAAGTGCGGCAGGCGCTCGTGCTCGCACAGGATCTTCTCGATCACGGTGTAGAACGGCTTCGTGTTGCCTTGCGCGTCGCGCACCAGGCGGCGCAGCCGCTGGCAATATTGTGCGGGGTCGCGCAGGCCGTCGATGTGATCGAGACGGATGCCTTGCAGCTTGCCGGCGGCGATGAGCTGCTTCACCAGCCGGTGCGTGGCAGCAAAGGTGCTCGCGTCCTCGACGCGCAGGCCCGCGAGGCCGTTGACGTCGAAGAAGCGGCGGTAGTTGATATCACTGGAGGCGAGCCGCCAATGGCCGAGCTTGTAATGCTGCCGCTCGAGCAGATGATGCAGCGCCAGCGTCTGCGCAGGGCGATCCTTGCCAGCGCGATAGGCAGCAAGACCTCGCGCGATGAGGTCGGCTGCGCCGGCGATCTCCCTAAGCTCGGATTTGAAGGCGGGAGCTTCCTTGCGGTTGGGCCGGCGCAATCCGGTGTAGCGCGCCGCAAGTGCGAGCAGGCGTTGGCCGGGCTCCGTTTCCGCCGCGTCCGCCTCCTTGACGATCATCCGCAGCATCTCGCCATAGCGCTCCGGCGCGATCGGAAGCCGATGCTCGAAATACCAGGCGGAAAAACTTCCCTGATCCGGGTCGTAGCGCAGCTCGATCTCGCCGCGCTCGAGCGCCTCGCCATAGGATGCGCCCAGGATCGGCAGCAGCACGCCGCCGCGGGCGCGGTAGGGCAGCAGGTCCCAGTCGATGTCGAAGGAGACCGCGTGCGGCGAGGCCTGGCCCCATTCCAGCACGTCCAGCCACCAGGGATTGTCGGCAAAATGCACGCCGACATGGTTGGGCACGAAATCGATGATCAGGCCGAGGTCGTGCTGCCTGAGAGCCTCGCTCAGGCGGGCGAAGCCGGCTTCGCCGCCGAGCTCGGGATTGAACTGGCCGTGATCGACGGTGTCGTAGCCGTGGGTCGAGCCCTTGCGCGCCTTCATCACCGGCGAGGCGTAGAGATGCGTGATCCCCAGCGCCTTGAGGTAAGGCACGACCGCGGTGGCCTTGTCGAAGTCGAAATCCGCGGTGAGCTGGAGCCGGTAGGTCGCAAGTGGAATGGTGGGAGGCATCCTAACCTCCGAGGCGCCAGACCACCGACCAGGGCGGAAGCCGGTCGCCGGTCTCGCCGCCCCAGATTGGCGTGCCCGCGCTGATATTGGATGTGATCTCGTGGTCCGAGAGATTGGCAACGAGGCGCAGCGCCGTGCCGTCGCCCATCAGCCAATGCGCGGTGAGCAGGCCATCGTCCGCCGCCTCGGCCTCGCCGAAGCGCGCACCTTTCAGCCGCGGCATGATCTCCTTAGCTCGGATCGCCAGCAGCTCCCGGACCAGCGCGAGCCGCGCCTCCTGCTGCGGCGCGCGGCCGGTCCAGTCGAGCACGGCCGATTGCAGCGTGGCCGGATCGAGCGGGTCGGGCACCTCGTCGCCGTATTTCTCGTAGGCCCAGGCATATTCCTGCCTGCGTCCCTTGCGGACGGCGTCGGCGAGTCCGCCCTGGAAATCGCAGAAGAATGGGAAGGGCACCGTCGAGCCCCACTCCTCGCCCTGAAACAGCATCGGCACCATCGGCGCCAGCAGGGTCACCGCGAGCGCCGCCTCGATCTGCTGCGGCGACGCCAGGCTTTCGAGCCGGTCGCCGAGCGGACGGTTGCCGATCTGGTCGTGATTTTGCAGGAAATTGACGAAGGTCGAAGGCGGCAGCTCGCCGCTCGGCTCGCCGCGCGGTTTCTTGCCCCAGAACTCCGAAACCTCGCCCTGATAGACGAAGCCGGAGGCCAGCGCCCGCGCCAGATCGAGGCGCGGCGTTTGATAATCCGCGTAGTAACCGGCGAGCTCGCCGGTCAGCATCACGTGCCAGACGTGGTGATAATCGTCGTTCCACTGTGCACGATATCTGCCGTTCGGCGGCTCCTGCGCGGCGTCGAGCAGGCTGGCGCGATTGTCGCCATTCTCCAGCACGAGATGGATGTGCCGCCCCGTGGCCTTGGCGAGCTCTCCGGCGGCGACGCTGAGGTCCTGGAGCATCGACTGATCGCCGGGGACCGCCATGATGTGATTGGCGGCATCCAGCCGCAGGCCGTCGAAACGGTAGTCGCTGAGCCATGACAGCGCGTTCTCGACCGCGAACGCCCGCACCTGCGGCACGCGATAATCGATCGTGCTGCCCCAGGGCGTATGTGCGTCGGTGAAGAAGCTCGGCGCATAGCGGCCGAGGTAATTTCCCTCCGGCCCGAAATGATTATAGACGACGTCGAGGAACACCATCAGCCCGCGCAGATGGGCCTCGTCGATCAGCGCCTTGAGGTCTTCGGGGCGGCCATAGACGCTGTCGGGCGCATACCAGAGTACGCCGTCATAGCCCCAGCCGCGGTGTCCTGCGAAATCGGCCAGCGGCATCAGCTCCAGCGCGGTGATGCCGGTTGCGGCAAGATGATCGAGCTTGTCGATCATGGCGCGGTAGGTGCCGTTCGAGGTGAAGGTGCCGACATGGGTTTCGATCAGCACCGTCTCTTCCCACGGGCGGCCGCGCCAATCGCGCGCGCGCCACACGAAGGCGTCGTGATCGATCACCTCGCTCGGGCCGAACACGTCGTCGGGCTGGAAAGCCGAGGCCGGATCGGGCACGTCGATCTCGTCGTCGATCCTGAATTTGTAGGGGCTGCCGGCGGTGAGGCCGGCAATCTCGGCCACGTACCAGCCATCCTGCCGGCGCTGCATCGCGTGCCTTCGATCGAGCAGGAGGTCGACACGGCGCGCGGCCGGTGCCCACAGGCGGAACGATACGCCGTCCTTCGTCGGCTTGGCCCCGAAGGATGGCCTCATAGCGCCCCCGCGAAGGCGAGCACGGAGCGCGGCGGCGCCTTGCTGTCGCTTCCGGGCGGGAAGTCGATCGTATTCAGCTTGGCATCGGTCGTGTTCAGGATCTGCTGCCAGCTCTTGTATTCGGTCATCTTGGGCAATTTGAATGCGATCTCTTCGGGGGCCGCGTTCAATACGATAAAGATCGCGGCGCTGCCCGGTTCCATCGGTCCCATCACATAGGACAGGAACCGCCCTTCGGGAAACTTCCAGTCGCTTTCCGTCATCTCGTCGCCGGCGGGCGTCAGCCACAGCGCGCCATAGGAGAGGCCGTCCGCAGGCCGTCCGTCGAGCCAGCGGTGGCTGCGAAGCTGCGAGAACCGGCGGCGGATGTCGGCGAGATGGCCGACGAAATCGACCATGTCGTCGCCGTCCTTGCCCAGCTTGCCCCAGCCGCCCCAGCCGATCTCGTTGTCCTGGCAATAGGCGTTGTTGTTGCCGGATTGCGAGTTGCCGACCTCGTCGCCGGCGAGGATCAGCGGAACGCCCTGCGCCAGCATCAGACAGGCCAGCACGTTCTTGCGAAGCTGGCGACGCAGGCCGATGATCTGGGGATCGTCGGTCGGCCCCTCGACACCGCAATTGTTGCTGTGATTGTCGTTGGAGCCGTCGCGGTTGTCCTCGCCGTTGGCCTCGTTGTGCTTCTCGTTGTAGCTGAAGAGGTCGGCGAGCGTGAAGCCGTCGTGGACGGTGATGTGGTTGATGCTGGCGCGCGGCCGCCGTCCGTCGTGGTTGAACAGGTCGGAGGACGCCGTCATGCGGCTGGAGATGTCGCCGATCAGGCTGCCTTCGCCGCTCCAGTAGCGGCGCATCGCGCTGCGATAGCGATCGTTCCATTCCGACCATTGCGAGGGGAACGCGCCGACCTGATAGCCGCCGAGGCCGAGATCCCAGGGCTCCGCGACGAGCTTGACGGTCGCCAGCACCGGATCCTGCCGGATCGCGGTCAGGAACGAGATGCCGCGATCAAAGCCGTTCGGCCCACGCGCCAGCGTGGTGGCGAGGTCGAAGCGGAAGCCGTCGACGTGGCAGACCTCGACCCAGTAGCGCAGTGAATCCATCACCATCTGCAGCACGCGTGGATGGGTGAGGTTGACGGAGGAGCCGCAGCCGGTGAAGTCGTCGTAATAGCGCGGGTTCTCGCGGTTCAGCCAGTAATAGGAGGCGTTGTCGATGCCGCGATAGCATAGGGTCGGACCGAGATGGTTGCCCTCCGCTGTGTGATTGTAGACGACGTCGAGCATCACCTCGATGCCGGCATCGTGCAGGCGCGCCACCGTGGTGCGGAAGGAGTCGAGCGCATTGTCCTGGGCGTAGCGCGGCTCGGGGGCGAAGAAGGACAGCGTGTTGTAGCCCCAATAATTGACAAGCCTTTTCTCCACCAGGATGCGGTCGTCGACGAAGCTGTGCACCGGCAGCAGCTCGATCGTGGTGACGCCGAGCGTCTTAAGATGCTCGATCATCGCCGGCGAGGAGAGGCCGCCATAGGTGCCGCGCAAGTTCGGCGACACGTCGTCGCGCTTCTGCGTCAGGCCCTTGACGTGGGCTTCGTAGATGATCGTGTCTTCCCAGGGGATGTTGGGACGGATCTCGCGGCGGCCCCAGTTGAAGGTCTCGTCGACCACGACGGCCTTGGGCATGCCGCGCGCATTGTCGCGACGGTCGAAGGACAGATCCTCGCGGGCCGAGCCGGTGCGGTAGGCAAAGTGCGCATCACTCCAGACCAGACGCCCGGCGAGCCGCTTGGCGTAGGGATCGAGCAGCAGCTTGTTGGCATTGAAGCGGTGACCATGCTCGGGCTCGTAAGGGCCGTGGACGCGATAGCCGTACAGCTGGCCGGGCGAGACGTCGTTGAGATAGCCGTGCCAGACGTCCTCGGTCCGCTCGGGCAGCTCGATGCGTTCGAGCTCGCGGCGGCCCTGAGCGTCGAACAGGCAGAGCTCGACCTTCTGTGCGTTGGCGGAGAACAGCGCGAAATTGGTGCCGCGTCCGTCCCAGCTTGCGCCGAGGCGTGCGGGCGATCCAGCAGTCAGGCGCATGTGTCAGCTTTCCGGAACGAGGAAGATCGCGGCGAGCGGCGGAATGGTGAGGCGGAGCTCGGGCGCCTTGCCTTCAACGGCTTGGCCCTCGCCGATGTTCCCGACATTGCTGCCGCCATAATGGCCGGAGTCCGAATTGAACACTTCCTTCCATTTGCCGGCAAAGGGAACGCGGACGCCGTAGTTGCGATAGACGTTGGGAGAGAAGTTGACGATGACGAGACAGCGCGCGTGCTCGTCGAAGCCCTTGCGCAGCCAGGCGAACAGGTTGCGGTTGGCGTCGTCCGTGATCAGCCATTCGAAACCGGCCTGGTCGCAGTCCATCTGGTGCAGCGCCGGCACCGCGCGATAGAGCCGGTTGAGGTCCCGGATCAGCGCCTGGATGCCGGAATGGTGCTTGTATTCGAGCAGGTGCCAGTCGAGCGACTGGTCGTGATTCCACTCGCTGCTCTGCGCGATCTCGGCGCCCATGAACAAGAGCTTCTTGCCGGGGTGACCGAACATGAAGCTGTAATAGGCGCGCAGGTTCGCAAAGCGCTGCCACTCGTCGCCAGGCATGCGGCCGAGGATCGAGCGCTTGCCGTGGACGACTTCGTCGTGAGACAGCGGCAGGATGAAGTTCTCCGAGAACGCGTAGTGCAGGCCGAACAGGATCTCGCCGTGATGGTACTTGCGGTGGATCGGATCCTTGCTGATGTAGTTCAGCGTGTCGTGCATCCAGCCCATGTTCCACTTGTAGCCGAAGCCGAGCCCGCCGAATTCGACCGGCCGCGAGACCTGCGGCCAGGCGGTGGACTCCTCGGCCGCCGTGGTCGCCTGCGGGAAGCGCGCGAAGACCTCGGTGTTGAAGCGGCGCAGGAAGTTGATCGCCTCGATGTTTTCGCGGCCGCCATACTGGTTCGGTATCCACGCGCCGGGTGGCCGGCTGTAGTCGAGATAGAGCATGGACGCGACGGCATCGACGCGCAGCCCGTCGATGGCATAGCGGTCCATCCAGAACAGCGCGTTCGACACCAGGAAGTTCGTCACTTCGGTACGGCCGTAATTGTAGATCAACGTGCCCCAGTCGAGGTGGCGGCCCTGGAGCGGGTTGGCATGTTCATAAAGCGCTGTGCCGTCGAAACTGCCGAGCCCGTGCGGATCGTCGGGGAAGTGACCCGGCACCCAGTCGAGCAGCACGCCGATGCCTTCGCGGTGACAGGCATCGACCAGCGCGGCGAAATCCTCCGGGGTCCCGAAGCGGCTCGTCGGCGCGTAGAGCCCAGTTGGCTGATAGCCCCAGGAGCCGTCGAACGGGTGCTCGCTGACGGGCAGGAATTCGAGATGGGTGAAGCCCATGTCGCGGGCATAGGCCGGCAGCTGCTCGGCGAGCTCGCGATAGGTCAGCCATTCATTGTTGTCCTTGCGCCGCCACGAGCCCAGATGGACCTCGTAGATCGACATCGGCGCCGACAGGGCGTTGATGCCGTCGGGCGCCGGGCGCGGACGCGGCAGCTGCGCTTCGTCGAACACGATGGAGGCCGTCTTCGGTCGGACCTCGCTCGCAAACGCCAGCGGATCGGATTTCAGCGGCAGCAGATGGCCGTGGGGGCCGATGATCTCGAACTTGTAGTGATCGCCGGACTTTGCATGCGGAATGAACAATTCCCAATACCCGGCGCCGCGCACCCGCATCGGATGGCGCCGTCCGTCCCAGAAATTGAAATCGCCGACCACCGAAACGCGGCGTGCATTCGGCGCCAGCACCACGAAGCCGATGCCGTCGATGCCCTCGAGCCGCATCGGATGGGCGCCGAGCTTGTCGTAGAGGCGCTGGTGGGTGCCCTCGCCGAGCAGATACAGGTCGAAATCCGTCAGGATCGGCGGAAAGCGGTAGGCGTCCTCGAACTCGACGACGCTGTTGCCGAATTTTGCGCGTAGCTGGTAGTGCCTGGAGCCGTTGGGCAGCGCGCCGATGAACAGTCCGGCGTCGTGCACCCGGTCGAGCGATGCGACCTCGCCATGTTCGCCGACCGCCTCGACATTGGAGGCCTCGGGCAGGAACGCGCGCACCACGCTTCTGCCGCCCTCGGCATGGAGTCCGAGATAGTGGAAGGGGTCCGAATGGCGGCCTTCGATGATCGCATAGGCCTCGGCAGGCAGTTTAGGCATGGGCTTCGCTCTCGGTACTGGACAGAATGCGAAGCAGTCCGGTCAGCGGCGCATGGAGCCCCTCAGGCCGGTGGGACAGCTCGTACTCCAACTCATCGAAGGCCTGATCAAGCATGAAAAACCTTAACAGGCCTTCCGCGGATTGCCGGTGCTCCGGCCACAGCCGCCGATCGGTCATGGCTTCGCGATAGGTGGACAGGAAGACGGTGGTGGCTCGCTCGCGCCATTCGTCGAGCGCGGCCGCGATCCGGCCCTGCTCGTCGGAAGCGCCCGTGACCGCGCGGCTCAGTGCCGCGGTGACCGAAGCATCGATCGAGCGGATCAGGCCGGCGACGTCGCGCGCGGCGGGCGCCTTGCGCCGCCTGTCGGCCAGGGGCCGGCGCGGGTCGCCGTCGAAATCGATGATGAAGATGTCGTCCTTCACGATCAGAGTTTGCCCAAGGCGGAAGTCGCCATGATGACGGATGTTCACCCCCCCGATCCCGGAAGGCAATAGCGCATTCAGGCAGTCGAACAGGCTCGCACGCACCGCAATGAGCCGGTCGATCAGGGGCCGGTCCGCCTCCCGCAGCCCGTCGCGGCTGTCGGCCAGCCGGCCGAGGACCCGCTCGGCACGCGCTTTGAGGTCGGACGCCAAGGCCTTGATCTGGGCAGAATCGATCGGCACCGGGGCGAGATCGTCGGACTTGGCCGCGGCGAGAGCAACGTGCAGCTCGGCGAGCCTGCGGCCGATCTGCGCGATGAAATGCAGATAGGGCGCCTGCTCCTGAGTCTCGCGCGGCATCTCCTTGGCCGGCAACACGCGCTGCTCGTCGATGTAACGATCGAGATACCCCGTGGTTACCGTCCAGCCGTCGCCCTGGTTCTCGACGAAGGCATGCAGCACGCCGAGCGTGCTGCGCTGCTCGCCCTCGACCAGCTCGACGCTGCCGAGCAGCGCGGGGGTGTTGGCGAAGCGCGCGACCTCGGTGAGATAATGGCCGATCTCGATCTCGGGGCTGACGCCGCTTTCGAGCTGGCGATAGAGCTTGGCGACGTACTGGTTGTCGACCAGCGCGGTGCTGTTCGTCTGCTCGATCGCGCGGATGCGCTCGGGCTCCTTGATGGTGTAATCGGCGAACCGGCTGGGCGCCTTGAATTCAAGCCGAAGGGCGTTCTCTGCCACCACCAGGTTCTGCGACAGATTGCGCAGGAACAGGCCGATGAAGATCTGCTCGGTCGCGACGTCGAGCAGCGTGCCTTCGCGTGCGCCCTGGCGCACGGCGGCGAGCGCTTTCGGATTGAAGCGCTCGCGGTCGAAGCGTACCCACTCGATCTGCAGCGGCAGCACGTAACGTGTCGCGGCCTCTCCTTGCTTGTTCTCGAAGAACGCGATCCAGGGCCGGTTGTCGCCGATGTCGCAGAACGGCACCGCCGAGGTCAGCGCGGTCTTGATATGCTTGGGATTGTGCTCGGGATACCATCGCGTCCGCGACAGGAATCCCGGCAGCACGTCGCGCTCGAACACGCCCCGCTCGCGAGCGAGCGACACCCAGTTCGAATTCACCGGCACGACCAGGGTTTCGAACTCCGGCACCGCGCGCGGCGCCACCGGCTCGGACTTGTCGCGCTCCTGAAGCTGGAACCAGTAGAAGCCGTAAGGCCCCAGCGTGATCATGTAGGGCAATTCGCCGATCGCCGGGAAGCGGGTGCGGCCAAGCATCTCCTGCGGGATGCGGTCCTTCCAGGGCGACAGGTCGAGCTCGGTGGCTTGCGCGGCGCGCGACAAATTGGCGACGCAGAGGATCACCTCGTCGCGATACTGTCGGACATAGGCCAGCACGGCGCGATTGGCCGGGCGGATGAAGGTCATGGTGCCGCGGCCAAAGGCGAGTGTCGACTTGCGGACCGAGATCAGCCGCTTGGTGGCGCTGAGCAACGACGACAGGCTGCGCGACTGCGCCTCCACGTTGACCGACTCATAGCCATAGACCGGATCCATGATCAGCGGCGCGTAGAGCCGCGCCGGATCGCAGCGCGAGAAGCCGCCGTTACGGTCCGGGCTCCACTGCATCGGCGTGCGCACGCCGTTGCGGTCGCCGAGATAGATGTTGTCGCCCATCCCGATCTCGTCGCCGTAATAGATGATCGGCGTGCCGGGGAAGGACAGCAGCAGTGAGTTCATCAATTCGATCTTGCGCCGGTCGTTGTCCATCAGCGGCGCAAGGCGCCTGCGGATGCCGACATTGATGCGGGCGCGCGGGTCGTTGGCGTAGGTGGTCCAGAGATAGTCGCGCTCGACGTCGGTGACCATTTCCAGCGTCAGCTCATCGTGGTTGCGCAGGAACAGCGCCCACTGGCAGCTCGCCGGAATGTCCGGCGTCTGGCGCAGGATGTCGGTGATCGGGAAGCGGTCCTCCTGCGCGATCGCCATGTAGATGCGCGGCATCAGCGGGAAGTGATAGGCCATGTGGCACTCGTCGCCCCGGCCGAAATATTCCTGCACGTCCTCCGGCCATTGATTGGCCTCGGCGAGCAACAGCTTGCCCTTGGAGTAGGCGTCGAGCTCCTGCCGCAGCCGCTTGATGATCGCATGCGTCTCGGGAAGGTTCTCGTTCGAGGTGCCCTCGCGCTCGCACAGATAGGGAATCGCATCCAGCCGGAAACCGTCGACACCGGCGTCCAGCCAGCGCTTCATCACCTGGATGATGGCGCTCACCACGCGCGGATTGTCGAAGTTGAGATCAGGCTGATGCGAGAAGAAGCGGTGCCAGTAGAACGCACCGGCCTCCGGGTCCCAGGTCCAGTTCGACTTCTCCGTGTCGGTGAAGATGATGCGCGTGCCCTGGTATTTCTGGTCGGTGTCGCTCCAGACATACCAGTTGCGCGCGCTGGAGCCGGGATGGCTGCGGCGCGCGCGCTTGAACCATTTGTGCTGGTCCGAGGTATGGTTGACGACGAGCTCGGTGATGACGCGCAAGCCGCGGCGCTGTGCTTCCTGGATGAAGCGCTTGAAGTCCTTCATCGTCCCGAAATCGGGATTGACCGAGCCGTAGTCGGCGATGTCGTAGCCGTCGTCGCGGCCGGGCGAGGGATAGAACGGCAGCAGCCACAGCGCGGTGACGCCGAGCTCCTGCAGATAAGGCAGCTTCTCGGTCAGTCCGGCGAAGTCGCCGATGCCGTCATGGTTGCTGTCGGCGAAGGCCTTGACGTGGAGCTGGTAGATGATGGCGTCCTTGTACCAGAGCTCATCCACGATCTCGGCAGCCTCGGCCTTCTTGGTGTCGACGGAAGACAAAACGTTCATGGCGTGGACCCTTACGCCAGGCAGCGGAACAGAAGTGCCGGATCGCGGTCGGGATCGATACGCAACCTGATCCCGCCCCATTCGATGCGGGACTGTTCGCCGGTGAGAAGATTTTCGAGTGTCGTCACATGGTGCCGCTGCCCGCCGGCGTCAACCGTGACGTCGCCGAGCGGCAGCCAGGATTCGCGCACGTGACCGGAGAGCGCGATCACGATGACGACGGTGTTGGCGGGCTCGGCCGCCTCCTTGACGAAGGCGATCGTCTCGCCGTCTTCGATATTGAGGAAACGCAAATTCGCGGTCTGCTGGAGCGCGGCGTTCTCGTTGCGGATGCGGTTGAGGTCGGCAATGTAGGATTTGACGTTGCCGGGCCGGTCCCAGTCGCGCTGCCGGATCTGATATTTCTCGGAATCGAGATATTCCTCCCGACCGGGGATCGCCGCGTGTTCCAGCAGCTCGAAGCCGCTGTACATGCCGTAGCTGCCCGACATCGTCGCGGCCAGTGCAACGCGCGACTTGAACATCCAGGCCTCTCCGCTCTGGAGATGATAGGGCAGCAGATCGGGCGTGTTGACGAACAGGTTCGGACGATAGAAGTCGCGCTCGGGATAGCGCGCCAGCTCGTCGAGATATTGCTCCAGCTCCGATCGCGACGTGCGCCAGGGGAAATAGGTGAAGGACTGCGCAAAACCGAGCTTGGCGAGTCCCTTCATCAGCTTCGGTCGCGCAAAGGTCTTGGAGAACAGGATCACCTCGGGATGCCGGCGGCGGATGTCGCCGATCAACCACTCCCAGAAGGCAAGCGGCGCGGTGTCGTGATTGTCGATGGCGAAGATGGTGACGCCTTGGTCGATCCAGAACAGCATGACATCGCGAAAGGCGTTCCAAAGGCCGATGCGGTCGACCGAGGCGAAGTCGAGAATCACGATGTCCGAATAGGGGCCGTCCGCCGCCCGCACCGAGCGGTCCGGCCGCCATTTGAACCATTCCGGATGCTGCGTCAGCCAGGGATGGTCCGGCGAGCATTGCACGGCGAAGTCGAGCGCGAGCTCGACGCCATATTCGAGGCAGGTCGCAACCAGGGCGCGGAAATCCTCGATGGTGCCGAGCTCGGGGTGCAGCGCATCGTGGCCACCCTCGGCGGCGCCGATCGCGTAGGGTGAGCCGGGTTCGCCTGCGGTCGCCACCGGCGCATTGTTGCGCCCCTTGCGGCGGCTGCGGCCGATGGGATGGATCGGCGTGAAATAGAGCACGTCAAAACCCATCGCGGCGATGTCCGCCACACGCGTGATGCAGTCGCGCAGCGTGCCGTGGTGGCCGGGGATCCGGCTCTGGCTGCGCGGCATCATCTGATACCAGGCGCCAAACCGCGCTCTGCCGCGGTCGATGGTCAGCGGGAAGGGCGGTGAAAGGGTCAGGTCGGGCCGGGACTGGCTCTCGGCCATGGCTTCGCCAAGCTCGGCCGCAAGCAGCGAGGTGACATCGCCGGTTTGAAGATAATCCTCGCATTGCCTCACGATGACCGCAGCTGCGTCCTGCCGCGCACCATACGCCTTGGTCAGCAGGCCGGCACCTTCGAGGGCATCGAGGCTGACATCGGTGCCGGTACGTTGCTTGCGCATGACAGCGTGGGACCAGGTGGCGAACTCGTCGGTCCAGGCTTCGATCGCATAGACGTATTGGCCCGGCTCCAGCGGAGTGAACGCGCCGGACCAGCGGTCATTGCCGTGATGGACCATCGGCTCCCGCCGCCAGTCCCGCTCCTGCTCAGGGCGCCAGAGCAGCGCGGCCCCGACCACGGCGTCGCCATCGCGGTAGACATCGGCCCACACCTCGACACGGTCGCCAGCGATCCGCTTCACGGCGAAGCGACCGCCGTCGATCAAGGGATAGATGTCTTCGATGAGGAAAGCGCTGCCGGCTGCGGCACTTTCGACAGTTTGAATTGTCTTGTTCACGGTGATGCCATTGACAAGAAAGCAGGAGCCCGTTTCCCTTGTCGGGAACCTACGCTTGGTACCATTATAGAAAGCCGCTTGTGTGTCATTGGTTCCCTGGGGAACGGCAAGCGCAGTTTGCGAGTTACCCCTGACTAACCTCTTCCGCGACCTCGTTAAAATCGATGCCACCGGCCAAACAATGGCCTGCAAGCTGCGTGCCGAATGGATCTTTTAGCTCAAGCCCAGATCAAGGGCGTTCAATCCGAATTCGTTGACGCCCTCGGCAAGCTGCGGGTCACCGCGCCCGAGGCGCTCAAATCCATCCTCGATGCCCTGCCGGAGAAGCGGGTCTACCGCTTCGTCAGCGGGCCGGTCGTAGTCCGTGCCCTGGGACATCCGCGCACCGAACTGGCGGCAACCGGGACGCCGCCGCTCAAATGGAATTTGACCGCAAGCGGCAAATCGATTGCCCAAGGCGAGACGCGCGAGCCCGTGATCGCCTGGCCCGCCGGCCTACCGCTCGGTTATCACCGGTTGACACTGACCGATGCCGAAGGTGTGACGGAAGACGTGCCGATGATCGTGGCGCCCGAGCGGGCCTTCGGCGGCGATTTCGACCGCGGCTGGCTGCTCGCCGTGCAGCTCTACAGCGTCCGTTCGGAGCGCAATTGGGGCATCGGCGATTTCACTGATCTCGCAGACCTGGTCCGGCTCGCCAAGCAGCTCGGAGCCGACGGCGTCGGGCTCAATCCGCTGCACGTCCTGTTTGACGATCACCCGGCCGATTGCAGCCCGTATTCGCCGAACAGCCGGCTGTTCCTCAATCCGCTCTATATCGACGTCGAGGCCATTCCCGAATTCTCGGCGGACCTCGTGCCCGATGCGGCCGCGACCGCCGTCCGTCTGCGCCAAGGCGATCGCGTGCCCTACGCTGACATGGCGGCGTTGAAATGGCTGGGCCTGCGTGCCGCCTATAACAGCTTCGTGACGAGCGCGAGCGCCTCGCGCCGCAAGGCATTCGATGCCTTCCGCGCCGCCCGCGCGCCTCTGTTGTCCCGCTTTGCCTGCTTCGAGGTGCTGCGCCATCGCTTCAACCGGCCGTGGTGGGAATGGCCGTCCGAATGGCAACAGCCGGACGAAGCCAAATGCGCCGAGTTGCACAAGGGTCCTGACAGGCGCGAGGTCGAGTTCGTCGAGTTCGTGCAATGGACCGCGGACAGCCAGCTGCACGCCGCCAAGGAGCTTGCCAGCCAGCTCGGCATGCGGGTCGGGCTCTATCTCGACGTCGCCGTCGGCGTGCAGTCGAACGGCTTCGATGCCTGGAACGAGCAGACGGCGATCTCCCGCCATCTCGCCGTCGGCGCGCCGCCCGACGTGCTCAACACCATCGGCCAGGACTGGGGCCTTGCCGGCTTCAACGCCGGTGGGCTCGAGGCGCAATCCTTCGTGCCGTTTGCCGACATGCTGGCCGCGTCGATGCGCCATGCCGGCGCCATCCGGCTCGATCACGTGCTCGGCCTGAAGCGGCTCTATCTCGTGCCGCGCGGCTTCAAGCCGGATAACGGCGCCTATGTGCAGATGCCGTTCGAGGCGCTGCTTGCAGCCGTGGTGCGCGAGAGCGCAGCCCACAAATGCATCGTGATCGGCGAGGACCTCGGCACCGTGCCGGAAGGCTTTCGCGAGACCATGCAGGATTTCGGCATCTGGTCCTATCTCGTCATGATGTTCGAGCGCGACGATGCCGGCCATTTCCGTAATGTCGACCACTACCGGCCCAACGCGCTGGTGACGCTGAACACGCATGACCTGTGCACCTATGCCGGCTGGCGCTCCTTCAGCGATCTCAAGATGAAGCGCTCGCTCGGGCTCGATCCCGGCGAGAACGACCAGGCGCGCTGGGATGCGCTCGGCAGGCTCGACGAGATCCTGCGCCAGAACGGCATCGGCAACAACGATCTCTATTCGGTGCTCGCCTTCCTGTCGCGCACGCCCTCGCGCTTGCTCGCGGTGTCGATGGAGGATTTGCTCGGCGTGATCGACCAGCCCAACATTCCCGGCACGATCGACGAACATCCGAACTGGCGCCAGCGCCTTCCGGTCACGCTCGACAAGATCGCCGCCAAGCTCGACCTCACGGCCTTGCGAGCGGCGACACGGGAACGGTCGTTGACCGGCGGGAGTTGAAACGCCGGGGGCCTTCCCAGGCTTGCACGACATTGTCCCAGAGGATCGAAGACTATGCGCTGATCGGTGATTGCGAGACCGCAGCGCTGGTCGGGCGGAGCGGTTCGATCGACTGGCTGTGCTGGCCGGCCTTCGATTCCGACGCCTGCTTTGCTGCCATCCTCGGTACCCGCAAGAACGGCCGCTGGCTGATCGCGCCCAGCGAGGACGTCACGAAGACATCGCGGCGTTATCTCGGCGATACCCTCATCCTCGAAACGCGCTTCGAGACGCAGACCGGTACCGTTGCGCTGATCGACTTCATGCCGCCGCGCGGCAAGGCGTCCGACATCGTGCGGCTGGTGCGTGGCCTCAAGGGCACGGTGAAGATGCAAATGGAGCTCGTGATCCGCTTCGGCTTCGGCACCGACATCCCCTGGGTGCGGCGGATCGACCATTCCCTGATGGCAATCGCCGGCCAGGACATGACGGTGCTGCGCACGCCGGTGGAGACCCGCGGCGAGGATCTGACCACGGTTGCCGACTTCGAAGTGAGCGCAGGCGAGACCGTGCCGTTCGTTCTGACCTACGGCCCCTCGCATCTCGAGCCGCCCAAGCCGATCGACCCGGAAGTTGCGCTCGAGGAGACCGAGACGTTCTGGCGGGATTGGTGCGGTCATTGCACCCGCGACGGGGATTATCGCGATCTTGTCATGCGCTCACTGATCACGCTGAAGGCGCTGACTTTTGGCCCGACCGGCGGCATCGTCGCGGCGCCGACCACTTCCTTGCCGGAAAAGCTCGGCGGCACCAGGAACTGGGATTACCGCTTCTGCTGGCTGCGCGATGCCACCTTCACGCTGCTGGCGCTGATGAACTCGGGCTACACCGAGGAGGCATCGGCCTGGCACAATTGGCTGCTGCGCGCCGCCGCCGGCTCGCCCGCGAACATGCAGATCATGTACGGCATCTGGGGCCAGCGGCGGCTCCTGGAATGGGAGGCGGGCTGGCTCGACGGCTATGAGGGCGCGCGGCCGGTGCGCGTCGGCAATGCCGCCCATGCGCAGCTCCAGCTCGACGTCTACGGCGAGTTGATCGACGCGTTCCACCAATCGCGCATGGCCAAGCTGAAGCTCGACGAGGAAAGCTGGGCCCTCGAATGCGCCGTGCTCAATCATCTGGCCGAAGTCTGGGACCGGCCTGATCACGGCGTCTGGGAGCGGCGCGGAGAGCCGAAGCACTACGTGTTCTCGAAGGTCATGACCTGGGTCGCTTTCGACCGCGGCATCAAGAGCGCCGAGATATTTGGCTTCAAGGCGCCGCTGCTGCACTGGCGCACCTTGCGCGAGGCCATTCATCGCGACGTCTGCAACAAAGGTTTCGATGCGGAGGAGAACGCCTTCGTGGAGTCTTACGGCTTGAAGCTGCTCGATGCCAGCGTGCTGCTGCTGCCGGCGGTCGGCTTCCTGCCGGCGTCGGACCCGCGCATTTGCGGCACCATCGCCGCCGTCGAGAGATGCCTGATGCGCGACGGCTTCGTGCTGCGCCATGATCCGCGCGAGCTGCCCGCGGGGCAGCCGCCGCTGGAAGGCGCGTTCCTTGCCTGCACATTGTGGCTGGCTGATGCCCATGTGCTGTCGGGCGATCTCGACAAGGCGCAAACCTTGCTCGATCGTGTGGCCGGGATCGCCAACGACGTCGGTCTGTTGGCCGAGGAATATGATTCAGTCGCCCGGCGCCAGACCGGCAATTTTCCACAGGCGCTGACCCACATCGCGCTGATCAACACCGCGCACAATCTGTCTGCGGCGCGGCAGGAGAGCGAGAAGCCGGCGCAGCAGCGGTCGAAGTAGCTCGTAGGTTCGATTGTTTCCGCGAGAACGCCATATTAGACCCGTCATCCTGAGGCGCGAGCCGTGCGACGCGAAGCGGAGCTTGGCGAGCCTCGAAGGATGAGCGGACGGGATGCAGCCGGCCCGTCGCCCTTCGAGGCTCGTCCTGCGTTGCAGGACGAGCACCTCAGGATGACGGTGAGAGATTTGAGCAGGCCGCTTCAACCCGACCTTGCGGATGCTCAACCCAACCCATTCCGCTTCAAGATCATCTCCATCGCTTCGGCAAAGCCGTCCTGCTCGTTGCTCGCGGTGACGTGGGTGGCCTGGTCCTTGACGTTGTCGGCGGCATTGCCCATGGCGATCGAGATGCCGCTGACGGCGAACATCGCGAGGTCGTTCTGCATGTCGCCGATGGTGGCGACGGCCCCGGTCGCAATGCCCAAGTGCCTGGCCATCGCCTCGACGAACGTGCCCTTGTTGAAGCCGGGCGGCGTGATGTCGAGATAATAGGTCTGCGAGCGGACGGCGGTGGCTTCACGGCCGAGCGCCTCCTGCATCGCCTTCTCGCAGGCCGCGAGCCGCGCGGCATCGGCGCTGGCACCGACGATCTTGCAGGCGCTCGAAAGGTACGGCGCGAAATCGGGCGCGATGGTGGGGTCGGCGCGGATCGTGTGCTGCTCGTGGCCGACGTAGCTGCCGCTGGGATTGTCGATCAGCCATTTGTCGGCGGTGAAGAGCCAGACGTCGGCGCCGTACTCGCGGAGAATCTGCAAGGACCGCTCGGCCGCGCCGGCAGGGATCAGGTGCTGCTCGACCGGCCGCATCTCGGGATCGACGATCGAGGAGCCGTTGAACGGGCCGACCGGTAGCCACAGCGCCAGCGGCTCGATCAGGAAACGCATGCCGATGGCCGGACGGCTGGACGTGATGGTGAAGCCGATGCCGGCCTTGTGCAGCCGCTGTACCGCATGTCTCGCGCGGTCGGTCAGGGTCTTGTCCTTGGTCAGCAGCGTGCCGTCGACGTCGGACACCACGAGTGAGATTTGCGTCATGACAGGACCTTAGGTTCGGTTCTCAGCGTTTCGCCCCGCCCAGCTTCAATTGCCGCACGATGCCGTCCACGATCGCTTCGACCGTCTCGTCGATCGAGACGGTGATGACCAGCTCGCCCGCTTCCGGTGGCTCCAGCGTGTCGAACTGGCTGGTCAGCAGCCCGGGCGGCATGAAATGGCCCTTACGCTGCGGGAGCCGCTCGGCGATCAGTTCCTTGGTGCCCTTCAGGAAGACGAAACGGACATCGTCGCGCCCGCGCAGCAGCACGTCGCGATAGCTGTGCTTGAGCGCCGAGCAGGCGATGATGATTTGCTCGCCGCGTCCGCAGACTCGCGCCATCTCGTCGGCAATGGCGTTGAGCCAGGGCCAGCGATCCTCGTCGGTGAGCGGGTGGCCGGTTCGCATTTTCTCGACATTGCTGGCGGGATGAAAGCTGTCGCCGTCCTCGAAGCGCCAGCGGAGCCGCTGGCCCAGCGCCGCCGCGATCGTGCTCTTGCCCGAACCCGACACGCCCATCACGATCAATGCACAAGGTACTTCAACGCGGCCCACGAATGCCCTCCGGAAGCGCGGCCCTGTCGACCAGCCAGACGGTTTCCCCGTTCGAGCGCGCGCGTAACGCCGGCAGAGTCTCGCCATTGAGGAGGCGCGTCAAGATCGCCTGCTTGTCGTGCCCGGCAATCTCGAACAGCATTTGATGGCACGACGCGAGGACAGGCAGGGTGAGCGAGACCCGCGGCACGAACGGCGCGACATTGGCCTTGGGCACGCCAGCGACCCAGCGCTCGGTCTCCTCGATTTCGGGAAAGCCGGGAAACAACGAGGCGGTGTGGCCGTCCGGTCCAACGCCCATCAGGACCAGGTCGAACAGCGGGCGCGACGGATCGAGCTGGTCTGCGCCGTAGAAAGCCTGCAGCTCGCGCGCATAGGCTTCGGCACCGGCATCGGGATTTCCAGTCGTGGTCGGGATCGGATGGATGTGGCCGGCAGGCGCATTGCCATCGAGAAACGTCGCGCGCGCGACCGCCATGTTGTTGAGAGGATCGCTCTCGGGGACGAAGCGCTCGTCACCGATGAACCAGTGCACCCGCTCCCATGGGATCTTGCCGCGCCAGGCATCGCTGCCGAGCAATTGATAGAGCTTCTTCGGGCTGGAGCCGCCGGTCAGGCAGATGGCGATGCGGCCGGGATTGGCTGCAATCCGTGCCATCACCCGTTCGGCCGCGGCGTGGGCGAGAGCCTCCGCGTCGGCCGCGACGATCAGCTTCGGCTGGCCCGCCGGAGCCATCACGAAAACTTCCGCCAGCTTCGCCCGTCGCGCCGCAGCAGCTCGTCGGCGCAGGCCGGACCGTCGCTGCCGGCTTCGTAGGTCTCAATGCCGTTGGTGCCCGCGCTCTTCCAGGCATCCAGGAACGGCTGCACCGCCTGCCATCCGGCCTCGATGCCGTCGGCGCGCTGGAACAGGATGTTGTCGCCGATCATGCAGTCGTAGATCAACGTCTCGTAGCCGGTCGAAGGATCGGCGCGGAAATAGTCGCCGTAGCGGAACTTCATCTCGACGCCGTCGATGGTGACGCTCGGCCCGGGAATCTTGGCGTTGAACTGCAGCTCGATGGTCTCGGTCGGCGCGATGCCGATGGTGAGGAAGTTCTGCGACAGGCGGTCGACTGTCGTGCCCGAGAACATCGACAGCGGCGCCTGCTTGAACTTGATCGCGACTTCGGTGCGCTTGTGGCCGAGCGCCTTGCCGGTGCGCAAATAGAACGGCACGCCGGCCCAGCGCCAATTGTCGATCATCAGTTTCAGCGCGACATAGGTCTCGGTGGTGCTGTCGGGCTTGACGTCCTCGGTCTTGCGATAATCCGGGATCTCGTCGTCGCCGATCCGCCCCGCCAGATATTGCGCGCGGACCGAGCTCTTCAGCGCCTCCTCCAGGCTTGGCCGCTGGACCGAGGTGAGCACTTCGGCCTTCTCCGAGCGTACGGAATGGGCATCGAAACGCGCCGGCGGCTCCATCGCGACCAGCGACATCAGCTGGAACAGATGGTTCGGCACCATGTCGCGCAGCGCGCCGGTGGCATCGTAGAAGCCGCCGCGATGACCGACTCCGAGCTTCTCCTCCACCGTGATCTGGATGTGGTCGATGTGGTTGCGATTCCAGATCGGCTCGAACATGCCGTTGGCGAAGCGCAGCACCAGGATGTTCTGCACCGTCTCCTTGCCGAGATAATGATCGATCCGGTAGATCTGGTGCTCCTCCATGATCTTCAAGAGCTCGGCGTTGAGCGCGCGCGCCGAGGCGAGGTCGGTGCCGAACGGCTTTTCGATCACCAGCCGCCGCCAGGCGCCGTTCTCCTTCATCATTCCAGTGCGGCCGAGCTCGCGCGCGGTCGGCGCGAACGCCGTGGGCGGGGTCGCGAGGTAGAACAGGCGGTTGCCGCCGGTGCCTTGCGAGCACTCCAGTGAGTCCAGATGCGCGCGCAAGCGGTCGAACGACGGCGGGTCCTTCGGATCGGCCTCGACGAAGGTGACGCATTCCAGCAGCTGCTTGGCGACGACATCGTCCACGGGCCGGGTTGCGAACTCGCGCAGGCCCTTCATCAGGCTGTCGCGCAGCTGCTCATCCGTCTGGCTCTTGCGGGCGACGCCGACAACGCAGAACTTTTCCGGCAGCAGGTTCTCGGCCGCCAGATTGTAGAGCGACGGGATCACCAGGCGATGGGTGAGGTCGCCGGTGACGCCAAAGATGACGAAGGCGCAATTTTCCGGCTTGCGCTTGGCTTGCGGGGCTTTTGTCACGAACGATTGGCCTTCGCTTTGTTACGTCTTATTTCGGCTTCGAAGCACCCGGCCGCTTCGGCTCCTTGTGCCCACCGAACCCCGCACGCATCGCGGAGAGAATTTTCTCGGCGAAGGTGTGTTCCTTGCGGGAACGGAAACGTGTGTAGAGCGCTGCAGTCAGCACTTCGGCCGGCACGGCCTCGTCGATCGCGGCATTGACTGTCCAGCGGCCTTCGCCGGAATCCTCGACGAAACCGGAATATTCCGAGAGCTGCGGGCTGTCGGCGAGCGCGGTCGAGGTGAGGTCGAGCAGCCAGGACGGGATCACGCTGCCGCGCCGCCACACTTCGGCGATGTCTGCAAGATCGAAATCATAACGATGATCTGCCGGCAATGCGTCGATGTTGGCGTTCTTGAGAATGTCGAAACCCTCGGCATAGGCCTGCATCAGGCCGTATTCGATGCCGTTGTGAATCATCTTGACGAAGTGGCCGGCGCCGACGGGGCCGGCATGGATGTAGCCCTGCTCGATGCGGGGATCGCGGCCGTCGCGTCCCTCCGTGCGCGGAATGTCGCCGGCGCCGGGCGCGAGCGCGGCGAAGATCGGATCGAGCCGGTCGACCACCTGCTTCTCGCCGCCGATCATCATGCAATAGCCGCGATCGAGCCCCCAGACGCCGCCCGAGGTGCCGACGTCGACATAGTGAATGCCGCGCGCTTTCAACGCCTTGCCGCGGCGGACGTCGTCCTGCCAGAAGGTGTTGCCACCGTCGATGATGACGTCACCTTCCTGCATCACGCCCGCGATGGTGTCGATGGTCGTCTCAGTGATGTGGCCGGCCGGCAGCATCACCCAGGCCGTGCGCGGCCGTTCGAGCTTCGCGATGAATTCTTCGAGCGTTGCCGAGCCGGTTGCGCCGTCGGCGGCAAGGCCGGCGACGGCCTTGGCGTCCTTGTCGTACACCACGGTCGAATGTCCCTGGCGCATCAGGCGGCGAACGATGTTGCCGCCCATCCGGCCGAGGCCGATCATGCCGAGTTGCATGTGAGAGATTCCCTTAATTCAGCGCGTCGTTGAGTGCCGCGTTGAGGGCCGCGAGGCCCTTCTTGAGCCCGCCCTTCAGGTGGACCCGCAGCGCGCGCCGGCCGCGTTCGGTGAGCACGTCGAAATCGCCGCGGGCCTGCGCCGCCTTGATCACGCCGAAGCTGGCCTTCTGGCCGGGCACCGCGAGGTCCTTGGCATCGTCGGCGGTGATCTGGAGGAACACGCCGCTGTCGGGGCCGCCCTTGTAGGCCTGACCGGTCGAGTGCAGGAAGCGCGGGCCGAACTCGGCGCAGGTCGCGACATGCCGCTTCTCGCGCACCTCCAGCCGCATGGCCTGGAGCGCATCGATCGTGGCCTTGTCGCGCGCGATATAGCCGAGCAGGGCGACATAGTCGCCGTCGCCCGAGCGCGACAGATGCGCCTTCAGCCAGGAGGTGAGATCGCCATTGGCGCCGGCGGCGCGCAGCGCCGTGGCGTTGGCTTCGTCGGTGTAGAGATCGGCCTCATCGGTGCTGACCACCGGCTCTTCTTGTGGCAGGGCACCGGTCTTCTCGAATGCGGCGGTGAGCTCGCGGGTCTTGATCTTGGCCGCTTCCACGTCCGGCTGGTCGAACGGGTTGATGCCGAGGATGCTGCCTGCCACCGCCGTTGCCATCTCGAAGCGGAAGAACTCCTGGCCGAGATGGTCGATCGACTTCATGGCGATGCGCACCACGGGATGGCCGGCCGCCTCGATCGCGGCAAGCTTGGAATCATGGGCGGCATCCGCTTCGCCTTCGACGCGGATGTCGATGAAGAAACGGTCGTTACCGTAGACGGAGGGATCGCCCAGCGGCTCGCCCTCGATCGGGATCAGGCCCTTGCCCTCCTTGCCGGTCGATTCCGCGATGAGCTGCTCGGCCCAGGCGCCGAAATCGGCGATCTTCTTAGATGCCAGGATCGTCACCTTGTCGCGGCCTTCGAGGCCCGCGAGGCCGATGGCGAGGCCGAGCTGCACACCCGGATTCTCGCTCGGCGGCACGTCCGGTCCGCAGGAGCGGGGCATCGCCAGCGCATGCTTGACGATGGTCTTGACGTCGATGCCCGCGGTTGCCGCCGGCACCAGGCCGAACGGCGAGAGCACCGAATAGCGGCCGCCGATCGAGGGCTCGCCACGGAAGATGCGGGCATAGTTCAGCTTCTTGGCCGCCTTCTCCAGCGACGAGCCGGGATCGGTCACCGCGATGAAGCGATGGCCGGTCTTCACCTTCGCACCCACCGCCTTGGCAACCTGATCATGGAAATAGTCCTTCATCGCGTTCGGCTCGGTGGTGCCGCCGGACTTGCTCGACACGATGAACACGGTGTTGGCGATGTCGATCTTCGATTCCATCGCGCGGACCTGCGCCGGATCCGTGGAGTCCAGCACATGGAGCTTCGGGAAACCGGGCTTCTTGCCAAAGGTCTCGGCCAGAACCTCGGGGCCGAGGCTCGATCCGCCCATGCCGAGCACGACGGCGTCGGAGAACTTCTGGCCCTTCACGCGGCCAGCATAATCCTCGTAATCGGCGACGTCGGCCTTGGCCGCGCTGTCGAGCCAGCCGAGCCATTTGTCCTCGTCCGCGCCGGTCCAGACCGACTTGTCGCGCTGCCACAGCCTGCGGATCTTTGCGGCCGCGCGCCATTCCTCGGTGCTTTTGGCCACGGCCTTGCCGAGCCCGTCACCGAGCGAGAGGTCCTGCCGGTCGAGCGCTGGCCCCAGCACGGTGGCGCGCTTGTGGGCGACCGCGCCGTAGAGCTTGTCGGCGGCATCCGCGAACAGCTTGACGCCGTCCTTGACCAGCTCCTCGGTGATGACATCGAGCGAGATACCGGAGCGCTCCAGCTCCTCGAGAACGCGGTTCGCGTCGTCGACGTTCTCTTCCAGGCTGTCGCGCAGCTTGCCGTGGTCGCGGAACGCGTCCAGCGTCGCCGGCGGCACCGTGTTGATGGTGTCGGGGCCGATCAGCTCCTCGACATAGAGCACGTCGCTGTAGTCCTTGTTCTTGGTGCCGGTCGAGGCCCACAGCATGCGCTGCGGCTTGGCGCCCTTGGCCGCGAGCTTGTCCCAGCGGCTGCCTGAGAACAGGCGCTTGTAGTCCTGATAGGCAACCTTGGCGTTGGCGATCGCGCCCTTGCCCTTGAGCGCGGGGAGCCGCTCCTTCTCGGAAGGGTCGTTGGCGCGGGCGATCTTCTCGTCGAGCTGCTTGTCGACCACGCTGTCGATGCGGCTGACGAAGAAGCTCGCCACGCTCGCGACATGGGAGGGGTCGCCGCCGCCGGCGACGTATTTTTCGAGGCCGGCGATGTAGGCTTCGGCCACCTGGAGATAGACCGCCCTGGCGAACAGCAGCGTGATGTTGATGCTGATGCCCTCGCCGATCAGCTGTTCGATCGCCGGCAGGCCCTCGGGCGTCGCCGGCACCTTCACCATCAGGTTCTTGCGAGCGACATCCTTCCACAGCCGCCGTGCTTCCGCCACTGTGCCTGATGTGTCCATGGCGAGATAGGGCGAGACCTCAAGGCTGACATAGCCGTCGCGCCCTTTGAGGCGGTCATAGACCGGGCGGAGCACGTCGGCGGCGTTCTGGATGTCCTCGACCGCGACGGCCTCGAACAAATCGGCCACGGGCCGGTCGCCGCGCTTCAGCGCCTTGCCGATCGGGGCATCGTATTCGTCCGAGCTGCCGATCGCCTTCTCGAAGATCGAGGGATTGGAGGTGACGCCCTTGACGCCGTCGGTGTCGATCAGCCGCTTCAGGTCGCCCTTGGCGATGAAGCCACGGGCCAGGAAGTCCAGCCAGACGGCTTGTCCGTGCTTTTCCAGTTCTTTGACGGGATTCATGATGCTTATTTATCTCCAAGCCTGCGGGCGAGGGGTTTCCGCCCCGGTCCTGACGCGCTATCCTCTAGCCTACATGCTCCCGTGAGGGAACCAATCAAGAGTGTGGGCGTCATACCCTCCAGTGTAACTCCGTCGCGATCATGGCGATCCGGGCGGCAGTAGCCGTTGCTGCGTAAAAAGTCGTTGGCCGAACGTTCGGCCGGGCTTGGTTATGCAACGTCGGCGGCTTTGCTCTCGATGCTTCCCACCCGGCGGCGGAGTGGTGGTCGTCGGCAACGCCTGCGCATCCGCGATCTCCACATCACCACATCGGCAATGAATTTCTGCCGTCGGATTCGATTGCGGAGATTTCGGTCGAACCGCGCCGCGGCCGCAACATGATTTTCCCGACGTCGCCCCTGCAGCGGCAGGTCCGCACCATCCGCGACTTCTTGGCCGTCACGCGCAGAGCGACCGGAGGGCCTGGCGGCCGATTTTGAGACAGTGCTGCGAGCACGCCTCGCGCCGCATTGCAGCAGGAAGATGAACGCGGCACTCAAGGCTTCGCCGTACAAGCGTCATAAGATCGCCGCTCCCGGTTCGCTATGCTGCAGCGCCGGATGGGCGCATCCCCGGGAAGGCCCGGATGTTGCGACCAAGTGACATTTTCTGGAAATGAGCCAATATAGTCAGAGATTCGCACAAATTACAGGCATGTGCCTGTTCGTAACTCATGGAGTGCCTACGTTGTGCGTTGCGTCGTGTCGGCACCCGGGTGTCCAATGATCGTCATGTGCTCACGCTGATTCGAAACGGCCTGAGGAACGGTCCGGTAACTGCTTTCGTTTCAGCTTGTAGCGGAACTCACGCGGAGAGGGATCATGTACAACGATTCTCTATTCAACGCTTTCGCTCGGTCGTTCGAGGCGAGAAGCCAGCACGACATGTCGATGGCGGAATATCTGGAATCGTGTCGAAGCGATCCCATGAAATACGCGAACGCGGCCGAACGACTGCTAGCGGCGATCGGCGAACCCCAGACGATTGACACGGCCAAGGACCCACGCCTTGGCCGTATTTTTTTGAACCGCACCATCCGGACCTATCCGGCCTTCGCCGGCTTCTACGGCATGGAAGAAACCATCGAGCGCATCGTTGGTTTCTTCCGCCACGCGGCGCAGGGCTTGGAAGAGCGCAAGCAGATCCTCTATCTGCTCGGGCCGGTCGGCGGCGGCAAATCTTCGCTCGCCGAGCGGCTGAAGTCATTGATGGAGGTGCACCCGATCTACGTGCTCAAGGCCGGCGACGAGCTCTCGCCGGTGTTCGAGAGCCCGCTCAGCCTGTTCGATCCCGACCAGCTCGGCCCGATGCTGGAAGAGAAGTACGGCATTCCGCGCCGGCGTCTCACTGGGTTGATGAGCCCGTGGTGCTACAAGCGGCTGGAAGCCTTCGGCGGCGACATATCCCAGTTCCGGGTCGCGAAGATCCAGCCGTCGCGGCTGCGTCAGATCGCAATCGCCAAGACCGAGCCCGGTGACGAGAACAACCAGGACATCTCCTCGCTGGTCGGCAAGGTCGACATCCGCAAGCTCGAGACCTACGCCCAGAACGATCCCGACGCCTACAGCTATTCCGGCGGCCTCAACCGCGCCAACCAGGGCGTGCTCGAGTTCGTCGAGATGTTCAAGGCGCCGATCAAGATGCTGCACCCGCTGCTCACCGCGACGCAGGAAGGCAACTACATCGGCACCGAGAACATCGGCGCGATCCCGTTCACCGGCGTGATCCTCGCGCACTCCAACGAAGCCGAGTGGGCGAGCTTCAAGGCCAACAAGAACAACGAGGCCTTCATCGACCGCATCTGCGTCATCAAGGTGCCTTACTGCCTGCGCGTCACCGAAGAGCAGAAGATCTACGAGAAGCTGATCCAGGGCTCCGAGCTCGCTTCGGCGCCTTGCGCGCCGTCGACGCTGGAGACGCTGGCGCGGTTCTCGGTGATGTCGCGCCTGCGCAAGCACGAGAATTCCACCCTGTTCGGCAAGATGCGGGTTTACGACGGCGAGAGCCTGAAGGAATCCGATCCGAAGGCGCGCAGCGTGCAGGAATATCGCGACGCCGCCGGCGTCGACGAAGGCATGGACGGCGTCTCCACCCGCTTCGCCTTCAAGATCCTCGCTGCAACCTTCAACCACGATCCGCAGGAAGTGGCGGCCGACGCCGTGCATCTGATGTACGCGCTTGAGCAGGCGATCCGCCGCGAGCAGCTGCCGGAGGAGACCGAGAAACGTTATCTCGAGTTCATCAAGGCGGAGCTTGCGCCGCGCTATGCCGAGTTCATCGGCAACGAGATCCAGAAGGCTTATCTGGAATCCTACTCCGATTACGGCCAGAACCTGTTCGACCGCTACGTTGACTATGCCGACGCCTGGATCGAGGATCAGGACTTCAAGGATCCCGACACCGGCCAGCTGCTCGATCGCGAGCTTTTGAACCAGGAGCTGACGAAAATCGAGAAGCCGGCGGGCATCGCCAACCCCAAGGACTTCCGCAACGAGGTCGTCAAATTCTCGTTACGGTCGCGGGCCCAGAACGGCGGCAAGAATCCGACCTGGACCTCCTACGAGAAGATTCGCGATGTGATCGAAAAGAGGATATTCTCCCAGGTCGAGGACCTGCTTCCGGTCATCTCCTTCGGGTCGAAGAAGGACGGCGAGACGGAGAAGAAACACGGCGAGTTCGTCGCACGCATGGTGGAGCGCGGCTACACCGAGCGTCAGGTTCGCCGGCTCGTCGAATGGTACATGCGCGTGAAGCAGGCCGGTTGAGGCGGATGGGAGGCGAATGGTAAAGTGCCCATTCACATTATTGACAGGCGCCTGAATCCAGGCGGCAAGAGTCTTGAGAACCGCCAGCGGTTCTTGCGTCGGGCCAAGTCCCTGGTGCAGGGCGCCGTCAAGAAGACCTCGCAGGAGCGCGACATCAAGGACGTCCTGGAGGGGGGCGAGGTCACGATTCCCCTCGACGGCATGCACGAGCCGCGCTTCCGCCGCGAAGGCGGAACGCGCGACATGGTGCTGCCCGGCAACAAGAAGTTCGTCGAGGGCGACTATCTCCAGCGCTCCGGCCAGGGCAGCGCCAAGGATTCGGGCCCGGGCGAGGGCGACAGCGAGGACGCGTTCCGCTTCGTGCTCTCCCGCGACGAATTCGTCGACCTCTTCCTGGACGACCTCGAGCTGCCGGATCTCGCCAAGCGCAAGATTGCGCAGACCGAGAGTGAGGGCATTCAGCGCGCCGGCTACACCACGTCGGGCTCGCCCGCCAACATCTCGGTGAGCCGGACGGTCAAGCTCGCACTGGCCCGCCGCATCGCGCTCAAGCGCCCCCGCAAGGAGGAGATCGAGGAGCTCGAGGCTGCGATCGCCGCGTGCACCGACGAGGACGAACGTGAGGAGCTATTGGCCCAGCTCGAAAAGCTGAAGGCGAAATCCAAGCGCATCCCTTTCATCGACCCGCTCGATATCCGCTATCGCCGCTTCGAGACGGTGCCGCGGCCGGTGGCGCAGGCGGTGATGTTCTGCCTGATGGACGTCTCCGGCTCGATGTCCGAGCACATGAAGGATCTCGCCAAGCGCTTCTACATGCTGCTCTACGTGTTCCTGAAGCGTCGCTACAAGCACGTCGAGATCGTCTTCATCCGCCACACCGACCGCGCCGAGGAGGTCGACGAGCAGACCTTCTTCTACGGCCCGGCCTCGGGCGGCACGCTGGTCTCGAGCGCGCTGCAGGCCATGCACGACATCGTGCGCGAGCGCTTCAACCCGTCGGACTGGAACATCTATGCCGCGCAAGCGTCCGATGGCGACAATTCCTATTCCGACGGCGAGCTCACCGGCATGCTGCTGACCGACAAGATCCTGCCGGTCTGCCAGTTCTTTGCCTATCTCGAGGTCGGCGAGTCCGGCGGCAGCGCCTTCGATCTGTCCGACTCCTCGCTCTGGAGCCTCTATGAGCGCCTGCGCAACAGCGGCGCACCGCTCTCGATGCGCAAGGTCTCGGAGCGCAGCGAGATCTTTCCGGTGTTCCACGATCTGTTCCAGCGCCGCGAAACTGCCCAGGAGAAGGCCGCTCCATGACGGAACGATTGTTCGAAGGCGCGGATTGGGATTTCCACACCTTGCAGCGCATCACCGATGCCTGCGAGGAGGTGGCGTTGAAGGATCTCGGGCTCGAGGTCTATCCGAACCAGATCGAGGTGATCACAGCCGAGCAGATGCTGGACGCCTATTCGTCGGTCGGCATGCCCTTGTTCTACAAGCACTGGTCGTTCGGCAAGCATTTTGCCTTCCATGAGGCCTCCTACCGCAAGGGCCTGATGGGTCTTGCCTATGAGATCGTGATCAACTCCTCGCCCTGCATCTCCTATCTGATGGAGGAGAACACGGCGACGATGCAGACCCTGGTGATCGCCCACGCCGCCTTCGGCCACAACCACTTCTTCAAGAACAATTACCTGTTCAAGCAGTGGACCGACGCCGAGGGCATTCTGGATTATCTCGACTTCGCCAAGAACTATGTCGCGACCTGCGAGGAGCGCTATGGCCGCGTCGAGGTCGAGCGCACGCTGGACGCCGCGCACGCGCTGATGTCGCACGGCATCGACCGCTATCCCGGCAAGAAGAAGCTGGACTTGCGCGTCGAGGAGAAGCGGGCGGGGCGCCGGCGCCAGCATGAGGAGGAGGTCTTCAACGACCTCTGGCGCACAGTCCCGAAGGGCGCCGCCAAGAGCCGGTCCACGCTGAGCATCGAGCGCCGCCGCAAGCTGCTCGGCCTGCCGCAGGAGAACCTGCTCTACTTCCTGGAGAAGAGCGCGCCGCGGCTGGCGCCGTGGCAGCGCGAGCTGTTGCGCATCGTCCGCCACATCGCGCAATATTTCTATCCGCAGAGCCAGACCAAGGTGATGAACGAGGGGACGGCGACCTACGTCCACTATCGCATCATGACCAAGCTGCATCAGCAGGGCCGCATCACCGACGGCAATTTCCTCGAATTCCTGGGCTCGCACACCAACGTGGTGTTTCAGCCCGAATTCGATGATCCGCGCTTCTCCGGCTTCAACCCTTATGCGCTCGGTTTTGCCGTGATGCAGGACATCGAGCGCATCGTCACCAATCCGGAAGACGAGGACCGCGAGTGGTTCCCCGACATCGCCGGCAAGAACGACGTGATGGGCGTGCTGCGCGACGTCTGGGCCAACTACCGCGATGAAAGCTTCATCGGCCAGTTCCTGAGCCCGAAATTGATGCGGCACTTTCGCATGTTCCACCTGCACGACGATCCGGAGGAGCGCGCCGGCATCCGCGTCGATGCCATCCATGACGAGCGCGGCTTCCGCCGCGTCCGGCGCGAGCTGGCGCGGCAGCACGATGTCGGCTTCATCGATGCCAATATCGAGGTGGTCGACGTCGATCTCTCTGGCGACCGCCGCCTGATCCTGCACCACCATGTCATCAAGGGCTCGCAGCTCAACGAGACCGATGCCAAGCGGGTGCTGCAGCATTTGGCCGATCTCTGGACCTACGACGTCGCGCTGATCGAGGTCGACGCCAACGACAAGGTCCTGCGCGAATACGTCGTGAGCCCGCGGCCGATCCCGGCGGCGGTGGCCTGAGGCGTCTTTCGTACGGATCAACGGGGCGAGATGCACGTTGATGCGCCCTCGCCCCTTGTGGGAGAGGCTAGCGACGTCGGCAGACACTCGTGGCGGCACACTGCCTACGAGGCTGATCGCTTCGCCGGCTTCTTCTTCGCCTTGCTCGCGTTCAGCTCCACCGCCGCGCGGATCAGCGCTTTCAACGCCTTCTCGTTGATCTTCTCGCCTTCGCGAATATCGATCGCGCGCCGTACATTGCCGTCGAGGCTGGAATTGAACAGGCCCGAGGGGTCATCCAGTGCCGCGCCCTTGGCGAAGGTCAGCTTCACCACTGCCTTGTAGGTCTCGCCGGTGCAGATGATGCCGTCGTGCTCCCACACGGGAACGCCGCGCCATTTCCACGCTTCGACGACATCAGGATCGGCGTCCTTGATCAGCGCGCGAATGCGCCCCAGCGTTTCCCCACGCCAGTCGCCGAGCTCCCTGATCCTGCCGTCGATCAGCCTGGCGGGCGACAGCCCGCCCGCGTCCGTCGCGCCAGCCTTCGTCGCGGCCACGGTCTTCTTCATTCTCTCGCCTCGTTCACGCGTTGCTGCGGCCGAGATGGGGCAGCGCGAACAAATACAGCCCGGTCGCGAGCAACGGAATCAGCGGGACCAGCGCCAGGAAGCCGATCCAGACGGCCTGCAGCTGCATGATCATCGCCACGATGTTCGCGATGACGGCAAGCGTGAAGGCCATCGACAGCCAGCGGTGAATCTGCCGGATCCACATCTGCGTGCTCATTGGAATCTCCTTCTCGGAATGATCGGAATGACGATGGTGCCAAGCATGATCCGGAAAAATGCGAAGCGGTTTTCCGGAATGATCATGCGCAAACAACAACCTAAAGCGCGATGACGATTCATCTAGATCTCATCGCGCTTTAGCCGGCCCGCGCCAGCAGCTCGTCCAGTTTTGCAAGGAACTGCTTCCAGCCGGCATGCGCGCCGCCATAGGCCTGTTTCTGCGTTGGGCTGAAGCCCGCCTGCTCGACGCGCAGATGCGTGCCCGAACCGGTCGGGGTGAGCGTGAAGGTCACGACGCTCTTGAGGTTGAAGGCGGCGTCCTCATGAGAAAAATTCCAGGTGTAGGCGAGCGTCTTCTCCGGCTCGATGGTGAGCACCTCGCAATCCAGCACGCCACCCCATTCGCCGCGCAGATTGAAGCGATGGCCGACGGTCGGCTTGAAGTCGTTCTTCATCAGCCATTCCTCGATCAGATGCGGCTGCGTCAGCGCGCGCCAGAGCCGCTCGACGGGAGCGGCAAATTCGCGCTCCACGACCACCGCGCGTGTCTGGCTTGAGGGTTCGGTCATTGGTCCATCCTCTTCAGGAGATCGTCGAGTGCGTCGAGCCGGCGCTGCCAGAACGAGGCCATCCGGCTGCTCCAGTCGATCAGCGGATTGAGCGCGCCGGGCTGCGCGCTGTAATGGGTCTGCCGTCCCTCATGGCGGTCGCGCACGAGGCCAGCCTGCTTCAGTGCGCCCAAATGTTTTGACACCGCCGGCTGCGACACGCCCGATCGCACCGTCAGCGCCCCGACCGTCTGCTCGCCCTCCCGGCACAGCCGCTCGAAGATCGCCCGCCGGGTCGGGTCGGCGAGCGTCCTGAACAGGAGATCGGGCGCGGGGGACATGGGTAATCCATAACCAGAAAGTTATGGATTAATTCATAACCATGGAGTTATAGGTAAGTCAAGAGCGAGGGGATATGGGACTGGCTTTCGCTGGCCCCTCCGCCTCATTGCGAGGAGCCCTTGCGACAATGCAATCCAGACTGTCTCCACGGAGGGATTCTGGATTGCTTCGCGGAGCCTGTCATCGGGCCGCGCTTGGCGCGGACCCGGTGGCTCGCAATGACGGAGAGACACCGGCGGCCAAGTCGGTCTTACGGCCGCAAATACAGATATCCCTGCGACTGCAGCTCGGCGAGGCGCACCACGCCGCCTTTCTCCGCATTGACGAAACCGGGCAGCAGATCCCTGAGCGTGACGTTCTGCGCCTTCATCGTGTTACCGCAGGCGGCGAGCTCGATGCCGTCCTTGGAGAATTCGCCGATCCGCTTGCTGATATCAGGGTTGGTCTGCGTCGCATGAAATGCCTTCAGCGCCGGCCCGTGGATCACAAGCGCGATGGTGACATGTTCGGGGCCGCCGACACCGTCGATGTGGTTCTGGATGTTGCCGAGCACGAAATTGACCTTCTCGGCGTCGCTGAGGTGGTACACGACTTTCAGCTTGTTGCTCGCGCTCGCGTCCGTCGCGGCTTTTGCGCTGGAGGCGCCGAGCGCTGCGCCCAAGGCCGAGACGGCGCTCCACAAGATGTTGCGGCGGTTCATGGCGTTCTCCCTGATTGCCTGACGTTGCCGCAGAGATATCACTTGTGACGCAGCGCGGCGAGTTCCTTACGGTCGATCACGAGCGAAGCGCATTCGCTATTGTTGGTGCGGTCGAGCCGGAAGATCTTGTCATCAGCGCCGGCCACCAGCGCGTGCTCGGCTTCGTCGTCCGGCTTGTTGTTTTGCCAGACCCGGATCTGTTCGAGGCGGATGATGGCAGACTTGTTGTCCTTGGACAGCGCCACTTCGATCCCGCCGCCTTCGCAGTCGACGCCGCAGCCCATGCGGACCTCGTCGCCCTGGCTGAGCAGCACCGCGTGACTGCCGCACGACCCGCTGGAGTCGAAATCGCCGCTGCGATGGCGATAGCGGAAGCCCATGCGGAACGAGTTGTGCAACTGCTTGTCCTCCTTGTCGGTCTCCGCCGAAATGAGCAACTTCATCGAGGCGACCTTCTGCTTGGGATGACGGGCCAGATGTTCTGCGTCGTAGCGCCGGACGAAGCAGGCATAGGCCTTGTCGCCGGGGCCCCCGCATAGACCCGGGCCGTGAAGGCCTCGGCTTCGGCCTTTGTGGTTTCCCGGACCTTGTCGGCTTCATCGGCGCGGGCGACGCCCACGAGGTCGGCAAAAGCGAACGGAAGGACAAGAGCAAGCTTCATGATCGCACCAAGCATTTGAACCGTCGTCGCCTCGCAACGAGCAGGGGAGCCGACTGGGGGTTAGTCGCAGGCGGGGAGCGGCGCGTTCAAGCCCTCCCGGTCGCGCACCTTGCCGGCAGCCTCGCGCAAGGTTCCAGCCTTAAGGCTTGCAAGCAGGGGCGGTAACCCCCTGGTTGCTGCAGATGACTGGTGGCGGTCAAAATGTCCGTAAGTCAGAACTTGCCCAACCTTGCGATCGGCTATTCCGCGCTGCGGCTGCTGAAGCTGCTGGGCGCCGGCCTGCTGCTGACGCTGCTGTCCGCCGCAGTCGCGTTCAACTGGTTTCAGGTCAAGACTCTCTCCGAGTTCCAGATCACAGCCTGCTACGTTGGTGTCGCATTGTTTGGATTCATGACCTGCAGGACGCTTTGGCGCCTGGTCTCAAGCAGGCAACCGGTCCTTTTCATTACCCGCGTCGGTATTCGCGATACCCGTATCGCCGATGACACCATCTCCTGGAGATCGGTGCGGGACGTATCGGTTTGGCGGTATCGCAGTCAGGCGATCGTGGTGCTCAAGCTCGACCCGCTTGTCGCCAGTCGCTTCGACGTTGGCCTTCTGAAGCGCGTCGTATCGGTGATGAACGAAGCGATCGGCGCGGAGGGCGTGCTCATCAATCCTGGCGGCCTGACGATGGATGGCGAAACGCTGCTTGAGACCTGCAAGCAATATTGGAAGGCCGGCCGCTTGGCATATACGGCCAGTCCCGCGACGCAGCCCGAGCCGGTCAATTAAGACATCCCGGCATCGGCCGATGCCGATAGCCTTCTGATACCGCGCGTCTCACCGCAGGCTGGCGTTGATCTTGTCCAGCACCGCCGAACCCGGGCACAGCGTATCCGCCTCCAGCGAGTTGAGCGGCGTCTCGACCGTGTTGAGGTGCTCGTGCAGATCTTCCGCGTCGGGATCGACGTAAAGAAGTCCCGTGACGATCTGGCCTTTGGCGGCGTGCCGCGCCAGGAAAGTCTGGGCGCCCAGCCGGTCGTGCGGATCGTAATCCGCGTCGATCTTGCGCAGCGCGATCTTGCTGCCGTCGTGCTGCTCGACCACCTGCACCGTGCCCGGCGCGTAATCGACCGCGATCGGGTCGCGGCCGACCAGCACGTCAAGCCGGTTCACGGCGTCATTGTGCTCGCGGACATAATCAAAGCTCTTGGTCGAGCCGGCGTGGTTGTTGAAGGCGATGCAGGGGCTGATGACGTCGATGAAGGACGCCCCCTTGTGGCCGATCGCGGCCGCGATCAGCGGCACCAACTGGCTCTTGTCGCCCGAGAACGAGCGCGCGATGAAGGTGGCCCCCAGCTGGAGGGCGATCGCGACGAGGTCGATGGCGTTGTCGGTGTTGGTGACGCCCTTCTTGCTCTTCGAGCCGCGGTCGGCCGTCGCCGAGAACTGGCCCTTGGTCAGGCCGTAGACGCCGTTGTTCTCGACGATATAGGTCATGTTGACGCCGCGCCGGATCGAATGCGCGAACTGGCCGAACCCGATCGAGGCGGAATCGCCGTCGCCGGAGACCCCGAGATAGATCAAATCACGGTTGGCGAGGTTGGCGCCCGTGAGCACGCTGGGCATGCGGCCGTGCACGGAGTTGAAGCCGTGCGAATTGCCGAGGAAGTAATCCGGCGTCTTCGAGGAACAGCCGATGCCGGAGATCTTCGCCACCCGATGCGGCTCGATTGACAGCTCGTAGCAGGCTTCGATGATCGAGGCCGTGATCGAATCGTGGCCGCAGCCCGCGCACAGCGTCGAGATCTTGCCCTCGTAGTCGCGATGCGTGTAGCCGAGCGCGTTCTTCTTCAGCCCCGGATGATGGAATTTCGGCTTTGCGATGTAGGTCATGACACGGCCTTGCGGAGCGGGGTCACCTTGAGGTGATCCTGGTGGTCGCCGATGGCTTTTGCGATGAAGCGGGCGGTGATCGGGGTGCCGTCGTAATGCACGATCGGCACGAGGCGAACGGGATCGATGCCGTTCTCGTTGACGATGAGCTGGCGGAGCTGGCTGTCACGATTCTGCTCGACCACGTAGACGAAGTCGTGCTCAGCGAGGAAGCTTGCAACGCTCGAGTGGAACGGGAAGGCGCGGATGCGCAGGCGGTCGAGCTGGTGCCCGCGTGCTTCCAAAAGGCCGATCGCCTCGTCCATGGCGGGGGAGGTCGAGCCGAAATAGATCACGCCGTATTTGGTCGGTCGTTCCGCATTGGCCTGCAGCGGCCGCGGCACCAGGTCCTGGGCGGTCTCGAATTTGCGGACGAGGCGCTGCATGTTGTCGGCATAGACCGAGCCTTCCTCGGAATAGCGCGCATAGCGGTCGCGCGAGGTGCCGCGGGTGAAGTAGGAGCCCTTGGTCGGGTGCGTACCGGGATAGGTGCGATAGGGGATGCCGTCGCCATCGACGTCGAGATAGCGGCCGAAGTCGCGGCCTTCCTCCAGCATTTCCGCGGTCATCACCTTGCCGCGGTCGTACTGCTTGGCATCGTCCCATTTCAGCGGGCGGCAGAGCCGGTGGTTCATGCCGATGTCGAGGTCGAGCATCAGGAAGATCGTGGTCTGCAGCCGCTCGGCGAGATCGAAGGCGGCCGCTGCGAACTCGAAGGCTTCAGCAGGGTCCTCTGGGAACAGCAGCACATGCTTGGTGTCGCCATGCGAGGCATAGGCGCAGGCGATGATGTCGCATTGCTGGGTGCGGGTCGGCATGCCCGTGGAGGGGCCGGCGCGCTGGATGTTCATGATCACGGCCGGAATCTCGGCGAAGTAGGACAGGCCGATGAACTCCGTCATCAGCGAGATGCCGGGGCCTGAGGTGGCGGTGAAGGCGCGGGCGCCGTTCCAGGAGGCGCCGATCACGATGCCGATCGAAGCCAGCTCATCCTCGCCCTGCACGATCGCGTATTTTGCTTTGCCGGTCTCGGGATCATGCCGGTATTTCTTGCAGTGGGCGGTGAAAGCCTCGGCCACCGACGAGGAGGGCGTGATCGGATACCAGGCGCAGACGGTGGCGCCGCCATAGACGGCGCCGAGCGCAGCGGCACTGTTGCCCTCGATGAAGATGCGGTCGCCGACCTTGTCGGACTTTCTCACGCGAAGCCCGATCGGGCATTTCAGATTCTGCAGCGCCCAGTCGCGGCCGAGATGCAGGGCGTGGACGTTGGATGAGAGCAGCTTCTCCTTGCCCTTATACTGCTCGCCGATCAGCTGCTCGATCAGCTTGGGGTCCATCTCGAGCAGGGCCGAAAGCGCGCCCAAATAGATGATGTTCTTGAACAGCTGGCGCTGGCGCGGATCAGTGTAGGTCGAGTTGGTGATGGCGGTTAAGGGGACGCCGATCACGGTGATGTCGTCGCGGAATTTGGCCGACGGCATCGGCTTGGTGGAATCATAGAACAGGTAGCCGCCCGGCTCGATGCCGGCGACGTCCTTGTCCCAGGTCTGCGGGTTCATCGCCACCATCATGTCGACGCCGCCGCGGGCGCCGAGATGGCCGTCTTCGGTGACCCGCACCTCGTACCAGGTCGGCAGGCCCTGAATGTTGGAGGGGAAGATATTGCGCGGAGACACAGGCACGCCGTGGCGCAGGATCGCGCGTGCGAACATCTCGTTGGCGCTGGCCGAGCCGGAGCCGTTGACGTTGGCGAAGCGGACGACGAAGTCGTTTACGCTGCTGATCGGCTTCTTGTCGGACATGTCGAACCTGCGTGAGTCATCTCGATGAAATATTTCTGCATGTCCCAGGCGCCGGTGGGACAGCGCTCGGCGCACAGCCCGCAATGCAGACAGACGTCCTCGTCCTTGACCATCACCCGTCCGGTTTTTAGATCCGAGGAGACGTAGAGGTCCTGATCCGGATGCGCGGAGGGCGCCTTCAGCCGCTGGCGCAGATCGTTTTCCTCGCCATTGGCGGTGAAGGTGATGCAATCCATCGGGCAGATGTCGGCGCAGGCGTCGCACTCGATGCAAAGCGAGGTCGAGAACACGGTCTGCACGTCGCAGTTCAGGCAGCGATGCGCCTCGCCGAGCGCGAGCTTGACGTCATAGCCGAGCTCGACTTCAGCGCGGATGTCCTTCAGCGCGATCACCTTGTCGCGATGCGGCACCTTGTAGCGCTTGTCGTTGGAGATGTCGTTGTCATAACTCCATTCGTGGATGCCCATCTTCTGCGATGAGACCTCCACGTCGGGCAGCGGGCGCTCGGTGATGTCCTCGCCCGACAGCATCTTGTGGATGGACAGCGCGGCGTCATGGCCGTGCGCGACCGCCCAGATGATGTTCTTGGGGCCGAACGCAGCATCGCCGCCGAAGAAGACCTTCGGGTTGGTCGAGACGAATGTCTTGGGATCGACCTTGGGCATGTGCCATTTGTCGAACTCGATGCCGCAATCCTGCTCGATCCAGGGGAAGGCATTCTCCTGGCCGACCGCGACCAGCACGTCGTCGCATTCGAAGGTCTGGTCCGGCTCGCCGGAGGGAACGAGGTTGCGGCGGCCCTTGGCATCGTATTCGGCCTTCACTTTCTGGAAGGTGATGCCGGTGAGCTTGCCGTTGTCGTGGAGGAAGGCGACGGGAACGAGGAAGTTGAGGATCGGAATGTCCTCGTGGATCGCGTCCTCCTTCTCCCAGGGCGAGGCCTTCATCTCCTCGAAGCCGGAGCGCACGACGACCTTGACGTCCTCGCCGCCGAGCCGGCGCGCGGTGCGGCAGCAATCCATCGCGGTGTTGCCGCCGCCAAGCACGATGACGCGCTTGCCGATCTTATCGGTATGGCCAAATGACACGTTGGCCAGCCATTCGATGCCGATATGGATGTTCGCGGCTGCCTCTTTCCGGCCGGGAATGTCGAGCTCGCGGCCGCGCGGCGCGCCGGAGCCGACGAAGATCGCGTCGTATTTCTCCGCGAGCAGACCCTTCATGCTGTCGACGCGGTGGCCGCCTTTGAACTCGACCCCGAGATTCAGGATGTAGCCGGTCTCCTCGTCGATCACGGAATTGGGCAGGCGGAATTTCGGGATCTGCGTGCGCATCATGCCGCCGGCTTCCGGATCGGCATCGAACACCGTGCAGTGATAGCCGAGCGGCGCGAGATCGCGCGCCACCGTCAGCGAAGCGGGCCCGCCGCCGACCAGCGCGACGCGTTTGCCGTTCTTCGGACCGGGCTTGGGCAGGCGCTGCTTGATGTTGTCCTTGAAGTCGGCGGCGACGCGCTTGAGGCGGCAGATCGCGACGGGATTTTCCTCGACGCGTCCGCGCCGGCACGCCGGCTCGCAGGGGCGATCGCAGGTGCGTCCCAGAATTCCGGGAAACACGTTCGATTTCCAATTGATCATGTAGGCGTCGCTGTAGCGGCCCTGTGCGATCAGTCGGATGTATTCGGGAACCGGGGTGTGCGCAGGACAGGCCCATTGGCAATCGACCACTTTGTGAAAGTAGTCGGGGGCCGCGATATCGGTCGGTTTCATTCCTACCCTGTCCGCGCAGGCCCAAAGACCCGGCGGCCTCTTTTGAGCTTGGCGGACGCTTAACGCGCGTCGATCTGGTTTCTGAATGACGTCATTGGGTTAGCTTATTAGAACCATTCCCAAGTACAACGGCAAATTTGTGGATGTCCTCGCTTTCATGGGAGCCACGCGCACACAGCATTAACGGCGCGCGCAATGTGCGTGCGGTGCAGCATGTTGCGATGCGTGCGAGCGCGTCAGTTGCGCGCGATGTCGCTCTTCGCCAGGTCCCACATCAGGCAGTAGGTGCCGACGGAGACCGGGAGCGGGAAGGGCGCGGCGGCAGGTCCGGTGAAGCGTTCGGCGATCACGGCCGAGACCGCGCCGACATGCGTGCCGTCGATCAGCACGAACCAGTCGCGCGCGCCTTCGTTGCGCACCGCCGGAATGTCCGCCGTCGCGCCAGACAATTCCGGCTCGCTTTCGAGCAGATGCATCGAGATGAGGCCGTCGCGGTCCTGCGGTGCCAGCTTTTCTTGCAGTGCGTCACGCCATGCGCCCGCGTTGTCCGGCGTGGGGCGCAGCCGCACGAGCCCGAGCGCTGCGCCGCGGCCGGTGCCCTTGCTGATGGTGATGCGCGCGACCACGCGCAGCATGTCCTTGAAATGCGCCATGCTCCGCCGCGACCATTCGGTCTGGTTGGCCAGACGCGCGCGGTAAGCGGGGCTGTCGAGCACGTCGAGCGTTTCGGTCGAGTACAGCGAGAGATATTTGGGATTGGCGGCATGCGCGACATAGCGCCGCGCTTCCAGGAAGCCCTCGATCGCGACGCGCTCTTCCAGATGCTCGCGATCGTACCAGCGGTTGAAATCGGCCTCGTCGGCCGCGTCGATGTTCATCGACGTCAGCAGCATGCCCTTCCCGGCGAGCGGCATTTTTCTTGTCCCCTTATCGCCCGATCTTCGATGCGAGGTCGGCGATCGATTTCATCACCGCATCCCTCACGCCGGCATCATAGAGCGAATGTCCGGCTTCTTCCACGATGCGAAGCTCGGAACCCGGCCAAACTTTCGCGAGTGCGTCGGACGTCTGCGGCGGACACAGCAGATCGTAGCGGCCCTGCACGATAATGCCGGGAATGCCGGCAAGGCGCTCGGCGTCTCGCAACAACTGGTCTTCGCCCATGAAGGAATTGTTGACGAAATAATGCGCCTCCATGAACGGCGTCGCCGGCAGCGTGCGCCACACATTCAGTGAGGCGAGGTCGAGCCGCGTCTTGCCCGCCTTGTGCTCCGACAGCGCGCGCTCGGTGTCGTGCCAGGCCCGCGCCGCAGGTCCGTGGACGGCAGGATCGGCATCGAGGATGCGGCGATAGTAGGCTTCCACCGGCTGCGCGCGCTCCTCAGGCGGCAGCACGCTCAGAAAATCCTCGTAGAGTGCGGGGTAGAATTGCTGCAGGCGACCCGTGAAGGCGGTCTCGACCTCCGCCCGCGTGCCGAGGAACGTCGCGCGCAGCGCAATGCCGGAGACACGCTCGGGATGCGTCTGCGCGTACGCCAGCGCCAGCGTGGCGCCCCAGGAGCCGCCAACCATCATCCAGCGTTCGAAGCCGAATTTCTCGCGGATCTTCTCCATGTCCGCGATCAGATGCGCCGTGGTGTTGTGCGCGCGCGATCCCTTCGGCCGGCTCCGGCCGCAGCCGCGCTGGTCGAACAACACCGCATGCATCCGCTCGGGATCGAACAGCCGGCGATGGTCCGGCTGGCAGCCGCTGCCGGGTCCGCCGTGCAGATAGATCGCGGGGATGCCGTCGCTGCGGCCGACGCTTTCGACATAGAGCTCATGGCCGTCGCCGACGTCGAGCATGTCGGAGGTCAGCGGCGCAAAGGGATCGGCGCGTCTCGCCGCTGTGCCGGCGTCGGCGTCAGGCGCCATTCTCGGATTCCAGGGTGCCACCGGCGAAGTTGCGATAGAGGAAGCGGTTGGTCTCGCCCTCGGCCTCGGCTTCCGCCTGCTTGAAGATGGTCTCGTGCAGCGGCGACAGCGCGCAGGCCGGATCGGTGTTGGCGGCGTCCCCGGTCAGCGCGAAGGCCTGGCAGCGGCAGCCGCCGAAATCGATCTCGCGGAATTCGCAAGATTTGCACGGCTCCTTCATCCAGCCGGTGCCGCGATAGCGGTTGAAGGCCTCCGAGTTCTGCCAGATCCAGGCGATCGAATGGTTGGAGCGCACGGATTCGAACGCGAGCCCGGTGATGCTCTCCGCGGCGTGGCAGGGCAGCACCTTGCCGGCGGGCGAGATGTTGAAGAACTGCCGGCCCCAGCCGCCCATGCATTTCTTCGGCCGCAACGCGTAATAATCGGGGACGACGTAGTCGATGGTCAGCCGGCCCTTCAGCCGCTCCCGTGCCGCCTCGACAATGGCGGTGCACTCGTCGAGCTGCGCCACAGTCGGCATCAGCGCCGCGCGGTTCTTCAGCGCCCAGCCGTAATATTGCACATTGGCGACCTCCAGCCGGTCGGCGTCGAGATCGATGGCCATCTGGATGATGTCCGGGAGTTGGTGCAGGTTCTGCCGGTGCATCACCGCGTTCACGGTGAGCGGCAGATCGAGCTCGCGCGTCCATTTCGCCACCTCGAGCTTCTTGCGGTGGCCGCCTTTGTAGCCGGCGACGCGATCGGCGAGGCCTTCCTCGATGCCCTGGAAAGAGATCTGCACATGGCAGAGCCCGGCATCTGCGAGCTCGCTGAGCTTCTCTCGCGTCAGCAGCACGGCCGAGGTGATGAGGTTGGTGTAGAGGCCGACGTCGCTGGCATGCTTGACGAGGTCGACGAGGTCCTTGCGCGCCGTCGGCTCGCCGCCGGAGAAATGCACCTGCAAGACGCCGATCTCGGCAAGCTCGCTCAAGACCCTCTTCCATTCCTCGGTGGTCAGCTCTTTGCCCGAGCGGTCGAGCTCGACCGGGTTGGAGCAATAGGGGCACTGCAGCGGACAGCGATGCGTGATCTCAAGCAGCACCGCCAGCGGAATGCCGAAGGTCTCCGCCGTCGAGCGCTGCTTCTCCAGCACCGCGAGGCTGTCGCTGGTTTCGGGCGGGATGTTTGGGAGCACGTCGCTCATGGCGTCTTCTCCCTGATCTCGGTGAGAAAGCCCTTGTCGGCGAGGTCCTGCAGCATGACGATGACGTCGGCGAGGATCGCCTCGCGGGGCGCCGCGTATTTCGCCGCCAGCTGGTCGGACACGTCGCCGACGCTGCGCTTGCCGTCGCAGAGCTGCAGCACCTCGACCGCGATCTCGTCCGGCGCCAGCACCCGTTCCGGCGCCAGGATTACCCAGACCTTCCGCGTCTCGTCATATTTCAGCTTGGCATGCCGCGGCAGCACGGGGCGGCTCGCCTCGCTGACGCTGATGTTCCGCGGCCCGGCCATTGCCCTCGTCCTTCAATTCGCCTTCTTAGTTTTCTTTGGGCACGAACGCGCCCGGCGGAATGTGGCCCTCGACATAGGCGTGCTGGAGCGCGTCGAGCTGCACCCACAGCACGTTGGTCTTGAAGATCAGCGCGTTGCACACCTGGGCGCGCTGCTCCGGCGTCGTGGCGTGCGTCTTGACGTAATCAAGCGCGAAATTGGCATCGCGCGGTGCCTGCGTCAGGCGGCGCTTGAAATAGCTCATGGTGTCGGGATTGACGAAATCGTAGTGCTGCAACATGCCGGCGATGCGCTCCTCATGGATGCTCGGCGCGAACAGCTCGGTGAGCGAGGAGGCGATCGCCTCCAGCGGGCTCTTCTCGCGGCAGTAATGCACGTAGGCTTCCACTGCAAAGCGCGTCGCCGGCAAGATGCCTTCGGTGGATTCCACGTAAGCCGTGTCGAGGCCGAGGCCTTCGGTCAGCTTGATCCAGCGCTCGATGCCGCCTTCGGCCCCGACGTCTCCGTCATGGTCCTCGATGCGGTGGCGCCATTCCAGGCGCGTGGCGCGATCGCGGAAGCGCGAGATCACCACCGCGTCCTTGATCGGAATCGTGCTCTGGTAATAGTAGCGGTTCAGCGCCCAAGCCTGCACCTGGCCCTTGTTCAGCTTGCCGCCATGCAGCAGCTTATGGAACGGGTGCAGGCTGTGATAGCGCGTGGCCCCGATATGGCGCAGCGTAGCCTCGAGCTCCTCGGCCGAGTTGAGCTTCAAGTCCTTGCCGATCGAGAGTGCAGTCATTCCAGTCATTGACGCCGTATTCACAGCACGATCTCCGTTCCATCCGCCGGTATCTGCCAGCCCGCCGCCTCGGCGGCCTTGCGCTCGTGCGAGGCAGGCAGCAGCGCCGGGTTCGAGTTATTGATATGCAGAAATATCTTCCTGTCGAGCGTGAGATCGGCCAGCCGCGCAATTGCGCCGTCCTCGCCGGACATCGCGACGTGGCCCATGCTCTTGCCGGTCTTGTGGCCGAGCCCGGCCCTGATCATCTCGTCGTCCCGCCAGACCGTGCCGTCGAAGAACACGAGCGAAGCGCCGTCGATCTCGGCCTTGAGCGCGTCGGTCACGTCGGCGCAGGCGGCGATGAAGTAGAAATATTTGCCGGTCGACTTGTCGGTGATCTTCAGGCCCAGCGTATCGCCGTCGCCGCTGTCGCCGCCGGGATGCGCCTTGCCTTCCAGATACCAGGCCGACTTGCCCGAGACCGCGAAGGGCAGCACCTCCAGTCCGGAGCGGGCGCCGTCGGCGAGACGCGGCTCGAATGGCTCATTGATGCCAATCGGCTGGCGCCGCACGTGCTTCTCGTTCAGCACGTTGAAGATGCTGTTGCTGGCAAGGATCGCCAGCACTTTCTCATGCGCATAGATCGTGAACGGCGAGCTCTCGCGCATCGAGAGCAGACCCGCCACCGCGTCCACTTCGCTGTTGGTCAAAATCACGCCCGCAATTGGCGTATGGCGCAACACCCCGGCCTTGGGGTGCAGTTGCGGGGTGGCATTCAATTGCTGGCGCAGGTCGGGGGACGCGTTGATCAGGAACCAGTTCTCGCCATCGCCGCTGAAGGCGACCGAGGCCTGCGTCCGGTGCAGCTCAGGCCCACCATTGCGGGCAGCCCGGCAGCCCTCGCAGCCACAATTCCACTGGGGAACTCCGCCGCCGGCTGCGGCGCCCAGGACGACGAGGCGAAGCATGATCCGTCTCCTGGAGGGAACACGCGCGGTGGATCTCAGGCCGACGCATCTGCCGACAAGAATTCCTTCTTTCGGAAACGCATCGTGACCGAAAGATCCACCGCCGCAGAACGCGAGATCGCCAACCGGCTTACTTGCGGGTGGCGCTCACATACATGTTGATTTCCATGCCACAGGGCACTTCGACGATCTTCGGGGCTTTCCATGCCATTTTGGCTCTCCATTTTCTGCGAATTCGGACGTATCCGCCCACCCGCTAAGTTAATGCGAGTGCAGAAGTTCGCTAGTGAAATTTTCCCGGACCTAGGTAGTAGGCCGGTTGAATTGTTGCAGTGCAAAGAAAGCTTGTTGCTGCCGCAAAGTGAGCGAACGACCGACGCAAAAACCGCCGATAGGTCGTGATCCCTGTCGGGATAAACGAGTTGTGAGTATAGATCGGCTTCCAATCGGCTACAGGCGACCCCATTGGATCAGGCATGCCCAGATATTTCTTCAACACCCGTATCGGCGACGAATTGATCGTGGATCCTGACGGCGAGGATCTGCGCAACCCCGATCGTGCCTGGGAGGTCGCCCGCCAGATGATCCTGGAGGTGGTGAAGTCGGAGGGCACCCAGCGCGCCCTGCTCGATGCAGTGATCGAGGTGACCGACGCCGAAGGCGAGATCGTGCTGGAGTTTCCCTTCACCGAGGCGCTGCTGGACATGCCGGATCCGTCCGCGACGAGGCATTAGCGACCTCCAACTCTTTCCACCGTCATTGCAAGGGCTCCTCGCAATGATGGAGAATGAGGCGCTATCCCGCACCAAACCCGCCCTTCATGCCTGCGAAATCCGCATGGCTTTGCCGCGTTCCGGGCGCTAAAAGACGCCGGTCACACGGAGCAAGCCATGCAAGATCTCTGGCGCCTGTCGGCCGCCGACCTCGCCACCCTCGTCAAATCCAGGAAAGTCTCCGCCAGGGAGGCTGCCAAGGCCGGCCTCGCCCGGCTCGATGCCGTCAATCCCAGGCTCAATGCGGTGATCGACCACCGGCCGGAGGACGTGCTCAAGCAGGCCGACGCTGTCGATGCCGCCATCGCGCGCGGCGAGGATCCCGGCGTGCTCGCCGGCGTGCCCGTCACCATCAAGGCCAATGTCGACCAGGAGGGCTTTGCCACCACCAACGGCCTGAAGCTCCAGCGCGACGTGATCGCGCGCGAGGACAATCCGGTGGTCGCCAATTTCCGCAAAGCTGGCGCCATCCTGCTCGGCCGCACCAATTGCCCGGCCTTCTCCTATCGCTGGTTCACCACCAATCTCATCCACGGCGACACCAAGAACCCGCGCGACCCCTCGCTGACCCCGGGCGGCTCCTCCGGCGGCGCCGGCTCGGCGGTCGCGGCCGGCATCGGCCATATCGCCCACGGCACCGACATCGCCGGCTCGATCCGCTATCCCGCCTATGCCTGCGGCGTCCACGGCCTGCGTCCCACCCTCGGCCGCATCCCGGCTTTCAACCCGGCGCTGCCGGAGCGCCCGATCGGGCCGCAGATCATGGCGGTGTCTGGTCCGCTCGCACGCACCATCAACGATATCAGGATTTCGCTCGAAGCGATGTCGGCTCGCGACATCCGCGATCCCTGGTTCGTGCCGGTGCCGCTGCAAGGCCCCGCACGGGACAAGCGCGCCGCGCTCTGCCTCAATCCGGGCGGCCTTGCCACCACGCCGGAGGTGAAGGCGGCGGTGAGCGATGCCGGCAAGCGCCTGGAGCGCGCCGGCTGGGCCGTCGATGTGATCGAGGACCCCCCGCCGATGCGCGAGGCGGTCGAGTGGCAGATCAAGCTTTGGCTCGGCGATGGCTATGAGGCGCAGCTCGAGGCGGCCGAGCGCGAGGGCGATCCCGGTGCGCTGGCCTGTCTGCGCGGTACCCGCGCCAGGGTCACGCCGATGGACCAGGCCAATTACGCCAAGGCGCTGACTCGGCGAGCCACGCTGACCCGCGAATGGATGCTGTTCTTCGAGAAATACGCGGTGCTGCTGACCCCGGTGTCCGGCGAGCTGCCGTTCCCGGATCATCTCGACCGCAAGGACGAGGAGTCCTTCAAGCGGGTCTGGGAAGCGCAGCTCCCGCAGATCGCGATTCCTTTCATGGGATTGCCGGGCCTCGTGGTCTCCACCGGTCTCGTCGGCAAGGCGCCGGTCGGCGTGCATGTCGTCTCGGGCCGCTATCGCGAGGATCTCTGCCTGCTCGCGGGCGAAGCGATCGAGGCGGGCGGCGTGCCGCCGTCGCCGATCGACCCTGTGGGCTAGCGATGTCGGCCATCTACGACTTCAAGGCCAACTCGCTGGCCGGCGAGGAGGTGCCGATGCGCCGCTTCGAAGGGCAGGTGCTGCTGATCGTCAACACCGCGAGCAAATGCGGCTTCACGCCGCAATATCGCGGCTTGGAGGAGCTGCATCGCGATCTCTCTCCGCGCGGCTTCTCCGTGCTCGGCTTTCCCTGCAACCAGTTCGGCGCGCAGGAGCCGGGGCAGGCGAGCGAGATCCAGGCGTTCTGCTCGACCAACTACGACGTCACCTTCCCGCTGTTCGAGAAGATCGATGTCAACGGGCCGACGGCGCATCCCCTGTATGAGTATCTGAAACACCAGCAATCGGGCCTGTTAGGCGCCTCCATCAAATGGAATTTCACCAAATTCCTGGTGGACCGTGCCGGCAAGGTGGTCGCCCGCTACGCGCCGACCGCACGGCCTGAAGGACTGCGGAATCAAATCGAAACACTGTTGTGAGCAAGGCAATCATGAGCGACGAATTTCCGGACCGTCTGTCGGTCGATCCGAACAGCCCCTATTACAACGCGGACATCCTGTCGCGCGACGTCGGCATCCGCTTCAAGGGCATCGAGAAGACCAATGTCGAGGAGTACTGCATCAGCGAAGGCTGGGTCCGCGTCACCGCCGGCAACGCCAAGGACCGCTACGGCAATCCGCTGACCATCAAGGTGCACGGCCCGGTCGAGCCGTATTTCCGGGATAAGAAGTGACGGCGAAGCCGTCATTCCGGGGCTCGCGAAGCGAGAACCCGGAATCTCGAGATTCCGGGTCTGGTCCTTCGGACCATCCCGGAATGATGCGATAGTAATCGAAAGTCCAACCCCATGTCCGTCCGCATCGTCGACGTCCGCGAGATCACCAAACCGATCTCGTCCCCGATCCGCAACGCCTATATCGACTTCACCAAGATGACGACCAGCCTCGTTGCCGTCGTCACCGACGTGGTGCGCGACGGCAATCGCGTCGTCGGCTACGGCTTCAACTCCAACGGCCGCTACGGGCAGGGCGGCCTGATCCGCGAGCGCTTTGCCTCGCGCATCCTGGAGGCCGATCCGAAGTCGTTGCTGGATGAAGCCAGCGACAATCTCGACCCCGACAAGGTCTGGGCCGCGATGATGACCAACGAGAAACCGGGCGGCCACGGCGAACGCTCGGTCGCGGTCGGCACCATCGACATGGCGGTGTGGGACGCGGTGGCGAAGATCGCCGGCAAGCCGCTGTTCCGTCTGCTCGCCGAACGCCACGGCGTCACCGCCAATCCGCGCGTCTTCGTCTACGCCGCCGGCGGCTACTATTATCCCGGCAAGGGCCTGTCGATGCTGCGCGGCGAGATGCGCGGCTATCTCGATCGTGGCTATAACGTCGTGAAGATGAAGATCGGCGGCGCCGCTATCGACGAGGACCGCAAGCGCATCGAGGCCGTGCTGGAAGAGATCGGCAAGGACGCGCAACTCGCCGTCGATGCCAACGGCCGCTTCAATCTGGAGACCGGCATCGCCTATGCTAAGATGCTGCGGGACTATCCCTTGTTCTGGTACGAGGAGGTCGGCGATCCCCTCGACTACGCGCTGCAGGCCGCGCTCGCCGAGTTCTACCCCGGTCCGATGGCGACAGGCGAGAATCTGTTCAGCCACCAGGACGCCCGCAACCTGATCCGCTACGGCGGCATGCGCCCCGACCGCGATTGGCTGCAATTCGACTGCGCGTTGTCCTACGGCCTGTGCGAATACCAGCGCACGCTGGACGTGCTGAAGACCCACGGCTGGTCCCCCAGCCGCTGCATCCCGCATGGCGGCCACCAGATGTCTCTCAACATCGCCGCCGGCCTCGGCCTAGGCGGCAACGAGAGCTATCCCGACCTGTTCCAGCCCTATGGGGGCTTCCCCGACGGCGTGCGCGTCGAGAACGGCCACATCACCATGCCGGATCTCCCCGGCATCGGCTTCGAGGGCAAGTCCGATCTCTACAAGGAGATGAAGGCGCTGGCGGAGTAGGGGCGGGGACGGCCGCTCCACATTCGCTGTCGTCCCGGACAAGCGCGCCTTAAGCGCGCTCCGATCCGGGACCCATAACCCCAGGGAGAGGTTATGGAGCGAGCGGGTCACTCCGAAGTCTTCGCCAAACCCGACCTTGGGGTTATGGGTCCCGGATCTGCGCTTCGCTTGTCCGGGACGACAGCTGCGGTTGTGCTACGACAACCGCATATCCAGCAGCCTCCGCCCTTCACCCTTCAGCAGCTTCTTCACCGTGCTCGACGCCACGACCTCGCCGTCGTTGGCATAGGCTTCGTGGTTCTTCTCGATGTCGTCGAGGCGGTAGAGGTAGTTCACCATCACGCCGGCCGACTCGCGCACGCCCTTCGGCGAGAGGTCGCCCAGCCAGTTGATGCGCTCCAGCCGGGCGCCGTTGCCGAGATGGAAGCGGGCGACGGAGTCGATCATCTTGCCTTTCGGCGTGCGGGCCTTGAGGAAATAGTGCGCCGCGAGCGGCTCGATCACGCCGCGCAGCAGCGCGGTCGTCTCGGGGCTCTCGAACCATTTGGGATCGTCGAGGCGCTTCAGCGTCTCGCGGTCCTCGTCCGACAGCGGCAAATCCCTGTCCTGCTTCACCCATGCCATGAAGCCCGGCACCGGCGACAGCGTCACGAAAGTGTCGAGCTTGGGCAGCTCGCGGCGCAGCTCCTCCACCACCTGCTTGATCAGGAAGCTGCCGAACGAAATTCCGCCGAGCCCGCGCTGGGTGTTGGAGATCGAATAGAACACGGCAGTGCGCGCGCGCTCGATCGGCAGATACTGGCGGTCGACGGCGAGCAGCGGCGCGATTGCGCCGGGGATGGTCTCGGTCAGCGCCACCTCGACGAAGATCAGGGGCTCGTCTACCATCGCAGGGTGGAAGAAGGCGTAGCAGCGGCGGTCGACGGGATCGATGCGGCGACGCAGATCATCCCAGTCCGAGATCTCGTGCACGGCCTCGTAACGGATGATCTTTTCGAGGATGTTGGCCGGGGTCGACCAGTCGATCCTGCGCAGCACGAGAAACCCCCTGTTGAACCACGAAGAGAGAAGATGCGAGACGTCGCGATCCAGCGCGGCGAGATCGGTGTGTCCGTTCATCATGCCGAGCAGGTCGGCGCGCATGCTGACGAGATCGCCGGTGCCGCCGGGCGCGCGGTTGAGCCGCCGGATCAGCTCCTGCCGCCGCGGCTCGGAGGCGAAATGCAGCGAGCTTGCGTCCTCGTCGCTAGGCGCGACACGCCATTTCTCGATTGCCTTGGACAGGCGCTCCCGGTCCGGGCCGAAATCGCGCACCAGTCCGTCGAAGAAGGCGCGGCGTCCCGCCGCATCCAGCTCTCGATAGATGTCGAGCACCTCGCGCGCGATGGCGACGCCCGATGCTTCGCCGCGGCCCGACAGCAGCGCGTCGCAAAGCTCGAGCAGCCCATCGGCATCCCGCCTGGTATCGGCGGAATCGCCACGACGAAGCAGTGTGCGGCCGCGCTCGGAGATGGTGGCGAGCAGGTCGGAGAAGAAGGCGTTGGCCATCGGGGCTTTCGTATCAGGTTTGTGCGTTGCGGAAGCTTACACGGGATTTGGGCGGAAACCGATCACAATCAAGCGGAGGAATGCGGCAACTTTAGTCGGGCCGTGCGTTTGGAGAATGCCGACATGCCCGGCGAGGTTGATGTCGCGCGGTCTGCTCACCCCAAAACGCGCTATCATGCCCCCGCGCATGCGGGGCATCCAGTACGCCGCGGCTTTTCGCTTCTGGAATACTGGATTGCCCGCCCCAATGGCAGCCTACTTCCCCGCAAACTCCGTCGGCGTCCGGCCCGTCACCTGGCGGAACGCGGCCGAGAACGCCGGCACGCTGGCATAGCCGAGCTGGGTTGCGAGCTGTTTCACCGACACGCTGGCATCCGTCGACAGGCGCTGGATCGCAGCTGCGATCCGCGCGCGCTGGCACCAGCTCTTGAAGCTCAGTTGCGTCTCCGTCGAGAACAGCCGCGACAGCGTGCGCGCCGAGGTTCCGACCTCGCGCGCCAGTGTGTCGATGTCGTGCAGGCCGGTGGGGTCGTCCAGCACGATCAGCGCGGCGCGGCGGCAGCGCGGCTCGTGCGGCAACGGCACGAAGGGTGCGGAATCCTCGGCCTGGTGCAATTCCAGCATCACGAGGCGCACCAATAGCTCGGTGCGCTCCTCGGTGTTGCGCGCGTCGAACAGGGCAAGGATCGCCTGGTTGAGCAGCGGCGACACCCGCACCACGAACTCCCTGGTCAACCCCTCATAGCGCTGCTCGCGCTTGAGCCAGGCGAGGTCGAAATATAGCGTGCGCATCTCGATGTCGGCGAGCAGGTCGAGGGCATGCTCGAGCCCGGCCGGCACCCAGACGGCCCGGTCCGGCGGCACCAGCCAGCGTCCCTCCGGCGTCGTCACCTGCATGGTGCCGCGTACCGCATAGATCAGCTGCGCCTCGCGGTGCAAATGCGGGTCGATCCGCATGCCCTTGGGATAGTCGCGCGCGACCAGGTGCACGCCGGCGGGCGAGCGATGGTTGCTCCGGACCTCCCGCAGGATTGGCGTTTCCAAGATTGGCGTTTCGAAGACAGTCATTGGCGGCACCCCGTCATGGGGAGGACATATAACTCATTTCGGAGCAGGAAGGGATTCCGGGAATGAACAGCCCCAGCCGTGTCATCAGTTTCGTCAACGCAGGCCATTTCATCGACCACTATTCGATGCTGATCTTCGCCGCCGCGGTGATCATCATGGGGCCGGCGCTCGGCATGGCCTATTCGGAACTGCTGCCCTATGCGACGCCGGGCTTCGTCGCCTTCGGCGCGGGCTCGCTGCTGACCGGCTGGCTCGGGGGCCGCTGGAGCCGCCGCCACATGATGGTGATCTTCTTCGTCGGCATCGGCCTCTCCATGATCTCGGTCGGCCTGGTGCAGACCCCGGCGCAACTCGGCGCCGCTCTGCTCGCGATCGGCATCTTCGCCTCGATCTATCATCCCGTCGGCACCGCCATGATCGTGTCCTATGCCGACCGGCTCGGCCGCGAGATGGGCATCAACGGCGTCTGGGGCAATCTCGGCGTCGCCTCCTCGGCGCTGGTGACAGGCGTGATCGGGCAGTATCTCGGCTGGCGCTTCGCCTTCATCATCCCCGGCATCGTCACGATCCTGATCGGCATCGCTTTTGCGATGCTGGTCGTGCACGAGGACCGCAAGAGCTCGAAGCAGGCAGCCGCGCAGGCGCGGGTGGCCAAGCGGGACATGTGGCGCGTGGTGCTATCGCTGCTAATCGTGGTGATCGCGATCTCCACGACGTTCAACGCCGTCACGGTGGCGCTGCCAAAGCTGTTTGCGGAGCGGCTGGCCGATCTCACCAGGAGCCCGGCGCTGCTCGGGGGCATCGCCGCCTGCGTCTATGTGTTCGGCGCGATGACCCAGTACACGATCGGCCGGCTGCTCGACCGTTATTCGCTGAAGACGGTGGCGCTGCCGCTCTCCTTCATGCTGGCGCCGTTCCTGTATCTGGCCGCCAGCCTAGAGAATCTGCCGCTGATTTTGGTGTCGATCGGCATCGTCATGGGCGCGTTCGGGCAGGTCACGGTCAACGACGCCATGGTCGGCAAGTACACCAGCGAGGAATGGCGCTCGCGCGCCTACGCCGTGCGCTACTTCATCGGCTTCACCGCGGCGGGGGCCTCGGTCGGCCTGGTCGCCTGGCTCTACGAGCAGGGCGGCTTCGTCACCATGCTGCACGCCTTCGCCGGCCTCTGCCTGCTCGCGATCGCAGCGGCCATCATCCTGCCGCGCGAGATCAGGACGCCGGCTGGTCAAAACGCCTGATCGGTAGAAGACCGCTGTCGAGATTCTTGCGCGATCTCGTTCGCAGCGGGAAGCTGACGAGCGAACGGTGGTGAGATGTTCGTCGTCGGCCGCTTCACAATGGCTCGCCTGTCCTTCACATAGGCGATAGTAACACCCAACCTTTCCACGCTGCCGATGATCTCGCCATCGAGGTCGCGATCGCAGTTCATGTGCGTCGGAGCGATAAAGAATTCCGACTCGTCCCATTCGGACCGGAAGTCCCAACGCAGTTGTGGAAGCGTGACAGTGTGATCGAACGCCGGGCGTTCTCCACATACGGCAACGGAATAGACCGTCGATGTTTTATCTTCGAGCGGTGTCTCTTCGCGGACGAACGTCTCGAGCATTCGGATGGCTTCCGGCATGCTGTTGAACCAGTAGTCCAGGTCAAAGCGGCGAAAAGCCCCCGGAAGTCCTCCGGTCACGGCGTTGTAGGACAGGTTCTCGTAGGGATGAAGCCTTGCCAGCATGACCCCTTCCGACAGGAAGGACGCGCACACCACGGCAAGTCCCGCACAGGCCAGTCGGCGGCCGCGCAGGGCAATCGCATCGAGGACGTCGCTTAGACCAACGCCGGCCAGCGTGGCCAGAGGAGGAAGCACAAAAAGGAAATGGCGCATGCCGTTGAATGCAGGGCCATGAACGAGCGCTTGGCAGCCCAGGGGAACCAGAACCATCGCCGATAGCAATGCGAGATCGCGGCACCGGTCCGGACCTTGCTTGACGGGACGCCAAAGCAGCGAAACCATCGCCAGCGCGGCGCCGGCCTGGGTGATCAGCGGCACGCGGATGAAGAGATAGAAGGGAACATAGATGCGCGGCACGTGGGCCATTTCGTACGCGCGCCCGGCAAACAGCGTTCGGATCGCATACTGAAATTCCGAGTACGCAAATAGGCCACGGACGGGATTGAGCGGCGAAAGCGCAGCCCACGGCCAGGCCAGGATCATCAGCAGATAGGCGACCGCCACGGCAGGACATATCTTCAACAGGGAGTTGGCCGCAAAGGCAAGGCGCGCAGCGCGGCTTTCCGTCCAGGGCAGATAGATCAGGACTGCAAGTCCGAGATAGACGAACAGCAGAAAACCATAGCTTCGCAGCCCGAGAGCTGCCCCGGCAAGAAAGCCGAAAACCGCAACATGCAGGGTGCGCGGCGCTGGCAGTTGGCGGGCCAAGCGGAGAAGGACCAGTGTCGCTCCGGCCATGGCCGCCGCAAAGGGAATATCCTTGGTGTGGTTGAACATGGCGCCGTACCAAGCGCCACAGAGCGCAAGCGCGATCATGGCTATGAGGCCCGCGCGAGGTCCGGCGATCGACCGCGCGGCAGCGCCACTGAACGCGATGCCTGCGAGGCCCGTAGCTGCGCAGAGAATGTGCCGCAATTCGTAGATATCGACGGGGATGACTTGGCCGAGCGCGATTGCTATGACGTCGAACAGACCTCCGTAGAGATACAGGTTATCGAAGGTGAAGAGATCGCGTATCCGCAGTCCGCTCTGATAGTATGCGATGATCAATTCGCCGTAGCGATGCTGGACGGCCTCGTCATTGGAAATGGCGTAGTCCTTCGCTGTGAAGCACGCGATGACAACCAGAGTTGCAAGAAATGCCAGGGCTAAAAAGTCGAAGGTGTTCGAAGGGGTGATGCTGCGCCGAGGGCTCTCAACAAGGCCCTTCGCTGCGTGCTCGACGGAAATCCGGTCGCTCGCTGCTTCTGCTTCAACTCTCAACAGCGCATGGTCCGATCTCATGTGCGGCTCGCTCGCCTGCAAAGCGAGTTGCTAGGCCTCTTGGAGCCTGCCTTCGATGGGCTGCATCTGGCTTTGTCCGGCATGGCCGATCCCTAGAACTTGTGACCTTTGTCCCGCAGCAGCTGGGTCATCTGTCCCTTGATCTCGTCGCTCGCTTCGCGCGAGATATCCTCGGCGATCTTTCGGCCGGTCTCCGAGAATTCGCGCGATCTTTCGATGTATTTCTGTCCGGTCGCGGTGCGGCCGAACGCTTCGATCTCGTGCAGTTCTTCCACTGAGAAGTTCGCCGCGTAGAACGCTGCAGCGCGCTCGATCATCGTATTGTTGTATTTCGATTGGCCGGCTTCCAAAATAGCCGGCACTCCGGCGTCAAAGTCCCGCTCGATCTCCGGACGGCCCTGAGACAGAACCGGTCGAAGGCTGAACAGAATGCCCGGAAGCAGAGCCTTGTATTGATCGGTCACCCTCAGCGTCATGACAAAGCTCCGAGCCGCGTCCATTGCGGCGGATGATGGGTCGTCTGCCCGCGCGATACCCATTGTGAGCAGGATGGCGCAAACAATCGTCAGCACCTTGTGCATGCCTGTCTCCTCCGCGCATCTGCTCACGCGGCGCTCGGCTGAGTGCGAGCCACGGGCGTTGCCTCCGGTTGGAGGATGGTGTCCAGGCGCTCGTCGCTGCTGGCGTCCACGAAGAGATTTGGGACCCGTTGTGCACGATCCAGAAGCCAGGCGACCGCGCTCATGACGACCATTCCACCGATGCTGAGCAGAATTTGCTCGATCACCTGGTGCTTCCACTGAACCAGTATCCAATGCACCCCGAACGACAGGAAGACGCCGAGGCAGAACAGCGGCAGCGAATGCTGGCCGCACAACACCAACGGACGGAGCCATCTCGACTTCAGTCCGGCCCAATCCCGGCTGAGATAGCGCGAGACGATGACTGCCAGCGCAAGAAAGTGCGTGAACCGGAGCATGTCAAGGTCCGTCTTGTCGATCGGATAGATCAGCTTGATCATCCATTTCGGGATCAACGACTCCAGAAATGCGCTGTGCCAGGTCATCACGATCACCAGCGCAAAAGCGATCCAGCTGATCGCGACTGCGAAGACGATGCGCGACTGAAGGAATTCGCTGATTTGAGCGACCGCGCCGCATCCGCACCAAGCACCGAAAAAGAACATCAATTGCCAGGCGAACGGATTGAAATACCACGTCGCCCCTTTCGGGTAGGACGGCAGGTTCCAGTCAAAATAGCGAGCGAGCAGGTACAGCACGATCGAACCTGCCAAGGTCAGATTCGGGCGTCGCACGAGGCACCACACCACGAACGGCGAAACGAAAACCAGGGATATGTAAAGCGGCAGGACGTCCAGATCGACGGGTTTGTATTGCAGCGTGAGCGCCTTGCCGATCAACTCGTCGGGATGGGCGAGGAAGTTGGCGACGTTGAACTCGTCCTTGTACATGGGATTGTCCCACTTCCGCGCTGCACGGGCGATCTGTGCCGTGAAGGCGAGGAACAGCAGGATGTGGGCAACGTACATTTGCCAGGCGCGCAGCCACAGTCGCTTCAACGCCGGAAGAAACCGGCCCGCCGCCACGATGGGAACGTAAATGAATCCGAGGAGATAACCGGAGATGAAAACGAAGAACTCCGCTGCGTCGCTGAAGCCGTAATTGCGCAGCGTGAGCCAGGCCACGACGTCGTCCGGAATGTGGTCGAGAAAGATCATCCAGAGGCCGAGGCCGCGCAAGAGATCGAGCCTCAAGTCCCGCTCTACGACAAAAGGATCCGTGCTCTCTTTCGCCATATCAGCCAGCCCCCCCCCGGTTGAGTAAGTCATCATCAAGAACGTTGCGCGATCAGCTTTGGTATATCCGCCTTGGCGCGCTCGTGCCCGGACATTGACCATTTGTACCACGTGAATACCCTTGCAATGCCGTACAGGATCAAGATGCCGCCGGCGCCGACCACCAGGTGCAGCACGAAGCCCGCATCAAGCTCGATGAGCAGTGCGTAGCCTGCGAATGACAGGGCGACGCCGAGCGCAAAAATTTGAAGAGAATACTGTCCGCAAAGGATGAGGGGGCGCGCCCAGGCCGATCGTAACCCCGCCCAGTCGCCCGGCACGAAGCGTAGCGCGACGACGGCCAGCGCCAGGAAATGCGCAAACCTCAGGATGTCGAAATCGGTCTTGTTAATCGGATAGATCAGCCCCGCCACCCAGCCGGGGATCGCCTGCTCCAGGGACGGAAAATACCACGTCATGGTCACAAAGAAAGCACCGCAGAGATAGGCGACGGCCAGCCAGAACACGGATCGGGAATTGAGGATCGGCGATAGTCGCTTGCCTCCGCCAAGCGCGCACCAGGCGCCAAACACGAACAGCAGCTGCCATCCATAAGGATTGAACGACCAGAAGCCGTCTGGATAGGTCGACAAATGCAGGTCGTATCGAAGCATGAGCACATAGAGTCCGGCCGATAGAGCGAGCGGCAGATCCCGGTGCAATTTAGCGAGCAGCAGCACCAACGGTAGAAAAGCCATCAGAACGACATAGAGCGGCAGAACATCCATGTTCAGCGGGCGGAATCGCAACAGTAGTGCCTGGATCATTTCGGAACCAGGTTGTTTGAAGAATTCTCCGACCTCCATCTCCTGGATGTAGAACGCCGGCTTCTCGGAAACCGTAGTAACGAACGCGATTTCGGCCATCAGGACCAGGAAGAGCAGAAGATGCGCGGTATAGATTTGCCAGCCCCGCCGCAGCACACGCGCTGTCCCGATCACGAAGCCAGCCTCGAAGGTTGCGCGACCGTAGACCAGGGCTGCGGTGAAGCCGGAGATGAAGATGAACACTTCGGCGGCGTCGCTAAACCCATAATTGCGTATCGTGACCCATGTCAGGAGGTCGGGTGAAACGTGATCGACATAAATGAGCCAGAGGGCCAGGCCGCGGAAGAAGTCGAGCCGCAGTTCTCGCTCGCCCTTGGCGACGGCAAAGCCAGGTGTTGTGAGGGACGGCGACGAAGCCGACGCGACGCCATGCCGCTTTGACTGGGGGTAACCTCTGGCGAACCAGGCGGCGAGCCAGATCAATCGGAGGTATTGTGGGCGCCTCGTGAGCCCAATCTCGGCACGCGCTCCATGGATACCAAGAATCGGCGAACGCCTCATTGGTCCCCCTCCCTGTTCCGAGAGGAGCTTAACCGCCGCTCTGGAACAAGAAAATCGAAAAAATCGAAAATGCGATGCCTCCATAGGGACGCAACCCAATACCTCACACAACGAATGCTGTGCGTGGGGGCTGCATAGTCGGTACCAGGGGACCTATCTAATGCCTTGGTTCTATGGCTTCGTTAGCCAGTCGGCATTGGTATTGACCGAGAAGGACTGCCAGAGCTGACGCATCGAGGGATGCGGCGTTCGGCCATTCATGGCACCCGGCTTCGCTGGGCTCCCACCTCGGAGAATATTGCGGCACGTCGCGCCATGCCGTTCTTGCTGCATTCTGCCAGTTTTCTGCGAGACGGAGCAAGTGATCTTCGGCAAGGCAGAAACTTTCCAGGTTTTTCCAACCCGTCGCTGTTGCGCATGGGTTGCTTTCGCTCTTTTGTCTTTGTTCTAACCCTGGTCGCGGAACCTGCTCCTCCTCCCGCGGGTTCTACCCTTGTAGCCGCCGGCATCTTGCAGGGGCAGCAACGGGGAAGACGCCTGCATGCAGTGGAGCCTGCTCCGACCGGTCGGCCTTGTCCCCGCGGCGCTTGTCCTCACCACCATTGCGGCCGGCGCGGAGGGCGGCAAATCGGCCAGCCCGTCCGAATTCCTTCTGGTGACGCAAATCGTGCTGTTGGTCGCGGTCGGCCGCGGCCTCGGCGAGATCATGCAGCGGATCGGCCAGCCCTCGGTGATCGGCGAATTGCTCGCCGGCATCATTCTTGGCCCGTCGCTGTTCGGCTGGATCTGGCCGGAGGCGAAAGCCACGATCTTCCCGAAGACGCCCGAGCAGAAGGCGATGATCGATGGCATCGCGCAAGTGGGCATCCTGCTGCTGCTCCTGCTGACCGGCATGGAGACCGACCTCAAGCTGGTCCGGAAGGTCGGCAAGGCCGCGATCGCGATCTCGATCGCCGGCATCCTCGTGCCCTTTGCCTTCGGCTTCGCGCTCGGCGAGTTCCTGCCGGATGCGCTCTTGCCCAATCCGCAACAGCGGCTGGTGGCCTCGCTGTTCATGGGCACATCGCTGTCGATCTCCTCGGTGAAGATCGTCGCCGTGGTCGTGCGCGAGATGAACTTCATGCGCCGCAATGTCGGCCAGATCATCGTCGCGACCGCCGTGATCGACGACACCATCGGCTGGATCATCATCGCCGTCATCTTCAGCCTGGCCTCGCAGGGAACGCTGGACATCGTCTCGGTGGCGAAGGCGGTGCTGGGCACGCTCGCCTTCCTCGCGATCAGCTTCACCATCGGCCGCCGCCTGGTGTTCCAGCTGATCCGCTGGGCCAACGACACCCTCGTCAGCGCCGCGGCCGTCATCACGGTGATCCTGCTGCTGATGGGCGTGATGGCGATGATCACGCATGCCATCGGGGTCCACACCGTGCTGGGTGCCTTCGTCGCCGGCATCCTGGTCGGGGAATCCCCGATCCTGACGCGGCAGATCGACGAGCGTTTGCGCGGGCTGATCTCGAGCTTCTTCATGCCGGTATTCTTCGGCCTCGCCGGCCTCAGTGCCGATCTGTCGGTGCTGCGCGATCCCAATCTGTTGATGCTCACCGGCCTCCTGGTCGCGATCGCCAGCGTCGGCAAGTTCGGCGGCGCCTTCGTCGGCGGCACCATCGGCGGGCTGAACCATCGGGAGTCGCTGGCGCTCGCGAGCGGCATGAACGCCCGCGGCTCGACCGAGGTCATCATCGCCACCATTGGCCTCTCCATCGGCGTGCTCAGCCAGAACCTGTTCACGATGATCGTGACCATGGCGATCGTGACGACGATGGCGATGCCGCCGATGCTGCGCGCGGCGCTGGCAAGGCTGCCGATGAACAAGGAGGAGAAGGAGCGGCTGGAGCGGGAGGAGTTCGAAAGGCGCGGCTTCGTCGCCAATCTCGAGCGCCCGCTGCTGGCGGTGGACGAAAGCGTCAACGCCACCTTTGCCGCCCACGTCGCGGGCCTGATCGCCGGCATGCGCACCCTGCCGATCACCGTGCTGCATATCGGCAAGCAGCCCGAGGAGCAAGAGAAGAGCCGCGACGAGGAGGAGAGCCACGAAGCCGTGGTGAAGAAGGCTGCCGAGGCGGCCAATACCGCTGGCGAGGCCGGCAGCATCGACGTCGTGACGCGCGCGAGGCGCACGGCGCTCGGCGAGACCATCGCCGACGAGGCGCGCAAGGGTTTCGACCTCCTCATCGTCGGTGTCGGCAAGGTTGCCGCGACCAGGGATCGCTTCGACCGCAGGATCGAGGACATCGCAGCACGGTTCGAGGGGCCGCTCGCGATCGTCGCGGCCAAGGGCGAGCACCTGAAGCGGCCGATGCCCGACGCGCTCAACATCCTCGTTCCCGTCTCCGGCAGCGCTGTGTCCAAGCGCGGCGCCGAGGTCGCGGTCGCATTGGCGCAGGGAGGATCCGGCTCGCTCCGGGTGATCTATGTCGCGACCACACGCGACAAGGGCGCGCAGCGCGGCGCCTCCCGCGGCCTGAACCAGGAGGCGGGCATCCTGAAGGACGCCAGCGATCTCGCCGCCCGCTACGACGTCGACATCACCACGACGCTGCGGGTGAACCGCGCGCCGGAGGCCGCGATCCTGCGTGAGATCGACACCACCGACGTCGATCTCGTGGTCATGGGCGTCGACCGCATCCAGGCCGACCATCTGTCCTTCGGTGGCGTCGCCGACGCCGTGCTGAGGCAGTCGAAGGTGTCAGTGCTGCTGGTGTCGAGCGGCGAAGCGCGGCAGGCCCCAGCGGAGAAGGCTTGAGCGACGGTCTCTCCGCTGTCATTGCGAGCGCAGCAAAGCAATCCAGAGTGTCTCCGCGGCGGCAGTCTGGATTGCTTCGTCGCAACGGCTCCTCGCAATGACGGTTTTGGTTGGCGACCTTGTCTACTTCACCGCCACCGTCTCCGCCTTCACCGCCTTCTTGCTCGCCCGCCAGTTCTCGTATCGCTGCACCACCACGAAGAAGGCCGGCACGAACAGCACCGCAAGGCAGGTCGAGGCCAGCATGCCGGAGAACACCGTGATGCCGATCGACTTGCGCGCGCTGGCGCCGGCACCGGTGGCGAGCACCAGCGGGACAACGCCGAGGATGAAGGCGAACGAGGTCATCAGGATCGGGCGGAAGCGGGCGCGCGCCGCCTCGATGGCGGCCTCCAGGATCGGCTTGCCGTCGCGGCCGTGCAGCTCGAGTCCGACCTCGACGATCAGGATCGCGTTCTTGGCCGACAGCGCGATCAGCAGGATCAGGCCGATCTGGCAATAGAGGTTGTTGTCGATCTTGAGCCCGGAGAGGATCAGCATCGGCCCGAGCAGCGACAGCGGCACGGCGAGGATCACCGAGATCGGCGCGTACCAGCTCTCATACTGGCCGGCGAGCACGAGGTAGACCAGCAGCATGGCAAGTCCGAACACCCAGTAGATCTGGTTCGAGACCGCCTTCTCCTGGTAGGACATTGCAGTCCATTCATAGCCGGTGCCGGGCGGCAGCGTCTTGTCTGCGATCTCCTCCATCAGCTTCAATGACTGGCCGGAGGAGTAGCCCTGCGCCGGCAGGCCGATCACGGTCGAGGAGGGGGAGAGATTGTAGAGGCTGATCAGCGACGGGCCGGTGGCCGGCGTGATCTTGGCGACGGTGCCGATCGGGATCATGTCGCCGTTCGAGTTGCGCACCTGCATGTTGGCGATGTCGCGCTCGGTGACGCGGAAGGCGGGATCGGCCTGGGTGTAGACCTGGAACACGCGGCCGAACTTGTTGAACTGGTTGACGTAGGACGAGCCGAGATAGGTCGACAGCGCCGAGAACACCTGATCTGTGGTGACGTGCAGCGTCTGGGTCTTGATCCGGTCGATCTCGACGTTGAATTGCGGCACCGAGGAGCGGAACGAGGACTGCACGCGCTGCAGCGCGCTCTGGCTCTGGCCGTTGGAGACCATCGCGCCGGTGATGGCCTGCAGCTTGGCGAAATCGCTGTTGCCGTCGCGCAGCTCGACCTGCATCGAGAAGCCCGCCGCGTTGCCGATGCCCTGGATCGGCGGCGGCGGCAGCACGATGGTGCGGGCTTCCATGATGGCCGCGAGCTTGTCATTGAGGCCAAAGACCAGCGAGCGCAGATCCTCACCGGGTCCTTTGCGCGCGTCCCAGTCCTTCAGGATGATGTAGGCGACGCCGGCATTGGCAAGGCTGGCGCTGTTGTCGAGTGCGGAGATGCCGGCGATGGTGATGACCTGCGCCACGCCAGGCGTGTCCTTGATCAGCCCGCTCGCTTTGTCGAGCACGGCCTGCGTCCGGTCCAGCGCAGCACCGTCCGGCAGCTGCACGGCGGCGATCAGATAGCCCTGGTCCTCGATTGGCAGAAAGCCGGTCGGCACCCGCGACAGGCCGTAGCCGCTGGCACCGATGACCAATAGCGCGAACGCGACGGAGGTGGTGGCGTGCTTCACGAGGAATGTGATCAGCCTCGTGTAGCCGCGCTCGACGCGGTCATAGACCGCGTTGAAGCCGCGATAGAAGACATTGCGCTGCCCCGGTGGCACTGTCGGCCGCAGCCAGAGCGCACACTGTGTCGGCTTCAAGGTGGCCGCGTTGATGGCCGACAGAAGCGCGGTCGCCGCGATTACCAGCGCGAATTGCGAGTAGATCCGTCCCGTGAGCCCGGCAAGGAACGAGGCCGGCAGGAACACCGAGATCAGCACCAGCGTGATGCCGACGATCGGCGCAAACAGCTGGTCCATCGCCCTGATCGCGGCGTCGTGGCCGTTCATGCCCCGCTCGATGTTGTGCGCAGCGCCCTCGACCACGACGATCGCGTCGTCGACCACGATGCCGATCGCGAGAACGATCGCGAACAGCGTCGACATGTTGATGGTGAAGCCGAGTGCCGCCATCGCCGCGAAGGCGCCGATGATGGTCACCGGCACGGTCGTGGCGGGCACCAGCATCGCGCGCCAGTCCTGCAGGAAGACGAGGATCACGACTAGCACCAAGAGGCCAGCCTCGATCAGGGTCATGTAGACCTCGTGCACCGAGGCCTCGACGAACTTGGTGGTGTCGAATGGCGTATCGTATTTGACGCCTTCCGGGAAGCGCTTGGCAAGCTCGGCCATCTTCTTTTCGACCGCCTGCTCGACCTGGAGCGCGTTGGCGCCGGGCGACTGGAACACGCCGATGCCGACGGCCGGTTGCTTGTTGAGCGAGAAGATCTGGCTGTAGGTCTGCGCGCCGAGCTCGACCCAGCCGACGTCGCGCACCCGCGTGACGTCGCCGCTGGCGCCAGATTTGACGATGATGTTCTCGAACTGGCTGGCGTCGTCAAGCCGTCCGTTGACGTTGAGCGTGTATTGGAACCCCTGGCCCGGCGGCGTCGGCGGCGCGCCGACCTGGCCGGCGGAGACCTGCTGGCTCTGCTGCTGGATTGCGTTGATGACGTCCTGCGGCACCAGGCCACGCACCTGCAGCTTGTTGGGGTCGAGCCAGATCCGCATCGAATACTGGCCGGCGCCGAACACGGTGACGTTGCCGACGCCAGGCAGGCGGGAGAGCTCGTCGCGGATGTTGATGGTGGCGTAGTTGCTTAGATAGAGACTGTCGTACCTTGCATCCGGCGAGGTCAGCGTCACGAACAAGAGGATCGAGGTCGACCGCTTCTGCACGGTGACGCCCTGGTTCTGCACCGCCTGGGGCAATTGCGACAGCGCGCTGGAGACGCGGTTCTGCACCAGCACCTGCGCGAAGTTGAGGTCGGTGCCGATCTTGAAGGTGACGGTCAGCGTATAGGTACCGTCGGAGCCGCTATAGGACTGCATGTAGAGCATGTCCTCGACGCCGTTGACCTGCTGCTCGATCGGCAGCGCCACGGTGTCGATCACGGTCTTGGCGCTGGCGCCGGGATAGCGCGTTGTGACCTGCACGGTCGGCGGCACCACGTCGGGATATTGGGCGATGGCGAGGTTGAACAGCGCGACGCCGCCGATCAGGATCATCAACAGCGCGATGACGTTGGAGAGGACCGGCCGCTCGATGAAGAACTTTGAGATCATGGCTGGCAGCCCTACTTGCTCGAGGCCTGGGACTGCTCGATCTTCGTCACCTGCGGATCGATCTTCTGGCCGGGGATAACCCGTAGAAGCCCCGCGATGACGACGCGGTCCTCAGGCTTCAGGCCGCTTTCGATGACGCGCAGCCCGTTGTCGACCGGGCCGACCTGCACCTTGCGCTGCTCTACGACATTGTCGCCGTTGACAACCAGCAGATAGCGACCGCCCTGGTCGCTGCCGAGCGCCGTATCAGGGACGAGCAGGGCGCTCTTTTCCTGGTCGAAGGGCACGCGGACCCGGACGAAATATCCGGGCAGCAGCACCCGCGTGTCGTTGGGGACGAGGCCGCGCACCGCCAGCGTGCCGGTCGATTGATTGAGGGTCGGCGAAACGTAGTCGAGCTTGCCTTCGTGCGGATAACCGGTCTCGGTCTGCAGTCCCACCTGAATCGGGAACTGCTTCATGTCGGCCGGCGTCAGCCCGCGCCGGATGGCCTCGGCGCGGATGCGCAGCACGTCCTGCTCGTTGACGGTGAAGTTCACATAGATCGGGTCCATCGCGACGATGGTCGCGAGCTGTGTGGGGGACGAGACGCCGACCAGTTCGCCGACCGAGACCATATGGGCGCTGACGATGCCGTCGAACGGCGCCGTCACCTTGGTGTAGCCGTAATTGACCTCGGCGAGCTTGGTATTGGCCTGCGCCTGCAGCAGATTGGCCTGAGCGTTGTCGCGGTTCGAGGTCGAGGTATCGAGGGTCGACTGTGAGATCACCTGGCGCTGCACCAGCTCGGCCTGCCGCTTGTAATCGGCTTCGGCCTGCCGCAGCGAGGCCTGCGCGCCGGACTCGGCCGCCTGCGCCTGTTCGAGCTTGAGCTTGTAGGTCTCCGGCTCGATCGTGAAGAGCTGGGTGCCCTGCTTGACGAAGCTGCCGTCCTGATAATCGATCGTTTGCAGAAAGCCCTGCACCCGCGCGACCAGATCGACGCTCTTGATCGGCGCGGTGTTGCCGGTGGCCTCGATGTAGCGCGTCACCGGACGCTGCACGGGCGTCGCCACGTCCACCTTGGGCGGCGGCGGTGCCACGAATGTGTTCTTGTCCTCGCAACCGGTGAGCACGGCCACCAATGCCGCAGCGGAAAGGACCTGCCCGATACGCCTCCACGCTCCATTGCGTCGTGCGGGAGAGGCGGGGTTCGTTGAGGTCATTCGGTAGCCCCCGATTGCTGTCTGTCGGTGCGGCAGGCTAGCAACAAACGACTGGCCGTGGAACACCATAGCCATGGCAGTCACCGGCCTTGCGCTGCAACGAGCGATGTGGCCTTTGGCAGGTTTATCACGACAAACAGCTTTTCACCGAGCGCAGGATCGACCAGAATTGTGTCAAAGGCCGCGTGAGTGGAGCGGCCGGGAAGAAGAAAAGGTGAGGAGACCATGACATGCGCGCGACAATTCGGTCGGTCCTCGCCGGCCTCGCTTTTGCAGCGATGGTTGCGATGCCCGCGCTAGCAGATGGTCTGAAGGACGAGATCGCGCCGACCGGCAAGCTGCGGGTCGCGATCGCAATCAGCCCCGCAGGCGGTGCGTTCTGGTCGACCAAGACCGGAGCCGGCTATGCCGGCGTTCCCGTCGATCTCGGCAAGGCGATGGCCGCCCAGCTTGGGGTCCCCGTCGAATATGTCGTGCACCAGAATTCCGGACAGATCACTGACGCCGCCGGCGAGAACATGTGGGACGTCACCTGGCTGCCCAGGGATCCCGAGCGCGAGACCAAGATGCTGTTCGGCCCGATCTACGAGGTCGCGGACGCCACCTATATCGTCAAGCCGGGTTCGAACGTCACCAATTTTGCGACACTCGACCAACCCGGCGTCAAGGTCGCCGCGGTCAACGCCACGACGACCATGCGCGGCGCGATCGCGCATCTGAAGCATGCGAAGGTCACGGGCTATCAGACCTATGACGAGATCTTCGCCCTGCTGAGAAGCGGCGAGATCGACGCCTTCGCGCTGTCGCGCGACCAGCTCAACAAGATGGCGCAGAAGATCCCGGGGACGAGGGTACTGGACGAGACGTTCAAGAAGACGGTGACCGCCGTCGCCGTGCCGCTCGGCCACAGCCAGGCGCTGGCATTTGTGACGGGGTTCATGAACGAAGCCGTGACGAATGGCACGCTGCGCAAGGCCTATGACGACAACGGGCTGATGAACACGTCGATCCGGACGGAGTAGGCACGCGGCGTGGTTTGCCCGTGATCCGGCTAGGTCCCGACCGCAGCTGCCTCGCGCGCGTGCCACGCTGAAAGCACCGCGCTTTCTTCATCGGAGCTGAGCCCGGTCACGGGGCCGTTGCTGTCGCGCAGCCAGTGCAGCGTATCGCGCGCAGTCTCTCCCGGCGGCCGCGCCGTCAGCCCGGCCTCGCGGGCCGGTGCGGTGTCGCGCGTCTGGAAGCCGGCGAAGTCGGGCAGTGGCAGCCACATCGGCAATGACCGCGGACCTGCCCAGCGCCGCACGTCGTGGGCCTCGAGAAACGGGCGATCGATCCAGGTGAACGTGCAGGACGCGTTGAGTGCGGCTGCGCATTCGGCCAGAAATTCGCCGCGCCTACGTGTCGGTCCAATCCCGTCATAGATGCCGGTGAGGCGAACCTCTGCCGCGTGCACGATCCATTGCGCGAGATCGCGCACGTCGATGAACTGGACGGCATCGTCAGGCGATCCCGGGGCCAGCACCTCACCGCCGCGCGCAAGTCGTGCCGGCCAATAGCCGAAGCGCCCCGTCGGGTCTTCCGGCCCGGCGATCAAGCCGGCGCGGCAGATGAAGGCATCGCTGCCGAGTGCCTGTTCGCAGGCGACCTTGGCGGCGCCGTAGATGGCGTCGGTGCTGTGTTCGATCTCCGCGGCAATGGGCTCGCGCAATGGCGCCGTGTCGGCGCGTTGTCCGGGGATCCGGTTGTCCGCATACACGCTGATCGTGGAAACGAAGGTCCAATGCACGCCCGGATGCTTCAGCGCCGCGACTGCGCGCCGAACCTGGCCGGGATGACGTGAGACGTCGACCACGGCATCGAACGTCTCGCCCGCTAGCGGTGCAAGCCCCTCGGCCATGTCGCGGTCGATCCGGACGAAGTGCGCGCCCGCCGCGATTGGTCCCGCAAGGCCGCGGGCGGCACATGTCACGTCGTGTCCGACAGCACAGGCATGGGCTGCGACTGCCCGCCCGAGAAACTGGCTGCCACCGAGAATGAGGATGCGCATGTGATGGTCCGTGCGGCAAGGGAGATTTTGCAATCATACAATTAATGGTTGTTGGCGCAACTCCGTCAGCGCCCTTTGAGCTCCGCGTACTTCGCCATCGCTTTCTCGAACTTGCGGCTGAACAGCCACATCGCCGCGAGGATCTCGCGGAAGGTCGCCGATGAGCGTGCCCGGTCGGCCTGTCCGAACGCGAAGATGCTGTTGTTGCGCAGGTGCTTCATCACTGTCGGGCTCGAGACCCTGTAATTCAGGAGGTCGCCGGACTTGAGCGCGGCGCGCGTCGGGGTCGGCACGATCTGGATCAGCTCGAACAGCTTCATCTGGTCGATCGTATCAGGCAGCGTCTTCACGATGGCGGGGATCTCGCGGAACAGGTCGGCATGCGCGTTCATCAGGCCGTCGCGCACATTGGTCCAGTGATTGAACCGGTGATCGGTCCCGCGGGCCCGCGCTTCCTCCTTGTCGTCGCGCGCGCTTAAGGACGGATCGATCGCGGCGATCTCGCCCTTGATGGCCTCCCATTTCCTGCGGCCGTTGCGGTCCTCGGACGGGCCGGTCTGGAAGCTGCCCATATAGGTGTTCGAGCGTCCGTTGCGGACATTCTGCTTGCCGTTCGTCTCCGCATAGAACAGTCCGAGGCTGATGCGCCCCGCCGCTTCGGCGTGTTCAGGAGCAAGTCCCTTGGTGCGCGCGATCACCGTGGCGAGATCGACGACGTCGTTGAACGGCGTCGCCGAGTTCTGCGCATCGGCGGGCGGCGCCTCCATGACGTCGAAGAGTCTAGAATATTCGTCGATCAGCGGCTCGATATCGGCATCGAAATAGGCCGGCGGGATTTCGAACTTGTTGGGCCGGCCGATCCGCGACGGCATGGCATCGGTCAGATCCTTGTAGCTGCTGATGACCGCGACGCGCGCCAGATACAGCGCCTGTCCCGGCAGGTTCGGCAGCGGCTCTCTTGTCTCGATCTGTCGGCGTCGTTCGGCGAGGATCGACTTGAAGTCGGCGAGCGCGTGGTCATAGGCGGCGAGCGCCTCCGCTTGCCGGCTCGTGAGCGCGCGCTGTTGGCCGGCGGCGGACGCTGCGACGAAGAAGGCAATGGCCGCAAAGATGGCAAGACGTCTGGATCCCATGGCCGGTTCCGATCGATTCGGTGGCTAGAGATCGTAAGCGTCGGAGGCGGCGGCTGGCGAGATGCAAATCCCGCTCAGCCGGAATTCTTATGCCGCCCGGTAATCCGGCGCCGTCGCCAGGAATTTCGCATAGGCATCCGCATCCGGCGGCTGGAAATGCCCAGCGAGTCCGCCGCGCTTCTGCTGCTTGGCGCCGATGTCGGCCATCAGCTCGTCGAAATGGCGGTAGTGATAGGGCGCGACGCAGAGGCCGCCATAGACGCCGGCCGCCGGTCGCTCGACGCGCTTGAAGTGCAGCATCATCTCGATGTTGTCGCGCATCGCCTGCGCCGTCGGCTGGTTGGCGAGCTGGCCGTCGGCATAACGCACTAGCCAGTTCGCGGCGAGGTCGGCGCAGAGCACGGTGCAGAACGACGAGTTGAAGCCGACGAAGCCGAGCTCGGGCAGATCGGGGTTGGCGATCAGGCGGTAGAGCCGGTACTGCCCGTCGTCATCGACCAGCTTCGCGTGATAGGCCTCGGGCAGGAACGGCACGCCGAGCTTGTAGCCGATCGCGAGCACCGCGACGTCGGCGCCCACGCGCTCGCCGCCGCTCATCACGATGCTGTCGCCCTCGTAATGACCGAAGGTGCCGAACACCGCCTTGATGCGGCCGTCGGCGACCATCGGATAGAAGCCCGGCGTTGCGATCGGCACCGAGCAGTTGACGCCGTCCTCGATCCGCTCCTTCGGCACCATGTTGCAGCGGCTGAGCTTGAGCTGCGCCTTGAGCAGGCTCTCCAGTCCGCGCCAGTTCGCCCACACCAGCGGCGCGGCGATGCGGTGCGCGAGCCGCCCCATAACGCCGATGCCCCAGCCCGGAAACATTTCCTCCTGCGCGCGGATGTAGAGGATGCGCTTGAAGTTCACGAGCCCGCCGATGAAATAGGGGATGCGCCAGACCGGCTCGCGCATCACGATGGTGACCTCGCGCGCGCCCGATTTCACCGCGTTGACCGCGATGTCGGTCGCCGATTTGGAGCCGCCGAGCACGACGACGCGGCGTCCCTTTGCCAGCATAGGATCGCCGTATTTCGAGGAGTGCAGGATCTGGCCGCCCTGCGCCAGAAAGCCGTCCTCGCCCGGGCAATGCAGCTCGCGCGGCTCGTTGAATTGCCCGGTGCAGACCGCGACGAAATCGAAATCCTCGTTCGTCGTTGTTCCGTCCTTGCGCTTCAGAGCGAGCGTCCAGCCCGGCCGGCCGTCGGCACGCCGCGTCATGCCGGCGACTTCGGTGTCAAGGCGCAGCATGCGGTTGAGGCCGAAGCTCCTGGCGTAGTCCGCAAGATACGCATGGACCTGCGGCCCGGTCGGCCATTCCGGATAGGCCTCCGGCATGGCACGGTCAGTGTAGCGATAGAGCTCCTTCGGGCTCTGCGTCTGCACCTCGGGGTAGGAGCGTGCCGGCTCCCAGACGCCGCCGAGATCTGAGCTGCGCTCGACGATGGTGACGCGGTGGCCGCGGCTGGAGAATGCCTTGGCGGCGGCAAGGCCGGAGACGCCGGCGCCGATCACGCAGACATGCTTGGGGCTGACCATGGATTTGCTCGCTATCGATGTGTTTTCCGCGCGCAAGCGGCGACGTTCGGCCGCAAGGCGCGGCCGGCAGGCCTGCAAGCAGGTGAAAGTGGACGAGGAGGCGGCCGCCTAAAGCATGATCCGGAAAAGTGCGAAGCGGTTTTCCGGAAAGATCATGCGCAAACAACAACCTAAAGCGCGATGACGATTCATCTGGATCTCATCGCGCTTTAGTCGTTGGCCTCAGGCGGCAGGAAGTCGACCTCATGCAGCGCCGAGATGCGCACGACCTCGGCCGGGTCGGTCAGATTGTGCAGCTGGTTGAACAGCGCCTCCAGCTTCTGCATCGGCGAGACCCAGAACAGCGCGCGGCACGGCTTGTCGGACTTGTTGAAATAGCCGTGCGGGATGCCGCGCGGCATGCGCACGAGATCCCCGGCATGGGCCTTGACCCATTTTCCGTCGAGCTTGAGGTCGAGCGTGCCCTCCTGCACCAGGATGAATTCGTCCTGGGTCGGATGGATGTGCACCGGCACGAACTGGCCGGGATCGCTGTTGGTCTCGAACGCGAAGGTGGAGTCGGTGATGGCCTTGGGGAAATAAACCTGGCCCAGAATGTTCCAGCTCTTGCCGCCGTAGCCTGTGCCGTTAGCGGTAATGCCTTTTTCGAGTGCAGTCATGGCGCGCTCCCAATGAATTCCGGCGGGGACGGAGCTTCGGCTAGCAACGTGCGCCTGTCTATCCGCTAAACGAATCCGCGAGCCGGCTGTTGCCGTGCAGCATGACGATTTCGCCGTCGTCGCCCTTTTCGCGTCCGGCGAACTATTATAGGCTTAAAACAATTCCGTGACGCGTAGCGTGGTCGACGATGTCCGCAGCCGTGCTGGAAATGAGTGCGATGGCGCCCGCAGCCGAACGGCTCGCGGATTTCGCCCGCGTCACCACGGATGACGTCGACGAAGCGGCCGAAGAGATCGGACGCATCTTCTGCCCGCACGACCTGAAGCCGGCGCAGGCGCACGCGTCCGGCTTCTCGGCCCGGCACAATTGCGCGGCCTTTGACGGCTTTTCCATCAATTATGTCGCCTATGGCGGGTCGGTCTGCATCGATCCCGGTTGTCTCGAGCACTTCTTCCTGGTGCAGGTCCCGCTTGTGGGCACCGCACACATCCGCGCCGGCGTCATCGAGGTCGAGGCGGCGCCGGCGCGGACGGCGTCGCTGCTGTCGCCGACGATCCCGACCCGGATGATATGGCGCGACTGCGCTCAGGCGATCCTGCTGCTCGACCGCCGCATGGTCGAGCAGCGCGCCGCGGCGCTGTCTGGCCGGGCGGCGGTCGCGGTCGAGTTCGATCCCATGATCGTTCTGGAGGCGCCGGCGGGGCGGGCCCTGGGAGCCAGTCTTGCCGAGCTGATGACGCTTGCCGAGCGTCTCGGTCCCTGCGGCAGGCTGTCGGCGGTCGCGATGGCCGATTGGCGCGAGCTGCTGCTCGATCATCTGCTCAATGGCCAGCGGCATGGCCTCTCGGATGCGATTCAAACCTTTTCGGGACGAGCCGAGCGGCTGCCGCGCGCGCTCCGCGCGGCGCGGGATCATCTTGCGGACAATGCCGGCGAGCCGCTCGACCTCGCGCAGCTCGCCTGTGCTTCCGGCATTGGCATCCGCGCGCTCCAGCTCGGCTTCCGCCGTCACTTCGGCCTGTCGATCTCGCAGATGCTGCTCGACATGCGCCTGGCCGGTCTGCACGCCCGGCTCGCACAGGCCTCACCCGACGTCTCCATCACCGACATCGCCTTCGATCTCGGCTTCACCCATCTCGGCCGCATGGCCGGCGCCTATCGCGAAAAGTTCGGTGAGACACCATCGGCGACGTTGCGGCGAAGGATGAGCTAGCGCCGGCTATTTCCGCGACCGCGTCGTGCCGTTGTCCTTTGCGGCCTGCCTGCGCAGAAAACCCTCGACGTCGGCCTGGACCGAATAGGGCGTCGGGATGGCATCGCCGGCGGAATCGACCGCGGTATCGAGGCAGCGGCGCAGCATGCGTGCGAGCTCGGCTTTGCGGTAGGGCTTTCGCAGCAGCGGCGCACCCATCGTGGCGCGTCCCTGCACATGCAGCGAATCGTAGGCGTAACCCGAGGTGAACAGGACCCGCAGCGAAGGGCGCGTCGCCACCATCTGCTCGGCGAGCTCCCGTCCGTTCATGCCGCCGGCCATCACGATGTCGGTGAAGAGCAGGTCGAACGACCTGCCGTCGGCCGCGATTGCGAGGGCCTCGGTCGCATTGGCGGCTGGAATGACCTTGTAGCCGAGGCTCTCGAGCTGGACGGTGACGTATTGGCGGGCGTCGTGGTCGTCCTCGACGCAAAGGACGGTTTCCTTGCCTCCCACGATCTTGCGGTCGTCATAGCCGGCCGGGCGCAGCGCGCTCGCCTCCGCCTTCGGCAAATAGATCGTGAAGACCGTGCCGCGACCTTCTTCGGACGTGACCTTGATGCCGCCGCCGGATTGCTTGACGAAACCGAACACCATGCTGAGCCCGAGCCCGGTGCCCTTGCCGACCTCCTTGGTGGAGAAGAACGGATCGAAGATGCGCTCCAGGATCGCTTGCGGAATGCCTGTGCCGGTGTCGGCAATCTCGATCTCGACGTAGTCGCCGGCATAGCCGGCGCCGACCGCGATGGCCTCGCGCACGCCGAACACGACGTTGCGCGTCGTCAGCATCAGCCTGCCGCCATCCAGCATGGCATCGCGCGCGTTGATGGCGAGGTTGAGCAGCGCCGAGCTCAGCTGGCCGCGGTCGGCGAAGGCGAGCCAGACGTTGCCGTCGAGCCTGGTGACGATCTCGATCTTCTTGTCGAAGGTTGCCAGCAGCAGCTTCGTGAGCTCCTCCAGCAGCTCGTTGACGTCGATCTCGGCCGGCTGCAGCGCCTGCTTGCGGGCAAAGGACAACAGGCTCGAGGTCAGCGCGGCGCCGCGATCGGCGGCCTCGCTGATCAGCTTGGTGATCGTCGCAAGCGGCGGGGTGTCCTTGACGGCCTCGGCGAGGATCTCGATCGTGCCCGTGATCACCGTGAGCATGTTGTTGAATTCGTGCGCGATGCCGCCGGTGAGCTGGCCGACCGCCTCCATCTTCTGGGACTGCACCAATTGCTCCTCGGCCGCGCGCTTCTGGGTGATGTCCCGGACGAAGGTGTTGACGATGGCGCGCTCGCCCAGCCGCAGCACCGTGCTGGATGCCTCGGCGAGGATCACCTCGCCGTTCCTGTGGATCAGGGTGAGCTCGAAGCGCAGGCCGGACGGCGTGTCCGACAGTTCCGGCACCAGCCGCGCCATGCGCTGCCTGAAGGCGGCGCGCAGCGGCTTGGCGACGATGAGGTCGACCACGTCGGCGCCGAGCGCCTCCTTGCGCGTCCAGCCGGTCAGGGCCTCGGCCTGAAAGCTCCATTCCAGCACGGTGCCGCTGCCGTCGATCTGAATGAAGGCATCGAGCGCGGTCTTGATGACGGCTTGCGTCATCTGCGCGCTGTCGCTGCGGGCCCGCGCCAGCTCGGCCGATTGCGTGACCGCGCGCTTCTCCTCCGACCTCTCGATTGCGCGGGTGCAGATCCGCACGAGCAGCACCGCAACGGCGGTGCTTGCCAGGAGGGCGACAAGCTGGGCAATGCCGAATTCACGGGGGCCGGTCACGGCGTAGGAAGCGAACAGGGCTGCAGCCGTCACGACGACCTGTGCGGCCATCGCGAGTGTCAGAAGCCCCCTGAGTTTCATGGTGTCACACCAACCGCAAGCCGCGCACCGCATCGACCGCCCGGGTCGAGGGGCCGCTTGATGTGAGCTACAGACTCCGCGTGACGGCGTCGAGGGGCAATTTCCGGCGGTACCAGGCGGCGATCGCCTCAACCTGCGGGCGAGTCGGTCTGGTGCAGCGTCGTCACCCAGATCACGCGCGCGGCCTGCTGGGTCGGATTGTCGAACATGTGCGGCACGATGCTCGGAAAGCGGAAACTGTCGCCGGCTTCCAGCACGTGGGCCTGATTGTCGAGCCACAGCCGCAGGCTGCCTGAGAGGATGTAGCCTGCCTTCTCGCCGGTGTGCTGCAGAAAGTCGGTTCCGGAGGAGGCGCCCGGGTTAAGCGTGAGCTCGTAGAGCTCGAGCTGGCCTTTGCCTTCGGGGGTGAGGGCTTCCTTGACCACGCCGCTGGCGGTGAGCCGCAGCAGGCGCCTGGCGTTCTTCCGCACGATGTAGCGCGGCGCATCAGTGGGAACGCTGGTCTCGAAGAAATAGGAGATGGGAACGTCGAGCGCGATGCTGAGCAGGCGCAGCGTGCGGATCGACGGCATGGCGCGCGCGCGTTCGAGCTGGCTGATCATGCCGGTGGACAGGCCGGTCTTGTTGGCGACGTCCTGGATCGACAGGCCGGCGCGCTGACGCAGCAGCCGCACGGTCTCGCCGAGGCGCTGGTCGACCGCATCGTCGGGCTCGGTCGTCGGAGCGTCCTTCAGACTGTTCGTGTCGCCGCGACCATCCATGCCGCTCTCCCATGCATCATCTTGAGCCGCGGCCGCACCGGGCCGAGGCTTCAGTCGGAGTGAAGACGTCGCGCATACTAGCAATGCGATTGACAGCTGTATTTAGTCGTGATGAAATTTTGGCAGAAAAATTTAGAAGCACTAAAGCCCACTCCTGTCCCTTTGCCGGGGTCTCGGGGCGCGGGAGACGGTGCCGCGTGCGGAAACGGAGAGTGGGACATGGCAGACGACACCGGCAAGCTCGGCGTTGGGGCGCTGCATCTCGGCATTCCGAATCGCCGTCAGTTCTTTCAGCTCGGCGCCGGCGCCGCGGCGGGATGGACGCTGTCAGGCAGCGCCTTTGCCCAGACCGAACGCCCGACCAGTCCGCCGGACAAGCCGCGCGGACAGGTGATTGCGGCGCTGTCGCAGGAGCCGACCGTCTTCCATCCGCTGATGCCGGGCATCGAGGTCGATCAGGGCATCTGGTGGCAGGTGTTCTCGCCGCTCTGGTTCATCGAGCCCGACGGCAAGTTCGTCCCAGACCTCGCCCGCGAGGTCCCGACCATCGAGAATGGCGGCCTGTCGGCGGACGGCCTGACCTGGAAGATCAAGCTGCGCAATGACGTGAAGTGGCACGACGGCACCGCCTTCACGGCCGAGGACGTCAAGTTCTCGCTCGAGCTGATCAACAATCCCGATTTCCGCGTCCGCAACCGCGTCGGCCATAGTCTCGTCAAGGACATCAAGGTCGTCGCGCCCGACGAGATCCACTGGCGAATGGAGGCTCCCTATTCGCCCTACATGTCGATCCTGTCGCTCACCTTCATCGTGCCTAAGCACATCCTGGAGAAGGTGTCCGATCCGAATTCCACGCCGTTCCACAACGCACCCGTCGGCACCGGGCCGTTCCGCTGGGCCGAGCGCGTGCCGGGCGATCACATCCAGCTGAATGCCCATGCCGGCTATCACGGCAAGGGACCTTACGTCGAACGCGTCGTCTTCAAGTACATTCCGGACCTCACCGTTCTTTACACCCAGTTCCGCACCGGCCAGGTCGACTACACCGGCCTGCAGGGCATTCTGCCGAACTTCGTGCAGGAGGCGAAGACGCTGAAGGGCCGCAAGATCTTCGTTTCCTCGACGTCTTCGGTGGAGCACATCGCGCCCAATCTGGAATTCGGCCCCTTTGCCGATCGCGCGGTGCGCGAGGCGCTGTATCTCGCCATCAACAAGCAGGCGATCATCGACGCGCTGAACTACGGCCTGCCGACGCAGACCGAGAGCTTCGTGCCGCAGCAGGCCTGGTCGTTCCAGCAGGGTCTGCCGCAGCACAAATACGATCCCGCCAAGGCCAACGCGCTGCTCGATGCGGCGGGGGGGACGCGCGGCGCTGGCGGCGTGCGCGAGAAGGGCGGCGTCAAGCTCGAATTCACCAATTCGACGACGTCGGGCAATGCGGTCCGCGAGCAGACCCAGCAGCTCCTGATCCAGGACTGGCGCGCGATCGGCGCTGCGATGCGCGTCAACAACATGCCGGCGGCGGTGATCTGGGGCGAGTTCTGGCAGCAGTCGAAGTTCAACTCCGTGCTGGTGTCCGTGAACTTCATGCTCGGCAGTGACCCCGACGTGACGCCGCGCTTCGGCTCGAGTGCCATTCCCGCCAAGGGCGGCCGCGGCTTCAACACCTATCAGTACAGGAGCCCGGAGGCGGATCGTCTGCTCGCCGAAGGCGCCAAGCAGTTCGAGCTCGCGCAGCGCAAGACCATTTATGGCGATCTGCAGAAGCTGATCCGCAACGACCTCGCCATCCTGCCGCTGTTCCAGGGTTTTATCGCCGAGGGTGTCAAGGAGGGGCTGCAAGGCTTCCGTCCCAACATCAACACCTCCATCAACTGCTGGAATATCCGCGAATGGTATTGGGCCTGATGTCTCGGGCTGGTCGGATCGCCTGAGATGGTCCGTTACGTCGTCAACCGCCTGGTACAGGCGATCATGCTGCTCGTGATCGTCTCCGCGATCGGCTTTGCCATCCTGCATCTGGCGCCCGGGGGGCCGCTCTCCCAGTTCGCGGTGTCCGCACAGATGACGCAGGAGGATCTCGACCGCGTCACCAGGCAGCTCGGCCTCGATCGTCCTCTGCCGATCCAGTATCTCGACTGGTTCGGCCGCATGGTGCGGGGTGATTGGGGCAAGTCCTATCGCGACGGCGAGGCGGTGCTGTCGGTGATCTCCTCGCATCTCGGCGCCACGCTGGAGCTGATGGTGACGGCGACCATCCTCGCGGTGCTGCTCGGCTGCTGGATCGGCATCCTTGGCGCGCTGCGTCGCTATTCGCTGTTCGACACGCTTGCGACCGTGGGCGCCATGATCGCGCTGTCGATCCCGACCTTCTGGTTCGGCCTCGTCACCATCTACGTGTTCTCGGTGAAGCTCGGCTGGCTGCCGGCCGGCAACCGGCACACCATTGGCGACGGCTCCTTGCTCGACCTCATGCATCACCTGATCGCGCCGGCGGTGGTGCTGGCGCTGGTCGAGACTGCGATGTGGGGCCGCTTCATGCGCTCCTCCATGCTCGAGGTCATCAACCAGGACTACATCCGCACCGCGCGCGCCAAAGGCATGCCGGAATGGCGCATTCTCACGGTGCACGCGCTTCGCAACGCGCTGCTGCCGATGATCACGGTGGCCGGACTGCAACTTCCGACGCTGCTCGGCGGCGCGCTGGTCGCCGAGACCGTGTTCACCTGGCCCGGCATGGGCCGGCTGTTCCTCGATTCCATCGGCTATCGCGACTATCCCGTGGTGATGGGCATCCTGATGTTCTCGGCGGCGATCGTACTGATCGGCTCGCTGCTCGCCGACATCCTCTATGCCGTCGTCGATCCGCGCATCCGGGTGGGCTAGGCAATGGCGACCGCAGCCCTCTCCACCGTTCAGCTTGCGCCCGGCCAGGCCGCCTGGCGGCGCTTCCATCGGCATCGCCTCGCGCTCGCGGGTGCGGTGATCATCGTGGTGCTCGTGCTCGGTTCGGTGTTCGGCCCATATCTGCTGCCGTTCGACGACACCTATATCGACATCATGAAGCGGTTCGCGCCGCCGCTCTCGGGCGCGCATATCCTCGGCACCGACGAACTCGGCCGCGACGTGCTGGCGCGGCTGATGATGGGCGCGCGCGTCTCGCTCACGATCGGCTTCGTCGCGATGGTGATCGCGATGGCGGTCGGCATCGTCGTCGGCGCCTTTGCCGGCTTCTATGGCGGCGTGGTCGGCGCGGTGCTGATGCGGCTCCTCGATGCGGTGCTGTGCTTTCCGACCATCTTCCTGCTGCTGGCGCTGGCCGCGCTCACCGAGCCCGGTCTCCTCACCACCACCGTGCTGATCGCGGCAACGGCCTGGATGTGGGTCGCCCGCGTCGTCGAGGCCCAGGTGCGCTCGCTGCGGGAACGCGAGTTTGCAGTTGCCGCGCTCGCCTTCGGCTCGTCGAATCTGCGGATCATGTTCCGCGAGCTGGTGCCAAATGCGATCGCGCCGATCGTGGTGGCGGCGACCCTGAACGTCGCCAAGGCGATCCTGCTCGAATCCTATCTCAGCTATCTCGGCTACGGCGTCCAGCCGCCCGCCGCGAGCTTGGGCAACATGCTCAACAACGCACAGATCTATCTCACCAGCGCGCCGTGGCTCGCGATCGCGCCGGGCCTCGCCATCACGCTCGCGGTGACCAGCTTCAACTTTCTCGGCGACGGCCTGCGCGATGCGCTCGATCCGCGCATGAACATCCCATGACGAGCAAGAACTCGACCGAACTGAATGCCAGGAGTGTCCCATGCCCCCGCCGCTGAACCGAATCAATAGCGATGAACGCCTGCCGGCGCAGGCGGACGTCGTCGTCATCGGCGGTGGCGTGATCGGCGTGTCCGCGGCCTATCATCTCGCGAAGAAGGGCCTGTCCGTCGCGCTGGTCGAGAAGGGCCATGTCGGCGGCGAGCAGTGGAGCCGCAATTGGGGCTGGTGCCGCCAGCAGGGCCGCGCGCGTGAGGAGATCCCGCTCGCCCGCGAGGCGCTACGGTTGTGGGAGGACATGCAGAACGACGCCGGCGTCGATGCCGGCTTCCGTCGCACCGGCGTGCTGTTCCTGACCAAGAGCAAGGACGAGCTTGCCAGCTGGGAGCGCTGGGCCGCGGTCGCACGCGAGATGCAGGTTCACTCCACCGTCCTGACGCCGGCTGAGGTCGCCGAGCGGATGCCCGGCAATACCGACACATGGGTCGGCGGTCTGCACACGCCGAGCGACGGCCGCGCCGAGCCGTCGATGGCCGTGCCGGCGCTGGCGACGGCCGCGCGCAAACATGGCGTCACCATCCATCAGGGCTGTGCGGCGCGCGGGCTGGAGACGACGGGCGGCCGCGTCAGCGCCGTCGTCACCGAGAAGGGCATCATCCGCACCCAAGCCGTGCTGCTGTCCGGCGGCGCGTGGTCGTCGCTGTTCTGCCGCCGCCACGGCATCGAGCTGCCGATCGGACTCGTCAACGCCACCGCATGCCGGACCACGCCGGGACCGGAGATCACCTCGGGTGCGCTCGGCACCGACTTCTATTGCATCCGTCGCCGCCTCGACGGCGGCTTCACGCTGGCGCTGCGCAACCGCGGCACGGTCGAGCTGTCGCCCGACCTGTTCCGCTACGCGCGTACCTTCTGGCCGACCTATCTGCATCGCAAGAACGGGCTGAAGCTCTCGTTCGGCAAGTCGTTCTTCGAGCAGATCGCGCGCGGCACCAGCTGGAGCTTCGACAAGCCGTCGCCGTTCGAGGCCGAGCGCGTGCGTGATCCCGCGCCCGACATGTCGCTGGTCAATGCCGCGCTGGCCTCCTTGATCAAGGCGAATCCGGAATTGAAGGATATCGAGATCGCGGAAGCCTGGGGCGGCACCATCGATTGCACGCCGGATACCATTCCGGTGATCTCGCCGGTCGATGCGCTGCCGGGCTTCTTCCTCGCGACCGGCTTCTCCGGCCACGGCTTTGGCATCGGCCCCGCCGCCGGCAAGCTCGCCGCCGACATCGTGACCGGCGCGACGCCGCTGGTCGATCCCGCCGCCTACAGCCACAAGCGCATGATCGACGGCCGGCGCCTGGCGCCGGTCAGCCCGTTCTGAGGGCCGCATGACGGTTCTCTACAAGGCCAACATGGTGCGTGGCGCCGAGTGGGCGACATTCTTCGCCGAGCGCGCGCCTGATGTGCCGTTCCGGCTCTGGCCGGATATCGGCGAACCCGCCGATATCCGCTATCTCGTGGCCTGGGTGCCGCCGGAGGATATTGCGACGACGTTCCCCAATCTCGAGCTGGTCTTCTCGGTGGGCGCAGGCGTCGACCAGTTCGATACCACGAAAGTGCCGGCGCACATCCCTCTGGTACGGATGCTGGAGCCCGGCATTGCCGAGACCATGGTGGAATATGTCACCATGGCCGTGCTGGCCCTGCATCGCGACCTCCTGCACTTGATCAATCAGCAGAAGGAGCAGGTCTGGCGCGAGATCAGGATCACGCCGGCCAAGCGGCGGCGTGTCGGCGTGATGGGGCTGGGCCAGCTCGGCCAGGCCGTGCTCGATCGCCTCAAGGCATTCGGCTTTCCGCTGCTCGGCTGGAATCGCTCGCCGCGCGAGATCGACGGTGTGACCTGTTACGCCGGCGCCGACGCCTTGCCGGAGTTTCTCGCGCAGGCCGACATCCTCGTCTGCCTGCTGCCGCTGACCGATGAGACCCGCGGCATCCTCAACGCCGATCTGTTCGCGCGCCTGCCGCGCGGTGCGGGGCTCGTCAATGTCGGTCGTGGCCCGCATCTGGTCGAGGCTGATTTCCTCGCAGCCCTCGCCAATGGCGCGCTGTCCGGTGCGGTGCTCGACGTCACCGATCCCGAACCGCTGCCTTCTGGCCATCCGTTCTGGAGCCACCCGCGAATCCTGCTGACGCCGCACAATGCCAGCATGACCACGCCGGACACGGCCGTCGACTTCGTGCTCGACGTCATCGCACGCCACCGCCGCGGCGAGGAGTTGCCGGGGCTGGTTGATCGCACGCGCGGCTATTAGGGCAATCGCATGAGCATGGACGTGAGCAGGGCTGACCAGATCATCGCACAAGCACCGTCCTCCGTGCTGTCGGTCTCCGGCCTCACCACCTCCTTCATGCTCGAGCGGCGATGGATTCCCGTCGTGCGCAACGTGTCCTTCGACGTCGCAGCCCGCGAGACCGTGGCGATCGTCGGCGAGTCCGGTTCGGGCAAGAGCGTGACCGCGCTGTCGATCATGCGGCTCATCCCGAAGGAGATCGGCCGCATCGAGGGGCGAGTCACGCTTGCCGGTCGCGATCTGCTGGCGCTGCCGGAAGCAGGCATGAAGGATATCCGCGGCAATGACGTCGCCATGATCTTCCAGGAGCCGATGACGAGCCTCAATCCGGTGCTCACCGTCGGCTTCCAGATCGCGGAGGCGCTGATCCAGCATCGCGGCCTGTCGCGCGCGGCCGCGGAGGCCGAGACCATCCGTCTGCTCGACCGCGTCCGCATCCCGGCGGCGACATCGCGCATCCACGAGCATCCGCACCGCTTCTCCGGCGGCATGCGCCAGCGCGTGATGATCGCGATGGCGCTGGCCTGCAAGCCGAAGCTGTTGATCGCGGACGAGCCGACGACCGCGCTCGACGTCACCATCCAGGCGCAGATCCTCGAGCTCTTGAAGGAGCTGCAGCGGGAGGAGGGGATGTCGATCCTCTTCATCACCCACGACATGGGCGTGGTCGCCGAGATCGCGGACCGCACCGTGGTGATGTATGGCGGGCAGGCGGTGGAGCTCGACGCGACCTCGCGCATCTTCGCGGCACCGTCGCATCCCTATACGCGCGCGCTGCTCGCGGCCGTGCCGCGTCTTGGCTCGATGGATGGACGCGCGCGGCCGATGCGCTTTCCGATCGTCGACAAGGTGACGGGGACCTCGGACGACCCGGTGGAGACGCCCGACACGGTCTCGACGGCCGAGCGCCCGCTGCTCGAAGTCTCCGGCCTCACCACGCGCTTTCCGATCCGCTCGGGCTTGTTCGGCAAGGTCTCGGGCCGCGTCCATGCCGTCGAGAACGTCTCCTTCACCTTGCGCGCCGGCGAGACGCTGGCGCTGGTCGGCGAATCCGGCTGCGGCAAGTCGACCACGGGCCGCTCCATCCTCAAGCTGACCGAGCCGGACAGCGGCACGGTGCTGATCGACGGCCAGGATGTGCTGGCCATGAACGGCCGAGCGTTGCGCGACTTCCGCAAGCACATGCAGATCATCTTTCAGGATCCGTTTGCGAGCCTCAATCCGCGCATGTCGGTGGGAGCGGCGATCGCGGCGCCCCTGCTTGCCAACGGGCTCGCGTCGGCGTCGCAGGCGCGCGACATGGTCGCGGACCTGCTCGTGCGCGTCGGCCTTGTCGCCGACATGGCCGCGCGCTTCCCGCACGAGTTCTCCGGCGGCCAGCGCCAGCGCATCTGCATCGCCCGCGCGCTCGCGCTCGGGCCAAAGCTGATCGTTGCGGACGAGGCGGTCTCAGCGCTCGACGTCTCGGTCAAGGCGCAGGTCGTGAACCTGATGCTCGACCTGCAGGCCAGCATGGGGCTGGCCTATCTCTTCATCTCCCATGACATCGCGGTGGTCGAGCGCATGAGCCACCGCGTCGCCGTGATGTATCTCGGCGAGATCGTCGAGATCGGCCCGCGCGCATCCGTGTTCGGCAATCCGCAGCATCCCTATACGAAGAGGTTGATGGCCGCCGTGCCGGTGCCGGATCCGTCACGCCGCGGCACCAGGCGCGAAGCCGCCAACGACGAGGTCAGAAGTCCGGTGCGCGCGCCGGATTATCAGCCGCCGATGCGACACTATCGCGACGTCTCGCCTGGCCACGTCGTCCAGATCTGGGGCGAGGAGTGGTCGGGCTGAGGTTGCCGTTCGCCTCACGAATTGACGTGCACGAAATCCCGTAAGAGCGGATAGATCTCGTTGTTCCAGCGCCGGCCTGAGAACACGCCGTAATGGCCGACGCCGGCCTGCATGTGGTGGACGCGGCGATAGGCGCGCACGCCGGTGCAGAGGTCTTGGGCGGCGAGCGTCTGGCCGATCGAGCAGATGTCGTCCTTCTCGCCCTCGACCGTCATCAGCCCCATGCGGCTGACGGCCTTGGTGTTCACGGTGCGGCCGCGATGCATCAGCTTGCCCTGCGGCAGCAAATGCTCCTGGAATACGTCGCGCACGGTCTCGATGTAGAACTCGGCGGGCAGGTCCATCACGGCGAAATATTCGTCGTAGAAGGTCTTGATGGTGGCGGCCTTCTCCTTCTCGCCCTTGGCGATGTGGTTGGCGAGGTCCATGTGCTGCTTGATGTGGCGCTCGAGATTCATCGAGACGAAGGCGGTGAGCTGCACGAAGCCGGGATAGACCTTGCGCAGCGCGCCGCGGCACTGCACCGGCACGTAGTTGATCAAATTGCGCTCGAACCATTCGATCGGCTTGCTCTTGGCGAAGTCATTGACCTTGGTCGGCTGGATGCGCGTGTCGATCGGGCCCGCCATCAGCGTCAGTGTGGCCGGGCGCGAGGGATGGTTGTCCTCGCACATGATCGCGGCGGCTGCGAGCGCCGACACCGACGGCTGGCAGATCGCGACCATGTGGGGGCGCGGGCCGAGCTGCGCGAGGAAGTCGATGAGATGCTCGGTGTAGTCGTCGAGGCCGAAGCGGCCCTCGCTGCGCGGAATGTCGCGCGGATTATGCCAGTCGGTGATGTAGACGTCGTGGTCCTGCAGCAGCGTCTTCACGGTGCCGCGCAGGAGCGTCGCGAAATGGCCGGACATCGGCGCCACCAGCAGCATGCGCGGCTGCTCGCCCACGCCGTCCTTCCTGAAGTGCAGCAGCGAGCCGAACGGCGTCGCGTAGGCGATCTCCTCGGTGACGGCCACTTCGCGGTTTCCCACCGTCACGCTGTCGATGCCGTAGGCCGGCCGGTGATAGGTGAGGGTGGAGCGCGAGATCAGCTCCAGCGCGGCCGACAGCCGGCCGACCACCTGATCCGACGTGCCCTGCGGCACCAGATTGAGGAATTTGAGCGCGGACGAGGCTCCCGCGCGCCACGGCGCCGTCAGGTCCATGTGGTTCTGAAACGCCTGATAATACATCGACATCATACTGGAATGCCCACCCGTTCCGCGGTGCTATGCAATTACGACGCCAAACGGCGGCCGGACGGCCCCGCAAAATTGGCACGTCGCTTGCTGCTCATGTCACGGCAAGCACGGAGTACGGCGCGCATTCGCGAGCCGGCGGAGAGGCGGGATCAGGGAAGGGCCATATGGCGAAGGCGACACTCACCATCAGCAGCAAGAACTATTCGTCCTGGTCTCTGCGCGGCTGGCTGCTGGCGAAATTCGCCGGGCTCGATTTCGAGGAGATCGTCACCGCGCCGGACGATCCGTCGGCGCGCGCGGAGATCCTCTTGCTGTCGTCGTCGATCCTGGTGCCGTGCTTGCGGCACGAGGGCGCGGTGGTCTGGGACACGCTGGCGATCGCCGAATATCTCAACGAGGTGATGCCGGCCGCCGGCCTGCTGCCTGATGACCGCGTGCAGCGCGCCCATTGCCGCTCGATTTGCGGCGAAATCCATTCCGGCTTCACCACGCTGCGCGCTTCGTTGCCGGTGAATCTGAAGGGCCACTTCCCCGGCTTCAAGATCTGGTCGCGGGCGCAGGCCGACATCGACCGCGTCTGGTTCATCTGGCGCGACTGTCTCGAGAAGTCGGGCGGTCCGTTCCTGTTCGGTACGCAGCGCACCATGGCGGATGCGATGTACGCACCCGTGGTGACGCGCTTTGCGACCTATGACGTCAAGCTGGAGCCGCTGCTGAAGGCCTATGCCGACACCATCATGGCGATGCCCGAGATGCAGGAATGGATCGCCGCGGCTCGGGAGGAGCCGGCCGAGATCGAAGAGCTCGAGGTCGAATATTAGGCAGCCATTGTGCGGCCGTGCCTGTTTCGGTGGCGGCAACCGCTCAGCGCCAGCCTGCTAGCTATGCCCTTGTCCTGATTAACCTTTGGCGCGCGGGACGGGTCGATGCCGTCCGCCACGCCGCACAGATATTGTACGCGCCCACACAGCGGCGTCGACATCTAGCCGTGAACAGGTGCGTACACGGCCATTCCTCTGATTCGGACGTGATTCGTTCGGGCCGCGTTCCGAAGGTTAAGACGGAGCGCGGCCCCGTTGCATTTTGGAACAGAGGCTGCTGGTCAGGCCGCGCCCGAGTGCTTCACGCGCGGCAGGCGCCAGCCGATCACGGTGGCTTCGACCGCGATTCCTGCCTCGTGGTTTCGCCAGCGTCCTTCGACATAGCGGCAGGCGAACGGCAACTGATACGTTCCGCTGTGGTCCTCGCACAGCACCTCGACCGGCAGGCCCGGCGGTGGTTCTCCGGCGCCATCGAATTCCGCCAAACGTCTATCGCGCGTTGCCATTCCAAAAATCTCCCCTAAACAAAGCCGCGGAAGGAGCGCCCACTTCCTCCGCGCGCGGATCATCATTCCCCGTCCGAGGGAACAGACGCAAGCTCAACGCGAGAATGCGGTGCGAGTGTGGTAGCGTCAGGCGGCTGCGCGCAAACAGCGCACATTGCCGTGATCGACCGGACGAGGAACCGTTTATGCTGCTTCGAAATGCCGGCATCTGTTTCGCGATATTGCTGCTCGCAACGCTGGCGCATGCGCCGGTGCACGCGCAGGACGTGCCCGGCATCGAGATCTGCACGGTCGAGAAGACCATGGAGCGGCGCACTTCGTGCCTGCAGAGCAATGTCGACTTCCTGCAGAAGACCATCATCAAGCTCGGCCTCGATCACCAGCAGAAGCTGGATGCGGCGGGGCGTCAGATCGACGCGTTGAAGGCGAACCTCGCCGGCTTGCAGAAGACGATCGGTGATCTCCAGGCCGCGCAGACCAAGCTCGTCGAGGATCTGAAGAAGAAGCAGGACGCGCCGCCGCCGAAGGACACCGCGAAATAACCGCGCCGGTCACGTCACGCGATATCGCTCCATCACGCCACGATCAGGCTCGTAGCCGAGCCCGGGTCCTGAGGGCACCGCGACGTGGCCGGTGGCATCGCTATCGGCGCGGCCGCCCCAGAGGCAGGCCTCGCGCTTGAGATGGAACATCTCGGCCAGCCCGTCGTCGCGCGTCGCCAAGAGATGCAGCGTCGCGAGCAGACCGGGCCCGAAATAGGGCGAGTGCGGAACGATCTTGACGCCGAGCCGATCGGCGAGTGCGGCGACCTTCAGGAATTCCGTGATGCCGCCGACCTTGGTGACCGACGGCTGGGCGTGGCTCACTGCGCCCGCCGCCATCATCTGGCGGAATTGATATTCCGTGCAGGCATTCTCGCCGGCGGCGACGCCGAGCCCGCCCTTGCTGCGGACCTCGGCGAGCGCGGCAAAGTCTTCCGGCGGCCAGACCGGCTCCTCCAGGAACATCGGCCGCGCGTCCCGGCACGTCGTTGCGAATGCGATCGCCTGCTCGGCCGTCAGCGGGCAGTTCATGTCGACCATCAGCGGAATGCTGGGGCCGATCGCCTCCCGCGCGGCGAATACCCCAGGCGTCGTGGTCTCGTGCAGCTTGATCGCGCCGTAGCCGAGCGCGAGCGCTTTCCTGCATTCGGCCGCTATGCTGTCGGGCGCGCCGATCCGCAACAGGCTCGCGTAAGCCGGAATCGCCGTGCGCCTGGTCGCGCCGAGCAGGCGATGCACGGGCACGCCCTCGATCTTGGCGGCAAGGTCCCAGAGCGCGATATCGAGCCCCGAGATCGCGAACATGGTGATGCCGTAGCGGCCGAACAGATGCAGATTGCGTTGGATCTGCTCCATGACAGCGGGAATGCCGGCCGCATCGGGCACCTTCAGCCCACGGGCCTGCGGCGCGATCATCTCCTCGACGGCGCTGCGCGTGGTGCGCGGGCAGACATAGGCGAAGGCATCCCCCCAGCCGGTCAGCCCGGCATCGGTTAAGACCTCGACCAGCACCATGTCGAGAGCCGTGATTGCCGACGCGCCCTGGCGGAAGCTCGCGACACCGGCATCATAGGGAATGCGGATATGGTGCGCCCGCACATCTGTAATTTCCATGACGCGGTTCCTCCGTGCTTTCTCGCGAGCGGTTCTCGCGGAGTGTAGCTGCGAATGCCGGGGCGTCGCCAGAGGCTGTTCGAGCACTGTCTCATTGCGGCTGACGAAGGAATGCAGCGCAACGCTGGCATACCATCCGTTTGCTTGGCAAGCGGAGGCGACTTTGTCATAACCGCAGGCAAATCTTGCGTGTGGGGCCCGTGCCGGACATCCCGTGCAAGCCATAACAAGCAGCCGGGAGAGTCTCCACATGTCCAACGTCCGCGTTCTCGCCACCGACCTCGAATTTCCCGAAGGGCCGGTCGTGATGCCGGACGGCTCGGTGCTGCTGGTGGAGATCCGCGGCCAGCGCTTGACGCGCGTCTACCCGGATGGCCGCAAGGAGATCGTGGCGAAAATTCCGGGCGGGCCGAACGGCGCCGCGCTCGGGCCCGACGGCAAGATCTACATCTGCAACAATGGCGGCTTCTCCTGGATCCCGACCCGCAACATGATCATGCCGGGCCCGCAGCCGGACGATTATCTCGGCGGCTCGATCCAGCGCGTCGATCTGCAATCCGGCAAGGTCGAGACCGTCGTGACCAAATGCGGCGCGCACGATCTGCGCGGACCGAACGATCTGGTGTTCGACAAGCAGGGTGGTCTCTGGTTCTCCGATCTCGGCAAGCGCCGCGCGCGCGAGATGGACGTCGGCGGCATGTATTATCTCAAGCCCGGCATGACCGAGCTGGTCGAGATCGTGCACGGCATCTTGCCGGCGAACGGCATCGGCCTGTCGCCGGATGAGAATACCGTATACATCGCGGAGACGCCGACGGGCCGGCTCTGGGCCTACGAGCTCTCCGCGCCAGGCACGCTCAAGCCGCGCGACGTGATCTATCGCGGCGAGCGCGGCAAGCCGATCTGCGGCCTCGGTGGCTACCAGATGTTCGACTCGCTCGCGGTGGAGGCTGGCGGCAATGTCTGCGTCGCCACCCTCGTCTCCGGCTGCATCTCGGTGATCGCGCCCGACGGCGCGCTGGTCGAGCAGGTCCCGACCGGCGATCGCGTCACCACCAACATCGCCTTCGGCGGTCCCGAGCTGAAGACCGCCTATATCACGCTGTCGGGCAAGGGCGAGCTGGTCGCGATGGACTGGCCGCGCGGCGGTTTGCCGTTGAACTTTTTGAACAAGTGACTGTATCTGTGTCGATACGTCCGTCGTCATTCCAGGATGCGTGCGCCAGCACGCTGGCCCGGAATCCATTAGGCCCCAGAGTTGGTCGTTGAATGGATTCCCGGGCTCGCGACTTCGTCGCGCCCCGGAATGACGGCAGTCATTATGGAGTGAGAAATGCCCTGGCCCGATCCCATCACCCTGCGTGGACAGCACGCCCGTCTCGAGCCGCTGTCGCACCAGCATCGCGAGGCGCTGGTCGAGGCTGTCAAGGACGGCGAGCTTTCGAAGCTCTGGTACACCGCGATTCCGCTGCCGGAGAACATGGGCAAGGAGATCGACCGCCGTCTCGGCCTGCAGGCCGCGGGCTCGATGTTGCCGTTCACCGTGTTCGATGCCGGCGGCCGGATTGTCGGCATGACGACCTACATGAACATCGATGCCGCCAACCGCCGCGTCGAGATCGGCTCCACCTGGTACGGCAAGAGCGCGCAGCGCGGCCCCCTCAACACCCAGTGCAAGCTGCTGTTGCTGCGGCACGCCTTCGAGACGCTGAACTGCATCGCGGTGGAATTCCGCACGCACTTCTTCAATCACCAGAGCCGCCGCGCCATCGAGCGTCTCGGCGCCAAGCAGGACGGCATTTTGCGCAGCCACCAGATCGCGCCGAACGGCACGCTGCGCGATACGGTCGTGTACAGCATCACCGCGGCCGAATGGCCGACGGTGCAGGCGCATCTGGAATTTCAACTCAACGACAAGCCGCGCTAGGGCGGCCGAGGGACCATGGACAGATTTGATTATGTGATCGTCGGTGCGGGCTCCGCCGGTTGCGTGCTCACCAGCCGGCTCAGCGAAGATCCGAACGTCAGCGTCTGCGTGCTTGAAGCGGGCCCTTCCGACTGGCATCCCTACATCCATCTGCCGGCGGGGTTCATCAAGACCTTTCACATGAAGAGCATCAACTGGGCCTACCAGCAGGAGCCCGGGCCGTACACGAATGGCCGCAGCATCTACGCGCCGCGCGGCAAGACGCTCGGCGGCTCGTCCTCGATCAATGGCCACATCTACAATCGCGGCCAGCGCATGGATTTCGACACCTGGGCGCAGATGGGCAATCGCGGCTGGGGCTATGCCGACGTGCTGCCCTATTTCCGGCGATTGGAGAAGCGGGTCGGCGAGGGCGAGGACACCTATCGCGGCCGCGAGGGCAGCCTCACGGTGACGACGATGGACTGGCGCGATCCGCTTTGCGAGGCCTTCATGGAAGGCGCGGTGTCGCTCGGCATCCCCCGCAACCCCGATTACAACGGCAAGACCCAGGAAGGCGTCTCCTACTGCCAGCGCACCATCAACAACGGCCTGCGCGTCTCCGGTTCGACCGCGTTCCTCAAGCCTGCGATGAAGCGGCCCAACGTGCATGTGCACACCCACGCGCACGCCACCGAGATCATCTTCGAGGGCAAGCGCGCCGTCGGCGTGCGCTACAGCAAGGGCGGCCGCGGCGGCACGCCGGTGGAGGTGCGCGCGAACAAGGAGGTGATCCTCTCCGGCGGCACCTATAATTCGCCGCAGCTCTTGCAGCTCTCCGGCGTCGGCTCGCCTGATTTGTTGCAGCAGCACGGCATCGCCGTGCGTCACGCGCTCCCCGTCGGCGAGGGCCTGCAGGACCATTACGCCCCGCGCACCGTTGCGCGCGTCAAAGACATCAAGACCATCAACGAGCTCCGCCGCGGTTTCTCGCTGTGGATCGAAGCGCTGAAATGGGCGACCGCGCGCCGCGGCCTGCTCTCGCTGTCGCCGACCATGGTCTATTGCTTCTGGCATTCCGGCGAGAGCGCCGACTCATCCGACCTGCAGCTCACCTTCACGCCGGCCTCCTACAAGGAAGGCGTGCAGGGCCAGCTCGAGGACGAGCCCGGCATGACGGTGGCCTCCTGGCAGCAGCGCCCGGAGAGCCGCGGCTATGTCCGCATCCGCTCGTCTGATCCGTTCGCGCCGCCGATCATCCAGACCAATTATCTCGACGCCGAGCTCGACCGCCGCGTCATCGTCGGCGGCATGAAGCTCGCGCGGCGGCTTTTGAAGTCAGCGCCCCTGTCGCCCTATTACGCCTACGAGGATTTCCCCGGTCCCAACGTCAACACCGACGACGAATTTTTGCACGCCGCCACCGAGCGCGGCACCACCACCTTCCATCCCGGCTGCACCTGCCGCATGGGCCCGGCGGACAGCACGTGGGCGGTGGTCGACGACCAGCTCCGCGTCCACGGCCTCGAAGGTCTCCGTGTCATCGACGCCTCCGTCATGCCGCGCATGATCTCGGCAAATTTGAATGCCTCCACCATGATGATCGCCGACCGCGCCTCGGACCTCATCCGCGGCAAGGCGCCGATGGAAGCGGCACGCATCCCGGACGCGGCGATGGCGTGAGGTGATTGAGCCCTGGCGTCAGATCATCGATGAACGAGAACGCCTTCTTCTCGAAGAGGAGTTGAGGAGGGAGATCGGTGATCGGCACCCGCTTGCCGGTTTGGAGATCAAGGTGGATGCCAGGCGAGATGACCGTGACGACGTTCTTGTCTCACTGGACGATGGAAGAGTGGCCGAAGTTCACTTGACGTGGTCCGGCAAGAAGGAGGCTCATCCAAGCTGGCCCGCAACAATCATTCTCGAATCGATGGAAGAATGGCGGACAAAAGCTGAAAGCGATTTAGCGTAGCCCGCGGACCAGCCAAGAAGCAAGGAGCCGTAGGGTGGGTTAGCGTCAGCGTAACCCACCACTTCTGTCGACGGGGAAACGAAAGAGGTGGATTATGCTGACGCTAACCCACCCTACGAACTTCGCTGTGCTCGCAATGACGACGGGAAGGCAGGCGCGTGCCACACTCTCGCTGTCATCGCCCGGCTTTGACCGGGCGATCCAGTATTCCAGAGGCAGTTGTGATTGAGCTTGGAAGCCGCGGCGTACTAGATTCCCCGCCTTCGCGGGGAAATGACACCAATGTTTGAAGCGACAGCGGGGCGCTATCGCGCGCGAACCCGAGGCTCACACTTCCCGTCGGCTCAAGAAAGCCAGCCGCTCGAACAGATGCACGTCCTGCTCGTTCTTGAGGAGCGCACCGTGCAGCGGCGGGATCAGTTTTCGCGGATCCCGTTCCCTCAATTGCTCGACGCTCATGTCCTCGTTGAGCAGCAGCTTGAGCCAGTCGAGCAGCTCCGAGGTCGAGGGTTTCTTCTTCAGGCCGGGGACCTCGCGCACCTCGAAGAAGATGCGCAGCGCCTCCTCGACCAGGCGCTTCTTGATGCCGGGGAAGTGGACGTCGACGATGCGGCCCATCGTGTCGGCGTCGGGGAACTTGATGTAGTGGAAGAAGCAGCGGCGGAGAAAAGCGTCCGGCAGCTCCTTCTCGTTGTTGGAGGTGATCATCATGATCGGGCGCTGCTTCGCCTTGATCGTCTCGCCGGTCTCGTAGACATGGAATTCCATGCGATCGAGCTCGAGCAGCAAATCGTTCGGGAATTCGATATCGGCCTTGTCGATCTCGTCGATCAAGAGCACCGGGCGCTGCTCGGCGGTGAAGGCCTCCCACAGCTTGCCGCGCTTGATGTAGTTCTTGATGTCGGAGACCCTGGCATCGCCGAGCTGGCTGTCGCGCAGGCGCGACACCGCGTCGTATTCGTAGAGGCCCTGCTGCGCCTTGGTGGTGGACTTGATGTGCCAGGTCAGAAGCGGCGCGTTCAGCGCCTTCGCCACTTCCTCCGCCAGCACCGTCTTGCCGGTGCCGGGCTCGCCCTTCACCAAGAGCGGGCGTTCCAGCACGATCGAGGCATTGACGGCGACCTTGAGATCGTCGGTCGCAACATAGTCCTTGGTGCCAGTAAATTTCATTGCGTGTCCTCAAATATCATCGGCGCGGCGCCGGCCCCGGTCGCGACTGGGAACGGCCGCGCAGGGCGGCCGTTCCTGGTTCGGTCAGGCTTTCAGACCCGTCTTATCAGCGAAAGGATGACGAGCACAATCACCGCGCCGATGGTGGCGTCCACGATGGCCCCTAACGTGCCGGTGGCGAGCGCAATATGCAGCTGCGGCAGCACCCAGCTCGCGACCAGCGCGCCGATGATGCCGACGACGATGTTGCCGATCAGTCCAAATCCCGCCCCGTGGACAATCTTGCCGGCAAGCCAGCCGGCGATCGCGCCGATGATGAGCGCTGCGAGAATTCCCATTGCAAACGTCCCCAAAACAGCCCCTTGAGGCCCCCAATTCTAGAGCAAAATGCTTGCCGGTCCAGCGTCCTGCGGCGGCCTCCGCCCCTTGACGTCGGCCACCTGACGGGCAATCTGTCACCCATGTTCCTGCAATTCTTCACCTCTCTGCGCGACGCGCAGGTCCCCGTGACGCTGCGCGAATACCTCACGCTGATGGAGGCGCTCGACGCTGACCTTGCGGACTACACGGTCGAGAATTTCTACTATCTGTCGCGCGCCTCGCTGGTGAAGGACGAGCGCAATCTCGACAAGTTCGACCGCGTCTTTGGCACTGTCTTCAAGGGGCTGGAAAACCTGCTCGACGCCATGGAGAAGGCGGAGATCCCCGAGGAGTGGCTGAAGAAGCTCGCCGAAAAATACCTGACCGAGGAAGAGAAGAAGCAGATCGAGGCCATGGGCTGGGACAAGCTCATGGAGACCCTGAAGAAGCGCCTCGAGGAGCAGAAGGGCCGGCACCAGGGCGGCTCGAAATGGATCGGCACCGCCGGCACTTCGCCGTTCGGCGCCCACGGTTACAACCCCGAGGGCGTCCGCATCGGCCAGGAGAAGAACCGCAACAACCGCGCCGTGAAGGTGTGGGACAAGCGCGAGTTCAAAGACCTCGACGGCAATGTCGAGCTCGGTATCCGCAACATCAAGGTCGCGCTGCGACGCCTGCGCAAATTCGCGCGCACCGGCGCGCCCGACGAGCTCGATCTCGACACCACCATCCGCGAGACCGCCAACCACGGCTATCTCGACGTGCACATGCGCCCCGAGCGGCGCAATGCGGTGAAGCTGCTGGTGTTCTTCGACATCGGCGGCTCGATGGATGCGCATATCGAGCAGGTCGAGGAGCTGTTCTCGGCGGCCAAGAGCGAATTCAAGCACATGGAGTATTTCTACTTCCACAACTGCCTCTATGAGGGCGTGTGGAAGCAGAACAAGCGCCGCTTCACCGACCGCACCCCGACCTGGGACGTGCTGCACAAATACCCGCACGACTACAAGGTCGTGTTCGTCGGCGACGCCTCGATGTCGCCTTACGAGATCATGGTGCCCGGCGGCTCGGTCGAGCACGTCAACGAGGAGCCCGGCTCGGTCTGGCTCGACCGCATCATCCGCACCTATCCGCACGCGGTGTGGCTGAACCCGGTGCAGCAGAAGCATTGGGACTATTCGGAATCCACCACCATCATCAAACGCATCTTCGCCAATCGCATGTACCCGATCACGATCGAAGGGCTGGAAGGCGCGATGAAGGAATTGACGCACTAGCGCTATCCACCGTCATTCCGGACGGCCGCAAGGCGGCCGATCCGGAATCTCGAGATGGAGTGTGACGATCGAGGTTCCGGGTTCGATGCTTCGCATCGCCCCGGAACGACGGAAGAGAAGAAGGGAAGACCCATGCCCCAGACCATCACCCGCGGCATCAAGGCGCTGATCGACGAGGCCAATGCCGAGATCGAGACGCTCACCGCCAAGGACGCGATCGAGATCTCCAAGAACGGCGATGTCGTCATCGTCGACATCCGCGATCCCCGCGAGATCGAGCGGGACGGCCGCATCCCAGGCGCCTTCGCCTGCACCCGCGGCATGCTGGAGTTCTGGATCGATCCGCAGAGCCCCTACGCCAAGCCGATCTTCCAGGAGGACAAGAAGTTCGTCTTTCACTGCGCCGGCGGCCTGCGCTCCGCGCTCGCTGCCAAGACCGCGCAGGACATGGGTCTCAAGCCGGTCGCCCACATCGCCGGCGGCTACGCCGCCTGGCGCGACGCCGGTGGTCCGACGGAGCAGTGGGAGCCGAAGAAGAAGGGGTGAGAAGTCTCGCTCTCTCATCCGTCATTCCGGGGCGCGACGAAGTTGCGAGCCCGGAATCCATTCATCCACCAATTCAGCCGCTCGATGGATTCCGGGTTCGCCCGCCGGGCGCCCCGGAATGACCACCAGGAAAAGACTAATGGCCGCCACCGACCCCCTCGTTTCCACCGAATGGCTCGCCGCCCATATGGGTGATGCCAACGTCAGGATCCTCGATGCAAGCTTCAAGCTGCCGGGCGTGCTGCCGCTGCCGAAGGACGATTATCTCGCCGCGCATCTGCCGGGTGCTGTGTTCTTCGACGTCGATGCGGTGTCGGACCATTCCAACCCGCTGCCGCACATGTATCCGAGCGCCGAGCAGTTCGGCCGCGACGTCGGCAATCTCGGCATCGGTAACAACGACACCGTGGTGCTCTACGATGCCGGCGGCTGGGTCGCCGCGCCGCGTGCGTGGTGGATGTTCCTGGCCTTCGGCCATGGCAATGTGCGCATCCTCAACGGCGGCCTGAAGAAGTGGCGTGCCGAGGGGCGCCCCGTGGAGAGCGGCGAGGTGACGCCGAAGCCGGCGACGTTCAAGGCGAGCTACGATTCAAAACGCGTACGCAGCATGCAGCAGCTCATCACCAACGTCGAAAGCCGCAAGGAGCAGGTGATCGACGCCCGCGCCGCCGATCGCTTCGAGGGCCGTGCGCCCGAGCCGCGCGCGGGCATCCGCTCCGGCCACATCCCCGGCGCCCGCAACGTGCCCTACAATCTGCTGTTCGATGCCGCGACCGGCGAGATGAAGCCGCTCGATGATCTGCGCGCCGCCTTCAGCAATGCCGGCGTCAAGCTAGATGCGCCGATCGTGACCAGCTGCGGCTCCGGCGTCTCCGCTGGCGTGCTGACGCTCGCGCTCTACCGCCTGGGGATCACCGACACCGCGCTCTATGACGGCTCGTGGTCGGAATGGGGCCAGGAGGGCGGCCCGGCTATTGCGACCGGACCGGCGTAAGATCACAGCCCCGATGACCGTCCACTCCCTCGCCCCGCAAGCGGGGAGAGGGAGGAAGGTCACCGCGTGCGCGTCGTCGTCGCGAAAGTCTGCTGCGGCTGCCCGAACGGATCGAGCTGCTGCTGCAACTGCTGAGGCGGCGGACGCCGCACCACGCGGTGCCGTTTCTTGGCCTGCGCCTTGCGCGCCTTGTCGTCCGCCTTGCTGCTGTCCGGCTTGCGATCGGCCTTGGCCTTCACAGGCGCATCCTTCACGGCCGTGGTCGCCGGATCGTTCAGGGCAGCCAGCCTGGCTGCGGCGACATCGAGCGCCGAGGAGGCGAGGGCGGCGGTGGACGCCGGCTCGCCGGCGCTCGCGACAGGGGCAGGCTTCAAGTCAGGCTTGGGGTCGGGAATCGATGCGGTGGTGTCGGCCGGAGTGAGCGTATCGGCGGGTGCCGGGGCAGCCGCTTCCGCCGTGGTCTCGGCCGTGGCGGGCTCGACCGCCGCCACTTCAGCCGGAGGCGGAGCGATGACCTGCGGCTGGACCTCGGCCTCGGTCGTCAGGGCGGCGAGCTGCTCAGGCCCGCTTGCCGGCAAGCCGATGGTCGGTATCTGGTCGCGTACCGACGGCTCGGGCTCGGCGGTCACCTCCGGCTCGGCACGGAGCACCGCGAGCACCGGCTGGGCCGGCTCGGGGGCTTGTGCGAACATCTGCTCCTGCGGGCCGTTCCGCCAGGAGGGGTTGCTGACATACTGCTCATGGCTCGCCCGCAGCAGCGCGGCGGCGCCCAGGCCGAACACCAGGATGGAGGTTGACAGCAAGATCGCGGCAAACAGGAAGCGAAAGCCGGGAAGCATTGACGGATTACGAATTTCCGCCCCGGCGGTGCCAGGGCCCATGAGCCATCTGAACGCGGTGACGGTACTGTTTGCCGCGTTCGCCGCGCGGAGCTCAAAGTGGAGGCGAATCAGGCTGATTCGAACATACCGCAACGATTCTGCCCCGTTCCGTTAAATTCGGAGGCGATGCGTCCGGCAATCCACGGCGCAATGCGATTTCGGCCCCGTGATGCAACGGGGCAACGGTAGTCTTGCGGATCACAAATCGGCAAATCCGGCGCAAATAGGCCGGATATGTCTTGAATGTGCCGCTATCTTCGGCCATCTGGCCGTTAACGGTCCTTATGGGGCCCCGGGGCTATACAAGAGCGATGATGATCAAACATTTTCTGACGATATGCGCTGCCGCAACAGTCGCTGCGGCGGGAACCTCGCTCGTGCAGGCTCAGAGCTATCCGGTCCAGCAGGCCCCCAGCTACGGCGCCCCGGCCGAATATCGGCCCGGCGACCGCACGCCGAATTTCGACGCGCTGGACGATGACGAGGACGCGATGCCGCACGCATCGCTGCCGCCGCCCGGCCCGGCCGACGATCCGCGTTATGGCCGCCCGGCGGGCGCTCCTCCAGTCTATTCGGCCGCTCCGCAGGGTCCGGTGATGTCGCCGGACGATCCGCGCTATGGCCGTCCGGCCGGTGCTCCGCCGGTCTATTCGGCCGCGCCGCCCCAGGGCCCGGTGATGTCGCCCGACGATCCCCGCTATGGCCGCCCCGCCGGTCCGCCGCCGGTGATCTATGCCAACCGTCCGGGCCAGCAGGGACAGGCCGATGACGGCATGCGTCCGCCTGAGGCGGTTGGTGGTCCGGCCGCGACCGGAACGGTCCAGGCTGGGCAGCCGCCGGTCGGAGCCGATGGCCGGCCGATGACGATCGCCTCGCTGCCGCCCGAGGAGCAGCCGGACGCCGCGCCGGCGCAGCTGCCGCCGAACCTGCGCCGCCAGGAGGTCTCGTTCCAGACCAAGGAGCCCGCCGGCACCCTCGTGGTCGATACGCCCAACACCTATCTCTACTACGTGCTCGGAGGCGGCCGTGCGATCCGCTACGGCGTCCGCGTCGGCCGCGACGGCTTCACCTGGACCGGCGTGCAGAAGATCACCCGCAAGGCCGAGTGGCCGGATTGGCATCCGCCGACGGAAATGATCGAGCGCCAGCCCTATCTGCCGCGCTTCATGGCCGGCGGTCCCGGCAATCCGCTCGGTGCCCGCGCGATGTATCTCGGCTCGACCGTCTACCGCATCCACGGCACCAACCAGCCCTCGACCATCGGCAAGTTCGTGTCGTCGGGCTGTATCGGCATGCTGAACGAGGACGTCTCCGACCTGTTCGATCGCGTCAAGGTCGGCACCCGCGTGGTCGTGATGCCCGGCGGCCCACCGCCGGGAACGGCGACCGCGTCCGCTGCGCCCGCAGCCGGTGCTGCTCCCGGTCCAGCTCCAATGTCCGCTCAGGCCGGCCCGGTCCCCGGCACGCAGCCGACCGTGGTGCCGCCGCTGCCCGCACCGGTCACCGTGCGCTAGGCGTCCAAACCCAATTCAGATTGCGTAGGGCGTGCCGAGGGCACGCCCTTTTCGTTTCAGGCCAGCTTGCGCGGCAGCTCGACGCCTTTGGTGAAGGCGTCGATCGCCTCGACCATCTGGCCGTAGTGGATGCGCAGGCCGTCCTGGGTGGCGTAGCCGAGATGCGGCGTCAGCACGAGATTGTCGAGCTTGCGGAAGGGATGCTCGACCGGCAGCGGCTCGACCGAGAACACGTCCAAGCCGGCGCCTGCGATCTTCTTCTGCTGCAACGCCTCGAGCAGCGCCTGCTCGTCCACGATCGGCCCGCGCGCGGTGTTGACGAGGAAAGCCGTCGGCTTCATCCGCGCCAGATCGGCAGCACCGACGAGGCCGCGCGAGCGATCGCTCAGCACCACATGGATGGTGACGATGTCGGACTTGGCGAACAATTCCTCCTTGGTGGCGTAGCCGACGCCGGCAGCCGCGCACTTCTCCGGCGTGAGGTTGGGGCTCCAGGCGATCACGTTCATGCCGAACGCCTTGGCGATCCCGGCCATCTTGCTGCCGAGCTTGCCGAGTCCGACGATGCCGAGCGTCATTCCCTCGATCTCGACGCCGGCAAAGGTCTGCCAGGGCTCGCCGGCATGCATGCGCGCGTTCTCGCGGCCGATGCCGCGGGTCAGCTCCAGGATCAGGCCCATGGTCAGCGGTGCGGTGGGGTCGCGAGAATATTGCGTGCCGCCGAGCGCGACGCCGCGCGCCTTGGCGGCCTCGATGTCGATCGCGGCATTGCGCATGCCTGACGTCAGCAGCAGCTTCAGCTTGGGCAAGCTCTCGAACAGGCTCTTGGGGAATGCGGTGCGCTCGCGCATCGCGCAGATGATCTCGAAGTCGGCCAGCGCGCTCGCTGCGGCCTGTTCGGAGGCGAAGGGATGGCTGAACACGGTGACGTCGACGCGGTCGGACAGTTTCTGCCAGTCGGCGACGTCGAGCGCGAGGTTGAAATAGTCGTCGAGAATTGCACAGCGCAGCCGGCTCATCAGCGTTCATCCATGGCGAGAGGTGGGCGCTGGGCGAAGCGCCGTCGTCGGAACCTAAGCCATGGTTGCGCGCAATCGCGTCAGCGCGCAAGCCGCTTGCGTCTTCAAAAATCCGACAGGTGAGAGGCGCTTTAGAGGTCGCGGGGCTTCAGTCGGAACGGCGCATCCATGCCGTGCTTGGCGCGCCAGGCCGGGCCGGGACCGCGCATGTAGTGCAGTTCGGGCCGATAGGGATTGAAGGCGGTTGCGAAGAAGCGCTTCCAGAAGCCCTTGACCTCCGAGACGAACCCGGAGACGCGGCCGGCTTCTGCCGGAACAGGAAGAGAATGGGTCTCGGTCAGAGCCATGATGCGGCCTCGCTGTGCTCCCGTTCGTTCTGAGCGGGTGGCGCTGTTTCCGCGCGAAACCGAGCTTTCGGCCTGATTTATTAAAAGATGGTTTCAATTGTCCGGATCGGTGGCCGGATGGTGTCCATCCCGTATTCATCCGTGGTGAACGGACGGAAAACGTTGCCCTTTGGGGGCGGGATCGCTACATCGCAGGCGAAGCAAATTTCCTCAAATCGAAGGTTTTCGGGACCGATGGCGCGCCAGTTCATCTATTTCATGCAGGGCCTGACCAAGAGCTACCCGACCCGGAAGGTGCTCGATAACATCCATCTGTCGTTCTATCCGGATGCCAAGATCGGCGTGCTCGGCGTCAACGGCTCGGGCAAGTCGACGCTGCTCAAGATCATGGCCGGCCTCGACAAGGAATATACCGGCGAGGCGTGGGTCGCCGAGGGCGCCCGCGTCGGCTATCTCGAGCAGGAGCCGCAGCTCGATCCGAAGCTCTCGGTACGCGAGAACGTGATGCAGGGCGTGGCCAAGCAGAAGGCGATCCTCGACCGCTACAACGAACTCGCGGTCAATTACTCGGACGAGACCGCCGACGAAATGACCAAGCTGCAGGACGAGATCGAGGCCCAGGGCCTCTGGGATCTCGACAGCAAGGTCGACCAGGCCATGGACGCGCTGCGCTGTCCGCCTGACGATGCCGACGTGACCAAGCTCTCGGGCGGTGAGCGCCGCCGCGTCGCGCTGTGCCGGCTGCTGCTGGACCAGCCCGAGCTGCTGCTGCTGGACGAGCCGACCAACCATCTCGACGCCGAATCCGTGTCGTGGCTGGAAGGGCACCTGCGCAACTATCCCGGCGCGATCCTGATCGTCACCCACGACCGCTACTTCCTCGACAACGTCACCGGCTGGATCCTCGAGCTCGATCGCGGCCGCGGCATTCCCTACGAAGGCAATTATTCGTCCTGGCTGGTGCAGAAGCAGAAGCGCCTGGAGCAGGAGGGGCGCGAGGACGCCGCGCACCAGAAGACGCTCGCCCGCGAGCAGGAATGGGTCGCGTCCTCGCCGAAGGCGCGCCAAGCCAAGTCGAAGGCGCGCTACCAGCGCTATGAGGAGCTGCTCAAGCAGGCGAGCGAGAAGCAGACACAGACCGCGCAGATCATCATTCCCGTTGCCGAGCGGCTCGGCGCCAACGTCGTCGATTTCGACGGCCTCAGCAAAGGCTTTGGCGATCGCCTCTTGATCGACAATCTCACCTTCAAGCTGCCGCCCGGCGGCATCGTCGGCGTGATCGGCCCCAACGGCGCCGGCAAGACGACGTTGTTCAGGATGATCACGGGCCAGGAGAAGCCGGACTCAGGCACGATCACGGTCGGCGAGACCGTGCATCTCGGCTATGTCGACCAGTCGCGCGACGCGCTCGACGGCAAGAAGACCGTATGGGAGGAGATTTCCGGCGGCAACGAATTGATCCTGCTCGGCAAGAAAGAAGTCAATTCGCGCGGCTATTGCTCGGCCTTCAACTTCAAGGGCGCCGACCAGCAGAAGAAGGTCGGCGCGCTCTCCGGCGGTGAACGCAATCGCGTTCATCTCGCCAAGATGCTGAAGTCGGGCGCCAACGTGCTGCTGCTCGACGAGCCGACCAACGATCTCGACGTCGACACGCTGCGCGCGCTCGAAGAGGCGCTGGAGGATTTTGCCGGCTGCGCCGTCATCATCAGCCACGATCGCTGGTTCCTCGACCGTATCGCGACCCACATCCTGGCCTTCGAAGGCGACAGCCACGTCGAATGGTTCGAAGGCAACTTCCAGGACTACGAGAAGGACAAGATGCGCCGGCTCGGCCAGGACAGCATCATTCCGCACCGCGTGAAGTACAAGAAGCTGACGCGGTGATAGCGGCATGATGCGGCGGGCGCTCATCGCTGCGGTGATCGTAGTCACCTGCGGCTGGTCGTCCGCCCGCGCCGCCGACGCCGCCTTCACGCAGTTCATCGCCTCGCTCTGGCCGGAGGCGCAGGCCGAGGGCGTCTCGCGCGCGACGTTCGACGAGCAGACGCGCGGGCTCGAACCCGACTACAAGCTGCCCGACTTGATCCTGCCCGGAAGGCCCGCGACTGGTGCGCCATCGCAGGCCGAGTTCGTGCAGGTGCCGGCCGATTACGTCAAGGAAGCCTCGATCGCGCGGCTTGCGGGCGAGGGGCGGCGCCTGCTGCAGAAATATCGCGCCTCGCTGAGCGAGATCGAAAGGAAGTCGGGCGTGCCTGCGACCGTGATGCTCGCGATCTGGGGCCGCGAGACCGATTACGGCCGCTACGCGCTGCCTTATGATTTGGTTCGCGTGCTGGCGACGCAGGCCTATGTCGGGCGCCGCAAGGATCAGTACCGGACCGAGTTCATCCTCGCGCTGAAGATCCTCGGTGAGGGCGTGGTGACGCGCAAGGACATGCGTTCGTCCTGGGCGGGTGCCACCGGGCTCACGCAATTCCTGCCGTCCGAATATTACAAGCATGGCGTCGATTTCGACGGCGACGGTCGCATCGACATCTGGCATTCGGTGCCGGATGCGCTGGCCTCGGCCGCGCAGCAACTCGTCAACAAGGGTTGGCAGAGCGGCCTGCGCTGGGCCTATGAGGTGCAGGCGCCGGCCAAGGTCGATTGCAGCACCGGCGTGCCCGAGGTGACGAAGCCGATCGGCCAATGGCTGCGCGAAGGCTTTGTGCCGGTGCGTGGCCAGCGCCTGAGCGCGGCGGAGCAGGCGCAGCCGGCGTCGCTGCTCCAGCCGGAGGGCATCTATGGCCCGTCGTTCCTCACCACGAAGAACTACTTCGTCATCAAGGAATACAATTTCTCCGACCTCTACGTGCTGTTCGTCGGCCATCTCAGCGACCGCATGAACAGCCCGCTGCCGTTCGCAACGCCGTGGTCGGCCTCCAAGCAGCTGCGCACGAAAGACGTCGAGAGCATGCAGCGCGGGCTCACCCGCATCGGGCTCTACAAGGACAAGATCGACGGCAAGGCCGGCATGCAGACGCGTGCCGCGCTCGGCGCCTATCAGAAATCGGCAGGCCTCAAGGTTGATTGCTGGCCGAGCGAAGAGGTGCTGCGCTCAATCCAGGCGGCGCGATAGCGCCCGGCCAAAAGAAAAAGCCCGGCCGATGGTTTCGGCCGGGCTTCGATCGCGGCGCCCATGAGCGCCATGCGATCAGATCAGTAGCAAACGCGAACCGGGCGGCTGACCCAGCCGTAACCATCCCAATAGCGCTCACGCCGCCAGTAGCAGGGGGCGGGCGGCGGGGGCTCGGCGACGTAGACGGGACCGCCATAGGCGGGACGGCTCGACGCGATCGCGCCGCCGACGATGGCGCCGCCGATCAGGCCGGCCGCGATGCCGGCGCCGACGCCGTCATGGGCCTTCGCGGACGGAGTGGCGGTCACCAGCGAACCGGCGACTGTCGCAACCGTGAGGGCGGCAACTAAAGTCTTCTTCATGCTCAGGGCTCTCCTGGGAGATGGGTTCCTCTGGTTAGAGGCGCCCGGGTTTCAAAGGTTCACGCACACTCTGATGAAATTGGCCGTTGGGCTAGGAAGCGCGCAAATGGTCAATCCACGGTAAACGCACACGGAGCTGTGACGGGAAAAAGCGGTGTTTTTCGGGCCCCGAGATGAACGGCGCATCCGTAGTGAACCGGTCTAGCTGCAGCCATCACAGCGAGCCGGTTCGCGGCGTCTCAGCCGCAAACTCGGACGCGGCGGACCCGCCAGGCATAGCCGTCCCAGAAGCGCTGCCTCTGCCAGACGCAGCCGCCGCCGTAATAGCCGTCAGCGACATAGCCGGGAGCCGGCGCATAGTAGCGGGGCGGATAATACCCGGGTTCGTAATAATAGCCCGGGCTGGGTCCGTAATAATACGGAGAGGCCAGCGCGCCGCCGACGATGGCTCCGCCGATGATCCCGGCCGCCACGCCGGCCGCAACGCCGCGCTGGGCATGGGCCGGCGTTCCGGCCGCGACGGCCAGGGTGGCGACGGCGGTGACCGCCAGGAGCAACTTCTTCATTGGCTTGACCTTTCGTACCAACACGCAAAAACCCTTTGGGGCAGAGTTCCATACTTCGTTTGAATGATCAATGAACGGCGCCTTTGCCGGGCGCGACCAATTCATGTGGACCGCGGCTCTGCCAGGGAGGCGAGAATGGGTAACGCGATGATCAACGCATTGATCGCTGCCGGGATCGCTTCTGCGATCGGCTATGGCTGGTTCGCCCACCTCCAGAACCGGGGTCGACGATCACGCGCCGGGGCCGGTGGCGACGGTGGCAGCGGCGATACCTATACCGGGTCAAACGACGGCTTCTCGCTGGGAAGCTGGTTTTCCGGCGATAGTTCCGGGAACTCGACCGACGGCGGCAGCTGTTCCAGCGGCGACAGCGGCGGCGGTGGCGGAGATTGTGGTGGTGGAGGCGGCGGCGGCGACTAGATCCGCTCTAATCTTGATCCAGCGCAACGCTGGGTTTCGAAGCCGCCCTAGGCTGTTCGTGGGCCAGTTTGGAATAGCTTCAAATACCGGTTTTTCCTTTTGCATCCGGCCGGACTGTTAAATATCGATGATGGCGCATCACCGAAGGGCCTGCCGCTTCCATGATCGTTTGTTCCTGTAATGTGCTGAGCGATGACGATATCCGCGCCGCCGTCGCCGAGTCCGACGACGCCGTGCGCCATGCCAAGCAGGTCTATGGGTGCCTCGGCTGTAGCGCCGAATGCGGCCGTTGCGCGCGGACGATCAAGACCATCATCGACGAAGCCCTCGGCCCCTGCGCGCAGTCCTGCTGTGCCGGCTGCCCGCACAGCCACCCCGTCGCCGCCAATGACGAGACGGCCGAGCCGGCCCATTTTGCGCTCGCAGCCTGCTGAAATCTTCCGCTGGATCGCCTGAGCTTTTCCCCGGCTGCGCCTCCGCAGCCAGTTGCCCTCATTCGTAAACTGACTTAGAAACATTCTAAATTTGGTTGAGGCCGATTTGGACTGCAAGAGCTGGAGTGAATCATGCAGGGCGACGCAAAAGTCATCGACTATCTGAACAAGGCGCTGCGTCACGAGCTGACTGCGATCAACCAATACTGGCTGCACTACCGATTCCTCGACAATTGGGGCCTCCTCGACATGGCCAAGGTCTGGCGCAAGGAGTCCATCGAGGAGATGGAGCATGCCGACAAGCTCACCGCGCGCATCCTATTCTTTGACGGTTTCCCGAACATGCAAGTGCTCGATCCCCTGCGCATCGGCCAGAACGTCAAGGAAATCATCGAATGCGACCTCGCCGCCGAGATGAGCGCGCGGGCGCTCTATCAGGAAGCGGCCACCTACTGCCATGGCGTCAAGGACTACGTCACGCGTGATCTGTTCGAGAAGCTGATGAGCGACGAGGAGCACCACATCGACTTCCTCGAAACCCAGCTCGACCTGATCGGCCGCATCGGCCTCGAACTCTACACCCAGAAGCATGTCGGCGGGCTCGAGGGCGAGGGCCACTAAGCTCCGGCTGTTACCGCATACTCCCTGTCATCCCCGCGAACGCGGGGATCCATAACCACAGGGAGGAGTGTGGGACGAGCGAGTGACTGCGAGTCTTCGGCAAACCGCTCCCTGTGACTATGGGTCCCGGATCTGCGCTGCGCTTGTCCGGGACGACAGGGTGATTGCCGCGGCGGCTACAGTCCCAGGCCCAATTACAACTGCGTCTTGTAGAGCTCTTCCACGCTCTCCTGGCTGGCCGGCTCGCCGAGGCCGGTCTGGTCGTGGATGACCGTGACGATGCTCGGCATCACCGAGCGCTGCACCTTCTCCGACGACCACAGCTTCGAGCGCATCAACGCCTTGCCGCAGTGAAAATAGACTTCGTTGACGGCAACGTTCAGCACCGCGCGCGGCGGCTTGCCGAATTCCACCATGGATGCGAGCAGATCCGGATCGGCCGACAGCGTGCCGCGTCCGCCGACGCGCAGCGTCTCGTCGATGCCGGGGACGAAGAACAGCAGATGCACGAAGCCGGAGCCTTCGACGACGTTGCGGAAACTGTCGATCCGGTTGTTGCCGGAGCGGTCGGGCATCAATAGCTGGTTGGGACCGGCGACGCGGACGAAGCCGATGCCGCCGCCGCGCGGCGAGGCGTCGACGCTGCCGTCCGCGCCCGATGTCGCGAGCACGCAGAACGGCGACATCTCGATGAACTTCTTCGCATGCGCATCGATCGCGGGACGCGCTTTCGCGATCACGCGCGGGCTCGGCTTGGCATAGATGGTGGCGAGGTCTTCGGCGCAAAGATCGGTCAATGGCGTGCCTCCGCATCGGATTTGCGGCAACCTCCCCGATCGGGCCGCCGCCAGCCAATGGAATCGGTAAAGACACGTTACACGGCGTCCGCCGGCACGAAGCAGCTGATGATGATGGCCCCGCGGTGGTGGACGTACCACACGACCGCCTGGCCGACCGGATTGCCGCGATCACGGATGATGGCGCGCTCGGGCACCTCCATCCATTGCCCTTCGATCGGCACCCAATAGACGCCTGCGCGCACGTCGTAGTCGGTGCGATGGCCGTCGGATATGTCGCAGCAGGGCACGCCGTTCGGCGCGATCACGCTCTTGAACCAGGCGCGGATGTCGGGCGGCACGTGATCATATTGTCCGTTGTCGAACGCGAATGCAGCGCTCGTCAGCGCCGTCATCGCGATCAGCCAAACGCACAGTGCGAGCCTGCGCATGCGATCCTCCGTCGCATTTTCGATTCGTATCGTTGATGCGATTAAGCCCGAGCTGTCAGCGCATTGCATGCTCAAATAATATGCGGCGCGAGAGGCGCCGCATATGATGCATTGCAAAATCAGCGGCGCGCCGATTCAATCATTGACTGGGCATGCTCTCCAGCAATTGCCGCACCTGCTCGCTGTAGAACTTCGCGTTGCCCGTGGTGCCGTGGCCGCGCGTCTCGGTGCTCGCGGGGATCAAATACAGCTTGCCGTTCTTGACCCGCTTCATGGCGGCGTCCGTGATGCCGGTCTCGGGCGGGTTGCGCTCGTCGTCGGCGGAATTGATCAGCAGCAGCGGCGCCTCGATTGCCTCCAGCCTGTCGCTGGCATTGTAGTCGTGCGAGGACTCCCACTGATAGACGAAGTCGTTGGCATCTGCCGTGATCGGCGTCGCCAGCCGGTCGTCGACGATCTTGTCGGCCTTGGCCGCGGTCGGCGCCTGCGATTGATAGGCCAGCGTTCCGCCAATGCTGGCGATGCCGTAGGCGGTGACGGCGTATTTCATCATGCGCGGCTGGCTGGTGTAGTTGCCGCCGTTGTAGTCGGGATCGTTGCGGATGGTGTCGAGCATGATCCGCCGCAGCATCCAGTTGCGCGACGCCATTTCGGTCGGCTGCGAGGCCATCGGGATCAGCGCGTCCATCGCCTTCGGATATTTCTCGCCCCACAGCCAAGTGTGCATGCCGCCCATCGAGTTGCCGATGACGAGCCGCAGATGCCTGACGCCGAGGCCTTCCGTCACCAGGCGATACTGCGCCTCGACCATGTCGTCGTAATTGTATTTCGGGAAGCTCGTCTTCATGCCGTCGGACGGCTTCGACGATTTGCCATGGCCGATATTGTCGGGAATGATGATGTAATATTTGGACGCATCGAGCGGCTGCCCCGCGCCGAACAGTTCGCCGGCAAAGGACGGCCCCAGCATGCTGGCGCCCGAGCCGCCCGTTCCATGCAGCACCAGCACTGGTTGACCTGATGGCTCGCCGAGTGTGGTGTAGTGCAATTTCAATTCCGGCATGGTTTCGCCGGTGTGGAACTTGAAGTCTTTGGCGATCCAGTCGCCTTGCTTGGGAGTGGGGTAGTCGGCAGCCATCGCCGATATCGAAAACGACAGCATGACGGCCGACAGCGCCGTGCAAAGCAGCTTCATGTTTGCCTCCCCATTGCGGCTCGTCGTCAGCGGCCGCGTTGGGGCGGAACTTAGCAGAAGTAGGGGGAAGGTTGTAGGATTTCACCTCGGCCGATCGTCGTTATGAAAACTCGGGAGAGACCGCATGTGCCGCAGCATCAAGACGCTGTTCAACTTCGAGCCGCCGGCGACGGAGGACGAGATCCACGCCAGCGCGCTCCAGTTCGTGCGAAAGCTGTCCGGCTTCAACAAGCCGTCCCAGGCCAATGAGGCCGCCTTCGATCGCGCGGTTGCGGAGGTCTCGGACGCTGCGCGAAAACTCTTGACCTCGCTACACACCCACGCGCCGGCGCGCGATCGCGAGGTCGAGGCGGAAAGGGCCAGGGAGCGCTCGCGGCTGCGCTTCGGTTAGTGGGCTCTGGCAGCTCGTTCCGTGACCTGGCTCACGGTATGGAGCGCCTCACCCTGCAATGATGTCTGCCGGGGTTTTGATAGCCCGGAGCACGACCATGAGCCGCCCCCTTCTTCCTCTCAAAGCAGGTGCCATCGTGTTCACCCTGCTATGGACTGCGTGGATGATGTGGTGGAGCGGCTCGTTCTCGAGCGCAAACGTAATCATCCTGGCCCTGTGCGGCGCGGTGGTCGGCTATCTCTGGTATCGCGCCATGCGCTGGCAGTTCGAGCGCATGGGCATGCTGCGGGGCAAAGACGATTCATCGGCGACGTCCTGAACCGGGACTCAGGAATAGCGTGCTGAGATCTTGGTCAGATGAGCCGGGGCACGAGCAGGCTGCTAATCCCGGTGCTTCTTCTTTTTCTTCTTCTTCCTGTGCTCGTCGCCTTCGCCGGCGTCGATGTCGTCGTCGACCTCATCGGGCTCCTGCACGGCGGCCTCCAGCGCTTCGCGCTCGGCGGCTTCGCGCTCGCGTTGGCGGCGGCGCTCGTCCCAGGCGTCGAACAATTGCTCGAGCCACGGCAGCACCTGCTCGATCGAGGGCAATTGGCCGGCGGGTCCCGGCTCGCCGCGCGGGCCTTGCGGCCCCGCAGGCCCCTGCGGCCCGGCAGCACCCTGCGCGCCGGCTGGCCCTCGCGGGCCCGCTTCGCCCTGTTTGCCTTGCGGACCGGGTTTGCCCTGAGGTCCCGCCTTTCCGATCGGCCCCGGCTTGCCCTGCGGGCCGGGCTTGCCGCGCGCGCCGTCCGGGCCGCGACGGCCCGGGTGTCCCTGCGGACCCGGTCTCCCCGGTTCGCCCTGCCGTCCGCGCGGTCCTTGAGGTCCCTGCCGTCGTCCCTGATCGTCTGCCACGCCGTCGCTCCCTTGACCCGAAGCAAGCTACTTAGCGGCGTTTGACGACAGCAGCAATTCTGCCCCGCATCGTGCCAGGCTTGATCAACATCAATCCGCGGCGCGAGACGCCGTGTCACCGATCGCACGCGGCCACACCCCTTGCGAGGAGCGACCGATGCGCGCGGCGTGGAAAGTCTTTTGCCTGTTCACCGCGGTCCTGGTGGCAGCAATCGGCCTCGCTCACCTGCTGGTGCCGCACATCGTGCCGGTCGCATTCGCCGAGGAGCCGCAACCGTCATGGGCTGTCATGACGGCCTTCTTCCTCCGTGCGATCGAATTGATCGCCGGCTCGGTCGCGATGATCGCGCTCGCGGTCATCGCCGGCGGACTGATCCGCCGGCGCGTGCTGACGCGCTAATCCTGATAGGCGGGCACGTCGATGCCGGAGGCGGCGTAGAGCTTGATCTTGTTGCGCAGCGTGCGCACCGACAGGCCGAGCACGCGCGAGGCGCGGGTGCGGTTGCCGTCGCAGCGCGCGAGCGTCTGGAGCACGAGCTCGCGCTCGACCTCGTCGACAGTGGCGCCAATCAGAAGCGGAACGATCTGGTGAGGGGCAAGAAATTGTGCGTCCGGCCCGGACGCAGCGACATGAACAGTGGTCATCAACACACTCCCCGATCAACGCCCGCTTCCATCGTTGGAAGCGGATCGAGAACAAACGACCCCCAAGCCGTAGATCTACGGTGGGCGGGTTTGGTTAATGAAGGGTTAATTGCGGGGCGCCGCACCAGATGACCTCAGGAATGCCGCGAAGCCGCCGCGTTTGGCGCGAGATGCATCGTGATGCGGGACTATCTCGCTCCCTCACACAGTCCGATAGCCGCCGTCCACCATCACGATCGTTCCCGTGACATAGGCCGATAGATCCGACGCGAGGAAGATCGCGGGTCCGACGATGTCCTCGGGCTTGCCGGTGCGCGCCAGCGGCGTGTGGTCGACGAAGGCCTGCACCAGCGCCGGATTGGTCGCGCGCACATTGGCGTTGATGTTGGTCTCGATGAAGCCCGGCCCGATCGCGTTGACGCGCACGCCTTCCTTGCCGAGCTCCACTGCGAGCGCCTTGGTGAAACCGAGCACGCCGTGCTTCGAGGTCGTATAGGCCGCCGAGCTCGGCGTGCGCAGATGCACGAAGGACTGGATCGAGCCGATATTGACGATGCGGCCTTTGCTCGCGCGCAAGGGAGCGAGGAAGGCCTGCGTCATGTTGAAGACGCCGTTGAGGTTGAGCGAGATGATGTCGTTCCAATCCTTCGCCACCGTCTCGGTCTCCGCGGTGAAGGCGTTGCGGCGGGGGATGCCGGCATTGTTGACGAGGATCGAGACCTGCCCAACCTTGTCTTCGACCTGCTTTGCGAGCGCGAAGCAATCCTCGCGCCGGGTCACGTCGAGCGCAAAGCTCTCGGCCCCGCCGCCCGATGCCCGGATCTCGCGGGCGGCCTCCGCGGCGGTCTCGGCGTTGACGTCGAGCAGCACGACCTGCGCGCCTTCCCGCGCATAGCCGGCGGCGATCGCGCGGCCGATGCCGGAACCGGCCCCGGTGATGACGGCGATGTGGTTTGCGAGCAATGCCATGAGATTTTCCTCCCGATTTTTTTTCGAAGTTTCACGAAACGCTAACTCGAAATTAAGGGGTCGGAAACGGCAGGCTTGGCATACTGATCTTGATTGCTAAACGTTACGCGCATGATGGAACGGCTCGACTCCTGGAAACCAGCCCTTGAACGCCTGCGGTCGGCGCAATCGGCCGATTGGGCCGAGGCGGGCCGGCTCGTGGCCGAGATCGCGCGGATGAGCCCGGATGTCACGCTGCGCCAGGCTGCCGAGCAGGCGCTTCCGGTGCTGCGACAGGCGGTCGACAATGACGATCGCGGCGTCGCGCTGGCGGCGCAGCGCCGTCTCGGCGTGGTGCTCGATGTGGTCCACGACCTGACCGCGCCGCGCTTCGGTCGCCGCAACGCCATGCCGAAACAGTTGTCCAGCGAGGATCGCGCCCGCAAGATGCTCGGCCTGCCGCTTGCGGTGCAGCTCACCTGCGAGGACATCAACCAGGCCTATCGCCGCGCGGCCAAGGGCATGCATCCCGACCAGGGCGGCAGCGCCCAAGCCTTCATCGACCTCGCCGCCGCGCGCGACGTCCTGATCCATCCCGGCGCGCACAAGGACGCGTGAGAGTTTCAGGCCCCCGAAAAGCAGCCGGGCAAGGATGCGGGATCCTTGCCCGGTTGTTCGCCCGCCGATCGAAATCCTACCAGCTGCAGTGACCGTTCTTCAGTGCGGCATCCTTCATCGCGAGTGCGTCGATGAAGGTCGGCACGGTGGCGCTGGCGCGATGATAGCCGGCCGGCCACGGCGTCGTCGGGATGCTCTCGTCCCAGATCTGGCAGAAGCCGGTGTCCTGCCAGCGGATCAGGTGATAGCTGGCCTCCGCAGGGCTCGCGGCGACGAACGCGGTGACGGCAAGACCGGCGGCAGCGCACAGCACGGAAATACGACGCATGATCGGCTCCTCAAATTGAATGATGTGATGCGCCTCCCGGCAATGACGGGGAGGACTGGTGCCGGACGCTTTTCGCGATACGCCGCGGACAAGATGTGAGTAGTTCCGTGCGCTGCCGAGGTTCAAACAGCGCGCGGGCAGTGGCCGGATTTCAGCCGCACAAGGTGGGGCCTGCAAAAAAGAAGAGGGCGGACCGCTCGCGCGATCCGCCCTCGAAATCCGCTTCTGTCGCGAAAAGCCTACAGCGTGCAGCGGCGCTCGGCGCGCATCTTGATCTGCAGGTCGGACGCCTCTTGGAAGGTCGGGACCGGCTTGCTGACCACCTTGTAGGTCGACACCCCGATCTGGAACGGCTTTTACTGCAGGTTCTCGTTCCAGACCTGGCAGATGCCGGTGTTGTCCCAGCGGATCACGTAATAGCCGACCTTGGCCAAGGCCGGCACGGCGAAGACGGAGGTGGCGATGCCGGCAACGGCACAAAGCGCGAGAACGCGACGCATGTCATATCTCCTGATGGGACGAAAGGAATGGAAAAATTCGTGCGGGAAAAGCAGGTCCTTGGCAAGTCCTTGGCAAGCCGGGGAGCCGCCTTTCACGGACATGTCAGCTGTTCCCCATGCATTTGGTTTGGCCGCGTGCCCGACAAGCCACAGCCGCGGCGGCTCACCTCGCCAGCGACGCCACCGCCTCGATCTCGATCAGCATTTTCGGATCGGGCAGGGCCTGCACCACGCAAGTGGTGCGCGCAGGATAAGGCGGCGGGCCGAAGGCGCCGGCATAGAGCGCATTCATGGCGGCGACATCGGAGGCGCGGGTCAGCAGCACGTTGACCTTGGCGAGGTCACTGATACCGGCGCCGGCCTCGCCCAGCACGCGCTTGATGTTGACGACGACATTGGCGAACTGCGCCTCGAAGCCATCGGGCAGCGCGCCATTGGCATCGAAGCCGGGAATGCCGGAGACGAACAGGAGATCACCGACGCGCGTCGCAAAGGACAGCGGCGGCGCCTTGACGTGCGGTGGGGGCGCGAAGTGCTGGATCGGCATGGGATCACCTCGAGGGCGGTGGCTGACGCTGGAGCGTAGCGGCAGGGGCGGCACGCTCAAAACGAAAAATGCGAAAACAACCCCATGCACAGTAGGCATCAGGCGGAAATCGTTGGATTTTTCTGAAATTCGGGAACAGCGAAATGAAGGTTTGCATCGTCGGGCAAATCAAGGGCAGAATGGCATGATGGAAGTTGGTCCGTCCTGCCGCCCCAAACCCCGCTGTCATGCCCGGCGTGACCGGGGCATCCAGTACACCGTGGCTTCTCGGCTCAATCACAAACGTCTCGGCGTACTGGATCGCCCGGTTGAACCGGGCGATGACAGTTGAGTGCGTGGCCGCAGACCGCGTCCCTCCTACGCCCATCATGTTGCCGCCCCGATCGATCAGGTAGATTCGCTGCGCCTGATTCGATTCCACCTTTGAAAAATAGCCCTTCGGAGACCCCCATGAAGCTTGCATCCACCTTTCGCGCCGCGCTGGTCGCCATCGCCGCTCTGGCCGGACTCTCGACCGCGGCGCAGGCCGACAGCGGCTTCGTGACGCTGACGATCTACAAGGCGGGCTGGATCATCGGCGGCTCCGGTGGGAGCGGCGTGCTCAACTTCCGCGGCCGCACTTACGGGCTCTCCACCGGCGGCCTCGACTACGGCCTCGTGTTCGGCGGCTCCAAGACCGTGCTGCGCGGCCGCGTCAGCAACATCAACCGCCCCTCCGACGTCGCCGGGGTCTACGGCGCCGCAGGTGCAGGCCTTGCCGTCGGCGCCGGCGCCCGCGCCATCGTGCTGACCAACCAGAAGGGCGCGGTCCTGGAGCTGACCGGCACGCAGGTCGGCCTGATGGCGAACGCGGACTTGAGCGGGCTTGCGATCACGATGCGGTAAAAGACGGTGCCGTAGGGAGGGCAAAGGCGCGGAAAGCGCCGTGCCCACCGTTCGTCAGTGATAGAGACAGGTCGTGGGCACGCTTCGCTTTGCCCACCCCTACGAACGGGACGCCGCGGTAAACACCGCAAGCTGCGCCTCGAACGCCCGCCGGAACGCCGGCCGCGCATCGCCGCGCGAGAGATACGCGGCAATTTCAGGATATTCGTCGAGCAGGCCTGACGTGTTCAGCCGCCGCAGCACCGTCATCATCATCAGATCGCCGGCGCTGAACGCACCATCGAGCCAGTCGGCTTTGCCGAGGCGGCGGGACAATTCGCCGAGCCTGGTCCGGACGCGGTCCTGCAGCATCGGCAGGCGCTCCGCGTACCAGCTCCTGTCGCGCTCGAACAGCATCGCCATGGTGAGCTCGACGATCGGTGGCTCGACCGTGCTCAGCGCGGCGAACATCCACGCGATGGCGCGGCTTCGCGCATCGGCATGCTTCGGCAGCAGGCCGTCGTGGCGTTCGGCGATATGGAACACGATAGCGCCGGACTCGAACAGCACGAGATCGCCATCCTCATAGGTCGGGATCTGCCCGAACGGATGCAGCGCAACATGCGCCGGCTCTTTCATCGCGGCGAACGAGACGAGTCGAACGTCGTAAGGCTGGCCGACCTCCTCCAGCGCCCAGCGCACGCGCATGTCGCGCGCGTGGCCCTTGCCGCGGTCGGGCGAGGTTTCGAAGGCGGTGATGGTGGGAGGCATGTCGGGCTCCGGGTTGATCGTGCTTTGTAGCCCGAGGACGAAGGACGAGTGCGGATTCCGACAGCCTATTTGCTTTGCCAGTAGGATGGGTGGAGCGTAGCGAAGCCCATCGCTCGGCATCCGCGGCGGAGCTACCCAATCCTCATGGTGAGGAGGCGCGAAGCGCCGTCTCGAACCATGAAAGGCCCGCACCTCGCTCGCAGCCATCCTTCGAGACGACCGCTTCGCGGTCTCCTCAGGATGAGGTCCGTGGTTGTTGAACCTCCAGCGCGGCGATCCACGCCGCCAGCTCGCGCCACGGCTCCAGCGTCCAATGCCCGGAGGCCGCACCCGACGGTGACGGCAGCACGAAAATCTCCGGCAGGCTTTGATCCCGCGCCTGCCGCCCCAGCGCAATCGCAGCTGACGGCCCGCCGTAAAACAAGCTCGCCGCCTTCTTGCTCGTGAACGCAATCGTCCGCGGCCGGTACTTGTCGATCTTCGCCCTGAACCCCGCCACGTCGATCGCCTCCGCCGCGATCTGGTGATCCATCCCGGCGCCCGTCTTGCAGAGATCGGTGAAGCCGATCCCGAGATCGATCAGCGCTGCAAACTCGCTTGGCTGATAGCGCCGCGGCGTGATCCCGGCCTCATGGATCGCACGCCAGAAGCGATTGCCGGGATGGGCGTAGTAGTGGCCGAGCTCGGCCGAGCGCGTCGAGGCGGCGGTGCCGACGAAGACGAGGCGGAGGTCGGGACGGAGCTGGTCGGGGAGGCGGGGGGGGAGGATGTCGGGCAAGTCAATTATCCGCGGCTGTAGCCCGCATGAGCGGAGCGATATCCATCTACGATAATCCGGAGTTCAGGTCCTGGTGGTTCCTCGGCGGTCGCCAAAATGATCCTGTCATCCAGAGAACGAGCTGGTCACTTGCAATCGGAGATCGAGATCCGGAGGACCTCACAGGGCAAGAGTACCAAGATCGGCGTAGCCAATGCTGATCACTGGCCGCATGTTGCTAGCATCTTGTTTGATCGATGCCGTGCCAAATTGAAAGAGGCCAGACTTTCGCCCGGCCTCTTACATCGTCTCACGATGCGGCTATGGAAGCGCGAGGTCGCCCCTCACAACACTCGGTTGCTCTCCTTCACCTTCTCCGCATCCAGATACAAGCTCTCGCCCATCTCCTTGAACTTCGCGCTCATCCTGGCCATGCCGTCTTCAGCGGTACCGGCCATCGACATGCCGACGCTGTTCGGATCGTTCAGCGTCGCCGCGTAATCCCGCACGTCCTGCGTGATCTTCATCGAGCAGAATTTCGGGCCGCACATCGAGCAGAAATGGGCGACCTTGTGGGCTTCCTTCGGCAGGGTCTCGTCGTGGAAGCTCTTTGCGGTGTCCGGATCGAGGCCGAGATTGAACTGGTCGGTCCAGCGGAATTCGAACCGGGCGCGGGAGAGGGCGTCGTCGCGCAGTTGCGCGGCGGGGTGGCCCTTGGCGAGGTCGGCGGCGTGGGCGGCGATCTTGTAGGTGACGACGCCGGTCTTGACGTCGTTGCGATCGGGCAGGCCGAGATGCTCCTTCGGCGTGACGTAGCAGAGCATGGCGCAGCCGAACCAGCCGATCATGGCAGCGCCAATGCCTGAGGTGATGTGGTCATAGCCCGGCGCGATGTCGGTGGTCAGCGGTCCAAGCGTATAGAACGGCGCCTCGCCGCATTCCTTGAGCTGCTTGTCCATGTTGATCTTGATCTTGTGCATCGGCACGTGGCCGGGGCCCTCGATCATGACCTGGCAGCCCTTGTCCCACGCGATTTTTGTCAGTTCGCCAAGCGTTTCGAGCTCGGCAAACTGCGCGCGATCGTTGGCGTCGGCGATCGAGCCGGGACGCAGGCCGTCGCCGAGCGAGAACGAGACGTCATACTTGCGCATGAGGTCGCAGATCTCGTCGAAATGCGTATAGAGGAAGCTCTCCTTGTGATGCGCCAGGCACCACTTCGCCATGATCGAGCCGCCTCTGGAGACGATGCCGGTGACGCGGTTGGCGGTGAGGTGGATGTATTGCAGGCGCACGCCGGCGTGGATGGTGAAATAGTCGACGCCCTGCTCGCACTGCTCGATCAGCGTGTCCTTGTAGAGCTCCCAGGTGAGCGCCACCGGATCGCCGTTGCACTTCTCGAGCGCCTGGTAGATCGGCACGGTGCCGATCGGCACCGGCGAGTTGCGAAGGATCCACTCACGCGTGGTGTGGATGTTGCGCCCCGTCGAGAGGTCCATCACGGTGTCGGCGCCCCAACGGATCGCCCACACCATCTTCTCGACCTCTTCCTCGACCGAGGAAGTCACCGCCGAGTTGCCGATGTTGGCGTTGATCTTGGTCAGGAAGTTGCGGCCGATGATCATCGGCTCGAGTTCGCTGTGGTTGATGTTGGAGGGGATGATGGCGCGGCCGCGCGCGATCTCGTCGCGAACGAATTCCGGCGTGATGAAGGCTGGCACCGAGGCGCCGAAGCTTTCGCCGTCGGCGAGGGCGGCCTCGGCGCGCTCGAGCTGCTGCTTGCGACCAAGATTCTCGCGGGCGGCGACATAGATCATCTCCTTGGTGATGATGCCGGCGCGGGCGAATTCGAGCTGCGTGATCTTGTGGCCGTCGAGGCCGCGCAGCGGCTTGTGATAGGCGCTGAAGGCGCGCGCGGCCTTGTCGGTGGAGACGCTGCCATTGTCCTCCGGCTTGATCTGGCGGCCCTCATATTCCTCGACGCCGCCGCGCTCCAGCACCCATTGCTTGCGATTGCGGGCCAGGCCGGCGTTGACGTCGATGGTGACGGACGGGTCGGTGTAGGGGCCCGAGGTGTCGTAGACCGGCAGGTTAGGCTCGCCGGCGCCTTCGGACAGGATGATCTCGCGCAGGGGCACGCGGATGTCGGGCGCAGCATCGGGGGTCGCGAAGATCTTGCGCGAGGAGGGCAGCGGACCGGTGGTGACGGCGGGAACGGTCTTATCGGGGTTGGAGCGGATGTTCATGGGATCCTCCGGTTTAATTCTGGTTGGCGGTGTTCGATCTCGTCATCCTGAGGTGCTCGCGGAGCGAGCCTCGAAGGATGAACGAGCCGGGCCGTCGCCCTTCGAGGGCCGCTGAAGAAGCGGCCACCTCAGGGTGACGGGATGAACAGGGTGTCATGTGCATCACGCCGCCTCCTTCGACTGGCCGAGCCATTGCCGCACGCGGGCGTCGGGGTCGGCGTTTTGTGTCACATCGGACACCACCGCGATGGAATCCGCGCCCGCGGCAAAGATCTCCGCGGCGTGCTCGAACTTGATGCCGCCGATGGCGACCAGCGGGATGGTGCCCACGCGCTGCTTCCATTCCGTGATCTTCGGAATGCCCTGCGGCTCGAAGCGCATCGATTTCAGCGTGGTGAAGAAGATCGGGCCGAGCGCGACGTAGTCGGGTTTGGCGGCGAGCGCAGTTTCAAGCTCCGCGTCGTCATGGGTGGAGATGCCGAGCTTGAGGCCGGCCTCGCGGATCGCCTGGAGGTCGGCTTCGGCCAAATCCTCCTGGCCGAGATGCAGATATTTTGCACCGGCAACGATCGCGGCACGCCAATAGTCGTTCACGACCAGCTTGGCCTGCGTGTCCTTGGTGATCGCCAGCGCGTCGCTGACGATCTGCAGCGCGTCAGCGTCGTTGAGCTCTTTCGCGCGCAGCTGGATGGTGCCGACGCCGAGCTTGGTCAGGCGCTCGACCCAGTTCAGGCTGTCGACGACGGGATAGAAGCGATCAGGATACGGCATGCCAGAACGGGGTCCCAACGACAGGGGTGGAGGGGGAAGCGAAGTCGCGGGCGTTCATCAGCCCGGCTTCATAAGCGGTGCGGCCGGCCTCGCAGCCGAGGCGGAAGGCCTTGGCCATCGCGACGGGATCGGCGGCTTTTGCGATTGCGGTGTTGAGCAGCACGGCATCAAAGCCGAGCTCCAGCGCCTGCGCCGCGTGGCTGGGTGCGCCGAGGCCGGCGTCGACCACCAGCGTGATGTCGGGCAGCCGATCGCGCAGCAGCTTCAGCGCATCGCGATTGGTGATGCCTTTTGCGCTGCCGATGGGCGCCGCCCACGGCATCACCACCTTGCACCCCGTTTCGACCAGGCGGCTCGCGACCGAGAGATCCTCGGTGCAATAGGGGAACACTTCAAAGCCGTCCTTGATCAGGATGGTGGCGGCTTCGACCAGGCCGACGACGTCGGGCTGCAGCGTGTCGTTGTCGGCGATGACCTCGAGCTTGATCCAGCTGGTGCCGAACAATTCCCGCGCGAGCTTGGCGGTGGTGACCGCCTCGCGCACGGTGCGGCAGCCGGCGGGGTTCGGCAGCACGGTGACGTCGAGCTCGCGGATCAGCTTCCAGAACGCATCGCCGGTCTTGCCGCCGGCGGATTCGCGCCGCAGCGACACCGTGACGATGCTCGCGCCGGAGGCGCGGATCGCTTCCTGCATGATCGCAGGCGAGGGATAGAGCGCGCTGCCGATCAGCAGCCGCGAGGCGAAGGATTTGCCGTAGAAGCTCACCATGTTGGATTCCCCGTCATTCCCGACGGGCCGCGGAACGCGGACCGATCCGGAATCTCGAAGTTGTGGCGCGAGATTCCGGGTTCACGCTTCGCGTGCCCCGGAATGACGGGCCAATAGAGCCGTCGTCGCGAAGAGAGGGTCGCATTCCATTCACCCTCCCTGCCGCGGCGTGATGATCTCGATCTCGTCGCCGGCCTTCAGGCTCGTCTCGGCCCAGCGGCTTTTCGGCACGACGTCGTAGTTGAGCGCGATCGCGAAATGGGTGCCCTCGTAGTCGAGCTCGGCGAGCAGCGCATCGACGCTGGCCGCGTTCACCTCGCGCTGCTCGCCGTTGATGATCAGAAGCATTGGACGATCACCCGCATTGCATCACCTCGTTGTCGATCTGGCCGCGCTCGACATAGGCGAGCGTCAGCTCGGCGAGTGCGGGGGCGATCAGGAAGCCGTGCCGGTAGAGCCCGTTGACGGTGATCCTGCGGCCGCGAATGCCGATGCGGGGCAGATTGTCGGGAAAAGCGGGACGAAGCCCGGAGCCGAACTCGACGATGCGGGCTTCACCGAAAGCGGGATGCACGGTGTAGGCGGTGCCCAGCAGCTCCAGCGCCGAGCGGACGCTGACGCCGGTGTCCTCGGCTTCGATCGAGGTCGCGCCCAGCATGAACAGATTGTTCTCGCGCGGGATCACGTAGAGCGGCCAGCGCGGATGCATCAGCCGCACCGGGCGCGCCAGTTGCACCTCGGCCGTCTCGATCAGGATCATCTCGCCCTTGACGCCGCGAAGCTCGGGCTGCTCGTCACGGGCACTGATGCCGCGGCAGTCGATCACGATGCCATCAGGATCCTTTGCGAGATCCCCTACGGTGACGTCGCTGCTGAACTTGATGGTGCCGCCGGCGGCGCGGATGCGCTCGTGCAGCTGCGGCAGCACGCGGCGCGGCTCGACATGGCCCTCGGCCGGGAAGAACAGCGCATCGCGGAAGCGGCCCTCCAGCGACGGCTCGAGCGCAGCAAGGCCGGCGGCGTCGAGCCGGCGGTGGTCTTCGGTCATGCGGGCAAAGCGCTCGAAATCGTTGCGCTCGCGCGGATGGGCGACGACGAGGGAGCCGTTGAACGGCGTGTCGGGCAGCTCGCGCCGCCAGATGTCGAGGGAGCGCAGCCCGAGCCTGGAGATGATGGGTTCGGCGACCTCGGCCTCGCAATAGGGCGCGAGCATGCCGCCGGCCCAATGGCTGGTGGCGTCCGTCATCGCCTCGTCACCGCGCTCGTGCAAGGTCACGGCATGACCGGCCTGTGCGAACAGCAGAGCCTGCCAGGCGCCCGCAATGCCTGCGCCGATGATGGATACCGGAGAATCCGGTCGCTTCGTGGTTTGCAACATCCCTGTCCCTTCGCCGGCATGACCCGGATCAGGTTCAAAGGGTCACCGCGGTCTTGAGCAGCCGGTGTTGGCCGAATTGCCCATTTAGCGGTATCTCAGCTCCTCCTCGGAGCACCCCTCGGAACGCGTCCAATGTATGCCAGTGGGGCGGGATGGTCAACGCGTGTTGCCACAGGGCTGTCATTCCGGGGCGATGCGAAGCATCGAGCCCGGAATCTCGAGATTCCGGGCTCGACGCTGACGCGTCGACCCGGAATGACGGTGGTTAGTGCGGAACCTGCGCCCGTGCGTTGCGCACGCCTTGCGCCATCTTCCTGTGCGTCGAGGCGCCGAACATCGGCTGCGGATTGCCGTTCGGCTCCAGCCAGGGCTGGCCCATATTGGACTCGCCCATGCTGGCGAGCTGCACGGCCTCCTGCCGCTGGCGCTTTGCGGCGTAGTAATAGCCGCCCGCGAAATAACGCACGGCTTTGGCGTGGTCGCCATTGGCGGCGCGATAGGCGCCGGCAAGGTATTTCACGGCATAGGTGAGATTGGTGTTGGGATCGCGTAATCCCGCGGCATCGCCGGTGTAGCCGACGCCGCGGGCGGTCGCGAGCTTGATCTGCATCAGCCCGATGGTGCCGCCACGGCCGACGAGATGCGGCTGATAACGGCTCTCGCGCATGATGACGCGGTGCACCAGCGCTTCCGGCACGCCGTTGGCGCGGGCATGGGCGGCAACCATCTCGGCATAGTCGGCTTCGCCGGCCATGGCGGCTTGGGGCAATGTCAATCCGGCCGCGAGCAACGCGGCAATGCGTAAAATCTTCATCAGATGTCCCGTCAGTAGCCTGCGCCCAGCCGCCTTAAGCAGCCCGAACACGGCGATGATGTGGCCAAACGCCGCCGCTGACGTTTTTGCGGTGCCGTGCCGCCGTTACGACGCAAAGCCGGCGTAATTGGGCTGTCGAGGCGGATGACCTCCGCTCGCGACAGCACGCCTGTCTATTCGCGCCGGCGCGCGAAAGCGAGTATGCAAGCGCTGCAAATCGGGAGAGGTGCCATGACAAAAGCCAGCCTGGTCACTGCACACACCGGCGACATCCCCAGAGACAACCCATGTGCCCAATGCGGCACGCCGATCCCGCAGCCCGACTGGATCGAGCCGGGCGAGGGGCGCGTCTCCTATCTCTGGCCCTGCCACGCCTGCAACTACCGCTTCGAGGCGGTGGCCATCTTCGACGAGCACGCGATCGAGCATCCGCCGCTCGCGGCCTGAGGCGCCGAGCCAAAAGAAATCTAGGCCGCCAGGCGCGGCTGCTGCCCGAGCGGCAATAGCATCCGCACGATCAGTCCATGCGGCTCGCGGGCGTGCAGCGACAGCCGGCCGCCAGCCTTCGGAAACGTGCGGGCGATGTCGGCGAGCATCCGTGGTCGCTCGGGCGCATCATCGTCGGCGGGGAACCGTGCGTTGCAAAATGTTCCTAGGTGACACAGGAACAGTCCCTGCAGTTCGCGCATCGCGCGACGAAATTGCGGCGCGCTCGGAACTGCGTGTGATCAGCGCTGTTTTCTCAACACGAGTTTCTTGTGAAGGAGAGGACAACATGCTGACGAAATCGATCGCCGCCGGCCTCGCCGGCACGGCACTTCTTGCAACGGTTGCGTTCGCGCAATCGCCGAGCGCCACCACCGACAAGGCGGCACCTTCGGCAACCACCGCGGCAACGACGACCACGACCGCGTCCGGCCAGTGGCGCGCCTCGAAGATGTCCGGCGTGAAGGTCTACAACGAGGCTAACGAGAACATCGGTTCGATCAACGACCTGCTGATGGACAAGAGCGGCGCCGTCAAGATTGCCGTGATCGGCGTCGGCGGCTTCCTCGGCATGGGCGAGCATCTGGTCGCCGTGCCCTATGAGAAGTTGAAGTTCGTCAACGAGGCCGTGGCCTACACCGGCACCGGCACGAATCCGGGCGCCAAGCCCGCCGCTAGCACCACGACTGGCGCTGCGACCGGAACCGACAACAGGCCTGCTGCGACCACGACGTCGTCCACCTCGAAATGGTATCCGGACCACGCCGTGTTCAATGCGAGCAAGGATGAGCTCAAGAACATGCCCGAGTTCAAGTACTCGGAGTAATGCGGCTCGACTGACGGCCTAAACGAAGCGCGCCCGGTTTTCACTGGGCGCGCTGTCGTGTCTTCGTCCACCTCGCTTCGCTTGCGGGAGAGGGCGAAGTCCTTCAGTGCGTCACCAGCGGGCAGCCGCCCTTGTCGAGCGGACGGAAGGCCTCGTCGCCGGCCACGGTGGCGATCAGCTTGTAGAGGTCCCACTCGCCCTTGGACTCCTCGGGCTTCTTGACCTCGAACAGATACATGTCGTGGACCATGCGGCCGTCGATGCGGATCTTGCCGTTCTTGGCGAAGAAGTCGTTGACCGGCGTCGCGCGCATCTGCGCCATCACCTTCGGCGCCTCGTCGGTCTTGATGGCGTCGATCGCCTTCAGATAGTGCATGGTCGCCGAATAGAGGCCGGCCTGGATCATGGTCGGCATGTGCCCGACCTTCTCGTTGAAACGCTTGGAGAAGGCGCGGGTCTCCTCGTTCATGTCCCAGTAGAAGGCGTCGGTGACGATCAGGCCTTGCGTCGCCTTGATGCCGAGCGAATGCGTGTCGGTGATCTCCTGCAGCAGCGCGATCATCTTCTGGCCGCCCTGGGTCAGACCGAACTCGGCCGCCTGCTTCAGCGCGTTGGTGGTGTCGCCGCCGGCATTCGCCAATGCGACCACCTTGGCCTTCGAAGCCTGGGCCTGCAGCAGGAAGGAGGAGAAGTCCGACGAGTTGAGGGGATGGCGGACCTCGCCGAGCACCTTGCCGCCGCTCTCCTTGACCACGTTGGCGGCGTCGCGCTGCAGCGCCATGCCGAAGGCGTAGTCGGCGGTGACGAAGAACCAGGAATCCTCGCCGCGCTTCACCATTGCCTTGCCGGCGACGTTCGACAGCGCGTAGGTGTCGTAGGTCCAGTGCACCGTGTTCGGCGAACATTGTGCCCCGGTGATGTCGGAGGAGCCGCCGCCCGAATTGATGTTGATCTTGTTCTTCTCGCGCGTCAGCGCCGAGACCGGCAGGGCCACCGACGATGTCGGCACGTCGAAGATCGCGTCGACCTTGTCGTTGTCGTACCAGTTGCGGGCGATGTTGACGCCGACGTCGGGCTTGTTCTGATGGTCGGCGGCGACCACCTGCACGGGCTTGCCCGCGACCTTGGCGCCGTAATCGGCAACCGCCATCTCGACGGCGGCGAGCGAGCCCTTGCCGGTCGCGTCCGCATAGAGGCTCGACATGTCCGTCAGCACGCCGATCTTGACGACGTCGTCGGAGATCTGCGCCTGCGCCGCGGCTGTCGTGGCGGCGAAAGCGAGGCCGGCCGCGACGGCGGCGATGAGTTTTTGCATGGTTGTTGCTCCCTGTGTGTTGTTGTTTGGGCGTTGTTGCAGGGACGTTCTAACGGTTATCGGCGGCCGCAGCTAAGCAATCCGCGCCGTAGTAGAATGCAAAAACAGAAGGGACGGGCGGTGTTCCTTCTTCCTTCTCCCACAAGGGGAGTAGGAAGAGAAAGAGCGCCGCTCAGCCACCGCCCTTGAGCCGTTCGTTGCGCCGGCGCAGGCCTTCCATGGTGGCGAGGAGGATGACCGACACCGTCGTCAGGATCACCGCTGCGGCCGTGATGGTCGGGCTGATGTTCTCGCGGATGCCGCTGAACATTTCGCGCGGCAGGGTGCGCTGCTCGGGACCTGCCATGAACAGCACGATGACCACCTCGTCGAAGCTGGTGGCGAAGGCGAACAGCGCGCCCGAGGCGAGCCCAGGCAGGATCAGCGGCAGGATCACGCGGCGGAATGCCTCAAGCGGCGAGGCGCCGAGCGAGGCGGCGGCGCGCGCCAGATTGGTGTCGAAGCTTTGCAGCGTCGCGCCGACCGTGATCACCACGAAGGGCGTCGCCAGCGCGGTGTGAGCCAGGATCAGGCCGAGATAGCTGCCGGTGAGGCCAATCGGCGCGAAGAAGAAATAGAGGCCGACCGCGGTGATGACGCCGGGCACGACCACCGGCGACAAGACGAAAGCAAGAACGAGCGGCTTGAACCGGCTCTTCCACTGCGCAAGGCCCAGCGCGGCCAGCGTGCCGAGCACCATGGACAGCGCGGTCGAGGCGACACCAATGATCACGCTGTTCCTCAGCGAATTCATCCAGCGCGGTGAAGTGATGAAGTCGTCGTACCAGCGCAGCGACAGGCCGGGCAGCGGATAGGTCAAATAGGAGCCCGCGCTGAAGGACAGCGGCATGATCGCCAGGATCGGCGCGATCAGGAAGATGAACACCAGCGTCGAGATGACGATGGTCGCAGCCCACGCGATGCGCTGGCTGGGCGTGCGAAGTGAGGAATTGTCGCTCAATTCTTCATGCCTCCCGTCACCTGCTGGCCCTGCACCAGTCTGCCGTAGACGAGCGCCAACAGAATGGTGGCAAGCAGCAGCACCGCGCCGAGCGCGGAAGCAAGGCCCCAATTGGCGGTCTCGGTGGTGTAGAGCGCGATGAAATAGCTGATCATCTGATCGGCGGCGCCGCCGACGAGGGCCGGCGTGATGTAGTAGCCGAGCGCCAGGATAAAGACGAGCAGGCTTCCCGCACCGACGCCGGGCAGGGTCTGCGGCAGGTAGATCCGCAGGAAGGCGGTGAGGGGTGGCGCGCCGAGCGAGGCGGCGGCCCGCATGTAAGCGGGCGAGATTGCCCTCATGCTGCTGTACAGCGGCAGGATCATGAAGGGCAGGAGAACGTGGGTCATCGCCACGCAGACGCCGAAGCGGTTGTAGATCAGGCGCAGCGGCTCGTCGATGATGCCGAGCCAGTGCAGGCTGTCGTTGACGACGCCTTTGCTCTGCAACAGCACGATCCAGGCACAGGTGCGGACCAGCAGCGACGTCCAGAACGGCAGCAGGACGAAGATCATCAAGAGGTTCGACCGGCCGGGCGGCAGCGTCGCCAGGAGGTAAGCGACCGGGAAGCCGAGGATCAGGCAGAGGGCGGTGACGCTGAGGCTGATGATGAAGGTGCGGGCGAACAGGCCGCGATAGATGGCCTGGTCCGGCGGCGCCGCGACGATCGCGCCATCGACGTTTCGCGTCAGGTCGAGCGCCGCCAGAAGGTAGAAGCTCGTGATGGGGCCGCCGGCATCCTTGATCGTGGTCCAGGTGACGCGTTCGCGCCAGGCCGGATTGATCTTGCCCAGCGTCTCCTTGGCGGTGCCGGGCTCCGGAGCCGCCTTCAGATTGCGGGCCGTGCTGGTCAGGATGGTGCGGAACCCGTTCAGCGCGTAGTTCAGCCGCTTGGCCGCAATCGCGATGGTGCCGGAGGCACGCGCCGCCAGCACGTCGCCCGCCAGCGCCGCATAAGCCTTCTCGTCCGGCAGGTCCCTGCCATCCCAGCTGGCGAGAGCGGCGATGGTTTGCGGCAGGACTTGGCGCACCTCCCTGTCATCGACCGCGCGCCACAGCATGCCGGCGATCGGCCCGGCAAAGGTGAAGAGCAGGAAGACGAGAAGCGGCAGAACCAGCGCCAATGCCTTGACCTGGCGCGTCCGCTCTGCACGCCTCAATCGGCGCTTGAGCGGCACCTCGGTTTGGGCATCGGCGCCGATCGCGGGCGCTGCTGTCATGGAGAAAGCCTGTTGGAACGGCCTGAGCAAGCGCCTCGTCCTTCGAGACGACCGCTTCGCGGTCTCCTCAGGATGAGGCTTATCGCCATCGTTGCCTGTAAAGTCGCTGCCACAGACTCAGACCTCATCCTGAGGGCCCGCCGTAGGCGGGCGTCTCGAAGGATGCGCCGCGGGCGAGTTGTCCGCCATGCATCCTTCCCGTAAGTCGGCGCTATTTCGCGGCCCATTTGTTGAAGCGTTCGGTCAGGCGGTCGATGTTCTCGAGCCAGAAGCCGACATTGATCTCGACTGCATTCTTGATGTTGTCAGGCGCGGTCGGCAGGTCCTTCAGCACGGCGGGCTGCAGCTTGCCGGCTGCATCCTTGTTGGAAGTGCCATAGGCGATGTTCTCCGACAGTTTCGACTGGTTCTCCGCCTTGCCGACGAAGTCCAGGAACTTGTAGGCGGCGTCCTTGTTCGGGCTGCCCTTCAGGATGACCCAGCTGTCGAGGGTGAAGAGCGCGCCGTCCCACACCATGCCGAAGTTCTTCTTCTCGTTCTTGTTCGCGGTGTCGATGCGGCCATTGTAGACCGAGGTCATCGCCACCTCGCCGGAGGCGAGCAGTTGCGGCGGCTGGGCGCCGGCCTTCCACCAGACGATGTCGCCCTTGATGGTGTCGAGCTTCTTGAACGCGCGATCGACGCCCTCGTCGGTCGCAAGCACCTTGTAGACGTCCTTGGGGGCGACGCCGTCTGCCATCAGCGCGATCTCCAGCGTGGTCTTCGGGCCCTGACGCAGGGCGCGCTTGCCGGGAATCTTCTTGGTGTCGAAGAAGTCGGCCCAGCCCTTGGGCGCCTCCTTCAGCTTGTCCTTGTCGTAGCCGAGAACGAAGTCATAGAGGATCGCGCCGACGCCGCAGGGGTTGACCGACGGCGGAATGTAGGCGGCCTCGCCGCCGATCTTGGTATAGTCCAGCTTCTCGAACAGGCCTTCCTCGCAGCCGACCGCGAGCTCGTCGCTCTCGACCTGAACGACGTCCCAGGTGGCTGCGCCGCCCTGCACCTTGGCCCGCAGCACGCCGACGCCGCCGTCCCAGGACTCGTCGTTCATGGCAACTCCGGATGCCTTCTTGAAGGGCTCGAAATAGACCTTCTTCTGGGCATCCTGGTACGCGCCGCCCCACGATACGATTGTGAGGTCGCGCGCCTCTGCGACCGTCGCCAGCGCGGCGCTGGCACTGAACGCTGCGGCGAAACCCAGAGCAATCTTGCGATTCAGCATGGTCTTCGTTCCTTCTTCGTGAGTTACGTGAGTTGATTGTCTCGGGACCGCTTGCGTTGGATCAGACGGGATCGAGGGCGAGGCAATCCTCGGGGCGGAAAGTGATGAAGACGCTTTCGCCAGGTCTTAGGGCGCCAGGTCTTAGGGCGCCAGGTCTTAGGCTGCCAGGTCTTAGGTTGCCATGGCTCAGGCTGTCATGAGCGCCCGGCTGAAGCTTGACCATGAACTCTCCGTTGCCGGCGACGTCGAGCACGGCCAGCGCATGGTCGCCGAGATAGATGGTGTTCTGCACCTTCGCCGGCAGGCGGTTCGTCCCGTCGCTGGAGCTGCCGTCCGGGACGATGGCGATCCGCTCCGGCCGCACCGACAGCGACGTCGATGCGCCCGCGCCCGATATGTTGACCGCCCGGGCGGTCACGGTGCCGCCGCCGGCCAGCGCAACCCGGCAATAGTCCTTGTCGACCGTCTCGACGGTGCCGGCCAGCACGTTGTTCTCGCCGATGAAATGGGCAACGAAGCTGTTCACCGGATGCTCGTACAGCGCATCGGGCCTGTCGATCTGCTGCACGATGCCGTCGTTGAACACGGCGATGCGGTCCGACATGGTGAGCGCTTCGCTCTGATCGTGGGTGACGTAGACGATGGTGATGCCCATCGTCTCGTGCAGCTGCTTGATCTCCAGCTGCATCTGCTCGCGCAGACGCTTGTCGAGGGCGCCGAGCGGCTCGTCCATCAGCACGAGCTGCGGATTGAAGACCAGCGCGCGGGCTAGCGCCACGCGCTGCTGCTGCCCGCCGGACAGCTGCCCGGGCCGCCGGTGCGCCAGGTTTTCCATCTTGATCATGCGCAACGCCGCAGCGACGCGCTCCTGCACGTCCGCCTTGCTGGTCTTGCGAACCGATAGCGGGAAGGCGATATTCTCGGCGATCGTCAGGTGCGGAAACAGGGCATAGTTCTGGAACACCATGCCGATGTCGCGCTTGTGCGGTGGCATGTTCTTGATCGGCCGCTCCGCGAGATAGATCTCGCCGTGGGTCGGAACCTCGAAGCCGGCCAGCATCATCAGCGTGGTGGTCTTGCCCGAGCCCGACGGACCGAGCAGGGTGATGAACTCGCCCTTCCTGATGTCGAGATCGAGGTTCTTCACCACGAGGTGCTCGCCATCATAGGTCTTCTGAATGCCGGAAAAGCGCACCAATGCCGGCGCGGGCGTGACCATGCCGGCTTCCATGTTGTCCTCGCGTTGTCCCCTACGTGCCGTTTGAGACTAGCATCCTGCGGCGAGAATGCCAGCGGCGAAAGCCATGATGAGGCGCGCGAGTATAGGCTATTGCATGCGCTCGCGGCGGTAGCTTGCGCACGCCTCGTCCTTCGAGACGGCGCTTACGCGCGTCCTCAGGATGAGGCTAATCGGCGTGAACGCCAGTTCAAAGTGTTGCCGCGCACTCCTGTCCTCATCCTGAGGAGCCCGCCTCGGGCGGGCGTCTCGAAGGATGGCCGGAGGGAAAAGCTCTCGGCGATAGGCTTGCGGTGAGCGCGCACTACATCCCCGAGAGCTTGCTTACATACACGTTCAGCGAGCCGCCGGCTTCCGCGACCACGCGGAGCGTCTTCGAGTCGAACGCGATATCGGCGAGCGTCAGGCTCTCGATCCTGGCGTCGACCTTGAGGCCGTCCTCGCTCTTCTGGTAATCGGCGATCGCGGCGGCGATCTTCTCGCGCGCGTTGGCGGCGATCGGCTTCAGGTCGAGCGTCGCCTTCTGAAGCAGCGCCTGCTGCATCTGCGGCACTACGGCGCGCGCCGCGGCGCCCAAGAGGCCGAACGCCGCCTCGGATTCCACCGCGAGCTGGATGTCGGTGAGCCGCAGCGTCTGTTGCGCCTGATCGAGCACCGGCCGGCCCCAGATATGCACGGTCGCCTCGGCGCCGAGGCCGAACCAGCTCTTCTTCTCCTTGGCGCGGACCAGCAGCGAGATCAGCAGTCGGTCGCCCGACGGGATCACGTTGGCGCTCTTCACGGTGACGTCGACCGGGCCGGAGCCGTCCTCGGGATAGGTGCGGCCGACCATCTGCGCGGCGATCAGCCTGTTGATCTCGGTGAACGGCACGTCAATCGGCACGCCGATGTTCACGCCGGTGCCGGTCGGTGGCACGATCGAGATCTTGTCGGGGAACGGGCAGTCCGGCTTGGTCTGCGTCGAGGTGACGCGCGTCTCCGCTTCCAGGCCCAGCAACAGGGTTACGGCCTGCGCGTCGACACGCGGCTGCGCGGCGATGGCGCGGATGGGCTTCATCTCGAGCCAGAGCGGCGGAAGCGCCGCCGAGGCGCCGGAGCCCTGCAACGGGATCGAGCGGCAGGCCTTGGCCCATTGCAGCTTCGCATTCTCGCGCAGCGAGGGATCGTTGCGAATGCGCTCGGAGACGATGTTGATCTGCTCGCCGACATTCTTGTCGATCAGCGGCTTGACCTGCGCCGGCACGTTGATCTTGGCGCCGGAGACGTTGAGATTGGTGTCGCCGAGATTGACCTGGGCGCCGAGATTGGGCTCCAAATGCCAGTTGGCCGCAAGCTTCGGGCGCGAGGTGACGATCACGTTGCCCTTGATCTCTGCGCTGGCGTTCAAATTCTTGATGTTGACCGCGCCGATCCGTTTCGCTGCGTCACCGCCGAGCACGCTGCCGAGCGCGTCGCCGAGCGCGCCGGTGGCTTTCGCGGACAGCGAGCCCGTCACGTTCAGCTTGCCGGTGAGCGGCGTCGAGATCGTCAGCACGTCCTTGTCGCCGCTCGCTGCCATCGGCCCGCGCGCCGCGGTCCAGCCGATGTCGGCGTTCTCCAGGATCTGCGAGATCGGGTTGTCGGCCTTGCCCGCGAAATTGCGCGGCGCAGCCTTCTCGGCCTGCTCGCGGATCGCCGAGATCGCGATGGCGACCGGGGCGATCACGATGGAGCTCTTCGACACCGGCGGCAGCGGCGGCAATTGCGCGACCGGCGGGGCCGAATTCGTCGCGCGCGGCGACAGGAGGTCCATCGCCTTCAGGCTGATGAAGAACGACGCTGCGAGCACCGCGAGGCCGATCAGGATCGTCTTCAGATTCAACGTCAGTCGCATCAATCCCCCAAGCCGCCCCGGCCGGGATTTTACAGGGCAGGCGACCAGGGCGCTAGAGCGCACCGATGGGGTGGAATTGGGGCGAATGGGTTAACGGCAGCGATCACGTCGCCGCGAAGACCCTCTAGCTGCGCCGGGGACGGCGGATCGCTCTCACATTGCCGTTGGCGCCTCCGCCGCAGAAGAAGCGGTCGCCGCCATCGGACTCCAGCCCGGATACGCCGGTCCCGGCCGGCAGGTCGAGCTGCTCGAGCACCTTGCCTGTCTCCGGGTCGATCCGCCGCACGTCGCTCTCCTCGTTCTCCCAGGTGCCGTGCCAGAGTTCGCCGTCGACCCAGGTCACACCGGTCACGAAGCGCTTGCTCTCGATGGTGCGGAGCACCTTGCCGGATTCCGGATCGACCTGATGGATCTTGCGCTCGCGATATTGTCCGACCCACAGCGAGCCCTCGGCCCAGGCCAGACCGGAATCACCGCCGCCGCCCGGCGCCGGAATGGTGCTGAGCACCTTCCCCGAGGCCGCATCGATCTTCTGGATGCGGTCCTCGGCGATCTGGAACAGGTGCCTGCCATCGAACGCCGTTCCGGCATGCGCGGCGACGTCGATGGAGCGCGCGACCTTGCCGCTATCAGGATCGACCGCATTCAATTTGTCGCCGGAGGCGAACCAGACATGGCTGCCGTCATAGGTGACGCCATGCACGGCATCGACGCCTGCAAAGGGCCCGTATTCCCTGATGATCTCGGCGGCTGAACGCTTCATCTGCTCGCTCCCTGTGATGGGGTCCAATTTACGCCTTCAGGAGCGGCATGGGGAGTAACAAGCCTGTCGGGAAACCCGGGACGGGCGGCGTCATCCAGCGCCGGGCCCGGCCATGTCCGAAGGACTGCACCTTGCCCGATCGCGCCAGCTCGTCGAGCGCTCGCTGCACCGTGCGCGCGCTGGTGCCAAGCGCCAGCGCGAGCGCCGAGCTCGACCAGGGCTCACCGTCGGAGAGGAGGGCGAGGGCGGCGGCATGTTTTTCCTCGACGGGCCGCGCCAGTACGAGGACATCGCGGGTTTTGCGCGGTGTCAGCACGAACCCTTGCTTCGTCGCGTTGATGTCGGCCAGCGGCTCGAGCTGGGTGCGGAGCCGCCCGATTTCGACGCGCAACCGCGCGCGATGCGATTCATCCAGATGCCTGGCGTGAAACGCACCCGCGATCAGCGTCTGCCGCGAGACGTCCGCGGGCCAGGCCTGCGCCAGGATGCGGACGAGGGCGAACAGCACCGGCCGGGTGCCGAGCGGCACGATGGTGCCGCGCCTGCGCACCGCATGATGGAACGTGTCGACGACGAGCGCCTCGGATGTGGCGAGATCTTCGACCTGTTCGAGCAGCAGCGGCCGCTCCTCGCCGCGCGTGATCAGGCGCGCCGCCGGCGCATCGAGCACGAGGCTCGCGCTTTCGACCTCGGCCGCGAGTGCGGGAATGTCGGCCTGCCGCACCGCACGGGCCGCGCGCGCCAGCGCCGCGCGCGCGTCTTTCGTCCTGAGTTGCCTGATGGCGATGCCGGCGACGACGAGCTCGCGCATGACTTGCGATGCAGGCGGCAGCGGAAGGCTGGCGAGTTCGGCCAGCGTGCGTCCGGCCTGGTCCAGGCTGCCGAGGAGAAGAAGGCGGCGGGCCTCGATGTGGCCCGCATGGGCGGCATTGACGACATCGCCGTGCTTCTCGAGCGTTGCACGCGCCGCCGCGAGCGTTTTCGCGGGCCAGCTCAGGTCGCGCGAGACCAGTGCGATCTCGGCTTCGGCGACCACGCATCTGGCGCGCGCGACCGCCTCGCGCGGACCGAATGCGCGCGCGGCGCTGCGCAGCAGCGACTTGGCCTTGGCGAGATCGCCAAGCTGCGCCATCGCAATGCCGCGCAGCGCCAGCGACGGCGCATCGTTGCGGAGCGCGACGCGGTTCAGTGCGCCGAGCGGATCGCCCGCTTCCAGCGCTCGGGCGGCGGCCGTGATCAGCGACTCCATTCAAATCCCGCCACACTTGTTACTCCCACCGCGCAACTGTGCGGTGCCAGAAATCGTTGACGGCCGACGATGTGCGGTGAGGGGCGAGCGGTTCCGCCACGCAGGCCGATCGCCCAAGCGAGCGATTTGGAGAGTCATGATGACATTAGCCCAGAACGAACGGAATAACGCACAGACCGCCATGCAGACACCGCCGGTGGTGTCGCCGCAGGACTGGGAGGCAGCCCGTCAGCAACTGCTCGTCAAGGAAAAGGCGCATACCCGCGCCCGCGACGCCCTGGCCGCCGAGCGCCGGCGCATGCCGTGGATGGAAGTGACCAAAACCTATGCGTTCGAGGGGCCCGGCGGCAAGCTCAGTCTCGTCGACCTGTTCCAGGGGCGGCGGCAGCTGATCGTCTACCGCGCCTTCTTCGAGCCCGGCGTGTTCGGCTGGCCCGATCACGCCTGCCGCGGCTGCTCCATGGTGGCCGACCAGGTCGCCCATGTCGCGCATTTGAACGCCCGCGACACCACGCTGGTGTTCGCCTCGCGCGCGCCGCAGCCCGATATCGCCCGGCTGAAACGGCGGATGGGCTGGATCATGCCGTGGGTCACCGTCACCGACAGCTTCGACGCCGATTTCGGCGTCGACGAATGGCACGGGACGAACGTGTTCTACCGCGACGGCACGCGCATCTTCCGCACCTATTTCGTCAAGAGTCGCGGCGACGAGCAGATGGGCGGCACCTGGAACTACCTCGACATCACCCCGCTCGGCCGTCAGGAGGTCTGGGAGGATTCGCCGCCAGGCTATCCGCAGACGCCGACCTACAAATGGTGGAACTGGCATGACAGCTACACGGAAGGCGCCGAGCCCGACAAGAAGTGGGTCGAGATCTCCGACGCCGGCGAGAAGGCCTTTCGCAAGGAGGCTGCGGAAGGACGTGACTAGTCCCGCCAGCGCAACCGCCGGCGCCGCTCGCGACGGCGTTGTGACGGCGCGCCATCTCGCCAGGTGGCTGGCCTTGTGGCTGGCCTTGGCGGCGACACCGACCTTCGCGATCATGGCCGTGCTGACGGTCATGATCGGGGGTGGGCCGGCAGACCTGCTGTGTGCCGCCGGGCAGGGCTCTCTGCTCGGCGGAATGGTGCCGATGTATCTCTTGATGAGCGCGTTTCACTCGGCAGCGTGGCTGAGGTTGATCGCGGAGCGGCGGGCGCGTCCGTGTCGTCCGTCCGTGTGAACGTCTCGCCCTTCGAGACGACCGCTCAGCGGGCTCCTCAGGATGAGGCTAACTACCAGCGGTCCCGCGGCGATATGTTGCCGCACACTCAGACCTGAGGGTCCGCCGCAGGCGGGCGTCTCGAAGGATGACTTGATGCGCGCTTTGCCAATTCATGGAGTTCGGCAAAATTGCCGCGCATGAAGGCTTCCTTCTTCGCGCGGCTCCACTTCTTGGGTTTCCGCTCGCATTCGATCGCGTCGGGATGCAATCGAACCATTGCGAGAAGATCAGCGTCACGGGGCGACGTGACTTTGTGTAGCCCTCGAACGTGCCGGCGTTATGCTGCGCAACCCTGATCTCGAGGTGGGTGCGCGTCGTGCCGATGTAGTAGCTGCCGTCCCGACATTCGAGAATGTAGAGCCACGCCCCGTCCGTCATCGTGAACGCCTCGTCCTTCGAGACGCGCGCCAGGGCGCGCTCCTCAGGATGAGGCTAACCGGCATCTTCGCCTTGGTGCAAGCGCTTCGTAGGGAAAGGCGACCGCACACTCCGCTCCTCATCCTGAGGGCCCGCCGCAGGCGGGCGTCTCGAAGGATGGCCACGATCGCCGACACAAAACGACCCGCTTCGCCTAGGTCGTTACTGCGAGGCCGACTGCAGATACGCAATCACCTTCGCCGCTTCCTCCGCCGAGACGCCGCCATAGGGCTGCATCTTGTTGCCCGACACCACGTCGTCCGGCTTCACCATGAAGCGCGTCAGCTTGTCCTGGTCCCAGACGAAGCCGGCTTCCTTCATCGACGAGGAGTAGTTGTAGTCCGGCAGCGAGCCGGCCTTGCGCCCGACGATCTTGTTGAGGTTGGGGCCGAGGCGGTTGTCGCCTTCCTTCGCCGAGTGGCAGGTGCGGCAGGAATTGTTGAAGGCTTGCTTGCCGGCCTCGTCGCTGGTCGGCTGCTGCGCGAGCGCGGAGGGAGCGGACACGAGCAGCGTCAGTGCTCCGACGATCGCGTGCAGCCGAGGGCTCGCTGGGGATTGCAGCCGTGATTGCATTTGCGCCTCCATGGAGGACCCGCGCCGCGGCGCGCGCGCCGGCATGAGAGCAAACGAAAGCGGCCCCGACGGGGTTCCGGGGCCGTTTGCGTCACAATGTCCAGACGGTTCAGCGCGTCGCGGTTCCGAGCTCCGCGCGGCGCTCGGTCATCGGCAGCACGATCACCTTGGTGCCGACGCTGACACGCGAATAGAGGTCGGTGACGTCGTCATTGGTCATGCGGATGCAGCCGGACGAGACGCGCTTGCCGATGGTCTCGGGAGCGTTGGTGCCGTGGATGCGGTAGATGGTGCCGCCGAGATACATGGCGCGGGCCCCTAACGGATTGCCGGGGCCGCCGGCCATGTGGCGCGGCAGATAAGGCTGGCGGGCGATCATCTCCGCCGGCGGGGTCCAGGCCGGCCACTCGGCCTTTCTGGACACCGACTGGACGCCCGACCAGGTGAAACCGTCGCGGCCGACGCCAATGCCGTAGCGCAGGGCCTGGCCGTTGCCGAGCACGTAATAGAGATAGGTGTTCGGCGTATCGATGATGATGGTGCCCGCTGCTTCGCGCGTCGCGTAAGCGACGGTCTGGCGGCGGAAGCGGGCAGGCATCTCGACGACGTCTTGATCCTCGGACGGCTCAGTCTGATAGGTCGGCGTCTGATAGGGTTGGTAGGGCTGGAACGGCTGCGGCGCGGCCATCGGCGGCAGCGGCTGGGAGAAGGGGAATATCTGCACCGGCGCGGCCTTGGCGCTACCCGCAAATGCGATTGCGGAGACCGCGACAGCACCTAGCGCAACGGCGCGCGAAAACGTCTTGAAAATATCCAGATTGAACATGTGATCGCCCCTGTTTGCTTGGTGGTTCTCGGCCACCATGGCACCGTTGCGGTGCTCTGTTGCGTAGATCACTAACGGCAAAACGTTTCGGGACATTTGCGCGGAAAACCCAAAACGGTTTCACGGCGGCAAGGATTGTTTCATGACAGTTTCGTGGCTCGGCCCGCCGGAGAGCGTACAAAACCGGCCGCCGACACTTCTGTGACGTCACACGCCTGAAATATCCATGGTTGATGGTCGAAAGCCGAGAATCATCAAACTCTCGGGATTTTCCCATGCGGGTATTAATCGCGACTGACGCCTGGCATCCGCAGGTCAACGGCGTGGTCCGGACGCTGACCTCGCTGGCAGGCGCCGCCAAGGCGCTCGATGTCGAGATCGACTTCCTGACCCCGGACGGCTTTCCGTCCTGGCCGCTGCCGACCTATCCGGGCCTGCGCATTGCGCTGCCGTCGGGAAAGGAGATCGCGCGGCGGATCGAGAGGTGCGCGCCGGACGCACTGCATATCGCTACCGAAGGCCCGATCGGCTGGGCCGCACGTGCCTATTGCCGCCGCAACCGGCTGGCCTTCACCACCTCCTACACCACGCGCTTTCCGGAATATGTTTCGGTGCGGACCGGCATCCCTGCGGCGGTCGGCTATGCCGTGCTGCGCCACTTCCACGATGCTGCCGCGATGACCATGGTGGCGACGCCGTCGCTGCGGCAGGAGCTGTCCGAGCGCGGCTTCAAGCGGCTCGGCTTCTGGACGCGCGGCGTCAACACCGAGCTGTTTCATCCCGACAGCCCGGCAAGGCTCGATCTGCTGGGTCCGATCTTCATGACGATGGGCCGCGTCGCGGTGGAAAAGAATCTCGAAGCGTTCCTCTCGCTGGACCTGCCCGGCACCAAGGTCGTCGTCGGCGACGGCCCGCAGAAGGCGGCGCTCGAAAAGAAATATCCCGACGCCGTGTTCCTCGGCGAGAAGAAGGGCGCCGATCTCACCGCGCATCTTGCCGCCGCCGACGTCTTCGTCTTCCCGAGCCTGACCGACACGTTCGGCGTGGTGCAACTCGAGGCGCTCGCTTGCGGCACGCCGGTCGCGGCGTTTCCGGTCACGGGTCCGAAGGACGTCATCGCCGATCATCCGATCGGCGCGATCGACCACGATTTGCGCACCGCGTGCCTGCGCGCACTCACCATGTCGCGCCAGCCCTGCCGCAACTTCGCACTGGAGCGCTCCTGGGAGAACAGCGCGCGCCAGTTCGTCGGCAACCTCACCTCACTTCAGCCCAGCCGCGTCTTGCGCGCCTCGCCCCGCATGGCGCGGCGGCCGGTGCGCGGTTGACCTTTCATTTGACCCACAGCGAGAACCTCATCGATGGCTAAGATCATGAACCTTGACGGCACCCAGCAGCTCGACCTCACGCGCGGCACGGTCGAGCAGGCTTATGACCGCTGGGCGCCCGTCTACGATCTCGTGTTCGGCGGCGTGTTCGCCAAGGGCCGTCAGGCCGCGATCGCGGCCACCAACAAGATCGGCGGCCGCGTGCTCGAGGTCGGTGTCGGCACCGGCATCTCGCTGCCGATGTACGCGCCGAACCTGCGCATCTTCGGCACCGACATTTCGGAAGCCATGCTCGACAAGGCGCGCCAGCGCGTCGCCGAGGGCAAGCTGAAGAATGTCGAGGGTCTTGCGGTGATGGACGCCGAGAAGCTCGAATTTCCCGACAATTCCTTCGACGTGGTGATGGCGCAATATGTCGTCACCGCCGTGCCGAACCCGGAGAAGGCGCTCGACGAGTTCGCCCGCGTGCTGCGTCCCGGCGGCGAGCTGATCATCCTGACCCGCGTCAGCGCCGATGCGGGCGTGCGCCGGTTCATCGAGCAGAAGCTGCAGCCGGTGGTACGTCCGCTCGGCTTCCGTACCGCCGAGTTCGCCTGGTCGCGTTATGCCAAGTGGCTGGCCGGTGCCCACGGCATCGAGCTTGCCGAGCGCCGCCTGATTCCGCCGCTCGGTCATTTCTCGCTGGTGCGCTTCCGCAAGGTCGACGTCGCGAAAGCGGCGTGACATCAGGCGCGTGTGTCGTGCGTCATCGCGCCGCTGCGTGTCATCACATGACAAGATGATGTTGTCACACGGCGTACATCGAATCCCTTTAACCCCGTACCCGAGAAGCATTTTGGGGAAGAGCATGATCAAGAATTATCTCGAGCAGCTGCGGATCCAGCGCTGGGACGACCATCGCTACTATCACCACAGCCGCATCAATCAGAGCCTGCACTTCGTCAGCGCGCTGAGCTTCCTCCTCGCCTATGTCTGGCTGTTCATCGATCCCGTGGTCTCCGCGCTGGTCGGCTGGCTGGTCTCGATGACCTCGCGCCAGGCCGGACACTTCTTCTTCGAGCCGCACACCTACGACCACATCAACCAGGCGACGCACGAGCACAAGGAAGAGATCAAGGTCGGCTACAACCTTCAGCGCAAGGTCGTGCTGATGGCGATCTGGGCGTTCTCGCCCCTGGTGCTGGTCGCCGATCCGACGCTGTTCGGCCTGTTCACGCCGTGGGCGAGCGCGACCGACTTCATGCGGCAGGTCGCCAAGATCTGGCTCGTGGTCGGCGGCGGCGGTCTGTTGTTCCGCACCGTGCACCTGTTCTTCATCCGCGACATCGAGACCGGCCTTGTCTGGATGACCAAGATCCTGACCGATCCGTTCCATGACCTGATGCTCTACCACAAGGCCCCGCTCGCCCTGATGCGCGGCGAGCTGATGGACCCCGGCCTGCACCTCAACCCGGAGCATACGCTCGGCCTCATCGGCGAGTCCTCGCTGGAAGAGCAGCACGCCTGAGCGCGCTGCGCACACAACACACTCCGATGTCTGATGGTTACGTCATGCCCGGCCTCGTGCCGGGCATCCACGTGTGGGGAGCTCTTATGTGCACCGTCATTCCGGGGCGATGCGAAGCATCGAACCCGGAATCTCGAGATTCCGGGTTCGGTCCTGCGGACCGCCGCGGAATGACGGCGATGATGAGGAGAGAGCCAGCCTCAGCGGCCAAAGCGCTTGGCCAGCATCTCTTTCAAGATCTGCCGCTTGATCTGCTTGTTGGTGAGCGCGCCGTCGTGCCACCAGAAGCCGTCGGCCTTCATCTTCTGCGCGGCGCGGACGAAGCGGTCTGCGACTTCGGCGAAGTCGGCGTCGGTGTAGTTGAGGCTGAAGATCAGCCGGCCGGTGCCGACCCAGCTCAAGGCCAGGCCCTCGGCGCGCAAGTAATATTGCAGCATCCAGTTGTAGCGGGACGGCGTGGTGTATTTCACCGTCCAGATCGAGGAGAAGTTGGCGAACCGGACCGGCAGGTCGGCGCTCTCCATCATCTGGTTGAGCTTCTGGACGCGGCCATTCCAGGTCGCCTCGAGGCCCTCATAGACCGCCCGAAAATTCGGGCTGGCGAGCCGGCTCAAGAACTCGTCCATCGCCGTCATGACGTAGGGGTGCGAATTGAAGGTGCCGCGGGCGAAGCAGATGTCGGCGGGACGGTCGTCGCGGAAGCGGCGCATCAGCTCGCGTCTGCCGCAGACGACGCCGACCGGCAGGGCGCCGGCGAGGCTCTTGCCGTAGGTCACCATGTCGGCCTTGACACCAAAGTATTCCTGGGCACCGCCGGCGGCGAGGCGGAAGCCGACGAAGACCTCGTCGAAGATCAGGACGATGCCGCGTTGGTCGCAGACCTCGCGCAGCTTCTTGAGCCATTGGGTGTAGGCCGGGCGATCGAAGTTGCCGCCGCGAGAGGAATCGACCAGCGAGGAATCGCCGGGCGCGTTGGCGTTGGGATGCAGGCCCTGCAGCGGATTGACCAGCACGCAGGCGATGTCCTTGCGCGTCTTCAGCACATGCAGCGTCTTCTCCGACATCTCGGCGAGCGTGTAGGTCTCGTGCGCGGGAATGGGATTGCCGACGCCGGGCTGCACGTCGCCCCACCAGCCGTGATAGGCGCCGGCGAAACGAACCAGATGCGCGCGCTTGGTGTGGTAGCGCGGGAGCCGCACGGCCTGCATGACGGCTTCCGTGCCGGACATGTGGAAGGAGACCTCGTCGAGGCCGGAGATCTGGCAGAGCCGGCTCACGTTCTCGAGGATCACGGGATGGTAGGGGCCGAGCACTGGGCCGAGCGCCTGTGCGCGCTTCTCGGCGCCCTCGATGCACTCCTTGTAGAAGTCGTTGCCGAAGATGTTGACGCCGTAGGACCCGGTGAGATCGTAGGAGGTGTTGCCGTCGACGTCCGTGACGGTGACGCCGCGCGAGGATTCCATGAAGGTCGAGGTGCCCAGATGCTCGCGGACGAGACGCGAGAACTGGAATGGCACGCGGTAGCTTTCGGTGAAGTTCAGATCGGAGATCTTCTCGGCCGCTTCCTTCGTCATCGCGCGGCCCTTGGGGTAGCGCTCGGCGTAAAGCCTGGCGAGACGGAAGAAGGCGTCCTTGCGCTGCTTCACGACGTTCGCCGGCGCGCCGTCGCAGCCGAAATATTTGTCGCCTTCGAACTCGTAGAACGGCAGCAGCCTCGCCCCCCGCCGCGACATCTTGGAGTGCCCGGCGAGCGAACGGTGCTTGGCGCGGGACAGTTCGACCCGTGCCTTGAGCTTCGGGAGGACGGCGGCAGCGGACGCTGCGGCGGCCACGGACATCGAGAGAATCGGGAGTGTCGTTTCCATGACAACAAGCGCTAATACTGTGAGCTGACAGATTCATGACAGTCAAAGCCCTCATCGCCTCTTTCACCCAGCAGGAAGATCTCAACTTCCTGTTGACCAACCGCATCCCCCGCGCCGCGCTGACCCGCTTCATGGGCTGGTTCTCCAAGATCGAGAATCCCCTGGTGCGAGACGTCTCGATCGCGCTGTGGAAGCTGTTCTCCGACCTCGACCTGTCGGAGGCGAAGAAGACCCATTTCAAGAGCCTGCACGACTGCTTCACCCGAGAGCTGAAGCCGGGCCTGCGGCCGTTCGATCCGGACCCCTCCATCGTCGCCAGCCCGTCGGACGGCATCGTCGGTGCGCATGGACGGATCGCCGACACGGAGCTGTTTCAGGTCAAGGGCGCGCCGTATTCGCTGCTCGATCTCGTCGGCGATTCCGCGCTGGTCGAGCAGCACCGCAACGGCTCTTTCGTCACGCTGCGGCTGACCTCGAGCATGTATCACCGCTTCCATGCGCCATACGATGCGCATATCGAGCGCGTGACGCTGATCCATGGCGACGTCTGGAACGTCAACCCGATCGCCTTGAAGCGGGTCGAGCGGTTGTTTTGCAAGAACGAGCGCGCGGTGATCCGCACGCATTTGTCGACCGGCGAGGCCGTGACATTGGTGCCGGTCGCCGCGATCCTGGTTGCCAGCATCCGCCTGCACTTCCTCGACATGGTGCTGAACGCGCAGACTCGCGGCCCCGTGAATTTCCCCTGCGATGTCAAGGTGGGCAAGGGCGAGGAGCTCGGCTGGTTCGAGCACGGCTCGACCATCATCATCCTCGCGCCCGGCGATTTCACCTTCTGCGACGGCATCGCCGAGGGCACGCGCATTCGCGCAGGCGAAGCGCTGCTCAGGAGAAAGTAGCCTTCAATCCGCCGTTCCCGCCGCCTATATGTTCGGCGGGGACGATTTGACGACACGGATGTGGCGATGGCGCGGGCGCCGGTCATGGCGGCGGGGGGGATTGTGTTGCGGCGAGGATCTGAGCCGCTGATCGCGGTCGTGCGCCAGCGCAAGCGCAATGAATGGGTCTTGCCCAAGGGCAAGCTCGACGACGGCGAGACGCCGAAGGAGGCGGCGCACCGCGAGGTGCTGGAGGAGACCGGCCACGACGTCGCCGTGCACGAATTTTTGGGCACGCTCGTCTATCAGTCCGGCGGGCGGTCCAAGGTCGTGCATTTCTGGCGGATGGAGGCCGACGGCGGGCCGGTCCGCAAGCTGATGAACGACATCAAGGCGGTGGACTGGCTGACGCTGGACGATGCGCTCAGCCGCCTCTCGCGCGAGTACGAGCGCGCTTTCCTCAACCAGGTCGGCCCGATCGCGCTTGCTTCAGCAGGGCTGGTGCCTGCGGCTGCGCCAACGCCTGTGCCGGAGCCGGCATTGGCAAACGACGATATCGATGCCGCCTTGCAGACGCTGACACCGGCGGAAGCCGCGTCCGTCGACGAGTTGCGTCACGGCCTGCTGCAGAAGGTGAAGGCCTGGCTGCGCGGCGAGGCGTGAGTTCTCGCTTCTCACCTCTCCGCCCTGCCGCGGGGAGAACTCGGATCGCGCAAGCGATCCGGGTGAGGGGCTGGGCACGTCATTGCCGAAAAGTGACGTCCATCGGATTCGCGCAACGATTGTCGAGCTGGATGCTCCGCCGACAATCGAGATCGAGCTCGCGGGAAGCAGCCCCTCTCACCCCAACCCTCTCCCCGCAAGAACGGGGCGAGGGAGCGCACCGAGCGCGCTGACGCAACGTCACCGCCGCTCTTTCTTCTCCTTCGAAGCGGGCGGCGGCTTTCGCGGCGCTGCGGGGCGAGGTGCGCCCGGCAGGCGCTGCTGGAAGCCGCCCGGGCGTTGCATGCCCGGCTGTTGTACCGCAGGCGGCTGGCCGGGCTGCATGCCTGTGCGCGGCAGTTGCGGCTGCGGGCCGGGCTGCGGTGGCACCACACCGCCAGGCTGAATCTGTCCGCCGCGCTGCGGTTGGGTTTGTGGCGCGCTGTTTGGGAGGGGGCTTTGTCCGGGCCGCGCTGGACGCCCCGCACCGTGCGGCTGGCCAGGCTGCTGGCCCTGCTGCCGCTGATTTTGCGGCTGTTGACCCTGACCCCCGCGCTGGCCACCCGGCTGCACGGCGCCTTGTCCTTGTCCCTGACCTTGGCCCTGCCGCTGCGGCGGCTGGGCGCCTTGCCGGCCCGGCGCGCTCGGCTGCTGTTGACCCGGGCGAGTGTCCTGGCCGGGCTGACCGTTCGGACGCTGCGGCTGCTGGCCCGGCGCCGCGTTTGGACGCAATTGCTGCTGCTGCGGCTGGAACGGCCGCGGGATGCGCGGGCTCGCGGCCGGATTGGCGCGGCGGGAGTCGCGCTGCTCGGTGACGATCTGCCGGCCGGCGGTCTGTGCCAGATGGACCTGGTTGACGAAGCCGCGGTCGCGCGCGATCTGCTGCGCGGGAATCGTGATCGGTACCGCGGCGAAGCGCATGATGCCGGCGGCGGCTGTGCCTGGCCGGATCGCAAAGCCGCTCGATGCTTGCGTCAGCGCGCCGAGCCGCGTGCCGCTGGTGCGGTCATCGACGTCGATGTGACCGACGCGGCCGTCGGCGTCGGGATAGAGCTTGATGTTGACGTTGCGCGCGCTGTTCGCTGCCGCGCCTTCAGGCACGTCGACGACGCCGGTGGTGCCGCGGATGCCGAGCGTCGCAGTCGGCGTCGTGATCTTCATGTTGCCGGTCTTTGCCACCGCGGCCGCAACGAAGGCGACGGTGCCCTTGCCGACGTCGAAGATCGCGGAGTTCTGCTTGCCGCCGTCCTCATAGACGTAATTGTCGATGGTGATCTTGGCGCTGGCGGAGAGATTGAACGTGGTCGCGTCGTTGAAGGTGATGCCGAGCGAGGAGTTCGACGAGGTCTGAACGACGTCGTTGAGATAGATGTCGTCGCGCACCCGCAGCGGATAGGAGTTCTTGTCGCGGATCACGGTCGCGATCCCCGTGACGGTCGCGACGTTGCCGATCGGCTCGACCGCGGCGGGTTGTGCGTCTGCGGCCGGTGCCAGCGAGACCGAGGGCGTCGGCGAGGGGGCCGGCGTCGGCTCGGCTTGTGGCTGCGCCTGCGCAAGCTCGATCGTGTCGGAAGCCGATGCGGCGCTCGCGCCCGCCAGCGGCAAGGCCAGCAGCGGAGCAGCAAGCAGGAAGCGGCGCCAAGCCACCATCAAAGCCACGAATGAAGTCCCGGTGAGAACGCGAGGTGAGGTCCACCGATATCAGCCGCGTCAGGCTGAATGGTGGATGAACATCTCTCGCACGGAAGGGGCGAACGTTCAAACGCCACGTCCCGGATGTCAGGGACGTGGCGTCATCATAAGAACGCGAAGGCTTGTCAGCCGCGATGTGTTCGCTATCAGCTCACGCGCTTCCAGATCTGGCCGCCGCAGAACATGCCGCCGAAGGCGCAGCCCTGCACGCGCATCGCATTCGGACCCTTCATCGCGATGGTCGAGTCGTAGTTGCGGCCGGAGTCGGGGTCGTGGATGCGGCCGCTCCACTTGGCGCCGTCGGGCTTCATGTTGATCAGGATGCGCTCGTTGGTCTTCTCGGCGTAACCGCAGAGATTGGCGCCGCACTGCTCGACGCGGACATTGCCCTTGTTCTCTTCGGTCGCCCACACGCCGATCGGCGAGTTCGGGGCGGCCACCGGAGCCGGGGCGGGGGCAGGAGCAACAGCAACGGGCGGGGCGATCGGAGCGGGAACTGCGACGGGCGCCGGCTGTGCCGTCGCGTCGACGGACGGAGCCGCGGCAACGGTCGGCGCGGGCGCGGCGGGCGCAACAACGGGCGCCGCCGGTGCGGTCGCCTGGACCGGCGCCTGCTGCACGGGCTGCTGCTGCACCGGACCCGGCGCGGGCTGCGCGGTCGTGGCCGGGGCCGGCGTGGTATCGACGTCGTCGTCCTTGAAGCCGCCGAGGCCCTTGAGGTTGATGTTGTTCAGCTTGATCGGCTTGTCCGACAGGCCCGGTGCGACGATGGTCACGCAATTGAGCGAAGCGCAGTTGCGCGGCGTCTCGATGCGGATGTGCTGGCCCTCGATCTGGAACGAGATCGAATTGCCGCCGGCATGCGCTGCGGCGGTTGACGCCAGGAAGAGCGCGGTGGCGGCGATGGTGAGCTTGTTCATGACAACCTCCGAAATGGCGTGGTCCCGATGGACTGAAGTCGCCGCTGGATGAAGCGTGGTTCGACCCTAGGCCGGGCGGACCGGGCGTTCTGTGATGAACCTCACAACGATCGCGCGTGGTCTTGATGACGCTGGAGAGCCCCGGCAAGCTCCACGTCGAAGCCTGCGTGTTCGGCCGTTTCAGGTGCTCCGGCAATGACTGGACACGTGTCGAGACATCGCGCGCAGCTCATCACGACGTCGGGGCAATGGGGTGCGCGGTCGTAGCATTTCGCTTAACGCTCCCCTGGAGGGCAAAGGCAATCGCATATGGGAGTGATATCGCTTGTGGCCATCCTTCGAGACGCCCGCCGTCGGCAGGCCCTCAGGATGAGGACCGCGTTGCGCCAGGTTCAAAGGGCTCTTGATGCCGCTTCGCCTCATCCTGAGGAGGCCGCGAAGCGGTCGTCTCGAAGGACGAGGCGCGTGTTCAGCTTTCGCAGAATGCCATAGGCAATAGCCCTTCCCTCCAGGGGAGGCTTAAGCAAACGCCGTGTGGTCGACTGCTGTCTTCTAGATCATGCCGAGCACGATAGCGCCGACGAAGGCCATGGCGAGGTACGCGGTGACAACACTCAGTCTCCCGGCGAACGTCATGAGGTCCCTCCATGCGCGTTCGTTTCGCGCAGGCATCATGGTTAACAGAGAGTCTCGTCGCGAAAAAGTCAGCCTTGCTGTCGCTCGCTCCTGCCGGGTTTTTCGGCAGCGCAGCCGGCATGGTTAAAGATCGATGAAATCAACGTGTTGAAGAGTCTTTAAGCAAATTCACCGAACCTGCGCGCATGACGCGCGGAGTTCGTTTGTATCTCGTCGGCTCCATCGTCCTTGTTTCGCTAGCGGGTTGCGGACGCGGCTTCTTCCAGGCCGAACGTGAGCCATGGCGGGCCGAGGCCGAAGCTGCATGCCTGAAATCCGGTGCGGTCAAGGAGACTGCGGACATCGTCCGCATCGACCCGATTTCCGGCCCTGGCCAGTGCGGCGCCGAATTTCCACTCAAAGTCGCGGCGATCGGCGAGGCCTCCGGCACCTATGGCTTTGCCGACGAGGAGCTGCGCCCGCCGGGCAGCATCGGCGCCCAGCCGCGCTGGCCTGTGACGCAGCCGCGATCGAATGACCCGCAGACCCAGAATTATCCGGCCTCGTCCTATCCGCAACGCTCGAACTATCCCGAAAGCCCGGCGCGCCAGCCCGCCGGCTATGGCGCCTCGTCCGGGCCGATGTCGCTGAACGCGCCCGGCGTGGCGACGCAGGAGGACGAGATCGACCTGCCGCCCGACGGCACCGACGCCGCCGGCGCGGCGCGCTACATGAATGCGCCGAGCTATCCTGCGCGGCCGGCGCCGTACTCGCAGGCGCCTGCGCAGCAGCAGCCGCTGCCGCGCCTTGGACCAGCGCAGGGCAACCCCGTCACGGCCGTCGGCCCGGTCGCGATCAAGCCGACCGCAACGCTGGCCTGTCCGATCGTGTCCGAGCTCGACCGCTGGCTCGCCGACACCGTGCAGCCTTCGGCGATGCGCTGGTTCGGCGTCCGCGTCGCCGAGATCAAGCAGATCTCCGCCTATTCGTGCCGCGGCATGAACGGCAATCCGCATTCACACATCTCCGAACATGCCTTCGGCAATGCGCTCGACATTTCCGCCTTCGTGCTCGCCGACGGCCGCCGCGTCACCGTGAAGGACGGCTGGCGCGGCATGCCGGAAGAGCAGGGATTCCTGCGCGACGTGCAGTCGGGCGCCTGCGCGCATTTCACGACCGTTCTCGCGCCGGGGTCGAACGTCTATCACTACGATCACATCCACGTCGATCTGATGCGCCGCGCCAGCCGCCGCCTGATCTGCCAGCCCGCCGCCGCCTCCGGCGAAGAGGTCGCCGCGCGTGCACAGTCGCGCAGCCCCTATGCCAATGCGCGCGATCCGTCCGTGACCGGCTCGCTGGGGTCACGCAAGAGCATGGCGCGCAAGCGCGAGGAAGACGAATACGCCGACGATTAGCACTGCCTCATGCCGGCTACGATCTACGCGGCCGGCTTCGACGGGACGGGGACCAGCCCCATGCATCGCTGTACCTCGCCGGGGACGTTGTAGGTGCGCATGATATGGCGGCTGTCGCGCAAGCCCGACGCCTCGCGTTGCACCACGAACATCCAGAGTGCCTGGCCGGCTTCCAGCACGAGCTTGCGCCTGGCCGGCTGCTTCGATGCCGGGACTTCCGCATGGGCGGCGTCGAACTCGCGCAATCGTGCAAGGCTCTGTTCGAGCGTGCGGCCCATTCGTCCAAGCGCGGAGGCCTGTTCCTGGACGATCTCGTAATGAAGGACATCGACAGGCGGGCGAAGATCACGGGGCATGGCCGCAATATAGTGCCGCCCGGCCCGACCGCGCAACGCGCGGCTATTTCGCCCGATACGCCGCCAGGAACATCCGCGTTGCGCTGTCGACCACCTCTGTCATGCGCTCTTCCGACGGCGCCGGCGCGGCCTGGAAGACAAAGGGCAGGAAGAGCGATGCCTTGCACAATTCCATGAACTGCGAGGCGGCAAGGTCGCAATCGTCGATGGCGAGATCGCCGGAACCAACGCGGGCCTGGAGATAGGAGGAGAGGCGGTTGATGCTTTTGTCGAGCACGCGCGCATAGTAGCGGCGGCCGACATCCGGCATGCGTTCAGCGATCGCCATCACGGTGCGGATCGCCGATCCGCCGCCGGGCCGGCAGACCAGGTGAAGGTAGGCGAGGCCGAACTCCTTCAGCGTGGTCTCGGCATCCCGCGCGGGATCGAAATTGAACACGACCTGGCCGTGCTGGAGCGCCTCCTGCTCGAGGATGGCTTCGAACAGCGCGCATTTGTCGGCGAAGTAGACATAAAGCGTGCCTTTGGAGACCTGCGCCGCACGCGCGATCTCGCCCATGCTGGCGCCGTCGAACCCGAGATCCATAAAGACCTTGCGGGCGCCGTCGAGGATCTGGCGGCGCTTGGAGCTGTCCTCCTCCTGGACGACGTGCAGATGTTCGCCGGCAGCTACAACCATTGGTTCAGGGTCTCGGAAGGTTTCTGGACGAGGTGCCAACCTTGAAACGCAAATAAAGGATTCGGGCCAGTAGGATCCGGCTAGGAATATTATGTATATTGACCGAACCGTTCGGTCAATGGTATTTAGGATCAGTGAGGGGAGCCGTCCCGCAGGACGGCCGTCCCTGACCGCACTTATTTTGGGGAGGCCGTGATGGCCGTATCGAGAGACCAGGCTGCGCGCGTCCTTCGCCAGGAAGCGGTGGAGGAGCAGGTGAGCGGCGATGATGCGTCCGAGGCATCCGCCCCCCCTAGCGAGCAGTTGCGTGCTCATGTGGCCGCGGAAACCAAGCGTCACATCGGCGAGAAGCCCGTGGCCGACAAGCCGGCCGCGCCCGAGGCGCCCGCCGCCGGTGCACCCAAATCCGGCAAGCGCAAATTCGTCCTGATGGGCGTCGGTCTCGTGCTGGCGCTCGCCGCCGCGAGCTATGCCGGCTACTACACGCTGGTCGGCCGTTTCTACATCTCCACCGATGACGCCTATGTGCGCGCCAATAGCACCATGCTGGGTGCGCGCGTTTCCGGCCACATCTCCTCGGTTCTCGCCGGCGACAACACCACGGTGCGCGCCGGCGACGTCGTCTTCCGCATCGACGAGGGCGATTACAAGATCGCCGTCGATGCCGCCGCAACCAGAATCGCGACCCAGCAGGCCACCATCGACCGCATCGGCCGCCAGGTCGCGGCACTCGACAGCCAGGTCGCACAGGCGAAGGCACAGCTCGTCTCCGCCGAGGCGGGCCTGAAGCGCGCCGATCTCGATTACGAGCGGCAACAGGCCCTGAGCACCAAAGGGTTCGCCTCGCGCGCCGTGTTCGAGAGCTCGGAAGCGGGACGCGATCAGGGCGCCGCCGCGGTCAAGGCCGCGCAGGCCGCCTACGATGTCGCCGTCAGCAATGTCGACGTCGCCAAGGCCCAGCAGGCCGAAGCGCAGGCCCAGCTCGCCGAGCTCAAGACCACGCTCGCCAAGGCCGAACGCGACCTCGGCTTCACCGCGGTGCGCGCGCCTGTCAACGGCACGTTCTCCAACCGCCTGGTCAACGCCGGCGACTTCGTCGCGGTCGGCCAGCGCCTCGGCAACATCGTGCCGCTGGACGACGTCTATATCGACGCCAATTTCAAGGAAACGCAGCTCAAGCGCATCCGTCCCGGCCAGCCGGTGACGATCAAGGTCGATGCCTATGGCATGCGCAAGTTCTCCGGCGTCGTCGACAGCATCGCGGCGGGCGCGGGCTCGGTGTTCACGCTGCTGCCGCCGGACAATGCCACCGGCAACTTCACCAAGATCGTGCAGCGCGTGCCGGTGCGGATCCGCGTGCCGAAATCGGTGGCGAAGCAGAACCTGCTCCGGGCCGGCATGTCGGTCTATGCAACCGTCGACACCAACAAGGGTGCCGCCGACGCCGACAGCGAGGTCGATCTCGACGATCCCACCGCGATCCACCCGCAGTAACCGCAAACCGAGCGCTGCGAGGTCAGACCATGGCCACCGCCACCACCGCTTCCCCTGCCATGATGGCGGCGCCGGCTTCGGAGCGCATCGCGCCGAAGCGGCTGTTTGCGTTCATCATCATGGTGTTCGGGATGTTCATGTCGATCCTGGACATCCAGATCGTCTCGGCGTCCTTGAGCGAGATCCAGGCCGGGCTGTCGGCAAGCTCCAGCGAGGTCTCCTGGGTCCAGACCGCCTATCTGATCGCCGAGGTCATCGCCATTCCGCTGTCGGGGTTCCTGTCGCGCGCCTTCGGCACGCGGCTGTTGTTCGCGATCTCGGCGGCCGGCTTCACCGCCTCGAGCCTGCTCTGCGGCTTTGCCACCACCATCGAGGAGATGATCCTCTGGCGCGCGCTGCAGGGATTCCTCGGCGCCGGCATGATCCCGACGGTGTTCGCTTCCGCCTATACCGTCTTCCCGCGCACGAAATTCCACATCGTCGGCCCCATCATCGGCCTGGTCGCGACCTTGGCTCCCACGATCGGCCCGACGGTCGGCGGCTACATCACCGACCTGATGTCCTGGAACTGGCTGTTCTTCATCAACGTCGTGCCCGGCATCGGCATCACAATCGGCGTGCTGGCGCTGGTCGATTTCGACGAGCCGCATTTCGAGCTGCTCGACCGCTTCGACTGGTGGGGCCTCCTCTTCATGGCCGGCTTCCTCGGCACGCTCGAATATGTGCTGGAGGAGGGCCCGCAATATGAATGGCTGCAGGATACCTCGGTCGCGATCTGCGCGTGGATCTGCGCCATCTCGGCGATCGCCTTCTTCTGGCGCGTGTTCACGGCGGCCGAGCCGATCGTCAATTTGCGCACCTTCTCCAACCGCAATTTCGCGATCGGCTGCCTGCTGCAGTTCTGCATCGGCATTGGCCTCTACGGCCTGACCTACATCTATCCGCGCTACCTCGCCGAAGTGCGCGGCTACAGCGCGCTGATGATCGGCGAGACCATGTTCGTCTCCGGCATCACCATGTTCCTGATCGCGCCGCTGGTCGGCCGGCTCATGGTGAAGTTCGACATGCGCTACATGATCGCCTTCGGCCTCGTCGTGTTCGCGATCGGCTCCTACCAGATGACGTGGATCACGCGCGACTACGATTTCTACGAGCTGCTGGTGCCGCAGATCCTGCGCGGCATCGGCATGATGTTCGCGATGGTGCCCACCAACAACATCGCGCTCGGCACGCTGGCGCCCGACAGGGTGAAGAACGCCAGCGGCCTGTTCAACCTGATGCGCAACCTCGGCGGCGCGGTCGGCCTGGCCGTCATCAACACCGTGCTCAACGACCGCACCGATTTGCACATTACCCGCCTGCAAGAGCGCGTGACCTGGGGCAACGCGACCGCGACCGAAACCCTGACCATGTTCATGCAGAAATTCCAGGGGCTCGGCGATTCCACGCTGATGGCGATGAAGCAGCTGTCCCAGCTCGTGCACCGCCAGGCCGTGGTGATGAGCTTCGGCGATGCCTTCTTCATCCTCACGCTGTTCTATCTCGGCCTCAGCCTGCTCGTGACGCTGCTGAACAAGCCGGTCTCGCCGACCGCCGGCGGCGACGCGCATTGACGGCAGCTATCTAGGGGGTGTCGTCGCCCGGCTTGCCGCCTTCGCTGAAGCTTCGCCGGCCGAGTATCATCGGGGCCCGGCGTTAGGACCGAGAGGCCGCGGCGTACTGGATTTCCCGGCTTCGCGGGGAATGACAGCGAGTGTGAGGCGACCCCGCACCAAATTGCAACACTCGTCCGTGAACTCGCGAGGGCCCCGTTGCAAATAGCCTGCGACACATCTATAAAGCGCACCTCATTCAATCGAACCGGGGAGATTTGCATGACTTCGTTGCTTTCGCAGATCGTACGCCCGCGCTCGATGATCTCCTGGTTCGGTATGTACGCGGCCTGTTAGAGGCCTCTTCCGCCAGTTTCGATTGGGCGCCACGTCCCGATCGCTCCGCTTCCCAAGTCAAAATCAGTCTTACGTGACGCCTCTCGGCCCTCGCGGCCAGCTTGCGTCCAGCGATGGAGCCGGCCCGCGCGATGCGGCCGGATGATGCCATGACCGCTCTGTCAAAGAAGCCCGCGGCTATCCGCGTGGTGTTGCCCTTCGTGTTCCGGCACTGGCTCAAGCAGCCGGGCCGCAGCCTCGTCGTGGTCGGCGGCCTGTTGGGCGCGACGGCCGCCGACCTGTTCATGCCGGTGTTCTCGGGGCATCTGATCGACGCGCTGACGCGCGGGCCGTCAGATCCTGATGCGCGCCACGCCGCCCTGGTCGCATTCGGCGCCATCGTGGCGCTGGGTGCGGCCTCGATGGTGCTGCGGCTGGCAGGGCTCCAGGCCATCGTGCCGTTCACGCTGAAAATCATGTCCGACCTGGCGCAGGATGCCTTCCTGCGCGTGCAGCGCTTCTCGACCGACTGGCACGCCAATTCCTTCGCGGGCTCGACCGTGCGCAAGATCACGCGCGGCATGTGGGCGGTCGACCTGCTGAATGACACCATCCTGCTGGCGCTGCTGCCGTCGCTGGTCGTGCTGATCGGCTCGATGATCCTGCTTGGTGTGCACTGGGCCTCGCTCGGCGCGGTGATCGCGCTCGGCGCGCTGGCCTATGTCACGATGACGGTGCTGTTCTCGACCCGCTACATCGCGCCGGCCGCGCGCGTCTCCAATGCCTGGGACACCAAGGTCGGCGGCACGCTGGCGGACGCGTTGACCTGCAACGCCGTTGTGAAGTCGTTTGGCGCCGAAGGGCGTGAAGATGCGCGGCTCGCCCGTGTCATCAGCCGTTGGCGCGTGCGGGTGCGACGAACCTGGTTCCGCTACAACTACACCGCCATGGCGCAGCTCTCGCTGCTGCTATGCCTGCGGGGGTCGGTGATCGGCGGCTCGGTGCTGCTGTGGATGTACGGGCATGCCTCGCCCGGCGACGTCACCTATGTGCTGACGAGCTACTACGTCATCCACGCCTATTTGCGCGACGTGGGCATGCACATCAACAACCTCCAGCGCTCGGTCAACGACATGGAGGAGCTGGTGGCGATCCATGAGGAGCCGATCGGGATTGCGGATGCAGCCGATGCGCGGCCGATCGCGATCGAGGGCGGCGAGATCGTGTTCGACGACGTCACGTTCCACTATGGCGGCCATCGCGCGCCGCTGTACGACGGCTTGTCGGTCAGGATCCGCGCCGGCGAACGCGTCGGCCTCGTCGGCCGTTCCGGCTCCGGCAAGACCACCTTCGTCAAGCTGGTGCAGCGGCTCTACGACGTCAGCGGCGGTCGCGTGCTGATCGACGGCCAGGACATCGCGCACGCCACGCAGCAATCGCTGCGCAGCCAGATCGCGATCGTGCAGCAGGAGCCGATCCTGTTCCACCGCACGCTCGCGGAGAACATCGCCTATGGCCGGCCCGGTGCCAGCTTGGAAGCGATCGAGCAGGCGGCGCGGCTGGCGAATGCGCACGACTTCATCCTGCGCCTGCCGAAGGGGTATGGCACCCTCGTCGGCGAGCGCGGCGTGAAACTGTCGGGCGGCGAGCGGCAGCGCGTGGCGCTGGCGCGCGCGTTCCTGGCTGATGCGCCGGTGCTGATCTTGGACGAGGCGACCTCGAGCCTGGATTCGGAATCGGAGGCAATGATCCAGCAGGCGATGGAGCGGCTGATGAAGGGCCGCACCTCGATCGTGATCGCGCACCGGCTGTCGACGGTGAAGAGCCTCGATCGGATCCTGGTGTTCGACCGCGGCGAGATCGTCGAGCAGGGCACGCATGCTCTGCTCGCGGGCAAGCCGGGGGGGATCTATCGCGGCCTGTTCGAGCGCCAGGTGGTGGAGCTCGGGCATATCGCGGCAGCGGAATGATGCGCGCGGCAGCAGGGCGAACGTTCTGCTGCCATCAAGGGTGCGCCCAAGGAATGCGTCGAGGACGGATTGACATGAAAGACCTGACGAACGGCTCCATCGTGAGACACATCCTGGTGATGGCGCCGCCGATCATGGCCGGCATGATCTCGATCATGGTCTGCCAGCTGGTTGACCTGTACTTCGTGTCGGGCCTGGGCGATGCCGCCGTGGCGGGCGTCGCCGCGGCCGGCAATGCCGGCTTTCTCGTCAACGGGCTGATGCAGGTGCTCGGCGTCGGAACGGTCGCGCTGATCGCGCATGCCGTCGGACGCAAGGACCGGCCGGATGCCAACCTGATCTTCAACCAGGCGATCGCGCTGTCGGTGCTGTTCGGCCTGTTGACCCTGGTCGCAGGTGCCGCGCTGTCGCGTGCCTACATGCGTTCGATCGCCGCGGATCAAGCCACGATCGAGGCCGGGACCACCTATCTGTTGTGGTTCATGCCGGCGCTCGCGCTGCAGTTCGCGACCCAGGTGATGGGATCTGCGCTGCGCGCCACCGGTATCGTACGTCCCTCCATGCTGGTGCAGGCGCTTGCCGTGGCCATCAATATCGCGCTGGCGCCGGTGCTGATCTCGGGCTGGGGCACCGGCCATCCGCTCGGGGTGGCCGGTGCCGGGCTGGCGAGTTCGATCGCGGTCGCCATCGGCGCCCTGATGTTGCTTGTCTATTTCCGAAAGGTCGAGCGCTACGTCGGCTTCGATCCGACGCAGTGGCGTCCACAGCTGCGCCATCTGAAGCGGATCCTCAATGTCGGCCTGCCGGCGGGCGGTGAGTTCGCGATGATGTTCATCTTCATGGCGGTGGTGTACTACGTGCTGCGTGATTTCGGCGCGGCGGCGCAGGCAGGCTTCGGCATCGGGCAGCGCGTGCTCGGCCTGATCAACATGCCTGCTCTTGCGGTCGGGCTGGCGGCCGGGCCGATCGCCGGTCAGAACGTCGGCGCCGCCAACGCTGCGCGCGTGCGGGAAACTTTCGTCAAGGCCGCTTTGATCGTCACGATCGTGATGGCCGGCTTCATGATCCTCGCGCAGGTGAAGCCCGAGCTGCTGCTTGCCGGATTCTCGAACGACCGCGAGACCATGGAGATCGCCTATCTGTTCCTGCGGATCATCTCGCTCAACATGGTCGCGCAGGGGCTGATCTTCACCTGCTCGAGCATGTTCCAGGCCCTCGGCAACACCAGGCCGGTGCTGCTGAGCTCGGCGACGCGCGTGTTCACCTACTCCCTGCCGGCGATCTGGCTCTCGACGAGGCCGGGCTTTCGCATGGAGTACGTCTGGTACCTCTCGGTCGCGACGACCACGTTGCAGGCGGGCTTGAGCCTGTGGCTGCTGCGCCGCGAGTTCAGGAAACGCCTGACACTGGCGCCCAAGGAGACGCCTGCGGAGCAGCAGAGCCCCGAACCCATTGCGCCTGTCGTCCGCGAGCCCGCGTGATGGCCTGCTGCCAGGCGGTGGTGATGGTGGGCTGCAGAAGAGCAATGACCGCAGTGACGAACGAGCAGCCTTTGCTGGCGGCATCCCCCGCCGCGAGAACATGAGGGCTAGAGCGCGGCGAGACTGTTCCAGACGAGGGTAAGACCCGACAGGAACAACAGGCCGAGCACGACATCGCCGAAATGCTTGTCGTTGAGGGCGTGATAGACACGCGCGCCGGCCCAGGCGCCGATCAAGGTGCCCGGAAATGCGATCATCGCGAGCCAGAGCACCCTCAGCTCGACGAGACCCGATGCGGTCTGCAGCACCAACGCGGTCGCGAGCACCGTGAAATTGAAGAGCTGGAAGATGCCGCGCCGTTCGTGCTTGTTCCAGCCGCGGATATTGGCCCACAGGATCGGCAGCGGCCCCGACAATCCGGCGAGGCCACCAAGGATGCCGCCGGCAAAACCGATCGCGCCGTCGGCGATGCGACCGCCGAACTTGAAGGCAAGCGGCCTCTTGTTCAGGTAGAGCGACGTCGAGAAGATCAGAATTAGAATGCCGACGCTCAGCTTGAACACCTTTGGATCGGCCGAGGCGATCAGCATGGTGCCAAGCGGCACGCCGATCAATCCGCCGATCAGGAACGGCCATACCAGCGACAGGTCGAAGCTCTTCCACATCGAGGGCAGCGTCGAGGTCTGCGCGATCACCGAGCAGATCAGCACCAGCGGCACCGCGAGCGAGGGCGGCAGCACGTAAAGCCAGATGCCGAGCGCCATCAGCGCCGTGCCGAATCCGGCCAGCCCCGAGACGAAACCGCCAGCCAATGCGCCGAACAGCAGCAGGACGTAGGTGAGCGTTTCCAACAGATTGTCCTTGTCGCCGGACCGATCCCGAATGGTTGATCCCGATTGCCCCCATAGCACGGGCCTTGCCGTGCAGGTCAATCCGTCCTGCACGCAAGCGTGATCTGCGGCGTCGGGCGTTCGCGGAAGACAGGCCTACATGATGGCCGTACTTCAATTCGGCCGGCCCGCCCGACACCATCGCGCACCGATCGGCCAGTTCCGAACGAGATGACGGAGAATGACCATGATCCGGACCAGCATCGCCGTTGCGGCTGCATTGTTGTCGGCAGCGGCCTTGATGCCGACAATGGCGCAGGCGCAGTTTTCCGAGCCGGCGGCCTATCAGGCCGCCCATCCCGACCGCGACGTGCTCAATGGCGGTCAGCTTACGCCTGCGGGACGCGCGGCCCGCGGCGAGATGGTAGCCCCGGCCGAGGCCTATGCGGCCTATCCGCCGGGTGCGACCCCGGCGGTTCGTCCGCGCCACCGCCGCCACCACCAGTAACCGGCAAGAAGAATCTAGACGATCTGCCTGGCGTCGGCGGGCGTGTGCAGCGCGCCGACCAGGATGCGCAGCGCTTCGGTCAATTCGGCCCTGTTGCGCGCCGCGCCCAGCGAGACGCGCGCAGCATGCGACGGCGTCCCGTCCACGGTGAAGGCCTCGCCGGCGACGACCGCAAGGCCGTTCCGCAGGAGATAGGCTGCCACATCAGGGCGTCCCTCCGGCAGCCGCAGCCATAGATGATGGGCGGCGGGCCTGGCGAGGAACTGAAACCCTTTCAGTGCGCGCTGTGCCAGTTGCTGGCGGCCGATGGCTTCGTTGCGAATGGCGGCGATGATGCGATCGGCAATCCCAGCTTCGATCCAATGCGTCACCAGTGCGACCATCAGCGGCGCCGGCATCTGCACCGTCGCCTGCAGGCATGTGCGCATCTCCCGCTGCGCAGCGCTGTCGGGCGTCAACAGATAGGCGACGCGGAGCGCCGGCGCGATGCATTTCGACAGCGTGGTCGCGAGATAAGTCCGCTCCGGAATCAGGTTCGCGATCGGTGCTGCCGAGCGGTCGAGCACGCCGTAGGCGTCGTCCTCGACCAGGATCGTGCCGGTATCGCGGATGATCTTTGCGATCGCGCTGCGCCGCTCGGGGAGAAGCGTCGCGGTGGTCGGATTGTGCAGCGTCGGAATGAGATAGACGGCCTTCGGCCGGTGCGTGCGGCAGGCCTTTGCCAGCGCATCGGGCAGGATGCCGCCATCGTCCATGGCGACGCCGACGAGCTCGATGCCGAGCCGCATCGCGGCCGCCTTGATGCCGGGGAAGGTCAGCGCTTCCGTCAGCACGATATCACCAGGCCGCGCAAGGTGTGCGAGCAGGTTGAACAGGATCGTCTGCGCGCCGGGAAAGATCACGAGCCTGTCGGCATGCGCGTGCGGAACGCGGGCGCGCATCCAGCGCGCGGCGACTTCGCGCTCATGCGCGCTGCCGCCGGGCGGCTGATAGTTGAGATACGCCGTCAGGCCCGATTGCGCGCGGATGGATTCCATTCCGGCGATGATGCGCTCGTCGAGCTGCGCCTCCAGCGGATGCGGCGGCACGTTCATGGAAAGATCGATCGCGACGGGATGCGGCAGGGCGACCGCGCGGCGCGCGCTGGTCTCCGACACGAACGAGCCCTGTCCGACCCGTGCCTCCATGAGGCCGCGCCGCCGCGCCTCCGTGTAGGCGCGCGTCACCGTGGTGAGATCGACGCCGAGCGCCTTCGCCAGCGCGCGCTGCGTCGGCAATTGCTGGCCGCGCACCAGCCGGCCGGCGGCAATGTCGGCTTCCATGGCCTCGACGATGCGCTGATAGCGCGGGCCTGACAGCTCCGAGATTGTCGGGATCAAATCCATGCAATGTTGGTCCATATCCTTTGAATGTATGGATGCAAGATATTATTGTATGGATCATCAAAACGGAAGAGGTGTGGTCATGGCGGCCGGTTCAGTCTCTCTGACGAAGGCGATGTGGCGCGGTTTCCGCGGCAAATGCCCGAATTGCGGCGAAGGGCATCTGTTCGGCCGCTTCCTCAAAGTCGCCCATAGCTGCGATCATTGCGGCGAGGAGCTGTTCCATCAGCGCGCCGATGACTTCCCCGCCTATCTCGTGATGGTCGTGGTCGGTCATCTCGTGGTGCCGGCGATCCTCGCGGTCGAAACCGCCTATGCGCCGCCGGAGTGGCTGCAACTCGCGGTGTGGCTGCCGGTGACGCTGTTCGCCTCGCTCGCACTGCTGCAACCGACTAAGGGCGCCATCGTCGGGCTGCAATGGCAGCTCGGCATGCACGGTTTCGAGCCGAGCAAGCTGCGGCGCGAGGCCGATGAGCTTGCACCGGTGCTGGTGAAGGCGGACGCGCGCGCGGCCTGAGCAGCCGCAGCGTTTACATCGCGCACCATGCCGCTACGCTCCATCGTATCAAGCAAGAACGATGGAAACGCCGATGGCCGCACGCGCGAAGACCTTCCTGCTCTGTCACGGCGCGTGGTCCGGCGGATGGGCCTGGAAGAAGATGCATCCGCTGATGGCGGCGGCCGGTCATCGCCTGGTGGCGCCGACCTATACCGGGCTCGGCGAACGCGTGCATCTCGCCAGCCCGGCGATCGATCTCGAGACGCATATCCAGGATATCCTCAACGTCATCGCCTTCGATGATCTCAGCGACATCGTGCTGCTCGGCCACAGCTACGGCGGCATGGTCGCGACCGCCGTCGCCGACCGCGCCCGCGAGCGCGTGACGCAACTGATCTATCCCGACGCCTTCGTGCCGCGCGACGGCCAATCGCTGTTCGACCTCAACGAGAGCGGGCGCGAGCCGATGCGCAAGGCGGCAGCGTCCGGTGACGGCCATCACATTCCGCCGAACCCGCCGCCGCCGGATACGCCGCAGGGCGATCTCGACTGGCTCAACGCGCGCCGGGTGGCGATGCCGATCAAGTGCTTCGAGGCGAAGCTGAAGCTCGCGCATGGCGAGCCGTCGATGCCGCGCAGCTACATCTACTGCACGCGCATCCCGCCGGGCGACGTGTTCGGGCAGTTTGCGAGGCGCACGAAGAATGAGGACGGCTGGCGCTATTTCGAGCTCGACGCGAGCCACGCGCCGAATGTGACGGCGCCGGAGGCGCTGATGAAGGTGCTGAACGCGATCGTTGCCTAGGTCAATGCAAGCTGGACGAACGCGAGATAGTTGGCCGCGAGTTTGTCGTATCGCGTCGCGATCCCCCGACAGTGCTTAATCTTGTCGAAGAACCGCTCGACCAGATTTCGCGCGCGGTAAAGATGCGGGCTGAAGCGCAATGCCTCAGTCCGATTTCTTCGGCGGGATATTCCCCCAGGCGCCGCACTGGCGAACAACCTGCCCCAACGGGGAAGTAATAAAGAGAGTTCCTCAAGGATCGACCTCTGGCGCGAGGAATTGTCTGGCTGAGGGGTCATGACACGAAGCCGATTGGTAGCGACAGACACTAGCGAAGATCAGAACTGGAGACAGAATGACAAAGTTCGCGCTGTACATTCCGCTTGAAGCCAAGCCGGGCAAGGAGAAGGAGGTCGCGGACTTCCTGCGGTCGGCGGTTCCTTTGGTGAAGGCCGAACCCGGAACGATCTCATGGTATGCGATTCAGGAAGGACCTTCCTCTTTCGCAATATTCGATACATTCGACGACGAGGCGGGACGCGAGGCGCATCTCAACGGAAAGGTCGCCGCCGGGTTGATGGAGAAGATCAAGGCAGGCGACATGTTCGCCAAGACACCGGAAATTCATAAACTGGGTATCATCGCGGACAAATCGGCGAAGTAAAGGGTGTTGCCATCTCTCCGGCAGCGGCTGCGTGGGTAGAGCGCACGCGCTACGCGCAGCACGAAACCATTCCTCCACCGACCCTGCAGCGCGATCCATTCCGGGCTCTCGCTTCGCGAGCCCTGGAATGACAGCGACGAAAATGGTGAGGGGTCCGATGCGGTTAGCATCGAACCCCTCGTCACTCTCGTAGGATGCGTCTTCTTCACGCGAACCGGAAACCCACTTCGCTCGAAAACGCCTTAGGATATCAGCCGGCCTGTAAGCCGGGTTCTGTAGGGCACCGTCCGCTTGCGCGAACGATACGTGACGGCCATTCCTCTGGGACCGTGTTTGCACATGGCCTCGAGCAACCTACCCGGACGGCGGGCCTGACATCGCCCCGCGGCGTTATCGCTCAAAGCGAACTGCCCGCTACGCCGTCCCTATTCGGTTTTGCTCCCGGTGGGGTTTGCCATGCCGGCTCCGTTGCCGGAACCGCGGTGCGCTCTTACCGCACCTTTTCACCCTTACCCCGCAAAGCCGAAGGCGAAGCGGGGCGGTTCGTTCTCTGTGGCACTTTCCCTGGGGTCACCCCCGCCGGACGTTATCCGGCACCGCATGTCAAGGGAGCCCGGACTTTCCTCCCCGGCGGCCTTTCGGCACCTGCCGGAGCGGCCGTCCGGCCGACTGACCGACAACGCATGGGGCATTTGTGACGGTTTCGTCAAGCCGATATCGCCACCCACCGGCGGTCCAAAATAATTTATCCTGAAGATGTCGTTTGACGCGTGGCCCGTTCGACTGGATGTCGGCGACCCAGCCGAACAACAGGAGTGAAGCGATGCAATATCTGCTGATGATCTACCAGAACGAAGTCGAGTACGCGAAGAACGACGCGGCCACCGCTCAGAAGCTGATGGCCGAATACCAGACCTTTACCCAAGGCATCATCCAGAGTGGCAATTTCAAGGCCGGCGATCGCCTGCGGCCGACCACGACCGCGACGACCGTCCGCGTGCGCGACGGCAAGGTGCTGACGACCGACGGTCCGTTTGCGGAGACGCGCGAGCAGCTCGGCGGCTATTACCTGATCGAGGCCAAGGACCTCGATGCGGCGATCGAGATCGCGGCGCGGATTCCGAGCGCGCGCATCGGATCGATCGAGGTGCGGCCGATCTGGGTGTACGACAAGTGACGGCCAGGCCGCGCGTCGGCGCATGACCCCGAGCGAGATCGAGACCATCTTCCGCGACGAGGCTGGGCGTGCGCTGGCCACGCTGATCCGCCTCGTCGGCGATTTCGATCTCGCCGAGGATGCGCTGCAGGATGCGTTTGCCGTCGCGCTGGAGCGCTGGGCGGCGGGCGCGGTCCCCGACAATCCGCGCGCCTGGCTGGTCAACGTCGCCAAGCACAAGGCGATCGATCGGATTCGCCGCCAGGCGGTCTTTCGCGGCAAGCAGCAGGCGCTGGTGCACGAGCTCGAGCTGAACGCGCAAACGGTCGACGAGCCTGCCTTGACGCTCGACGACGACGTGTTGCGGCTGATCTTCACCTGTTGCCATCCTGCGTTCGCAGCCGAGGTCCAGGTTGCGCTGACGCTGCGCACCGTCTGCGGGCTGTCGACCGCGCAGGTCGCGCGCGCCTTTCTCGTCGGCGAGGAGGCCATGGGGCAGCGGCTGGGCCGCGCCAAGCAGAAGATCAGGCTCGCCGGCATTCCCTACGAGGTGCCCGAGCAGGACGCGCTGGCGGCGCGGCTCGATGGCGTGCTCGCCGTGATCTATCTCGTCTTCACCGAGGGCTATGTCGCGACCGAAGGCGCGGATCTGATGCGGCCCGATCTTGCGACAGAGGCGATCCGGCTCGGCCGCTTGCTTGATCGTCTGATGCCGGATCGCGCCGGCATCAAGGGCCTCGTGGCCTTGATGCTGCTGCACGATGCGCGCCGCGCCGGACGCGAGACGACGGCCGGCGACATCGTGCTGCTCGAGGAGCAGGATCGCTCGCGCTGGGATCGCGCGCAGATCGAGGAAGGCCTGGGTCTGGTCGAGGACGCGCTGCGCATGCCCGGCCGGCCGCAGGCCTATGTGGTGCAGGCCGCGATCGCCGCGCTGCATGCGCGCGCGCCGAGCTTTGAGCAGACCGACTGGCCGCAAATCGCCGGGCTCTACGAGGTCTTGCTGCGCATCAACCCGTCCCCGGTCATCGAGCTCAACCACGCCGCGGCGCTGTCGATGGTCGACGGGCCGGCACGTGCGCTCGATCTCGTCGATGCGATCACCGCGCGCGGCGGGCTTCGCGGCTATGAGCTGTTGCCCGCGGTGAGGGCGGATCTGTTGCGGCGGCTCGGCCGCAAGGATGAGGCGCGAAAGGCCTATCGCGCGGCGACGGACGCGACGCAGCTGGAGCCGTTGCGGCGGCTCTATGCGCGGAGGATGAGGGAGATGGATTGAGGTTCCGCCATGCCCGGGCTTGTCCCGACCATGACGGAGCAAGAGATCACATTCTCGGAAGACGTCTGCTATTTCGACGCGACCGGCGTCCCCTCTGCCGGCAGGCTCGCCAGCAGCGCTCGCAACGTCGACAGCGTCGAGTGGTCCGCGACGCCGTCGAGCCGCGCCGGGCGGAAATGGCGCTGGAAGGCGGTGACGACTTCCATGGTCGCTGCGTCGTATTTGCCGGTCAGCGGAACGCCATAGCCGTATTTGGCGAGCGCCTGCTGCATGCTCAGCACCTCGTCGCTGATGGTGCCGAGCATCAGAGTCTGGCCACGCGTGATAGGAGCCGGCGTGACCCAATGACCGACGCCGGAGTTGGCGAGCGAGTGCCACGGAAATTTTTCGCCGGGGTCCTTCTTGCGTGCGGGCGCGACGTCGGAATGGCCGAGCACGCGGTGAGCCGGCACCTTGCGGCGGAGCATGATGCCGCGGCACAGTGCGATCACGGCGGCGATCTGGCGCAGCGGAAATTCGGGATAGCCCCAGTCATGGCCCCGATTGACGATCTCGATGCCGATCGAGCAGGAATTGACGTCGTCTTCGCCGGCCCAGGACGATACGCCGGCGTGCCAGGCGCGCATCGCTTCCGGCACGCATTGCACGATGCGGCCGTCCTCCAGCACGACATAATGCGCGGAGACTTCGGTGCCGGCCGTGCACAGCCGCGCCAGCGCGCCCTCGACATCAGGCATGCCGGTGTAGTGCAGCACGATCATGTCGGGCTGCCGTCCGTTGTTGCGCTCGCCATAGTTCGGTGAGGGGATGATGTCGGACACGATCGAGGAGTCCGGCTCGAACGTCCGCATGTTCGCCGCGGCCTTGGGAACCGGGAGAGCGCGCTGACGCTTCGAATCAGATCCAGACGGCGTGGACGAACCGGACGGCGGCATAGACAGCTCAAGTCGAACGAGAATGGGCCAAGCCCTTCTCTTTACTATTCCTTTACCCTCCCTTGTGCGCAATCGTCCGGCGCGGTTAACGGATCTATTTTGGCGCGGTGTGTGGATGAGGCATCACCGCTGCATCACCTTTTCGACTTGTCGCGAGCCGATCAACGCTTTCTTAACGCTAAGGGCCGTTACTGAGGGATGAAGAGCCGACCCGCGTCCGGAGGCGGCCAAAGCGTATTTTGGCTCGAAATCCCATGGCTGCCCGACAAATTCCACTGGCAACACTGGGTTTGCAGCCCGGGACGACCGGGCGCGATAACCATGCTGGACTAGGGCTTTGTCGTGGAACCGCCGCGACACGGAATGATTCGAGGCGTTATGGGCTTGTTCGTCCCCGATCTTGCTTGGACGTCAGGCCGGGCCTTCGGCAGGCTCAGGGTTGCAAGGCTTTGGGTCACAAGGCTTTGGGTCACAAGGCCTGGCGCATGAGCTCGGTCCCGCACATTCCCGTTCTCGGCCGCGAGGCCATCGCCCATCTCGCGCCGCGCGAGGGTGGCATCTATGTCGATGCCACCTTTGGCGCCGGCGGCTATAGCCGCGCGATCCTGGCGGTGCCGGGAACCCGGCTCATTGCCATCGATCGCGACCGCACTGCGATCGCGGGCGGTGCCGAGCTGGTCGAGCACTCCGCGGGCCGACTGACCCTGGTCGAGGACCGCTTCTCCAACCTCGCCGAGGTCTGCGCGGCGCAAGGCATCGAGGCCGTGGACGGCGTCGTGATGGATGTCGGAGTGTCCTCGATGCAGCTCGACCAGGCCGGTCGCGGCTTCTCCTTCCGCCTCGATGGTCCGCTCGACATGCGGATGGGGCAGGTTGGGCCGACGGCGGCCGACGTGGTCGCGCGCGCCTCGGAAGGCGATCTTGCCGACATCATCTATCAGCTCGGTGAGGAGCGGCAGTCGCGCCGCATCGCCCGGGCCATCGTTGCCGACCGGCAGGAGACGCCGTTCACGACCACGCGCGCGCTCGCCGATCTCATCGGCAGGATCGTGCGCTCCAAGCCCGGCGACATCCATCCTGCGACACGGACGTTCCAGGCCCTGCGCATCTTCGTCAACGAGGAGCTTGAGGAGCTGCAGACCGCGCTGGCCGCTGCGGAGCGCGTGCTCAAGCCGGGTGGCCGCCTCGTCGTGGTTTCCTTCCATTCGCTGGAAGACCGCATCGTCAAGAATTTCTTCGCCGCGCGTTCGAAGACCGGCGGCGGCTCGCGGCATCTGCCGGAGCTGGCGCAGGTTCCGCCCAGCTTCCAGCTGCTGACGCGGCGGCCCGTGATCGCCGGCGAAGAGGAAGTCGCGCAGAATCCGCGCGCGCGGTCCGCAAAGCTGCGCGCCGCCGAGCGTACCTCGGCACCCGCGCATCAGGATGACGAGCCATCGTCCTGGCCGAGACTCTCCGACGTGATGAGGGGCGGCTAGCGCATGCGCATCATCCACCTCCTCGTCATCGGCGCGCTGATCTTCGCTGCGGCCTATGTCTACCGGATCAAGATGGACTCCACGGCGCGCACCGAGAAGGTGTTGCGGCTGCATGCGGAGATCCGCGAGCAGCGCGACGCGATTGCGGCGCTGCGGTCCGAATGGGCCAAGCTCGACGCGCCGCTGCGGCTGCAAGGCCTGTCCGACCGGCATCTGCATCTGAAGCCCGTCAACGGCACGCAATACGATTCGCTGAAGAACCTGCCGGAGCGTCCGCCGCGGATGTTCAGGCCGGGCGAGCCCGATCCGATCGGAGCCATGCTCAACACCATCGAAGCCGCGAGCGATCCCGACAACGTGACGGGCTCCGTGTCTCAGCCCGAGGACAAGCAATGAGCGCTGCGACTTCGGCCAAACCTACAGAACCGTGGCGGCAGCGGCTGATCCGCAGCCTGCTCTACGGGCGCAATGTCGACCGCGCCGCGAAGGCGCGCGCGCGTGTGGGACTGGCGATGCTCGCCTTCGCCTCGATCTATGCCCTGATCGGCGGCCGACTCGTGATGTTTGCGATCGGTGCCGATGCCCATGGCGCCCGCCGCGCCGCGGCGCAGGAAGTGGTTGCGACCGCGCGCCCCGACATCGTCGACCGTAACGGCGCCATTCTCGCCACCGACGTCAAGGCGGCGAGCCTGTTCGGAGAGCCGCGCCGCATCATCGACAAGGACGAGGCGATCGAGCTGCTGACGGCGACCATTCCCGACCTCGACGAGGCCGAGGTGCGCGAGCGCCTGAGGACGCGCAAGGGATTCGTCTGGCTCAAGCGCGAGGTCACGGCGGCGCAGCAGCAGGCCGTCCACAAGCTCGGCATTCCCGGCATCGGCTTCCTGCGCGAGAACAAGCGCGTCTATCCGACCGGCAACGAGGTTGCCCACCTCATCGGTCTCGTCAACATCGACAACCAGGGCATCGCCGGCATGGAGAAGTGGCTCGACAATCAGGGCCTCGCCGATCTCCATCGCGCCGGCTTTGCCACCGACCGGCTGCAAAAGCCGATCGAGCTTTCGGTCGATCTGCGCGTCGAGCACGCGCTGCGTGACGAGCTGTTGAAGGCCAAGGACAAGTTCCACGCCAAGGCCGCCTCCGGCATCGTCTCGAACGTCAAGACCGGCGAGATCGTGGCGATGGTGTCCTTGCCGGATTTCGACCCCAACAATCCCAAGGAAGCGCACGACCCCGACCGCATCAACCGCCTGACCACCGGCGTCTACGAGATGGGTTCGACCTTCAAGGCGTTCACGCTGGCGATGGCGCTCGATTCCGGCAAGATCAATTTGAACTCGTCGTGGGACGCACGCGGAAATCTGCACTACGGCAAGTTCACCATCCACGACAGCCATCCGCTCGGACGCTTCATCAACACCAAGGAAGTGTTCACCTACTCCTCCAACATCGGCGCCGCGCGGATCGCGCTCGGCCAGGGCGTCGAGGCGCACAAGGCGTTCCTCGCCAAGATGGGACAATTGACGCGGCTGCGCACCGAGTTGCCGGAGAGCGCGGCACCGCTGATCCCGCGCCGCTGGAGCGAACTGAACACGGTCACCGCCGCATTCGGACAAGGGCTCTCCGTGGCGCCGCTGCAGGCGGTGATGGGCATCAACGCGCTCGTCAACGGCGGCTATTTGATTCCACCGACCTTCATGAAGCGCAGCGAGGCCGAGGCGGCGACATTGGCCAAGCGCGTGATCAAGCAGGATACCAGCGACAAGATGCGTTACCTGATGCGGCTCAATGCTGAGATCGGTACCGCCAAGACCGCCGACATCAAGGGCTATTACGTCGGCGGCAAGACCGGCACGTCTGAGAAGGTCATCAACGGCCGTTACGCCAAGAAGCGCGTGCTCAACTCGTTCACCGCCATTCTGCCATGCGATGATCCCAAATATCACGTCCTGATCATGCTGGACGAGCCGCAGGCGCTGCCCGAAACGCATGGTTTCATCACTTCGGGCTGGAACGCGGTGCCGACCGGCGGCAAGGTGATCGAGCGGATCGCGCCGCTCTTGGGCGTCGAGCCGCGGTTCGACCTGCCGCCCGCGGACCGCCTTATTCTTGCAGCATCCAGGACAACCCAGTAATCAACGGGTGGCCCATCGCCGCGGCTGAGTCGGGATTTTCCCCGGGGATTCGGCTTTCCGGCAGGCAAGTCGACTGGAAGACCATGAAGCTGCGCGACCTCTTAGGTCAGGATGTTCTGGGCCATGATACCGCGATCGAGCCCGCTGTCGCCGCGCTCGACGTGACCGGTCTTGCGCTCGACAGCCGCGCGGTCAGGCCGGGCGATCTCTTCTTCGCGCTCGCGGGCAGCAAGACCGACGGCGCACGCTTCATCGATGCCGCTGTGGCAGCAGGCGCGGTCGCGGTGGTCGGCGATCACGCGCCGGCCGCCTGCAAGGTGCCGTTTATCGCGGTGGCCAATCCGCGCCGCGCGCTGGCGCTGGCGGCGGCAAGCTTCTTCCCGTTGCAGCCCGCGACGATCGCCGCGGTGACCGGCACCAGCGGCAAGACCTCGGTGGCAGCCTTCACGCGGCAGATCTGGGAGCGGCTGGGGCACGCCTCCGCCAGCATCGGCACCATCGGCCTCGTCTCGCCCAGGCGCACGGTCTACGGTTCGTTGACGACGCCGGATCCGATCGCGCTGCACCGGCAGATCGACGAGATCGCGCGCGAGGGCGTCACGCATCTCGCCTTCGAAGCGTCATCGCACGGGCTCGATCAGTACCGGCTCGACGGCGTGCGCGTCTCCGCCGCCGGCTTCACCAATCTGTCGCGCGACCACATGGATTACCATCCGACGGTGGCACATTATCTTGCGGCGAAACTCCGCCTGTTCCGGGAACTGGTGTCCCCGGGCGGCGCGGCGGTGATCTCGGCCGACCATGATTGCTCGGCGGAAGCGATCGATGCCGCGAAGGCGCGCGGCCTGCGCATCATGGCGGTCGGCCGCAACGGTGACGGAGCAGGCGAGGGCATCCGTCTTGCCAGCGCCGATGTGGAAGGTTTTTCGCAGGTGCTCGCGCTCGAGCATCGCGGCAAGCGTTACGCGGTCAGGCTGCCGCTGGTCGGCGAATTCCAGATCGAGAATGCGCTGGTGTCGGCGGGGCTTGCCATCGGCACCGGCAGCGATGCCGCCGATGTGTTCGCAAGCCTCGAGCATCTCGAAGGCGCCAAGGGCCGCCTCGAACGCGTCGGCGAGCGCAACGGCGCGCCGATCTTCGTCGACTATGCGCACAAGCCCGACGCGCTGGCGAAAGCTCTGCAGGCGCTGCGTCCCTATGCCAAGCGCAGGCTGGTCGTGGTGTTCGGCGCCGGCGGCGACCGCGATGCCGGCAAGCGCCCGATCATGGGCGAGATCGCCGCTGATAACGCCGACGGCATCATCATCACCGACGACAATCCGCGCAGCGAGAAGCCGGAAGCGATCCGCGCCGCGATCCTCGCCACTGCGAAGGGCGCACGCGAGATCGGAGACCGCGCTGCGGCGATCCGCGCCGCGATCGAGGAATTGCAAGAGGGCGATGCGCTGCTCATCGCGGGCAAGGGCCACGAGACTGGACAGATCGTCGGCGGCCAGACGCTGCCCTTCAGTGATCACGAGGCGGTCGCCGCCGCATTGACGTCGAGGGTTACATGAGCGCGCCGATATGGACGGTTGCCGAAGTCGCGCGCGCGCTGGGCGCCGCCGGGTCGTTTCCGCAAACGGAGATCGACTTCGTCACGCAGGACAGCCGTCTGGTGAAGCCGGGCAGCCTGTTCGTCGCGCTCAGCGGCACGCCGAGCGGCTGCTTCATCTCGGCCTTCGCCAGCGCGCGCGACGGCTGGGAGTTCGCGGACAAGGCTGAAGCGTCGGGCGCGGTCGCGATGATCGTGCCGCACGAGATCGCGGGCATCCGCATTCCCCAGATCGTCGTCGAGGATACGCTGATCGACGGCCTCTGGGGCCTCGCTCGCGCCGCGCGCGCGCGCTACCACGGACCGGTGATCGGGCTCACCGGCAGCGCGGGCAAGACCAGCACCAAGGAATTTCTCGCCGCCTATCCGAACGCCTATGCCAGTCCGTCGAGCTTCAACAATTTCTGGGGCGTGCCGCTAACGCTGTGCAATGCCAGGCCCGATGCCAGCCTCTGGGTCGTCGAAATGGGTATGAACCAGCAGGGCGAGATCGCGCGGCTCAGCGAGCTCACGCGGCCGACGGTGGCGCTCGTCGTCAACGTCCAGCCCGTGCATCTGGAAAAGCTCGGCTCGCTCGACGCGATCCGGCGCGAGAAGGGGTCGATCGCGCTCGGCCTGCCCGAGGACGGGGTGCTGGTGCTGCCTGCGGGAATCAAGGCGCCCGACTGGAAGGGCAAGGTCGTGCGCTTCGGTGGCGAGCACGCCGAGGTGCACGAGGTCGCGCATGCGCCGCACGGCGACAGCTGGCAGGTCGTGGCCGCCATCGGCAAGAAGCAGATCGCCTTCAGCCTGACCCCGGGCGCGCCACACCGGGTGCACAACGCGCTGGCCGCGCTCGCCTCCATTCATGCCGCGCATCTCGATGTCGCGACGCTCGCGATCAAGCTCGACCGGGTCGGCATCATGACCGGCCGCGGCGTTGAGCAGGCGATCGGCGGCGTCACCGTGATCGACGACAGCTTCAACGGCAATCCGGCCAGCGTTGCCGCCGCGCTGCAAAGTCTGCAGGCGCGCAATGTGACCGGTGGCCGGCGTATCGCGGTGCTCGGCGACATGCTGGAGCTGGGCGATGATGCGCCGGACTATCACACCGCTCTTGCCAAGCATCTCGACGGCATCGACGGGGTCTACTGCGTCGGCCCGCTGATGCGCCCCCTCTACGATGTGCTCCCCGCCGGCAAAGGTCTCGGCTGGCACGACGATCCCGCCACGCTGAAGCCGGGCGAGGTCGCAAATCTGCTGAGGGCAGGCGATGTCGTGGTTGTCAAGGGCAGCAAGAAGATGTTCTGGGTCAACAAGTTTGTGCCGGGTCTGGTGGCCGCCTTGCAGGCAAAGGCGTAAACTGCTTGGAAGGCTGTTCCCGAATCCCACCCCTTGCGGCGCGAAGCCGTGCGGTTTCCCAGAGGTCGCGCGGCTCATGACGAAGACCAGCGAATGCGCTTGAGGCACGTAGAGGCCAGCATCAAGGCCGAGACAGCGTGCATCGGCGCCATAGGACCGACTGAATGTTTTACTGGCTGATCGAGCTCTCCAACACATTTCCGGGCTTCGGTGCCTTTCGCACCTTCCTGAACGTCTTCCGCTACATCACCTTCCGCACCGGCGGTGCTGTCGTCACCGGCGCGCTATTCGTGTTCCTGTTCGGGCCCTGGATCATCGATCACTTGCGCATCCGCCAGGGCAAGGGCCAGCCGATCCGGACCGACGGTCCGCAATCGCATCTTGCCAAGAAGGGCACGCCCACGATGGGCGGGCTGATGATCCTGTCCGGCCTCACCGTCGGCACCGTGCTGTGGGCCAATCCGCTCAACCCCTATGTCTGGATCGTGCTGGCGGTGACGCTCGGCTTCGGCTTCGTCGGCTTCTATGACGACTACCTCAAGGTGACCAAGCAGACCACAAGCGGGTTCGGCAGCAAGCTTCGGCTGCTGATCGAGGCGGCGATCGCGCTGGTCGCCTGCTACGCGCTGGTGCGGCTCAATCGCGATCCCGCATCGACCGCTTTGACGATCCCGTTCCTGAAGGACACCGTGCTGCATTTCGGCTGGTTCTTCGTCGTCTTCGGCGCCTTCGTCATCGTCGGCGCCGGCAATGCGGTGAACCTCACCGACGGTCTCGACGGCCTCGCCATCGTGCCGGTGATGATCGCGACCGCGAGCTTTGCGATGATCGCCTATCTCGCCGGCAACGCCGTGTTCGCCGAATATCTCCAGATCAAATACGTCGCGGGTACCGGCGAGCTCGCGGTGCTCTGCGGCGCGCTGCTGGGCGCCGGCCTCGGTTTTCTCTGGTTCAATGCTCCACCAGCTTCGATCTTCATGGGCGACACCGGCTCGCTCGCGCTCGGCGGCATGCTGGGCGCGATCGCGGTCGCGGTGAAGCACGAGATCGTGCTAGCGGTGATCGGCGGCCTGTTCGTGCTGGAGGCGGTCTCCGTCATCGTCCAGGTGATCTCGTTCAAGCTGACCGGCAAGCGCATCTTCCGCATGGCGCCGATCCATCACCATTTCGAGCAGCTCGGCTGGACCGAGCCGCAGATCGTGATCCGCTTCTGGATCATCTCGGTGATGCTGGCGCTCGCCGGCCTCTCCACCCTGAAGCTGCGTTGATGATGGTGACGGCCCTGTATCCCCATTCTCGTCATTCCGGACGGCGCGAAGCGGCGATCCGGAATCTCGAGATTCCGGGTTCTCGCTCTGCGAGCCCCGGAATGACGGGAGTAAAGTCATGATCCCGGTCACATCCTTCGCCAGCAAGACCGTCGCGGTGTTCGGCCTCGGCGGCTCCGGGCTCGCCTCCTGCCACGCGCTGAAAGCGGGCGGCGCCGAGGTGATCGCCGCCGACGACAATGCCGAGAACGTGGCCAAGGCCGCGCAGGCCGGCTTCGTCACCGCGGATTTGCGCAACGTCTCCTGGACGAACTTCGCAGCCCTCGTGCTCGCGCCCGGCGTGCCGCTGACCCATCCGGTGCCGCACTGGAGCGTGCTGAAAGCGCGCGAAGCGGGCGTCGAGGTGATCGGCGACATCGAGCTGTTCTGCCGCGAGCGGCGGCGCCATGCGCCGAACGCGCCGTTCGTCGCCATCACCGGCACCAACGGCAAGTCGACCACGACGGCGCTGATCGCGCATCTCACCAAGGTCGCCGGCTACGACACCCAGATGGGCGGCAATATCGGCACCGCGATCCTGTCGCTGGAGCCGCCGCGCATGGGCCGGGTCCACGTCATCGAGATGTCGTCCTACCAGATCGACCTTACGCCTTCGCTCGATCCCACCGTCGGCATTCTGCTCAATGTCAGCGAGGATCACATCGATCGCCACGGCACGATCGAACATTATGCCGCGGTGAAGGAACGCCTCGTTGCCGGCGTGCAGGACGGCGGCACCGCGATCGTGGGTGTCGACGACGGCTTTTGCCGCGACATCGCCGACCGGCTCGACCGCTCGGGCAAGAACGTGGTGCGCATCTCCGTCAAGAACCCGCTGGCATCAGGCATTTATTTCGAGCACGGCAACATCGTGCGCAGCTCGGGCGGTGCGCGCAGCGAGATTGCCGCGCTCGGCGGCATCGGCTCGCTGCGTGGGCAGCACAACGCGCAGAACGCGGCCTGCGCCGCCGCGGCCGCCCTCGCCATGGGCATCGGCCTCGATGTGCTGCAGAACGGCCTGCGCAGCTTTCCCGGCCTTGCGCACCGCATGGAGCAGGTCGGCCGCCGCGGCAACGTGCTGTTCGTCAACGATTCCAAGGGCACCAACGCGGACGCCACTGCGCATGCGCTGTCGTCCTTCGCCGATATTTTCTGGATCGCCGGCGGCAAGCCCAAGGCGGGCGGCATCACTGGCCTCACCGGCTTCTTCCCGCGCATCCGAAAAGCCTATCTGATCGGTGAAGCCGCGCAGGGATTTTCGGGAACGTTGGGCGCGCAGGTGCCGCACGAGATCAGCCAGACCTTGGACGTCGCGATCGAGCATGCCGCGCGCGATGCGGAAGCCTCAGGGCTTGCCGACGCCGTCGTGCTGCTGTCACCGGCCTGCGCCTCCTTCGACCAATATCGCAATTTCGAGATCCGCGGTACCAAGTTCCGCGAGCTGGTGCAGGCTCTGCCGGGCGTGAAGCCGGTGGTGTAGGGCCGTCTTTGTCCCACCAACTCGCTGTCGTCGTCCGGCTTGACCGGGCGACCCAGTATTCCGGGATGGTTGTGGGTCAGTCGAAAGGCTGCGGCGCCTTGGATGCCCAGTCGAGCCGGGGCGTGACAGTATGTTTTGTGACGGCAGTGAGGATCATCTCCAATCATCCGCGTTTCCTTAACCCCCCGGTAACCAACCTCGGCGACCAATGGACGGACCTCTGTCCGAAAGCGGCCGCCCATGCTCTCCCGTGAAGAACGCACCCCCTTTTCCGAGTGGTGGTGGACCGTCGACAAGCCGCTGATGGGCGCCATCCTGGCGCTGATGCTCACCGGCGTGATCCTGTCGCTGGCGGCGAGCCCGCCGGTTGCGACCCGCATCGGGCTCGATCCGTTCCATTTCTTCAGCCGCCACGTGTTGTTCCTGGTGCCGTCCTGCATCGTGCTGCTCGGCGTCTCCTTCCTGTCGCCGCGGTCGATCCGCCGCTCGGCGCTGATCATCTTCACCGTCAGCATCGTCCTGATCGTACTGACGCTTGCGATCGGCCCGGAGGTGAAGGGCTCGCGGCGCTGGATCACATTGCTCGGCGTCAACATCCAGGCGTCCGAGATCGCCAAGCCGTCCTTCGTCGTCATCGCTGCCTGGCTGTTCGCGGAATCGACCAAGCGGCCGGAGATGCCGGCGACCACCATGGCGCTGGTGCTGCTCATGATGTTGGTCGCGCTGCTGGTGATGGAGCCGGATTTCGGTCAGACCATGCTGATCCTGATGGTGTGGGGTTCGCTGTTCTTCATCGCGGGCATGCGCATGATCTGGGTGTTCGGGCTCGCCGGCCTCGGCGCGGCCGGCCTGTTCAGCGCCTATCTGTTCGTCCCGCACGTGGCGGGACGCATCAAGCGCTTCATGAACCCGGCCTCCGGCGACACCTTCCAGGTCGATACCGCCATGGAAGCCTTCTACAACGGCGGATGGTTTGGCCTCGGACCGGGCGAGGGAATTGCAAAACGCAGCCTGCCGGACAGTCACACCGACTTCGTGTTTGCGGTTGCCGCCGAAGAGTTCGGCATCATCCTGTGCCTGGCCATGCTGGCGCTGTTCGCCTTCGTCGTGATCCGCACGCTGTCACGGGCCTATGCCAACGAGGACATGTTCTCGCGCTTTGCCGCTTCGGGCCTTGCGATCCTGTTCGGCGTGCAGGCCGCAATCAACATGTCGGTGAACCTGCAGCTGATCCCCGCCAAGGGCATGACGCTGCCCTTTATCTCCTATGGTGGTTCCTCGATCGTGTCGCTGGCCTATGGCGTCGGCATGATGCTGGCGCTGACGCGGTTGCGCCCGCGTACCGAGGTCGAGGCCAGCGGCCATGCCGAGGCGATGCGGAGCTACGCCTGATCCTCCCCCTGACGAGCCGCGCTTTGAGCGGCATCTCGAAGGGCGAGGCCACCAGCCGGGCCTTCATCGTTCGAGACGCGCGTTCCGCGCTTCTCAGGATGAGGGTTTGATGGCGCCTTCGCTTCGCTCGCAATGCCCGAAAACTCCCTGTAAAACTCTCCACCATGGACACGTCCCCCCTGATTCTTCTCGCCGCGGGCGGCACCGGCGGCCATCTGTTTCCGGCCGAGGCATTGGGCGTCGAGCTGATCCGGCGCGGCTATCGCGTCCGCCTCGTCACGGACGAGCGCGCGCTGCGCTACAGCGGGCTGTTCAGCAAGGACATGATCGACGTCGTCAGAAGCGAGACCGCGCGCGGCCGCAATCCGCTTCAGCTCGCCTATGCCGGCCTCACGCTCGCCGCCGGCACGCTGTCGGCCTATGCCCTGATCAAGCGCCTGAGGCCCGTCGCCGTGGTCGGCTTCGGCGGCTATCCGACGCTGCCGCCGCTGGTCGCGGCGAAATTCGCCGGCGTACCCGGCATCATCCACGACGCCAACGCGGTGCTCGGCCGCGCCAACCGGTTCCTGTCGAGCCGCGTGCGCGCGATCGCGACGTCCTTGCCCGGCGTGCTCGACCGCGATCCCGCGTTGTCGGGCAAGACCACCACCGTCGGCACCCCGATGCGGCCGGCAATCCTTGCGGCCGCCGCGGTGAAATATGTCGCGCCCGAGGTGGGCGGTCCGCTGCGCCTGCTTGTCGTCGGCGGCAGCCAGGGCGCGCGCATCATGGCCGACATCGTGCCCGGTGCGATCGAGCGGCTCGAGCCTGCGTTATGGAGCCGCCTCGTCCTCACCCAGCAGGTGCGTGAAGAGGACATGAGCCGCGTGCGCGCCGTCTACGACAAGCTCAAGATCAAGGCCGAGCTTGCACCCTTCTTCACCGATCTGCCAGCGCGGCTCGCTTCAAATCATCTCGTGGTATCGCGCTCCGGCGCCGGCACGGTGGCCGAGCTTGCGGCGATCGGCCGGCCTTCGATCCTGGTGCCGTTGCCCGGCTCGATCGACCAGGACCAGTTCGCCAATGCCGGCGTGCTGGTCAAGGTCGATGGCGCGATCCGGATCCCGCAGACCGAGTTCACCTCCGACCGGCTGGCGTCCGAAATCTCCGCCTTCGCCGCCGAGCCCGCGCGCCTCGCCCGCATGGCCGAAGCCGCCCGCGGCGCTGGCCGGCTCGACGCGGCCGAGCGGCTGGCCGATCTCGTGGTCAAGATCGCGGGAATCTGACGCGAAAAAGCCCTTGTCTTCGCCTTCTAAAGCGGGGCATCCAGTAGGAAAGGCGCGCGGCTGATTTGGCCGTGACCTTCGCCAGATGCCGCCTGCGCAAGGCGGCGAGGTCAGGGAAAAGAGCATGAGACTGCCGCGCGAGATCGGACCCATCCACTTCGTCGGGATCGGCGGGATCGGCATGAGCGGCATCGCCGAGGTGCTGGTCAATCTCGGCTATGTCGTGCAGGGCTCGGACGCTTCCGACAATTACAATCTCGACCGCCTGCGCAAGAAGGGGGCGAAGGTCTCGGTCGGCCACAAGGCCGAGAATATCGACGGTGCCGAGGTCGTCGTGGTCTCGACCGCGATCAAGCGCGACAATCCGGAACTGATGGCCGCGCGCGAACGGCGCATTCCCGTGGTGCGCCGCGCCGAGATGCTGGCCGAGCTGATGCGGCTGAAGAGCTGCGTCGCCATCGCCGGCACCCATGGCAAGACCACGACGACGACGATGGTCGCAACGCTGCTCGATGCCGGCGGGCTCGATCCGACCGTGATCAACGGCGGCATCATCAACGCCTACGGTTCCAACGCGCGGCTGGGCGCCGGCGACTGGATGGTGGTGGAAGCGGACGAGAGCGACGGCACGTTCCTGAAGCTGCCGACCGATGTCGCGATCGTCACCAATGTCGACCCCGAGCATCTCGATCACTTCAAGACCTTCGACGCCGTGCAGGATGCCTTCCGTCACTTCGTCGAGAACCTGCCGTTCTACGGCTTTGCCGTGATGTGCATCGATCATCCGGTGGTGCAGAGCCTCGTCGGCAAGATCGAGGATCGCCGTATCATCACTTACGGCGAGAATCCGCAGGCCGATGCGCGGCTGGTCGATCTCACCGCGGGCGGTGGCGGCTCGAAATTCAAGGTCGTGATCCGCGACCGCAAGGCCGGCACCGCGCACGAGATCGCTGCCCTCGCGCTGCCGATGCCGGGCCGCCACAACGCCTCGAACGCGACGGCGGCGATCGCGGTCGCGCATGCGCTCGGCGTGTCGGACGAGGCGATCCGCAAGGCGATGGCCGGCTTCGGCGGCGTCAAGCGCCGCTTCACCAAGACCGGCGAGTGGGACGGCGTCACCGTGATCGACGATTACGGCCATCATCCCGTGGAGATCGCGGCCGTGCTGAAAGCGGCACGCGATTCCTACACCGGCAAGGTGATCGCCGTGGTGCAGCCGCATCGCTACCCCCGCCTGCAATCGCTGTTCGAGGAATTCTGCACCTGCTTCAACGACGCCGACGCGGTTGTTGTCGCTGACGTCTATGCCGCGGGCGAAGCGCCGATCGAGGGCATCGATCGCGACCATTTCGTCGAAGGCCTGCGCGCGCACGGGCATCGCGAGGTGGTCCCGCTGCCCAACGCCGGCGAGCTTGCCAAGATCGTCCACGGCATCGCCAAGAGTGGCGATCTCGTCGTGTGCCTGGGGGCGGGCAACATCACGCAATGGGCGTATGCGCTGCCCGGCGAATTGAAGGCGCTGGGATGAGCTGGCGAATGAGAGGTGCGCAGCCGGCGGCACGGCAAACTGCGCTCCCTCCCCCCTTGTGGGGGAGGGTGGGCGAGAGGGGTAGCCACAAACTTCGATCTCGCTTGGGGTTACCCCCCTCCCTGCCCCTCCCCCACAAGGGGGGAGGGAACGGAAAGAGCGTGCTTCCCTCACTCGAGGAAGCCGCATGAGCTTCCCCGACATCACCCCCTCACTCAAAGCCGCGATGCCTGACCTTCGCGGCCGGCTGCTCGCGAACCAATCGCTCGCCGAGCTCACCTGGTTTCGCGTCGGCGGCCCGGCGCAGGTGCTGTTCACGCCGGCGGACGAGGACGATCTCGCTTATTTCCTCGCGCATCTCGCCGCCGACATCCCGGTCTATGTCGTCGGCGTCGGCTCCAACCTCATCGTGCGCGACGGCGGCATTGCGGGCGTGGTGATCCGTCTTGCGCCGCGCGCCTTCGGCGAGGCAAGCGCGAGCGGCGATGTCGTCACGGCAGGGGCTGCCGCACTCGACAAGCGCGTCGCGGAGGTTGCCGCGTCGGCCAATATCAGCGGGCTCGAATTCTACTTCGGCATTCCCGGCACCATCGGCGGCGCGCTGCGCATGAATGCGGGCGCCAATGGCGGCGAGACCAAGGACGTGCTGATCGAGGCAAGGGGCGTCGGACGCGACGGCACCAAGCACGTCCTCTCCAACGCCGACATGAAATTCGTCTACCGCAACAGCGGCGTCGATCCCTCCATCATTTTCACCTCGGCGCGCTTTCGCGGTGAGATCCGGGATGCCGAGGCGATCCGCGCGCGCATGGCGGAGGTGCAAAGCCATCGCGAGAGCGCGCAGCCGATCCGCGAGAAGACCGGCGGCTCGACCTTCAAGAATCCGCCCGGCCACTCCGCCTGGAAGCTGGTCGACGCAGCCGGCTGCCGCGGCTTGCGCGTCGGCGGCGCGCAGGTCTCCGAGATGCACTGCAATTTCCTGATCAACACCGGCGACGCCACCGCGCGCGACATCGAGACGCTGGGCGAGACCGTGCGCGAACGGGTGAAGGCAAATTCCGGAATTGAGCTACACTGGGAAATCAAGCGGATCGGGATTCCTATTTAACAGTCATTCCGGGGCGCGCGACGCGCGAACCCGGAATCCATCGGACGGCAGCGACGGTGGAGATTCCGGGCTCGCGACTTCGTCGCGCCCCGGAATGACGAACGAGAGAGATTGCGGACTATGACCATGCGCATCACCATCCTCTTCGGCGGCTCCAACCGGGAGCGTCTGGTTTCCGTCGCCTCGGCGCAGGCGCTGCATCAGGCGCTGCCCGAGGCTGATCTCTGGTGGTGGGACGTCGAGGACAAGGTGCACGCCGTGCAGTCCAAGCAACTGCTCGAGCATGCCCGTCCATTCGAGGACGAGTTCAAGCCCGGTACGCGGGGGATTCCGCTGGCGCAGGCGCTCGACCAGGCCAAGGCCGAGGGACGCGTGCTGGTGCTCGGCCTTCACGGCGGACGGGCCGAGAACGGCGAATTGCAGGTGATGTGCGAAGCGCGCGGCGTGCCCTTCACCGGATCGGGCTCGGCGTCCTCGCATCTTGCCTTCGACAAGATCGCGGCCAAGCGCTTTGCCGCACTCGGCGGCGTGACGCCGCCGGCCAACCTTGCGCTCGATGACATCGACGAGGCCTTCGCCGAATACGGAAGGCTGATCGCGAAGCCGGCGCGCGACGGCTCGAGCTACGGCCTGATCTTCGTCAACGCCAAGCAGGATCTCGTTGCCGTCCGCAACGCGGCGAAGCACGAAGAGTACGTCATCGAGCCCTACATTGCCGGCGTGGAGGCGACCTGCGGCGTGCTGGAGCGCACCGATGGTTCGATCATCGCGCTGCCGCCGATCGAGATCATTCCGGGCGAAGGCAATTTCGACTACGCCGCGAAATATCTCCTGAAGTCGACCCAGGAGATCTGCCCCGGCCGTTTCGCACCCGAGATCACCGCCGCACTGAAGACGCAGGCGATGCTGGCGCACCGCGCGATGTCCTGCACCGGCTATTCCCGGTCGGACTTCATCGTCTCGGCCAAGGGCCTCGTCTATCTCGAGACCAACACGCTGCCCGGGCTGACCAAGTCCTCGCTCTACCCCAAGGCGCTGAAGGCCGAGGGCATCCAATTCGTCGACTTCCTGCACGGCCTGATCGAGCTCGCCGGGCAGAGCGTGCGGAAATAATTAGGACTGGTTAACGGCCGGACTGGTGAAATGGGCCAGTTTGGCGCCCAAAACCGGTAAAATGCCGGACATCGCGGCATAAATGCCTCACACGGCGGGGCAAAATGCGCCGGACGTTAACGAATTTTACCTTTTGTTTACCAGGACGTCCGAAGGTTAACGCTGGCGGCGCATATGGCGCTTTGGCTGCCGGCGCGTGAGCTGTCGCGGGTGATGTCACCTCCAGCGAACGCTGTGAAGGGGAGAGGCTTCATCTGCTGAAGACCAGCACCCGGCCCGGCACCCGGACGTCATGTTCGCCAGGATCCGCGCGATGTCGCGGGCAAACTGTTGACGAGCTCGTGCAATGGATGGAGCAGGAAGCCTCACCCGGTCGTTTTTCAGATCGCTGAGGCCCCAAGCTGACCTGAAGGCGGCCGCTGTCGGAGCGGTCGTGCTTCTGCGCGAGTGGATACAGGACAAGCGCGCCGAGGCGCGTGCCGCCGCCAATGACAGGATCAAGTCCAAGGCGAGGGCCAAGGCCGTCGTCGAGCGCGAGCCGCCGCCGCGTGTGGTCGCGCTGGTCGAGCGCTATCTGCCGCGCCGGGTCGGGATCAGCATGACCGTGCTGCTGCTGATCGGAAGCTGCGGCTTCGGCATCGTCAAGGGCGGCCATCTCCAGGATTTCGTCACCGCGGTCAGCGACGCGCGCAACGCGCTGGCCAATTCCGCCGGGTTCCGCATCACCTCCGTCGTGATCAACGGCCGCAAGCAGCTGACCCAGGACGAGATCCTGGCGATCGGCGGCGTCAGCGGCCGTTCCTCGCTGCTGTTCCTCGATGCCGAAGCCGTGCGCGACAAGCTCAAGGCCAATCCCTGGATCGCCGATGCCACCGTGCTCAAGCTCTATCCGGGCCAGCTCATGATCGAGCTCACCGAGCGCAAGGCGTTCGCGCTGTGGCAGGAGGCCGGCCGGCTCTCCGTGATCGCCGACGACGGCGCCGTGCTCGAGCCCTACGTCTCGCGTCGCTTCCTGTCGTTGCCGCTCGTGGTCGGCAAGGGCGCCGAGACCCAGGCCCGCGATTTCCTCGCGCTGCTGGCGCGCTATCCGCAGGTCAATTCGGTGACGAAGGCCGCGGTCTTCGTCGGCGAGCGGCGCTGGAATCTGAGGCTCAAGGACGGCCTCGACATCCGCCTGCCCGAGCAGGACGTCGGCAACGCGCTTGCGATGCTGTCCAAGCTCGACAAGGAGGACAGGCTGTTCTCCCGCGACATCGTCGCCGTCGATATGCGCCTGCCCGATCGGCTGGTGGTGCAGCTGTCCGAGGACGCCGCCAAGGCGCGCGAGGATCTGTTCAAGGACAAGAAGAAAAAGAAGGCCGGGGATTCCGCATGACCGGTCTCGATCGCACCCAGACGCCGAAGACGCGCCCGATGCCGCACAAGCGCGGCGGCCTCGTCGCCTGCCTCGACATCGGCACCAGCAAGATCGCCTGCATGATCGCGCGGCTGAAGCCGTCGCCGCCGAGCGATGCGCTGCGCGGCCGCACCCATGCGGTGGAGTTGATCGGTTACAGCCAGATCCAGTCGCGCGGCATGAAGGCCGGCGCGGTGATCGATCTCGGCGAATGCGAGCAGGCGGTGCGCCAGGCCGTCGCGCTGGCGGAGAAGATGGCCAAGGTGCGGGTCGAGTCCGTGCTGCTCTCGGTCTCCGGCGGCCGGCTCTCCGGCCAGCTGGTCGAGGCCGCGGCCGACATCCGTGGCGGCGCCGTGACGCAGGCCGATGTCAGCCGCGTCACCTCCACCGGTATGCGTCACGCCACCGGCGAAGGCCGCACCGTGCTGCACGCGCTGCCGGTCGGCTACACCCTCGATGGCGTCAAGGGCATCCGCGACCCCCGCGGCATGGTTGCCCATCAATTCGGCGTCGACATGAACGTCGTCACCTGCGACGCCACCGTGGCGCGCAACCTGATGCTGGCGGTCGAACGCTGCCACATCAATGTCGAAGCCATGGCGGCCAGCCCTTACGTGGCCGGCCTGTCGGTGCTGACCGACGACGAGGCCGACCTGGGCGCTGCTGTCGTCGAGATGGGCGCCGGCACCACCACGATTGCCGTCTATTCAGGAGGCCGGTTCGTGCATGCGGCGGGTTTTGCGGTCGGCGGGCAACACATCACGATGGATCTTGCGCGCGGACTCTCCGCGACCATTGCCGATGCCGAGCGAATCAAGACGTTATACGGGACCGTCATCACCGGCGGATCGGACTCGCGTGAGCTGATGTCTGTGCCGACAGCCGGTGACGAGCAGGATCTGCCGCAGATCGTTTCCCGCGCCACCATCGCCAACATCGTCAAGCACCGTGCCGAGGAAGTCTTCGAAATGGTTCGGGACAAGCTGAAGGATTCGCCCTTCGCCTCGGAGCCCAACGGCCGCGTCGTGCTCTCCGGCGGCGCCTCGCAGCTCACCGGCCTCGTCGAGCTCGGCACCCAGATTCTCGGCCGGCCAGTGCGGGTCGGACGTCCGCTCGGCTTCGGCCGGCTGCCCAACGAGGCGAAGAACGCCGCGTTCGCGGTGCCGGCCGGACTCCTCGTCTACCCGCAATATGTTCACCTCGAACATGTCGAACCGCGGCATACGCGGCAGCAGGTCAAGACAGGGACCGGCGGTTATTTCGGAAAGGTCGGACGATGGCTACGCGAGGGCTTCTGATGATTCATTTCCGCAATTCCCTGATTTCACCAACTCCCGCGGCCGCCGGCCGGGGCGAACCCACGCGCGCGTGATCGAGAGGCAACCATGACCATCAGCATCAATGTTCCTGATATTCACGAACTGAAGCCCCGGATCACCGTGTTCGGCGTCGGCGGCGCCGGTGGCAACGCCGTCAACAACATGATCACGGCCGGCCTTCAGGGCGTCGACTTCGTGGTCGCCAACACCGACGCGCAGGCGCTGACGATGTCGAAGGCGCAGCGCATCGTGCAGATGGGCACTGCGGTCACGCAAGGGTTGGGCGCGGGTTCGCAGCCGAACGTCGGCGCCGCGGCGGCGGAAGAGGTGATCGACGAGCTGCGCGACCATCTCTCGGGCGCCAACATGGTGTTCGTCACCGCCGGCATGGGCGGCGGCACCGGCACCGGCGCAGCCCCCGTGATCGCCAAGACCGCGCGCGACATGGGCATCCTCCCCGTCGGCGTCGTGACCAAGCCGTTCCACTTCGAGGGCGGTCGCCGCATGCGCACCGCGGAAGCCGGCATCGCCGAGCTGCACAAGGTCGTGGATACGCTCCTGATCATCCCGAACCAGAACCTGTTCCGGGTCGCCAACGAGAAGACAACCTTCGCCGACGCCTTCGCGATGGCCGATCAGGTGCTCTATTCGGGCGTTGCCTGCATCACCGATCTGATGGTCAAGGAAGGCCTGATCAATCTCGACTTCGCCGACGTCCGCGCCGTCATGCGCGAGATGGGCAAGGCGATGATGGGCACCGGCGAGGCCTCCGGCGACAAGCGCGCGCTGACCGCCGCGGAAGCCGCGATCGCGAACCCGCTGATCGACGACAGCTCGATGAAGGGTGCCAAGGGCCTCCTCATCTCCATCACCGGCGGCAAGGACCTCACGCTGTTCGAGGTCGACGAGGCCGCGACCCGCATCCGCGAGGAAGTCGACCAGGATGCCAACATCATCGTCGGCGCGACCTTCGACGAAGCGCTCGACGGCCTGATCCGCGTCTCGGTCGTTGCCACCGGCATCGAACAGGCCGCAATCGCCCGCAACAGCCAGGCGACCTCCGCGCCCGTCGCCAATGCCGCGCCGCAGGTGCAGCAGGCTCCCGCCGCGCCGGCGGCCGCCGCCGAGAGCCGTCTCGCCGACCTCACCGCGCGCCTGCGCGCCGACAATCAGCGCCTGGCCGAACGCGCCCAGAAGCTGGAAGCCCAGGTCCCGGCCGCCGCGCCGGCGCCTGCTGCTCCGGTCGCGCCGCGCCCGAACGTCGAGCGCGCAGCGCTCGCCGCCATCGCCGCTGCCGTCGCTGAAGTCCCCCAGGCGCCCGCGCCGCAGACCTATGGCGACGTCACCGTGCGGCCAATCGCGCAGAAGCCGACCCTGTTCCCGGAGCCTGACATGGCCCCGGTCGCGATGCAGGAGCCGATGACGCCGGAAAACTTCATCCCGCCGCAGGCCGAGCGTCCGCCGGTCCGGGCGCCGCGCATGCCGCGGATCGAGGAGCTGCCGATGCCGGCCCAGGCCGAGATTCGCCAGGCCCGCGGCGAGGTCGAAGAGGAGGTCCCGCAGAAGCCCCGCCTATCGCTGCTGCAGCGCCTTGCCAATGTCGGCCTCGGCCGTCGTGACGAGGAAAGCGAGCCGCCGGTCGCGGCCCGCCCCGCTGGTCCCGCCATGCCGCCGCTGCCCGAGCGCCGGTCGCAGAAGACCGTGGCGCAGCAGATCGCATCGAACGAGCCGGTATCTGAGTACGCCCGCCGTCCCGCGCCGCAGGGATTGGACATGCATGGCCGTCCCGCGCCTGTTGCGCCGGCGCCACAGGGCGACGACCATCTTGATATCCCGGCCTTCCTGCGGCGGCAGGCAACCTGAGGATTGTTACAATAAGGCAGACGAAAACGGGTCCCGGTAACAAGCTTGCCGGGACCTTTCCTTTTGGTCCGTGCATGCCCGGATTGCGCAGCCAAACAACTGATTTTAAATCATTAATTACGTGTTTGGGTGTTCAGTAAAATCGCCGGTAGCGCTCCAAAACCTCTGCGCAATTTGGTTAAGCCTTGGCGCGAATACGGCGGGTTTGGGGTAACAATCGGTAAAAAAGCGTGAGTTGGCGCTGTTTGGGGCAGTGACTATGGTTCGCCGTGACTTGGGGATACGGAGATTCGCAACCGGCGGCACTGACCGGCCAGGTGGGTCTCGTATAAGTCGCAATGGGTCGTAGTGGGGCGGGTTCTGATGAAATTTAGCCGGCAAACAACGCTTCGTGCGCAAGCCTCCGTGGCAGGCGTAGGCGTTCATTCCGGTCTTCCCGTAACTCTCACCCTCGGGCCTGCGCCAGTCGATGCGGGTTTTATTTTTGTCCGTACCGGCCTCGAGGGAAGTGATCGCGAAGTTCAGGCAACGGCCGGGCAAGTGGTCGCGACAGATCTGGCGACGGTGCTGGGTGACAGTGAAGGACCGCTGGTCTCCACGGCCGAGCACGTCCTTGCCGCACTGCGGGGCATGGGTGTCGACAACGCCACCATCGAGATCGACGGTCCGGAAGTGCCGATCATGGACGGCAGCGCCGCGGCCTTCGTTGCGGCGATCGATCAGGCTGGGATTGTCACCCAACCGGCGCCGCGCCGCTTCATCCAGGTTTTGAAATCCGTCTCCGTCGCAATCGGTGACTCCTTCGGCGAGCTGCGGCCCTATGCCGACGGCTTCCGCGCCGAAGTCGAGATCGACTTTGCCAATCCTGTCATTGGCCGGCAGAGCTACGCGCTGGACCTCGTGCCGGAGCGGTTCCGTCGCGAGGTCGCTCGCGCCCGGACCTTCGGCTTGATGTGCGATCAAGCGCGGCTTTGGGCTGCGGGCTACGGCCGCGGAGCCTCCTTCGGCAACACCGTGGTGTTCGACGAGGAACGGCTGCTCAATCCCGAGGGCCTGCGCTACGCCGATGAGTGCGCCCGCCACAAGGTGCTGGACGTGATTGGCGACCTCACGCTGGCCGGCCTGCCGCTGCTTGGCGCCTACCGCTCCGTGCGTGGCGGCCACAAGCTCAACCATGCCGTCCTGACCGCGCTGCTCGCCGACCGTACCGCCTGGCGGGTGGTCGAGGGCGAGGCGGCCCGCCGCACCACGCGTCCCGTGGGCGAGGTCGGTCGCGGCATCGTCGGCGGCCGGGTCGCCGCGGCCTACGGGCCGGACGTGTCCTGACCAGAGCTGTTGCCGCGGGCCTTTGGCCGCGACTCACCCCGGGAAACTCCTGGTAACCATGATCGGCTAGGATTGCGGCAAGTTCGCCTTAATCCGGGCGAAATGCCTGCCTATCCGATTGGTTAAAGATCGCTTTTCGGATCCATCGGCGTGGTCGCATGGCAGGCACCACGATTACATTTCGCGCCCGTGACGGAGTTCATGGGCTGGCGGGCACCGCATCACAGGGCGTCAGGTCTTAAACTCATGTCGGCACAGCGTATGACGCGCGAATATTTCTCGGTCTCGCCACGAGCCCGTGGGCTGCTTCAGGCCGTCACCTTCATGCTGCTCGCGCTGCCGCTGGCCGGCTGCGGCACCGGCTCGCTCTGGGACAAGTTCACCGCCAAGGACGATACCTTCGTCGAGGAGCCCGCCGACAAGATCTACAATGAGGGCCTGTACCTCATGAACGAGAAGAAGGACATGAAGGCGGCGAACAAGAAGTTCGAAGAGGTCGACCGCCAGCATCCTTATTCCGAATGGGCCCGTAAATCGCTGCTGATGTCCGCCTACGCGTCCTATCAGGGCGGCGACTATGACGGCTGCATCGGCGCGGCCACCCGCTATGTCACGCTGCATCCCGGCAGCCCGGACGCGGCCTATGCGCAATATCTGATCGCCGCCTCTCATTACGACCAGATCCCGGACGTCAGCCGCGACCAGGCCCGCACCGAAAAGGCGATTGCCGCGCTGGAGGAGGTGGTTCGCAAATATCCGAACTCGGAATATGCCACCTCGGCCAAAGCCAAGATCGAGGGCGCGCGCGACCAGCTCGCCGGCAAGGAAATGAATACCGGCCGCTATTACGCGCAGAAGCGCGACTACACGGCGGCGATCAACCGCTACAAGACCGTCGTCACGCAGTACCAGACCACCCGCCATGTCGAGGAGGCTCTGTTCCGGCTCACCGAGGCCTATATGGCGATCGGCATCGTCGGGGAAGCGCAGACCGCGGCGGCTGTGCTTGGGCACAATTTTCCTGACAGCCGCTGGTACAAGGACGCCTATAATCTTGTAAAATCCGGCGGTCTCGAACCGAGCGAGAATCAAGGGTCTTGGATCAGCCGGACCTTCAAGAAGATGGGTCTCGGCTAGGAAATTTGGTTCATGCTGGCGCGTCTGTCGATCCGTGACATCGTCCTGATCGAACGGCTCGATATCGAATTCGCCACCGGGCTCGCGGTTTTGACCGGCGAGACCGGTGCGGGCAAATCCATCCTGCTCGATGCCTTCGCGCTGGCGCTCGGCGGCCGCGGCGATGCCGGCCTCGTGCGTCACGGCGCGGAGCAGGGGCAGGTGACGGCCGTGTTCGATGTCCCGAAGAATCACCCTGCGACGAAGATCCTGGCCGAGAACGGTCTCGACGACACCGGCGAGATGATTCTCCGACGCGTGCAGTTCGCCGATGGCCGCACCCGCGCCTTCATCAACGACCAGTCGATCAGCGTGCAGACGCTGAAGGCGGTCGGCGCCGCCCTGGTCGAGATCCACGGCCAGCACGACGAGCGTGCGCTGGTCGATGCCGCCACCCATCGCCGCCTGCTCGACGCCTTTGCCGGCCTGGAGAAGGACGTCGCCGCGGTCGAGATGCTCTGGGACGCCCGCCGGATCGCCAACACCGCGTTGGAGGAGCACCGCGCCGGCATGGAGCGCGCCGCGCGGGAGGCCGACTATCTGCGCCACGCCTCCGACGAGCTGAAGCAGCTCGCGCCCAAGGACGGCGAGGAGACCTCGCTCGCCCATCGCCGCACCACCATGATGCAGGGCGAGAAGATCGCCTCCGATCTGCGCGAGGCGCAGGAGGCGGTCGGCGGCAACCATTCGCCGGTCGCGGCGCTGTCGGCAGCGGTGCGCCGGCTGGAGCGCCGCGGCGTCAACTCGCCGGCGCTGGTCGAGCCGGCCGTGAAGGCGATCGACGCGGCGATCAACGCGCTGGAGGAGGCCGACCAGCATCTCCAGGCGGCGCTGGCCGCGACCGATTTCGATCCGGCCGAGCTCGAACGTATCGAGGAGCGCCTGTTCGCCTTGCGCGCCGCCTCGCGCAAATATTCGACGCCGGTCGACGGGCTCGCCGCGCTGGCCGCCAAATATGCCGCCGACGTCGTGCTGATCGATGCCGGCGCCTCGCAGCTGAAGAAGCTGGAGCAGGCCGCCATCGAGGCAGATGGCCGCTACGCCGCCGCTGCCAAGAAGCTGTCGCTGGCGCGGCAGAAATCGGCGGAGAAGCTCAACAAGGCCGTCAATGCCGAGCTCGCGCCGCTCAAGCTCGAGCGCGCAAAATTCATGACCCAGGTCGAGACCGACGAGGCCGCGCCGGGGCCGCAGGGCTTCGACCGCGTCGAGTTCTGGGTTCAGACCAATCCGGGCACCAAGCCGGGCCCGCTGATGAAGGTCGCCTCCGGCGGCGAGCTGTCGCGCTTCCTGCTGGCGCTGAAGGTCGTGCTGTCCGATCGCGGCTCGGCGCCGACGCTGGTGTTCGACGAGATCGACACCGGCGTGGGCGGCGCGGTCGCCGACGCCATCGGCGGCCGCCTGGCGCGCCTTGCCGGCAAGGTCCAGGTGATGGCCGTGACGCACGCCCCGCAGGTCGCCGCCCGCGCCGACCAGCATCTGCTCATCTCCAAGGACGCCCTCGACAAGGGCAAGCGCGTCGCCACCCGCGTCAATGCGCTGGCCGCCGACCACCGCCGCGAGGAGATCGCCCGCATGCTGGCCGGCGCCGAGATCACAGCAGAGGCGAGGGCGGCTGCGGAACGACTGCTCAAGGCGGCGACGGCCTAGGCCACCATGTCCCGGACGCGGTGTGGCATGCGGTGCCACACCAAATAGCTGGGGAACAATGAAGCCAGCCCGCCTTTACCGCTCCGCCCGCTCCGTCGTATCCAAGCATCATGGCAAGAGCAGCAAAATCGAAACCGCTTCGCGACGTCGCCGACCTCACCAAGGCGCAGGCCAAGGTCGAGCATATGCGGTTGTCGCTCGAGATCGAGGGACACAACGAGCGCTACTATCAGGAGGATGCGCCCACCATCACCGATGCCGAGTACGACGCGCTGCGTCAGCGCCTCAACGCGATCGAAAAGCGCTTTCCGGAGTTCGTCAGCGCGGAATCGCCCTCGCAGAAGGTCGGTGCGGCGCCGTCGGGGCGCTTCAGGAAGGTGCGGCACGCCGTCCCGATGCTGTCGCTCGACAATGCCTTTGCCGAAGAGGACGTGCGCGACTTCGTCGGCCGCATCGTGCGCTTCCTGAAGCTCGACGACGACAAGGTCGATTTCTCCGCCGAGCCGAAGATCGACGGCCTCTCGATGTCGCTGCGCTATGAGGGCGGCGAGCTCGTCACCGCTGCGACACGCGGCGACGGCGCGGTGGGCGAGGACGTCACCGCCAATATCCGCACCCTCGAAGACGTGCCGCAGAAGCTGAAGGGCCGCAACGTCCCCGACATCTGCGAAGTCCGCGGCGAGGTCTACATGACCAAGAAAGCGTTCCTCGCGCTCAATGAGCGGCAGAAGGCAGCCGGCGACACCGTCTTCGCCAATCCGCGCAACTCCGCCGCCGGCTCGCTGCGGCAGAAGGATCCGACCATCACCGCCTCGCGGCCGCTCGGCTTCTTCGCCTATGCCTGGGGCGAGATGAGCGCGATGCCGGAAGAGACGCAGAGCGGCATGATCCACTGGTTCGAGCGTTGCGGCTTCAAGACCAACCCGCTAACCAGGCTCTGTCATTCCGTCGAGGAGCTGCTCACCTTCCATCATTCCATCGAGGAGCAGCGCGCACGGCTCGACTACGACATCGACGGCGTCGTCTACAAGGTCGACCGCATCGCCTGGCAGGAGCGTCTCGGCTTCGTCTCGCGCACGCCGCGCTGGGGCATCGCGCACAAATTCCCGGCCGAGCGCGCCATGACGGTGCTGCGCGACATCGAGATCCAGGTCGGCCGTACCGGCTCCTTCACGCCGGTCGGCAAGCTCGAGCCCGTCGGCGTCGGCGGCGTGATCGTGCAGAACGTCACGCTGCACAATGAGGACTACATCAAGGGCATCGGCAACAAGGGCGAGGTGCTGCGCGAGGGCCGCGACATCAGGATCGGCGACACCGTCGTGATCCAGCGCGCAGGCGACGTCATCCCGCAAGTGGTCGACGTCGTCCTCGACAAGCGGCCGAAGACGGCCAGGGAATTCCATTTCCCGAAGAAATGCCCGTGCCCGCTGCACACCGACGTCGTGCGCGAGGAGACCGCGACCGGCGAAGAGGGCTCCCGCGCGCGCTGCACCGGCGAGTTCGCCTGCCCCTATCAGAAGATCGAGCACCTCAAGCTGTTCGTCTCGCGCCGCGCTTTCGACATCGACGGGCTCGGCGAGAAGCAGCTCCAGTATTTCTTCGACGAGGGATGGGTCAAGGAGCCCGCCGACATCTTCACGCTCGAGAAGCGCAATTCCAAGCTCAAGCTCGAGGAGATCGAGGGCTATGGCGCGACCTCGGTGCGCAATCTGTTCGGCGCCATCGAGAGTCGGCGCAAGATCGCCCTGGAGCGCTTTATCTATGCGCTCGGCATGCGCCATGTCGGCGAGACCACGGCGCTGGCGCTGGCACGCGGGTACGGCTCGTGGGACGCCTTCCACGATGCCTGCCTTAAGGTCGCCAAGGGTGACGAGGAGGCGATGGCCGACATGGATGCGCTCGACCAGATCGGCGACACCGTGATCAAGAGCATCGCCGATTATTTCGGCGAGAGCCACAATCGCGGCATCGTCGAGCGGCTGACGAAAGAGGTCGAGATCGTCGACGCCGAGAAGCCGAAGGGCAATTCGCCCGTCGCCGGCAAGACCGTGGTTTTCACGGGGTCCCTGGAGAAGATGACCCGCGACGAGGCCAAGGCCACGGCGGAGCGTCTAGGGGCCAAGGTGTCCGGCTCGGTGTCGAAGAAGACCGATCTCGTCGTCGCCGGCCCCGGCGCCGGCTCGAAGCTGGCGGAGGCCAACAAGCACGGCGTCAAGGTGCTGACGGAAGAGGAGTGGCTGAAGCTGATCGGGGAGTGACGGGTTCAACCTCACATCATCCCGCTCTCTTCCTCCTCCGCCTGCTCGATCAGCGTCTCGCTCACCACGAGTTCGCGGCGGGGGACGACGAAGATCATCATGCAGGCGCAGAGCAGCGAAATGGCGAGGACGGCCGCGGTCAGCGGCAGCGTCGTGGCCGAGTGGCCGCCGAGATAGGCGCCGAACTGGGACATCAGCGCGCCGATGCCCTGCTGGAGGAAGCCCATCGCGCCCGACGCAGTGCCGGCCGCCTCGGGGCGGATGCTGATGGCGCCGGCGGCGGAGTTCGCCATCACGAAGGCATTGCCGACCATCACGATCATCTGCGTGCCGAACAGCCAGGCGGGAGCTTCGTTCCAGCCGGTGAAGCTCCAGAGCAGGTTCAGCAGGCTGCCGCAGAGCTGCAAGCCCAGCCCGAACCAGATCAGCTTCTCCAGCGAGTGCCGCGGCGCGAAGCGCACGCAGAGCAGATTACCGACCAGATACGCAAATCCCGTCGTTGCGAACCAGGCGCCGTATTCGGCGCTGGTCCGGCCCATTTGCGTGACGACGATGTACGGGCCGCCGCCGGCGAAGGTGAAGATGATCTGCGAGGCCAGCACCTGGCACATCACGTAGCCGATGAAGGCGCGGCTCTTGATGAGAGTGCCGACGTCGTTGCGAAATCCGCCACTGCCGGCTGCGCGGGAGCGGCGCGTCTCCGGCAGCGCGATCGCGATGCCGACGGCAACGGCGATCGCGCCGATCGTGACGGCGTAGAAGATCGCGCGCCAGCCGAACGCGGTCTCGATCAGGCCGCCGGTGAGCGGCGAGACCATCTGGCCGATCATCAGGGCGGCGATCACGAGGCTGATCATGGAGGCGACGCGGTCGCGCTCGTAGATGTCGCGGATGATGGCGCGGCTCACCACCATGCCGGAGGCGCCGCCGAGCGCCTGGAAGAAGCGCGCGGCAATGAGCTGCGGCAGGTCTTGCGCGAAGATGCAGGCGATGCTGGCCGCGACCATCAGCGCGAGGCCGCCAAGCAGCACTGGGCGCCGCCCGAACCGGTCCGACAGCGGTCCCATGATCAGCTGCGACAGGGCGATGCCGACCATGTAGAGCGACACCGTCATCTGCGCGATCGAGATGTCGCGGCCGAACGTGGTTGCGAGCACGGGCAGTGCCGGAACCAGTATATAGAGCGAGATCGGCGCGATCCCGGTCATGACGACCAGCAGCAGCAACACCACGCGCGAGGTCGCGATGTTCTTCGTCGCCACATCCGGCGGCCTGCTGATCATGCCGTGCATCGTCGTCCGTCTCTCGAAGTCGAATCGACTGTAGCGTGCTCACGCAAGACGGATATCGGCGTTTCGGAATGCGGCTATTCGGATTCCGGGACGGTTATGATGAGAGACGATGGCGACCGATTGGGCGCGTCGCTCGTGCCGCATCACAGGTGTCGTTCCCCGCGAAGGCGGGGAATCCCGTATTCCAGAGACGGCAAGGATTGAACCGAGAGGCTGCGGCCTAGCGGATGCCCTGCCTTCGCGGGACATGACAGCTGTGACTGGGGAAGCAGCATTGCGCAAATCGCGTAGTGCCATGCGCAATGACGAAGTTAGGCCTTCAGCTCCGCCGTCGCCTGATCGAGCCAGGCCTTCGTCGCCTCGTCGAGAGCCGGCCGCACCTCGGCCCGGACGCGTGCGTGATAGGCATTGAGCCAGTCGAGCTCGTCGCGGCTCAGCATTGCGACATCGATCAGCCGGCGGTCGATCGGCGCGAGTGTCAGCGTCTCGAACGCGTTCATCGGCTTCTCGGCGCCCTTGATGTCGGCGGCGACGACCAGCTCGAGATTCTCGATGCGGATGCCGAAGCCGTCGGTCTTGTAGTAGCCGGGCTCGTTGGAGAGGATCATGCCGCGCTTCAGCGGCGTGGTGCCGAGCTTCGAAATCCGTGCCGGCCCTTCGTGCACCGACAGATAGCTGCCGACGCCGTGACCGGTGCCGTGCTCGAAATCGACGCCGGCGGCCCAGAGATATTGCCGCGCCAGCGTGTCGAGCTGCGCGCCCGTGGTGCCGTCGGGGAAAATTGCACGCGCGATCGCGATATGGCCGCGCAGCACGCGGGTGAAGCGGTCGCGCATCTCCTCCGTCGGCTCGCCCACGGCCATGGTCCGGGTGACGTCAGTGGTGCCGTCCTCGTACTGCGCGCCGGAATCGATCAGCAAGAGGTCGCCGGGCGCGATCCGCCGGTTGCTCTTGCGGGTGACGCGGTAGTGCACGATGGCACCGTTCGGACCGGTGCCGGAGATGGTGGGAAACGAGACGTCCTTCAACGCGCCGGTGTCGCGACGGAACGTCTCCAGCGCCTCGACAGCGTCGATCTCGGTGAGCTTGCCGCTTGCAGCCTCGCGGTCGATGAAGGCGAGGAAGCGCGCCAGCGCCACGGCGTCGCGCCGGTGCGCCGTCTGCGTCCCCTTGACCTCGGTTGCGTTCTTGACCGCTTTGAGCAGGGCAATCGGATCGCTGCCGCGCACCGGCTTGCCGCCGGCGCTTGCGATCAGACGGCTGAGCGCGTCGGCCGCGGTGGCGCTGTCGAGTGCGATCGACCCGCCGCCCTTGGCGAGGGCCATCAGGGTCGGCGCCATCGCATCGGGTTCGCGCACGTCGGCGGATTGCTCGAGATGATCGCGCGTGAGGTTGGAGAGCTTGCGGTGGTCGATGAAGATGGTCGGCCGTCCGTCCCTCGGCACCAGCGCGTAGGACAGCGGCAGCGGGGTATGGGCGACATCGGCGCCGCGGATGTTGAAGGTCCAGGCGACCGCGTGGCTGTCGGACAGCACCAGCGCGTCGACGCCGAGCTTGCCGATCTCGCTTCGGATCTGCGTCAGCTTCTCGGCCTCAGTGATGCCGGCATGCTGGAGTCCGTGCACGGCGACGGGGGCGAGCGGCGGCTGCGGGCGGTCCTGCCAGATCGCGTCGACAGGATTGCTGTCGACCGCGACGAGCTCGGCACCGGCCCTGGCGCATGCGGCGGACAGGCGTTCGGCTGCCGCAAAAGTGTGCAGCCACGGATCAAATCCAAGGCGGTCACCGGCCTTCAGATGCGCCGACACCCAGCTTTCCGGCGGCGGGTCGATCAGCGATTCCACCGCCCAGGCCTTGGCATCGACCTGCTTGGCGGCTTGAAGGGTGTAGCGGCCGTCGACGAACACCGCGGCTTCCTGGGCCAGCACCACCGCGAGGCCCGCCGAGCCTGTAAAGCCGGTCAGCCAGGCCAGCCGCTCTTCCGATGGGGGCACATATTCGTTCTGCTGCTGATCGGCGCGCGGCACGACGAAGCCGGTCAGCTTGCGGCGGGCGAGTTCTTCGCGCAGTGCGGCCAGCCGTGCCGTCAATGCGACGCCGGCCTCCGGCTCCTCGAATGTCTGGAAGTGTGCTTCGAACATGGTGGATCACTTTAGGATCATGGGGGCGAGTCCGCAATCTGGACGCATTTGCATCGCATCTGGCATGGACTGTGCTTGAAATAGTTCCACTTGAATTGAGTGGAGTAAGGACGCGGCAGTCGCGCTTCGTCCGGATAACAGGGAAATTCGAGCAAGTGGTTCATCTCAACGACGAGGGGACACACGATGCCAGCGTTCACGTTTGAGAAGATTTCGCCACCGGCACGCCGCGCCCCGGCGGCTACGGCAGTACCGAAGAAGCCGCGCAGCGTCATCAGTCAGATGATCGAACGGATTGCCGAGCGCCGCGCAAGGCGCGCCTTGCTTGACGAGCGCGCAGTGCGTCGGGACGACAGGCCGGTGGAGTAGCGGCATCGAGAATGCCGTTGGGAGAGTTAGCCGAAGGCGTGACCCACCGCCGTTCTATCCGCGCAGACAGAAGAGGTGGGTTACGCCAAGGGACTGCGCGTCGCGCAGCCCGGGGCCAACCCACTCTACGAAAGCTTCCTCAACAACAGACTGCTCCACCCCTCGATCCGCAGATGCTTCAACGGCACGAGGCCGCGCGCGCGGTAGGCGGCGATCACGGCGGGGGCCTGGTGCGTCAACAGCCCGGAGAGGATGACGCGTCCGCCAGGCGCAAGATGCCGCGCCATCGGACCCGCCAATTGCCGCAAGGGGTTGGCAAGGATGTTGGCCAGCACCAGGTCGAACCGGCCGGCCTGTGCAAAATCCGGCGCGGCAAAGCCGGTGGCGCGGATCACCCGCACATGATTGCCAACTTCATTGAGCGAGGCGTTCTCGGCGGCCACCCGCACCGAGGGCGGATCGATGTCGGAGGCGAGCACGGCGCGATGCAGCGCCTTCGCGGCGGCGATCGCCAGCACGCCGGTCCCGGTGCCGAGGTCAAGCAGGCTCCTCGGGCGGGAACTCTTCAGGACATGGTCAAGCAGGAGTAAACAGCCACGCGTCGTGCCGTGATGGCCGGTGCCGAAGGCGAGGGCCGCCTCGATCTCGATGGCGAGCTTGTTCGGCGCCACGCGGTCGCGGTCGTGGCTGCCGTGGACGACGAAGCGCCCAGCCGGGACCGGGACGAGATCTTCCAGACTGGCCTTGACCCAGTCCTTGGCCTCGACGGTGTCGAAGGTGAGCGTTGCGGCGATCTCATTTCCTGCTGAAGTTACAACGAGTTCGCGCAGCCAAGCCTGATCGGGCGCATCGGCGAAATGGAGCGTGACGTCCCACTGTCCGTCCGGCCGCTCGAAGGCGGCGACCGCCGCATCGCCTTCGAAAAACACCTCGGTGAGCAGGTCGACGACGCGCTTGGCGTCGGCCTCGCTGCCGATCGAAAAGCTGGCGCGATGGGTAGGAGAAGGCTGCATTCGGGTGTCCGTTCAATTCAATTTTGGGAACTTTTGTCGCCAATGTTCCGAACAACTTGCGGTTCCCGGGTTAACCCGACCGAAGGGTGTGCCCCGTACATTCTCGGATGTCGAATTAAGGCAACACAGCCTGGAATTGAAACGGAGGCGAGTCTTGAAGAGCATGATTCAGAAGTTCTGGTCGGATGAGTCCGGTGCAACTGCGATCGAGTACGGCCTGATTGCCGCGGGTATCGCTCTGGCGATCATCACCGTGGTGAACAGCCTGGGCTCGACCTTGAACGACAAGTTCAGTTCGATTAGCAGCTCCTTGAAGTAATTTCCGCCTCCATTTCCCAGCGGGGGCTATTTTCTTCCGAGGTTATTCCTGATCAACGCCCGCGAGGGGGTCCCCCCTGGCGGGCGAGGTCGTTTCTACCGCGTGTGTTCCTCCGGGATCTTCACAGCTTGTCCCGCCTGTCGGCCGGGACTTATCCACCCGCTTTTCCCGTGATTGTCCTGACGATTTCCACCGACTTTTCCCCGGTTCGCCCCCGACCATCTGACCGAGCCATCCGCGGGCGGACCACAGACCTTTCGACAGCCTGTCCACAAGCCATCCACAGGCCTATCCACGGCTTCCGAACAGCGACCGGTGATCCCTCAAGATCGCCTGCGCGGCGTTATGACCGGGAGCGCCGGTGACGCCGCCGCCGGGATGGGCGCCTGAGCCGCAATGGTAGAGGCCCTTCAACGGTCCGCGATAATCGGCATGGCCCAGCATCGGCCGTGCCGAGAACAGCTGGTTCAAGGTCAGCGCGCCGTGGAAGATGTCGCCGCCGAGCAGGCCGAACTGCCGTTCGAGATCGAGCGGTGACAGGACTTGGCGGCCCAGCACGCTCGCCGCAAAGCCGGGCGCGTATTTATCCACCGTCGCGATCATGAGATCGGCGACCTCTTCGCGATGGTCGTCCCACGACCTTCCATCGGGAAGCTCCGGCGCGACATGCTGGCAGAACAGGCTCGCAACATGCTTTCCCGCGGGCGCCAGCGTGTCGTCGAGTGTGGAGGGGATCAGCATCTCGACGACGGGCGCGCGGCTCCAGCCCTGCGCCCGCGCATCGAGATAGGCATGGTCCATGTAGGCAAGGCTCGGCGCCAGGATGATGCCGGAAGAAAGATGATCGCCCTCGCCCGGCAGCGCCGTGAAGGAGGGGAGACGGTCCAGCGCCACATTCATGCGGAAGGTGCCGGAACCGTTCTTCCAGTTCCGGATGCGCGCGAGGAAGCCCGCAGGCAGGGCATCGGCCGCGACCAGCCGCGTGTAGAGCAGCTTCGGATTGACATTGGCCGCGACATATTTGGCGCGGACGGTTGAGCCGTTCTCCAGCACGACGCCGACGGCGCGGTCGCGCTCGACGATGATCTCACGGACGCCCGCATCGGTATCGATCACGACGCCGCGCTCGCGTGCCGCGCGCGCCATCGCCTGCGTGATCGCGCCCATGCCGCCGATGGCGTGGCCCCAGACACCCTTCTTGCCGTTCACCTCGCCGAAGGCGTGATGCAGCATCACATAGGCCGAGCCGGCGGCGTAGGGGCTGGCATAGTTGCCGACTATGGCGTCGAAGCCGAACAGCGCCTTGACCAGATCATGCTCGAAGCGCTCGTCCAGCAACTCGCCGGCGGAGCGGGTGAAGAGATCGAGCAGGCTGCGGCTCTGTTCCAGCGTGAGGCCGCGCAGGATGTTGGCGGTCTTCCAGGCGTTGAGGCCTTCGCGGACGGCCGCTGCGCCAAAACCGTCGACGAGGTTCGGCGGCGCGCGGAGCACGAACTGCCGCAGCACGTCGGCGATGTCTTCCAGCTCGCGCGAAAACCCGTCGAGCGCGCCTGCGTCAGGCGCGCTGAGCCGCGCGACGGACTGCTTCGTCCGTCCCTCGCCGGTGAGGAGATAGCTGCCGTCCGGCGCCGGCAGGAAGTTCTGGGCGCGCCGTTCGACGATCCGCAGACCCTGTTCGGTGAGCTTGAGGTCGCGGGCCACCTGCGGATTGAGCAGGCTCACGGTGTAGGCCGCGACCGAATTGCGGAATCCCGGGTGAAACTCTTCCGTGACCGCGGCGCCGCCGACCACCTTGCGGCGTTCGACCACGCGCACCCGCAGGCCCGCCATCGCGAGATAGGCCGCGCAGGTGAGGCCGTTGTGGCCAGCGCCGATGATGACGACGTCGGTTTCGCTCATGAGAGTTTCAAGTTGTTCCACCGTCATTCCGGGATGGTCCGAAGGACCAGACCCGGAATCTCGAGATTCCGGGTTCGCCTCTCCGAGGCGCCCCGGAATGACATCTCTATATCAAGCATTCCCCGCCGCAACATCACGACACCCTTTATTGCCCGTTCAGGCGCCTTGTGCTCCATTGCGCGCGCCCGGCGCCCGCTGGGTCTTGAGCCGGAGCTTCCATGGATTCGATCGTGCAACCCGCGGCCACGGAGCAGCCGTCCGCCTCGCGCAACCGGCTGCTGCTGACGGTCTACACCGCGGCGATCTTCGTCAGCGCGCTGCTGCTGTTCTCGGTGCAGCCGTTGTTCACGAAGATGGTGCTGCCGCGGCTTTGCGGCTCGCCGGCGGTGTGGTCGGTGGCGATGGTGTTCTTCCAGTCGCTGCTGCTGGCGGGCTATGCCTATGCGCATCTGTTGATGCAGGCGAGGAGCCGGGTCGTGCCGGTCGCCGTGCATCTGGTGCTGCTGATCGCGGCCTTCGCGACGCTGCCGCTCGGCATCGCCTCGGCCTACGGCGAGCCGCCGGCTTCCGGGTACGCGTTCTGGCTGCTCGGCTTGTTCGTGGTCTCGATCGGTCTGCCGTTCTTCGCGCTCGCCGCCAATAATCCGCTGCTGCAGGCCTGGTTCGTTCGCACCGGCCATCCCGCTGCGCACGATCCCTATTTCCTCTACGCCTCCTCCAATGTCGGCAGCTTCCTTGCGCTGCTGTCCTATCCCTTCCTGCTGGAGCCGGTGTTCACGCTGCATACGCAGAACCGGCTCTGGACTGGCCTCTACGGGCTGTTGATCCTCCTGATCGCGGCCTGCGGCGTGTTGCTGTTGCGCTCGCCGACGCTGCCCGTGGTTGATGCGCAAACCGAGAACGTCAATGCACCGGCGCCAACTTTCCTGACACGGCTGCGCTGGATCTTCCTCGCCGCGGTGCCGTCTGGCCTGCTCATCGCCGTCACCGCGCACATCTCGACCGATGTCGCGGCGGCGCCGCTGCTCTGGGTGCTGCCGTTGTCGCTGTATCTGCTCACCTGGGTCGTGGTGTTCCAGTCGCGGCCGCTGCTGCCGCACAAATGGATGCTGATGCTGCAGCCGGTGGCGATCGCGGGCGTGGTCGTCCTGCTTGCCTTCGGCGGCGAGCAGAACCTGCTGCTGACGCTCGGCGGCCACCAGCTCTGCTTCTTCGTCATCGCCATGGCCTGCCACGGCGAACTGGCGCGGACGCGGCCGGCCGCCAAATATCTCACCGGCTTCTATGTCGCCCTGTCGTTCGGCGGCATGGTCGGCGGCCTCTTTGCCGGTCTCCTCGCGCCCTTCACGTTCTCGTGGATCGCCGAATATCCGATCCTGATCGCGCTTGCGGCATTGTGCCGGCCGCCTGCCAACGAGCGGCTCGCCGGCATCGTCAAGTGGTACTGGCTGGTGCTCGCCGCGCTCGCGGTTGCGCTGGTTGCGCCGTCCACCACCACGGGCGGCCTCTCGACCTGGTTCGAGGATCACCGCGTCTGGGTCGCTGGCAGCGTCGGCGTGTTCGCCGCGCTGCTCGCGCTGGCGCTCAATGCCGGACGCTGGAAGATCTTCGCCACCGTCGTGCTCGCGTTGGCATTGATCCGCGTCTATCCGGCGGACGAGGGCCGCGTCACGACGGTGCGCAGCTTCTTCGGCGTGCACAAGATCGTGGTGACGCCCGGTGGCTACTTCCACGTGCTGATGCACGGCACCACCATTCACGGCGCCGAGCGCTTCCGCAACAATGACGGCACGCCGGTGACTGGCCGGCCCGAGCCGATCACCTACTATCACAAGGACGGTGGCATCGGTCAGGCCATCAGCGCGATCCGCGAGCGTAAGGGGACGCCGCTCAAGGTCGCCGCAATCGGCGTCGGCTCCGGCACGCTCGCCTGCGCCGCCGCGTCCGGCGAGGACTGGAAATTCTTCGAGATCGACCAATCCATGGTGGATGCCGCGCGTGACCCCAGGAATTTCCGCTACATCTCGAGCTGCCTGCCGGACATGAAGCCCGTGATCGGCGATGCGCGCCTGACCTTCGCCAAGGAGCCCGACGGCGCCTACGATCTCATCATCGTCGACGCCTATTCCTCCGATGCGATCCCGATCCACCTCGCCACCGAAGAGGCGATGAAGATCTACAAGGACAAGCTCGCGCCGCACGGCGCCGTGGTGATGCATGTGTCCAACCGGCACCTCGATCTCGAGACCGTCGTGGTCGGCATCGCCGATGCCAACGATCTCAAGAGCTGGGTCTTCAACGAGGATTCGGGGCGAGATGCCGACTACATCTTCTCGACCGACGTCGTCATCTCCGCGCGGGAGGACGCCGACATCGGCAGGCTCGCCTCGTCCAAGTCATGGGAGCAGACCGAAGCCGACGACAGGGTGCGGGTCTGGACCGACGACTATTCTAACATCCTGGGCGCGCTGTACCGGCGCTTGCGGGATGGGGAGTGATGGTCCATCCGGGTCACGAGGACAAAGGCCTACGGCTCGACCGGCGTCCCCGCCGGCAGCGCAATGCTCCTCTCGCCGGCCACCTCGCGCAACAAATCCGGCCTGTCCGAGATGATGCCGTCGACGCCAAGCTCGATCATCCGCGCCATGTCGTCACGCTTGTTGACCGTCCAGACCACGACGCGCAACCCGAGCGCTTGGGCTTCGGTGATCAATGACGCCGTCACATCGCCGAAATAGGGCGACCAGATCGCGCCGCCCGCCGACTTGATCGTCCGCGGCAACGAACCGCTGTGATCGGCAGGATTGAAGCCGGCCGTCCACCTGGTCGCCTTGTCCAGAACCACCGTCTGGCCCGCGCCGCGCTGGAGCGTCAGATACACCGTCGCCATCTTCGGTGCCTGCTGCTGGACGAGCTGCAAGGTCCGCCAGTCGAAGGACTGGATCATGACCCGGTCGGAAAATTTTTCGGCCTCGATCAGTCCCAGCAGCTTCGTGACGAAGGCCTGCGGGTCGAGCGTTTCGTCCGGATGGTTCGGATCGATCTTGGTCTCGATGTTGAAGCGCACGCGCGTGTTGCCGGACTTGCGCACCAGCGCGAACAGCTCGCGCAGCGTTGGAATGTGCGTCCCCGGCACGGCCCGCTGGTCGGGAAATTGTTTCGCGTAAGCACTGTCGGGGCGGATCTGGCCGACATCATAGGTCCTGACCTCGTCCAGCCGCAGCTTGACCAAAGGCGTGCCGGGCGCAGCAATGTAAGCGCCGTCGGCGCCGCGCGCGAGATCGGGATTGAGTCCGCGCTCGTGCGATATGACGACCTCGCCGTCCGCGGTTACGCCGACGTCGAGCTCCAGCGTGTCCACGCCCATCGACAGCGCGTTGGCGAAGGCCGGCAGCGTGTTTTCCGGCAGCAGCGCGCGCCCGCCGCGATGCGCCTCGATATCAAAGGCCATGGCTTGTCCTGCAGTGAGAACCGAGAGCACGATCAGAATGGTCGCGGCACGTGACGGCATCAAGGTTCGCAGCCCAAATGAAAAGATGAGCTTAGGAAATCTCTGCACGTTTCGTCCAGTCCAGCGGTTGACGGCGGCCACGAAAGGCGGAAACTGAGCCTCAAAAAAGCAACGGTGCAGGAGCCACTCACATGCGGCTTGTCTTCATCGCGATGATGGCGGTTCTCATGGTCGGACAGGCGGCAGCCGAGGACGCGCTTTCGGGCGCAAGACTCCATGAGGATGTGGCGCGCTATGCCTCCTTCGGTCTGCATCGCTTCGGCTCTGCGGGCGATCGCGCGACCGCCGACTGGATTGCCGGCGAGCTTTCCGCCGCGGGCTTTGCGATCAGCTTCCAGCCCGTCGTATTAGGCCGCCAATATGTCGTCGAGCAGGCCAGCGCCGAAGCCGGCGGCAGGACCATCGAGGCAACGCCGTTCTGGTGGCCGCCGGAGGACAGGGCGAGCTTCCAGCTCAGCGCGCCGCTTGCGCGGGACGGGGATGTCGCCGGCAAGATCCTCTGGGTGGAATTGCCGTTCGACCGGGGTGCCTATCTGGGGCCGGCCCATCGTGCGGCCATCGCCGCAGCGGCGGCGAAGAAGCCGGCTGCGATCCTGCTGATGATCGGCAATCCCGCCGATGATCGCTTCGCCTACAATGTCACGCAGGAGGATGCGCCCTGGCCGGTGCCGGTGATCGTGGTCGGCGGCAGTTCGCGAGCGACATTCGAGCGCGCGCTCGCCTCGGGCGCACCCGTCAGCTTCGACGTCAAGGGCCACTACGAACGCGATGTTGCCGGCCGCAACGTCGTCGCCGAGACCGGCGCCGGCCGGGGCCCGACCATCGTCGTCTCGACGCCGATGACCGGCTGGTACTCCTGCGTCTGCGAGCGCGGCCCCGGCATCGCCAACTTCCTTGCGCTCGCGCGCACAATCGCCGCCGAGAAATGGCCGGCGCATTTCGTCTTCATCGCCACCGCCGGTCACGAGATCGGTCATGGCGGCATGGAGCTGTTCCTGAAGCACGGTGCGCCCGCGCCTAAGGACACGTTGGCGTGGATTCATTTCGGTTCGTCGAACGCTTGCTATGGCTTTGCGGAGGGCGCCCGCACCGATCGGCCCGAGCAGGAACGCTATCTCGTGCTCAGCAAGTCCGCGGTCGCGTTGACCGACGAGGCCTTCGCTGGGGTCGAGGCAAGGCGCCTGGTGACGGAGAAGCAGGCGGTCGGCGAGCTCCGCGACGTGCACGCGGCGGGCTATGCCAATTTCCTCGGCATGGCCGGCCGCCACCGCACGTTCCACACGCCGTCGGACGATCTCGGCGCGACCGGACCCGAGATCCTCGCGCCGGTCGCGCGCGCCTTCGTCGATGCGGCGCGAAAGATCGTGGAACGCGGCGACGCCGCGTTCAGATGATGTCAGTTCTGATAGTAGTAGCCGCGCGGCTGATAAAGCTGCCGGGGCTGCGGCTGATAATAGTAGCCCTGCTGGCCGTAGCCCTGATTGTAATATTGCTGCGGCTGCTGCTGATAGACCTGCGCATCATAGAGCGGACGGCTGGCCGAGCGTGGCGCCGGGTAGCGCGCGCCTGTATCGCTGCCGTCGGCGGGATAGATGTAATTGTCGTCCTGCGGCATGTAGCGGCGTGCGGGCTGCGGCGGCGGCGCGAGATTCACGGGATCGCCCGTGTTGGCGTACTGCTCTTCGGTTGGCTGCTGCGGGGCGCGGGCCACTGCGGTGTTGGTGCGACCGCGCGGATTGCGCGCCAGCGCCACCTGCGCCGAGCCGGTCAGCGTCACCGTGGTGTTGAGCACGCCCTGCTGCTGCACCAGCGCATAGAGCGTCGATGCGTTCTGGCGCGACAGCCGCACGCAGCCGTGTGACGCCGGGGAGCCGAGCCGGCCGACTGAGTCGGTGCCGTGGATGGCGTGGCCGACCTTGGTGAAGAAGATCGCGTGCGGCATCGGCGCGTCGTCGAATTCCTTGGAGAAGTGATCCTCCTCCATGCGGAAGGCGCGGAACGCGCCGTTCGGGGTCTCGCGCGACGGAATGCCGGTCGACACCGGCCAGTGATAGCGCGCGACGCCGTCGACCGCGACGGTCATCTGCTGATTGTCCTTGTCGACGGTGATCTCGACCTTGGCCTGCGCGGTGCCCGCGCCCAAAAGCATCAGGGACGTGAAAGCAATGAAAAATGAACGCATCTGGAAACGCATTTGAAGTCCTGGCCTCCGGCCTGTTCACGCTAGGCGCCGCGGCTCTCCGTCCCCGGCGTGCAATATGTCTGCAATCCGGCTTTCGTTCCAGCGGCCTGACTGGGCATCGTTAACGCGATGCGGGGCGTAAGCAAGGCCGCTTTGTACCGCGCTGTGCGCGGCGGCGCTGACATTTTCGCGAGCGGATACGCATTCACAACGCCGACAATTCGTTACAAAGCGCAACCATTCAGCCGCCTCCGGCGTTGATGATGGCCGATCCAACGGCGGCACTCGCCGCCGTTTGCTCCTTTACTTCCCGTGGGACCGAAGATGAACAAAGCCCGTCTCGCCGCCGCGCCGTTGCCGGCCAGCTTGCCTGCCCGCCTGCTGTTTGCAGCCGCCGCCCTCCTGCTTGCGCTGCCGGCCCTGCCGCACGCCGGCCATGCCCAGGGCATCGTGCGCGGCGCGCAGGAGGGCTCCTATGAAGGTAACCGGATCGCCGGCCCCGTGGGCGGCGCAGTCGGAGGCGTCGTCGGTGCCGGTGTCGGCGGTGCAGTGGGTGCGGTCGAGGGCGTGTTCGGCATTCCCCATCGTCACTACCGTCACCGCTGCCGCGGGTATTATGACGGCTATCACCACTTCCACTGCTATCGGTGAATGCAACGCCGTCATTCCGGGCTCGCGCTACGCACGCCCCGGAATGACAGATCAATTCTTCAGCCGATAGCCAGTGCGGAAGATCCACCAGATGATGCCGAGGCAGATCACCAGGAACGCCAGCGTCATGCCGATGCTGACGGCGACGCTGACGTCCGCGATCTCGTAAAAGCTCCAGCGGAAGCCGGAGATCAGATAGACGACCGGGTTGAGCAGCGCCACCGTGCGCCAGGCCGGCGGCAGCATGTCGATGGAATAAAAGCTGCCGCCGAGGAAGGTCAGCGGCGTCACCACCAGCATCGGAATCATCTGCAGCTTCTCGAAACCGTCGGCCCAGATGCCGATGATGAAGCCGAACAGGCTGAACGTCACCGCCGTCAGCACCAGGAAGGCCAGCATCCAGATCGGATGGTGAATATGCAACGGAACGAAAAGTCCGGCGGTCGCCAGGATGATCAGGCCCAGGATGATCGACTTGGTCGCGGCGGCGCCGACATAGCCGAGCACGATCTCGAAATAGGAGATCGGTGCCGACAGGATCTCGTAAATCGTGCCGGTGAATTTCGGGAAGTAGATGCCGAAGGAGGCGTTGGCGATGCTCTGCGTCAGCACCGAGAGCATGATCAGGCCCGGCACGATGAAGGTGCCGTAGCTGACGCCCTCGACCTGGCTGATGCGGGAGCCGATCGCGGCGCCGAACACCACGAAATAGAGCGAGGTGGAAACCACCGGCGAGACGATGCTTTGCAGCAGCGTGCGCCAGGTGCGCGCCATTTCGAACAAATAGATGGCGCGGATGGCGCGATGGTTCATGACGTCCTCACGAGGTCGACGAAGATGTCCTCGAGCGACGATTGCGTCGTGTCGAGATCGTTGAAGCGGATGCCGGCAGTGCGGAGGTCGCCGAGCAGGCTGGTGATGCCGGTGCGCTCGCCCTTGGTGTCGTAGTCGTAGACCAGAGTGGCGCCGTTATCGCAGAGCTCGAGCTCGTAATGGTGGAGGCTCTCCGGCAGCGAGGCGATCTTGCCCTGCAGGTGCAGCGTCAGCCGCTTCTTGCCGAGCTTCTGCATCAAGGTGGTCTTGTCCTCCACCAGCACGATCTCGCCCTTGTTGATGACGCCGATGCGGTCGGCCATCTCCTCGGCTTCCTCGATGTAATGCGTGGTCAGGATGATGGTGACGCCGGACTGCTGCAGGGTGCGCACCACCTCCCACATGCCCTTGCGCAGCTCGACGTCGACGCCGGCGGTCGGCTCGTCCAGGAACAGGATCTGCGGTTCGTGCGAGAGCGCTTTGGCGATCATCACGCGGCGCTTCATGCCGCCGGAGAGCGTGATGATCTTGTTGTCCTTCTTGTCCCAAAGCGAGAGGTCCTTCAGCACCTTTTCGATGTGGGCAGGATTCTTCGGCTTGCCGAACAGGCCGCGGGAGAAGCTCACGGTCGCCCACACGCTCTCGAAGGCATCGGTGTGCAATTCCTGCGGCACCAGGCCGATCAGCGAGCGTGCCTTGCGGTAGGAGGTCTGGATGTCTTCGCCGCCGACGAGGACCCGGCCCTCGCTCGGGTTGGCGATGCCGCAGATGATGGAGATCAGCGTGGTCTTGCCGGCGCCGTTGGGGCCGAGCAGCGCAAAGATCTCGCCGCGCTTGATATCGAGATTGACGTTCTTGAGCGCCTTGAAGCCGGACCCATAGGTCTTCGACAGATTGGCGACGGAAATAATGGATGACATGATGGCCGCAAGGCTGAAGGGCAGGGCTGGGGAGGGGGGAGGCTGGAACCTGCCGCAAGGGCGGGTCAGCGGAACCCTGAAATAAGAACGCATTTGCCTGTCCGCAATTCCCCGGAGAAAAATGGTCTCAAAACCGGCTCTTCGGTGGCGGGTTTCGAGCAAGTGTTGCGCTATGGCCACGGGCTGCGGCTAAGATTGCCGTTCACGCGCCTCTTTGTTGCGTCTGCGAGCGGGCCATGGCTACGATTCCGGCCAATCGCAAAGCGTATTGTCCCCAGGGAAAAGATCGATGAGACCGAACGGCCGTCACACCGCCGGCGCCAGCCAATTGTCCGCCCTCCGCGTGTGGGCGATGGGCCTGCTCCTGCTGTCAGCTGTTGCCATGACTCCGGCCACCGCCAAGGCGGCGCCGACCCAGGCCGCGGTTGCGACCACGCATGTCTATCTGCTCCGCGGTGTGCTCAACATCTTCTCGCTCGGGCTCGACACGATCGGCGCCCGGCTCCAGGCCCAGGGCATCCCGGTGACCGTCGCGAACTTTGTGTCCTGGTCCTCGCTCGCCGACGAGGCCGCGACGGCCTACAAGGCCGGCCGTCTCAAGACCATCATCCTGGTCGGCCATTCCTCCGGCGCGACCGCGCTGCCCGACATGATCGCCAAGCTCAACCAGCTCGGCGTGCCCGTGAAGCTCGCCATCGGCCTCGACTCCGTGTTCAAGACCAAGCTCTCGACCGGCGCGGAGCGTTACATCAACATCTATATCGGCGATGGCCCCGGTGAGCCGGTACGGGCCGCAGCCGGCCTCCGCGGCAAGCTCGACAATGTCGACGTGCGCGGCACCGGCGTCGGCCACATCTCGATCGACAAGAACGAGGCGATCCAGCGCCGCGTCATCGCCGAGATCGACGCTGCGATCATGCGCTCGCGCGCGCCGGCGCTGCCGGTTGCTGAACCCGGCGCACCGCGGCAGGCCCGTTCGGCGGCGGCGACGGCGCCGGCGAGGAACTGAGCCGGTCTGCGCGACGGATTCGTCGCGCATTACTCTCTTGATAATGCCGACGCGCGCGAAGCTATCGCGCGGTCGTGCCTTCCGCCGTCACTTCAAGAATGCGCGGATGCTCGCCGCGATCTCTTTCGCATGCGTCTCCAGCGCAAAATGGCCGGTGTCGAAGAACTGCACCGCCGCGTTGGGATTGTCGCGCTTGAACGCCTCGGCGCCGGGCGGGATGAAGAACGGATCGTTCTTGCCCCACACCGCCAGGAACGGTGGCTTGTGCGTGCGGAAGTAGCTCTGGAAGAGCGGGTAGAGCGCGACGTTGCTCTTGTAGTCACCGAACAGGTCGAGCTGCACGTCATCCGAGCCTGGGCGCGCCAGGTAGAAATTGTCGAGGTTCTGGCCGTCCGGTGACACCAGGGTCGCGTCAGGGACGCCGTGCGTGTACTGCCAGCGCGTCGCCTCCGGCGTGAGGAAGGCGCGCAGCGCCTCGCGGTTCGCAGGAGAGGGATCTTGCCAATAGGCCTTGATCGGGGTCCAGCCATCGCTGAGGCCGTCCTCATAGGCGTTGCCGTTCTGCGAGATGATCGCCGTGATCCGCTCGGGATGGCTGAGCGCCAACCGAAAGCCCGTCGGCGCGCCATAGTCGAACACGTAGACGGCGAAGCGATCGAAGCCGATCACCTCGGTGAAGCGCTCGATCACATGGGCGATGTTGTCGAAATTGTAGACGAAGTCTTCGCGCGGCGGCATGTCCGACTGGCCAAAGCCGGGAAGGTCGGGTGCCACGATGTGAAACCGGTCCGCGAGCAGCGGGATCAGGTCGCGGAACATGTGGCCGGCGCTTGGGAAGCCGTGCAGCAGTAGCAGCTTCGGCGCGCCCTTGGGGCCGGCCTCGCGATAGAACACCTTGAAGCCATCGACGTCTTCGGTGCGGTAGTTGGTCGGGGTCATGAGCCGTCTCCAATAGTAACCTGTCAATAACGTTATCATAGGTTACTAACGCCTATCGTAACTTGTCAACTTCGGTTTTAGCGGTTACTTAGCCGTTGCCGCTCGCCGGCAGGTCAAGGACCCGCTCATGGACAGACCGCCCGCCATGTTCATCGCCGACTCGCTCGGCCTCGATTTCCTCAACTCGGTCGCCACACCGGTCGATACGCCTGTCGACTGGATCGACGATGGCGAAGGCCTGATCGACTGGCTGTTGCAGGCGAAGCTGGTGCCGGCGGGGGAGCTGGACGCGCTGAAGGCGCGGGCGAGGCCGGATGAGCTCGATGAGGTCGCCGGTCAGGCCCGGGCCTTGCGCGAGTGGTTCAGGGGCTTCGTTCTGAAGCATGCGGGGCGGCCTCTGTCCGCGCGGGCATTGCTGGAGCTCGGCCCGTTGAACAACATCCTCGAGCACGACGAGGCGTTCCTGCAGATCGTGCCGCCCCGCGGCGAGGGCCGACTTGCGCTGCAGCGGATGCGGCGCTGGCGCTCGCCGGAATCTCTGCTGCTGCCGATCGGCGAAGCGATGGCACGGTTCGTCTGCGACGAAGACTTTTCCGATGTGAAGGCGTGCGAAGGCCACAATTGCACGATGCTGTTCGCCGACCACACCCGCAGGCGTGCGCGGCGCTGGTGCACGATGGCGGTCTGCGGCAATCGCGCCAAGCAGGCTGCGCACCGGAGCCGACTCAAGGGCAAGCCGTGACGGCTGAGAGTGGGCGCATCCGGTCACGGAGCCTTGATGCGCGCGCGGTGCGTCGCGGCTCGGTTCCTGTGCCCCAAAATCCACCCAATCGGTGGTCACTAAGCCTGCCGGTGGAGGCCTTTGCCTCCCGTGGTGGGACTGCTGGACTGATGATTCATTCGAGGCGACTGGTCGCGTTGGCAGCAATCGTGCTGCTCGCCTTGAGCGGCGGCATGGCCGCTGCCTCACCTGCCAAGCAGAAGCCTGTCGCAGCCGCAGCCGCCCCGGCCGCGCCGCCGCCTCCACCGTTCGAGCCCTTGCCGCCGCCCAAGGTCTACCTATTCCGCGGCGCCATGGGCCCGATCTTCTCGACCGGCATGGACCGGCTCAGCGAGAAGCTGACCCAGGCTGGCTTCTCCGCTGACGTCTATGAATTCACGCTGTGCCAGCTGATCGGCAAGCGCGTGATGTCCAGCTACAAGGACAGTCCGGCGCCGATCGTGCTGATCGGCCACTCCATGGGCGGGCTGTGCTCGATCATCATCTCCGAGATGGCGGCCAAGGAGAACATCCCGATCAGCCTCGTCATCGCCATCGACCCCGCGCATGCGACCGGCGACGTGCCGCTCAATGTCGAGCGCTTCATCAACATCTTCCTGTCCGACAGCGTGCTCGGCGGCGGCGACGTCGTGGCCGTGCCGGGCTTTCGCGGCCACTACGCGAGCTACGACCTCAAGGAAAACAGCCGCGTCTCGCACATCAACATCGAGAAGTCCGACGACATCCATCGCCAGATCGTCGAGATGGTAACGCAGCTGCCGCGCATTCCGCCGCAGACCCCGGCCGATGCCGTGCCGCTACGCTATCTCGTGCCTGGCGATACCCTGGTCGAATTGTGGGATAGCGGCGTGCGGGTGCCGGTGCGCCGGGGCGACACCATGGAAAGCATCGCCGCCGCCAATCGCGTGCCGCTGTGGACGCTGGCGCAGAGCAATTCGCTTGCAGAGAACGCGCAGCTCACGCCGGGCCAGACCATCATCGTGCCCAGGCATCTGGCGCCGCCTGAGCCGGCGGCCGCGATGGCGACGCCGCCGCCGGCTCCGGCCAGGCGGCGGTAATCCGAGATCGTTGTCCTCTTCCGTCTGCGGGCGAGCCTCTTAAAGCATGATCCGGAAAAGTGCGAAGCGGTTTTCCGGAAAGATCATGCGCAAACAACAACCTAAAGCGCGATGACGATTCATCTAAATCTCATCGCGCTTTAGAACATTCCGGATCTTCTGCAGACCATTTCACACCAAGAGATCATGCGACGCATGAGCCCCGGCTAAGCCGAGAGCAACGTGAGCGCCGTGGTCCAGCTGCGAAACGTCGTCGGCGGCTGGTCTGCCATGCTCGCCGCCTGTTGCCGCGTGTTCGTGGTGATCGTGCGGCACCGAGAGATCGTCCAATATTATGGCGCGCAATTCCTCGATTGTCGGATCGTGCGGCGCATGAGCCTCGGCCAAGCCGGGGGCAACGTGAACACCGTGATCTAGCTGCGAAACGTCGGTGGCTAGCCTGCCATGTTCGTCGGCTGCTGCCGCGCGTTCGTGATGATCGTGCGCCGCCGCGGAATCGTCTGAGAATGTGGTCCGCGATCCCTCGATCACCGGATTCAGGAATTTGAAGGAGTCACCCAGTCCATGTGGATTTGCCTCCGCGTTTCCGGGTGAACCAGGCGCGCCACCGCCCGCAGGTTGCGATTGAGCAACGGGTTCGTCGTAGCCCTCGGTCGGAGCATGGCCATGTTTGCTGGTTTGAACGGGATCTGCGTGCGTGCCGCCGCCTCTTTCAGCTTCTTTCTGGGAAAGAGTATCCGGCGCATTCCCGGGTTCGGCAATGCTTGCCAGACCAGGGGCTTCTGCGGTCTTGCCGCCGACATGCTGCTCGGTTGAAAGGAATGCACCTGGCGTGACCCAAGAGACGTGCAGCATGGCATGATCGTCCTGTGCCATGCTGACCGAGCCGATTCCGGTGGTGTGGATGCCGTCGTTGGTCTCCCCCTGCTCGAAGGTGAATCTGAAGACGTCCATCGAGCGCGTGACGACCTTCGGTTCGGAGAGGATGAATTGCGTTGCAGTCTCGTCCGACGTGTAAGAGCTTGTCTCACGGCTCCAGCTCCAGGACTGGTCGACGAGGGAATAGCTCACATCGATCGCGGTGGAACTTTCGTCGAGCGAAAGTGTGCCGCTGCTGTCCGTCGAATTGGTCGAGGCGTCGGACGTGCTGGTCGTGACGAGCGCGGTGTCACTTTGCATTGCCGGGCTCGGATCGATGGCTGCGCTTACAGTCAGCGCCGGTGCCGCGGTCTGGTCCACGATGAAATCCGCCGAATCGATAGTAGCCACGCCCTGGAGATGGACTTCCAGCAGACTGGAATCGCCGATCTGGAGCGTGTGATCGGTCGGATTGACATACACGACGGTTTCGTTGGCTGAGCTGTCGTAAATCCAGGCGATGGTATGCGGTGGCACGGACGTGCTTGTGGAGCTTAGGGCCAGGATGACGAATCCGAGCGCGCCGAGAGCCGTCAAATCAATCCTGTCGGTTCCTGATGTGAAGTCGTTGATCGTGTCGAACCGGCCGGCGCTGGAATCTTGCACCGACAGATAGACGAAGACGTCATCGCCGTTGCCGCCCGTGAGCTTGTCCGCGCCGACCCCGCCGATGATCGTGTCGTTCTCGTTGCTGCCGTCGATAGTGTCTTGCCCGGAGCCGCCGTAGATGACGTCCGCCCCGTTGTTACCCTTGATGGTATCGTTGCCAGATCCGCCGAAAATGGTGTCGTTCACGCCGGTCCCGTTAAGGGTATCGTCGCCGGCGCCTCCATAGACGATCTGGGCAACGCTGCCGCCACCGGCGATGCTGTCGCTTCCAGGAGTGCCGTAGACAAATGGGGGAACGGATACGACGGTTGATCCTGTTGCCAGATCGTCGAAGTCATTGGGGTCCGCATCGCTGGCGCCATGGATGGCGATTGTCACCTCTTGTGTCGTGCCGTCGATTGTCGTGACTGTGAAATGATCTGTAAGCGTTTCGCCGGCGACCAGCGCGTCCACCACACTGTTGTTGTTGTCGAGCGTATAGGTCCACAGCCCGGATGCGGTCATCGTGAAAGTACCGTAGCCGCTATCGCTGGCCGTGGGCGAGGTCACCGCCGTGAAGGTGTTGGCCGGGTTGTCAAGATCGGTATCAGTGAGCGTGCCGGTCGCGACCGGCGCGCCGGAGGAGCTGCCGCCGGCTTCGAGCACCGATCCCGTCGTTGTCCCGGCAATGAATGCGGCGTCATTGCTGCCGTTGATCGTGATCGTCACCAACTGCGGCGTGCCGTCGATTGTGGTCACGGTGAACTGATCGATCAGCGTATTTCCGACGTTGAGCGCCTGCACTGTGGCGTTCGCATTGTCGAGCGTGTAGGTCCACGTGCCAAGCGCGGTCATCGTGAAGGTGCCGAAGCCGCCCGCGCTCGTCGTTGGCGTGGTTACCGCGATGAAGGTGTTGGCCGTATTGTCAGGATCGGCGTCGGTCAATGTCCCGGTCGCAATCGGCGCGCCAAGTGTGCCATTGGCGGCACCTCCGGCCTCGATCACCGAACCGGTCGCCGTTCCGGAGATGATCGCCCCATCGTTGCTGCCGTTGATGGTGATCGTGACCAGCTGGGCCGTGCCGTCGGCTGCGGTCACCGTGAAGCTGTCTGTCAGCGTGTCGCCATTGTTCAGCGCTTGCACCACACTGTTGTTGTTGTCGAGCGTATAGGTCCACAGCCCGGATGCGGTCATCGTGAAAGTACCGTAGCCGCTGTCGCTGGCCGTGGGCGAGGTCACCGCCGTGAAGATGTTGGCCGGGTTGTCAAGATCGGTATCAGTGAGCGTGCCGGTCGCGACCGGCGCGCCGGAGGAGCTGCCGCCGGCTTCGAGCACCGATCCCGTCGTTGTCCCGGCAATGAACGCGGCGTCATTGCTGCCGTTGATCGTGATCGTCACCAACTGCGGCGTGCCGTCGATTGTGGTCACGGTGAACTGATCGATCAGCGTATCGCCGGTATTGAGCGCCTGTACTGTGGCGTTCGCATTGTCGAGCGTGTAGGTCCACGTGCCAAGCGCGGTCATCGTGAAGGTGCCGAAGCCGCCCGCACTCGTCGTTGGCGTGGTCACCGCGATGAAGGTGTTGGCCGTATTGTCAGGATCGGCGTCGGTCAATGTCCCGGTCGCAATCGGCGCGCCAGGTGTGCCATTGGCGACGCCTCCGGCCTCGATCACCGAACCGGTCGCCGTTCCGGAGATGATCGCTCCATCGTTGCTGCCGTTGATGGTGATCGTGACCAGCTGCGCCGTGCCGTCGGCTGCGGTCACCGTGAAGCTGTCTGTCAGCGTGTTGCCATTGTTCAGCGCTTGCACCATGGTGTTGGTGCCGTCCAATAGGTAGGTCCACACACCGGCCGCTGTGATGGTGAAGCTGCCATAGTTTTGCTGGCTTGCCGTCGGCACGCTGACTGCAACGAACGCGTTTGCCTGATTGTCGACATCCGCGGCGAAAAGCGTGCCCGTCGCGATCGGCACGCCGGGCGAGGTGCTGCTCGCCTCGACGACCGAACCGGTCGTGGCTCCCGAGATGACGGCCGCGTCGTTACTGCCCTGGATCGTGATCGTCACGATTTGAGGTGTTCCGTCGATGCTGGTCACGGTCAGGGTGTCGGTCAGTGTGTCGCCGACATTCAGGGCCTGCACTGTGCTGTTGCTATCGTCGAGCGTGTAGGTCCACACGCCGCCGGCTGTCATCGTGAAAGTGCCGTACCCGCCGGCGCTCCTGGTCGGCGAGCTGAGCTCGGTGAACGTGTTCGGTGGATTGTCGACATCGGTATCTGTCAGCGTGCCGGTTGCGCTCGGTGCGCCCGTCGCCGAATTGGCAACGTCGCCGGCCTCGACCACCGCGCCGGCGGTGGTGCCTGAGATGATGGCAGTGTCGTTGACGCCTTGAATGTTGACGACGAAAGTCTGACTGCTCGAGAACTCACCGTCCGAAACGGTGATGACGAAACCCATGGTCGTCGACGACGACAGGGCGTTGATGGCAGCCGCATTCGGAACGAAGGCGTAGGCGCCGGATGCGCTATTAAGATAGAGGATGCCATACGGGCCGGTTTGCCAGAAATCGTATGTTTCTCCATTCAAGACCGTGATGCCGGCCGTCCCGCCGCTGAGACTGTAGGTAAGCCCGGCGTTGGACGTGCTGCTGGCCGTCAAGATTCCGGTTGTCGCCGAGAAAGTGTCGTCGAAGGCGGTCGTGTCGATTTCGGTGGGCCCGGCCGGCACATTCAGTGTCGGCGGCGGCCGTACGATCAAAGGCATGTCGACCGGCGGCAACGGCGCCGGAAGCAGATTGAGCGGAGCCGCCGAGTTATCCGAGTTGAAGTTGATATGCTGCAGCGGAAGTGCATTGATGGCAGGTGGCGTGCTGGACCCTGTCGCACCTCTCGTGAGATTGGTGAGCACGTCCTGTTGAGCTGCGTGCAACTCCTCCATGCGAGTAGCACTGTTGGTAACCTGATTCACGCTGATCGAGGAGCCGGCCCGGTTCAGGATGACGGTTTCACCTGGATCATCGACGATGATGTGCCGCGGCACCCGCTCCTTGGTGATGAGCTCGAAGGCGCCGTGCTGAAGGTCTTTGTAAGTGAGCGTATCGTTATCGAGAAAAGTGGCGTCGGGATCCGAGCCTTGCGCCTCGTCCACCATCGAAAAGGTCAGCGCCGCCATCGTCAGAAGGCCGAAGCCGTTTGCGTAGGAGCGGCCGCGGACGCTGCCCAGAGGCGTGTCGATCGTCAGCGTGCCGCTATTCGCCAGCCGGCCCGCCGCGAAAGCAAAGCTTCCGCTGGTGATTGCAACGATCGTCGAACGCGACGCGGTGTCGGTTTCGGAAGCGAACTCGCGCAATGCGACGCGAGCTCCGCTGGCGAGATTGAACACGGTATCGTCGAGAAGCCAAATCCCGATCTGCGCATCCGCAGCCGTTTCGATTATGTCACGGAGGCAGACAAAGTCGCCGATGTTGACCTGGATTGCAGGACCGTCATCACGCGTGAGCGTAACGTATCCCGACGCGCTTTGAATGATGCCGATGATCTGGAGGGGAAAAGCCTTGGTGACCCCATTCTGGAGTCCGACGTCGAAAGCAACTGACATGGCCGTGGCCTCGCGTGCCGAAAAATTCGGAGTCGGCGCGGTGCCGCGATCTTCTTGTCGGATTTGCTACGCCACGGGCGAAATGCGCATTTATTGGCGTTAGCAACCCCAGGCCTGCACGCCGAAGACACTTCGTAAAAAAATGATCTCTATAGGTCGAGCCGAGATAGTGGCCGGTTCAGCGGAGATGCCTCTCCGGGCTTGCAATTTGCGCTCTCAAGAAGTTGAGGGTCGAGCAACGAGAAATCTAGATCAGTTTCGCTAGCCAGGCAAACGGCTTGAGCCTAAGATCAAAATTGGAAGCATATTTTGCCTGGAGCGTATGCCGCCAGCACCGATCCAGGTCATAGATACTGACAATGCCTAGCTTGCAAGCCTGATCCTGAGTTCATTTAGCTCCTGTCAGGCTGCACGCAGACAAGATCTTCTCGGAAAGGGCTGATCATGTGCAGGCATGCAATTGCAGTTCTCGTGACGGGTTTCATCTGGGCATGGGCGGGTGTTCTTGCCGTGCCGGCCCAGGCTCAAGTCAGTCCCGTGGCGCGTGATCTTGACGGCGTTGTGCCAAAACCCATCGGCAAGATTGTCGCCATTGCAGGGTCGGTCTCGATCGAGCGGCCAGGTGCGGTCGTCGTTCAGGCCAACCTCGGCAATCCCCCTGCTCAAAGCAGGGTCGGGGATGCCGTGTATCTGCACGACGTGGTGCGAACCGACGCGGACAGCCGGGTCAGCATCAATTTCAGCGACGGCTCGTCTTTCAATCTGTCAAGCAATGCGCGCATGGTCTTGGATGAGTACGTGTACGAACCGGACGGCAAGTCCAACGCATCGTTTTTCAATCTGGCCAGGGGGACGGCAACCTTCGTCGCAGGCCAGGTCGCGAAGACCGGCGATATGAAGGTCGATACGCCCGTTGCAACGATGGGAATTCGAGGCACCACGCCGCATATCGAGATTTCGGATGACGGCGCGGTCAGGTTCTCGACGCTCATCGAAGAGGGTAAAAGCAAGTTGACGAAGAAGCGCGTGACGATTGCAGCGCCCGAACAGGGAATGGGTTTCGCGCCGAAAATCTGCCAAGGGTGTTGAAGCGAGAGGACATGCGGAGCAGGGGCGCCATCATCGACAGTGCAGCACTCGTTCTCGTGCTGCTGTCGCTCGGTTCGCCGGCGCACGCGCAGCCGCCGCAGAAGAATAGTCAGATCAAGAGCATTGAGCTGTGCAACGGTACGGATTCTACTCCGGTCCAAGCCCGGATCGCCGGCTGTACGGCACTCATCAAATCCGGTGATGCCAGGCCGGATGCGCTCGCTGTAGCCTATAACAATCGAGGCAGCGCCTATGTCGCAGCGGCGGAGTACGATCGCGCGATCAGCGATTTCGATCGGGCGATCGAAGCCGCCACTGGCTATGTCAAGCCGGTGAATAATCGCGGTGTGGCTTATCTGCGGAAGGGGGCGTATGAGGAGGCTGTCAGGTCCTTCGACGAGGCGATCAGGCTCAACCCCGACTATGGCGGTGCCTTCGCCAATCGCGCGGAAGCCCACCTGAAGCTGAACCGGTATGATCAGGCCTCGCGCGATTTCGACGAGGCCGTCCGTCTGGCTCCGAATTTGATCTGGGTCCGGAGCGGACGCTGCTGGACCCGAGCGGTCATCGGCGATCTGCAGGCCGGGCTCGACGATTGCGACAGGGCGATACAATCGGGATCGAACGATGCATCGACATACGATTCACGCGCGCTGATCCATCTCAAGTTGGGCCAGCTCGTTGCGGCCATTGAAGACTACAACTATGCCTTGCGCCTGGCGCCAAACCTGGCAAGCGCGCTCTATGGACGCGGACTTGCCAAGCTCAGGCGGGGCGACAATGCCGGTGGCGAGCGCGACATGGCGGCAGCTAAACTCATTGACGTCGGGATTGCCGATGCGTTCGTCCGCTATGGCGTGCATTGACCCCAGGAACAGCCCGCCGAGACTGGCCTTGATGTGCTAGACATTCGACCCGTGGATCGCGTCGATCACCGCATCCGTCACATCCTTCGTCGTCGCCTTGCCGCCGACATCGGGCGTCAGCACGCCGGCCGCGCAGACCTTTTCGACCGCCATCATCAGCCGTGCCGCTGCGTCCTTCTCGCCGAGATGCTCGAGCATCTGCGCGCCGGTCCAGAAGGTCGCGACCGGATTGGCGATGCCCTTGCCGGTGATGTCGAAGGCCGAGCCGTGGATCGGCTCGAACATCGAGGGGAAGCGGCGCTGCGGATCAATGTTGCCGGTCGGCGCCACGCCGAGGCTGCCCGCCAGCGCGCCGGCCAGATCGGAGAGGATGTCGGCGTGCAGATTGGTCGCGACGATGGTGTCGAGGCTCTTCGGGTGCAGCGTCATCCGCACCGTCATGGCATCGACCAGCATCTTGTCCCAGGTCACGTCGGGGAATTCGGTTGCGACTTCGGCGGCAATCTCGTCCCACATCACCATGCCGTGGCGCTGCGCGTTCGACTTGGTCACGACAGTCAGGAATTTCCGCGGACGCGACTGTGCGAGCTGGAAGGCATAGCGCATGATGCGGGTGACGCCGACGCGGGTGAAGACCGCGACCTCGGTGCCGACCTCTTCCGGCAGGCCCCTGTGGGCGCGCCCGCCCATGCCGGCATATTCGCCTTCCGAATTCTCGCGCACGATCACCCAGTCGAGATCGCCGACGCCGACATTGCGCAGCGGCGAGGCGACGCCCGGCAGGATCTTGGTCGGCCGCACATTGGCGTATTGATCAAAACCCTGGCAGATCGGCAGGCGCAGGCCCCACAGCGTGATGTGATCGGGGACATCGGGCGCGCCGACCGCGCCGAAATAGATCGCGTCGAACTTCTTCAGTTCTGCCAAGCCATCGGCCGGCATCATCACGCCGTGCTTCTTGTAGTAGTCCGAGCCCCAGTCGAACGTCTTAACGTTGAAGGCGAGGTCGCCGCTGCGCTTGGCAAGCGCCTCCAACACGCGGACGCCGGCCGAGATCACCTCGGGGCCGATGCCGTCGGCGGGAATGGCTGCGATCGAATGGGTGCGCATGGGAAGGCTCCGTGTGAGAAATGGCGCAGGCATATCCGACCGTCCGCGCCGGCGGCGAATCTAGAGCGGGTTCAGGGGCGGCTCAATTGCCGCTGGTTTATACAAAAAAATGATATAATCATCGCATCGCGCGGCGATGGGGATTTGCGGGATGGAATTGCATCAGCTTCGGTGCTTCGTGGCGGCGGCCGAGCAGCTGCATTTCGGCCGCGCGGCGCAGCAACTGCTGATGCTGCCCTCCGCGCTCGGCCGTCAGATCAGGCTGCTTGAGGAAGATCTGGGCACGCGGCTGTTCGCGCGAACCACGCGCGCGGTGTCGCTCACCGAGGACGGCGCGACGCTGCTGCGCGATGCTCGCGCCATCCTCGCCAAGGTCGAGGCGGTCGAGAGCAATTTGCGCAACCGCTCCCGCGCGGGGTCCGCGCGACGGCTGCGGATCGGCGCCATCGACAGCGCTGCGGCCGGGCTGCTGCCGCCGCTGCTGCGCGACTTCCGCGCCAAGCATCCTGACGTCGCGGTGCAGCTCCTCGAGGACAAGACGGTCCGGCTGCTGCCGAAGATCCTGACTGGCGCGCTCGATCTCGCTTTCGTCCGCCCGCCCGACCGCGCGGACAAGCGGCTCGAATTCCGCGATCTGCTGCAGGAGACCGCGATCGTGGCGTTTCCGCAGCGGCATGCGCTGGCCCGGCGCAAGTCGATCACGCTGGCCGACATCGCCGACGAGGCGATGCTGGTGCCGGACCGCCGCTCGCGGCCGCACAGCCACGACCTCACCATAAAGCTGTTCGAGCAGGCCGGCTTGACGCCGCGCATCGTGCAGGTCGCCGACGAGAAGCAGACCATCATCAATCTGGTGGCCACGAAGCTAGGCGTCGCGATCGTGCCGCGCTGGACCATGCGGATGGCGGTGTCAGGCGTGCGTTTCGTGCCGCTCCGCCCGAAGCAGAGCGGTCCCGTCGGCCGCCTGCCGCTCGCCGCCGCCTGGCTGCGCGGCTCGCGCGATCCGGCTCGCGATGCCATGCTGGCGGTGCTGGACACGCGCCTGCGCAGCTATGCGCGCGAGGCGTGACGGTTTAAAGACTTGGACCGCACAGAGAGGGACGCGATGACGGATCAAAAGGCAAAGAGCGATCTGCGGGTCGCCATCGCAGGCGTGGGCTCGATCGGCGCCAAGATCGCGACCGCGCTCGATCAGGGCATCGAGGGGCTGACGCTGTCGGCTGTCGCGGTGCGCGACCCCGCCAAGCATCAGGCTTTCATCAGGAGCCTGCGCCACCCGCCGCGGGTTGTGCCGGTCGACCAGCTTGGTGATGCCGCCGACATCGTGGTCGAATGCGCGCCGAGCCATCATCTGCGTGCCATCGTCGAGCCCGCGGTGAGGCGCGGCAAGGCGGCGGTCGTGGTCAGCGTCGGCGGCCTGCTCGAGAATTTCGATCTCGTCGATCTCGCCCGCGCCCATGGCGGCCGCATCATGGTGCCGACCGGCGCGCTGATCGGGCTCGACGCCGTCAACGCCGCCGCAATCGGCACCATCCATTCCGTGAAGATGGTGACGCGCAAGCCGATCGACGGGCTGAAGGGTGCCCCGTTCATCGTTCAGAACAACATCGACATCGACAATCTGCGCGAGCCGCTCAAGCTGTTCGAGGGCAGTGCGCGCGAGGCGGCAAAGGGCTTTCCGGCCAACGTCAATGTCGCCGTTGCCTTGTCGCTGGCGGGCATCGGGCCCGATCGCACCCAGATCCAGGTCTGGGCCGACCCGACCGTGACGCGCAACGTTCACCGCATCGAGGTCGAAGCGGACTCGGCGCGGTTCTCGATGGGCATCGAGAACATCCCGTCCGAAAATCCAAAGACCGGTCTGATTACGGCACTCTCCGTGATCGCGCTGCTCCGCAAGCAGCGCGCCACGTTGTGTGTGGGAACGTAATCCCCTACGCCCCCGTCACGCGCCAGATCACGTTGCCGACGTCGTCGGCCATCAGCAGCGACTTTTTGTCGGGGCCGATCACGACGCCGACCGGGCGGCCGTAGGATTCCTTCTCGTCCGGGGACAGGAAGCCGGACAGGATGTCGCGACCGGGGCCGGACGGCTTGCCGTTGGCGAACGGGATGAACACCAGCTTGTAGCCGGACAGCTTGCTGCGATTCCACGAGCCGTGCTGGCCGATCACCATGCCGTCGCCGAAGCCGGGCAGGGTGCCTGCGGGCATCCAGCACAGGCCGAGCGAGGCGGTGTGACCGCCGAGCGCATAGTCCGGTTGAATCGCCTTGGCGACCATCGCCGGGTCCTGCGGCACGCGGTCGTCCACCGTCTTGCCCCAGTAGCAATAGGGCCAGCCGTAGAAACCGCCGTCGCGCACGGATGTGAGATAATCCGGCGGGGTCTCGTCGCCGAGCCCGTCGCGCTCGTTGACGACGGTCCAGAGCACCTTCGTATTCGGCTCCCAGGCAAGGCCCACGGGATTGCGCAGGCCGGCGCCGAAAATGCGATGCGTGCCGGCGACGAGGTCGAGCTCGTAGACCGCGGCGCGGCCTTCCTCGACCTCGAACCCCATCTCGGCGATGTTGCTGAGCGAGCCGACGCCGGCATAGAGCTTCTTGCCGTCGGGGCTTGCAAGCAGGCTGCGCGTCCAGTGTCCGCCCGGCTTGAACGTCGTAAGCCTCTTGCCTGGCGCGGTGATGCGGTCGGCACCTGCGACATAAGGGAAGGCCATCACGCCATCGGTGTTGCCGACGTAAAAGGTGTCACCGACCAGCGCCATGCCGAACGGCTGGTTGAGGTTCTCCATGAACGCACCGCGATGTTCGGCGACGCCGTCGCCGTCCTTGTCGCGCAACAGCGTGATGCGGTTGGCGGACACGCCGAGCGCCGCGGCGCGCCGCATCGTCGCCTGCATCGCATAGTGGAACACGCTGCGCGGGGCGCCCGCGATCTGCGTTGCCTCCGCGATCAGCACGTCCCCATTGGGCAGCACCTCGATCCAGCGCGGATGGTCGAGACCGGTCGCGAACGCATTGACCTTGAGCCCGGGCGCCACCGTCGGCTTCTGGCCCTCGCTCCAGCCGCGCGCGGTCGGCATCTTCAAGGTCGGGATCGCGCCTTGCGGCTTGGCTTCGGGAATGGCGGGCTTCTCTCCCCAGGCCGGCGCTGGCTCGGTGCCCGTCATCTTGCGCCATTGCAGCGCGATGCCGCCGATGAACGCGACGAACTGCGCGAAGATGCTGGAAAAGGTCATGAGGAGCCCCTGTTTGCGGGCGCATCCAACTGGCTGACGGGGCCGACGTCAACCTATGCGGCATGGCGCCGGGGTCTATTCCTGCGGAATGGCTGCCGACCAAATTTGCATGGAGAGAGATCAGCGGCCGATCTGCCGCTCGAGCTGCCGTGCCGCGCGAAAATCATCGAGGTGATGAATGTTCGGCGCGAGCGCGGCCTCCCGCGACAACAGATGATAGACCCGCGCCACCGTGCGCTGCTTCTGCTTCGTCCGCCCGGGCGGCAGCGCCCGCGCCTTGCGGACGGCGGCAATCGCGTGCGCGCGAAAATAATCGTAGGCATCCGACATGGCTCGATGCTCTGCGGCAGGGAGCAGGTGTCGAGCGGACAACGGTCAGCGGCAGGGGCGGGTCCTTGGCACTACGGGTCTTGCGCTTAGGAGCTCACCGCGGCGACAGGAACGGGATGATCATCGGGACGCGGCGGCAATAGGCGCCGTAGGCGTCTTCGCCAAGCTCCTTGGAGAGGAACACTTCTTCCATCCGGCCCTTCTGCCACATGCCGAGCGAGATCAGGATCGCGCCGAGGATCGTCGTCACCAAGCCGATCGCAACACCGGTCACCAACATGCCGAAGATCAGCCCCGTGTAGATGGGGTGGCGCACGATGCCGTAGGGGCCCGTGTCGATGACACGGTGGTCTTCCTTGTGGGTGATGGTGTTGGACCAGAATTTCCCAAGATGCAGCCGGCCCCACCAGGCGAAGGCAATGCCCGCGGCCGAAAGGACCGCTGCAATGGCGATGCCCGTGTTGCCGAGCACCCAAAGCGGCTTCCAGCCCAGGATCTCCGCAACCCACGGCGTGTACAGGATGCCGCCGACCAGGATCGGCAGCCGATAGCGCTGCGACTCCAGCGTCATGACCTGCTTCTTGGTCCGCCCCTGCCAGAACGAGGCGCCGACCCAGCTGGCGAGAAAGGCCAGCCAAAGCAGAGCCAGAAGTTCGGTCGGCCAGGTCGTGGTCCAGCCACCCCAGGCGACAGAGAGAAGCTTGCTGAAATCGAAGGACATGAAGGTTCTTTGCGTTGGGCGGCGGCTTCAGCCGGCGCGCGAGGAGAGCGCGCGATGCTCGATGGCGCCGGAGGGCTGCTGGCCGTTGCGGGCGAGCAGATGGGTGATGGTTTCGCGCAACACGGGCTCGATCGGGCGCGGCGAATAGCCGAGCTCGTTACGGGCCTTGCCGATCGACAGATCGCTCGCGGCGAGCGCGATGCGCACGCCTTCGGCGGTGCCATTCGGCGGCCGGCGCGTGATGTGGTCGGAGATGGCTTCGAGCATGATCGCGGAGAGCTCGGCGATCTTGCCGGGCACGACGATCGGAAACTGCCGCCGGCCGCTCATGGCCGACATCATCCGCAGGATGTTGCCGAGCGGAACGCAGTCGCCGCCGAGGATGTAGCGCTGGCCGAGGCGGCCGCGCTCCATGGTCAGAACGAGGCCCATGGCGACGTCGCGGACGTCGACCAGATTGACCAGGAAGTTGAGATGCGGCTGCACCTTCTTCTGCAGGAAGTACCAGAGCATCGCGGTCGGCGGCGTCAGATTGTGGTCGGCAGCACCGATCGGCATGGTCGGCGTGCCGATCACGAGCGGAAAGCCACTGGCCGCCGCCTTGGCGGCATGATGCTCGGCGAGCGACTTCGAGCGCGTGTAGGCGCCGGGCATTGCATCGGCCGGCTGCAGCGCTTCTTCCGCGGGGACACCTTTCAGGTCGGAATAGGGGAACAGGATCGATTCCGTCGAGCAGTGCAAAAAGCGCGAGACGCCGCGCTTCATCGCGGCCGCGAGCACGATCTCGGTGCCCCGGCAATTGACGTCGTGGAAGTCCTGCTTGTTGGCGACCCACATGCCGGGCAGGCCGGCGAGATGATAGACCTGATCGACCCCGGCGATCGCGGCATCGACCGCGACGCCATCGAGCACCGAGCCGTGGACGTGTTCAACGTCGGCGTTCGCCGCTGCCGGCGCGCGGACGTCGAGAACACGCACCCGCTGCCCACGGGCGCGGAGCGCTTCGACGAGATGATGTCCGATGAAGCCACTGCCACCGGTAACCAGGACGAGAGCCATGCAGAAGGTTGCTGTTTCGCTTCTAGAGCTATCGGGTTGAAAGGGAATTGGCAGGAAGAGGCGCCAGAATCGCGGCAAGGTCGCGACGGAAGCCCAATGCAATGAACAATTTTGCCATCACGAACATCGGTCCGAGCAAAAGGTGCGACGGAAATGTGAACAGCGAGGCTTCGCGCCCCTCAAAAACCTTGTGGCCGATGGTCTGCGCGGCGAGGCCGAGCACGACCAGAGCGGCGAAAATCGCCCACATCATCGCGGTGCTGACCTGCGCCGCAATGGTCGTCGCAACCGAAAACAGCGCGATCGAGACCGCCAGAATACCGATCCCGAGCGCCACGTCGAGCAGCAGCCAATAGACCAGAACCGGCAAGGCCAGGATCACCGCCAGGCTGACATCGAAACCGAACAGCGGAAGCCTGACCAGGGTCAGCGGCAGCACGGCGCCGGTGAACAGCAGGAGAATACCGACCACATGCATCGCCGTGTTCCGGGGGTCGCGATGGTACTCGACGTAAACGGCAAGTTGGCGCTGGAAAAAGCCACCCATTTTGGTCTCATGCAGCATGGGGTCGGGAAGGGCGAACAGTCGCTATAGCACTGGACCGGGCGGTGCACAAACCGGTGCTTTTGTCGCGCAAAACCACATTCGTGCGCTCCGGACAGATAACAAAACGATCAGGACTTCAATGGGTTCCAGGCACGAAGCCGCGCTCGCTCAGCGCTTCTTGGCGGGCTTTTTCGCCGCAGGCGCAGGCGCGGCAGAAGGATGCGGCGCCTCCTCGGGCAGCTTGGCATAGGTCAGGATTTGCAACTGGCCGTTGACGGCTGACGTCGGCTTGGCCCGGTCGAGAAACTGCTCCTCGCCGAGACCGATCGGGTGCAGCCGCTTGGTCGAGATCTTGAACGTGTTCACCAGCACGTCGCGGATCGCATCGGCCCGCCGCTGGCTCAGGATTGCATTGGCCTCGCGCGTCTTCGCATTGGATTCGACGTGGCCGACGATGAGGAACGTGTAGGGCAGCAACGAGGAATGCACCAGCGCGTCCGCGATGCGGCCGACGGTCTGGTAGGACGCCGGCTGGATGATCGGCGTGTCGGCGTCGAACTGGATCTGCGCGTTGAAGGCGGGAAGCTTGGCGAGATCAGGCGCGATCGGCGGCCGGTTCACCGGACCGGGATCGTTCTTGATCCTGGCCTTGGCGCGCTCCATCACCTGCTGCTTCAGCGCGGGAAGATCGACCTCGGCGGCTTCCTCGAAATGGTTCAGCTTGCCGACGATGTCGTCGCGCGTCGGCGCCGCCGTCTGCGCGCTTGCGGCGCCAGCAAGCAAGGCGAGGCCGAGCGCGACCCATAGTCCGGTGGAAGACAGCCCGTTCGCGCGCATCAGCGATACCCCGCATCGTCGACGGCCTTCAGGCAGTTGTTGCTGATGCCCTTGGGCGTCGAGACCAGGCAGGGGACCGACTTGCTGGTCTCCTTCGTGGAGCCGCCGCAGACCTTGACGATCTCGCGCTGGCAGACATTCGCCACCGTGACGCGTGCCGCGATGCGCTTCTGGATGGCGTCGAAGACGCCGAGATAGTCGCTCGTGCACTGCGGCGACAGCACGTCGCGATTGCGCGACAGGCACTCCTTCAGGCGGGTCGAGTCCGGGTTGACGCCGCGGCAATTGGCGACGATTTCCGCACCGCAGCTCGCCGCCAGCTTTCCGATCGCGTCGCCAAAGCTCATGGTCTCCGCCGCCGCAAGCGACGGCATCCCCAATGCAAGCACGATCAGTGTGACGGAGCCCCGGACCATGATTGCATCTGATACGGGGAAGTTCGAGCTGGTCAAGGGCTGTTCGGGGGAGAACCGTCGAACGCCCGTCGAGTGCGGCGAACAGTCCTCACTCCGCGGCGTCGAGGGGCGGCCATTCGATCAGGGCGACGGTGTGGTTTCTGAGGTCGTCGGCCACATCAGGATCGGCCTTGAGCTCGTCCAGCGTTCGCGGCGGGGGAAGCTGGCGGCCGTCCGCGGTCAGCTCCTGCGCATAGAACGCCAGCGCCTCCGGCGCATTCTCCAGGGCCTCGTCGAGATCGTCGCCGCCGGAAATGCAGCCGGGCAGGTCGGGAAACCACAGGCTGACGGCGTCCGGATCGGCGTCCTCGATGATGGCAACGTACTGAGGCATGGCGGGGGTCACGCCCGCTGCACGAAGCTGTCCACGACCTTCTTCTCGCCGGCCTTGTCGAAGGCGATGGTGAGCTTGTTGCCGTCGATCTTGGTGACGCGGCCGTAGCCGAATTTCTGGTGGAAGACGCGGTCGTCGAGCGAGAATTCCGACGTCGTGCCGGTCGATTTGGCGACCAGCTCGCCTTCGATCGTCAGCGGCCCGCGCCGGCGCGAGGCGAAGCTGCCGAAATCGGGGCCGGATGAGGCGGAGGTCGAGAACGTCGCGGCCTCTTCCTCGAAGCCGCCGCTTCGGCCGCCGCCATTGCGACCGCCGCCGCGGTTGCGGTTGGCTTGCGCGCGCTGCCAGCCTGGCGTCGAATAGCTGGAGCCGAACGCCTCCATGTCGTCGAAGCGCGAGGCGCCGTAGCCGCCGGTGCCGCCCCAGGCCGAGCCGCCCTTGGATTCTGTGATCTCGACGTTTGCCGCCGGCAATTCGTCGAGGAAGCGCGACGGGATCGTGGTCGACCAGGTGCCGTGAATCCGGCGGTTGGTGGCAAAATAGATCATGGCGCGGCGGCGGGCGCGGGTCAGGCCGACATGGCCGAGCCGGCGCTCTTCTTCCAGGCCGGCGCGGCCCTGTTCGTCCAGCGTGCGCTGGCTCGGGAACAGGCCTTCTTCCCAGCCGGGCAGGAACACGTTGTCGAATTCGAGACCCTTGGCCGAATGCAGCGTCATCAGCGACACCGCGTCGTCCTCGGCGCCGCCCTCGCGGTCCATCACCAGCGAGATGTGCTCCAAAAACCCTTGCAGGTTCTCGAACTCCTCCATCGAGCGCACAAGTTCTTTCAGGTTCTCCAGCCGGCCCGCGGCGTCCGCCGAACGATCCTTCTGCCACATCTCGGTGTAGCCGCTCTCGTCGAGCACGATCTGGGCGAGATCGGTGTGTGCGGTGACCTCGCGCTGGGCGCGCCAGCGGTCGAACTGGGCGACGACGTCGCGCAGCGAGCCGCGCGCCTTCGGCTTCAGCTCGTCGGTCTCGACCACCGCGCGCGCTGCTTCGAACAAGGGAATGCGGCGCTTGCGGGCGTGGTCGTGCAGCATCTGAACGGTGGCGTCGCCGAGGCCGCGCTTGGGCACATTGACGATGCGCTCGAAGGCGAGATCGTCGGCCGGCGAGTTGATGACGCGCAAATACGCCAGCGCATCGCGGATTTCGGCGCGCTCGTAGAAGCGCGGGCCGCCGATGACACGATAGGGCAGGCCAAGTGTGACGAAACGGTCTTCGAACTCGCGCATCTGGTAGGAGGCGCGCACCAGGATGGCGATCTCGTTGAGCTTCTCGCCCCCGCGCTGCAGCTGCTCGATCTCCTCGCCGATGCCGCGTGCTTCTTCCTCCGAATCCCAGGAGCCCGTGACCGTGACCTTCTCGCCGTCCTCGTCCTCGGTGCGCAGCGTCTTGCCGAGCCGGCCTTCATTGTGTGCGATCAGATGCGATGCGGCGGCGAGGATGTGGCCGGTCGAGCGATAGTTGCGCTCCAGGCGAATGACCTTGGCGCCCGGGAAATCGTGCTCGAAGCGCAGGATGTTGTCGACCTCGGCGCCGCGCCAGCCATAGATCGACTGGTCGTCGTCGCCGACGCAGCAGATGTTCTTGGTAGGGGCGTTGGACGCAGCCGTCAAAGCCGCGCGCTCCGTCATTCCGGGGCGATGCGCAGCATCGAACCCGGAATCTCGAGCTGAGGACTCATCTCCGGATTCCGGGTTCAGGCCTTCGGCCTGCCCCGGAATGACGGCGGGAGTGGTTGGCTTCGCCGCTGACGGCGCCTGCGACAGCAACCGCAGCCACAGATACTGCGCGACGTTCGTGTCCTGATATTCGTCGACCAGGATGAACTTGAAGCGCTGCTGGTACTGCCGGAGGATATCCGGGTGCTCGCGGAAGATGCGGATGTTCTCCAGCAGGAGATCGCCGAAATCGGCGGCGTTCAAGATCTTCAGCCGCTCCTGATAGCTCGCATAGAGCTTGCCGCCCTTGCCGTTGGCGAAGGTGGCGGCTTCGCCCGAGGGCACCTGCGAGGGCATCAGGCCGCGGTTCTTCCAGCCGTCGATCAGGCCGGCCAGCATGCGCGCCGGCCAGCGCTTGTCATCGATGTTCTCGGCCTGCAGCAGCTGCTTGAGCAGCCGGACCTGGTCGTCGACGTCGAGCACGGTGAAATTCGATTTGAGCTGCGCGAGCTCGGCATGGAAGCGCAGGATGCGGCCGCCGATGGAGTGGAAGGTGCCGAGCCATGGCATGCCCTCGACGGCGTGGCCCAGCATCTGGCCGAGCCGGTGCTTCATCTCGCGCGCGGCCTTGTTGGTGAAGGTCACCGACAGGATCTCGGCGGGACGGGCGCGGCCCTGGCTCAGGATATGGGCGATGCGCGTCGTCAGCACCCGGGTCTTGCCGGTGCCGGCGCCGGCCAGCACCAGGACCGGGCCGTCCAGCGTCTCCACCGCCTCGCGCTGCTCCGGATTGAGCCCGGAGAGGTATTTCGGGCCCACCGAGGCGCGCGCACGCGCGGCGATGCCGCCGGCTGCAGGCTGGTGGTCGGGTACGCTTGTGATCTTGCTCGGCTCGGTCATGCGAATCATTGGCCCCACGATGGCACCGCGGGGAGGCGGAAGGGAGCCTTCTAACAGGGATCGGTGCCTATATGGGGCGGCTAAGAGAGGTTTTCCACGTGCGCGGCGGGCCAATTTGTTCCAGCGACAGGCGCGAATTTCGCCGTCAGGCGTGCCGGAACCATCGTTCCCGCCTCGAGATTGTCAGGGCAAGTGGCGCGGTCAGCCGCGTCGACGCAGACAACATCAAGACGAGGATTTGACCATGCTAGGCTGGGTTGTGACGTTTCTGGTTATCGCTCTGATCGCCGGCATCCTGGGCTTCGGCGGCGTTGCCGGCGCTTCGATCGAGATCGCCAAGATCATCTTCTTCATCGCGGTCGTCCTGTTCCTGGTCTCGGCCGTGGTCGGTTTGGCGCGCGGCCGCAACAGGGTTTAGGTGCTTCCCTGCGGCTCATCCTTCGAGACGCCCGCCTTCGGCGGGCCCTCAGGATGAGGGCAGAGTGTGGGGCGGCAGCTTCGACAGATGCTGCTTGGCCTCATCCTGAGGGACCGCGAAGCGGTCGTCTCGAAGGATGAGGCGCGCGCTCAGGTCGCTGCAAGATGCCGTGAACGATCGTCTGATTACCGCTTCGAGGGCATCGCCACGTTCCGGCCGATGCCCTCGGGGCGCGGCACCGCGCTGTGGGCCTTTGCGACGGCCGCGATGCGCTGGCTTATGTCGGGCGGAAACGGCGCGACGCGCCGGGCCGTCATGTCCATGTGCAGCGACATGTTCTCGGACGTGGCCGACAGCCAGCCTTCTGACGCGTGCCGCATCTCCTCGAACGTGTGCAGCCGCTTGTCGTCGGCCTCCAGCAGCCAGACGAAGATCTGCACGGGATCGCCGAGATGGATTTCGCGCAAATACCGCACATGGCATTCGGCGGTGAAGCTCGAGTTGCCTCGCTCCGTCATGTACGTCGGCCCCATCCCGAGCTCGAGCCAGAGCTGGTCGATCGCGCGGTCGAACATCACGTTGTAATAGGCCATGTTGAGATGGCCGTTATAGTCGATCCATTGCGGCTCGATCTGCATGACCGAAGCGCGGAACGGCTCGGGGGTAGGGGCGGGGGCGGCAGTCTCCGGCATGCTTCATTCCCTAGCTATGCGTCCGGTCGCTTGACTTGACCGGCTTTATGTCCTTTGCCACGGTTCTTCTGTCGGGAGGAATTCCGTGGGTACGACCATCACCAATAATCCGCCGCGGCCGGAGCCGAAAGCCCTCGCGAGCGCGCTGGAGCAGCTCGCCGCACGCTTCGGCAACCGCCTCATCACCTCGCAGGCCGTGCGCGAGCAGCACGGCCATACCACCACCTGGATTCCCAATCAGCCGCCTGATGGCGTGGTGATGGCACAGGAAACAGCGGACATCCAGGACGTGGTGCGGATCTGCGCCAAGAACCGCGTTCCCGTCATTCCGTTCGGGACCGGCACCTCGCTCGAGGGCCAGGTCAACGCCCCCGCCGGCGGCATCTCGATCGACCTGCGCGACATGAACAAGGTCCTCGCGGTGCATGCCGAGGATCTCGACTGCGTGATCCAGCCCGGCGTGACCCGCAAGGCGCTGAACGAGCACCTGCGCGACCAGGGCCTGTTCTTCCCGATCGATCCCGGCGCCGACGCCTCGCTCGGCGGCATGGCCTCGACCCGCGCCTCCGGCACCAATGCAGTGCGCTACGGCACCATGCGCGAGAGCGTGCTGGCGCTGAAGGTGGTGCGCGGCGACGGCGAGATCATCACGACAGGCACGCGCGCCAAGAAGTCATCCGCGGGCTACGACCTGACCCATCTGTTCGTCGGCGCCGAAGGCACGCTCGGCATCATCTCGGAGCTGACCATCCGTCTGCGGGGTATCCCTGAGACGATCGCGGCCGGCGCGGTGTCGTTCGAGACCGTGCACGGCGCCTGTCAGGCCGTCATCCTGGCGATCCAGACCGGCATTCCCGTGGCGCGCATCGAGCTGCTCAACGCCGCGCAGGTGAAGGCCTGCAACGCCTATTCGAAGCTGACGCTGCCGGAAACGCCGCTGCTGCTGATGGAATTCCACGGCAGCGAGATCGAGGTCGCCGAGCAGTCCAAGGCGTTTGGCGAGATCGCCAGGGATTGCGGCGGCGGCGATTTCTCCTGGACCACCAAGCCGGAGGACCGCACGAAACTGTGGCAGGCGCGGCACGATGCCTATTGGTCGGTGAAGGCGCTGCGGCCCGGCGACAGCGTCGGCGTGGTGGCGACCGACGTCTGCGTGCCGATCTCGCGGCTTGCCGACTGCGTCAGCGAGACCGAGGAGGATTTGAAGCGGCTCAACCTGCTGTCGCCGATCGTCGGCCATGTCGGCGACGGAAATTTCCACTGCTCGCTCGTGTGCGACACCAACGATGCGGACGAGATGGCACGCGGCGAAGAGTTCATGCATCGGCTGGTCGAGCGCGCGCAGGCGATGGACGGCACTTGTACCGGCGAGCACGGCATCGGCCAGGGCAAGCAGAAATATCTGAAGGCGGAGCTTGGCTCCGAAGCGCTCGATGCGATGCGGGCGCTGAAGAAGGCGCTGGATCCGCTCAACATCTTCAACCCCGGCAAGATCGTGCCGGAAGCATAGGCCGGCCGGTCCGACCCAGTGTCGGGCCGGAGGCCGTCCGGGTCGGGAACTTTCGGCAATCCTGTTGGTTCCCATTCCCGCCAAGTTCCGGTGCCTCAATGGCGCGGTTCGGCGGGAGGGTGCGATGGTGCGACCGGTCATTGGAATTGCCGCGATGGCACTGGCCTGCGTGCTGGCAGGCGCGGCTCTGGCCAAAGGGGGCCATGGTGGCGGACACGGCGGAGGGCATGGTGGCGGGCACGGTGGTGGCCATCACGGCGGAGGGCATTTCCGTGGTCACGGCCATGCGCATGGCGGCGGGTATCATCGCGGCGTGCGGTTCACCAGCGGTGCCCGGCGCGGCGGGCCTAACTTCGGTCAGATCCGTAACGCGGCGATCCGCCCCGCGAGCTTCCGCAACGCCCTGAACTCCAGCGCATTCCGCAATGGTCGGCTGATCAGCAATCCGGCGGCGCGCGCGCAGATCGCGGCCGCAGCCGCACTGGCCGGCTGGGGCGGCGCGAGCAGCGGATGGTGGCAGCATGCGGGGGGCGGCTATGGCTGGGTCGGGCCGCTGTTCTGGCCGTTCGCCTATAACGATCTCTACGACTACGCGATCTGGGGCGACGGGCTCGGCTTCTGGGGCTACGGCTATCCGGACGTCTATGCCGGCATTTTCGGGCCCTATGGCTATGATCGCCTGTCGGCCTATCTGCCGCAGCAGCCGCAGGGACGACGGCGGGCGCGTGGCGCGCCGCTCGATCAGCTGTGCGGCAGCGAGCGCCGCGACATCGTCGGCCTGCCGATCGACCAGATTGCAGCCACGGTGGAGCCGACCGACGCGCAAGGTGCCGAGCTCGATGCGCTCGGCAATGCTTCGATTGACGCTGCGGGGCTGATCCGCGCGTCCTGCCCGACGCAGGCGGCGGCGACGGCACCCGGCCGGCTCGCAGCCATGCAGCAACGGATCGAGGCGATGGAGAAGGCGGTCGATCTGGTTCAGCCCGCGCTGGAAAAGTTCTATGGATCGCTCAACGACGAACAGAAAGCGCGCTTCAATGCGCTCGCCGACGAGCAGCGGCGCGCAACCGCATCGAGCAATGCGGGCGGCTCATCAGTGCAGACTTGCACTGTGCCCGCCGCGTTCGATTGGCCCGGCGCCACGATCGAGGACAGACTTCGACCCAACGACACGCAGCGCGCGGCGCTGCAGGTGCTCCAGGATACCAGCGCCAGGGTCAGCGCATCGCTCAAGGCGGCGTGCGAGCCCAATGAGGTGATGACACCGCCGGCCCGGATGGCCACAATCCGCAAGCGGCTCGATGCCATGCTGGACGGGATCAAGTTGGTGCGCGCGGCGCTCGATGATTTCTACGCCACGCTCAACGACGAGCAGAAAGGGCAGTTCGAGGCGATCGGCCCGCGCCGCATGTCCTGAACGGCGCTAAGGCATGATCCGGAAAAGTGCGAAGCGGTTTTCCGGAAAGATCATGCGCAAACAACAACCTAAAGCGCGATGACGATTCATCTAGATCTCATCCGCTTTAGCCAACGAAGACCACGGGTGGGGGCAATGAGGTGGTTCGCAAGGCGGCAGCCGGCCGACATCTGGGATGAGCCGATCCAGGGAGCGATCGGCGACATCGAGGCGGCCGACCGCATTCGCAACATCTGCCAGGCGGCGAAGGCGATCTCCGAGAACATCGGAGAGTCCGCGCCGACCCGCGAGCGCTATGAACGCGCGGCCCGCGTCGCAATGGAGATCGCGATGAAGATGTCCGACGATCTGATGCGCGACGATGCGGTGCGCCGCATCGTCGATCTCTGCATGAAGGCCAACGATCTCAAGACAGCGCAGATCCTGTTCCGTGCGATCCAGGCCGGCTGGATCCGGGAGGCCGTCCAGCAGGACTATCCGGTGCTGTCGCAGTAGATCCGGCTCGCGCGCGAGCCGGATGCCGTGTTCGCGCCGGGCCGGCTCAGCTCAGTACCTGCGGTAGTCGCCGCGATAATTGTCACCACCGCCGCGGCCGCCCATTCCCATGCCGAGGCCGATCCCAACGCCGATGCCTTGCATCACAGCCTCCGGCGGCGGGCCGCGATCCGGTGGCGGCGCGCGCTCGTAGACCACTTGGTCGGACGGCCGTCGCTTGGGCGGCGTCTCGACCAGTTTGCGCTTCGGCGGCGTCTCGTCGACGCGCTTCTTGATCACGGGCCGGACCGAGGGGTTGACAGGCGTTGCCGGTGTCGCGGGCGTCGAGCACGGGCAGGTCGGCGCCATCGCGACCGCGACGGGCGTCGCGGCGGCGGCCGCCGCGGCCGCGACCGGCTGACCATAGTTGCGGTTCTGCACCCGCAGCAGCAGCCGGCGCGCGGTCGCGGCCAGATCGCTGTTGTCCCAATTGGCGAGATAGGCCTCGAACGAAGCGCGGGTATTGATCGCGGTGGCGCGCTCCCAGGCCAGCATCTGGCGCCGTCGTTCCAACACCCTGCGCAGGCGCGGCGTGCGGGTGTCCTGGGCGTACAGCTCGATATAGGCCTGATACGCCTCCACCGTGTCCTCGGTGATCACGAGCTCATAGGCGACCATGGCCGGCTTGCCCTGCAGCGTCTTGCGCCAGTCGTCGATGCTGCGCGTGCCGCTGGCGAGCGCCATCGCGTTGGCGCCCGGAAGGGCGGGTGTGCTGCCGCTGCTCTCGCCGAAGAACCTGAAGTCGGTCGTCAGCGACGAGCTTCCCCACGGGATCTGCCGGCTGTCGGTCGACTGCGCGACGGCGACGCGGATGCGCTTGAACACCTCCTCGATCGGCAGATTGGGCTGCTTGGCGATGGTCAGTGCGGCTGTGGTGTAGGGGCTGTCGATGCCGCTGCCGTCCTCGGCTTCGGCGCCGGGCGAGGTCGAATAGGAGATGAAGGAGCCGGGCGCGCCGGCCTTGGTATCGACGATCGCAAGCCCGTGGCCGGCGCCGCTCAGCGCCGGGAACGGATTGTTGCGGCAGGCATCGAGCATGAAGATGCGCGCCCGCGTCGGCAGCGCGCCGAGCGTGTTGAGCAGGTCGTTCAGCCGCACGCCCTGCAGCGGAATGTCGGCCTCGCGCTTGGGATCGAGATCGACCGGAACGAGATAGTTCTCGCCGTCGATCTGCAGGCCGTGGCCGGCATAGAAGACCAGCGCGACGGTGTCGGCGCCGCCGGCACTGACCTTGCCGGCGAAATCCGAGATCGCGGCGCGCATCTCGTTCTGCGCCAGATTGGCCGCCGTGGTGACGGCGAAGCCGGCATTGCCCAGCAGCTCCGCCATGCCCTTGGCGTCATTGGCGGCATTGGGCAGCTCGGGCACGGTGCGATAGGCGGATTGGCCGATCACTAGCGCGAGCCGCGCTTCGGCCGCGGCTTGCGTCGGGATCATCAACTGTGTGAGCGCAAGAAGGCCGGAAGCCAGAAGCAAACTGGAAAAGACTGGACGGCGCATGATGTCACCTCCATCCGCAATGCGTGCGATGATGTCACTTTTTCTAAGGAGCCGCCATGAGGCCGTCTGTGCTCTGGATCACGCTTGGCCGCGGCCAAATGGGGCAGGGTATCTGCCGGAGCGGAACGGCATCGTTCCAAGCTCATCCATGTGAATCGCGCATTGATCCATGCTCCATTTGGATTGATGCCGTGTTGTCGCGAAAAGATGCCTTTCGCAGAGCGGGCCGCAAGCCGATCATTGCAAGGAATCCCCGGGATTCCTCGGCGTTTTGCTCTGCGTGCGGACTGCGGGCAGGCGTCTCGCGCCGTTCTGCGATAGCCGGCGCCATGCTTGCCTGTGCCGTCGCTTTGGCCATACAGTCCGTGCAACAGGCGGCGGCAACGACCGCGGCGAACAAGAAAATGTGGGAGAGACCGCACCATGACCATCGTGCCCGTGAACCGTCGCGCGTTCATCAAGTCATCGGCGGCGGTCACCGCCGGTCTCGTGCTCTCCCCCGCCATCATCGGCCGCGCCGAAGCCGCGACGTTGAAGCTGAAATGTTCCTCCTCGCTGCCGAACGATCCGAAATATGCCAACGGACGCGTCTACTACGACAACCTGGTCAAGAGCCTGAAGGCGAACGGCCTCGGCGAGCAGGTCGAGGTCGCCTTCTTCCCCGACAACCAGCTCGGTCAGGAGATCGACGTCATCAACTCGGTGAAGCTCGGCGTCATCGACCTCATGGTGTCGGGCTCGTCGATATCGGCCAATCTGGTGCCGCTGGTCGGAACCTTCGACCTCGGCTTCCTGTTCTCGAGCTTCCCGCAGCAGACCAAGGCGTTCGACGCCGGCGCCGCCAAGCCGATCGAGGACGCGCTGCTCAAGGGCGGCAACATTCGCATCATCGCCTGGGCCTATAATTTCGGCTCGCGCAGCGTGCTGGCGAGGAAGCCGGTGAAGACGCCGGAAGATCTCGCCGGCCTCAAGATCAGGACGCTGCCAAATCCCGTCATCACGGAATGCCTGCGGCTGATGGGTGCCGCCGCGACGCCGCTGGCGTTCGGCGAAATCTACACGGCCTTGCAGGCCGGCGTGCTCGACGGCCTGGAGCACGATCCGCCGACGATCCTCGCCAGCAAGTTCTTCGAGACCGCAAAGTTCTACGCGCTGACGCAGCACAATTTCTCGCCGCTCGCGATCTATTTCAGCGACATGACCTACAACCGCATGGATCCGAAGCTGCGCGAGGGTTTCCTCGATGCCGCCAAGAAGGCCGCGGCCGACACCCGCGCCCATGGTCTTGCGGTCGAGAAGGAAGCGCTTTCGGCCTTGGCCGAGAAGGGCGTAACCGTGGCCGAATGCGACCGCGAGGCGTTCAAGAAGCGCGTTGCGCCGCAGACCGAGACCTTCATCAAGGCGAGGCCCGAATCCAAGGCCGTCATCGACATCGTCCGCGCCACGCAAGCCTGATGGCCAGGTCCGAGATGGTGATGCCCGCCGCCGTGCCCGTCGCGGGCGGCCGCCACGGCAGCATCGTCCTGCTGCTTCGGCTCAGCGACGCGATCGCGGCCATTCTGCTCGCCGCCGATCTCGTGGTGGTCTGCGTCTCCGTGCTGCTGCGATTCTTCTTCAACGCGCCGGTGGAATGGTCCGACGACGTCGCGCGCGGGCTGATGGTCGGCTCGGCCTTCTTCGGCGCGGCGAGCGCGCTGGCGCGCGGCGAGAATGTCGGTGTCTCCTTCTTCCGCGACCTCTTGCCGGTGCGGCTGCGCGCGCTGGTCGATGCCGCCAGCGCGCTGTTGATCGTGCTGATCTCCGGCTACGTCGCCTACAACGCCATCAAGCTGGGCTCGCTCACGGCCGGGCAGACCACGGGCTCGGGGCTGCCGCTGGAATTGACCTTTTACCCCATGGGTGTCGGCGCGCTGTTCATGACGGTGTTCGCGATCGATCATCTCTGCGCGCGGCCGCTGCCCGACATCGTCCGCGGCCTTGTTGCGATCGTCGCGGCGACCGGCCTTTATCTCGCTTGGGACTATCTGTCGCCGTCCTCGGTGCCGTCGGCGGGCACCTTGATGCTGATCGGCTTCTTCGCAACCCTATTCGGCGGATTGCCGATCGGCTTTGCACTGGCACTCGCCGCGCTGATCTTCATCTGGGTCGAGGGCGCGCTGCCCGGCGTCATCTTCGCCCAGCAGATGGCACGCGGCATCGACAATTTCGTGCTGCTGGCCATCCCCTTCTTCATCCTCGTCGGCTATCTCATGGAAGCCAACGGCATGTCGGTGCGGCTGATCGAGCTGTTGCAGCGCGCGGTGGGCCGCATGCGCGGCGGGCTGAACGTCGTGATGGTGGCGTCCATGGTGCTGTTCTCAGGCATCTCGGGCTCGAAGATGGCTGACGTCGCCGCGGTCGGCTCGGTGCTGATCCCGGCCGCGCGCCGTTCCAGGCAAAATCCGGGCGGCGCGGTGGCGCTGCTTGCGGCATCGGCGGGGATGGCGGAGACCATCCCGCCCTGCATCAACCTGATCATTCTGGGCTTTGTCGCCAATCTGTCGATCGGTGGCCTGTTCGTCGCCGGCCTGCTGCCGTCGGCGCTGATGGCGCTGGTGCTGATCGCGGTGTCCATCATCTTCGGCAAGCGGCCGGCGCGGGTCGAGGAGGTCGAGCCGCAGATGCCGGTGTCGGGCCTGTGGAGCGGCGCGATCGCCTCGTTCGGCCTGATCTTCATGATCTTCTTCGGCTTCAAGAGCGGCTTTGCCACCGCGACCGAGATCTCGGCCTTCGCGGTGGCCTATGCGCTCGTCGTCGGCAGCGTGGTGTTCCGCGAGCTCGGCTTCAAATCGGCCGCGCACAGTTTCGTGCAGGCGGCGACGCGCGCGGGCCTCGTGCTGTTCATCGTCGCCGCCGCGCAATCGCTGGCGTTCACGCTGACCCTGCAGCAGGTGCCGCACGCGGTCGGCGATTTCATGCTGGGGCTCTCCAAGACCTCCGGCGTCTGGCTCTTCATCCTGCTCGCCATCGCCGTGCTGATCGTGATGGGCTCGGTGCTGGAGGGCGCGGCCGCGCTGATCATCTTCGGGCCGCTGCTGCTGCCGGTCGCGGTGCAGCTCGGCGTCGATCCCCTGCATTTCGGCGTCGTCCTCGTCATCGCGATGGGCATCGGCCTGTTCGCGCCGCCGCTCGGGCTCGGGCTCTACGGCGCCTGCCTGATCGGCAACGTGCCGATCGAGCAGACGGTGAAACCGATCCTGGGCTATCTCGGCCTCCTGTTCGCCTGCCTGCTCGTCATCGCCTTCGTGCCCTGGCTGAGCACGGCGCTGCCGCGCGCGTTCGGTTATTGAAGGAGTTCGTCGTGAAGGTCCTACTCGCGCACACGCCGGAGATGCGGCGCAACTATTACGGCGACCGCAGCCTGACCGGCCTGCGCGCGACCGCGGAAGTGATCCTGCATGAGGGGGACGATCCGCTCGATGCCGCCGGCCTCGTGCGCGCTGCGCAACAAGCCGACATCATCGTCGCTGATCGCATGACCGAAGGGCGCGGCGAGATCTTTGCGCAATTGCCGCGTCTGCGGGCCTTCGTCCGCTGCGCCGTCGATATCCGCAACGTCAATGTGGACGCGGCCTCGGAGGCCGGCGTGCTCGTGACCCGCGCCGGCCCCGGCTTCGTTCAGGCGGTCGCCGAGCTCGCGCTCGGCTTCATGATCGACCTCTCCCGCGGCGTGTCGCGGACGACGGCCGACTACCAGGCCGGCCGCAAGGCGGAGGCGCGGATGGGCCGCCAGCTCGCCGGCAGCAGGATCGGCATCATCGGCTATGGCAGTATCGGGCGCTATCTCGCCGAGGTCGCAAAAGTCTTACGCATGGAGGTGCTGGTCTCCGATCCCTATGCAACCGTCCGCGATGGGGCGATCCGGCAGGTCGGTCTCGACGAGCTGCTCGCTGCTTCGGACTATGTCGTTTGCCTCGCCATCGCCAACGAGCAGACCGAGAACCTGATCGGCGAGGCCGCGCTGGCGCGCATGCAGAAACACGCGTTCTTCGTCAATCTGTCGCGCGGCAATCTCGTCGACGAGCCGGCGCTCGCGCGTGCGCTGCTGGAGCATCGCATCGCCGGTGCCGCGATGGACGTCGGCCGCGCGCCCGACCAGATGCCGACGCCCGAACTGGCGAAGCTGCCGAACGTCATCGCCACCCCGCATGTCGGCGGGCTGACGCCGCAGGCGATCGAATATCAGTCGCTGGAAACCGTGCGGCAGGTCGAAGCGATCGTCAAAGGCGAGGTGCCGCCGGGCGCGGTCAACGCCGATCGCTGGACACGGCGGCCCTGAACAGCCCTACAGCCGGCCCACCGCCTTGAACGTCCCGTCCTTCTGGATCACCGTCAAGAATACCTCCGGCGGCGTGTCGAGCGTGCGCATGCCGACGGTGATGGTGCTGCCGCTGATGTCGAAGCGGCCGACATCATTGATGGCGCGGAGCAGGCTCGCGCGGGGCGGTTTCGGCCCGGCCTTCTCCAGCGCGGCGGCCGCGAGGCGTCCGGAGAGATAGCCTTCCAGCGACACGAAGTCGGGAGCCAGCGTCGGATCGAACGCCTTCTGCGCCGCCTGGTAGTCGGCGACGAGCTTGAGCGAGCGGTCCCATGGAAACGGCACGACCTGCGAGACGATGACGCCTTCGCCCTCGGCGCCGAGCTCCATGGCAAGCGCATTGGCGCCGACGAAGGAGATGTTGACGAAGGTCGGATTGAAGCCGCTGCGGTGCGCGAGCTTGATGAACTCCGCGCTAGGCCCATAGGTCCCGACCATCACCACGGCTTCGGGTTCGGCGCGCTTGATCACTCGCAAGGCGGCCTTGACCGCGCGGGTGTTGCGCTCGAACGTGCCTTCGGCGGCAAGCTCGAGGCCACGCTTGGCGAGCGCGCGCTTCACGCCGACCAGGCCGTCGCGGCCGAAGGAATCGTCCTGGTAGAAGATGCCGATACGGGTGAAGCGGCGATCCTCGGTGAGGTGCTTGATCCACGCTTCGGCTTCCGCACCATAGCTCGCGCGGATGTTGACGACGTTCGGCAGCTCGAGGTCGCGCAGGAACTCGGCGCCGCTGAACGGGCCGATGAAGGGAACGTTCCTGGCGCTGGTGATGGGAATGGTCGCGATCGCGGTCGGCGTGCCCACTGCGCCGATCAACGCGAACACCTTGTCGTCCTCCATCAGGCGCAGCGTCTGCGCCACCGAACGATCGGGGTCGTAGCCGTCATCGCGGCTGATGAGCTGGAGCTTGCGGCCGTGAACGCCGCCCTTGGCGTTGATCTCGGTGAATGCGGCGACGATGCCCTGCCGCATGCGCTGTCCGAGCGCAGAGGAGGGGCCTTCCAGCGCGGCGGCCTGGCCGAACAGGATCGCGTCCTCACTGACGCCGGCCTCGTCGGCTTTCGCCGGAAGCATCGCTACGGCCAGCAATGCCATGGACAAGGCAAGATATGTCGCCGACCGCGATCGTGTCATGGGAATGGTTGCCGGGTGCTGGATGTGTCGGGAAGAACGATAAGTCTGCGAGGTTGAACAGGGTGCTAACTCCATGCCGCGCGGATGATCCGTAAGACTTCGGGGAAAACCGGCAACTTATCGCCAGACTGCGGTAACTTGCAGGGCAATCGTTAACTAAGCCGCGCAATGCGGAGCCGTCGGGTTCCGAAATTGTGCAGTTCTTAACCGCGATCCTGGTCCGATAGTCGCACCGGTCACTCAACCACAAGTTTGAGTCACCGCGTAATGGGGGACTTGCGGATCAAGATGGGCGATCGCGATCAGAATGACCGGGATCGGAGGCGTATGACCGGATGGTGGCGCGCCGCGCCGCTGCTCGGGCTCTATCGTCCTGCGCTCGTCGCGGTCGGGGTCGGTCTTCTGTTCTCGGTCGTGGGCGCGGCCGCGGTGGCGCGGTGGGAAGATCGCGTCAACAGGATCGAGTTCGAGAACGCGGCCGAAACCGAAGCGATCGTCATGCAGAACGGCATGGGCGAATACATCTCTCGGCTCGTCGCGCTGCGTACGCTGTTCGAATCGACCAACGACGAAGTCACCCGCAGCGAGTTCGAGACCTTCAGCGCCCGCCTGTTCGAGCGCCACCCGGGTATGCTGCGGATTGCCTGGCTGCCGCGCGTCAATCGCAAGGAGCGCTCCGATTACGAGGCCGCGGCGATCGCGGATGGCGTGTCCGGCTATCACATCAAGTCGCTTCAGGGTGAGAGCTTTACGACTGCACCGCAGAGCGACGAGTATTTTCCAGTGTTCTACTCGACCCAGCCGAAGACATCGTCGGTCTATGGCATGGATTACGCCACCGTTCCGGAGCGTCACGCGGCGCTGGAGCGCGCGCGCGACAACGACAAGGTCGCAGCCATTCGCACGCGGCTGTTCGAGCCGAGGGAGGGCAGCCGGCTGCCCGATGTCCTCGTTGCCATTCCGGTCTACGCCAAGGGAACGTCGCGCGAGACGGTGGCGGATCGGCGCCGCAATCTCGCGGGCTTCGTGGTCGGCATCTTCGACCTCCCGCTGCTGATCCAGGCCATTCGCGTGACCACCGGAGCAAGCCCTGCGGTCAGCATGAACGTCTATCCGCCCTTCACGGCGCAGATCGTCAGCCTGGAGCAGATGCTGCCGGATTATTCGTCCGCGGCCACGGCGCCGCAGTCGATGCGGGACGTCGCGCGGGCGCTGCACTGGTCGGGCAGTCTCAAGATCGGCGATACCGATTGGCAGGTGCGGGCTGTTCCCACCGCCGGTGGTCCGCTGGAGACGACGTATGATCGCGCCGGCGCGGTGCTGATCGTCGGCCTGCTGCTGACGCTGTCGCTGGCAACCTATCTCATGCTCGCGAGCCGCAATTCGCGGCGGCTGTCAGTGGCCAACCGGCGTGTTCTCGAACTCGCCCAAACCGACATCCTGACCGGACTACCGAACCGCGCCTTCTTTCTCACCCGGCTCGACGAGATGAACAGCCAGCTGGGCGTGCGTGGGCTGCCGTTCTCGATCCTGATGCTCGATCTCGACCGCTTCAAGAACGTCAACGATTCCCTCGGTCACGGCGCCGGCGATGCGCTGCTGCGCCAGGTGGCGCAGCGGCTGAAATCCGCCGTGCGCGCCAACGACGTGCTGGCGCGGCTCGGGGGCGACGAGTTCGCCATCATCCAGGAGGCCGGCGCGGATCAGCGCGCCTGCTCGACCGAGCTGGCGGCGCGGATCGCCAAGCTGTTGACCGAACCGTTCCTCCTGCCCGGCCATCGTGTCGAGATCGGCACCAGCATCGGCATCGCCATCGCGCCGGATCACGGCAGCGATCAGGAGCAGCTTCTGAAGAAGGCGGACCTTGCGCTCTATCGCTCGAAATCGGCGGGCCGCAACTGCTTCACCATCTACGACGAGGCGATGTCGGCCGAGCTGGAGGCCCGCAACACGCTGGAGGGGGATCTGCGCGACGCTATCGCGCGGTGCCAGCTGGAGGTCCATTACCAGCCGTTTGTCGACGCCCTCAGCGGCGCGCGGCGCGGCTTCGAGGCCTTGGTGCGCTGGCGACATCCGACGCGCGGCCTGATCCCGCCGGACCAGTTCATCCTGCTTGCGGAGGAGACCGGGCTGATCGTGCCGCTCGGCGAATTCGTGTTGCGGCGTGCCTGCGCGGATGCGGCCGGCTGGCCCTCCGACCTGACGGTCGCCGTCAACCTGTCGCCGATCCAGTTCAAGGAGGCCGATCTGTTCGAGATGATCTGCGCGGCGCTCGCCGATTCCGGCCTGCCGCCCCAGCGGCTGGAGATCGAGATCACGGAATCCGTGCTGCTGGAGCGCGGCGGCGAGAACCACGCCTTCATGCAGCGGCTGAAGCAGCTCGGCGTCGAGCTCGCGCTCGACGATTTCGGCACCGGCTATTCGTCGCTCAGCTATCTGACCGCGTTCCCTTTCGACAAGATCAAGATCGACAAGTCGTTCATCCGCAACCTCACGCATCAGTCGCGCAGCTCCGCCATCATCTCCTCGATCGTGACGCTGGCGCGCGGGCTGGACATGTCGGTCACCGCCGAAGGCGTCGAGACCCGCGAGGAGTTCGAGCGGCTGAAGGCGCTCGGTGTCAATTTTGCACAAGGCTATCTGTTCGGCCGCCCGCAGCCGATCGAGCGGATTCTGTTCGACGCTCCCGTCAAGCGGTCACGGCGCGACGCCGCTTGAGCGCGCGCCTTTTTGATTCTTGAACAAGAGCTCGTCATCCGGGCCTTCGCCTCGCCGAAGCGGCTTCGGCCGCGCAGGCGGCACACACCCGATCATGACGTTGTGATAGCATCGGATCTAGGCTCCGACATCATGTGAGTCCCTCGGCTCTCGCGAAAATAGCTTGACCCGGACGGCCCCGGATGTTCGGTAGAACCGTCTAGGGGTGAAACAATCATATCATGCGGCTTCCGTTCTTCTACGGCTGGGTCGTGGTCGCCGTGACCTTCGTCACCATGGCCATCGGCGTCAATGCGCGCACCGCCTTTTCGCTGTTCTTTCCGCCCATCATCTCCGAGTTCGGCTGGGAGCGCGGCGTCACCGCCGGCGCCTTCTCCTTCGGCTTCGTGGTGTCGGGTGTGGTCAGCCCGCTGATCGGCCGCCTGATGGACCGCGCCGGTCCGCGCGCGGTGATGGAGCTCGGTGTCGTGTTGATGGCCGGCGGATTGCTGCTTGCGCCGCTGACCAGCGCGCCCTGGCATCTCTATGTCACCATCGGTGTCATGGTCGGTGCCGGCTCGGTGTGTCTCGGCTATTCCGGCCAGTCGCTGTTCCTGCCGAACTGGTTCATCCGAAAGCGTGGCTTCGCCATCGGCATCGCTTTCGCCGGCGTCGGCATCGGCTCGGTGACGCTGCTGCCATGGGTGCAGCACATGATCGAGCAGACCGGCTGGCGCACCGCCTGCACCGCGATGGGCCTGCTCATCCTGGTCGTGCTGGCGCCGGTCAACCTGCTGCTGCACAAGCGTCCGCAGGACATCGGCCTCGAACCGGACGGTGATGCAGCACCGGCTGCGGGTGGCGCCCAACCGATTTCCAATGTCGTCGATCCCGTTTGGGTCAACACCGACTGGACGCTGAAACGCGCCGTCGCGACCGCGCGCTTCTGGTGGATCGCACTCGGCTATTTCTCCGGCCTGTACATCTGGTACGCGGTGCAGGTGCATCAGACCAAGTTCCTGCTCGACATCGGCTTCAGCCCTTCGGTCGCGGTGTGGGCGCTCGGTGTCGTCAGCCTGCTCGGCATTCCCGGTCAGATTGTGCTGGGCCATGTCTCCGACCGCATCGGACGGGAATGGGTTTGGGCGATCAGCTGCACGGGCTTCGTGATTTGCTTCGCGGCGCTGATCGCCTTGAGGTATCAACCCTCGCTCTGGCTCGTCTATGTCATGGTGTTCACGCAAGGCGCGCTCGGCTATGGCCTCACCTCGATCATGGGCGCGGTGGTGTTCGAGATCTTCCAGGGCAAGCACCAGGGCAGCATTTTCGGCACGATCATGCTGGCGGCGCTCGCGGGTGGCGCGGCCGGCCCCTGGCTCACGGGCCTGCTCTACGATCGCACCGGCGACTACACGCTCGCCTTTGCCATCGCTATGTTCGTGAGCGGCTTGTCGGCGCTCTCGATCTGGCAGGCTTCGCCGCGAAAGGTGCGGGCCGTCGCCGGCCGGCTGCAAGAGCTCCAGAGCCGAGCCTCGGGGTAGGTTTCGGGCATACCGCATTACCTGCGCGTCCTTCGCCGAATGTTAAGCATGTTGCGGCTTGGCAAATGCCGGGGCGATTGCAAAAACGTCTTGGACACCATCGGAGCGTTAGCCTCTGGCCGTTTGCCGTTTCTTCCCGATGCTTCGGGTCCACCGATGTCTGCCTCCGATAGTCCTGCGACAGAAAATCCGGACGTGCTGCTGGCTGCACTGGAATGCGCCGACGATGGCGTCGTCATCGTCGACGGCGCAGGTCGCATCACGCATTTCAACGCCGGTGCCGAGCGGATCTGGAAACTCGCGCGCGCCGACGTGCTCGGCCGCGATGCCGGAATTCTCGCTCTGAAGTGTCTCCAGGCCGATCCGACAGCGGAGTTCCGCGACGAGATCAGCCTCACACGTTGTGACGGCAGCCGCATCCGGGCGGCCATCTCGCTTTCGTCCATTGCAACCGGCGGGGTGATCCATCGCGTCGTGTTCGCACGCGACGTCACCGCGGATGCCGAGAGCCGCGTCAGAATCGGACTGCTCCACGCCGTCTCCGATCAGACCAACCGGGCGGTGATCATCACCGATACCGAGCAGAACATCGTCTACGTCAACTCGGCCTTCACGACGCTGTTCGGCTACACCAGCACCGAGGCCGAAGGCCGCCGCGCAGGCGAGCTCATCGCCGGCTGCTACACCGACCGTAAGGCGGTCGAGAAGCTCGTCAGGCGCCTGATGCATGGCGGCCGCCGCGGCGAAGCCGAAGTGCTTGCCTACGACAAGGACGGCGAGGAGATCTGGGTCTGCGCCAGGATCGACGCTTTCCGTGACAAGAAAGGCCGGGTCAAGCACATCTTCGCGCTGATCGAGGACATCACCGAGACCAAGCAGCTGCGCTCGCTGCAGCAGCTCATCATGAGCTCGCTCGCGGACGAGGTTCCGATTACCGATATTGCCGACAGGCTGTGCCGCCGCGTCGAGGAAATCGCGCCGGATGTCGTCTGCTCGCTGCTTCATGTCGACGCTGCGGGCCTGATCCATCCGCTCGGCGGCCCCAGCCTGCCTGACGTTTATTCTCGCGCGTTGGACGGCATCGCGATCGGCCCCAATGTCGGCTCCTGCGGCACTGCTGCCTTCTATGGCGAGCCGGTGCTTGCGACAGACCTCGAGACCGATCCGCGCTGGCAGCCGTACAAAGCGATGCCGCTCGCGATCGGCCTGCGTGCCTGCTGGTCGACCCCGGTCAAGGCCAAGGACGGCCGCGTCATCGCGACCTTTGCCTTCTACTATCGCGAGCCCCGCGCGCCGAGCAACTGGCACCGCCGCATCGTCGAGGCCTGCGTCAATCTCGGCGCCTTCGCGATCGAGCGCAAGGAGGCGCGCGCCGAGATCGCGCGGCTCGCTTACCACGATATCCTCACCGGTCTGCCGAACCGCGCGCAGCTGCGGCACCTGATCACCACGGCGATCGATGCCTGCCCGACCGGCAGCCATGTCGCGCTGGCGTTCCTCGACGTCGATCATTTCAAGGACGTCAACGACACCCTCGGTCACGCCGCCGGCGACGAGCTCCTGATCCTGCTCGCGCAGCGCCTGCGCGAGCAGATCGGCCCCGAGGACATGCTGGGACGGCTCGGCGGCGACGAATTCGTCATCCTGCTGCCGCAACGTAACGCCGAGAGTGCGGAGCGCATCGCGGCCGGCATCACCGAGGCGCTGGCTGCGCCCCTGCGGCTCGGATCGAAGCTGATGCAGATGTCGGCCAGCATCGGCATCAGCCTCTATCCTGATCATGCCACCGACATCGACACGCTGATGCAGCAGGCCGACGCCGCCATGTACATGGCCAAGCAGGCCGGACGCTCGACCCACCGCCTGTTCAGCCCCGAGATGAATGGGCTCACCGAGCAGCGGCTGGCGCTGATCGCAGCGCTCCGCGGCGCCATTGCGGAAGGAGCGTTGAGCCTCAGCTACCAGCCGCAGGTTCGCAGCTGCGACGGCGCGATCCACGGCGTCGAGGCGTTGGCGCGCTGGCACGATGCCGTGCTCGGCGATGTCTCGCCGGCAAAGTTCATCCCGCTTGCCGAGGAGTGCGGCCTGATCGAGCAGATCGGCCTGTGGTCGGTGCGCGAGGCTTGCCGGCAGATGGCGAGCTGGCGCCGCGCCGGGCTCAACATTCCCTGCGTCTCGGTGAACCTGTCGCCGATCAATTTCCGCAACGTCACCCTGGCTGCGCGGCTCAAGGACATTCTCGCCGAACACGAACTGCCGCCGGATGCCTTGATGCTGGAGATCACGGAAGGCGCGTTCATGCAGGACAGCGTCGCTGCGCTGGAGACGATGAACGCGATCCGGGCGCTCGGCGTCGGACTCTCCGTGGACGATTTCGGCACCGGCTATTCCAGCCTCAGCCGCCTCGCGCATCTGCCGATCCGCGAACTGAAGATCGACCGCAGTTTCATGCGCGACATCGAGCGTGACGCCGGCGCACTCGCGATCGCCACCGCGGTGGTGCGCGTCGGCCAGGGCCTCGGCATGACCGTCGTCGCCGAAGGCGTCGAGACGGAAGGACAGCGCAACACGCTGGCTGAGCTCGGCTGCGACGTCGTGCAGGGCTTCCTCTACGCCCCCGCGCTTCCCCCCGTCGCCTTCGAACGCTGGCTGATCGAGCACTGCGCCGAGCAAGCGAGGGCGATGCTGAGGCGGCTCGATGTGGCGGCAGGGAGCGATGCGGTGCGGCGGTCCGCTTAAGCGCAGCGTCGAACACAGGGCGCGAACTCACTCATGCGTTGAGCTCGCACCCCCGGTTCGGCTCTAACCCGACGAGCGGTCAGTAGTCCCAGAAGGCTGGCACCCAGCGAAAGTGGTCGCCGTCGACCGCCACCCGGCCGATGGACGGGAACGGCATGTGAGTGGCGACGAGGAGCTCTCCGTTCGCTGCCAGCTCCTGCAGAAGGCGGACGCGGACACGGGCAGCCTCTTCGGGATCATGCTCGAAGCCGTTGTGCCAGTCGGGGTGGTCGAACCCGACAGTGAACACGGCGTCGCCGGCGAATGTCAGCCGATCGCCGCCGGATGCGAGACGGACCACGCTGTGGCCGGGGGTGTGACCACCGGTGCGCGTGACCACCACTCCCGGCGCCACCTCGTGCTCATCCTCGAAAGTACGCAGCTGGTTGTGGTATTCTTTCGCGAACCGCTTGGCGGTCGCCCGAAGCGCGTCCGGGAAACCCGGCGGCATCGAGACGCGAGAGAAATCGGGCGCCTTCCAGAACGCGACCTCGGCGGCTGCCACGTGAATGCGCAGGTCCGGACGCAGCCGTTCCCTCACCTCGTCGACGAGCAGTCCGCCAATATGGTCCATGTGCATGTGCGTCAGCACCACGTCGGTCACGGCCTCGAGATCGATGCCGGCGGCATCCAGTCGCCTGCTCAGCTGCCCGGCCCGCGGCAGGTGCAAGTTCGGGTCGGATCCCAGGCCGGCGTCGACGAGGATCGTCTGGTCGCCGCTGCGCACCACGACCACGTTCAGGGCCCAATCAAAAGCATCCGGAGGCAGGAACATGTCCTTCAGCCACGCCGCGCGGACGGCCGGGTCGGCGTTATGGGCCAGCATTGCGCCCGGCAGCATCAGCACTCCATCGCTGATCACCATCACGTCGATCTCGCCGATCTTCAGCGCGTAGCGCGACGGAACCAGCTCTTGGGGCCCCGGCCCGTGGGGGCGTGTGGCGTCGTGCAGGTTCATGTTCGTCTCCTTCTGAGCGTTAGAGATCATCTGATTCATCTTTGAAGGCTCCTCTGTTCGCGTGCTTCGTGCTCTGGTTCTTGAAGGGCTGCGGTGGGGCCGCGCCCGCAGGGCGCGCGGCCAACATCAGGCCGGTGTCTACAGATCAGTTACGCGCTCCGGATCGGCGGACGCGAGCGCTGCGGCGCGCTCGGCGCGCGGCGGGTAGATCCAGACCGTGTTGATCTCCCGCTTCGTCTTCTTGGCGATGTCCCCGACCATCTCGACGTTGCGCTCCCAGCCGCGCGTGAACAGCGCGCCGGCTTCGCCGAGGTCGAGACAGGTGACGTAGGTCTTCTGGTGGTAAGGCCTGGTCGCGAGGCCGAGCAGCTCGGCCGCGGCATTGTTGCCGGCGAAAGCACCCATCCGCGTGGCGTGCTGGCACGACATCAGCGCGTAATTGCCCTCGTCGTCGCAGGCCGCACGCGCCGCGTCGCCGGCCGCGAAGACGCCCGGAACGCCGGTCACCTGCAGGCGGCGGTCGACCAGCAACCGGCCGAAACTGTCGCGCTCGGCGGGGATCTGCGTCGTCAGCGGCGCGGCGCGAATGCCCGCAGCCCAAATCACGGTCTCGGTTTCGATGTGTTCGCCACTCGACAGGTTGACGCCGGATTCATCGAGCGAGGCGACACCGGCGCCGATCCGTGTCTCCACGCCGACCTTGCGCAGGGCCTCCTCGATCACCGGGCGGGGGCCTGCGCCCATGTCGGGCGCGATCGCATCGTTGCGTTCGACGATGATGACGCGAGTCCTCGCGTTGGTGCCGAGGATGTCGCGAAGCCGCGCCGGCATTTCGGTGGCAGCCTCGATGCCGGTGAAGCCGCCGCCGGCGACGACGACCGTGTCGCGCCCGGTCGTCGCCGGTCGCTTGGCGAGGCCATGCAGGTGCTTGTCGAGCGCGATCGCATCGTCCAGCGAATCGACGCTGAAACCGTGCTCGGCAAGACCCGGAATGTTCGGACGGAACAGCCGGCTGCCGGTGGTCACGACGAGCCGGTCGTAAGAGAGCGTCTTTTTCGCGCCCTTCGCCGTGGCAATCTTCACCATGCTGGATTTGGTGTCGACCGTCTCGACCATGCCTTGCACATAGCTGACGTCGATGGCCTCGAGCACCCCCAGCAGCGGCGCCGTCAGGGTCTCCGGTTTCGGTTCATAGAGCCGTGGCCGAACCACGAGCGTCGGCTCGGGGGCAACCAGCGCGATCTCGAGCGCCTCTGGTGAGACGCCCTGGATCTCGCGCAGGCGGGCGGCGGAAAGGGCGGCGTACATGCCGGCGAAGCCGGCGCCGATGATGACCAGTCGCATGGGTTTTCTCCTTGATCTCTGCGTTTCGATGGTCTGCGCGCGAGCCGTCGCTGCCCCGCTCAAGGCAGCGTCCGGCGACGGCGCGAAGAGGTGACGTGAATCGCCGCTGTTAAGGCGCTAGACAGCGCGACAGCGGTGAACTCGGTGGCCCGTCTTGGCGAAACCAACCCTGGCGATGGACGACCGGCTGAGCCGTCCTCGGGCCCCGGTCCTGATAGGGAAGGCCGGTGCTATCCAGGGTCATGATGGAGACCAGCGGGTAGGTCGGGTGCATGGCGTGCGGCGGAATCTCGATCTCCTCGCCCGTCGCCGACGTGAAGCGAACGGCCAGCGAGAGTCCGTACAGGGTTGCGGTTGCAAGGCCTCGGCGGCGCGATGCGATCACCCGCCGGCCAATGAAGGTCTTCCAGGTCATCTTCGATCTCCCGTCGATTGGTCTGGACATGGTGATGGTCTAGCGGATCGAATCTGCCGCTGCGCCAGAGCGATTGCCGTGGCTGCATTGCGATTGCTGTTAACGCTGGCGCCTGCGCCAGTCGCTCGGCGTCTCGCCGGTCAGCTTCCTGAAGGCAGCTGCGAACGCCGTCTGCGACGAATAACCCAGCGCCGCGGCGATCGAGACGACCGTTTCGTCGCTGTCGCGCAGCATGTTCATTGCCTGCTCGAGCCGGTGTTGGCGCAGCCAGGCGTGCGGGGAGAGCCCGGTGCTTTCCTTGAAGGCGCGGCAAAAGTGAAAGCGCGATAGTCCGGCATCGGAAGCCAACGCATCAAGGGAGACGTCCGCATCGCTGTCCGAGCGCAACCGTTCGATCGCACGGAGCAAGACCTTCGGCGCCAGCCCGCCCACGGTCGGCTGGAGCGTGGTCGGCGAACCCGTGTGCGCAACCAAGAGGCGCGTGGCCAGAAGATCTGTCAGCTGATGCCGGAACAGCGTATCCAGGGCTTCATTGCCACCGAGCGTATCGGCCGCGCTCAAGAGCAGCCGGGACGTAATCGGATCAGGATGCGCCGTCCGTTCCAGCAAGTCGTCCGTTGCCGTGACCCCGGCTTCGCGAGCGACGCGCTTCAACGTTGCATCGGGAAGATACAGTTGAACCACATCGACGGGCTTCGGAATGTCCCATCGAGAGCTTGATCCTTCCGGAATGATGATCACGACCCCGCGCCGAAACGTACCGATCGCAACCGATTTTCCCGTCCGCCGCTCCATGCGCTGCATCACGCCGTTGTAGGCCATGATCACGTGGTGGTTCATGGGCTCGACGACGTCGTGCAATGGATCATGCTTCCAGTGAGCGATCCCGGCGCCGGAGGGCTCCAACGCGATGCGGAGTGGTTCGGTCCCGAGCACGCGCGCCATCTCCGTATCGGCGCGTCGCTCGGAACGCGAGCCATCGTGCGGCTGTGCGCCCGGCAAGGGCTTGTGCGAGGGATTGCGCATGAGTGCAGTGCTCCCGGTCATTGCGTGCCTCCTGCTGATCAGCTTCGAGCTTTCGATCAGTTGTCCGTATCCGTACGGGGCGGCGCGTGTTCTATGCGCTGCGAAGGCCCAGCGTATTTCCTGAAGCGATCATGCTTTGTCCGATCCTGCTCCAAGCTGGCGCGCGCTTTCACAAACGCACGATGGGCGGGTGACGCCTTGTCGGGGCGCTAAACGGAGACTGCGGAAAGGCGTCAAAGTTCTTTGAAATTGCTCGCGAAAAGCAGTTCGTGACGATGATGTGGCGAGCCGACGGACGGCTGTCGTTCTGGCGCGCCGGTCTGGACCGTCGCGTGACGATGCCCGATAATCGGGCGTGATTTGGCGATGGCGCTTGCGCTCTCCCAGTCTGCCCTTACGAGATCTACTCCCATGACACAGACGGGTGCCTTCGCGCAGAAGGTCGAACGGTTTCTGCATCTGAAGGATGCTCCGCCAACGCTGGTCACGCGTTCGCTGCGCAGCGCCGAGCTCGCTGTCACCGAAACGCGGGATGACCACCCCGTGGCGCGTCTTTCCGATTCGATGCCCTCGGAGGACGCCTATCTCGTCAGCCTCAAATTTCGCGATTTCGCCGATTGCGAGTGTTGGGAGCGCGGCCGTTGCGTGATCAAGCGCGATATCCGCGCCGGCGCCACGTACCTTTACGACCTGAAACGCGATCCGCGCTACGTGATCGACAAGCCTTTCCATTCTCTGTTCTTCCATCTGCCCCGTTCGGCGTTGGACGACATGGCAAGGCAAGGCGGCGCGCCACGGCTCGGTGAACTCGTCTATCAGCCCGGTGTCGGCCATGACGACATGACGATCCGTCATCTCGGCGCCTCGTTCCTGGCGGCGTTGCGCCAGCCTGATGAGGCCAATCAGCTCTTCGTCGACCACATGATGCTCGCGCTCACCGCACATGTTGCGGCGACCTACGGCGGATTGCGGCGCGCTGCCGAGCAGGCGCGGGGCGGCCTTGCCCCCTGGCAGGTCAAGCGGGCCTGCGAAAGGCTGGAGTCCGATCTCCGCGGAAAGCTCTCACTGGAACAGATCGCAGCCGAGTTCGATCTCTCCGTCAGTCATTTTTCGCGCGCGTTTCGCGTCTCCACCGGCCTGCCGCCGCACCAATGGCTGCTGCGCCGGCGCGTGGATACGGCCAAGCAATTGTTGACGGTGCGCGACCTGTCACTGTCGGAGATTGCGATATCGGCCGGGTTTGCCAATCAAAGCCACTTCACCCGGGTCTTTTCTGCGGTGGTCGGCATCAGCCCGGGAATGTGGCGCCGTGAGGCGCAGGGCGTGCCGGATAGCGAAACGTAGTCCGGGCTCGAGACGCCTTCCGCTCAGCGACGCCGTGTCTGAGAGATGGCGTAGGCGGCGCGCCGCGCCGCAAACATCTCGTCCGGCGGATGGCTTATGCCTTCGGCGAGATTGGCTGGATCGAACGCGGACCCGTCGCACGCTGCGTTGGATTCGATGCCTGTTATCACGATCGTTCCGAGGCGGACCGCTTCGTGCCCGTCCTCATCCGGCCAACGGATGGTCACGTCCATGACCGGGTCGGCGGGACGGCCGAGCAGCGCCATCACGCTGAACCTGACATCGCGTGCCGCGATCCGGGATTCGAGATCGCCGCACAGAAAGCCGGTGGATCTGGCCGCGACCGCGTCCACGGTCGGCCCGTCCGCTTCGCCGACCGGCGCGACCTTGAACTTGATGAACCGTGTCTCGCCCATGGCGTTGGTCGCAGGAAAGGCGTGCACGCCCCAATAGGTCGTGCGCGCAAGGCTTGCGGGCGGCGGATGCGCGGCAAGGTAACTTGCCTGGCGCCGTGTTTCGGGATTGGCGGCGGAGAATGCCTCCACTCGCGCCATGTCCGGCTTGCCGTCCTGCTCCGGCATGCGGGCCTGAAGGAAAGCCAGCATCTGGTCGAGCGTCCTGGCGAAATGAACCGGGGCGCTCTGAGTGAAAATGTCGGAGCGCTGGCCCTCGCTGCCGAGCCGGAAGCTGAAGCCACGCAGCGAGCACCTCTCGGTGTCCGCCGCGTTCGGGGGGCCGCCCTCCGTCGAGAAGCGCGCCAGCACCCGTGATGGCCTGGTGAAGCTGCGGGATGTGGTGATGTCCCTGGCTAGATGGGACGGGGCGTAGGTGCCGCGGACGCATAGGCCCCAGGCAAAGCTCGCGCGCGCCTTTGGCGGAAGCCCGGCAACCGCCTGCAGGGCATCGACAAGAGACGTCGGCGTGGCAGGGCCGCTGGGAAGTTGAGGCAGGACGGGAATCCTGGGTTCGAACGATGAGACTCCTTTGTGGCGCAGGGCAGATCGGACTTCTTTCCCAAAGCAGGCATGCCTTGTCCGATCCGGCGACAAACCTGGCAACCCGCTTGCACAGGGCGTCAGCGCCATGAAGACGCTCTTACTCCCCCGCCAGTCCCGTCCTCCGCCGCAGATCCGTGATCGCACGCAGAAAGCTGTCGGCCGGCGTTGTCTCGGGATCGATCAGCCGGTGCAGCCGAAAGCCGTCTTCGAGCGCGAGCACGACGGAGGCCATCCAGGACGGGTTCAGTCTGTCGTTCCTGCCGTTGCTCTGCAGCGTCGCCTCGATGATGTCGGCGATCAGCTTGCGCCGCGCGCGCAGGCGTTTTGCGAGCTCGGGGCGGCGCTTCTCGGCGCGCGCGACGAACAGGATCATCTCCATGTGCAGCAGCGGCGCACGGCCGAGCGGGTCCTGCTGCGTGCGGTCCATCGCCTTCAGCGCGGCGATGAAATCGTCGAGATTGTCGTGCTGCGCGAGGATGTCGAGGTTGCGCCGGATCGACTGCTCGACATGGTCCTCGAGCATGGCGATGATGAGTTCGTCCTTGCTCTTGAAGTTGGAATAGAACGCGCCGCGGGTGAAGCCGGCGGCTGCGGCGATCGCCTCGATGCTGGCGCCGCCGATGCCGTCCTCCTCGAACACGCGCGCGGCGGCCTCGAACAGCCTGTCGCGCGTATCGTCCCTGGTCGGCCTGGTTCTCACCCTTGACATCGGAGGAGGGTAGGGCAGAATGCAATTCGATACAACAATGTATCGAGTTATAAGCTCAAGGGATGGTTACGCCAGGCAGTGGGGCTGCGCTCGGCGTATTCGTGTCATGCGACAACCGATTTGAGGTCACCATGAACGAGCACGTGCAAGGCGCCGGCGGCGCGCCGCTGTTCAACCCGCTGTCGCCGGACTACATCCGCGATCCCTATCCGCACTACGAGCGATTGCGCACGGTCGATCCGGTCCATGTGACGCCGTTCGGCCAGTTCGTCACCAGCCGCCACGCCGACGTCAGTCTCGTGATGCGCGACAAGCGCTTCGGCAAGGATTTCGTCGAGCGCACAAAGCGCCGCTATGGCGAGAAGATCATGGACGAGCCGGTGTTCCGCAGCATGAGCCACTGGATGCTGCAGGCCGATCCGCCGGATCACACCCGCCTGCGCGGCCTCGTCGTGAAGGCGTTCACCGCGCGCCGCGTTGAGGACATGCGGCCGCGCATCCAGGCGATCGTCGACCAGGCCATCGACGCCGTGATCGACCGCGGCCACATGGACCTGATCGAGGATTTCGCCTTCCGCCTGCCCGTCACCATCATCTGCGAGATGCTCGGCATCCCCGAAGACCATCGCGAGGTCTTCTACAAGAGCTCGCGCGATGGCGGGCGGCTGCTCGACCCCGTGCCCTTGTCTGCCGAAGAAATCAGGAAGGGCAACGAGGGCAACCTGATGGCGCAGATGTATTTCCAGCAGCTGTTCGAGCTGCGCCGCAAGAATCCCGGAGACGATCTCACCACCCAGCTCGTGCAGGCCGAGGAGGACGGCAACAAGCTCACCAACGAGGAGCTGACCGCCAACATCATCCTGTTGTTCGGCGCCGGCCACGAGACCACGGTCAACTTGATCGGCAACGGTCTTTTGGCGCTCCACCGCAATCCGGACCAGCTTGCGCTGCTCAAGGCACGGCCCGAGCTGATGGAAGGCGCGATCGAGGAATTCCTGCGCTACGATTCCTCGGTGCAGATGACCGGCCGCGTCGCGCTGGAGGATATCGACGACCTCGGCGGCAAGAGGATCCCCAAGGGCGAGACCGTGCTGTGCCTGCTCGGCTCGGCCAATCGCGACCCGGCGGTCTATCCCGATCGGCCGGACCGGCTCGACGTCACCCGGACGAACGTGAAGCCGCTGTCGTTCGGCGGCGGCATCCATTTCTGCCTGGGGGCGCAATTGGCGCGCATCGAGGCCGAGATCGCCATCGCCACGTTGCTGCGGCGGCTGCCTGACCTGCGCATCGACGACGTCGAAAACCCGGAATGGCGGCCGACCTTCGTGCTGCGCGGCCTCAAGCAGCTGCCGGCGAGCTGGTAGGAGCTGACATCGCGGGCGCAGCTCCTCATCCTGAGGAGACCGCGAAGCGGTCGTCTCGAAGGATGGCCGCGGGCGACAGCCGGGCCTCGATGGCTCGAGACGGCGCTCCGCGCCTCCTCACCATGAGGGTCTTCCCCGTTAACCTCCGCGCGCAACAGTCGCTGTGACTTCGCCACACTTCCCCCTATATAAGGGGCTGTTCCGGCACGCCTGAAGTCCACGAAGGCCAGGGTTTGCAGGGCCAAGGTTTGGTCCGGGTGCCGGTTTGGCCGAGGGGAGACCCGTGCAGACGACGCTGCTCGGATTGGCGATTGCCTTCATCATTGCGCTGCTGGCCGCGCTGATCGGGCCTTACTACGTCGACTGGAACCAGTTCAGGCCCCAGTTCGAGGCGGAGGCCGGCAAGATCATCGGCGTGCCGGTGCGGGTCGCGGGCGAGCTCGACGCGCGGCTGCTGCCGGCGCCGACGCTGCGGCTTCGCCAGGTCACCTTCGGCGGCAACAACGATCTCGGCCGCCTGCGCGCCGACAAGCTCGATGTCGAGTTCAGCCTGGGCTCCCTGATGCGCGGCGAATGGCGTGCCACCGAGCTGTCGGTGGGCGGCATGGCGGTCGATCTCGGCCTCGATGCACGCGGGCGGGTCGATCTGCCGTCCACCGCGAGCGGCACCTTCAATCTGGCCTCGCTGGCCATCGAGCGGCTCAATCTCACCGGCCGCCTCGCCCTGCACGATGCGGCCAGCCGCTCGACGCTGGAGCTGAACGACATCGCCTTCTCCGGCGACGTCCGCTCGCTCGCGGGCTCGGTGCGCGGCGACGGCAGTTTCACCGCCAATGGGGTACGTTATCCGTTCCGTGTCTCGTCCGGCCCGAGCGCCGACGGCAACGCCACCCGTCTCCACCTCAACATCGATCCCGGCGAGCGTCCGGTCCTCGCCGATCTCGAGGGCGTGCTCGCCTTCGACAATCGCCAGCCGAAATTCGACGGCGCGCTGATGCTGGCCGTGCCCGCGGTCAAGAAGGCGGGCGAGACGGGGCCGACGCCCTGGAAGCTCACGACCAAGCTCAAGGCGGATCCCGCCGGCGCCAAGTTCGAGCAGATCGACGCGAGCTTCGGCACCGAAGACACCGCGCTGAAGCTCGGCGGCGTCGGCGACCTCAGATTCGGCGCCTCGCCGCTACTGCGCGCGGTGCTGTCGGCGCGCCAGGTCGACGCCGACAGGCTCGCCGCCAAGGACGATGCCGAGCCGCTGCGTATCCTGCCGGCGCTGCGGGCGGGGCTCGCCGCCATTCCACAGGCGCCGATCCCTGCGCAGATCGAGTTCAACTCCGACCAGATCATGCTCGGCGGCCGTCCGCTGCAGAACATCACCGCCGAGCTTGCGACCGACGGACGGTCCTGGACCTTCCGGCGGCTGGAGCTGCGCGCGCCCGGCATGACGCAGCTCTCGCTCAACGGCGCGGCTCCCGGTGCCGACAGTTTCAGCGGCCGTCTCAGCGTCGAATCCTCCGATCCCGATACGCTGGTGGCCTGGCTCCAGGGTCGCAGCGAGATCAACCGCCGCAGCACGCGGCCGCTGCGCCTTGCCGGCGACGTCACGATCGCCGCCAACCATCTCGCCATCGACAGGCTGAAAGCCGACATCGAAGGCGGTGCCGTCGAAGGCCGCATCGCCTTCGTGCAGACAGGCGCGAGCAAGGGGTCGCGGATCGACGCCGAGCTCAAGGCCGATCGGCTCGACCTCGACGCCGCCGCCAGCTTCGTACGCGCGCTCGCCGGCCCGCAAGGCGAGTGGCCGGAAGAGGCAAAGCTCTCGCTCGATATCGGCCGCGCCATCTCCGCCGGCCAGGAGCTGCGGCCGTTCGCGGCCAGGCTTGGCTACGGCCCCGCATCGCTGTCGCTGGAGCAATTGCGCTTCGGCCAGGCCGGCGGCGTCACCACCGAGGCGAGCGGCAGCTTCGACCGCGCCAAGGCCACGGGCAGGCTTGCGCTGAAATCATCCGCCAATTCGCTGCGCGAGCTCACCGCGCTGATCGAGCCGTTTGCGCCTGCGGTGCGCGCGCGCCTCGATACCCTTCCGTCGCTGCCCGGCGCCACGCGCCTCAAGCTCGACCTCAGCCTCGACAAGAACGCCGAGCATGCCGATCGCAGCAATGCCCGCGCCGTGCTCGATCTCGATGCGCCGCAGCTCAAGGCGACCGCGACGCTGGCCGCGCAGACGCCAGCGGCCGCCATTGGCGGCATCGACCTCGACCGCCTGCGCAACAGCGACTTCACGCTGGATTCGAAAGTCTCGACGCCACAAGCCGGCGCGCTGCTGGCGCTGCTCGGGCTCGATCGCGTGGTGGCTGCAGGCGAGGGCGGTTCGCAGTTCGAGGGCAAGCTCAGCGGTGCCTGGCAGCGTCCGCTGCAATTGAACGCAAAGCTGAGCGGTGGCGGGCTCGATGCCGATGCGCAGGGCAGCGTCGAATTGTCCGAGCCAAAAGCCAGCGTCAATCTGCGCGTGCGCAACGTCAATCTGGCGCCGCTGCTCGGCACCAGCCCGGCCGACAAATCGGGGCAGAACGTCAGCCTGTCTTCGCGCCTCACGCTGACGGGCAATCGCCTGACCTTCGACGATCTCGACGGCAATGCGGCCGGCTCGCATCTGCGCGGCCATCTGGCGCTGACGCTGGATCAGGACAAGAGCGTCGACGGCGAGGTCGGCCTCGATGCGCTCGATCTGGCGCCGGCGCTGGCGCTGGCGATCGGCGCGGCCGGGCACGACACGGGCGAGCCGCTGAGCGCGGGGCTCATCACCGGTTGGCGCGGCCGGATCGCCTTCCAGGCATTGCGCGGGATGTTGCCAGGCGGCATCGAGCTGCGCCCGTTCGGCGGCACGATCCGCAGTGACGGCCAATCGCTTGGGCTCGACGCGCTGAAGGGCGGCCTCGGCGGCGGCGAGATGTCGGGAAGCTTCGACGCGCGCAATGGCCCGGGTGGCCTTGCGCTGAACGCGCGCATCGAGCTCGGCAATGTCGATGCCGCCACGCTGCGCTACCGCGATCTCGCGCTGCCGAAGGGGCGCGCCTCGGTGCAGATGGCGCTGACCAGCCAGGGCCGCAGCGTCGCGGCGCTCACCGGCGCGCTCGCCGGCAACGGCACCGTGACGCTGGACTCCGCGGAAATCAGCGGCCTCAATCCGCGCGCTTTCGAGATCGCGATCCGCGCCAGCGACGGCGGCCAGGTTAGTGACGACAACCGCTTGCGCCAGCTGGTCGAGCCCGCGCTGGCCGCCGCGCCGATCACGGTGGCTTCGGCGCAGATCCCGTTCACCATCCGCGACGGACGCTTACGCGTCGGCGCAACGCCGCTGGAGGCCAAGAACGCCCGCGCCATCGTTTCGGGCGGCTACGACATCCCCGCCGACCAGGCCGATATCCGCGCCAGCCTGACGCCGATCATGACCGGCCTCTCCGGCGCTCCGCCGGAGATCCAGCTGTTCGCGGCGGGGCCTCCCGACAAGCTCAATCGCACCATCGATCTTGCGCCGCTGTCCTCGTGGCTTGCGGTGCGCACGATCGACCGCGAGACGCGCCGGCTCGATGCGATCGAGCGCGGCGAGCCGCCGCCGGCGACGGCGGCGCTGCCGACGCTGGTGTCTCCGGATGCGGCGTCCGAGCAGGCGCCTGCCAATGTGCCGGTGCCGGGGCAGGATCCGCGCCGCGCCCCGATGAAGCCCAAGGTCGAGCCCAAGGTCGAGCCCAAGGTTGAGCCCAAGGCCGCGCCGACGCCGAAGGCGCCGCAGGCGGCTCCCGCGGCCCCGAGCCCGCCACTCGCGAGCCAGCAGCTTGCGCCGCTGCCGCCCGCCATCGAGGTGAAGCCGGCCCCGGGCCCGCCGCCCGCAAAGCCCCGGCCGAAGCCTCCGCTGGTGCTGACCCCCCAGAATCCGTGAGGCGACGGTGCTCGCGGCTCGGCTTGGTCTTCACCTCTCCCCAGCGGGAGAGGTGAAGCAACACCTCTGCCGCCTCTTAATCCATTCGCTCGCATTTGAATGAATTTTGCCCGGCAAAACTGATTTGCCGATTTTACTGAATTCTCGCGTTTGATCTCTAGTCTTGGTTCCCAGAGGAATCCGGGGGCCCGCCACGAGCGAGGGATGGCTCGCCAGGAATAGCTCGCCAAGAATTGGGGTGATCGAGATGAACGGGGCGAAATCGCTTCTGCAGGATCTGGACGACGCGATCGCACGCGGCACTGAGGAAAGCCGGGCGAAGGCGTTGTGGCACGCGACCGACATTCTGATTACCGGCCGCTACAGCGACGACGAGATCAGCATGTTCGGCGAGGTCATCGGCCGGCTCGCCGAAGAGATCGAGGTCGCCGCGCGCGCGCAGCTCTCGGAGGTGATGTCGGCGTGCGATCACGCGCCCCTGAACGTCATCGAGAAGCTCGCGCTCGACGACGAGATCGAAGTCGCAGGTCCCGTGCTGCGCGATTCCAATCGCATCGACGAGAAGATGCTGGTCCAGAGCGCCATGACCAAGGGCCAGGCGCATCTGCTCGCGATCTCCCAGCGCCAGTCGATCGGCGAGGCCGTGACCGACGTGCTGGTCAAGCGCGGCAATCAAGAGGTCGTGACGTCGGTTGCGAGGAACGAGGGCGCGCGCTTCTCCGGCTCGGGTCTGCTGCACATGGTCCGCCGCGCCGAGGGCGACTCGATCCTCGCCGAGCAGCTTGGCCTGCGCAAGGACGTGCCGCGCCACATCTTCCAGCAGCTGATCTCGAAGGCCTCGGAAGACGTCCGCCGCCGCCTCGAGACCGAGCGGCCCGAGATGATGGCGCAGATCCAGAGCTCCGTGACCGAGCTCACCGGCGATCTCCAGTCCAAGTTCGGCCCGTCCTCGCGCAGCTATTTCGTCGCCAAGCGCGTAGTCACCACGCAATACCGGCAGGGCAATCTCAACCAGGATTCCATCTCGAACTACGCGCGCCAGCACCGCTTCGACGAGGTGCAGATCGGCCTGTCGCTGCTGTCCTCGCTGCCGGTCGACGTGATCGAGCGCGCGCTGATGGATCGCAACCGCGAGATGATCCTGGTCCTGTGCAAGGCGCTCGACTTCTCCTGGGACACCACGATGTCGCTGTTGTTCCTCGGCGCCAAGGATCATCTCATCACGGCGCGCGAGCTCCAGGACAACGAACGCGAGTTCGGCCGTCTCAAGATCGAGACCTCGCGCAGCATCTTGAAGTTCTACCAGTCGCGCAAGACCGGCGCGGGCGCCGACGCGGCCGGCCGTCAGCCCGAGCTCCAAGTTCACTGACAGGTACACTAAGGACAGGGGAGTATCTGCAATGTTGCCTCAATTCGGCACCGCCGTTCGCAAGAAGAGCCTCAACAACCCAGTCGCCGATCTCGGCGGCGGAGCACCCGACAAAGCCTCGGTGGATGCCGCCTGGCTCGCGCTCGAAGCCGCCAACGATCTCGGCGACCACGCCGCGATCGAAGCCTGTCGCCGCGTCATCGACGCCGAGCTGAACGGCACGGCGGCCCGCAGCGCGGATGTCGATCTCGTGCTGGGATATTTCCGGTAAGCTGTCTACACTGTCATTGCGAGTGCAGCGAAGCAGTCCAGACTGCCTCCGCGGAAAGATTCTGGATTGCTTCGCAGCGCTCGCGATGACGGAGTGCAGAGCGTGGTCCCCCTTCACAGGGTAATCAAGCTCTTGATCGCGCGCCGCTCGTCCATGGCGCGGTATCCTTGCCTCCTCCAACCGCGACAGCATCAGGTCGAACGCCTTGCCCGGCTTGATCTTGCCAGCGAGAACGCGGTCGATCAGGTCCGGCAGGAAGCGGAAGGCCGCGCCCTGCGGTGTGAGAGTCGGCATTTCAGCAAGGCACCCCTTCGATCCCGAATGGGCATGCGTCGAGCTCGCGCAATCGAAATCATGCTATCGTACTACCTGGGATAGCACTCGCTAATCCCTGGATTTGGGAGAGATAGTCATGAAGACCTTCGCGTTTCTCGTCGTCGGGCTCGCTGTCGTAACCCTGTCGATGCCGGCAGCCAATGCTCAATACAAGTGTTCCTGGAGCGGGGGCACCGTTTCCCCGGTCCCGTGTGCCAAGCGTTACGCCGTCAATTACGAAGCGTGCCGAAAATACGTCATTGAGCACGGCTCGACCTCGGCCGACGCCATGTGGTGGTGTACGAGCCAGGGTTACACGAAGTAGTTGCCCCGAAGTAGCTGGCCAAGCGATTTAATAGGCCGAGGCAAATCGATCGATCTGATGTCGGCCGGAGGCCGCCTCGCCGGGCGGCCTCATCCTTGCGTCCACATGTAAAAAAGGCCCGCCGAAGCGCGGCCTCCTTGTAGGCTCGCTCGCATCAATCGTCCTAATGATGATAACGGCGGACTACGACGCCGCGGGCTTGGCCTGCGTCCGTCGCGAGTCAACGATCGCCACCATCGCCTGTTGCAGGAACGGGCAAGAAACTTTCTTGAATGCTGTTCAGGTCGGTAGGATGGGTAGAGCGAAGCGAAACCCATCGTCCTCTCCGTGCGGCGATGAAGATGATGGGTTTCGCTTCGCTGTACACGTCCTGCGACGACAGGTCTTCACGGTCGAATACGATAGATCACCACGTCCTCGCCGTGACGGTTCGTGCTGCGCTCGAGGACGTAGTTCGATCTCTCCAGCACACGGCGGGATGTACCATTCGCAGCATTCACGATGCCGATGAGGGACGGCAGTTTCAATTGCGACAGGCCGATATCCGTCACCGCGGCCGCGATCTCGCTTGCAAATCCCCGGCCCCAGTACTCGCGCTTGAACGCGTAGAGGATCTCGATCTCGTCGATATCGTCGACGAGGATGTGCCGAATGCCCGCACGTCCCGCGAACGCGCCCTGCTTCGTTCGCAGTGTCCAGAGTCCGAAGCCGTGCTGGTCCCAATGCGCCATGTTGGTCGCGAGATAGGTCTTCGTGCCCTCGGCCGTTCGCCCCCCGCCGAGAAAACGGGAGACCTCGGCATCGAGATGCAGCGCGACGAGGTCGGCGAGATGACCCTCGTGCAATCGCTCCGCGGTCAGGCTCTCGGTGCTGAAATGGTCCATGGAGACAGTCACCGCTGCGGTGGCGGGTCGTCATTCACGCGGCTATTGCTGCGGGCTGATCATGTCATCATGCCCCTGTTTTGCCCGACCGGTCAATCAGGCTGGGCTCCATCCAAGCCGAGTCGAATGATGTCTCGCACAGGCGTAACCCATTGATTTCACAACCCCCGTCTACTGTGCATGGGGTTGTTTTCGCAGTTTTCGTTTTGGAAGAAGCTAGCCCGCGCCGAGCGCGACCGCGACATTGTAGGTCACGAGGCTCGCGGCATAGGCCAGCACCAGCATGTAGAAGAAGGTCACGGCCATCCAGGCCCAGCTGCCGGTCTCGCGCCGGATCACGGCCAGCGTGGAAGCGCATTGCGGGGCGAAGATGTACCAGGCCAGCATCGAAAGCGCGGTCGCAAGTGACCATTTCGTCGCCAGCACCTGGCCGATCTGCTCGGCCGCTTCCTTGCCGCCTTCGATCGCGTAGACGGTGCCGAGGGCGGCGACCGCGACCTCGCGCGCCGCCATGCCCGGGATCAGCGCCACCGCGATCTGCCAGTTGAAGCCGACCGGGGCGAGCAGCGGCTCGAGCGCCTTGCCGATCATCGCAGCCAGGCTGAAATCGATCGCGGGCTCGGTTGCGCCCGCGGGCGGCTGCGGAAACGAGGCCAGGAACCAGATCAGCACCATCATCGAGAAGATCGTGGTGCCGGCGCGGTACAGGAACATCTTGGCGCGGGTGAAGATGCCGATCGCGACCGATTTCAGGCGCGGCAATTTGTAGTCCGGCAGCTCCAGCATGAACGGCGCCGGTGCATAGTCGCGGATCAGGAAGAACTTGATCACGAACGAGACCAGTAGCGCGCTGACGATGCCGGTGGCGTAGAGCCCGAACATCACGAGGCCCTGCAGGTTGATGAAGCCCCAGATGTCCTTGGCCGGAATGAAGGCGGAGATGATCAGCGTGTAGACCGGAATGCGCGCCGAGCAGGTCATCAGCGGCGCGATCAGGATCGTGGTCAGCCGGTCGCGCTTGTTGTCGATGACGCGCGTCGCCATGATGCCGGGAATGGCGCAGGCAAAGCTCGACAACAGCGGAATGAAGGCGCGGCCGTGCAGGCCGGCGCCGCCCATGATGCGGTCCATCAGGAACGCGGCGCGCGCCATGTAGCCGAAATCTTCCAGCAGCAGGATGAAGAGGAAGATGAGGATGATCTGCGGCAGGAACACGATGACGCTGCCGACGCCGGAGATCACCCCGTTCTGCAGGAAGCTCTGCAACAGGCCGTCGGGCAGGGTGGCCTGCACCAGCTCCCCGAGCGCGTCGAAGCCGGACTTGAGCAGGTCCATCGCCGGTTGCGCCCAGGCGAACACTGCCTGGAACATCACGAACAGGATCAGCGCCAGCACGACGAGGCCGCCGACGGGATGCAGCACCACCGCGTCGATCCGGGCGGTCCAGGTGTCGGGCCTGGCAGGCAGGCTGACGCAGTCGGCGATGATGCGGTCGGCCTCGCGCTGGGTCGCGCGCAATTCGGAGACGCTGAGCGCGCGCCAGCTGTTCTTCTCCGCCTCGGCGGCGAGCTTGGCCGAGATCTCGTCGGTCAGCTTCAACAGATCGGCGGTGCCGCCCTTGCGCACCGCGATCGAGGTGACGACGGGCAGGCCTAGCTCCTTGGCGAGCCGCTCGACGTCGACGGTGATGCCGCGGCGGGCGGCGATGTCGAACATGTTGAGCACCAGCACCATCGGCCGTCCCGTGCGCTTGAGCTCGAGCAGCAGGCGGATGGTCAGCCGCAGATTGGTCGAGTCGGCCACGCACAGCACGAGATCGGGCACGGCCTCGCCGGAGGCCTTGCCGAGCACGAAGTCGCGGGTGATCTCCTCGTCCGGGCTGCGGCCGCGCAGTGAATAGGTACCGGGCAGGTCGACCACCGAGACCTGCCGTCCCAAGGGCGTGACGAAGAAGCCTTCCTTGCGCTCGACGGTGACGCCGGGATAGTTCGCGACCTTCTGCCGGCTGCCGGTCAGGGCGTTGAACAGCGACGTCTTGCCGCTGTTTGGCGTACCGACCAGGGCGAGATGCAGCAGGGGTGCTTCCATGGGATCAAAGGCCTGGGGGCAGATATCCGGTCGCTGTCTTACGCGACGATGATGGCCATGGCTTCGCGCCGGCGGACCGCGATCGTGATGCTGTCGACCCGCACCGCGATCGGATCGCGCCCGACCAGCCCCTCGTGCAGGACCTCGACCCTGGCGCCCTCGACGAAGCCGAGTTCGATCAGGCGGCTCTCGAGCTCGATGTCCGAGAGCGCCGAGCCCGCCTCGCGAGCGGACAGGTGCTGGATGACGCCGGTGTAGCCGCGCTGGGCCAGACCCAGCGGCATATGCGGGCGCGTGTCATTGGTGTCGGTCATGCCCTGTATTTTCAACGCAAGGCATTGAGGTCAAGCGGGCGCGCTCGTTGAAACCGCATCTTAGAGTGATTTTAAAGTGCGGTCGGCGGGGCGCCGTCCAAGGCGCCCCCTCCAGTTGGTTACTGGGCCGGGACCTTGTCGGGCTGGGTGGCCATGGCCCGGCTCTTGAAGTAGTCCAGCACGAACAGGCGGATCGCCGACGATAGATTGCCTTGCTGGCGGTTGTTGTCGATCTCGCCGACCAGCTCGGACAGCGTCATGTTGCGCAGGCCCGAGATCTCCTTCATGCCGTTCCAGAAAGCCTCTTCCAGGCTGACGCTGGTCTTGTGCCCGGCGACGACGATCGACCGTTTCACGACGGGCGACTTCATGGCTGCTCCTCGTGATCGATCTGATGCTGGTCCAGATGCGCCTTCGCCTTGTCCGCGCGCGCCTCCTCCGCCGAGCGTTCCGCCTTCGTGCGACCGAACTTCGTCCGGTTGGCGTCCGCCTGCTTCGCCGAGGCTTCCCGTTCGGCGCGCTTCCTGAAACGATTCAGGTTGATGACGTTCCCCATGCCGCGTCTCCATCATCCGATCCTCGTCAGGTTGGATGAAACATTCAGAAACAGGGTGCCGCGTTGCGCCCCAAAAGACTTGATCGCCATTCGCTCGTCCTCGTCAATCGGCCCCTCGGGCCATCAAACGATGAATTTTGCCCCCGTCGAGGGGCGGAAGGGCTGCGTAGCACGCCGTTCCGCCAGAACATTGACGGTAATCAAATCCCGCCCCCAAAGCCGCACATTTCTGGGCGTCGAGGCTCCGTATCATTACGGATGGCTATCGGAATTCGGAATTTTATCCCGGGCTGGTCATCTTCTCGGGGCGCACCAGGCGATCGAACTCCTCGGCCGAGACGAAGCCGAGCCGCAGCGCCTCCTCCTTCAACGTGGTGCCGTTGGCATGGGCCGTCTTGGCCACCTTGGCGGCGTTGTCGTAGCCGATCTTCGGGGCGAGCGCCGTCACCAGCATCAGCGAGCGCTGCATCAGCTCGTTGATGCGCTTTTCGTCGGCACGGATGCCGCTGACGCAATGCTCGGTGAAGGATCGCGCAGCATCCGCCATCAGGCGGATCGAGTGCAGCATGTTGTAGGCGAGCACGGGCTTGTAGACGTTGAGCTCGAAATGACCCTGGCTGCCGGCGACGGTGATCGCGGTGTGATTGCCGAACACCTGGCAGCACACCATGGTCATCGCCTCGCACTGCGTCGGGTTGACCTTGCCCGGCATGATCGACGAGCCCGGCTCGTTCTCCGGCAGGATCAGTTCGCCGAGCCCCGAGCGCGGGCCGGATCCGAGCAGGCGGATGTCGTTGGCGATCTTGAACAGGCCTGTCGCGACCGAATTGACGGCGCCATGCGCCAGCACATAGGCATCGTTCGAGGCCAGCGCCTCGAACTTGTTGGCGGCGCTGGTGAAGGGGAGCTTCGTGATCGCGGCAACGCGCCTTGCGAACAGCTTGGCAAAGCGCGGCTTCGAGTTGAGCCCGGTGCCGACGGCAGTGCCGCCCTGCGCCAGCGGATGCAGGTCCTTCACCGCGACCTTGAGCCGGGCGATCCCGCTCTCGACCTGCGCCGCATAGCCGGAGAATTCCTGGCCGAGCGTCAGCGGCGTCGCATCCTGGGTGTGGGTACGGCCGATCTTCACGATCTTGGAGAATTCCTTCTCCTTCTTGCGCAGCGCGCGGAGCAGTTCGCCGAGCGCGGGGATCAGATCGGCGGTGATGCGGCTTGCGGCCGCGATGTGCATCGCGGTCGGGAACGAATCGTTCGACGACTGGCTCATGTTGACGTGGTCGTTGGGATGCACCGGCTTCTTGGCGCCGAGCTCGCCGCCGAGCAGCTCGTTGGCGCGGTTGGCGATCACCTCGTTGAGGTTCATGTTGCTCTGGGTGCCGGAGCCGGTCTGCCACACGACGAGCGGGAAATGATCGTCCAGCTTGCCGTCGATCACCTCGCGCGCGGCGCGGATGATGGCATTGGCGCGGCGCCGGTCGAGCAGGCCGAGCTCCAGGTTGGACTGCGCCGCGGCGAGCTTGACGATGCCGAGCGCGTGCACGAGGGCGATCGGCATGCGATCCGTTCCGATGCGAAAATTCTGGCGCGAGCGTTCGGTCTGCGCGCCCCAATAGCGATCGGCGGGGACCTCGATGGGACCGAAACTGTCGGTCTCGGTGCGGGTCGCGGGGCGGGCGGGCTTCGAGCGTGACGTCTTTGCCATGAGCACATCCATTCCGCCGCACGAAATACCGCACGGCTCCTTCATGTGCTTCTCTATATAGGCAGTTTGGCGGGGCGCGACGGCTTCGCGGCCAACCTAGATCATTTCTTGCGGAAACGATCGAGCCGCACCACTTCGGCGCCGCCTTGGTTCGGCGGGAGCGGCTCTTCCGCGATCTCCGCCTTTTCAGCGGCGGCGGGGACCGATACGGCCGAAGGAGCAGGGGCCGCCGGCAAATTCTCCGGCGCGACCTCGGCGACGTCGGAGGTGTCGAACTGGAGGCCGAACTTCACGGACGGATCGAGGAAGCTCTTGATGGCGCTGAACGGCACCACCAGCCGCTCCGGAATGCCGCCGAAGGACAGGCCGACCTCGAAGCGGTCCTCGAGCACGGTCAGGTCCCAGAACTGGTGCTGCAGGATGATCGTCATCTCTTCCGGATATTGCGCGAGCAGCCGCGGCGACAGCTTCACGCCCTCGGCCTTCGACACGAAGGTGATGAAGAAATGGTGCTCGCCGGGCAGGCCATGGGTCGCGGCATCGGTCAGCACCTTCCGCAGCACGCCGCGCAGCGCGTCGCGGGCCAGCACATCGTATCGGATATGATCGGTCGCCATGGTGGTCCTGTTGCATCCCCGAAGCCGGACCCCGCGGGCTCGACTCGCAAAGCCGCAATACTATCGTGCCTGACGGGTCAGCAGGAGTCCCCGCCGGGTAAGAAATAAAGGCAAGTGGAGGCTTCTGTTGCCAGGTGCCTCCGAACCCCGCCTAGCGGAGCTTAACCCGCTAGGACTTTAGAGTGGTCTTTCAAACTGCGTTACGCAGCCTGAGCAACCGGAGCAAAGTTGTCGTTGGCAACTATTGCAGTAGCCCGATAACGGCGGAACAATACCGGGAAAAAGCACGCCCTTTACGCCCTCGTCGATCCTATTTCGCCCCCGCCAAAGCCCGCTTCCGGGATCGCCCGTTGGTGGGCTTTGGTGGAGGCGCCGGGTACCGCCCCCGGGTCCGAATGGTTTATTGCGACGACCGTTTATTTCCATAGCCGGCGAACCGGCACCCCCAATATAGGGGGCAAAGGTTTCGAAAAACAGGGGTTTTGAGCGACGATGCGCGGTTCCTTTTGGATAGGTTCCGCATGGCGGCTGATCTGATCTTGGTCGCACTGCGACCGCCGTTCTAAGCTTCTGAGATGTCCACCGATTCAGCACCGGCCGCGCAAAAGCCGGAGCAGCGGGCCTCACTTGCCGCTGCACCCAGCCTGGCCGGACTGTTCGTGGCCTTCGCCAGGATGTCGCTCGCCGGTTTCGGCGGGGTCCTGGTGTTTGCCCGGCGGGCCATCGTCGAGCAGCACCGCTGGATGACGGCCGACGAGTTCAACGAGACCTTTGCGCTCTGCCATTTCCTGCCCGGGCCCAACATCGTCAATCTGTCGATGGTGTTCGGATCACGGCTGCGCGGCATTGCCGGCGGGGTTGCCGCCCTTGCCGGGCTGTTGCTGCCGCCGACGCTGATCATGATGGTGCTCGCGATCATCTATGCCCGGTTTGGCGATCTCGACGTGCTGCGCCGCAGCCTCGCCGGCATCTCCTGCGCGGCGGTCGGCCTGTTGATCGCTGTGGTCTTCCGCATGATGACTCCTCTGCTGAAGCGGGCGGATCCCCTCGCGCTGATCCTGATGCTCGGCGTGTTCCTCGCTATCGGCGTGCTCCGCCTGCCGCTTCCCGCGGTGCTGCTGGTCGCGATCCCCGTCAGCATCGGCGCCAGTTTTTTCCTGCGGCAGAAAGTAGCAGCATGAATGCCGAGAACCCGATCTGGGCGCTGATCTCAACCTTTGGACTGATGTCGCTGTTTGCGGTCGGCGGCGCCGCGGCGGCGGTGCCCGAGATGCACCGCATCGCGGTCGAGGTGCAGCATTGGATGACCGACAAGCAGTTCACCGACGCCTATGCGATCGCGCAGCTCTCGCCAGGTCCAAACGTGCTTATCGTGACGTTAATCGGCTATGCCGTCGCCGGCATCCCCGGCGCGCTGGCGGCGACGCTGGCGATGTGCCTGCCGACCGCGCTGCTTGCCTATTATGTCAGCCGGCTGCTGAATCGGCCCAGCCAATCGCGCTGGCCCGGCCTGATTCAGGCTGCACTGGTTCCACTCTCGATCGGATTGATGGCCGCGAGTGCCTTGATCCTGGCCCGGTCGACCGATCGCACAATTGCTGCACTGCTTCTGAGCGCGATGGTTGCGGTGATCGCATCCGTCTCGCGCCTCAATCCACTGTGGCTCCTGCTCGCCGGGGGGCTGTTGGGTTTTGCTGGCATTGTGTGACGAAAATCGCTAGGCAGTGGTCCGGGCGGGGGATCCATTTCCAGCCGATTTAGAACAACAGTGCTCGTGACTTATGGGTCGCGGAGGAGACATGCATGGCCGATACGATGGGCCACTCAGCGACAGCCACCCGAAACACGCAGGTGGTGCTCGGATTCTGTCTGCTGGCGATTGCGCCGCAGATTTTCGAATTGATCTGGTCGATCGGGACGCTATTCGGCTGGGGCAGCGGCCGCGGCCCGGTCGCAGTCGTGACCAGCCACGTGACGGCGTTGCTCGTCGGAGCACCCGGCGCGCTGATCGGCGCGGCCAGCGGTGACACCAAGAAGTCGTCATCCGAGGTGCTGCTCGCGCTGATCTATTCCTACCCGCTGTTCGTGGTGGCGATCCTCACGCTGTTCATGACGATCCGGTCGGCGCAGGATTATGTCGGAGGCGTCGTCCTCATGGCGGTTGCCCTGTTCGCGCTGTGGGCAGGAAGCGACTTGCAGGGCATGCGGGGCTTCTCTTTCGGCGCCGGCACCGCGCCGCGCATGTTCGGCGGACTGCTGGTTGCCTTGTCGGCCGGCATCGCCTTGACCGGTCTTCTGTCCGATGGGCCTGCGATGGCCCATTATGCCTGGCGTGGGCCGCTGTTCGTGATGGCTGCGATCCTGTTCTTCGCGCTGGCGATCCGGCCGCTCGGCCTCGTGGTCACGGCCTTTGCCAGCTTCATGATCGCGGCCACGGGGTCGCACGAGACGCGCTGGCTGGAAGCCGCGATCGTCGGCGCCTGCCTGACGCTCGGCTGCGCAATCCTCTTTCCCTACGTGCTCGGGTTGCCGATGCCGATGTTTCCGCGTTTCCTGATCCAGTGAGGGTGTGATGGATATCTTTGCCAACCTCGCTCACGGTTTTGCCGTCGCGCTCTCTCCGATCAATCTCCTGATGTGCCTGATCGGCGCCCTCGTCGGCACGCTGGTCGGCGTACTCCCGGGCATCGGCACCATCGCCACGGTCGCGATGCTGCTTCCGATCACCTTCGGACTGCCGCCGGTCGGCGCGCTGATCATGCTCGCCGGCATCTATTACGGGGCCCAGTATGGCGGCTCGACCACGTCGATCCTGGTCAACATCCCAGGCGAGGCGACATCGGTCGTCACCGCCATCGACGGTCACCAGATGGCCAAGCAGGGCCGCGCCGGCCCGGCGCTGGCGATCGCGGCAATCGGTTCGTTCTTCGCCGGCTGCGTCGCGACCGTCCTGATCGCCATCCTCGGCGCGCCGCTCACGAAACTCGCGCTGGCGTTCGGGCCGGCCGAGTATTTCTCGCTGATGGTGCTGGGCCTGATCTTCGCCGTGGTGCTGGCCAAGGGCTCGGTGCTGAAGGCGATCGCGATGATCGTGTTCGGCCTGCTGCTGTCGATGGTGGGCTCGGACATCGAAACCGGCGCCTCGCGCATGGCCTTCAACATTCCGGAGCTCGCCGACGGTCTCGGCTTTGCGACGGTGGCGATGGGCGTGTTCGGCTTCGCTGAGATCATCCGCAATCTCGACCATGGCGCGGAGATGAACCGCGATCTCGTGCAGCAGAAGATCACCGGCCTGATGCCGACCAGGAAGGATTTGATCGATTCGACGCCGCCGATCTTGCGCGGCACCGTGCTCGGCTCGATCCTCGGCATCCTGCCGGGCGGCGGCGCGGTCATCGCCTCGTTCGCGGCCTATACGCTCGAGAAGAAGCTCGCCAGGAACCCGTCGCGGTTCGGCCGCGGCGCGATCGAGGGCGTGGCGGCACCGGAAAGCGCCAACAACGCTGCGGCGCAGACCTCCTTCATTCCGCTGCTGACGCTCGGCATCCCGCCGAACGCGGTGATGGCGCTGATGGTGGGCGCGATGACCATCCACGGCATCGTGCCGGGCCCGCAGGTGATGCAGAAGCAGCCCGATCTCGTCTGGGGCATGATCGCCTCGATGTGGATCGGCAATCTGATGCTGATCATCATCAACCTGCCGCTGGTCGGCATCTGGGTGCGGCTCCTGCGCGTGCCTTACCGGCTGATGTTCCCCTCGATCGTGATCTTCTGCGCGATCGGCATCTACTCGGTGAACAACGCGCCGGTCGACGTCATCCTCGCCGGCGTGTTCGGTCTCGTCGGCTACTGGCTGATCAAGCACGATTTCGAGCCGGCGCCGCTGCTGCTTGGCATGGTGCTCGGACCGCTGATGGAAGAGAACCTGCGCCGTGCGCTGCTGATCTCGCGCGGCGACTGGAGCGTGTTCCTGACGCGGCCGTTGTCGGCGGTGCTGCTCGCGGTTGCGGCCGGCCTCCTGCTGCTCACGGTGCTGCCAGTGTTGCGTTCGAAGCGCGACGAGGTGTTCACCGAATCCGAGAACTGAGGTCGCCGCCTTCCTGCGGCGCCCCCGCGCCCTGCGTCGGCGCGCCGCATGCGGAAGTCGGATCGACTTGTGTTACCGCTTCGTGAAATGAAAATGCCGGCCTTTGGGCCGGCATTTGTTTGTGTCCAAGGGGATCGACATGACCTTCACTCGCGCGCTCACGGGCGCATGCGCCGCGGCGCTCGCCTCGCTGTGCGCCATTGCTGCGCCGGCAGCGGCGCAGACCTATCCGACGCGCAGCATCACCACGATCGTGCCGTTTGCGGCCGGCGGCCCGACCGACGTCGTGGCGCGCATCGTCACCGGACACATGGCCCAGACTCTCGGACAGAGCGTCATCATCGAGAACGTGGTCGGCGCCGGCGGCACCACCGCGACCACGCGTGCCGCGCGCGCGGCCAATGACGGCTACACCCTGATCACCGGACACATGGGCACGCATGCGGCCTCTGTGCCGCTCTATCCGAAGCTCGCCTATCACCCCGAGAAGGACTTCGAGCCGATCGCGCTGCTCGCGGGCACGCCGATCCTGATCCTGGCGCGCAAGGACTTTCCGCCGAAGGATTTGAAGGAGTTTGTGACCTACGTGAAGGCCAACGCCGAGAAGGTCAACGCTGCGCATGCCGGCGTCGGCTCGGTCTCGCACGTCTCGTGCGAGCTCCTGCACTCGATCCTCGACATCAAGCCGGTCGGCGTGCCCTTCAACGGCACGGGACCTGCGATGAACGCACTGGTGGCGGGCCAGGTCGATTATATGTGCGACCAGATCGTCAACGCCGTGCCGCAGATCAATGCCGGCACCATCAAGGCCTATGCGATCGCAACACCGGAGCGCAATCCGTCGCTGCCGAACGTGCCGACCACCACGGAAGCCGGCCTGCCGAAATTCCAGGCCCAGGCCTGGAATGCGATGTTCGCGCCCAAGGGAACCTCGCCCGCGATCATCGCAAGCCTGAACGCTGCGGCCAGCAAGGCGCTCGACGACGAGACCGTGAAGAAGCGCCTGCTCGAGCTCGGCAGCGTCATCCCCACCCCGGCGGAGCGGACGCCGGAGGCGCTGGCCACCCTCGTCAAGAACGAGATCGCGAAGTGGACCCCGGTGCTCAAGCCGGCGACTTAAGCTGCACTTTCAAGCCGATAGGCAAGGGGCGGGACCTGAGTTCCGCCCCTTGCTGTTTGTGCGGGGGATGCTCACTTTTCCGGGTATAATCGGTGCGGACAGCGAATCGCAGCTGTTGCAGCGCGGGGGCGGCCGCTAAGTTCGCCGCCTCCCCAAAGGCTCATTGGCACATGCACCAGTATCAGGACCTGCTCGAGCGGATTCTTTCAGACGGCGCCGAGAAGACCGACCGGACCGGCACCGGCACGCTCTCGGTGTTCGGCCATCAGATGCGCTTCAATCTGTCGGCCGGCTTTCCGATGCTGACGACCAAGCGGCTGCCGCTGAAGGCGATCGTGCATGAGCTGTTGTGGTTCCTGAAGGGCGACACCAACATCAAATATCTGCGCGACAACGGCGTCACCATCTGGGACGAGTGGGCGGACGCCAATGGCGATCTCGGCCCGGTCTACGGCCATCAATGGCGCTCCTGGCCCACGGCCGACGGGCGCAGCATCGACCAGATCGCCAATGTCGTCGAGATGATCAAGCGCACGCCGGACTCTCGCCGGCTGATCGTCACCGCCTGGAATCCGGCCGACGTCGAGAAGATGGCGCTGCCGCCCTGCCACCTGCTGTTCCAGTTCTATGTCGCGAACGGCAAGCTGTCGTGCCAACTCTATCAGCGCTCGGCCGACGTCTTCCTCGGCGTGCCCTTCAATATCGCATCCTATGCGCTGCTTACCATGATGGTGGCGCAGGTCACCGGCCTGAAGCCCGGCGATTTCGTGCACTCGCTCGGCGACACCCATCTCTACTCCAACCATCTTGAGCAAGCGCGGCTCCAGCTCACGCGCGCGCCGCGCGCGCTGCCGGTGATGCGGATCAATCCCGACGTGAAGGATATCTTCTCCTTCCGCTACGAGGATTTCGAGCTCGTCGGCTACGATCCGCATCCGCACATCAAGGCGGAAGTCGCGGTCTAGCGCATGATCCGGAAAAGTGTGCAGCGATTTTCCGATATGATCATGCGGGCCCTTTAAAGCGATGTCGCTCAACATCCGCCGCGCACAGCCCGGGGAAGCCGGGCTCGTCCTCTCCTTCGTCCGTGAGCTCGCCGAGTACGAGAAGCTCTCGCACGAAATGGAGGCGACCGAGGCTGACATCGCCGACGCGCTGTTCGGCGAGCAGCCGCGACTCTATTGCGCAATCGCCGAGTGGAATGGTGAGCCCGTCGGCTTCGCGGTCTGGTTTGTGAATTTCTCCACCTTCAGCGGCCGCCACGGTATCTATCTCGAGGATCTCTACGTGCGGCCGTCGCATCGAGGCAAAGGTCTCGGTAAGGCGCTGCTGGTCTATCTCGCGAAGCAATGCGTCGACAACGGCTGGGCGCGCCTGCAATGGGCGGTGCTCGACTGGAATGCGCCGTCGATCGCGTTCTACAAATCGCTCGGTGCCGTCATGATGGACGACTGGACGCTGTGCCGCGTAACCGGGCCGGCGCTGACGCGGCTTGCCGGGAGCGCCGCCTGATGGAGATCGTTTTCGTCGTCGCGATCGCGGAGAATGGCGTTATCGGCACGGGCAATGCGATGCCGTGGCGATTGAAGTCCGACATGGCGCGCTTCAAGGCGCTCACCATCGGCAAGCCCGTGATCATGGGCCGCAAGACCTTCGAACCCCTGCGCCGGCCGCTGCCGAACCGCACCAACATCGTGATCACGCGCGATGCGGCCTATCGCGCCAATGGCGCCATCGTGACGACATCGGTCGCCGCCGCAGGTGCGGTTGCGCTCGGCGATGCCCTGCGGCGTTCGGTCACCGAGATCGCGGTGATCGGCGGTGCCGAGATCTACCGGCAATGGCTCGATCGCGCCGATCGCCTCGAAATCACCGAAGTCCACGCGCGGCCCGAAGGCGATACGCATTTCGACATCGACAAGGCAGAGTGGGACGAGGTTGAACGTGTCCGCCATCCTGCCGGACCCGACGACAGCGCGGACGTCTCCTATGTGACATATCGTCGGCGGCGCGGCCATTAACCGCTTTCGTCAATGTTTACATTGACTTTTTCGTGCCCGAGCATAGCTCGGAGGACGGTCAGGGCTGCGTTGTAAGGGACCTGCCTGTCCCCTATAAAGCCGGACCGGACAAAGCGGGCGGGGGCAATTCCACCCTGCCGAGGAGAGCGTCGAATGCCGTGGAAGAATCAGGGCGGTGGCCCATGGGGCTCGGGTCCAAAGGGACCATGGGGCTCAGGCCCGCAACCGGTCGGGCCGAGGCCGCCGGATCTGGAAGACCTTCTGCGGCGCGGCCAGGACCGCCTCCAGCAGATCATGCCGGGCGGTTATTTCTCCGGCATCGGCATCACGCTGATCGTGCTGCTGATCGTCGCGTTCTGGCTGTTGTCGGGCTTCTTCCGCGTCCAGTCCGAAGAGCTCGGCGTCGTGCTGCGCTTCGGCAAACATGTTCGCACGGTGCAGCCAGGCCTGAACTACCATCTGCCCTATCCGATTGAGACCGTGCTGCTGCCGAAGGCGCTGCGCGTCAATACCATCTCCATCGGCATGACGCTGATCGACGATCCGGCTCGGCGCGGCCGCTCCATTCGTGACGTGCCGGAAGAGAGCCTGATGCTGACCGGCGACGAGAACATCGTCGACGTCGACTTCACCGTGCTCTGGCGCATCAAGCCCGACGGCGTCGGCGACTTCCTCTTCAACATCCAGAATCCCGAAGGCACCGTGAAGGCGGTCTCCGAGAGCGCGATGCGCGAGGTGATCGGCCGTTCGCAGATCCAGCCGATCCTGACCGGCGCGCGCAACGTCACCGAGCAGGGCGTGCAGGAGCTGATCCAGAAGACGCTGGACAGCTACGGCGCGGGCATCCTCATCACCCAGGTGCAGATGCAGAAGGTCGATCCGCCGGCGCAGGTGATCGACGCCTTCCGCGACGTGCAGGCTGCGCGCGCCAATCTCGAGCAGTTGCAGAACGAGGCGCAGACCTACGCCAACCAGGTGGTGCCGCAGGCGCGTGGACGCGCCGCCAAGATCCAGCAGGATGCCGAAGGTTACAAGGAGCAGGCGGTCGCCGAGGCCAAGGGCCAGAGCGCACGTTTCCTGAAGGTTTACGAGGAATACAAGAAGGCGCCCGACGTGACGCGTGAACGGATCTATCTGGAGACGATGGAGCGCGTGCTCGGCGGCGCGGACAAGCTCGTCTATGACGGTGGCTCCTCGGGCCAAGGCATCGTGCCCTACCTGCCGCTCGGCGAACTGACGACCAAGCGGCCGCCTAGCGCCGGTCAGCCCTCGAGCGGAGGCACGCGATGAGGTCTCCGGTCACAGGTTTCGTCACGCTGATCGCGCTCCTGCTCGTCGTGATCGTCGGCTACATGTCGCTGTTCACGGTGCAGCAGACCGAGCAGACCATCGTGCTGCAGTTCGGCCGGCCCGTCGACGTCGTCACCGCGCCCGGCCTGCACTTCAAGGCGCCGTGGAACTCGGTGATCAACATCGACAAGCGGATCCTCGATCTGGAGAACCCGTCGCAGGAAGCGATCGCGTCCGATCAGAAGCGGCTCGTGGTCGATGCCTTCGCGCGCTACCGGATCAAGGACGCGCTGCGCTTCTATCAGAGCGTCGGCTCGATCCAGGCTGCCAACATCCAGCTCACCACGCTCCTGAACGCGGCGCTGCGCCGCGTGCTCGGCGAGGTCACCTTCATCAACGTGGTGCGCGACGACCGCGAGAAGCTGATGCTGCGCATCCGCGATCAGCTCGATCGCGAGGCCGACGGCTACGGCATCCAGGTCGTCGACGTCCGGATCCGCCGCGCCGACCTGCCGGAGCAGAACAGCCAGGCGGTCTATCTGCGGATGAAGACCGAGCGTGAGCGCGAAGCCGCCGAGTTCCGCGCGCAGGGCGGCCAGAAGGCACAGGAGATCCGCTCCAAGGCCGACCGTGAGGCGACCGTGATCATCGCGGAAGCCAATTCGCAGGCGGAACAGACCCGCGGCGCGGGCGATGCCGAGCGCAACCGCCTGTTCGCCGAGGCCTACGGCAAGGATGCCGACTTCTTCGCCTTCTACCGCTCGATGACGGCCTATGAGAACGGGCTCAAGTCGAACGATACCCGCTTCCTGCTGCGGCCGGAGTCGGATTTCTTCCGGTATTTTGGTAACCCGTCCGGTAAGACGGCGGCGACGCCGGCGAAGCCGTAAGCTAGACGGAGGGCGGCGGATTTCGCCGCCCTTCGTCCCGACAAGAACAGTGCAACGGGAGGTTCCAATCCGATGAGGTCCATAGCGTTTGCCGACTTCCTCATCGGCTTGGGCATCCTGTTCGTGCTGGAAGGCTTGATGTTTGCGGCAAGTCCAAACTGGATGCGCAAGGCCATGAAGAGCGCCATGGCCACGCCGGACAACATCCTGCGGGCCGTCGGCATCGGCTCGGCTGTGGCCGGTCTGATCCTGATCTGGGTGATGCGGCGCCCGGTTTAGCCGCAGAGCCAACGCCAAAGTGAAGGCGGCAGACGGGTTTTCGCCGTATTATCGGGGTCTTGAGGCCCGTTAAGCTCCGTGCTTGCGCCGTCCCCCTGTTCGAGCGCAGTCTGAGCGCCGAATCCTATTCTCTGGAGATCCCAATGCCCGCTGCCATCATTGCCCCGACCCGTTTGCGTTTAGGGCTGGCCGCGCTCGCCGTCAGTGCTTTCACTGCGTTCGGCACGCCGGCCCTGGCGCGCGGACCGGAGGGCATCGCCGACGTCGCCGAGAAGGTGATCGACGCGGTCGTCAACATCTCGACCTCGCAGACCGTCGAGGCCAAGGGCGGCGGCAGCAACACCATGCCGCAATTGCCGCCCGGCTCGCCCTTCGAGGAATTCTTCGACGACTTCTTCAAGAACCGCAGGGGTCCTGGCGGTGGCAAGGGCGGCGATAACGGCAGCGGCCCGCCGAAGAAGACCAACTCGCTCGGAAGCGGTTTCATCATCGACACCTCGGGCGTCGTCGTCACCAACAACCACGTCATTGCCGACGCCGACGAGATCCACGTCATCCTCAACGATGGCACCAAGATCAAGGCCGAACTGGTCGGCGTCGACAAGAAGACCGATCTCGCCGTGCTCAAGATCAAGCCGCCGAAGCCGCTCGTGTCGGTGAAGTTCGGCGACAGTGACAAGCTGCGGCTCGGCGACTGGGTGGTTGCGATCGGCAACCCGTTCAGCCTGGGTGGCACGGTGACGGCCGGCATTGTCTCGGCCAAGAACCGCGACATCTCCTCGGGTCCCTATGACAGCTACATCCAGACCGACGCCTCCATCAATCGCGGTAATTCAGGCGGTCCGCTGTTCAATCTCGACGGCGACGTCATCGGCGTCAACACGCTGATCATCTCGCCCTCCGGCGGCTCCATCGGTATCGGCTTCGCCGTGCCGTCGAAGACGGTGGTGGGCGTCGTCGACCAGCTCCGTCAGTTCGGCGAGCTGCGCCGCGGCTGGCTGGGGGTGCGGATCCAGAGCGTCACCGACGAGATCGCCGAGAGCCTCAACATCAAGCCGGCGCGCGGCGCGCTGGTGGCCGGCATCGACGACAAGGGCCCGGCCAAGCCTGCGGGCATCGAACCCGGCGACGTCGTCGTCAAGTTCGACGGCAAGGACGTCAAGGATCCGAAGGATCTCTCCCGCGTCGTCGCCGATACCGCGGTCGGCAAGGAGGTCGACGTTGTCATCATCCGCAAGGGCCAGGAGCAGACCAAGAAGGTCACGCTCGGCCGCCTCCAGGATCCCGACAAGGTGCAGGCCGCGGTGAAGACCGATGAGCCGGCGCCCGACAAGCCGGTGACGCAGAAGGCGCTCGGCCTCGATCTCGCCGCCCTGAACAAGGATCTGCGCACGCGCTACAAGATCAAGGAGAGCGTCAAGGGCGTGGTCGTCACCAATGTCGACGCCAATTCGGATGCGGCCGAGAAGCGCCTCTCCGCCGGCGACGTCATCGTCGAGGTCGCGCAGGAGGCCGTCTCCAGCGGCGCCGACATCCAGAAGCGCGTCGACCAGCTCAAGAAGGACGGCAAGAAGTCGGTGCTGCTGTTGGTCTCGAACGCGGACGGCGAGCTGCGCTTCGTCGCGCTGAGCGTGCAGTAAGAGGCCTGTCATTCCGGGATGGTGCGTAAGCACCAGACCCGGAATCTCGAGATTCTCAGGTGCGCAATTGCGCACCATAGTTCGATGCTTCGCATCGCCCGGGAATGACGGAAAAAGACTACCCCTCCACGAACTCCTCGCGCCGATACCCCTGCGCATAGAGCAGCGCGGTGAGATCGCCGTGGTCGATCCGCGCCGCGGCGGCGGCCGCCACCGCCGGCTTGGCGTGATAGGCCACGCCGAGGCCCGCGGCCTGGATCATCGCGAGATCGTTGGCGCCGTCGCCGACCACGACGGAGTCGATGTCGTCGAGATCGAACGACTCCATCAGATCGACCAGCGTGGCGAGTTTCGCGGCGCGGCCCAAAATCGGCTCCTTCACCTCGCCGGTGAACTTGCCGTCGCGCACGACGAGCTCGTTGGCGCGGTTCTCCTGGAAGCCGATCTTGGCGGCGACCGCGCTCGTGAACAGCGTGAAGCCGCCGGAGACGAGGCAGGTATAGGCGCCGTGGGCGCGCATGGTCGCGACCAGTTCGCGGCCGCCCGGGGTCAGCGTGATGCGCTTGGCCAGCACCTCGTCGACCGCGCTCGCAGGCAGGTCCTTCAGCAGAGCGACGCGCTCGCGCAGCGCCGGCTCGAATTCGATCTCGCCGCGCATGGCGCGTTCGGTAATGGCGGCCACATGCGCCTTCACCCCGACGAGATCGGCGAGCTCGTCGATGCATTCCTGGCCGATCATGGTGGAATCCATGTCGGCGAGAAAAAGCTTCTTGCGCCGGGCGCCGACTGGCTGCACGACGATGTCGACGGGCAGGTCGCCGCGAAGCTCGCGGAGCCGCTGCTCGATGGCGTGACGGTCGGCTTCGAGGTTACCGTCGGCGCCGAAGGGGATATCGACCGCGACCCCGTCGAACAGCCAGTGTGCGGGTGCCGCCTGCGGCAGCACGGCCCGGGCACCATCGACGATGGTCGTATCGAGCGCGGGATTGTTGGGGTTGCAGATCAGCGTGGCGACGAGGGACATTTGAGGTTTTCGTGAACGAGGAGCAAGTCGGCAGAAGGCGTGTTGGCGAGGCCGTGCTTATCGCAGGCCCGACCGCCAGCGGCAAGTCGGCGCTGGCGCTGGAGCTTGCGCTCGCCACCGGCGGTATCGTCATCAATGCCGATTCCATGCAGGTCTATCGAGACCTGCGCATCATCACGGCGCGGCCGACACAGGATGAGGAGGCCCGCGCTCCGCACCGCCTCTACGGGCATGTCGACGCGGCCGTGAATTTCTCGGCCGGCGCCTGGGTGGCCGACGCGGCGAAGGCGCTCGACGAGGCGAAAACGGAAGGCCGCCCGCCAATCTTCGTCGGCGGCACCGGGCTCTATTTCAAGGCGCTGACGGCGGGACTCTCCGTGGTACCGCCCATTCCGGCCGAGCTGCGCGAGGACGTGCGTGCGCGGCTGGAGCGGAACGGCGCGGAGGCGCTGCATGCGGAACTGGCGCGTCGCGATCCACGCGCCGCCGAGCGATTGAACCTGCGTGACCGCACCCGGATCGCGCGTGCGCTCGAAGTGGTCGAGGCGACCGGCCGTTCGCTGCTGGATTGGCATCGGGAGGGCCAGCCGCCGCTGCTGCCGAAGGACGGTTTTCGCGCCGTGTTTCTCGCGCCCGACCGCGACGCGCTCTATGCGCGGATCGATGCCCGTTTCGATGCCATGCTGGAGGCCGGCGCGCTCGAGGAGGTCGAGCGGCTTTCCGCCAGACAGCTCGATCCGCTGCTGCCGGCGATGAAGGCGCATGGCGTGCCGGCCCTGATCCGGCACCTGCGCGGCGAGCTCACCCTGGAGCAGGCCGCCACCATCGGCCGCGCCGACACCCGCCACTATGCCAAGCGGCAATTCACCTGGTTCCGGCACCAATTGCCGGCATTCGAATGGGTGAGGCCGGAGGAGGCGCGGCGGTGGCTCGCGACGGCCGTGAATGCTGCGTGGGAGTCCAAGTGACGGTGCGGGCGGGGACGAACGCTTTTCTGTCCGGGTTCCCGAATTTACCTCTCGCCGAACCCGGGGAACGCCGCTACACTGCCAAAATCGCGCGGAAGCGGCCGCATTGCCTTGACATCTGGGCTTTGGCCGCTATGTTTCGCGCAACCTTTGGGAAGCCGAGCGCCTGCCATGCGTAACATTATTACCAAACTCCTTATCGCCGTCGTACCCAGGCACACCGCCGGGGATGGCTAGCTGCCATCCACAAGACAGGCGGTGTGCATGGGCCCTCTTCGGGGCCTTTTTTATTTCCCGACCCCGACACGAATGAAGCCGCTGGCAACAGCGCATCCGGAGCAAGCCAATGAGCGACAAGAGCCACGATCCGAACCAGATGACCGGCGCCGCGATGATCGTTCGCGCGCTCATCGATCACGGCGTGACCGACATTTTCGGCTATCCCGGCGGCGCCGTGCTTCCGATCTATGACGAGATCTTCCAGCAGAGCGAGGTGCAGCACATCCTGGTCCGTCACGAGCAGGGCGCGGGTCATGCCGCCGAGGGCTATGCGCGCTCTACCGGCAAGCCGGGCGTCGCGCTGGTGACCTCCGGCCCTGGTGCCACCAACATGGTGACGCCGCTGACCGACGCGCTGATGGACTCGATCCCGCTGGTCTGCATCTCCGGCCAGGTGCCGACGCATCTGATCGGCAACGATGCGTTCCAGGAATGCGACACCGTCGGCATCACGCGTCCCTGCACCAAGCACAATTGGCTGGTGCGCGACGTCAATGATCTCGCCAAGGTGCTGCATGAAGCCTTCTACGTCGCGACCTCCGGCCGCCCCGGCCCGGTGCTGGTCGACGTTCCCAAGGACGTGCAGTTCGCGACTGGCACCTATCATCCGCCGCGCAAGTCGGACGTGCACCGCTCCTATGCACCGCGCGTGAAAGGCGATGCGACGCAGATCCGCAAGGCGGTGGCGCTGCTGGCGGGCGCCAAGCGCCCCGTGATCTACAGCGGCGGCGGCGTCATCAATTCCGGCCCGGAGGCGACCAAGCTGCTCCGCGAGCTGGTCGAGGTCACCGGCTTCCCGATCACCTCCACGCTGATGGGCCTCGGCGCGTATCCTGCGTCGGGCAAGAACTGGCTCGGCATGCTCGGCATGCACGGCACCTACGAGGCCAACATGACGATGCATGATTGCGACGTCATGCTGTGCGTCGGCGCGCGCTTCGACGACCGCATCACTGGCCGGGTCGATGCATTCTCGCCGGGTTCGAAGAAGATCCACATCGACATCGACCCTTCCTCGATCAACAAGAACATCCGCGTCGACGTGCCGATCATCGGCGATTGCGCCAACATCCTCGGCGACATCCTCCAGGTGTTCAAGGCGGAGGCCAAGAAGCCCGACGTCAAGTCGTGGTGGCAGCAGATCGCGCAGTGGCGCGCCCGCAACTCGCTGTATTACAAGAAGAGCAACGACGTCATCCTGCCGCAGCACGCGATCCAGGCCTTGTTCGAGCAGACGCGCGGCAAGGACACCTACATCACGACCGAGGTCGGCCAGCACCAGATGTGGGCGGCGCAGTTCTACGGCTTCGAGGAGCCGCATCGCTGGATGACCTCGGGCGGTCTCGGCACCATGGGCTACGGCCTGCCGGCCGCGGTCGGCGTGCAGGTGGCCCATCCCGACAGCCTCGTCATCGACATCGCGGGCGATGCCTCGGTGCAGATGACGATGCAGGAGATGTCGACGGCCGTGCAGTACGAGCTGCCGATCAAGATCTTCATCCTGAACAACCAGTACATGGGCATGGTGCGCCAGTGGCAGCAGCTGCTGCACGGCAACCGCCTGTCGCATTCCTACTCGGAAGCGCTGCCGGATTTTGTCAAGCTCGCGGAAGCCTATGGCGCGGTCGGCCTTCAGGTGCACAAGCCCGGTGATCTCGAGGGCGCCATCCAGGAGATGATCTCGGTCAAGCGTCCCGTGCTGTTCGACTGCCGCGTCGCGGCGCTCGAAAACTGCTTCCCGATGATCCCGTCCGGCAAGGCGCACAACGAGATGCTGTTGCCGGAGCAGGCCAACGACGAGGCCACGGCAAAGGCGTTTGCCGGCGGCAAGGCGCTGGTGTGACGAGAGAGATTTGAGGGGACGACAATGAACCAGCCCGCATCCGCCTATTTCATCGAGGAGCGTCACGATCCCAACGAGACCCACACGCTCGCGGTGCTCGTGCAGAACGAGCCCGGCGTGCTCGCGCGCGTCATCGGCCTGTTCTCGGGCCGCGGCTACAACATCGAGAGTCTCACGGTCTCGGAAACCGAAGCCCAGAAGCATCTGTCGCGCATCACCATCGTCACCACGGGTACGCCGATGGTGATCGCTCAGATCAAGAACCAGCTCGACCGCATGATCCCGGTCTACCAGGTCGTCGACATGACCCAGACCCGGCGCTCGATCGAGCGCGAGCTCGCCATGGTCAAGGTGCGCGGGCAGGGCGAGCATCGGGTCGAGGCGCTGAGGCTCGCGGATGCGTTCCGCGCCCGGGGGATCGACGCCACCACCGAGAGCTTTGTATTCGAGATCACAGGCAACACGGACAAGATCAATCAGTTTATCGACCTGATGCGTCCGCTCGGCCTCGTCGAGGTGTCGCGCACCGGTGTTGCCGCGATCGGTCGCGGGCCCGAAGGGATGTGAACCATGCTGGCGCGCGACTGGTACTACAACGAGCGGAACCGGATGGGGATCGAGCCCGCTGTGGCCTCGATCTACGACAACCATGACGATGCCGATCTGCGGGCGCGCGCCGCGCTGAAAATGCTGGGGGTCCAGCGCGGCTGGCGCATCGCCGACATCGGCTGCGGCAACGGCGTGCTCGCCACCGAAGCGGCGCTGATGGGGGCCGAGGTCGACGCCATCGACATTTCGCCGGCGATGCTGGCGCTTGCCGAGATCTACGCCCGCGATCGCAAGGCGCCCGTGCGCACCCAATCGGCGGGCCTGCTCAGCTTTTCCTACCGGCCGGAATCCTACGATTTGATCGTCAGCGAGTTCACGCTGCATCACCTGCCGGACTTCTGGAAGGCGGTTGCGATTTCGCGGATCTATCGCGCGCTGAAGCCCGGCGCGAGCTTCTATCTGCGCGACATCGTCTACGCTTCGATGCCCGACGCCATCGAGCGCGACGTCGAGCAATGGGCCGACTTCCAGATCAAGAATCACGACTTTTCGCGCGAAAGCGTTGTCGCGCATATGCGCGACGAATATTCCACCTTCGGCTGGGTGATGGAGCGGATGCTGACCGACGTCGGCTTCACGCTGGTCTCGGCCGATTATCACGCACCCATGCACGGCACGTATCTGCTGCGCAAATCCAATTCTTCCACGTAAGGGCCGGCGAGCAAGGCTAGACGAATAACAACAGGGCTGCACGACAGGGCAGAGCCGAGAACAACAATGAAGCCGGCCGATATCCTCATCGCCATCCTGGTGGCGATCATCTGGGGGCTTGCCTTCGTGGCGAGCCGGATCGCGCTCGACGAGCTTTCGCCGGAGCTGATGACGGCGCTGCGCTTCAGCGTGGCTGCGGTCCCATGCCTGTTCATTCGCAAGCCCAAAATCGCCTGGTCGCTGCTGATCGCAATCAGTTTCACGCTCTTCCTCGGCCAGTTCCTGAGCCAGGCCTATGGTATCGCGCATGGCGTGCCGGTGGGGCTGACCAGCGTGGTCGTGCAGAGCCAGGCGCTGTTCACGATCGGCTTTGCCGCGATCGCATTCGGCGAACGCCCGACACCCGTGCAGACGCTCGGCATCGTCATTGCCGCGGCGGGCCTGCTGATGATCTGCGGCACTGTCGGCTACGATTTCAGCGTCGCTGCGTTTGCAGTGCTGATGATCTCGCCGCTCAGCTTTGCCGTCGGCAATCTGTTGCTGCGCGGCGCCCGCGGCGTGCCGATGTTCGACCTGTTCGCGTGGTTGTGTCTGGCCTCGGCCGTGCCGCTATTCGTTCTGGCGCTGATCGCCAATGGGCCGGCGCTGACCTGGACGTCTCTGAGCCACATGTCGCTGACATCGGCTCTCTGCATACTGGCGCTCGGCGGCATTTCGACCAGCATCGCCTATTGGCTGTGGGGCCGGCTGCTGCGCGACTATCCCGCCGCGCAAGTGGTGCCGTTCGCGCTGCTGGTGCCGTTCGTCGGCTCGGCTGCGTCGAGCATCGCGTTCGGCGAGCGGTTCGGACCCTTGCGGCTTGCCGGCATGCTGACCGTGATCGGCGGTATTGCCGTGATGGTGCTGGCGAAGCGGCCCAACGCCTTACCCAAAGAACCGTTGCCGAAGACGGCGTGAGGTGAATATGTCTCAGTCGCTGCTCTATGCCTTCCTCATCTTCATGGTCGTGATGTATTTCACGCCTGGACCGAACAACATCATGCTGCTGTCCTCGGGCCTGACCTACGGATTCCGGCGCACCATCCCGCACATCGTCGGCATCGTGCTCGGCTTCGCCTTCATGGTCGCCGCAGTCGGCCTCGGGCTCGGCTCGGTGTTCCTGGCCTATCCGATCCTCCAGACCATCCTGAAATATGCCGGTGCCGCCTACCTGATCTACCTCGCGGCCGCGATCGCCATGTCCGGTCCGACCAAGTCGGGGGAGGGGGACGGCCGCGGTCCGATGACCTTCTGGGGCGCGGCGATGTTCCAATGGATCAACGCCAAGGGCTGGGTAATCGTGATCGGCACCATCACCGCCTATGCGGCGATCGCCCAATTTCCACTCAACATCGCGATCCAGACCGTGATCAGCCTCATTGTCGGCACGGTCTCGACCGTCGTCTGGGCCCTGTTCGGCTCCGCATTGCGGCCGGTTCTGACCTCCGAGCGGCTGGTCCGCGCCTTCAATATACTGATGGCGATCCTGCTGCTGGCCTCCCTCTACCCCGTTTTCATGGATGCATGATGTCGCGGATTTCCATGCAGAAACGGGTTTCCCTCAGGGCTGAAAATGCTCTAGACAGCCCCCGAAATCCGCAAATTTCACCCTTCGGACACTGACCATTGGCCGATTTCGGCCCTGAACGAGGAAACGACCTATGCGTGTTTATTACGATCGCGACGCCGACCTGAACCTGATCAAGGGCAAGAAGGTCGCCATCGTCGGCTATGGCAGCCAGGGCCATGCCCATGCGCTCAATCTGAAGGATTCCGGCGTCAAGGAAGTCGCCATTGCGCTGCGCAAGGACTCGAGCTCGGTGAAGAAGGCGGAAGCCGCCGGCTTCAAGGTGATGGAAGTCGCCGAAGCCGCCAAATGGGCCGACCTCGTCATGATGCTGACCCCGGACGAGCTCCAGGGCGACATCTATCGCGAGCACCTGCACGACAACATGAAGAAGGGCGCCGCCCTGGTGTTCGCGCACGGCCTCAACGTCCACTTCAACCTGCTCGACCCGCGCGCCGACCTCGACGTGCTGATGATCGCGCCGAAGGGCCCCGGCCACACCGTGCGCTCCGAGTATCAGCGCGGCGGCGGCGTGCCCTGCCTGATCGCGATCGCCAAGGACGTCTCGGGCAACGCCCATGACCTCGGCCTGTCCTATGCTTCGGCTGTCGGCGGCGGCCGCGCCGGCATCATCGAGACCACCTTCAAGGAAGAGTGCGAGACCGACCTGTTCGGCGAGCAGGTGGTGCTCTGCGGCGGCCTGGTCGAGCTGATCAAGGGTGGCTACGAGACCCTGGTCGAAGCCGGCTATGCCCCGGAGATGGCCTATTTCGAGTGCCTGCACGAAGTGAAGCTGATCGTCGACCTGATCTATGAAGGCGGCATCGCCAACATGAACTACTCGATCTCCAACACCGCTGAGTACGGCGAGTACGTCACCGGCCCGCGCATCATCACCGACGAGACCAAGAAGGAGATGCGCAAGGTTCTGGCCGACATCCAGGGCGGCAAGTTCGCCCGCGACTGGATGCTCGAGAACAAGGTCAACCAGACCTCGTTCAAGGCGACCCGTGCCAAGCTCGCGGCGCACCCGATCGAGGAAGTCGGCGCGAAGCTGCGCGACATGATGCCCTGGATCAAGAAGGGCGCGCTGGTCGACAAGAGCAAGAACTGACGGCTACGCCGTCATTCCGGGTCCGCGCTAACACGCGCCCCGGAATGCCGAGCGAAACACAAGCTTCGCTCGCCAAACCAAATCTTAAACCTTGGCGACTATGGTCGGGCGAGATCGCAAACAGCGGTCTCGCTCTTTTCGTCTCACGCCAAGCATTGCGGCTTCATTCAAACTCTTCGCGAGTTGAAGTGCTCTCCGAGCACCAAGAACTGACGCTTAAACCACATTCTTGGTTTTGCGCCGTTCTTGAGATTTTCCGCGCGGCGCCCGAACACTAAAACGCCTGCGTCTTCAGGACCAAGAACTCGGCTCTTCATCCGTGGTCTGATCTCGCGCTCCATCTCGTCGCTGACCAAGCGCCATTGCGTACCGGTACCCTTCTCCGTCATGATCACGGGAAATCAGGGGGAGATCATGCGATCCGTCGTCGTCACCGGTGCATCCACCGGCATCGGATGGGCTACTGCAAAATTCCTGATCGGCCGCGGTTATCGCGTCTTCGGCAGCGTTCGCAAGCGGGCCGATGCCGACCGGCTCAAGGCTGAGCTCGGCGCCAATTTTATCCCGCTCCTGTTCGACGTCACCGACGAGGCCGCCGTCCTTGCCGCCGCGCGAACGGTCCGCGAGATGCTGGGCGGAGAGACGCTGGCGGGCCTCGTCAACAATGCGGGCGTCGCGGTCGCCGGCCCCGTGCTCGAATTGTCGGCCGACGATTTCCGCCGCCAGATGGACATCAACGTGATCGGCCCGGTCATCGCGACGCAGGCGTTCGGGCCGCTGCTCGGTGCCGATCCGTCGCTGAAGGGGCCGAAGGGGCGGATCGTGATGATCAGCTCAGTCGCGGGCAAGAACGGCAATCCGCTGTCGGCGCCTTACTGCACCTCCAAGCACGCCGTCGAGGGACTATCGGAAAGCCTGCGCCGCGAATTGATGCTGTTCGGCATCGACGTCATCATCGTCGCTCCGGGTGCGGTGAAGACGCCGATCTGGAGCAAGGCGGAGCAGATCGATCTCTCCATCTACCAGAACTCGCCCTATCTGCCGGCGCTGAACAAGGTCATGGCGTTCATGATGGACCTCGGCGCCAAGGGCCTGCCGGCCGAGCGCATCGCCGAGGTCGTGTTCGAGGCACTGACGGCGGCGCGCCCCAAGGTGCGCTACCAGATCACGCCCGACCCGGTGCGCCACCTGATCGCGGCCGTGCTGCCGAAGCGGACGCTCGACCGCATCATCGCCAGACGGCTCGGCTTCCTGCCACGGTGAGGCGGGCGCCTAGCCCGCCGCTACGGCCCGCCCGCGTGGATGGCGAGCCATCGCGATCATGCGCAGCGCCAGCACGATCAGCAGCGGAATGAGGAAGGCGGCATAGAGCGGCATCGCCGGCACGCGCTTGCCGAACGAGACCATGAACTGAAGCCAGAGATAATAGCTGCCAGCAAGATGCAGCATGCGCCAGGCGCGCGGCCCGATCAGCGCGGCGGCGCGGTCGAACGAGGTCGCGCTCATGGCAATGATGATGGCATAGCCGATCCCACCGAAGATGTAGGAGGCGGACGAGGTCGCCTCCGCAAAACCGGCTGGATCCATCCAGGCGAAGGCGCTGATCGCGATTGCGTGGATGGTGTGGGAGGCCGCAAAACTCAAGCCGAGATAGCGGCGGTTGCGGCGCTGCCAGCGCGTCCAGCCATTGGGCCACAGCCGCGCTAGCGCCGCGGCGCTGAAGGCGAGGCAGAACAGCAGCAGCGAGCTGCGCGCGGTGAACCGGATCACCATCCGCACGCCCGCGACCTCGAACTGTCGCATCGCGGCGATCCACAGGCTGAGTGCGATCAAGCTGAGGGTGAGGGCGGCCAGCAGCCGCCAGCCTTCGAACCAGCCCTGACGTTGTGACATGGTGACTTCCTTCGTTATGTAATCATCGATTACATTTCGGCGTCGCTCTTTGGTCAACCGTGTAATCGCTGCTTACATTCACGTTCGGGTGATGCTAGGAGATGCCATGCCTGCCCGTCCTCAGTCCAAGCCGCGTGCGCGCCGTCCCGCCGCCCAGGCCAAGCCTTATCACCACGGCGACCTTCGCCGCGTCCTGATCGATGCTGCGCTGCAGCTCGCGGCAGAGGGAGCGGAGGTCTCTGTCCGCGAGGCCGCGCGCCGGGCTGCGGTGTCGCCGGGGGCGCCTTTCCGGCACTTTCCGAACCGCGACGCCCTCATGGCCGCAGTGGCCGGGGAGGCGCAGCGGCGCTTTCGTGCCGAGATCGAGGCTGCGCTGCGGGAGGCTCCGGCGGCCGGCCCGCTCGCCCGTTTCCGCGCCTTCGGGCTCGCTTATCTGCGCTGGGCGATGCGCAATCCCGCCCATTTCGAGATCATCTCCACCGGGCGTTATTTTGCCCATGGCAGCTCCGAGGAGCTGACGCGCGACAATGCCGAGTTGATCGCGCTGACCGAGAAAATCCTGGCCGAGGCGGCGGAGCAGCGCCTGCTACGGCCGGCCGACCTCAAGCGCATCCAGATCGCCGGCCGCGCCCTGGTCTACGGTCTTGCCCGGATGAATCTCGACGGCCACTTTCCGCGCTGGGGCGTCGAGGAGGGTGAGATCGAGCGGATGGCGGAAGGGGTGCTCGACCTGTTCATCGCCGGGATCGCCAAGCGTTAGGCCCCCGATCTCCAGATCGGCATTGGCGGACCACGCCGCTCCGCATAGATTGGCTGCCGATACTTGATCTGATTGTTTGAAACATACGGCGAAGATGAAACGACGCAGATTTGTTCTGGCGGCCGGCACTGCGCCGCTCTGGATTTGGCCAAGCTTTGCGCAGACCTCCCGCCCGACCATCGGCTTTCTGGCCAGCGGTTCGCCGGAGACATTCGTCACGGTCGTGTCAGGATTTCAGGAAGGTCTCAAGGCGGCCGGGCTTACGGAAGCAAGCAACGTCACCATCGAGTATCGCTGGGCGCAGGGACAATTCAGTCGGCTGCCGTCTCTCGCCGCAGAGCTCGTCCAGCAGCGGGTCGACGTGATCGTTACCATGGGTGGCAACGTCGCTGCCCTTGCGGCGAAGCAGGCAACGTCGAGCGTTCCGATCGTCTTCCTGACCGGAGACGATCCGGTCGCCACCGGATTGGTCGACAGCCTGAGCAGACCCGGTGGCAACATCACCGGTATCACCTGGCTTGCCGGCGAGCTCGGCGGAAAAAATCTGGAGCTGGTGAGCGAGCTGGTCCCGGCGGCCCTAACGATCGGCGTGCTGATCAATCCGAACAGGCCGACTGCAGAGGCCCAGCTCGAAGGCGCAAAGGCCGCGGCCAAAGCCATCGGGAAGACCATCCACGTGCTCAAGGCCAGTCAAACGGTCGAGATCGACCAGGCCTTTGCCGAGATGACGCAAGCGCGCGTCGATGCACTGTTCGTGACGGTCGATCCCGTCTTCATCGTCAACCGGGTTCAGATCATCAAGGCGGCGGCAAAACAGCGGCTGCCGACGCTGTACTTTCAGCGCGAGTTCGTCGACCTCGGCGGCCTCGTGAGTTACGGGGCCAGCGCGCATGACGCCGCGCGGCTCGTCGGGGGCTATGCTGCGCGCATCGTCAGGGGCGCCAAGCCGGCGGATCTTCCCGTTCAGCGTTCAACCAAGATCGAGACGATCATCAATCTGAGAACCGCCAGATCGCTCGACATGACAATTCCGTCAAACCTGCTGGCCCGAGCCGACCAGGTGATCGAATAGCCCGGTGTGGGCTGTTCGTGGCGTCCGAATATCCAATATTCGAGGGCAGTGGAGGAGCAGATCGCAATGGCAGCCTACGTGATTTTCGACGTCGAGATCAGGGATCCCCAGCAGTACCAGAGCTTCATGCTGGGCGTGAAACCCGCCTTGGAGGCGGCGGGGGCCAGGTATCTGGCACGCGGCGGCGTTCACAAGGTCTATGAAGGAGATTGGCAGCCCCGCAGGATCGTCATCCTTGAATTCCCATCCGTCGCGGCCTGGGAGGAGTTCTACCATGGCCCCACGTATCAGGGCCTCAAGTCCATCCGGGACGCCTGCAGCTCTGCCCGGCTGGTCAGCGTCGAAGGCATTTAGCCGACCGGCCTGCGCCGCGGCGATGACGGCCGAGGGCAGCGGCAGAGGGGGAAGTCCTCTTTGCCGTAAGTCACCAGAAGCGAAGCCCGGGTCACGGCACGCGTTGCCTGTTCTTGACTGTTCCGTTACAGTTTTGTGACAAGGTGCAGGCGTCCGGCTGCGCCGGAGCCCCTGGTCGCGTTCGGGCCGGCCAGACGGCTTGGCATCACAGCACCGGACCAGAGTTGCGTGTCCTCGATGGCGTCCGCGCCCAATCCAGGTCCTTCTGCCACGACCGCCGTGCTGGCGAGCGTCGCCGCGCTCGGCATCTGGCGGTTGCTCGCCGTTGCAGCGCCGCATCTGGCGGCGCTCGCGCTGATGTACGAGACCGAGACCGATTTCGGCTCCCGGCTGTCCTTCGTACTGGCCTGGGGCATCCTCAACTTCTTCTGGATCACGCTGCTGCGCCGCCCGGCACTGTCGGGCGCGCTGTCGCTGACCATGGTCGTCGTGCTGGTGCTGCTGTCGCGGCTCAAGCACGACGTGGTGCAGATGACGGTCAACTTCATCGACTTGATGATGATCGACCGCGACACCGTCGCTTTCCTGTTCACGATCTTCCCGAATTTACGCTGGTCGGTGATCCTCGCAGGCCTCGTCACGCTGCCGCTGATGTATGCGCTGTGGTGGCTCGATCCGTTCCGCATCCGCCGCCTGCCGGCGCTGGCCTGCAAGCTGGCCTGCCTCGCCGCGCTGGTCGGCTATTCGCTCTATCATCCGGACGAAGCCTGGCGCGGCTATTACGACGACGGCTATCTCTCGAAATTCTTCCGCTCCGGCGTCAGCTCGGTCTCCGACTTCGTGCAATACGGCTTCATGGAATCGGCCGCTGCGACCAATGAGCGGCTCAACATGCCGCTGGTCGATTCCTGCCATCCTGCCGGCCGCAGGCCGAACATCATCATGATCCATGATGAATCGAGCTTCGACATCCGCGCCGCCCAGGGCATCAAGGTGCCGCAAGGCTATGGCGGCCACTTCAAATCCTGGGACGGCAAGCAGCGCACATTCCTGGCCGAGAGCAATGGCGGGCCGAGCTGGTTCACCGAGTACAACGTGCTCGCGGGGCTCTCCTCGCGCTCGTTCGGCCGCTTCGCCTATTTCGTCACACGCATCGCCTCGAACCGCGTCGAGCGCGGGTTGCCGCTCGCGCTGCGCCGTTGCGGCTACGACACGATGTCGCTCTATCCCGCCCATGGCGGCTTCATGGGCGCCCGCAGCTTCCAGATGACGACCGGCATCGAGCGCTTCTTTGACTCGAAGGATCTCGGCGCCAAGGACGTCGAGCCCGACAGCTTCTTCTACGACAAGGCGCTCCAGCTGATGGGCCAGCAGCCGCCAAACAAGCCGCTGTTCACCTTCATCTATCTCGGCGCCAATCATTTCCCCTGGGAGACGCGCTTCCGTCCGGACCTGCTGCCGAACTGGCGCGCGCCGGGCAATGTGCCGTCGATCGACGAATATCTGCGGCGGCAGGCGATGAGCGCCGAGCAGTACAAGGCGTTCATCGCAGGTCTGAAGAAGAATTTTCCGGGCGAGCCTTTCCTGATCGTGCGTTATGGCGATCATCAGCCGGAGTTCGCGCCGCAGATCCTCGAGCCCGGGCTCGATGAGGGCGCGCTCGGCAAGAAGCTGGACGCTTATGATCCGCGCCTCTACGCGACCTATTACGCGATCGACGCCGTCAATTTCGAGCCGGTCAGAAGCGAGGCCGTGATGGACACGATCGACGGTCCCTATCTGCCGCTGGTCATCCAGGAGGCCGCCGGCATCCCGCTCGACCCGTCCTTCGCCGAGCAGAAGCAGATCATGCTCCGCTGCAAGGGCGCCTTCTACAGCTGCAAGGACGGCGCTGAAGCGCGGCGATTGAACCGCCTGCTGATCGAGGCGGGGATGATCAGAGGGCTGTAGGTTTTCGCTCGGATCGTAGACGCACCCGTTCGACCGTCACCCTGAGGTGCTCATCAAGCGGCGCGCCGCTTGGTGAGCCTCCAAGGGCGACAGCCCGGCTGCAGCGTGGCCGCTCATCCTTCGAGGCTCCCGATGGGGCGCTCTGCGCCCCATCGCTCGCGCCTCAGGATGACGGGTCTCGCTGCAAGCCTACTGCTTGATCTTCTCCCAGAACCACTTCGCCACAGCATCGGGCGACGAGTTCGCGTCGTTGCCGCTGGCGCGCAGATTCGCCTCGCGCATGGTGGCGATGTCGATCTTGCCGAGCAGCGGGCTGAGTGCGGCCCGCAGCCGCTCGTCACCGGCGCGCTTCGGCGCAAGCAGCAGGATGGCGTCGTAGGGCGGGATCGCGTTCCTGGGATCGTCGAGCGTGACCAGACCGTACTTTGCGATCAGGCCGTCGCTGGTGTAGCCGGCGATCACGTCGACCTCGCCGCTGGCGACCGCCGCATACATGAAATCCGGCTGCATCTGGCGCTGGCCCCGGAACGACAGGCCATAAGCCTTTTGCAGTGCCGCCCATTCGGGGCGCGAGAAGAACTCGTAGTCGCCGGCGATCGACATCGTCGACGCATGCGCGGCGAGATCGGCGATGGTGCGGATATGAAGCGCCTCGGCGCGTGTCCTGGGCATCACCAGCGCATAGGCATTCTCGAAGCCGAGCTCGCCGAGCAAGGTGATGTTGTCTTTCGCAAGCGCGCTCTTCAGCTCCGCGACCAGTTCGGCACGCGGTTTGATGTCGGTGCGATGCAGCTGGTTGGCCCAGAGCGTGCCGGAATAATCGACATAGAGATCGATGTCGCCGGCCTTCAGCGCCTGGAAGATCACGCTCGAGCCGAGGCCCGATCGTGCCGTCGCGGACAGTCCGGCGGCCTGAAGGCGGTCCCTCATCAAGGCCGACAGCACATATTGCTCGGCGAAGGTCTTGGCACCGACGACATAACCTTGCGACGACCGCCCCATCGACGGGACCAGCGTGGCGGCGACCAGCGCTGCGATGCCCGCTGCGCCGAGCGCGGTGCGGGCGCGGCTGCGCTGGCGCAGGCCACCCTCGATCAGGCCGAGCAGCTGATCGACGGCGAGCGCGAGCAGGGCCGAGGCCAGGCAGCCGAACAGCACGAATACCCAGTTCTGGGTCTGAAGCCCTGCAAAGATGTAATTGCCGAGACTGGTCTGCCCGATCGGCGTCGACAGCGTCGCGGTGCCGATCACCCACACGGCGGCGGTGCGGATGCCCGCCATCATCACCGGCAGCGCCAGCGGCAGCTCGACCATCACCAGCGACTGCCGCGCGGTCATGCCGACGCCCTTGGCGGCCTCGATCAGCGCGGGATCGATGCCGTTGAGCCCGGTGATGCCGTTGCGCAGCACCGGCAGCATCGAATAGAGCGCCAGCGCCAGCATCGCCGGCAGGAAGCCGAACGCCGAGAAGGACACGCCGAATGAGGCCAGCGTCAGGGACGCGGCCAGCAGCAGCAGCGGATAGAACAGCGCGAGCAGCGCCAGACCCGGCACCGTCTGCACGATGCTGGCGATCGCGAGCAGGATCGCTCGCGGCGCCGGGCGGTTGCGCGTCAGGATCGCCAGCGGCAGGCTGACGGCGAGACCGAGCGCGAGCGCGGCGAGACTCACCCGCACGTGGTTGCCGAGATAATCGGGCAGATGCGCCAACGCCTCGCCCCAGCGCGGATCGGCAAGGAGGCTCATGCCGCACCGCTTGGCAGCAGCGCGTTCAGCCGTTCGACCTGGCGGCGCGGCGTGCGCAACAGCTCGAGCACGTAAGCATCGCTGCTCTTCGACAGCTCGGCCGGCGTGCCCTGCGCGAGCAGCCGTCCGCTGCGCATCACCGCGATGCGGTCGGCGAGCAGGATCGCCTCCGTCATGTCGTGGGTGATCATCACGGTGGTCAAGCCGAGCTTGCGATGCAGCGAACGATAATCGTCGCCGAGCGCATCGCGGGTGAGGGGATCGAGCGCGCCGAACGGTTCGTCCATCAGCACGATGCGAGGCCTCGCCGCGAGCGCCCGCGCCACGCCGACGCGCTGGCGTTGGCCGCCGGAGAGCGCCTCCGGCAGACGGTCGCGATGCGCCTCACGGTCGAGCTGTACGAGCTCCAGCAATTCGTCGACACGCATTGCGATGTCCAGCGCCGGCTCGCCCAGCAGCCTCGGCGTGATTCCGACATTGTCGGCAACGCTCAAATGCGGAAACAGGCCGCCGCTCTGGAACACGTAGCCGATCCGCCGCCGCAGCGCGACCGGATCGACACTTTGCACGTCCTCGCCCTCGACCGTGATGATGCCGCCGTCGGCCTCGATCAGCCGATTGGCGAGCCGCAGCAGCGTGGTCTTGCCGGAGCCCGACCCGCCGACGATGGCCAGGAATTCGCCCTCGGCAATGTCGAGCGACACGTCGTCGACGGCAGCAAGGGAGCCGAAGCGCTTGGTGACGTGCTGGTAGCTGATCGCCGGCTTGGAAGACATCGTAGGTGAGCTCTCTTTTCTCTTACCCTCCCCTCCAGAGGAGGGTAAGAGCGCGGCAGAACGGCATGCGTAGCACGCTTGGCGGCTTGATTGAACTTGGCCGCGCGAGCGGCTAAGGCATCAAGCGAAATTCGGAGGAAGCAGATGTCGACGCCCACGGCAGTGGCGCTGGAAGATGCCAAGGTTGCGTTCCGGCTCGGGGACGGGCGGGTCTATACGGCGGTGGAGAAAGCCCATCTCACGGTTGCGCAGGGCGAGTTCGTGGCCATTGTCGGGCCCACGGGCTGCGGAAAATCCACGCTGCTGAACGTCGCAGCCGGGCTGCTCAAGCCCGCCGCCGGCAGCGTCAGGATCTTCGATCGGCCGCTCGTCGGGCTGAACCGGGATGCCGGCTATCTGTTCCAGGCCGACGCGCTGTTCCCGTGGAAAACCGCGCTCGACAATGTCGCGATCGGCCTCGAGATCAAGGGCACGCCGCGGGCCGAAGCGCTGCCGCGGGCGCAGCAATGGCTGACCTCCGTCGGTCTTGGCGCCTTTGCCAATCGCTATCCGCACATGCTCTCGGGCGGCCAGCGCAAGCGCGTGGCATTGGCGCAGGTGCTGATCCGCGATCCGAAGATCCTGCTGATGGAGGAGCCGTTCGGCCCGCTCGATGCGCAGACCCGCCAAGTGATGGGCAATCTGCTGCTCGATCTCTGGAACGCCGACCGCAAGGCGGTGCTGTTCGTCACCCACGACCTCGAAGAGGCGATCGCGCTCGCCGACCGCGTCGTGATCATGTCGGCCGGGCCGTCCTCGCGGATCATCGGCGACTGGCGGGGGAGCTTGCCGCGCCCGCGCGACATCTTCGAGGTGCGGCTGGACAAGGAATTCCACGAGCTTCATCGCGAGATCTGGAGCGTGCTCAAGGACGAGGTGATGAAGGGCTACGCCCAGTCCACGCAAGCGGCGGAGGCGGTCTGATGTCGCGGCCGACGCTGTTTGCGCTGCAAGTCCTGGTCGCGGTCGTCTGCATCGTGCTGTGGCAGGTGCTGTCGACCGTGCCGATGTTCGGCAAAATCCTGCTGCCGCCGTTCTTCTTCTCCAACCCGTTCGACGTGTTCAGCCAGATCGTGAAATGGTTCGTCTCCGGCGTGATCTGGAAGCATCTCGGCATCACGCTGGCGGAATCGATCCTCGCCTTCGTAATCGGTTCGCTCGGCGGCGTCCTGGTCGGCTTCTGGTTTGCGCGCCAGCCGCTGGTGGCGGCCGTGTTCGACCCTTACGTCAAGATGGTCAACGCTCTGCCGCGCGTCGTGCTGGCGCCGATCTTTGCGCTGTGGCTCGGGCTTGGGATCTGGTCCAAGGTCGCGCTCGGCGTGACGCTGGTGTTCTTCATCGTCTTCTTCAACGTCTATCAGGGCGTCAAGGAAGTCAGCCGCACCGTGCTCGACAACGGCCGCATGCTCGGCATGAGCGAGCGACAGCTGATGCAGCACGTCTATTGGCCCTCGGCGCTGTCCTGGATGTTCTCCTCGCTGCACACCTCCGTCGGCTTCGCCGTGGTCGGCGCGGTCGTCGGCGAATATCTGGGATCGGCGGCCGGGCTTGGCTACCTGATCCAGCAGGCCGAGGGCGTGTTCGACGTCGCCGGCGTATTCGCCGGCATGTTCGTGCTGTCGGCCTTCGTCATCCTGATCGACTATGGCGTGACGCTGGTCGAGCGGCGTCTGTTGGTCTGGCGGCCGACCGCGTCGGACGGGCGGGGCTAGGCGAAAGGACTTTTGGTTACGTCGATGCCAACCGAGGTGCGTCGTCCACCTGTCCGTTAGGGAGAGTTGGACACCGAGCGCTCAATCCAGCAGCTTGACGTCGTCGGGCGCCTGCGGTGGGGTCTTGATCGCGATGGCCTTGACCTGGCCGCTGATCGGCTTGGTGCCGCCATGCGGTGTGCCCTTGGGGATGATCACGAGGTCACCCGGCTTCACCGTCACTTCCTTGTCGCCGAGCCAGATCGTCCCGGTCCCGTCCAGGATGTACTGGATCTCGTTGGTGTTGGGATGCAGGTGCTTCGGCACGTTGCCGACCTGGATCGAGACGGTGGCGCCGTCGGCGGTCATGAACGTCTTGGAGCGGTAGCCGACCTTGTTGGCGGGGCCCAGCGCGTCGCCTTCCATCTCGCCGGTATGGATGATCTGCGCGGTGATGCTCTCGGCCGCGAGCGCCGGCCCGAGCAGGTAAGTTGCGCCGCATCCGGCGATGAAGGCGGCTGCAATCGACAGTCCGGCAACAAAGCGATTCATGGATGATCCTCCCCATCAGGAATTGTTATTGTCCGCGCATGCTATTGCGCCGAAGGATCGATGGCCAGCCCACTTCGGCAGCGCTTCTCAAGCCAGCCGGGCTGCTCTATGGTGCCGCCGGCCGAACGGAGGAAACCAATGAAGAACACGATTGCCAGGCTCGCCGGCGCGCTGCTGGCGCTGACGCTCACCACGGGCTTTGCCGCGGCGCAAAGCAAGGTCACCATCGCGGTCGGCGGCGGCTCCTGCCTGTGCTATTTGCCGACGGTGCTGGCCAGGCAACTCGGCGAATACGAGAAGGCCGGCCTGAATGTCGAACTGGTCGACCTCAAGGGCGGCTCGGACGCGCTCAAGGCCGTGCTCGGCGGCAGCGCCGACGTGGTCTCCGGCTATTTCGACCATTGCGTCAATCTGGCCGCCAAGAAGCAGGAGCTCCAGTCCTTCGTGGTCTATGACCGCTATCCCGGCCTCGTGCTCGTGGTCGCGCCCTCGCGCACCAACGACATCAAGTCGGTCAAGGATCTCGCCGGCAAGAAGGTCGGCGTCAGCGCGCCCGGCTCCTCCACCGACTTCTTCCTGAAGTACATGCTCAAGAAGAACGGCATCGACCCCACCAGCGCAGCCGTGATCGGTGTCGGCCTCGGCGCTACCGCGGTCGCCGCGATGGAGCAGGGCCAGATCGATGCGGCCGTGATGCTCGATCCCTCCGTGACCGTGCTGCAGGGCAGCCACAAGGACCTGCGCATCCTCTCCGACACCCGCACGCAGAAGGACACGCTCGAGACCTTCGGCGGCGAATATCCCGGCGGTGCGCTGTACTCGACAGCAGCCTGGGTCAACGGCCATGAAAAGGAGACGCAGGCGCTCACCAACGCCATCCTCGCCACGCTCGCCTGGATCCATTCGCACAGCCCTGAGGAGATCATGGCGAAGATGCCGGAGGAGACGGTCGGCAAGAACAAGGATCTCTATCTCGCCGCGCTGAAGAACACGATTCCGATGTACTCGGAGACCGGCAAGATGGACCCGAAGGGTGCGGACGCCGTGCTCGCGGTGTTCAGCGTCGGCTCGCCCGAGGTCGCCAATGCCAAGATCGACGTCAGCAAGACCTTCACCAACAAGTTCGTGGAGCAGGCGAAGAAGACCACGGGGAACGCCAAATAGCTGACGCGAAGGCTTGATAGTCAGGGGTCATGACGTCACTGACCATTCATCGCGTCACGACGCTTGATCTCGCTGTGCGGCCGCTCGTCTGGCCGTTTGCCGAGGAGCGGCGTGCCGACATCGCGGTGCATTTCGCCGAGAAGCAGCGGGAGCGGCCGAAACTCTGGAACGGCCGCGTCCTGCTGGGGCGGGACGCCGTGTTCACGGACGACCATCTGGCTGCGACCTATTTCGAGACCGATTTCGCCAGTTTTCTCGCTTGGCGCGACTGGGGCTTTCCCGACGCTGCCGTGTTCAATGGTTTCGGCATGGGCGCGTTGCGCACGTCCGACGGCGCCTTCGTCATGGGCGAGATGGCGCAGCACACCTCCAATGCCGGTCGAATCTATTTCCCATCGGGTACGCCCGACCTCAATGACGTCAAAGGTGGTGTGCTCGACATCCCCGGCAGCGTCGTCCGCGAGCTCGCGGAAGAGACCGGCCTGACCGCGGCCGACTACACGGTCGAGGTGGACTGGCACTGCGTCGTCAGCGGCCGCGCGATTGCGATGATCAAGGTCCTCAACCTGGACATGCCTGGCGACCAGGCTCGCGCGCGGATCGAGGCCAATCTCGCCCGTGAGGACGAGCCTGAATTGTCGGCCATCCATCTCGTGCGCGGGATGAGTGATCTCACGCCGACCATGCCGCGATTTGTCACGGCCTTTATCGAGCAGCAGTTCGCTTCGCGCTGATGCGCGAGGCTTGACATCCCTGCGCTCTGCCCATGTGATAGGGCAACCAAAAGCAAGACGAATGCAATGCACAATCGTCCAGGGAGGTTTTGATGCGCCTGCGCATGGCTGCCCGTTTGTTACGTGGGCTGGTGGTCGCGATATCAGCGACCGGGTTGGCGACATCCGCCCAGGCTCAGGACAAGAAGATCAAGATCGGCGTCGTCTTTGATTTGACCGGACCTCTCGCCGGCGGCGGCTCCGAGCTAGGCTATATCGGCGCAAAGATCGTCCTCGACCATTTCGCCAAGACCGGCGTCGAGGGCTACAAGGTCGAGGCGGTCTACGCCGACGCCCAGAGTAAGCCCGACATCGCCATCAACGAATCCGTCCGCCTGCTCGAGCAGGAGAAGGTCGACATGGTGCTCGGCTTCTTCTCCTCGGCGCAATGCGTGCCGGTCGCTGCCCGTGTCGAGCAGCTCAAGAAGTTCATGTGGATGACGACCTGCATCTCGTCGGCCGTGTTCAATGAGAAGGGCTACAAATACGTGTTCCGCCCGCAGGCGAGCGGCGACCAGTTCGGCATGATGACGATGGATTTCATCGCGCAGAACGCCAAGGAGAAATTCGGCAAAGAGCCGAAGGATCTGCGTGTTGCCATCATCCATGAGGATGGCGCTTACGGCGTCGACGTCTCCAAGGGCAACGAGGCCGGCGCGAAGAAGGCCGGCTTCAACGTCGTGCTAAAGGAGGGTTATTCGGCGACCGCCCCTGATCTGTCGCCGCTTGTGACCAAGCTGAAGCGCGCCAAGCCCGACGTTATCTTCCACACCGGCTACAATCCGGACATCACCCTGCTGCTCCGCCAGGCCCGCGAGCAGGGCCTGAAGTTCGGTGCGCTGATGGGGCATGGCGCGGGCTACGGTGTCTATGAGAAGTTGAAGGAAGGCATGGGGGCCGACGCCACCTATATCTTCAACACCGATCCGATCTCGATCTGGCTCGCCAATCAGAAGACCATGGATCCGAAGCTTCCGTCCGTCATCAAGATGGTCGGCGAGGAGTTCGACAAGATCCGGCCCGGCGTCGCCATCCGCTCCGCCCATGTCGGCATCGGCGCGTCCAACACCTATGTGTTCATGAGCGACGTGCTGCCCCGCGCCATCAAGAAGTATGGCGGCGTCGATCCCGACGCGCTGCGCAAGGCGGCGCTCGACACCGACATCCCAGAAGGCGGCACCATGCTGGGCTTCGGCGTGAAGTTCTACGGCGAGGGGACGCCCATGGCCGGGCAGAACGAGCGCTCGTTCCCCGTCGTGATCCAGTATATCGAAGACAAGTCCCATGTGGTGTGGCCGAAGAGCCAGGCGCAGCGCGACGCCGTGCTGCCGCTGCCGAAGGGCACCACCTACAGCAACCAGTAGCAGCGGAGGGCCTTGGTGCTGGAAGTCAGCGGACTGGTGAAGCGGTTCGGCGGCTTCACCGCCGTCAACAACGTGTCGTTCCGGGTCGACCAGGGAGAGATCCTCGGCCTGATCGGCCCTAACGGCTCGGGCAAGAGCACCATCTTCAACATGCTCTCCGGCACGCTGGCGCCGACATCGGGCTCGATCCTGTTCGGCGGCTCCGAGATCGCGGGCCTTGCGCCGCACCGGATCATCAACAGCGGCATTGGCCGCACCTTCCAGATCCCGCGGCCGTTCCGCCGCCTGACCATCTTCGAGAACGTCGCGCTGGCCGGCTTCTATGGCCAGGGACGCCACAGCCGTGTCAAGGCCGAGGAGGCGGCCGAGCGCTCGCTGGCAATGGTCGGCCTGCCGACCGACCGCCACGCCAGCGTCGATGGCCTCGGCGCGGCCGGTCTGAAGAAGCTCGAGCTGGCCAAGGCGCTTGCGACTGCGCCAAAGCTGCTGCTGGCGGACGAGAGCCTCGGCGGCCTCGACGAGGCCGAGATGGACCAGGCCGCCGACATGCTGCGCAACATCCGCGACGAGCTCGGCATCACCATCATCTGGGTCGAGCACATCATGGGCGTGCTGATGCGCGTCGTCGATCGCGTCATGGTGCTGGATCACGGCGAGAAGATTTCGGAAGGTTTGCCGAGCGTGGTGGCGGGCGACCCGCGCGTGATCGAGGTCTATCTCGGCACCGATGCCGAGACCACGCAGGCCGCGGCCGCCGAAGCGCGCCGCCGCGCGGGAGGCGCCTGATGCTGGAGCTCCGCGCCGTCAATGCCGGCTATGGCACGTTCCAGGCGTTGTTCGACGTCAATCTCGACGTCAAGGCCGGGGAGGCCGTCGGCGTCATCGGCCCCAACGGCGCCGGCAAGACCACCTTGATGCGCGTCATCTCCGGCCTGATCCGGCCTTCGCGCGGCGCGATCAAGATGGAAGGCGTCGACGTCGTCGCGACACCGCCGCACAAGATCGTCAGCCTCGGCATTGCCCATGTCCCGGAGAATCGGCGGCTGTTTCCGCAGCTCACGGTCGACGATAATCTCAAGATGGGCGCCTTCATGAAGGAGGCGCGCGCTCATTATGCCGAGCGGCTCGAGGTGGTGTTCGACCTGTTTCCGCGCCTGAAGGAGCGGCGGCACCAGATGGCCGGCACCATGTCCGGCGGCGAGCAGCAGATGTGCGCGATCGGCCGCGCGCTGATGTCCAATCCGAAGCTGCTGCTGCTCGACGAACCCTCGGCGGGGCTGGGGCCGGGCGTGGTGCAGCAGGTGTTCGAGCTGGTGAAGCGGATCCGGGCCAGCGGACTGACGGTGCTGATCGTCGAGCAGAACGTGCAGCAGGTGCTGAAAGTGGTCGATCGCGCCTATCTGATCGAGGCGGGCACGATCAGGGCGTCGGGCACCTCGGCCGAGATGCTGGCGAGCGACACGGTCAAGGAAGCTTATCTCGGGGTGTGATGGGCATGCAGGCGTTCCTGGACATTTTCGACATCTACCTGCTCGAGGCCGTGATCAACGGCATCCTGCTCGGCGGCGTGCTGGCGCTGCTCGCGCTCGGGCTCAACCTGATCTTCGGCGTCATCGACGTGACCTGGATCTGCTACGCCGAGCTGGTGATGATTGGCATGTACGCCATGTATTTCATGGTGCAGTACTACGGCGTCAGCTATTTTATCGCGGCTCCGCTCACGGTCCTGCTGGTCGCGGTGCTCGGCGCGGCGCTGCATTACCTGGTGATCGCGCCGCTGCTGACGGCGCCGCCGATCAACCAGCTGCTCGCGACCGGCGGCGTTCTGTTCGTGCTGCAGAGCTTTGCCACCGTCGCCTTCGGCATCGATTTCCGCAACCTCGGCATCCGCCTGCCGGTGCTCGCCTTCGGCGACATGAATTTCAGCTACGCCCGTCTCCTGTCCTTTCTGGCCGCGCTGGTCGGCATGGTCGCGGTCTATCTGTTCATGACGCGCACCTTCACCGGCACCGCGATCCGCGCCATCTCGCAGGACCGGCAGATCATGGCCCTGATGGGCGTCGACACCAAGCGGATCTATCTCATCACCTCGGCACTCGGCGGTGCGCTCGCGGGGCTCGCCGCCTGCCTCCTGGTGCTGCAATATGACGTGCATCCCTTCGTCGGCCTGTCCTTCGGGCCGATCACCTTCCTGATCTGCGTGCTCGGCGGGCTCGGCAATTTCATCGGCGGGTTCATCGCCTCGTTCGTGTTCGCCGAGATCATCTCGCTCGGCGGCCTGTTCTCCGATCTCGAATGGGGCTATGTGCTCGCCTTCGCCTTCTTCATCGTCATGATGTTCATCCGGCCCGCGGGCCTGCTGGCGAGGCGCCGATGACGCTGCAGGGGCGGCTTGCAGCATGGGGCGTCGGGCTCGCGGCGCTGGTCGCGCTGCCGTTCGTCTATCGGGATCCCTATCACCTGCACATCCTGGTGCTGATCCTGATCTGGTCGTTCGCCTACACCTCCTGGTCGATGATGGGGCGGTTCGGCCTGGTCTCGCTGGGCCATGGCGGCTTCATGGGGATTGGCGCCTATGTCACCGCGCTGCTTTGGAATCATTTGGGACTGTCGCCCTGGATCGGCATTCCCGTCAGCATGGTTGCGGCCGGCGCGCTGGCACTGATCGTGGGCTATCCCTGCTTCCGCTTCCGTATCACCGGGCACTATTTCGTGCTGGTGACGCTGGCGCTGTCGGGCATCGTGCTCCAGGTCATCACCGCAACGCGTGACTACACCGGCGGCTCGCTGGGCTATACGCCGAACCGCGCCTCTACCAACAAGCTGCTGGCGCTGCAGTTCGACGACAAGACCACCTGGTATCTGATCGCGCTCGGGATCTGGCTGTTCGGCATCGTGATCTGGCACTGGGTCGATCGCAGCATGGCGCGCTACGCGCTGGAGGCGATCTCGGAGGACGAGGACGCGGCGGCCGCGGCCGGCGTCGACGTCACCGCGGAGAAGCTGAAGATCACGCTACTCAGCGCCCTGATGACGGCGCTCGCGGGCGCGATCTACTGCCAGTACCAGATGTTCATCACGCCCGACACCGTCAGCGGCATCGCGGTGTCGCTACAGATGGTGTTCGCCGCCATCGTCGGCGGCCTGTTCGTCTCGCTCGGCCCGACCTTCGGCGCCGTGATTACGATTCTGCTGGCGGAAACCCTTCGCATCGGCTTCGGCACCAAGGCGGTCGGCTGGGACAATCTCGTCTACGGCGTGCTGCTCGTGCTTTTCATCATATTCCTTCCCAAGGGCATCCTTGGTAGCGTGCTTGACCGATTGAAGCCGCAACGCAAGGTGCCCCGCGCTCATGAGCAAGAAGTCGTCCAAACCGCTCGTCCAGGAGCTTGACCGCTACATCACGCCATTCCGCTACGATGGATCGGGCAAGTTTCATCTCAAGGACTACAAGACCAACGAGAAGGGCGATCTCGACAAGGAGAAGGCGCTGGCGCTTCTCGATGCCAACAAGAAGCGGCTGATCGAGTTTCAGGAGAAGCTCTACGCCCAGGACCGCTGGTCGCTCCTGATCGTGTTCCAGGCCATGGATGCCGGCGGCAAGGACAGTGCGATCAAGGCGATCTTCGAAGGCATCAACCCGCAGGGCTGCGAAGTCCATGCGTTCAAGGCGCCGAGCAGCAAGGAGCTCGACCACGATTTCCTCTGGCGCCACGTGATCGCTCTGCCCGAGCGCGGCCATATCGGCATCTTCAACCGCTCCCATTACGAGGAGTGCCTGGTGACGCGGGTGCACCCGGAGCTCCTCGCCAAGGAGAAGCTGCCGCAAGGGCTCGTCACCAAGAGCATCTGGAAGGAGCGGTTCGAGGACATCTCGGCGTTCGAGCGCTACCTTTGCCGCAACGGCACCGTGGTGCTGAAATTCTTCCTCAACGTCTCCAAGGCCGAGCAGCGCGAGCGCTTCCTCGACCGGCTGGAGGACCCGTCCAAGCAGTGGAAGTTCTCGATGGACGACATCAAGGAGCGCGCGCTGTGGCCGCGCTACCAGGCGGTCTACCAGGACATCGTCCGCCACACCTCGACGCCCCATGCGCCGTGGTATGTCGTGCCCGCCGACCACAAATGGTTCGCGCGCGTCGTGATCGGATCGGTGATCAATGCTGCGCTCGAAAAGCTGGATCTGCGCTTTCCCCGCGCCGACAAGGCCTCGCTTCGGGAATTCGCCGAGGTGCGCGCAGCGCTGGAGAAGGAAGAAAAAAGGGGCGGTACCAAGAAATCGCGAAAACAACCCCATGCACAGTAGCCGGCGGCAGCAAAATCAATGGCTTGCTAGCGGCTGGGAACGGCTGCTGATTTTTCGAAGTCGATTTGCGGCGTCGGGCAAATCAGGGGTATGATGTCATCATTGCCCCGCTCGATATCCGCGCGCCCCCGGCCTCCGTGGCGACCATCAAACGCCGAGTTTGCTCGGTCCACGGCGCTGCACTCTGCGGAGCGATGAATGAAGGTGAGGTTCTTGCCGTCGACATAACCGAGATCCCGCAGCGGCCCCTTGATCAGATCCGGATGCTCGCCGGAGTCCAATGTGAGCAAGGCGATCCGATATGATCGTGTTCGCCGGTTCCCTGTCAAAGCACTCAGCTGCGCACTTCACATTTGATGCCTGCACGATTGATCCCGCTTGACAGTCTTGTGTCACAGGAGGAGCATAGTGCTGGTCGCAAACAAGCGACGCGCAACGTTCATTCCATGAGCAAGGGGAGGTCTATGACGCCACCTCCGCAAATCCAGCCGCGTTAATTGCGATGGAGCTCGTTCGGATTATCGCATAGCGGCAGAAACCGCGAACGGCACGCCGGGTCAAGGTTTAGTGGGCTGCATCAGTAAGGCAGAGCCCCTACCTTCCCGGCGCTGTATTTTGCGTGACATCGATCGTGTCGGATGGCTGTGACGAGGCCGCCGCGATGGATGGGATTCGATATCCCCGTTTCTCCTCGTTCCTCTCCGCTGTCATTTCGGGGCCGACGCCTGGAATGACGGGGAGAGACATCACGCGTCACCTGCGCGTTAACGCTGGTCGCCTACCGCGATGCCCGGGCTCGGCCCGGCCATGACGGCTTGCTGTCTGGCACGAAGACCGTGGATGCCCGGGACAAGCGCGGGCATGACGACCTCTTCGTAACGTCGAACCGCGGTGATCTTGCAATGACGGATCGCGGTCCGTTGGCATCTCGACTCCGCCGATGTTGCGGTTCCCATCTTCGCATTGCGGTAAATGCCAAGAGAATGTCGTCACGCTGGCCCATTTCCGACACAGGACCGGGGCGAATAGCTGGCATCCGACATGACGCGCGCGGTTCGGCGGTGATCGTCTCCGATGCCGACGGCGCATTCATTTTTCCAGGGAATCCTCGTGTCGCATAAGCTTGTCCCGGCATTCCTCGCCGCCCTCTTCCTCGCCATCTCCTCTCTCTCCGGCGTCCGCGCCGAGACGCCCCGGCCGGCGACGAATGATGCGGCCGCATTGTCGCCTGAGGAAGCCAAGCGAGCGCTGGAGACGCTGCAGGACGACAAGAAACGTGCGCAGATGATCGATACGCTGCGCGCGATCGCCAATGCATCCGGTCAGCAGCCGCCCGCGCCCGAGCAGAAGTCGCCGATCCCGCTCGCTGCCGACGGCCTCGGTGCGCAACTCCTGCTCACGGTGTCGGAGGAGATCGGCGCGATATCGAGCGAGATTGCCAGCGTAGCCCGGACGCTCACGCATTTCCCGGCGTTCTACTACTGGATCGTCCGCACCGCGAACGATCCCGCGGCCTATAATCTGCTGATCGAGATCGCCTGGAAGCTCGCACTGGTGCTCGGCTGCGCCCTCTCGGCCGAATGGGTGATCTTCCGCCTGATCCGACGTCCTGTTGCGTTCCTGGAGGGCCGCGTGCCGCAAGCGGCGCGACTTTCGGCGCAGGCGCTGCCGATTGCCGATCCGCCCTCATCGGTCGCCGACGTCACGCCGGCGCCCGAACTGCACCAGCGCCGCCACAGTCTGGCGCGGGTCTGGCAGATCATGTTGCGGCTGCCCTTCGTGCTCGGGCGCCTCGTGCTCGAGCTGCTTCCGGTGTTCGCCTTCATGGGCGTCGCCTCCGCGCTGCTCGGAACGGAGATCGGGGAGCCCACGACCGTTCGCCTCGTGATCCTCGCGGTTGCCAATGCCTATGCGTTCTCGCGCGGCCTCATCTGCGTGGTCCGTGCGCTGGCGGGACCGTTCGGCCTGTTTCCGGTGCGGGCCGAGACCGCGGCCTATATCGAGATCTGGGCGCGCCGCATCGTCGGTGTCGGCGTCTCGGGCATCGCCTTCGCCAACGTGGCGCTGCTGCTCGGTCTCCATCGCGCCGGTTATGCCGCGCTGCTCCGCATGGTGATGCTGGTGGTGCATCTTTTCGTCGTCGTCATCATCCTGCAATGCCGCCGCCAGGTCGCCGAAGCCATCCGCGCACCGGCCGACCGGCAGGGCATCGCCGCCCGCCTGCGCAACCGCATTGCCGGCGGCTGGCATTATCTCGCCATCGCGCTCGATCTCGCGCTCTGGGCAGTGTGGGCACTCAACATCCGCAACGGCTATTCGCTGCTGCTGCAATATTTCGTCGGCACGATCGCAGTCGCCCTGATCACGCGCATCGCCATCATGCTGACGCTGAGCCTGATCGACCGCGGCTTCCGCATCAAGCCGGAGATCCTCCAGCGTTTTCCGGGCCTCGAGATCCGCGCCAACCGCTATCTGCCGCTGCTGCGCAAGATCATCTCCGGCGTGATTGCCTTCATCGGCTTCGTTGCCGTGCTCGAAGTCTGGGGCGTCGACGCCATCGTCTGGTTCTATGGCGGCCAGATCGGCAGCCGGTTGATCTCGGCCGTGGTGACGATTGGTCTCGCCGTGTTCATCGCGGCGGCGATCTGGGAAGCCAGCAACGCGCTGCTGGACCGCCAGATCAATACGCTCTCGCGGGATGGACACTACGCCCGTGCCGCGCGCTTGCGCACCTTCCAGCCGATGCTGCGCACCGCGCTGCTCTGCCTGATCGCCACAATCGTCGGTCTCACGGCGCTGAGCGAGATCGGGGTCAATGTCGCGCCGCTGCTGGCGGGCGCCGGCATCGTCGGCATCGCCATCGGCTTCGGCTCGCAGAAGCTGGTGCAGGACCTCATTACCGGGCTCTTCCTGCTGCTGGAGAACACGGTGCAGGTCGGCGACAATGTCAGCGTGTCGGGACTCTCGGGCGTGGTCGAGAACGTCTCGATCCGTACCATCCGCCTGCGCGCGGGCGATGGCGCCGTGCACATCGTGCCGTTCAGCGCGGTCACGACCATCACCAATGCGAGCCGCGGCGCCGGCAACGCCTCGGTCAGCGTCAACGTCGCCTACAAGGAAGACACTGATCGCGCCGGCCAGATCCTCAAGGACATCGTCGACGAGATGCGCCGCGAGCCTGAATTCCGTGCGCTGATCCGCGGCGATCTCGACCTGTGGGGCATCGACAAGGTCGACGGCGCGATGGTGTCGATCGTCGGCCAGATCCGCTGCACCGAGGCCGGACGCTGGCCGGTTCAGCGCGAATTCAACCGCCGCATGAAGCTGCGCTTCCAGCAGAACGGCATCGAGGTCGCATCCGCCACCCAGACCATCTTGATGCACATCGCGCCGCCGGCCGATGGCGCCGTCAGCCTGACACCGCGGCGCGCGGCCGGATAGTCGTTCGGCGGAAATTTCCGGCTTGCCTCTGCCCGCCCGGCAGCGTTCACTCAGCCTCCAGCCCGCTGCCAACATGCGGGCATAGAAATGGGTCGGGTGGAATGATACGAGGGCTGTGGGCCGCCTTGCGCGGCTGTGTGATCGTCTTGTGCGCCTTGGTCGGATCTGCGGCGTGGATTGCGCCGGGCTACGCGCAGCCGTTTCCGTCCCGCCCGATCACCCTCATCGTACCATTCGCGGCGGGAGGTCCGACCGACACGTTGGCGCGGATCCTGTCGGAACGGATCGCCGCCGAGCTGCACACGACGGTCGTGGTCGAGAACGTGGCCGGTGCCTCCGGCAGCATCGCCGGCGCCCGCGTCGCGCGTGCGGCTCCGGACGGCACGACGATCACGATCGGCCATTGGGGCACCCATGTGCTGAACGGGGCGATCCTCAAGCTGCCTTATGACGTCGTCGACGATTTCGAGCCGGTCGCTTTGATCGCGATGGGAACGCAGCTCATCGTCGGCAGGAAGTCGCTCGAGGCGGCCAACCTGAAAGAGATGATCGCCTGGCTGAAGGCCAATCCCGGCAAGGCCACCGCCGGGACGGCGGGCGCCGGCACGGGCGCGCATGTCGCCGGCGTCTTCTTCAAGGACAAGACCGGCACCGACTTCCAGTTCGTGCCTTATCGCGGCGCGGGGCCTGCCATGATCGATCTCGTGGCGGGGCAGATCGACATCATGTTCGACCAGGCCTCGAACTCGCTGCCGCACGTCAAGAACGGTGCGATCAAGGCATTCGCGGTGACCTCGCCGACCAGGCTTGCCTCGGCACCCGACGTGCCCACTGTCGACGAAGCAGGTTTGCCCGGCCTTTATATTTCCTACTGGCACGGCATCTGGGCACCGAAGAACACGCCGAAGGACATCGTCACCAAGCTCAACGCGGCGATCGCCACCGTACTTGCCGATGCCGCGGTCAAGCAGCGCTTTGCCGAACTGGGGCAGGAGATTCCGCCACCGGAGCAGCAGACGCCGGTAGCGCTCGCCGCTTTCCAGAAGGCCGAGACCGAGAAATGGTGGCCGATCGTGAAGGCGGCCAACATCAAGCCGGAATAGTTCGCGCATAACACGCCCGCATCCTGAAGGTTTCTTGTCATTCCGGGGCGCGCGAACCCGGAATCCATTTGCGCCGCCGTCTCTGCGGCCCGATAGATTCTCAGGTGAGCAATTGCGCACCATAGTTCGCGACTTCGTCGCGCCCCGGAATGACGAGGGGAGAGGGCCAATACCTGCCACCGACGTGAGAGTGCCTCGCCGCATTAACCTTTTTTCGCGCAACTGCCAGTCGTTCGCGGCAATCTCGCTGCGGTGCGAGATCACAATCGACGCCGCGTTCGCTACGTCCTTGATCTCGTTGGAGCTCTGGCCGACAATGTGCGCGGTTCAATGTGAAGCTTTTTGGGGGAATTCGTGAATAGACCTGCCCGGGTCGTTGCCCAATCGACGTCGTCCAATCCGCCGCAAGGCATGGCGCTGCTGCGCGATCCCCTGCTCAACAAGGGCACCGCCTTCACGGCGTCCGAGCGCGAAGCACTTGGCCTGCGTGGCCTGTTGCCGCCTTGCGTGCTGACGATGGAGACGCAGGCTCAGCGCGTCCTCACCAATCTGCGCGCGCTGCCGACGGACTTGGAAAAATATGTCGCGCTGAACGCGCTGCATGACCGCAACGAGGCGCTGTTCTTCCGCGTCGTCGTCGACAATATCGACGAGATCCAGCCGATCATCTACACGCCGACGGTCGGGCTCGCCTGTCAGAAATACGGCCTGATCTTCCAGCGGCCGCGCGGCATGTTCATCTCCTCGCGCGATCGCGGCCAGATCGCCGAGCTTCTGAAGAACTGGCCCTATCCGGCCAAGCTGATCGTCGTCACCGACGGCGAGCGCATCCTCGGCCTCGGCGATCTCGGCGCCAACGGCATGGGCATCCCGGTCGGCAAGCTCTCGCTCTATTCGGCCTGCGCCGGCGTGCATCCCGAACTGTGCCTGCCGATCGTCCTCGACGTCGGCACCAACAACGAAGAGCTCCTCAACGACCCCTATTATCTCGGCCTGCGCGAGCGGCGGCTCACGGGCGAAGCCTATGACAGCTTCGTCGACGAGTTCATGCAGGCCGCGCGAAAGACTTTTCCGGGCGTGCTGATCCAGTTCGAGGATTTCGCCAATCATTCGGCGTTCAAGCTGCTGCACAAATATCGCGAGGAAACCTGCGTCTTCAACGACGACATCCAGGGCACCGCGGCGGTGGCGCTGGCCGGTCTGTTCTCGGCATTGCGCATCTCCGGCGGCAACCTCAGGGATCAGCGTATCCTGTTCCTCGGCGCGGGCGAGGCGGCGACCGGCATCGCCGATCTCGTGGTGTCGGCCATGATGGCGGAGGGCGCTTCCGAGAAGGACGCGCTCCGGCGCAACTGGCTGGTGGATTCCCGCGGGCTTGTCGTCAGCGGCCGCGACGGCGTCACCGGCCACAAGCTGCGCTACGCCCATGCCGACCAGGCGCCGATCTCCGACTTCCTCACCGCGATCAAGACGCTGAAGCCGACGGCGATCATCGGCGTCGCCGCGGTCGGCGGCGCCTTCACGCCCGAGGTGCTCAAGGCGATGGCTGAGCTCAACGCGCAGCCGATCGTGTTCGCGCTCTCCAACCCGACCTCGAAGGCCGAATGCTCGGCCGAGGACGCCTATCGCTACACCGAGGGCCGTGCGCTGTTCGCCTGCGGCAGCCCGTACGATCCGGTCAAGCTCAATGGCCGCAGCTTCGTGCCGCGCCAGGGCAACAACTCCTACATCTTCCCGGGCGTCGGCCTCGGCGTCATCGCCAGCGGCTCCAAGCTGGTGACCGACGAGATGTTCATGGCGGCCGCCCCTACGCTCGCCGATTGCGTCGGCAAGGAGGACCTCGCGCAGGGCAGTCTCTATCCGGCGCTGCCGCGCATCCGCGAGGTCTCGGTCCGCATCGCGGCGGCCGTTGCGGACGTTGCCTATCAGCGCGGTCTCGCGGACGGCCCGGCGCCGAACGACGTCAAGGCGCTGGTCCAGTCCCAGATGTACGAGCCGAAATACTGACATCGCCGGATTGGCAGGCCGCCTCCGGGTGGCCTGTCTCTTTTCGGAACATGTCACTGTGGTGGAATCGCCACAGCTGACGCGAAACGGCGGCGGCCGCACGCCTGCTTTTGTTCCGACAAGGTTCTGCCCTCATTGCCCACCGAAAATCCGCCCCAGTTCGGAGGGGCGTACCATGTCTCGCATTGCACGTGCCGAAACTGCCCGGATTTCCCTCGCAGCCCCGTGCCGGCTGCTGCTCGCCATCATCGCCGCCGCCTCGCTGGCCGCCTGCGCGCAATCGCCGGTCGGCCGCCAGAAGGCCGATCTGGCGGCGACCGGCCGGCAGGCCGCCGTCGAGCGGCCGCACAGGGTGGCGGCGCTGCATCCAAGGCCGATCAGCCGGGCGCGCGTCCCCAGCTCCGAGGTCGAGGCCAAGCAGGCCTCTTCGCACGGCCTTGCCAGCTTCTATTCGGACACCGAGACCGCGAGCGGCGAGAAGTTCGACAAGAACGAATTGACCGCGGCGCATCCGAGCCTGCCGTTCGGCACCAAATTGCGCGTCACCGACGTTTCGTCCGGCCGCTTCGTCACCGTCCGGGTCAACGATCGCGGGCCCTATGTTCGCGGACGCGTGGTCGACATCTCGCCTTCCGCGGCCGAGGCGCTCGGCATGGTCGACAAGGGCATCACCAATGTCAGGCTCGACGTCGTACGATGAGTTCGATACATCGCCTTCGCCCGCCGCGTTTAACCGGCTGTTAGCGGCTTCTCAAGCACCATGCTCGTCCGAACAATTTGGGGCTGTTGGGGAGGCGGACGCTTGAAGACGATCCAGTATCTCGAAGATCAGGCCGCGCGCGCCGAGCGGCTCGCCAAACGGATCACGGATACGCTCACGATCGAAAAGCTCCTGACCTTTGCCGACGAGCGCCGCCGCGAGATCGAGGTCATCACCGGCAAGTATCGGCGCGCATAACTTCCGTAAACCATGCTCTGAGCGCATTCGTCCGTCCTGCGAAGCGCGGAACTTCTTCGCCTCTCCTGCGTCATCTGGACACGGAGAGAGAGGAGGACATCATGGGTTTTGGACGAGGTGCTTTGCTTTGGCTGCTTGGCGTGCCGCTGCCGATCGTTTTGCTGCTGGCATTGTTCTGGCACCACTGAGATTAGACACGAAGAGCGCCGCGCAAGCGGCGCTTTTTTGCTGCCTGCGGTGTGAAGCTTATCGACGACGTGGTGTCGTCAGGAATGGCTCTCGACGAAGTCGCTGAGATAGTCCGGCATCGTCACGCCATCGATATCGCAGCGCGCGCGGATCTCGCCGGCGACGTCGGTCGAGATGTCCTTCATCCAATGTTCGAGCGTATTGAACGAAATCACCTTGATGGGATCGTTGAAGCAGCCGGCGACGAGCTCGCCGATCGTGGCCTCGAGATCGCTCCGTTCGATCCGGATCTCGGTTGAATTGTCGCGGCGATCGATCACCACGAACAGGGTCTGGTCTGCGCCATAGGGCACGACGGGAGATGGTACGCCAGCTTCAAGCATCCTCAGGGCACTCGCGACTTGGCTTCCGATCCCCATTAACGGGAAGAACCGGACGAAGGTTCCTGCGCGTTGCTGTGAAGTGCCGTCAGAGAAATTCTCTCAAGCGCGCGAGCTCGATGACGTGCTCAGGTGAGAGGATTTCGGTGACGAGCGGCGGCTGCGCTGCGGTCCGGATCTCATAGAGGTGCCGGGTTGCCGCCGGCTTGTCCATGAACGCCGAGATGCACTCGTCGAGCGTGCCTTCGATGAGCTGATAAGGCTCCCGGTCGGGCTGGCGCTGATTGGCCAGCGACGGCCATTTGTTCAGCACTGCAAGCGCGCCAAAATCGACCTTTGACTCCGTAAACACGTCCCCCATCGCCCCGCCTCATGCAAAAAACGCCCCGGCACGCAGATTTGCGTGCCGGGGGTTACACCTGTCGCTACGTCTCAATGCCACACACGCTGAACGCAGCAGCCGGGAAAAGGTTCCCGGTCGCGGTGTCGTGATCAGCTCGCCGCGGCCGCGATTCTGTGCCCTGGGCTGGCCTGGCCATGGTTGTGCTCGTCACTGCTGCTGACCTCCGGCGGCAGACCGGCGAAGCGCCGCAAGGCTTCAGCCATCTGCACCCGTCCCGGCACGCCCGTGATCACCACGTCAACCATGGTGAAGGAGGAGTGGAAATGGCCGCGCGCGCTGAGCTGCTCGACCGGGACGCCTGCGGCCGACATCGCCTCGGCATAAGCGACGCCTTCGTCGCGCAGGGGATCGAACTCGCAGGTCACCACGAAGGCGGGCGGCAGGCCGGCGACCTTGCCGCGCAGCGGCGAGACGCGCGGATCGGTGCGGTCGGCCGGCGAGCAGTAGAGGTCCCAGAACCAGTACATCAGCGAGCGCGTCAGGAAATAGCCCGTCGCATTGTCGTTATAGGAGGGCCGATCGAAGGTGCAGTCGGTGACCGGACAGATCAGGAGCTGGCCGGCGATCTCGGGCCCGCCGCGGTCGCGCGCGAGCTGGCAGGTGACGGCGGCGACGTTGCCGCCGGCGCTCCAGCCTGCCACCAGCACCGGGCCCGGTCTGCCGCCGAGCTCGGCGGCGTGCTCGGCGATCCAGCGCGTGGCCGCATAGCCGTCCTCGGCCGCGGTCGGGAAGCGATGCTCCGGCGCGTGACGATAGCCGACGCTGACGAACATCATGCCGGTCCGCCGCACCATGTCACGGCAGAACGGCTCGTCCGACTGCTCGTCGCCGAGCACCCAGCCGCCGCCGTGGAAATAGACCACGACCGGATGCGGTCCCGGATTTGCCGGCTTGTAGACGCGGTACGGCAGCGCGCCGCCCGTCACGGGCAGGGTGCCGTCGACGATGTCGCCGATCGGCCGGCCCGCCGGGCGGCCCTTGTTGAACTCGTTCACGAACTCGCGGGCGCCGAGCGCGCCCATCGATTCGATCGGCGGCAGATTGAGCGAGGTGAGCAGGTTCAGCACCAGCCGCACGTCGGGCTGCAGCCGCACCACCTCGCCGTCATTGCATTGCACGGCGCCATTGGGGCCGGTGAGCTTGAAGCCGAGCATACCGCGGCTCACCACCTCGTCGCAGATGCTGCGATAGGGGCCGACGCCGCCGGTATAGGGCATCAGGCCCTGCACCTTGCCGGGCACGTTGGCACCCGTGTACCAGGTGTTGGCAAGCCGGTGCAGCGTCAGCATCGAGCAGTCGGCCATGTGCCTGTTCCAGCCGGCCTGCGCCGTCTCGGTCGGCTCTATCGTGGTGAAGCCGGCATCGCGCAAGCCGGCGAGGCGATCGACCACCCAGTCGACATGCTGCTCGATCGACACCGCCATGTTCGACAGCACCGACGGGCTGCCGGGCCCGGTGATCATGAAGAAGTTCGGGAAGCCCGCGACGGTGAGGCCGAGATAGGTCTGCGGTCCCTGCGCCCAGACATCGGTCAGCGACTTGCCGCCGCGCCCGGTGATCGGATGCACGGCGCGGATCGCGCCGGTCATGGCGTCGAACCCGGTCGCGAACACGATGACGTCGACGTCGAAGCTGCGCTTGCCGGTCGTGATTCCGTTGGCGGTGATCGCCTTGATCGGCTCCTGGCGCAGATTGACCAGCGTGACGTTCGGCCGGTTATAGGTCGCGTAATAATTGGTATCGAGGCAGGGGCGCTTGGCGCCGAAGGGATGGTCGTGCGGCATCAGCGCCGCGGCCGTTTCGGGATCCTTCACGGCCGCCGCGATCTTCTCGCGGATGAGATCGCAGATCAGCTGGTTGCCCTCGACGTCGACCGCCTGGTCGGCCCAGAGCTGGGTGAGGATGTAGACGAGATCGCCTTTGCCCCAGGCTTCCTCGAAGCGCGCGCGGCGCTCGGCATCGCTGAGCTGCCAGCTCACCGCCATCTGCTGCGGATAGGGCACGCCGGCCATCGACTGGCGCGCCTGCTCGCGATAGGCCGCGCGGTCGGACTGCAGCAGGCTCATGCGGTCCGACGGTGCGGGACCGTTATGGGCGGGCAGCGCGAAGTTCGGCGTGCGCTGGAACACGGTCAGATGTGCGGCCTGCTCGGCGATGAGCGGGATCGACTGGATGGCCGACGATCCGGTGCCGATCACGGCGACGCGCTTGCCCGCGAGATTGACGCCGCCATGCGGCCAGCGTCCGGTGAAATAGACCTCGCCGCCGAAATCCTTGACGCCGTCGATCTCCGGCGGCTTCGGCGCCGAGAGACAGCCGGTGGCCATGATGTAGTGATGGCAGGAGACAGGCGGCCCGTGGTCGGTGGTGATGAGCCAGCGCTCGGCCGTCTCGTCCCATCTGGCTTCGGTGACCTTGGTGCCGAAGCGGATGTCGCGCCTGAGGTCGTAGCGGTCGGCGACGAAGCCGAGATAGCGCAGGATCTCCGGCTGGGTCGCGTATTTCTCCGACCAGGTCCAGGCCGTCTCGAGTTCCGGATCGAAGGTGTAGCTGTAGTCGATGGTCTGGATGTCGCAGCGCGCGCCGGGATAGCGGTTCCAGTACCAGGTGCCGCCGACGTCGCCGGCTTCTTCGAGGGCGACTGTCGAAAAGCCGGCCTTGCGCAGGCGATGCAGAAGATAGAGGCCGGCAAACCCGGCGCCGACCACGGCGACGTCGACCTGCTGAGCGGTTCCGCGCTGTTCGGAGGCACGTGTGGCAACCATTGCGTCAGGCATCGCATTTCCTCCCGTATGTTGTTTTGCCTGCAGGCTATCGCTGCAGGTTCAGCTTGTCATCAGAGCAAGTGCAATCTTTGGTGGTTGTTTTGCGGCGGCATCGCGGCGGCGTGAATGTTGCGGCGCTACACGCATCGCGATGCACAATGGCCGTGATTACCCGGGCTAATCATGCTCGATCCCCCTGTGTATGCTTGCGGTTACAAGCCACGCGCAGCGACCAAGTGTGATGCCAGAGTTGAGTGAGCGGACCAAAGCGAACATGGACGTCGTCCTCGAGGAGACGTGCCGGCAATTGCCGCATGGCGGCGATCACGACAGCCGCAGATTCATCGCCGAGCGTCTGATCGAGGCAGCGCAGGCGGGACACTCCACGCTCGGTGAGCTCGGCATCGTCGCACGGCGCGCGCTGGCGGAGCTCATCGGCAAAAGCCGTTAGGCGGCCGCAACACTTGCCTCGCCGACCGTCGCGGGCATAACCTGCAGGGAGCCCGTCCGCGCATCGAGATGTCTCGAAGATGCGTTTCCTGCTTTCGCTTGTTGCTGTTTGCGCGCTGCTCTGTGCCGGCTCGGCCGTGGCTCAGCCGGTCGGACAGTTTCCATTCGCGTTGACGCGTGAAGGACAGATGCTCGGCGCAGTCGAAGGCGAGGTCGCCTCGTTCAAGGGACTGGCCTACGCGGCGCCGCCGGTCGGCGCGCTGCGCTGGCGCCCGCCGCAGCCGACGCCGGAAAGTTCGGAGATGCGCACCGCCTACGAGTACGGCGCGCCGTGCCTTCAGCCGGCGCTGCCCGATGCGGGCGAGGATTGTCTCACGCTGAACGTGTTCCGTCCGTTCGGGGTCGACGGCCCGCTGCCGGTGATGATGTTCATCCATGGCGGCAGCTTCGTCAGCGGCACCGCGAACGATCTTCGCTTCGACGGCGCCAGGCTGGCGCAGGCTGGCCTCATCGTGGTGACCGCCAATTATCGCCTCGGTACATTCGGCTGGCTCTCTTATCCCGCGCTGTCGGAAGGCGGCTCCGGCAATTACGGCCTGATGGACCAGATCGCGGCACTGCATTGGGTTCACGACAACATCGCGGCCTTCGGCGGCGATCCGAACAACGTCACGCTGTTCGGCAGTGGCGCAGGTGCGACGTCGATCGCGCTTCTGATGCTGTCTGCGCAATCGCGCGATCTCTTTCAGAAAGCCATTCTGCAATCGATCCCCGCTCGCGCCCGGCTGCAATCGGCGCAGGAGGCGGACACTGTCGGCCGGCAAGTCGTGGCAGCGCTCGGACCGAAGGTAGACTTGCGCGCTGCCGAGCCGCGACGCTTGCTGGCTGCCGAGAAACATCTGCTGGAGAAATCGCCGCGCAGCTTCGCGCCGATGATGGATGGAAGTCTGGTGACCGAGGATGTCGCGACGGGCTTTGCGGCCGGACATCAAAGCCGCATTCCCCTGATCATCGGCTCGAACGACGACGAGACCGGCTTCGACAGCGAGGCCGATGTCAAGAACGTCGCATCGTCAGGCATCACGGGCGATGAGCTGCGCGAGCTCTATCCCGACCTGCTCAGGCCTTCGGACCTTGCGGCAAGGTTTTATACCGACAAGGTCTTTTCCGAGCCCGCAAGACTGCTGACGCGCCTGCATGCCGCAGGCGGTGCGGCGACCTTTCGCTATCGCTTCGCCTATGTGCCGGAGGCCCGGCGCGCCAATCCCGAAGGCGGACACGGGCGCGAGCTGCAGTTCATTTTCGGTGCGGAGGGCGTGCCCGGGGCGGGCATCTTCTCGCGCGGTGATCGCGAGGTCGCAAGCCGCATGCGGTCCTATTGGATCAACTTCGCCAGGAGCGGTGATCCCAACGGTGCTGATCTGCCGCATTGGGACGCTGCGGCAGGCCGCGACCGCCTGCTGCTGATCACGAACGATCGCATGGCGAGCGGCGACGATCCCGTCGCGGAGCGTCTGGACCGGCTCGCGCGCTAGCGCGATGAAATGGAGTGGATTTAAGCCGCGAGCTCGACGCGGGGGGGCGGGGTCAGTCGGTCTTCCTCCAGATAGTCCATCGCGCCGTCCTTCTCGACGGCGTAGAACTGCTGGCCTTCCCGCGACTTGAAGGCGGCGCGAATGATGCCGCGGCGGCCCTTGTCACTGTTGACGACGTCCCCCCGCGCAAACTTCTTCATCTTACGTCTCACTTGTCTTCAGGCCGACTGCTTCGGCCACGGCTCAGATTTTGGGCGGCAAATCGTTAACGGCTTGCTAACCATCCCGGTTCGCCTATGCTCGCGCCGAGCGCGCGGGCGCTGGCACGCGCATATTGCCGACGAGACGAGTCCCATGACGCGATTTCCGACCCTCTTCCTGTCGCACGGCGGCGGGCCCTGGCCGTTCATGGAGGACAGGCGGGTGCAGTATGCCAGGACCGCCGCGGAGTTCGGCCGCTTGCCGCAGCTGCTCCCCGAAAGGCCGAAGGCCGTGCTCGTCATCACCGGCCACTGGGAGGCCGATGCCTTCACCGTGTCGACCTCGGCGCACCCGCCGATGGTGTATGATTATTACGGTTTCCCCGAGCACACCTACCACCTCAAATATCCGGCGCCCGGCCAGCCCGAGCTTGCGGCGAGGGTGAAGGCGTTGCTCGTCGGCGCGGGCCTCGATTGCCGGGAAGATCCCAATCAGGGTTTCGATCACGGCACCTTCGTGCCGCTCGGGCTGATGTATCCAAACGCCGACATGCCGATCGTGCTGCTCTCGCTGAAGTCTGCTTACGATGCGGCCGAGCATATCAAGGTCGGCCAGGCGATCGCAGCGCTGCGCGACGAGGGCATTCTCATCGTCGGCAGCGGGCTGACCTATCACAACATGCGTGGCTTCAATCGGCCGGAGTCCAAGCCCGTCTCCTACGATTTCGAGGCCTATCTGAACGAGGCGATCAGCAACCCGGATCCCGCTCGCCGCAACGCGATGCTGATTGACTGGGAGAACGCGCCGAGCGCGCGCCTTGCGCATCCGCGCGAGGACCATCTGCTGCCGCTGATGGTGGCCGCCGGCGCCGCCGGCAGCGACGTCGGCAAGCGCGTCTTCGTCGACGAGGTCGCGAGCGTGGCGATGGCCTCGTATGTGTTTGGATGATCTTCTCCCTCGCTCCGCTTGCAGGGAAAGGCGAAGAAAGCCTCACCCGTATTTCAGCTTCATGAACAAAATGCCGCCGGCGAGCACCATGGTGATGGCGTTGGCGGCGACGAGCGGCGCATCGCCGGATAGCAGGCCGTAGATCAGCCAGAGCGCCAGGCCCAGCACCATCACCAGAAACATGCCGAGCGAGATGTCGCCGGTGGAGCGGGTCTTCCACACCTTGATGGCTTGCGGCGCGTAGGCCACGGTGGTGCAGGTGGCGGCGGCAAAGCCGATCAGCTTGATCACGACGGGTTCCATGCCGGCTCTATAGCATGGATTCGGCGAGGATCGTGCTTCCGGGGCCGCGGGCCTGGCCGCCTCAGGCGCGCTCCGTCATCAGGCTGCGATACAGCGCGGCATAGTCGCCGGCGCGGTTGCGCCAGGAGACGTCGGTCGCAAGGCCGTTGCGTTGCAGACGCCGCCAGGTCTGCTTGTCGTGGAAGGCGGTGTTGGCCTTGCGCAGCGTGCCGGCGAGGGCCTCCGCCGTCACAGGCGCGAACTTGAAACCGGTGGCATCGCGGCCGGATGCGTCGGCCTCGCCGATATCGACGATAGTGTCCTCGAGCCCGCCGACGCGCGAGACGATCGGGACCGCGCCATAGCGCAGCGCGCAGAGCTGGGTCAGGCCGCATGGCTCGAAACGCGAGGGCACGATCAGCGCGTCCGATCCGGCCTGGAGCAGGTGCGCCAGGATTTCGTCATAGCCGATCACGACGCCGATCCGGCCGGGATTGGCGCGGGCCGCAGCCTGATAGCGGTCCTGGAGATCGCGGTCGCCGCTGCCGAGCAGCGCGAGCTGCATGCCTTCGCCCAAGATAGTCGGAATGGTCTCGAGCAGGAGATCGAGCCCCTTCTGCCACGACAGCCGGCTGATGACGCCGAGCAGCGGTGCCTCGTCCGAGGAATCGAGATTGAATTGCTGCTGCAGCACCGCCTTGTTGGCGGCCCGGAACGTGAGCTCGTCGGCGCCGTAACGGTAGGCGATGTGCGGATCTGCTTGCGGATTCCACACCGAGATGTCGATGCCGTTGAGGATGCCGCTCAGCACATGCGCGCGTTCGCGCAAGAGACCGCCGAGCCCCATGCCGCCTTCGTCGCTCTGGATCTCCCGCGCGTAGGTCGGCGACACCGTGGTGATGCGGTCGGCGAATTGCAGGCCGGCCTTCAGGAAGCTGATGCCGCCGAAATATTCGAGGCCATGAACGTTGAACGAGCCCCAGGGCAGGCCGATCGACCCGATCAGCTCACGTGCGAACTTGCCCTGATAGGCCATGTTGTGGATGGTCATCACGGTGGCCGGCCGCGGGCGATTGTCATAGTGCAGATAGGCCGGCGCGAGCCCGGCCTGCCAGTCATGGGCGTGCACGACATCCGGCACGAACGCGGGCACGAGGCCGTGGCCGATATCGGCGGCGACGCGCGACAGCGCCGCGAAGCGCAGGCCATTGTCCGGCCAGTCGACGCCATCAGGGGTGACATAGGGATTGCCCGGCCGCGCATAGAGATGCGGCACGTCGAGCACGAACAGGTCGAGCCCGTCGTAGGAGCCTGCGAGCAGCCGGCCAGGTCCGCCGAAATAGTTCGGCCAGCGCCAGATTTCCTGCGTGCCGGCGACAATCCGCATCACGTCGGGATAACCCGGCATCAAGGTGCGCATCTCGACGTCGTGTGCCTTCAACGCGACCGGCAGCGCACCGGCGACATCGGCGAGGCCGCCGGTCTTGACGATGGGATAGACTTCGGAAGCGACCGCGAGGACGCGAACAGGCGTCATGTATTGAGCCTGTCGAGCATCGGCTGGGTGATGAGCGAGATGCCCTGCTCGGTGGTGCGAAAGCGCTGGGCATCATGCTGCGGGTCCTCGCCGACGACGAGCCCTTCCGGAATCTCGACGCCGCGATCGATCACGACGTTCTTCAGCCGCGCACCGCGGCCGACATTCACATAGGGCATGATCACGGCGTTCTCGACATTGGCGTAGGAATTGACGCGCACGCCGGTGAACAGCAGCGAGCGGCGCAGCGAGGCGCCAGAGATGATGCAGCCGCCGGAGACCAGCGAGCTCACGGCCTGGCCGCGCCGGCTTTCCTCGTCATGGACGAATTTGGCCGGCGGCGTGATCTCCGCATAGGACCAGATCGGCCAGGCGCGGTCGAACAGATCGAGCTCCGGCACGACGTCGGTGAGATCGATGTTGGCGGACCAGTAAGCGTCGACGGTGCCGACATCGCGCCAATAGGCGCCGTTGTTGCTGCTGGAGCGCACGCAGGACGTCGAGAACTGGTGCGCGATGGCGCGGCCGTTCTTGACGAGATAGGGAATGATGTCCCTGCCGAAATCGTGGTTGGAGTTCGGGTCCTCGGCGTCGCGCTTCAGCTGGTCGAACAGGAGTTTGGCGTTGAACACGTAGATGCCCATGCTGGCGAGCGAAACGTCCGGCTTGCCCGGCATCGGTGGCGGATCTTTCGGCTTCTCCAGAAACTCCTGAATCCAGCCGTTCTCGTCGATATGCATGATGCCGAACCCCGAGGATTCCGCGCGCGGCATCTCAAGGCAGCCGACCGTGACGTCGGCGCCGCTCTCGACGTGCTGACGCAGCATCACCTCGTAGTCCATTTTATAGATGTGGTCGCCGGCCAGCACCACGATGAAGCGGCAGGCGTGGGATTCGATGATGTCGATGTTCTGGTAGACCGCGTCCGCCGTGCCGACATACCACATATTCTCCGACACGCGCTGGCTCGCGGGGAGGATGTCGAAGCTCTCGTTGCGTTCGGGACGGAAGAAGTTCCAGCCCATCTGAAGATGCCGGATCAGGCTGTGCGCCTTGTACTGGGTCGCCACCGCGATGCGGCGGATGCCCGAATTGACGGCGTTCGACAGCGCGAAATCGATGATGCGGGACTTGCCGCCGAAATAAACGGCAGGCTTGGCACGCCGATCCGTCAGCTCCAGGAGCCGGCTGCCGCGACCTCCGGCCAGGACGAATGCCAGCGCCTGACGGGCGAGCGGCTCATTACCGACGGCACTCATATTATCCTCCCACTCACGCCCGGCGCAGACCGAGGCCATTTGTCGCGAGAAGCCCCGCGCCCTTGGAACCGATAGTAACGGTACGCATAGTAAATCGTGAAGTAGGTTGTTGGTTGCGAACGCGGGAAGCTTAATGCTTTGCCCCTGCCGCCGGGCTCCGGAATCGCACCGCGGTTACGCGGGGCCGAGCGGGCGCGTCGGCCCGACCCGTGCGTCGGGGACCGTCTCGCGACGAGGCAGAAAACGAGGCGTGAAGGAGAGTTGTGCGCCGCACGCAAATCCGGCTTCGAAAGTCCGGACTTTGACTTGGCGCAAGGATGCCCGATCATGACGCTGCGATCCTTTTCCAAGCGAAACGTCAGACAGGAGTTGAGACGATGAGGATCTGGAAAACGGCAATTGCCTGTTCGCTCGCCGGCATGGTCGTTGCCGGCCAAATTCAGCAGGCGGCGGCGGCGCCTCTGCCGACCAACGTCGCGACCATGAAGGCCGCGGTCGGCGACGACGTCACGCAGGTGCATTGGCGCGGTGGCGGCTGGGGCTGGGGCCTCGGCGGTCTTGCGGCCGGCATGATCATCGGTGGCGCCATCGCCAGCGGCGCGCCGTACGGCTATGGCTATTACGGCGGCCCCTATTATGGCGGCTATGGCTATCCCGGCTACGGCTACGGCTATGCCCCGGCCTATTACGGCGGCTATGGATATGCCCCGGCCTATGCCTATCCCCGCTATTATCGGCCCTATCGTCCGTATTACAGCTATGGCTACTACCGGCCGTACCGGGTCTATCACCGACACTATTATCGCCGATATTGGTGATCGCACGCGCAGGCAGGCACCCCGATCAAGCGGGGTGCCGGCCGTGCGAGAGCGTTCCGATATTTGCGCTGCTCGCGGAGCGCTGAAAGCAGGCGGCCGGGCCTCCAGGCGCGCGGCGAGAGTCCCGATCCGGCGCGCTGATATGGACATACGCGGTTGCGAAAATCCCGATGCAGATCGCGGCGATGACCGCGATCTCGATGCACCATTCGAGCGGTCCCGAGTTCATGGCAGCGCGATGACGTTGGTGAGGTCGGCCCCGGACAGGCTGGGGCCGGCGCACGCAAGATAGATGGCAACGAGGAAAACGCGGCTGAGGACGGTGACGCTCAATATGACCCTGACGTCGTAACGGCGTACGGCGACGGCGACGGCGAGAGGCGAAATCGCCTGGGGCCTCAAAATGCTCATAGCCAACTCCCTGCCAAAATTCGGGCATCAACTGCCCGCCGATTGAAATGGCGGCACGATGAAAAGGCGGTCCGGCGCCTTGCCGGCGCCTCTGAAATGAACAGGGCGATGCTAGGGCCGGCGCAGGGCGCAGGTCTTTAGGGCGTCCTTACATTTGGCTGAGCTTTCCCTTAAGATCGGGCAGTATCCGGAGGTGGAAGCTGTGCGTAGAGACGCGCTTGCCTTTGGTGAATTCCGGCTCGATCGGGCCAACGCGCTGTTGTGGCGAGGAGCGGAGCGGATCGCGCTGCCGCCGAAGCCGTTCGAGGTTCTCTGCTGTCTGGTCGATCGTCCCGGCGAGCTCGTCACCAAGGACGAGTTGCTCGACGCGGTCTGGTCCGAGCTTCACGTCAGTGAGTCCAGCCTCGCCGTCGCCGTCAACGCGCTCCGCGCGGCACTCGGTGACGACAGGCAGTCCCCCAACTATATCGAGACGGTCCCACGGCGCGGCTATCGTTTCATTGCGGCGGTCGCGACCGCCGAACCGCCTGCGATCGCGCGGGCGGCTGACGTGGAGGGGGCTTCCGCCACGGAGCAGGCTATCGATCGACGCCGGCAATGGAGGGTGGGGCGCACCGGGGCGCTCGAGATGCTGGACAAGGCACTGCAACTCGCGCGTGCCGGACAGCGCCAGATCGTCTTCATCACCGGCGAGGCGGGGATCGGCAAGACCACCCTCTTGCAAATGACCCTCGACCGGATGAACCAGCAGGGGCTGGGCGTGCTGCACTGTGGCTGCAACGAATTGTTCGGCACCCATGAGGCCTTTCTTCCGCTGATCGGAGCGCTGAACGAGTGTTGCCGTCGAACCGATGGAGCATCGCTGCTGGCTTCCATACGCGAGCACGCGCCGACCTGGCTCGCGCAAATGCCCGGCTTCCTCGGCGAAGCAGACCGGGCGGCATTCCAGCATGAGGTCTTTGGCGCAACCCGCGAGCGCATGCTGCGTGAATTTGCCGATCTCATGGAACGTCTCGCCGCCCGGCGACCATGGGTGATCGTGCTGGAAGACCTGCACTGGAGCGACTTTGCCACCGTGGATGTGCTCTCGCGCCTTGCGCGCCGGGATGGGAAGGCGGCCATCCTCGTGTTGGCCACCTATCGGCCCATGGAAGTCGCGGTCGGCGGACATCCCGTTCGCGCGGTTCACCAGGATCTGCGGATTCACGGATACGCCACCGAGCTCGCGCTCGACCGACTGACCGATATCGACGTCGAACGCTATCTGTCCCTGCGCTTCAACTCCGCCGATTTCGCCAAGAAGCTGGTCGAACGCATCTTCGCGCGAACCGGCGGACAGCCCTTGTTCGTGACCTCACTCATCGACCATCTCGTGGCGCAGGGCGCGCTCGTGGAGAGCGACGCAGGCTGGCAGCTGGTCCGCGAAGACGCGGCCTCGCAAGACAGCATGCCGCGCGACCTGGAAGGAATGATCAGGCAGCAGATCGATCACCTCACTGCGGACGAACGCAGCCTGCTCGAGGTCGCAAGTGCGGCGGGCGCGGAGGTTTCCGCGCTCCATATCGCAGGCGCCCTCGACCGCTCCGTGCTGGATGTCGAGCAGATGTGCGAGGACCTGGCGCGAACCGATCGCATCCTCCTCGTCGACGGCATGACGGAGTGGCCGAGCGGAGACGTCTCCGGGCGTTATGCGTTCCAGCACGCGCTCTACCAGGAGATCCTGTACCAGCGGCTTGCGCCCGCGCGCCGCGCAAAAACCCATGCGCTGCTCGGAGCCGGGCTCGAGCAGGGATACGGGCTGCAGGCTCGGGAGATCGCCCCCGTGCTCGCCCGCCACTTCGAACTGGGCCGCGATTTCCCGAAGGCAATGCACTATCTGGGCGCTGCCGCCGAGGGCTCGGCGCGGCGGTTCAGCACGCGCGAGGCGGCGAGCTATCTATCCCGTGCCTTGGATCTGGTGCCGCATTTGCCGCCGGAGTTTCGGGTGGCGGCACGTCTGAAGTTGCTGCTTCAGCGCGCCTGGGCCTGGCGGGCCAGCGGAGATTTCCTGAATTCGCTGCAGGATCTCAACGCGGTCGTCGCGCATGCGGCGGAGAACGGGCACGAGCGCGAAGAGGTGAACGCACTGGTCGACCTCAGCCGGTTTTGTCTTTACGTCGATCGACGCCAGAGCCTGCCTATTGCCGAACAGGCCCTCGTGAAGAGCCGTGCGATCGACGACGCCGCGTTCAGCGCGCTGGTCCAGGGGAACGTTGCCAATTTGAAGCTGATGCTCTGCGGCTGGGACCGCGAGAATGCCTCCCTTTCCGAGCAGGCCTCAGCACTGATCACCGGAGAGCAGGACCTGAGCATGCGGTTGCGACGCTGCTCGATGGAGATGGTGCTGGAGTTCCTCCGCGCGAATTATCCGGCCTGCTGCGATGCGACGACCAGGGGCAAGGACCTCGCCCGCGCGGTCGGCGACGTCTATCTGTTCGTGCTCTATGAAGCCGTCGAGGCCTTTGCGCAGATCTATCTCGGCGAATGGGGGCGGGCGAAAAGAAACGTCGCCTCCGCGTTGGCCATCTCGGAGCGGAATGCAAATCCACAGGCCGTCGCGCTGTGTCAGCTCACCATTGGATGGCTGTATTCCGAGGCCGGGGAATACGGGAGCGCGGCGCGGCGTGCTGAGGACGCGCTCGGTGGGATGATCGAGGCCAATCCGTTCACCTTCTTCGTCGGCAGGAATTTGCTGGCGCGAGCCTATGTCAGGATGGGCGACCTGGCGCGGACGCGGCAGCATCTCGACGCGATGGAGCGGCGAATGGAGGTCGATCGCGTGCCGATGGAATCGCTGGTCATCCCCCATTATCTCCTGACTTGCTGCGACTATTGGATCGCGATCGGCGATCTGGATCGCGCCCGGAGTTCCGCCAGCCAGTTTCTTGCAGTGACGAGCGCGGCACCCGACCTCCCGTTTCTCGCGCTGTGCCACGAGGTCATGGCAAGAATTGCGATCCTGCAGCAGGATGCGCAACTCGCCGGGGAGCATTTGGCGGCGGCGGTTTCGATCGTCCGTCATGCCAGGCTGCCGCATGCAGCCTGGCAGGTCTACCGCACGGTCGCGGTGCTTTATGGGAGCCTCGGACATGCGCAAAGGGCTGCGAAATGGCGGGACCGCTCCCGCCGAGTGATCGCATCGCTGGCAGAGACGCTCGATCCGGGCGATCCGCTGCGGTCGGCGACCTTTTTCGACGCCGGCTGGGACACCGGCGCGAGATAATGACCGGTCAATCCGGCAGATCCGAGATCTGTCGCGGCTCTCCGGGGTGCTGTTTGAAGATGTATTGATTCTGCTGCTGCCGAAGCGTGCGGGAGGCACGGTAGGCATCCCTGCGCAACCGCATGATCGAGCCGAGCGGCTGATGCGCAGCGAGGCATCGCCATGGATCGAACGACAGCACCTCGTCGGAATAGACGCGACGGGCGGGACTGTCGGCGGTCTGGCGCGGAAGCGTGATCTTGCCGAGGGCTTGCGGCGGCGCGACGTCCTCGGGCCAGTCGATCGAGGCGTCTTCGATCGGCGTACGCTCCAGGTCGGTGCAGAGCTGGGCGAACAGTTCGTACTCGGCCGCATTGTCTCTGAAGAAGGTAACGACGGCGTCCCGCACGGCATGATCGGCGTCGTGGCACGGCTGGCCGGTTAGCCGGCGGACCGAGGCCGACATCGGCACCAGCCGAAGCCTTGCAATGTAGTCGCCGAACCGCAGCGCTCCCTCGGTGTGAAAGGTTTCTCCGAGAATATTGCTGCCGGCATCACCGAGCGCTTTCAGGACGATCGGGATCGGAATGCCTGTTCTGTCCGACGCGGCGACCAGGACGCGTGCGACAAAGCCGATGGGCGCGTACGCCAGGTCCGGCAGGATCAGGCTGCGCTCGACCTTGTGCTGCGCGTGCATATAGCTCATCGCATCCGCGAAATAGCTGGGATGATTGACGAGAAGGAGATCCTGGTTCGTCGAATCATCGTCGCCGAGCGCCTTGGGTCCAGTCACGCCCAGGACCTTGATGGCAAATCCGCGCGGCGAACGTACGCGGTCGCTCCTGTCGAATGCGGTGGAGAGCCGGACGATGATCGGGAAACGGCCGGGCTGTTTGAACAGGCCCTGCCGCAGATGATCCTGCAGATCGTCGTAGACGATCAGCTCGCCGCGGAGATAACCGGCGCCCTTGGCGTGCTGCTGCCGGGTGCCGTGCCCGTCCTTCGCGAAGCTGCGGGCGCTCGTCCGTGAGATCGAGGCGACGATCGCCTCGACGGCCTCCGCTTCCTCCGGCCGGATTTGTTCGACGGACGGGTCATAGCGAAGATACTGACCGGCTGACATGGCGCTGATCTCCAGCCCTCGCGTCGCCTTCCCATTGCAAGCATCGACGGCCGCAGGGCGGTTTGCAATGTAGACCCGTCCGGTCGGGATCGGCAATCTGAGAGCGAACTGCGGTTGCCTGCACAAGCCGCGGAATGAGGCATCCCGTTACCGACGAGATCGCAGAGTCGATGCTAGGCCAATGGCGTTCGCAAGTCCTTATGGGCGCCTTATGTTGTCCTGATCTTTCCCTTAAGTCCGCGCGGACGTCGCGGCCCGGGCCGGCAAGCGGCGACCCTGCTTGCGTCTATAGCGAGAGCCAGACGATCAGGCTCATGCAGGCGAGCTGCATGAGCACGATCCCGGCGAGATGCAGTGGGCCGGCTTCGAGGCGAAACTTGCGCATCCCGCCGCGCCTCAGCGCTAGTTCGACCCCGTCGCCGCGGCCGTGAAGCTGCGGTCGACGGCTCTGCTGACGTCGAGCTTTTTCGGCAGGATACCGTAGCGGGTCGAGCGGTCGGAGGCGTCCTGCACCTCCTTGACCACGTGCTCGTCGATCACGATCGGGCTGGTGCGCTGTGCGGTGTAGGCCGACAGCAACACGTCTTCCGGCAGCCTGGTCAGTTCGGCCGTGTTCCTGGCGTACTCGGCAACATGATCCAGCGACCATAGCCGAGCCTTGTTCAGCCGATGCACCAGATCCTGCACCGCCGCGCGCTTGGTGGCGATGGCGTTGTCGGAGGCGACGATGAAGGTGATGGTCGGCGTCAGGCCCTCGCCGTCGGCGATCACGCGGGCCTTGTCCTTCAGCGTGGCGAACGACACGTAGGGCTCCCACACGGCCCAGGCGTCGATCGAGCCCGCGACCAGCGCGATCTTGGCGTCGACCGGGCCGAGCGGAGCGAAGGTCGCATCCTCCAGCTTGATCTGCGCCTTCTCCAGCGTCGCATCGATCAGGAACTGGCCCCAGCCGCCGCGCGTGCCGGCGAGGCGCTTTCCCTTGAGGTCGGCGGCCGATTTGATCGGCGAATCCTGGCGCACCAGAATCGCCTGCGTCTTCGCATCCGAGCGCGTGCCGCCGATCGCCTTGATCGGCGCGCCTGCCGCATAGACCGAGAGGAAGGAGAGGTCGCCGGTGTAGCCGACATCGAGCGCGCCGGCGTTGAGCGCTTCCAGGATCGGTGCAGCCGCAGGGAATTCCGACCATTCGATAGTAGGGCAGGTCCTTCGCATAGCCGGAGATTTCGAGCAGCGAGCGGTTGCCGCCCTTCTGGTCGCCGACGCGCAGCACGACGGTGTCGGCCGCAAGCGATGCCGCAGCGGTCGATAGCGTAATGGCGGCGGCGAGCAGCGATGCCGCGAGCCGGCGCGTGATGGAATGGTCGTGGGAGTTGATGCTCATGAGGCCTGTCTTGTTGCTTGCTTGTTACTTTGGCTCACGACGCGTGAGCGAGCGATGCAGCGAGACGCTCAAGTCTATGAGCACGCGATCCGCCGTCAATGAAATGGCCGACCGTATTGCGCTTGCTTCAGGAAATGACGTTTCAGCGAAGGCTCGCTTTCGAGAATGTGCACTGTGGCCGGGTGAAGCTGCACAGGGATGCAGCAGGCGAGGGAGTCGCGGTTGACCTCGCATGTCGACGCATTTGCGGAAATCCTTTCATCGCTCCCGCATCCGCCGATGGAGAGAATGACCTCGCTGCGCGCTACATTCGAAATTCCATTTCATTGACGATGCGGCGAGCGCGCCGCATGATTTGCGCATCGCATCAACGCGGCGCCAAAGCGCCGCCGGAATGATTTTCTCTCAACGCAGCTCCGCACGGAACATGCGCAACGCGAACCGTTGCGCAGATGGCGGAGCCGTGCCAGCGCAGGAGTGGGGACGAATGAACAACGACACCAAGCGGAGCGGATCGGGGCTTGATCGGCGCCATCTGCTTCAGGCGGGGCTTGCAGCGGCTTTCGCCGCGCCGCTCGGCGCGCTGGGCGCACAGGCCTTTGCACCGCGCGCCGTCGCGCCCGGCGTCGACTTCTCGGAATTCCCGCTGTGCCGGACCGCGTCCGATGCGCCCGCGCTCACTGGGGCGCCGCGCAAGCTGAAATTATCCTGGAATGCCGGCGCTGTCTGCCTCGCGCCGGTACCGGTTGCCATCGAGCACGGCTTCTTCCAGAAGCACAATCTCGAGGTCGAACTCGTCAACTATTCGGGCTCGACCGACCAGCTGCTCGAGGCGATTGCGACCGGCAAGAGCGATGCCGGCCTCGGCATGGCGCTGCGCTGGCTGAAGCCGCTGGAGCAGGGCTTTGACGTCAAGATCGCCGCCGGCACGCATGGCGGCTGCATGCGCGTGCTGTCGCGCACCGATTCCGGCGTCGCCAAGCTCGCCGACCTCAAGGGCAAGATCGTCGCGGTCGGCGATCTCGCCGGTCCCGACAAGAATTTCTTCTCGATCCAGCTCGCCAAGCTCGGCATCGACCCGATCAGGGACGTCGACTGGCGCGCCTATCCGGGCAATCTCCTCAACGTCGCGGTGGAGAAGGGCGAGGTGCAGGCGTTCCTGTCGTCCGACCCGCTCGCCTATCTCTGGCTCAAGGATACGCAGTACAAGGAAGTCGCCTCCAACCTCGACGGCGAATTCCGCGAGAAGAGCTGCTGCATCCTCGGCCTGCGCGGCTCGCTTGTGCGCGAAGAACCTCAAGTCGCGCGCGCCATCACCCAAGCGCTGCTCGATGCGGCGATGTTCACCTCCCAGAATGCGTCGCTTGCGGCAAAATCGTTCCAGCCCTATGCGCCGAAGGCCGCCACGCTCGCCGATATCGAGGGCATGGTGCGCTACCACACCCACCATCATCATCCCGTCGGCGACGTGCTCAAGCGCGAGCTCAAGGCCTACGCCGACGATCTCAAGAGCGTGCAGGTCTTCAAGGCCAGCACCGACACGGCCAAATTCGCGGAGCGCATCTATGTCGACGTATTCGCTGTCTGACGGCCTCGCCTCCGGCGCGCCGCGCCTCTCGCGCGCGCCGCTGCTCGCCGGCTGGGTGCGGGAATCCGGCGTCGGCGTTCTCGGAAGCATCGCCTGGATCGCCTTCGGCCTGTCCTGCCTGTGGTGGACGGATGTCGGCGACTGGTCCCGGACGCATTCGCTCGGCATCGCGGCCTTCATCATCGCGGCCATCGCGCTGTTCGGCACCGTCGGCGCCGACTATCTCGGTTCGACCGGGAAGGCGTTGCAGAAGAGGGCACCGTGGCTGGTCGCGCTCGGGGCGTTTCTGACGGTTTGGGAGGTCGCGACCGCAAAGTTCGCCTGGTTGCCGCTGCCGTTCTTCCCGCCGCCGCAGGCGATCATCGAGGTCTACACCGATGATCTGCCGAAGCTGCTCGACAGCGTGTTCGCGTCCGTCAAGCTGCAGCTCGGTGGCTATCTGATCGGTGCGACGGTCGGATTCCTGACCGGCGTCTCGATCGGCTGGTCGCGCGCGGTCGGCTATTGGGTGCATCCGGTGTTGCGCTTCATCGGCCCGCTGCCGGCGACCGCCTGGCTGCCGATCGCCTTCTTCACCTTCCCGTCGAGCTGGAGCGCCTCGACCTTCCTGATCGCGCTGGCGACGGGCTTTCCGGTGACGGTGCTGACCTGGTCGGGCGTCGCGAGCGTCAGCAATGCCTATTACGACGTCGCGCGCACGCTCGGCGCCAAGCCGTCGTTCCTGGTGCTGAAGGTCGCAATCCCGGCCGCACTGCCGCATGTCTTCGTCGGCCTGTTCATGGGGCTCGGCTCGTCCTTTGCTGTGCTCGTGGTCGCCGAGATGATCGGCGTCAAGGCCGGGCTCGGCTGGTACCTGCAATGGGCGCAGGGCTGGGCTGCCTACGCCAACATGTATGCGGCGCTGATCGTGATGTCGCTGCTTTGCTCCGGCGCCATCACGCTGCTGTTCTCAATCCGCGACCGCCTGCTGGTCTGGCAGAAGGGGACCGTGAAATGGTAACCGCAGCAGCGTTGGCCGAAGCGATCACGCATCCGGCCGCCGGCGCCGCACTGGACATCGAGCAGGTCAGCCACGCCTTCGATATCGACGGCAGCGCGCTGCCGGTGCTGAGCGATGTCAGCATCTCGGTCGAGCCAGGCGAGTTCGTCGCGCTGCTGGGGCCCTCCGGCTGCGGCAAGTCGACCTTGCTGCGGCTGGTCGCCGGCCTCGACAAGCCCAAGGCGGGGACGCTGCGGGAGGATGAGGCTCGCATCACGCGGCCGCATCCGTCGCGCGTCGTCGTGTTCCAGGATCCCACCTTGTTTCCCTGGCGGTCGGTCTGGGACAACGTCGCCCTGGGCCTCGAGGCCCAGGGCATCCTGAGGAGCCAGCGCCATCGCGTCGATGCCGCGCTCGACCTCGTCGGACTGTCCTCGTTCCGCAACGCCTATCCGCACCAGCTCTCCGGCGGCATGGCGCAGCGCGTCGCGCTGGCGCGGGCGCTGGTCAACGATCCCAAGATCCTGATCCTCGACGAGCCCTTGGGGAAACTGGACTCGCTGACCCGCATCACCATGCAGGCCGAGATCGTCGCGCTCTGGCAGCGCAAGGGCTTTACAACGCTGCTGGTGACGCATGATGCGGAGGAAGCCCTGGTGCTTGCCAACCGCGTCATCGTGTTCAGCGACCGGCCGGCACGTGTCAAGGCCGACATCCGCGTCGACCGGCCCTATCCGCGCCATCGCGGCGATCCCTATCTCGCCGATCTGCGCCGCCAGATTCTCGGCCTTCTGGGACTGGACGCCACATGGTGACGCCTGTTGCAGAAGGGCGCGCGGCGCATCACGAACCGGATTATGTCGCGCGCGCCGAGGCGCTGGCCGAAGCTTTTGCGGCGCGTGCGGCGGAGCATGACCGGGCCGGCAGCTTTCCGTTCGAGAATTTTCGCGAGCTCTCCACGGCGGGCCTGCTGTCGCTGACCGTGCCGGCGGCCCATGGCGGGGCCGGTGCCGGCGCACAATACGCCGCGCGCGTCCTCGGCATTCTCGGCAAGGCCGATCCCTCGACCGCGCTGGTGCTGGCGATGCACTACATCAATCACCTCGTCATGGCGCGCAGCCCGAGCTGGCCGGCGCGGCTGTCGCGCAAGCTGGCGCGCGAGAGCGTCGAGGGCCTTGCGCTCATCAACGCCCTGCGCGTCGAGCCGGAGCTCGGCTCGCCCGCGCGCGGCGGCCTGCCGGCGACGATCGCGCGGCGTACCGAGACTGGCTGGCGCCTGTCCGGCCACAAGGTCTACTCGACGGGCTCGCCGATCCTGAAATGGTATCTGGTCTGGGCACGGACCGACGAGGTCGAGCCGCGCGTCGGCCAGTTCCTGGTGCCGGCGGGCCTGCCGGGCACCCGCATCGTCGAGACCTGGGACCATCACGGTCTGCGCGCCAGCGGCAGCCACGACGTGATCTTCGAGGACGTCGTGATCCCGCTGGGGTCCGAAATCGACCTGCGCAAGCCCGCGGACTGGCGTGGACCCGACGCGACGCAGGCGACCGCCCACACGGTCTTCGTCGCCGCGATCTATGACGGCATCGCCCGCGCGGCGCGCGACTGGCTGATCACGTTCCTGAAGCAGCGCGTTCCGGCCAGCCTCGGCGCGCCGCTCGCGACCTTGTCGCGCGCCCAGGAGATCCTGGGGGCGATCGAGGCGCGGCTTGCGGTCAACGCGCGGTTGATCACCTCCTTTGCCGGCGACTTCGACGATGGCGTCGAGCTCTCCGGCACCGAGTCCAACATCATCAAGCTGACGGTCACCAACAACGCAGTCGCCGTCGTCGAGGACGCGCTGTCGCTCACTGGCAATCACGGCCTGTCTCGTATCAATCCGCTGGAGCGGCACTATCGCGACGTGCTGTGCGGGCGGGTGCACACACCGCAGGACGATTCCACCCGCATCGGCCTCGGCCGTGCCGCACTCGGGCTCTAACAGTTCAACAGGGAGACGATCATGTCGATCGAGTTCATCGGCTTCATCAGCAACAACAATTCGTCAGAGACCATCGTGCGCGAGGGGCCGGTGCTCGATCCCACTCACATCGAGACGGTGGCGAAGGCGCATGAGAATGCCGGCTTCGATCGTGCGCTGCTGGCGTTCCATTCGACCACGCCCGACTCGCTCCAGGTCGCCCAGCACGTGCTCAACGTGACGTCCCGCCTCAACGTGCTGATCGCGCAGCGCCCTGGCTTCACCGCGCCGACATTGCTGGCGCGGCAGTTCGCGGTGCTGGACCAGCTTTCCCGCGGCCGCGTTGCGCTCCATGTCATCACCGGCGGCAACGCCACCGAGCTCCGGCAGGACGGCAACACGCTCGACGACAAGGACGAACGCTATGCCCGGACCTCCGAGTTCCTCGACGTGCTCAGGCTGGAATGGGGCAGCGACAAGCCGTTCAGCTACAAGGGCAGATACTACCAGGTCGAGAACGCCTTCTCGCAAGTGAAGCCCTATCGTCCCGACGGCATCCGCATCTATTTCGGCGGCGCCTCGGACGCGGCGATCGACGTCGCGGGCAAGCACGCCGACACCTTTGCGCTGTGGGGCGAATCCTATGCCCAGGTGCGCGACGTCACCTCCCGCGTCCATAACGCGGCGGTGCGGCACGGGCGGCCGACGCCGCGCTTCAGCCTCTCGGTGCGGCCAATCATCGCCCCGACCGAGAAGCAGGCCTGGGAGAAGGCCGAGGAGATCCTGGCCCGTGCCACCGCGCTTCAGGACAAGACCGGCTATCGCAAGCCCGCCGACGGCCATGCCACCGCCGGCGCGCGGCGCCTGCTTGCGCTCGCCGACCAGGGCAGCCGCATCGACAAGCGGCTGTGGACCGAGATCGCAAAGCTCACCGGCGCCAACAGCAACACCACGGCGCTGGTCGGCACGCCCGAGCAGGTCGCCGAAGTCTTCGGCGATTATTACGATCTCGGCATCAGCCATTTCCTGATCCGCGGCTTCGATCCGCTGATCGACGCCATCGAGTACGGCCGCGAGCTGATTCCGCTGACACGCGAGCTGATCGCCAAGCGTCAGGCGGTGCGCGGCGAGGCCGCCGAATGATCCGCCTCATGCTGGCCGGCGCGCTGCTGTTCGCTTCGCTGGAGGTGGCAGCTGCGCAAACCACATTGCGCGTCGGGGACCAGAAGGGCAATGCGCAGGCCGTGATGGAAGCGGCCGGCGTGCTCAAGGACGTACCTTACAAGATCGAGTGGAAAGAATTTCCGGCGGCCGCGCCGCTCCTGGAAGCGCTCAGCGCCGGCGCGATCGAGACCGGTCTCGTTGGCGACGCGCCCTTCACCTTCGCCGCCGCCTCCGGCGCGCCGGTGAAGGCGATCGCTGCCATCCGGCAAACGCGTGAGGGGCTCGCGATCCTCGTGCCCGAGACATCGCCGATCAAGAGCTTTGCCGATCTCCGGGCTAAGAAGATTGCAACCGGCCGCGGCTCGATCGGCCATCAGCTGATCCTGGCTGCGCTGGAGAAGAACGGCTGGAGTGCGAGTGACGTGCAGATCGCGTTCCTGGCGCCGTCGGACGCCAAGATCGCCTACACGCAAGGCTCGGTCGATGCATGGTCGACCTGGGAGCCTTATGTGAGCCAGGAGGAGGTGCTGTTCAAGTCGCGTCGCATCATCACGTCGGAAGGCCTGACACCGGGGCTGAGCTTCCAGGTGGCGCGGCCCGACGCAATCCGCGACAAGCGTGCCGAGCTGTCCGACTTCATCCGGCGCCTCACCACGGCGCGGGCCTGGTCGCTGAACAACGTCGACAGCTATGCTGCGACTTGGGGCAGGCTGATGAATATCCCGACCGCGGTGCCGCAGAACTGGTTGTCGCGCGCAAAGATCCGCATCGCGCCGATCGACGACGGCGTGGTCGCGGACGAGCAGAGCACGATTGACCTCTATCTACGCTGGGGCTTGATCAAGCAGAAGCTGGATGCCGCGGAGATCGTGGATCGCTCGTTTACGGATGCGATCGCGAAGGCGGGGTTGTAATGCTCCTTGCCGTCATTCGGGCGCGCGACGAAGTCGCGAGCCCGGAATCCATTCAACCACAAACTTTGCGGCCCGATGGATTCCGGGTTCGCCCTGCGGGCGTCCCGGGTTGACGACGGGGAGGCACAGAGCTCACGAGCCGCTCAAGCGTTCGTGAGAAGGAGATGGCTTCCAACTCAATCGCGTTCCTCGAAACAATCCTCCTGCATATAGCGCTCGCGACAACATCCCCGTTGCTATTTGCATCGCAGCTCTTGCGGCACGGTGAACTCCCGCAAAGATCAATTCGACGACCACATCGGGAGACCGGCCATGGGCCTGCAAGAAACAAGAATCGAATCGCTTCCTTTCGTCACTGCCGAACTCAACTATCTCGCCCCCGTTTCGGGCAAGCCGCGCACCTATGCCTTCGATCCGCCGCCGGGCGAGCCCAAGAGCACGGCGCTGCCGGAGCCGCATCAGGTGCCGATCTTCGATGCGCGGCCGATTGCGCAAACGTTCTCGCTCGATCGCGAGGGCTTTGCCCTGGTGCGTCATCCGACCCGGGTGAAGGATTTCTACAACGACGAAGAAGTGAGGGCGGTCTATTATCCCGCCGTCGAGGCGTTCCTGCGGGCCACGCTGAAGGCCGATCGCGTCTTCATCTTCGATCACACCGTGCGCAAGCGCGTCGAAGGCGCGCCTGATATCCGCGACGGTGGTCCACGCCAGCCGGCAACGCGCGTCCATGTCGACCAGACCGCGATCTCCGGTGCCAACCGTGTCCGCGAGCATCTGCCCGACGAGGCCGAGGAGTTGCTCGAGGGCCGCGTGCAGGTGATCAATCTCTGGCGGCCGATCCGCGGCCCCTTGCGGGATTCACCGCTGGCGATGGCGGACGGCACGACGGTCGCCCCCGACGATCTCGTCGCCTCCGACCTGATTTATCCCAGCCGACGCGGCGAGACCTATTCGGTGAAGTACAATCCGGCGCATCGCTGGTTCTACTTCCCGGAGATGACATCCGACCAGGCGCTGCTGCTCAAATGCTATGATTCCGCAACCGATGGCCGCACACGCTTCGGCCCGCACACCGCCTTCATCGATCCGACCACGCCGGCGAGCGCTGGGCCGCGTGAGAGCATCGAGGTCCGCACGCTGGTCTTCCACAAACGGTAACAATGTGTGATCGCACGGCCGCGCCCTGCGCGGCCGTGGGCGGGGAACTCAAGGGAACAAATCGACGTTTGCAGCGCCGGGCGGGGTCAACCGGGAGCGGTGCCGTGCGAGCGCGAACCACGCTATTCTTCTCTCTTGCCAGTTCTCTTGCCAGTTTTTCGCTTTCTGCCATTTCTGTCGCCCATGCCGAAAGCGGGCTTGCCTCGTATTACGGCTATGGAAAAGCCGGCAAGGGCGGCGAGCTGACCTGCGCGCACCGGACGCGTCCGTTCGGCAGCGTCCTCAGGGTGTCCTGGAGCGGGCGCACGATCCAGTGCCGCGTCAATGATCGCGGTCCCTTCATTCGCGGCCGCATCGTTGATCTCTCGGTGCCCGCTGCCCGCGCGCTCGGCATGATGAGTGCCGGCGTGGTGCGGGTCTCCGTGGAATAGGCCGCTCCACGCGCTATAGTGCCCCTCGAAAGCAAGGGAGGGGCGCCAATGGCTGGGATCAGGGTGGGACTCGTCGGCTGCGGTTTCGTGTCGGAGCTGCACATGTATGCGTTCCGGCGCGTCTATGGCGTGGATGTCGAGGTCGCAGCGGTGGCCGCGCGCGGCGATCATGTCGTCGAATTCGCCGGACGGCACGGAATCCCGCGCGTCTATCGCAGCTTCAGCGAGCTGGTCGCGGACCGCGAGATCGACGTCGTCGACATCTGCACTCCGCCCAATCTTCATGCCGAGATGATCGTCGGCGCCATGCAGGCCGGCAAGCATGTGATCTGTGAGAAGCCGTTCGCCGGCTATTTCGGCCGTGACGGCGACCAGCAGCCGATCGGCCGGCGGGTGCCGAAGGCGCTGATGTATGAGCGCGTGATCGAGGAGATGGACAAGACGCGCGCCGCAATCGAGCGCACCGGCAAGCTCTTCATGTATGCCGAGGACTGGATCTACGCACCGGCCGTGACCAAGACGGCGGAGATCCTGAGAGCGACCAAGGATAAGATCCTGTTCATGAAGGGCGAGGAAAGCCATTCCGGCTCGCACGCGACCCATGCTGCGCAATGGGCGATGACCGGCGGCGGCTCGCTGATCCGCATGGGCTGTCACCCGCTCTCGGCCGTGCTTTATCTGAAGCAGGTCGAGGCCAGGGCGCGCGGCGAGACCATCCGCGTTGCCAGCGTCATCTGCGATGTCGGCAATGTCACCGCCGGCCTCAAGCCCGAGGAGCGCACCTACATCAAGGCCAATCCGGTCGACGTCGAAGACTGGGGCACGCTCACCGCCACCTTCAGCGACGGCACCAAGGCGACCGTGTTCTCCGGCGACATGATCATGGGCGGGGTACGCAATCTGATCGAGACGTACACGTCCGGCGGTTCGCTGTTCGCCAACATCACGCCGAACAATCATCTAATGAGCTACCAGACCAGCGAGGAGAAGCTTGCGGGCGTCTACTTCACCGAGAAGGTCGATCGCAAGACCGGCTGGCAATATGTCTGCCTCGAGGAGGAATGGACGCGCGGCTATCTGCAGGAGATCCAGGACTTTATGGAATGCGCGGCGGCAGGGCGGCAGCCACTGTCGGACTTCGGGCTGGCCTACGAGACGATCAAGGTGAACTACGCGGGGTACTGGGCGGCGGAGGAGGGGCGACGGGTGGTGTTGTAGGGCGATCGTCGCCGCGACGGGACTGCGCTCCCTCTCCCCGCAAGCGGGGAGAGGCGAAGAAACCTCACTCACGCCCCGTAAGTCGATCCCTTCGGCAGCGGGAAGACCGGGTCCTGCGTCCTGATATTGGTCGGCCACACCACCGAGATGTGCTCGCCGGCGTTCTGCATCACCACGGGCGTGGAGCGCTCGTTCTGGCCGGACAGCGGCGTGCCCGGCGGGAAGAATTTCACGCCGTAGCCCTGGATGGTGCCGCCGGCGGGAATGTCGACGTCGAGCGCGGCCTTGCGGATCGCCTCGGGCTCGAAGCTGCCATACTTTTCTTTGGCGACCGGCAGCACGTTGTTGAGCAGCACCCAGGTCTGGTTGAAACCCATCGAGCAGTGCGGCGGCACATCGGTGGCGCCGGTCTTGGCCTTGTAGCGCGTGACCATCGCGTTGATCAGATCGCCCATGCCCGGCGCGAGCTTGCCGGGATCCAGCAGTTGCGCCGGCACTGGATCGATGTTGCAGAAATTGTCGATGTCGGCGCCGAAGGTGGCGCGCAGCTTGTCGAGCTGGCTGTAGCCCGCGCCGGCCCCGAACAACATCTTGAAGCGCAATCCGCTCTCGCGGGCCTGGCGCAGGAACAGGGTGATGTCGGGATTGTAGCCGGCATGGGAGATCACGTCGGCCTTGGCGCGCTTGATTTTTGTCACCAGCACCGACAGATCGGGTGCCGACGCCGAATAGCCTTCACGTAACACGACCTGGATGCCGGCCTGCTTGGCATAGGTTTCGTCCGCGGCGGCGACCCCGACGCCGTAGGGGCCGTCCTCGTGAATCAGCGCAACCTTGACGTCCTTGGGATCCATGCCGAGTTTTGCTTTCGCGTGCTCGGTGATGAAGCTGGCAAAGGCCTGGCCATATTGGTCGGAATGGATCTGCGCGCGAAACACATATTGCAGGTTCTTGTCCTTGAACACGGCGGTCGAGACCGCCGTCGTGATCCAGAGAATCTTCTTCTGCTGCTCGACCTTCGCCGCCAGCGGCACCGCATGCGAGCTCGCATAGACGCCGTTGAGAATGTCGATCTTCTCCTGGCTGATCAGGCGTTCGGCCTCGTTGATCGCAACGTCGGGCTTGCTCTGGGAATCCGCCGCAACCGCAGCAATCTTGGTCTTGCCGCCGATACCGCCTTTCTCGTTGACGAGATCGATCGCGATCTGGGCGCCGATTGACGAGGCGACCGAGCCGCCGGCGGCAAAGGGGCCCGTGAGGTCGTAGATCAGGCCGATGCGCAATGTCTCGGCCTGCGCCTGGGCCCTGGTCCAATCGAGGCTGAGTGTGGCGGCGGCAGCCGCCGTACCCTTCAGCAGCTGCCTGCGTGAAGTCGGCATTCTTGTCCTCCCTCAAAACCGTCGTTTGATCTTGTTATCTTTTTGCGAAGTATGGGGAGGGGGATCGCGGAAAGTCAACATGGCGAAAGTCGAGGTCGGTCTTCCACGGCCTGCAACGCAATTGCGAAATGCCGGCGCGGCGCCTTCGCCTGGCGACAATCGTCGCGGGATCACTGCCTCAAGCGGCGGGCCAGATAGAGCGCGGTCTTGCCGCCGGCTTTGGCGAGCCGTTCAGGCGTTCCCGCCGCGACGATGCGGCCGCCCTCGTCACCGGCGCCGGGGCCGAGATCGATGATCCAGTCGCTGTGCGCCACGACATCCATGTCATGCTCGACCACCACCACGCTGTTGCCGGCATCCACGATCCGGTCGAGCTGGGCGATCAGCCGTTCGACGTCTCTGGGATGAAGACCGGTGGTCGGCTCGTCCAGCACATAGAGCGTGTGCCCGCGTTGCGGCCGCATCAGCTCGGTCGCAAGCTTGATGCGCTGGGCTTCGCCACCGGACAATTCCGTTGCGGACTGACCGAGGCGGATATAGCCGAGGCCGACCTCGCGCACGACCGACAGCGCGCGAGTCAGCGTTGCATCGCCCTCGAAGAAATCGAAGGCCTCGTCGACGCGCATCGCCAGCACGTCCGCGATGGACTTGCCCCGGATCTTCACCTCGAGCGTCTTGTCGTTGTAGCGCGCGCCCTTGCAGGTCGGGCAGGGCGCATAGACGCTGGGCAGGAACAGCAGCTCGACACAGACGAAGCCCTCGCCTTCACAGGTCGCGCAGCGTCCCTTTGCGACGTTGAAGGAGAAGCGCCCGGCATCATAGCGGCGGGGTTTCGCCAGTGGCGTTGCCGCGAACAGCCGCCTGACGTGGTCGAACAGGCCGGTATAGGTCGCAAGGTTGGAGCGCGGCGTCCGCCCGATCGGCTTCTGGTCGACGACGACGAGACGGTTGATCTGGTCAAGACCGGCAACGATCCTGCCGCCCAGCGTCTCGACCGTCGGGGCAAGGCTGCCGTCGTCGGCGTCGGTGGCGAGCGTATGGCCGAGATGCGCGGCCACGGTCTCGACCAGGAACTGGCTGATCAGGCTCGACTTGCCGGAGCCGGATACGCCCGTGACGCTGGCGATGACGCCCAGCGGAATGTCGACGTCGAGGCCGCGCAGATTGTTGCGGACGACGCCTCTGACCTTGAGATGTCCCTTCGCCTCGCGCCGGATCGTCGGCAGCTTCTTGCGGGGATGGGCGAGAAAGCGGGCGGTGTGCGATTGATCGATGTCACCGAGTCCTGCGGGCGGCCCGCTGTAGAGGATGAGCCCGCCGCCGTCGCCGGCGTCGGGGCCGACGTCCACTAGCCAGTCCGCATGCCTGATCACCTCGATCTCGTGCTCGACGACGAAGATCGAGTTGCCGGCGTGCTTCAGCCGATCCAGCGCCCGCAGCAGCGCCTCGGTGTCAGCTGGATGCAGGCCGGCGGAAGGCTCGTCGAGCACGTAGACGACACCGAACAAATTCGAGCGGACCTGTGTCGCGAGGCGCAGCCGCTGCAGCTCGCCCGGCGACAGCGTCGGCGTGCTGCGTTCGCAGGCGAGATAGCCGAGGCCGAGGTCGAGCAGGACGGCAAGCCGGGCCGACAGATCCTCGCAGATGCGCCTCGCGACGACGGTCTTCTCGGATTTGTCCGTCGATGCTTTTGCGAACGGCTTGATCACCTCGTGCAGCTGCTTGAGCGGCAGGTGCGACATCTCGGCGATGTTGCGCCCGCCGAACCTCACCTTGAGTGCCTCGGGCTTCAACCGCGTGCCGTGGCAGGTCGGGCAATCCCGCGTGATCATGAACTGCGCGACGCGGCGCTTCATCATCGCGCTCTCGGACTTGGCATAGGTCTGCATCACGTAGCGCTTGGCGCCGGTGAAGGTGCCCTGGTAGCTCGGCTCCTCCTTGCGGCGCAGCGCCCGCTTGACCTCGGCTGCGTCGTAGCCGGCATAAACGGGAACGGTCGGCTGCTCCTCGGTGAACAGGATCCAGTCGCGGTCCTTCTTCGGCAGCTCGCGCCAGGGCTTGTCGACGTCGTAGCCCAGCGTCGTCAGGATGTCGCGGAGGTTCTGCCCCTGCCAGGCGCTCGGCCAAGCCGCGACGGCACGCTCGCGGATCGTCTTGGTGTCGTCGGGCACCATCGACTTCTCGGTGACGTCGAGCATCCGGCCGATGCCGTGGCAGGTCGGGCAGGCGCCCTCCGGCGTGTTCGGCGAGAACGACTCGGCATAGAGCATCTCTTGTCCGCGCGGATAGTCGCCGGCGCGGGAGTAGAGCATCCTGAGCAGGTTCGAGATGGTGGTGACGCTACCGACCGACGACCGCGTCGTCGGCGCGCCGCGCTGCTGCTGCAGCGCCACCGCGGGCGGCAGGCCTTCGATGTCGTCGACCTCGGGGATCTGCATCTGGTGGAACAGGCGCCGCGCATAGGGCGACACCGATTCCAGATAGCGCCGCTGAGCTTCGGCGTAGATCGTTCCAAAGGCAAGCGAGGATTTCCCCGAGCCCGACACGCCCGTGAACACGACGAGGGCGTTGCGGGGAATGCGGACGTCGACGTTCCCAAGGTTGTGCTCGCGCGCGCCGCGCACCCGGACGAAGCCGTCGTCCTGCATCAGGTCGGGTTGTCTGGGTCGATCGTCCATCTCGCTTCCTCCGGCTCCCCTGGGGATCAAACGGCAAGATCGCAGGATGGGTCCCTTGATGCCAGTGGGCGCAAACGCGTCGTTAAGCTGTCATGAAACGCACAAGCCAAGGGGTGTTTACGGCGATCGATCCGCAGATCGTGCCGCAGAAAGCAGTGCCATAGGGTGGGCAAAGGCGCAAATCGCCGTGCCCACCGTCGCGTTCCGTAGCAGCGGGATCGTGGGCACGCTTCGCTTTGCCTACCCTACGAGAGCGCTGCAAGCCTGCAGAATGCAGCGGCCTTGCCTCAGCCGGGCGCCGCGCCCTGCGTCGCCGTGAACACCGCATAAAGCGACTGGCTCCCGGCCATGAACAGGCGGGTGCGCTTGGGGCCGCCGAAGGTGATGTTGCCGCACACCTCCGGCAGGCGGATGCGGCCGAGCAGCTTGCCCTCCGGTGACCACACCGTCACGCCGCTATAGCCGACGGCGCGGCCGGCATTGCTGGACGCCCAGACATTGCCGTTGACGTCGCAGCGCACGCCATCCGGCCCGCACTTCACGCCGTCGATGACGCAATCGCTGAACTTCTTGGGGTTCGAGAGCTTGTTGTCGCTGCCGACGTCGAACACGAAGATCTCGCCCTTGCCGCCGGGGCCGGTGTCGCCCGGACCCTTCCCGGTCGAGGCGATGTAGAGCTTCTTGTAGTCGGGTGAGAAGCAGAGCCCGTTCGGATCGGGCACCTGCTCTTCGGTGACGACGAGGTCGATGCGACCGGAGGGATCGATGCGATAGCAATTGGTCGGCAGCTCGCGCTTGCCCGGCACGAAGCCGGCCGGCTGTCCGATCCGCGGATTGAGTTTGCCGCCTGCATTGCTCGGCCCGCCCGCGACGTCAGGCTCGCCTTCGTAGAGCTGGCCGCCATAGGGCGGATCGGTGAACCAGTAGCTGCCGTCGGGATGTGCGGCGACGTCGTTCGGCGAGTTCAGCTTCTTGCCCTGATAGGAGTCGGCGAGCACCGTGGCGGTGCCGTCGTGCTCGTAGCGCGTCACACGCCGCGTCAGGTGCTCGCAAGAGAGCTGACGGCCCTGGAAGTCGAAGGAGTTGCCGTTGGAGTTGTTGGACGGCGAGCGGAAGACGCTGACGCGGCCGTCGTCCTCGCTCCAGCGCATCTGCCGGTTGTTGGGAATGTCGCTCCACAACAGGTACCTTCCTTGCGCGCTCCACGCGGGGCCCTCAGCCCACAGCAGGCCGGTGTAAAGGCGCTTGATCGCGGTGTTGGGCTGGGCGAGGTCGTTGAAGGAGGGATCGACCGCGATAATGTCGGGGTCCCAGAAATAGGTGGTCGGCGCGCCGTGAGGGCTGAAATCGCGCGGTGGAATTGTGATGGTGGTCGGCGGTGCGGCGGGTCCGGTCTGGGCCAGCGCCGGGCCTGCCCCGGTCACCGTGGCCGCGGCGCCGAGCGCAAGCCCCCGGACAAGTGTTCGTCGTGAAAGCGCAGCATCCTGTTCACGCTGTTCTTGGCGTGTCATGGCGTCCTCCCGATCATGTTCGCTGGCCGGTTGATCCGGTCGAGCAACCTGAGGTTAATCCGGTCCGCGTCCTGTTGCGAGGGGTGGAATCGCGTTCGCTCGATGTCGGGCCGCAATCCCGTCATATTCGAATGGGTTTGAACCATGCGCTTAGCGTCCGCCTTGCGTCATTTGCAGGGCTCGAAAATGTGTCCGCGGGCTCGCGCAGATATTTGCTTGCGACAAAGCGCGACGCCGCGCATTCGGCCCGGCTCCAGCCATGATTTCGCGCGTATTGCTCCGCAGAAACCGAGCGGGGCGACGAACGGAGTTGAACGTGGCTGGCGTCATCGTATTGATCGTGTTGCTGGGAATCGCCTTCGCGGCCGGCTATTTCACGCGTGACTACATCTCCAACAAACGACGCGCGGAAGCGCGCCGCTGGCGCGAATATACCGAGCCGGATTGGCTTCCCACCAACGCGCCCGCCAACACCAACGAGATCGCGAGCGCCATCACGGCGATCCCCGTGGTCAGCGGCGAGCTCGGCCAGATGCTGAACCGCTGGGAGACCCGGGCCCGCGCCCGCCGCGCGGGGTAGGGGCGGCGTGGAGAGAGCTGGCGCCAACTCCGCTCTGGTGCGCCGGACGCGCCCCAAAGGCGTGTAAGGCCTCAACCAGGTCAGTCTCCCTGACCATCTTTTGGCGTTGCAGTTGCTGCCATTTCTCGTCTAGAAACGGGCCACTGAGCCTCCCGGCAACCAACCGTCAACGGTTTTGGCCGAGGATTTGAGGGCTCAAAAGGGTCCGGCAATGCTGATTCGTGGCCAAATCGAGGGGATTTCGGAGGAGGTGGCTGTGGCCGCCGCCACGATCCCGGCCGCGCTGCCCACCCTGCTTCTTGGCGGGCTTCTTCTTAGCTGCCCCTGAGGGCCGGCTGGGCGCCATGCGCCTGGGCGCTCAGGGGCTGGTCGAGATCACCGGACACCTCAAGCGCCAAGGGACTCATGGTCTGAACGGCGCAAAAGCTCAAAAGGAAATTTGAAATGGCCACCGTGAACAAGTCCGAGAAGGACCGCGTCATCATTTTCGACACCACGCTGCGCGACGGCGAGCAGTGCCCCGGCGCCACCATGACCTTCGAGGAAAAGCTCGAGGTCGCCGAGCTGCTGGACGATATGGGCGTCGACGTCATCGAGGCCGGCTTTCCGATCACCTCCGAAGGTGACTTCCAGGCCGTCAGCGAGATCGCCCGCCGCTCCAAGAACGCCGTCATCGCTGGCCTGTCGCGCGCCCATCCCGCCGACATCGACCGCTGCGCCGAGGCGGTGAAATTTGCAAAACGTGGCCGCGTCCATACCGTGATCGCGACCTCGCCGCTGCACATGCGGGTGAAGCTGAACAAGACCCCCGAGCAGGTGATCGAGACCTCGGTCGCGATGGTCGCGCGGGCCCGCAACCAGATCGACGACGTCGAATGGTCGGCCGAGGACGGCACCCGCAGCGAGATGGATTTCCTGTGCCGCATCGTCGAAGCCGTGATCAAGGCCGGGGCCACCACGGTGAACATCCCCGACACCGTCGGCTACACGGTGCCGGAGGAATACACCCACTTCATGAAGACGCTGATCGAGCGCGTGCCGAACTCGGACAAGGCGGTGTTCTCCGTGCACTGCCATAACGATCTCGGCATGGCGGTTGCCAACTCGCTGGCCGGCATCACCGGCGGCGCGCGTCAGGTCGAGTGCACCATCAACGGTATCGGCGAGCGCGCCGGCAATGCTGCGCTCGAAGAGATCGTGATGGCGATCAACGTGCGCAACGACAAATTCCCCTACTGGAACAAGATCGACACCACCCAGCTCACCCGCGCCTCGAAGCTGGTCTCGGCGGCAACCTCGTTTCCCGTCCAGTACAACAAGGCGATCGTCGGCCGCAACGCGTTCGCGCATGAGAGCGGCATCCACCAGGACGGCGTGCTGAAGGACGCCTCGACCTACGAGATCATGCGGCCGGAGATGGTCGGCCTGAAGCAGTCCTCGCTGGTGCTGGGCAAGCATTCCGGCCGCCATGCCTTCGTGCACAAGCTGGAGGAGATGGGCTACAAGCTCGGTCCGAACCAGCTGGAAGATGCGTTCACGCGGATGAAGGCGCTCGCCGACCGCAAGAAGGACATCTACGACGAGGACATCGAGGCGCTGGTCGACGAGGAGATGGCGGCGTCCCACGACCGCATCAAGCTGACCTCGCTGACCGTGATCGCCGGCACCCATGGCCCGCAGCGCGCGACCATGAAGCTCGACGTCGACGGCCAGATCAAGATCGAGGAAGCCGAGGGCAACGGTCCGGTGGACGCGGTGTTCAACTGCATCAAGCGCCTGGTGCCGCACGAGGCCAAGCTGGAGCTGTACCAGGTCCACGCCGTCACCGAGGGCACGGACGCGCAGGCGGAAGTGTCGGTGCGGCTGTCGCAGGACGGCCGCTCGATGACGGCCCGCGCGGCGGATCCGGACACGCTGGTGGCCTCGGCCAAGGCCTATCTCGGCGCGCTCAACAAGATCGTCATGAAGCGCCAGCGCGACAGCGTGACGACAGCGGCGGCGAGCTGATAAGCACGCTGCGCGTTGGCTTCGCCTCTCCCGCTTGCCTTGCGGGAGAGGGGGCGCAGCGGTGCTTGCAGCAGCATTCATCATGAATAGCTGCCCTGCTAAGGGCCAATAGCGGCTCCGTCTCAAAGCCGCTATTCATGCTGTCGGCATGAGGATCGGCTGCCCGTGCGCCGGGCGGCCCAATAACCAACAGGGAGAGACCATGCGCACCTTCGCGATCGCTGCGTCCATCGCGGCACTGGCATTCGGACTTGCCGGGCCGGCATCGGCCCAATCGCCGATCATCATCAAGTTCAGCCACGTCGTCGCCACCGACACGCCGAAGGGCAAGGGAGCGGAGAAGTTCAAGGAGCTGGCCGAGAAGTACACCGGCGGCAAGGTCAAGGTCGAGGTCTACCCGAACTCGACGCTGTACAAGGACAAGGAAGAGCTCGAGGCGCTCCAGCTCGGCAGCGTGCAGATGCTGGCACCGTCCAATTCCAAGTTCGGACCGCTCGGCATCCGCGAGTTCGAGGTGTTCGATCTGCCCTACATCCTGCCCGACCTGAAGACGCTGCGGAAGGTGACGGAAGGGCCGCTCGGCACGCGGCTGCTCAAGCTGCTGGATGCCAAGGGCATCACCGGCCTTGCCTATTGGGACAACGGCTTCAAGCAGATGAGCGCCAACAAGAAGCTGATCGCGCCCGCCGATTATCAGGGCGTCAAGTTCCGCATCCAGTCCTCGCGCGTGCTGCAGGCCCAGTTCAAGGCGCTCGGCTCGCTGCCGCAGGTGATGGCGTTCTCGGAAGTCTATCAGGCGCTGCAGACCGGCGTAGTCGATGGCCAGGAGAACACCTGGTCGAACATCTATACCCAGAAGATGCACGAGGTGCAGAAGTACATCACCGAGACCAATCACGGCTATATCGGCTACGTCGTGATCGTGAACAAGAAGTTCTGGGACGATCTGCCGGCCGACATCCGCGACCAGCTCACCAAGGCGATGAAGGAGGCGACCGATTTCGGCAACGCGCAGTCGCAGAAGGAGAACGACGACGCGCTCGCCGAAATCAAGAAGAGCGGCAAGAGCGAGATCATCAAGCTCACGGCGGAGCAGAACGAGGCGATGCGCAAGGCGATGGAGCCGGTCTACAAGGACGCGGCGAGCCGCGTCGGCCAGCCGCTGATCGACGAATTCCTCAAGGAATCCAAGAGCACGACGAACTGATCGTTTCGAGCGATGAACGAAGGGCTTCCGTGCGCTCGGCACGGGAGCCTTTTTGTTGCGAATGATGTCCGATTGCGGCTGGAGGTAAAATCGGCCGTTACATCTTGGTAAGGACGCGCTCCCTGTCCAAGTTGTAAGTTGCGTGTCGGTCGCACCGCGCCCATCTTCACGGACATCCTTCCAGAGGAGGTTCGGATGAAGAAGTTCACCATCGCTGCCATCGCCGTGCTCAGCATCGCCGGCTCGGGCGCGGTCTATGCCCAATATCATCGCCCGTGGATGGAGCACGTCCGCCACATCCGCATGAACCCGGAAGACCGCGCCGCCTTTGTCGATGCGCGGATCGCCGCCGTCCATGCCGGGCTGAGGCTCAACGCCGATCAGGAGAAGCTGTGGCCGCCGGTCGAGGCCGCCGTGCGGGAGTTCGCCAAGCTGCGCATCGCCCGCGCCAATGCGCGGATGAATGCCGGCCCGGGTGACGCTTCGAGGGACGCCGACAAGGCCGAGGACCCGATCGCCCGCCTGCGCCAGCGCGCCGAGGACATGGGCACCAGCTCCGCGGCCCTGAAGAAGATCGCCGACGCCGCCGATCCGCTCTACAAGACCCTGGACGACGGCCAGAAGCGGCGCCTCGCCGCGCTGACCCGCCACCGCGGCCCGTTCGGCGGCGGGGAGGACAGCCCATCCCGCCACTTCATGGAACGCGGCATGGACCGCATGATGGAGCACTTCCATCATAACCGTTTCGACCGCGACGGCGGCCCTGACCCGGACCGCGAGGGCCGGCTCTGAACGAGCCGGGTTCTTGCGGGGATCGACCCCAGCATTAACCTTGGCGAAGCCGCTGGAATCCAGCGGCTTTTCGCTTTTTGGGGACTGTGGAAAAACCTTCGCCGCATCGCTTGCCAGACCCGGATCGCTTTGCTAAACGACCGGCCTCGCAAGGCATTGACCGCCTTTCGGGCGCATAGCTCAGTTGGTAGAGCAGCTGACTCTTAATCAGCGGGTCCCAGGTTCGAGCCCTGGTGCGCCCACCATACAAATCAAGTCCCTAGCGAGAGAAACCGTTTGAGAAGGCCCAAAAACGGTTTCTCAAACGCTGGTTTTAGTGCAGCCGGGCGTCAGCTATTCGCGACAAATGGGATCGATAGTATTAGGCGCCAATGGGGTCGAAGAGCGGCTTCGCCGCTCGGTTTCCCGTGCCCAATAGGCGTACTGTCAGTTCGAGCCGCACCGTGCTTTGACGTAGAGAGGCCGAGAGTCCGCCGGTTTTCCTGCCACAAAAATCTGGTCCTCAATCCAGCTGGGCCTTCGATAGTCCTGGAGAACCGAATTTCTCGTAATCTCAATAGGCCGAGCCTCTCGCCCAGCCGATGACAACGTTTCCAGGGACTTCAGTTACCCTCGACTTCCGGCGCCTTCAGGCACGTTCCGATCTCGCTACGAATTTGGGATCAACTCTTGCCTAAGCGCAGTCAGCGCGGCTTGCCTGCGGCCTTGAAGCTTCTGCTGATGTCCGCCCTATTGCCGAACTAATTTAGCACGCATACCAGCCAGCAGGGTGTAGGCGAGACGCCGCCAAATCAGATTCATCAAAATTGCCATACCAACCTCCCCACATTTGAGAGGTCCAATTTCGCGCATCTCTGCTTCAGGGTGACTTCACGACGCAGATGAAATGGTTTCGTGGGCGCAATAGGGCGGCCTTTCGGAGTCGCGTAAAGTACCCCGCAAAGGCGTGAGCCGTCGTCATTGCAAATCGTGGTGAGCCTCAGCTGAGCTCAATGAACTGCCGCTCATGCTTGAGTGAAGTCGGACGATCTCTCGACGAAGCAAACGTCAGGAAATGCAGGCAAACTCCTGAAATCATCCCAGAGACGACGTGCCGATTGAGAGGTGTTTAAACACCGCTGAGCCGCAAATCTCTCGTCACCAGCTCTCGTTGCTCCTGCCGAGGTGGGCAACCACGTTTCGATTAAAATGAATAAGGCCTTTTAAGGGCAGGAATGTTGTGCAACATTATGCCAATTTTATAATTTTTTAACCCTTTGCAGGGGCTGTCGTGAATTATAGCGGGACCTTTTTTCCCTCAGGATCTCCTGAGGACGCCTACCATTCTGCATTTGGGGCGGCTGCAACACCGGCCATTCCGACTTTTGAGGTTGTCGACGCCCGCTTATTGTTCTCGGGCGATTATCAGCGCATCGGCTCAGATCTGATCATTTCGGATCAACTCAGCCGAGTTGTGGTGCCAGATTATTTCAAAGCTCACGGCCACACCCGCCCGCTCCTGGTTTCGCCTGAAGGTGCGCCGCTCCCTGCCGACTTTGTTGACGCTCTGACCGGCTACACGGCTTACGCTCAGGCGGGCGCGCAGAGCGCCGCAGGTAAAGTGGTCGGTCACGTCATCAAAATGACCGGCAGCGCGAGCATCGTTCGCAACGGTGTCACGATCGTCGCGAACGTTGGCGACGTCGTCTATCAAGGCGACGTCGTCCAGACGGGCAGTAACTCGACGATCGGCCTGGTGCTCGATGACGGGTCGGCGTTCAATCTGTCCGCCAATGCGCGCTTCTTGCTTGCCGATCTCACTTTTGACCCGAACAGCACCTCCAACAGTGCATTCCTCACTCTGGTGCAAGGCGCAGCGAGCTTCGTCGCGGGTCAAGTGGCCAAGACAGGCGACATGCGGGTTTCGACACCCGTTGCCTCAATCGGTATTCGCGGGACCGCCGTAAATCTCGAGATCTCTTCGAATGATGGAACGGTGTCGATCTCGGTCATCGATCAACGTGATGGCGCATTGCATGCAGTGGAAGTGTTCAACAATGCCGGCGTACTGATCGGAACCGTCACGAGCAACGGCGCGTCGCTAACACTTACTCCCACCGCAACCTTCGATGTGATCGCCCGGCAGATCGACAAGACAGCGGACCAGGTGGCACAGGAGTTCAATGCATTTCAGCAGGTGCTAAGCACATATGATGCGGCCAAGCAGATATTTCCAAATCTGCCGCAGCATACGGATAACAGCGATCATCAGAACAATGACGCTAATCCAAAAGAGGTCACAAGGTTCGCCAGCAGCGCCCCGCTCAACCCACCGGGCACAGAATACCACCCTCCCTCTGCGCAAAATCAGATCAAGAGCACAGAAACACCACCGACGATCTCGGTCACAATAAATCCCCCTGCGGCGACGGGTACACCTGCACCTGCGTCAACTTCGACACCGCTCGATGCTCTTGGCGAGACGCCAATCTTAGTGAAATTGACGTCGCTTCCGTTCGTTGTGACCCCAGGGCATCTGACCGCCATCACGTCCGCCCCCGGAGACCATACCGGCCCCGTCATGAGCGCCAGCGGTGATGTGGTCTATGATCCCGATGGTGCGATCTACTTCTACGATCGAGCAGCCAATACGACGACGACGATTGCTTCACCTGGAGGCGGTTGGAGCTACGGTTCGCCCACGATCAGCTCTGATGGTCGCTACATCCTGTACCAGGGGTCGAACGGAAACGGCAGCTACATCTTTGTCTATGGAACGGATCCGGCTGATTCCACTCACTATCACGTTCAGACACAACTTGCCCCAGGTGACGCCCCAGCAATCGATGGCGATGGCAGCACGATCCTGGCCCATAATATCGATGGCAGCATCGCGATCTACGGTCTCCAAGGCAATCTGAAGGGGACGATCACGCCCGCGGCGGTGGGGAGCTCCGGCGCCCTCTGGTCGCCGTGCATCAGCGCCGATGGTCACGTTATTGTCTTCTGGAATTCGGATTCACCCGCTGCAGGTGGTGCAGGACACCTGCTCTCATTCGATCTTTCGACCGGGCACTTCACTCATATCGGCGATACGTTCCTTGGAGCTGGGACGACACCACCTACGGTCAGTGCCGATGGTCACCTCATTGCCTATCAGAGTACGGATGCCGCGGGTCACTCGGAAATCTATCTGTACGATCTGAATGTCGGTGCTGTGGTTTTTCAGACTGCCGGGGCTTCCAGCAGCTACAGCCCCGTTCTCAGTCCCGACGGTCATTTCATCGTCTTCACCAGTGACGCGGCGCTGACGGACGACGACGACAATGCGGTCGCTGACGTCTACATCGTCGACGTCACGACTCCGGCGGCGCCCGCGTACAGGCTCGTGTCGGAAGGAGGCGGCCTCTCCTCTGCCGGCGGCGTGGCCATCAGCGCGGCAGGTCAATACGTCGCATTCGGCAACAACAGCCACATATTTCTCGCGGATCCCACCTCGGGGCATAGCGCTGTCATTAACGAGACCGCGAACTCTCCGGATATCCTGACGGCGAAGGGGTCTATAGCCGTCACGGGTGACTACAGCGGCGTGAAAATAACGACTGCGGATCAATTCGGCCTCGCAACTCCGTATTTCAAGGCGGACATTGATCAGCTCGGGAACATTCGTTGGGCTTTCACCGAACCAAAAAACGATTTCGCCTTCTTGAATTATGGTCAAGACGCGACGCAAAAATTTGTCATCACGCTCTCTGCCGATGACGGCACAGTCACCATCCCCATCTTTGTAACAGTTCATAACGGCATCCAGCCGGTCATCAATGTTGCTGATTTCGCGCCGGTCGCGAACCCGGTCACGTTGCAGGATGGTCAACAGGACGTGTCGTATACGATTACATCCAGCGCGTTGTTGGCTGGAGTCGTCGACGTTGACGGTCCTTCCCTGTCGATTTCGTCACTGTCGCTTCGAAGCGGTGGCGGAACTCTGTCTCAGGTTGATGGTCACACGTGGAGCTACACCCCGGCCCCCGGATTCAGTGGCCGCGTGATCTTCGACTACGATGTCACGGACGCCCTCAAGAGCGCGGCCTCGACCGCCAGCCTGGACATTGCATTGCCGCTGGCGATTGTCTCGATCGCCCCGGACAGTGGAGCGAGCGGGGACTTTATCACTAACGCCGCGAATTTGACTGTTTACGGAACGAATGGGAATCTCTTTGCCGGTGAAAAGATACAGGTCAGTAGCGACAACGGCGCGACCTGGATCGATGTCGCGCAGACGAGTGCGACGACATGGAGTTTTGTGGATCCGTTCCTGCACGGCTCGAATTTCTCTTACCAGGCACGGGTGATAGACTCCGCAAATATTACGATCAATTCGACCAGTCAGGCGATCGTGGTCGATACCACGGCGCCGGCGGCGGCGCTGGCGATCACGGCGATCAGCCAGGATAGCGGCACGGCGGGGGACTTCATCACCAGCGACACCACGCTGACGGTGTCGGGCAGCAATGGGGCGCTGGGCTCCGGGGAGAAGATCCAGCTCTCCAGCGATGGCGGAGTGACCTGGGTTGATGTCGTTCAGAACACGGCGACGAGCTGGAGCTATCTCGATCCGGCAACGCATGCCGTCAGCTTCACCTACCAGACCCGGATCATCGATGCCGCCGGCAATATCGGCACCACCGCTGCCCAAGCGGTGACGATCGATACCGCCGCCCCGGCCGCGGCGCTGGCGATCACGGCGATCAGCCAGGACAGCGGCACATCCAGCGACTTCATCACCAGCGACACCACGCTGACGGTGTCCGGCAGCAATGGGGCGCTGGGCTCCGGCGAGAAGATCCAGCTCTCCAGCGATGGCGGAGCGACCTGGGTTGATGTCACGCAGTCGACGGCGACGAGCTGGAGCTATCTCGATCCGGCAACGCACGCGAGCAGCTTCATCTACCAGACCCGGATCATCGATACCGCCGGCAATATCGGCACTACCGCTGCCCAAGCGGTGACGATCGATACCACGGCGCCGACGATCACGATCTCCAATGTTGGCGGTCCGACCAATCAGGCGAACCAGACCATTACCGGTCTGGTCGGCGTCGCCGATGCCGGCGCCACCGTGACTGTCTATGACGGCAGCACGGCGATCAAGACGGCCATCGTCCAGGCTGACGGCAGCTGGAGCGCCCAGGTCACGCTGGCAAACGGCAGCAACTCGCTGACGGCCAAGGTGAGCGATGTTGCCGGCAACACGACGACCAGCAACGCCGTTGTCTACACGCTGAGCACGACCGGCCCGGCGGTGACGGAGCATCTGACCTCCGATACCGGTGCTTCGGCGCTCGACCAGATCACCTCGAACCCCGCGCTGAGCGGCACGGGCCTGGCCAACACGACGGTGCACTTCACCATTGATGGGACTTTGGCCGCAACCACCGCTTTGGCGGATGCGAGCGGGAACTGGTCGTTCACGCCGAGCGGACTCGGTGATGGACTGCACACCATCGTGGCGAGCCAAACCGACACGTTTGGCAATACGGGCAGCGCCTCGCTGGCCTTTACGCTGGACACCATAGCTCCCTCGCAAGCGCTGGCGATCACGGCGATCAGCCAGGACAGCGGCAGCTCGTCATCAGACTTCATCACCAGCGATACCACACTGACGGTGTCCGGCAGCAATGGGGCGCTGGGCTCCGGCGAGAAGATCCAGCTCTCCAGCGATGGCGGTGCGACCTGGGCCGACGTCACGCAGTCGACGGCGACGAGCTGGAGCTATCTCGACCCGGCAACGCATGCCGGCAGCTTCACCTACCAGACCCGGATCGTCGATGCCGCCGGCAATATCGGCACCACCGCCGCCCAAGCGGTGACGATCGATACCACGGCGCCGACGGCGGCGCTGGCAATCACGGCAATCAGCCAGGACAGCGGCACGGCGGGCGACTTCATCACCAATGATACCACGCTGACGGTGTCCGGCAGCAATGGGGCTCTTAGCTCCGGCGAGAAGATCCAGCTCTCCAGCGATGGCGGAGCGACCTGGGCCGACGTCACGCAGTCGACGGCGACGAGTTGGAGCTATCTCGATCCGGCAACGCATGCCAGCAGCTTCACCTACCAGACCCGGATCATCGATGCCGCCGGCAATATCGGCACCACCGCCGCCCAGGCGGTGACGATCGATACCACGGCGCCGACGGCGGCGCTGGCGATCACGGCGATCGGCCAGGACAGCGGCACGGTGGGCGACTTCATCACCAATGATACCACACTGACGGTGTCCGGCAGCAATGGGGCCCTTAGCTCCGGCGAGAAGATCCAGCTCTCCAGCGATGGCGGAGCGACCTGGGCCGACGTCACGCAGTCGACGGCGACGAGCTGGAGCTATCTCGACCCGGCAACGCATGCCAGCAACTTCACCTACCAGACCCGGATCGTCGATGCCGCCGGCAATATCGGTACCACCGCCGCCCAGGCGGTGACGATCGATACCACGGCGCCGACGATCACGATCTCCAATGTTGGCGGTCCGACCAATCAGGCGAACCAGACCATTACCGGTGTGGTCGGTGTCGCCGATGCCGGCGCCACCGTGACCGTCTATGACGGCAGCACGGCGATCAAGACGGCCATCGTCCAGGCTGACGGCAGCTGGAGCGCCCAGGTCACGCTGGCAAACGGCAGCAACTCGCTGACGGCCAAGGTGAGCGATGTTGCCGGCAACACGACGACCAGCAACGCCGTTGTCTACACGCTGAGCACGACCGGCCCGGCGGTGACGGAGCATCTGACCTCCGATACCGGTGCTTCGGCGCTCGACCAGATCACCGCGAACCCTGCGCTAAGCGGCACCGGCCTGGCCAACACGACGGTGCATTTCACGATCGACGGCACGCCGATCGCGACGAGCGTGCTCGCCGATGCGAGCGGGAACTGGTCTTTTACCCCGACTGGTCTTGCTGACGGGCCCCACACCATCGTGGCGAGCCAGACCGACACGTTCGGCAACACGGGCAGCGCCTCGCTGGCCTTTACGCTGGACACCATAGCTCCCTCGCAAGCGCTGGCGATCACGGCGATCAGCCAGGACAGCGGCACGGTGGGCGACTTCATCACCAGCGACACCACACTGACGGTGTCCGGCAGCAATGGGGTGCTGGGCTCCGGGGAGAAGATCCAGCTCTCCAGCGATGGCGGAGCGACCTGGGCCGACGTCACGCAGTCGACGGCGACGAGTTGGAGCTATCTCGACCCGGCAACGCATGCCAGCAGCTTCACCTACCAGACCCGGATCATCGATGCCGCCGGCAATATCGGTACCACCGCCGCCCAGGCGGTGACGATCGATACCACGGCGCCGACGATCACGATCTCCAATGTTGGCGGTCCGACCAACCAGGCGAATCAGACCATTACCGGTACAGTCGATGTCGCCGATGCCGGCGCCACGGTGACCGTTTATGACGGCAGCACGGCGATCAAGACAGCCATCGTCCAGGGTGACGGCAGCTGGAGCGCCCAGGTCACGCTCGCAAACGGCAGCAACTCGCTGACGGCCAAGGTGAGCGATCTTGCCGGCAACACGACGACCAGCAACGCCGTTGTCTACACGCTGAGCACGACCGGCCCGGCCGTGACGGAGCATCTGACCTCCGATACCGGCTCTTCGGCACTCGACCAGATCACCGCGAACCCCGCGCTGAGCGGCACCGGCCTGGCCAACACGACGGTGCATTTCACGATCGACGGCACGCCGATCGCGACGAGCGTGCTCGCCGATGCGAGCGGGAACTGGTCTTTTACCCCGACTGGTCTTGCTGACGGGCCCCACACCATCGTGGCGAGCCAGACCGACACGTTCGGCAACACGGGCAGCGCCTCGCTGGCCTTTACGCTGGACACCATAGCTCCCTCGCAAGCGCTGGCAATCACGGCAATCAGCCAGGATAGCGGCACGGCGGGCGACTTCATCACCAGCGACACCACGCTGACGGTGTCGGGCAGCAATGGGGCTCTTAGCTCCGGGGAGAAGATCCAGCTCTCCAGCGATGGCGGAGTGACCTGGTTGATGTCGTTCAGAACACGGCGACGAGCTGGAGCTATCTCGATCCGGCAACGCATGCCGTCAGCTTCACCTACCAGACCCGGATCATCGATGCCGCCGGCAATATCGGCACCACCGCCGCCCAGGCGGTGACGATCGATACCACGGCGCCGACGGCGGCGCTGGCGATCACGGCGATCGGCCAGGACAGCGGCACGGCGGGCGACTTCATCACCAGTGATACCACACTGACGGTGTCCGGCAGCAATGGGGCCCTTAGCTCCGGCGAGAAGATCCAGCTCTCCAGCGATGGCGGAGCGACCTGGGCCGACGTCACGCAGTCGACGGCGACGAGCTGGAGCTATCTCGACCCGGCAACGCATGCCGGCAGCTTCACCTACCAGACCCGGATCGTCGATGCCGCCGGCAATATCGGCACCACCGCCGCCCAAGCGGTGACGATCGATACCACGGCGCCGACGGCGGCGCTGGCAATCACGGCAATCAGCCAGGACAGCGGCACGGCGGGCGACTTCATCACCAATGATACCACGCTGACGGTGTCCGGCAGCAATGGGGCTCTTAGCTCCGGCGAGAAGATCCAGCTCTCCAGCGATGGCGGAGCGACCTGGGCCGACGTCACGCAGTCGACGGCGACGAGCTGGAGCTATCTCGACCCGGCAACGCATGCCAGCAGCTTCACCTACCAGACCCGGATCGTCGATGCCGCCGGCAATATCGGTACCACCGCCGCCCAGGCGGTGACGATCGATACCACGGCGCCGACGGCGGCGCTGGCAATCACGGCAATCAGCCAGGACAGCGGCACGGCGGGCGACTTCATCACCAGTGATACCACACTGACGGTGTCCGGCAGCAATGGGGCGCTGGGCTCCGGCGAGAAGATCCAGCTCTCCAGCGATGGCGGTGCGACCTGGGCCGACGTCACGCAGTCGACGGCGACGAGTTGGAGCTATCTCGACCCGGCAACGCATGCCGGCAGCTTCACCTACCAGACCCGGATCGTCGATGCCGCCGGCAATATCGGCACCACCGCCGCCCAAGCGGTGACGATCGATACCACGGCGCCGACGGCGGCGCTGGCAATCACGGCAATCAGCCAGGACAGCGGCACGGCGGGCGACTTCATCACCAATGATACCACGCTGACGGTGTCCGGCAGCAATGGGGCTCTTAGCTCCGGCGAGAAGATCCAGCTCTCCAGCGATGGCGGAGCGACCTGGGCCGACGTCACGCAGTCGACGGCGACGAGTTGGAGCTATCTCGATCCGGCAACGCATGCCAGCAGCTTCACCTACCAGACCCGGATCATCGATGCCGCCGGCAATATCGGCACCACCGCCGCCCAGGCGGTGACGATCGATACCACGGCGCCGACGGCGGCGCTGGCGATCACGGCGATCGGCCAGGACAGCGGCACGGTGGGCGACTTCATCACCAATGATACCACACTGACGGTGTCCGGCAGCAATGGGGCCCTTAGCTCCGGCGAGAAGATCCAGCTCTCCAGCGATGGCGGAGCGACCTGGGCCGACGTCACGCAGTCGACGGCGACGAGCTGGAGCTATCTCGACCCGGCAACGCATGCCAGCAACTTCACCTACCAGACCCGGATCGTCGATGCCGCCGGCAATATCGGTACCACCGCCGCCCAGGCGGTGACGATCGATACCACGGCGCCGACGATCACGATCTCCAATGTTGGCGGTCCGACCAATCAGGCGAACCAGACCATTACCGGTGTGGTCGGTGTCGCCGATGCCGGCGCCACCGTGACCGTCTATGACGGCAGCACGGCGATCAAGACGGCCATCGTCCAGGCTGACGGCAGCTGGAGCGCCCAGGTCACGCTGGCAAACGGCAGCAACTCGCTGACGGCCAAGGTGAGCGATGTTGCCGGCAACACGACGACCAGCAACGCCGTTGTCTACACGCTGAGCACGACCGGCCCGGCGGTGACGGAGCATCTGACCTCCGATACCGGTGCTTCGGCGCTCGACCAGATCACCGCGAACCCTGCGCTAAGCGGCACGGGCCTGGCCAACACGACGGTGCACTTCACCATTGATGGGACTTTGGCCGCAACCACCGCTTTGGCGGATGCGAGCGGGAACTGGTCGTTCACGCCGAGCGGACTCGGTGATGGACTGCACACCATCGTGGCGAGCCAAACCGACACGTTTGGCAATACGGGCAGCGCCTCGCTGGCCTTTACGCTGGACACCATAGCTCCGTCTGCTTCGGTAATCAGTACGGTGACGGATAATGTATCGCCGGTGACCGGCACCATTGCCAATAACGGCTCCTCGAACGATAACACGCTAACGATTGCCGGCACGGCGGAAGCCGGCAGCACAGTGAAGATCTACGATACCGATGGCATTACGGTGGTCGGCAGCGGGCTCGCCACTGGCGGCAGCTATTCGATCACGACCTCGGCGCTGAGTGACGGCAACCATACGCTGACAGCCAGGGCCACGGATACTGCCGGCAACCAGGGTGCGGCTTCCACTGCATTCCACGTTGGCATTGATAGGGCATCGCCCACCGATATTACTTTGTCTAACGCCGCTATTGCGGAGAATAGCGCAGTTGGCACGGTGGTCGGATCTTTCTCGGATGTCGATCCGGGCGCCACTGGAACGGCAAGTTTTACGCTTATCGACGATGCCGCCGGCCAGTTTGGGATCAATGGTGTCAATCTAGTATTGGTTGGCAGCCTCGACTACGAGACTGCTCAATCGCATCAGATCACGGTGCGGGTGACCGACTCAGCCGGAAACACCTTCGACAAGACGCTGAGCGTGATTGTTACCGATGTCGCCGGCATCACGCTAAATGGTGACGCTGGCGCCAACGTGCTCGTGGGTACGCCCGAAGCCGATACGCTAAATGGCCTTGGCGGGAATGACCGTCTGCAGGGGCTTGGGGGTAACGACACCCTGGATGGCGGGGCCGGGTTTGATCGGGCGGTTTATTCGGATGCGACCGGCCCGATCACCGTGAACCTTGCGGCTGGAACCGGCTCCGGAGCTGGCGTCGGCAGCGATACGTTGATCAGCATCGAGGGCGCTGTGGGCGGCGACTTTGCCGACACGTTCGATGCCACCGGCTTTACGGGATGGAGTACTCAACCCGGTGTGGCCTTGGGCCAAAGCGCTTTCGAGGGCCGGGGCGGCGATGACGTGATCACCGGCCGCATCAACGCTCTGGGTCAATCGTTGACGCGGGTTGAGTATCTCAGCGCCTCGGCTGCCGTCACGGTCGATCTTGCCGCCGGCACCGGGCAGGGCACGGCGGCCGGCGATGTGGCCAATGTCGGCCACGACACGTTCACCAACGCATTGCAGGGCGTGTTTGGCTCGACCTATGGCGATACGCTCTACGGCAGCAACAACGCCAGCTTCACCTATGAGGTCTTTGAAGGTCGCGGCGGCAACGACTATATCGACGGCCGTGGCGGATATGACATGGCCGCCTACAACAACGATTTGGCGACCACGTCGGGTATCACGGTCAACCTTGCCGCGGGAACCGTTGTTGGCGATTCCAGCATCGGCACCGACACGCTGCGTGACGTGGAGGCGGTGCGGGGCACGAACTTCGACGATATCTTCGACGCGACCGGCTATGGCCTTGCCGGCGCGCTGAACGTCTCTTCGACCAACGGCAGCTTCAACGACTTCGCAGGCGCAGGCGGCAACGACACCATCATCGGCAACGGCAATACACGCCTTAATTATTCGAGCGCGCAAGCCGCCGTTACGGTCGACCTCCAGATCACCATCGGCACCGCCGTCACGGTGGCCGCACTGCCACGGGCACGACCGAGGGCACCGATACGTTCACCGGTGTCAATGCCGTACAAGGCTCGGTCTTCGCCGACACGCTGCTGGGCAGCAACTACAACAACAACTTCACGGCCCTGGGCGGCGACGACTACATCGACGGCCGCGGCGGGTTCGATACGGCAAGCTACAACAACCTGAACACGGTGACGGGCGGGATTGCAGTCAACATGGCAGCCGGCACGGTCACGGGCGATGCCTCGACCGGCACCGATACGCTGCGCAATATCGAGGCGGTTCAGGGCACCGGCTATGCCGACAGCTATGATGCGACCGGCTACGGCCTGGCAGGCGCCCTGAACGTCTCGACCAGCAACGGCAGCTTCAACCAGTTCGAGGGGCTTGGCGGCGACGACAGCGTGACCGGCAACGGCAACACGCGGGTGCTCTACAGCAATGCCACCGGCGCGGTCACGATTACGATCGGAGCGGGAGGCGCAGGTTCGGCGTCAGGCGATGCATCGACCGGCCACGATACCTTCAACAGCGGCGTCAACAGCGTGTTCGGCAGCAACTTTGCCGATGTCTACGACGCCAGCGGCTTCAACGGCGGCTTCAATTCGTTCCAGGGTAACGGCGGCAATGACACCATCACCGGCAACGGCTCGACCCAGGTTCAATACAGCAATGCCACCTTCAGTGTGGCCATCACGATCGGGGCCGGCGGCACAGGGTCTGCATCCGGTGACGTCTCTGTCGGATCCGATACCTTCGTCAGCGGTGTCAACAGCGCCGCCGGCGGCAACCTGAACGATACCTACAATGCCTCCGCTTACGGCGCAGGGTTGTACAATTCGTTTCAGGGCAACGGTGGCAACGACACCATCACCGGGAACGGCAACACTCAGGCCCAGTACTACAACGCCACCTCGGGCGTGACGATCACGATTGGGGCGGGCGGCGCAGGGTCTGCATCCGGCGACGGCTCCGTTGGGTCCGATACCTTCGTCAGCGGTGTCAACAGCGCCGCCGGCGGCAACCTGAACGATACTTACAATGCCTCCGCTTACGACGCTGGGTTGTACAATTCGTTTCAGGGCAACGGTGGCAACGACACCATCACGGGCAACGGCCAAACCCAGATCCAGTACTACAACGCCACCTCGGGCGTGACAATCACGATTGGGGCAGGCGGTGCAGGCTCGGCATCGGGGGATAGCTCCGTCGGTACCGATAGCTTCACCGGCGTCTACGGCGCTGCTGGTAGCAATTTCAACGACACCTACAACGCATCGGCGCTCACCCCTGGACAGTTCAATTCATTCCAGGGCAATGGCGGTAACGACACCATCACCGGCAATGGCTCGACCCAGATCGAGTATTTTGGCGCCACCGCCGGCGTGAACGTCAACCTGACCACGGGAGTCGCCTCCGGCAACGCATCGGTCGGTATCGACACGATTACCGGTGGTGTCATTGGTGTCCAGGGGTCGAACTTCGCCGACACCATTACCGGCAGCTTGGTCAACGATTTCCTGTTCGGCAACGGCGGCGACGACACGCTTGCCGGCGCAGACGGCAACGACTACTTGGCCGGAGGGGCAGGTGCGGACACGTTTGTCTACGCCAACGGTGGCGGCGTCGACTATATCGGTGACTTCAATCGCAGCGAGGGGGACCGGATCGATCTGACCGGAGTGGCGGGCATTTTTACCCTCTCCGACATCCAGGCCCACGCCACGCAGCAGGGTTTCAATACGCTGATCGATTTTGGCGGCGGCAATACGATCACCTTGGCCAACGTCACCCTTGGGAGCTTGGTCGCCGGCGACTTCGTATTCAACAACAGCATCACCGGTACGTCCGCCAATGACGTGCTGGTCGGCACCAGCCAAAACGAAGGTATCTTCGGCCTTGGCGGGAATGACCGTCTGCAGGGGCTTGGGGGTAACGACACCCTGGATGGCGGGGCCGGGTTTGATCGGGCGGTTTATTCGGATGCGACCGGCCCGATCACCGTGAACCTTGCGGCTGGAACCGGCTCCGGAGCTGGCGTCGGCAGCGATACGTTGATCAGCATCGAGGGCGCTGTGGGCGGCGACTTTGCCGACACGTTCGATGCCACCGGCTTTACGGGATGGAGTACTCAACCCGGTGTGGCCTTGGGCCAAAGCGCTTTCGAGGGCCGGGGCGGCGATGACGTGATCACCGGCCGCATCAACGCTCTGGGTCAATCGTTGACGCGGGTTGAGTATCTCAGCGCCTCGGCTGCCGTCACGGTCGATCTTGCCGCCGGCACCGGGCAGGGCACGGCGGCCGGCGATGTGGCCAATGTCGGCCACGACACGTTCACCAACGCATTGCAGGGCGTGTTTGGCTCGGCCTATGGCGATACGCTCTACGGCAGCAACAACGCCAGCTTCACCTATGAGGTCTTTGAAGGTCGCGGCGGCAACGACTATATCGACGGCCGTGGCGGATATGACATGGCCGCCTACAACAACGATTTGGCGACCACGTCGGGTATCACGGTCAACCTTGCCGCGGGAACCGTTGTTGGCGATTCCAGCATCGGCACCGACACGCTGCGTGACGTGGAGGCGGTGCGGGGCACGAACTTCGACGATATCTTCGACGCGACCGGCTATGGCCTTGCCGGCGCGCTGAACGTCTCTTCGACCAACGGCAGCTTCAACGACTTCGCAGGCGCAGGCGGCAACGACACCATCATCGGCAACGGCAATACACGCCTTAATTATTCGAGCGCGCAAGCCGCCGTTACGGTCGACCTCCAGATCACCATCGGCACCGCCGTCACGGTGGCCGGCACTGCCACGGGCACGACCGAGGGCACCGATACGTTCACCGGTGTCAATGCCGTACAAGGCTCGGTCTTCGCCGACACGCTGCTGGGCAGCAACTACAACAACAACTTCACGGCCCTGGGCGGCGACGACTACATCGACGGCCGCGGCGGGTTCGATACGGCAAGCTACAACAACCTGAACACGGTGACGGGCGGGATTGCAGTCAACATGGCAGCCGGCACGGTCACGGGCGATGCCTCGACCGGCACCGATACGCTGCGCAATATCGAGGCGGTTCAGGGCACCGGCTATGCCGACAGCTATGATGCGACCGGCTACGGCCTGGCAGGCGCCCTGAACGTCTCGACCAGCAACGGCAGCTTCAACCAGTTCGAGGGGCTTGGTGGCGACGACAGCGTGACCGGCAACGGCAACACGCGGGTGCTCTACAGCAATGCCACCGGCGCGGTCACGATTACGATCGGAGCGGGAGGCGCAGGTTCGGCGTCAGGCGATGCATCGACCGGCCACGATACCTTCAACAGCGGCGTCAACAGCGTGTTCGGCAGCAACTTTGCCGATGTCTACGACGCCAGCGGCTTCAACGGCGGCTTCAATTCGTTCCAGGGTAACGGCGGCAATGACACCATTACCGGCAACGGCTCGACCCAGGTTCAATACAGCAATGCAACATCGGGCGTGACGATCGACCTGATCGCAGGTACCGCCATCGGCAACGGTTCGGTCGGAACGGACATTATCACGGGTGGCGTCAACTCCGTCGTTGGATCCAATTTTAACGATGTGATTTCTGGGACTAACAATACGTCCATAACGGACGTCTATTTCGGCGGCGGTGGTAACGACACGATAAATGGTCGTGGCGGTTACGATCTTGCCAACTATAACGACAGCAGCGTTTCGGCGGCCATCACTGTCAATCTTGCAGCCGGAACCGTTGTGGGCGACAGCTCAGTGGGCAGCGACACATTGCAGGGCGTTGAACTTGTTCGAGGCACCAGGTTTGCGGACACGTTTGATGCCACGGGCTTCAATGGTAGCAGCACAAACGCAGGATCTTACGATACCTTCAATACCTTCGAAGGCATGGCGGGCAACGACACCGTTACCGGAAACGGAAACACCCGGGTTGATTACTCGCACGCACTCGCCGCAGTCATTGTTGATCTGGCTGCTGGAACGGGACAAGGCGTCGCGGCAGGGGATATTGCAGGCGTTGGCCTCGATTCTTTCACGGGAGGGGTAAACTCCATACGGGGATCAAATTTCAACGACGCACTCTTTGGCAGCAATAATGCCACCGGTGCTGAGGAATTCATCGGCGGCGCCGGCAACGACACCATTGACGGGCGGGGCGGATTTGATCGCGCCATGTATTCGGCATCGTCCGACGATACGACAACAGGAGGAATCATCGTTGATCTTGCAGCGGGCACCGTCTCCGGCGACGGCTCGATCGGCAACGATACATTGAAATCGATCGAATCTATCCGCGGGACCAATTTCGTTGACACGTTCAATGCAACGGGATTCAGCGGTTCTAGCGTGAATGCCGGCAGCAATGGCACGCTAAACGAATTCGAGGGGGAAGCCGGCAACGATACCATCACCGGAAACGGAAATACTCGTATAGCATTTTATCACGCGACCAGCGGCGTGAACGTAGACCTCAGCACTGGAACCTCCACGAGCCTTGCCAATGGAGACCTGGCAAATGTCGGAACAGATACGTTCACTGGAGTTTCTGCAGTGCGCGGCTCCGATTTCGGCGATCAGATCACTGGCAAATCAGGAAGTGTGACATTGGACGGCCGTGGAGGCGACGATATCCTCATTGCGAATGGAGGAGCGAACACGCTCATCGGGGGGGCTGGTAACGATCAATTCAAGTTCAAAGCTGGCCTCGCCGATAGCGCCATCATCTCTGACTTTGCTGGCAATGGTGCTGCAGCTGGAGACACCATCGCTTTTGAGGGGTTCGGTACGGCGGTGCAAGGTGCGACATTTACCTTCTTCAGCGCCGCAGGTGCCGATTCCGTTTGGCAAATTCACTCCGGATTGGATGGTCATAATGAGTTCATTACGTTGAAAGGCATCACAACGTCCGTTGGCGTTCATAGCAGCGATTATCTCTTTGCTCCCTAAACTTAACGCCGCCTAAACTCTAAGATGCTGGACCGCATTGATCGAAGCGATGAGACCATGCCGCTGAGCAGTCCCACTCCACCGTCCGTTGCTGAGCGAAGTTCAGTTGCCGAGCGACCGAGCAAGGGCAGCCGCATAATCGTAACCCCATCAGCTGGACCGAGGCTTGCCGGCAAGCGCGGGCTCGTTGTCGGAAACGGCGCGACTAAAAACCAACTCAGGGTTCTGTTGGACCGCTCCAAGCACTGCATAACCCTTCACGCGCGTTTCTTGAGCCCCGAATCTGAACCCTGGTCCGGCATTTTGATGCCCCCGTCCTTAACAGAACCAGACCGTTAGGAGCGCACTTGGAGGACCTGCTGCGCGAGGCAACATGCTCCCCCACGACTTTCTGTGTTGCTGCGGTAGAACCATTTTTGTCTCTCTCTGCTACCTACCAGCAGAAATCCGACAGATGGACATTGGTATCTTGCAAAAAAGCAGCAGGCTCACGACGGTCCGATCGTGGAGATCGATCCCGTGGCTGCATCTCACCTTGCGCGGTCGAGACGATGTCATCTGCTCGGATCAGTGACTTTCAGCCGGCTTCCTATCGTATGCCCCGCCTGGCGTGAGGCAATGGCCGGCACGAGCGTCGGCGACTCACCTGCTATGCGCAACGCGAAATAGGCGATCGTGGCTTGGAGACCATCCTTCAGCGCTACGCGCGGGCGCCATCCGAGCAGTCGCGCGGCGGTGTCGATGACCGGCTTGCGACGCTTCGGATCGTCCTTCGGCAGCGCCTCGAAGCGGAGCGAGGAGGTTGACTCCGTATAAGTCAAGACCTCTCGGGCGATTGCTTCGATCGCAACCTCGTGCGGGTTGCCGAGGTTGCAGGGACCGGTCACCGATGAGGGGCTTTCCATCAGCAACTGGAGGCCCCTCACGAGATCGTCGACGAAGCAGAAGCTTCTCGTTTGCGTGCCGCCGCCATAGATCGTGATCGGCTCTCCGCGTAGGGCTTGCACGATGAAGTTGGAGACGACACGGCCGTCGTTCTCCAGCATGCGCGGACCATAAGTGTTGAAGATGCGCGCGACCTTGATCTCGGTCCGGTGCGTGCGGTGGTAGTCGAACATGAGCGTCTCTGCGGCGCGCTTGCCCTCGTCATAGCAGGCGCGTGGACCGATCGGGTTGACGTTGCCGAGATAGGCTTCCGGCTGCGGATGTACCTCCGGGTCGCCGTAAACCTCACTTGTGGAGGCTTGCAGGACGCGAGCACCCTTCCGGCGTGCGAGCTCGAGCATATTGATCGTGCCGAGCACGCATGTCTTCATCGTGCCGACCGGATCCTTCTGGTAATGCCGGGGCGACGCTGGGCAGGCGAGGCTGTAGATGCGGTCGATTTCCCCGTCAATCTCGATCTCATCCCGCACGTCATGCTCGATGAAGCGGAAGCTCGGATGGTTGAGGAGCGGTCTGATGTTGTCGATCCTGCCGGTGAAGAGATTGTCGAGGCATATGACGGTGTTGCCGCGCTGCAGGAGCGAATCGCAGAGATGAGAGCCGATGAACCCGGCGCCGCCGGTGATGAGCACGGTCGGCGAACGACGGAGGGTGGGGACGCGGGACTGAAGTGTCATGGCAAGCTCTCTTGGAGTTCAGCGACCTGAACCGGACGGCCGCGGAGAAGACGCGCGGATTTGCGCCGATGGCGCGCGGTTGCTTCGGCGTAGTAACCCTCCAGCTGGCGGGCTCGGTGATCGGCGGTGTGATCGGCGAGAACGCGCCGGCGTGCGCTCTCCGCGATGGCGCGCCGACGCTCCTCGGGCATGTCGCGCAGGATCTCGATGACGTCGCGCGGGGTTGAGGCCAGAAGGATTTCCCGCGACGGCTCGAAGATGGTTTCGATGCCCGACCATCGATCTGAGATCACGGGCGTGCCGCAGGCGGCCGCTTCGAACAGCCGGACGCTCGGCGAAAAGCCCAGCGCACGCATGTCGGCGCGGGTGGCGTTCAGCGCGAACCGCTGTTCCGCGTAGAACTGCGGGTGCTGCTTCGGCGCGAGATGCTCGACCCGCGTGACATTGGCCGGCCACGCAATATCAGGGGGGTATTGCGCTCCCGCGACCGCAAACTGCACCGACGGCAGCGTACGCGCTGGAGACAGCAGCAATTGCTCGAGGATGGGCTGCCGATCCTCGCTATAGGTCCCGAGATAACCGAGCGCCCATCTCGTATGCGCCCGTTGTGGTTTGTAGGAGTCGGTATCGGCACTGCAATAGAGAACCCGGGCCATCGGGCTGCCGTAGCGCTGTTCGATCATGACCGGTACGGGTCCGCCGGAAAATGAAAGATAGAGGTCGAAACGGGGTATCATCGTCGGCGCAAGATAGTCGAGGCCCTGGTCGAGTCTCGCCAGCGTCACCGGCGTGTCGATGTCGTAGAAGGCGGTGATTCCCCGCGCCTGGCTTGTGATCCATTCGGAGATGGCGACACCGTCGGGCACATAAGAGCCGATGATGACGAGGTCTGCATCTCGGATCAGCTTGCCGAATCGGCGGGGCACGTCCCTCGGTGACTGATAGAGCTCGACAGTCCACGAGGACGGCTTGGTCAGATCGCGATGCTCGCGATACCAGGCGACGTCGCGTTCAAGGAACGTGACGCGGTGGCCTCGTCGCGCGAGGGCCTCGATCAGAGCGCGATAGGTCGTGGCATGACCATTGCCCCAGGACGATGTGACCGAAAGACCGACGACGACAATGCTCAGTTTCATTCTGCTGCCTCGATGCGCGAGCTGCTTCCGACAAAAAGATCGTTGAACTGGCGGGCACGGTGTCGATAGGTGTGGTGGCTGAGAATGCGTGCGCGGGCACGGCTCGCGATCGCGCCGGCGCGATCAGAGCTGAGAGCGCCCAGATGACTGGCCACCTCGGCTCCGCTCGCGGCCACCAGCACCTCGCGATCCGGCTCGAGGAAATGGTCGATGCCGTCCCATTGATCGGTGATCAGGCAGGCGCCGGCGCCGATCGCCTCGAATCCCCGCGTCGGCGGCGAGAAGCCGTAGCGGGCCATGCTGTCGCGATTGACGTTGAGGGTCGCAAGGCCGGAGCCGAAGAATGCGTTGTGCTCACCGGTGCCGACATGCCCGATTTTGCGGATGTTCCTCGCCGTGTCCTTGGTCTCCCAGCCGGAACCGCCGAGAACGAACGATTTGTCCGGCAGCTCACGCGCGACCTCGAGGAAGAAGTGTTCAACGCGCTTCTCGCGATCAGGCAGGCGATTGGCCAGCAGGCTGAGATCGCAGGCGAACTCCGGTTTGGTCGGGGACGGAAAATGCGTCTCGGGGTCGAGGGCGTTGTAGATCGGTACGCAATCCCGCGCGCCCATGGCGCGATAGGCCGATACGACGCCGTTGCCGCCGCCATAGGTCAGGACCATATCGTAGGAAGAAACGGCGCGGCGCAGATGATGCTCGGGATCGCTTGCCATGGCTTCCAGCGTGGCGGGGGCATCGACATCCCAGTAGATCCGCATGGTTCTGGATGGCAGGGCCGCCAGCGCGATCTCCAACTCCTGGTCGAAGACGCCGACGCCGCTCGCCTTGATCAGCATGTCAGCCGATCGCGCCGCTGTATCGAGCGAGCTGCGCCAGCCATCGGCCGTTGCGGGATAGACGATGACCTTCGCCCAGTCGGGATCCGCAATGTCGCGATGGGCTTGCCGCTCGAACGCGTCCGGCTCGAAGAAGGTGATGTCATTCCCGAGTGCCGCAATCTGCTTGAGCATGCCGCGATAATAGGTGGCGGCGCCGTTCCAGTAGGACGAGACGAGGCTGGATCCGAAGAAGCAAATCTTCATGCGGAGGCTCCGACGTAGCGCAAAGGCCGAGACGACGTCTCAGAGGCACGAATGCCGTCCACGATGGTCACAAGCTGTTGAGCGCGATGCCGGCAGGTATGGCGCTCCCGGATCGTTTGCAGCCCTGTGGCCACCATGGCGGCAGACAGCTCGCGATCATCGAGCACGGCACGGAGCGCACGCTTCATCTCCGCGCCGTCGGCGACCTGGAGATAAGCGCCTTCCGGAAACAGGCTTTCTGCGTCGGACCAGGGAGCCGAGATCAGGGGAATGCCGCAGGCGAGCGCCTCGAACACACGGATGGTGGGAATGCCCGGAAGCGACCGCACATAAGGGCCGCGAGGTACGTGCACGGTCGCGCGCGCTCCGGCGAACGCGACCGGCGCCCAGTGTGCCGGCAGCCAGCCGCCATGGCGGATGCCTGCGGCCCGGATGGTCTGGAGAGCGACGTCGGAGTAGCGAACGCCATACACGCTCGCGCGCAAACCCAGATCGGCAACGGGTTCGATCAGAAACTCATTGAGCTCGGCGCTGCGTTCGCCATCGCCCCAATTGCCGATCCAGACCAGATCGTCGGTACGCTGGACATGTGGCAGCGGGTGATACATGGCGGTATCGGCGGCCTCGTGCCAAGTATAGGCACGATCCGCCCAGCCGAGCTTCATGTAGATCTGGCGAAGCACCTCACCGAAGGCGAGTACGCCGTCGAACGCATCGAGGTCGAACTGCGCAAGCTCGTCCGGCGCAGTGATCGCCCGGTGATGAGTGTCGTGAAACAACAAAGTGAAAGGAGCGCCCTGTGTGCGCTTGGCGCCGATCTTCTCTATCACATCAGGTGAATTCCATTCGTGCACGATGACGAGATCGGCGCCATCCAGTGCCTCGTCGAGATCGAGCGAAGCATCGTAGCGGCGAATTGAGACGCCGGGAAAAAGCTGACCAATCGTCTGCAGCGCCTGACTGCCGCTCTCTCGGATGGCATTCAGCCGGCTCCAGCCATCGACCGGCTCGAACACGACGACCTCGTGGCCGAGCGCATGCAGCTCGCGGGCATAGCCGCGCAGGAAATGCGCGTTCCCATTGTTCCAGCAGGAGGTGAATGCGTGGTAGAACAGGACGCATTTCATGCGCGCACCTCGAGCTGGCTGGATCCCGATCGGACGTGACACGAGGCGAGCAGCTCTTCGTAGAGCTTGAGATAGGCGCTGGTCGTGCGCACCAGCGAGTAGCTCAAGGACTGTTCATAGGCGGCGCGTTGCAGGCGTGCCCTTCCGGGGGCATCGTCACAGAGCTCGGCGAGGAGTCCGTGCAAGGCCTCGCTGTGGTCGGGATCAAAGAACCGCGCGGCTCCGCTCCACAATTCCCGGAAAGTCGGGATGTCCGAGAGCACGAGCGCGCAGCCGGCGGCAGCCGCTTCCAGGACGGAGAGGCCGAACGGCTCGTACAGAGCGGGGCTGACGAAGATCGCCGCATGCTGAAGATGGCCACGCAGGACATTGTGCGGCAATTGTCCAAGCCAGGTGACGCCCACGGATGAATCTGCGTCAGTGGGTCCGGCGACTTGGACCGGCCAATCCAGTCCCGGTGCGGCGGCCGCCAAGATTTCGATGTTCTTGGCACGGTCCCAGAGCCGTCCCGCCGCGAAGATAAGGTCCTCCTTTCGGCTTGGAAGGCCCCCGGCAGCAATTCCATTCCAGATCACGGCTCCGGGTGAGCGGGGGTGATAGATCTCCACGATCTCATCGTGGAACGATCGGCTCCGGCAGACCCAGGTCTGCGTGCTGTTGAGCGCGGCGGCCACGCGTTCGGTGTATCGCGTCCAGCGGGGCTCGCCGAGCCAGGCCGTATCCCGACAAGCCAGCGCCCATGAGTTGACGCACGAATGCGCCACGAGAACCGTCGGCGCACGCCACGGCAGGGTCGCCTCCCGAAAGCTATTGAGGTGGACGATGTCGGGCCTGAGCCTCGCTTCGAGGCCGGCGAGGACACGTTCGGCCTTAGGAAAGTCGCGCCCCTCCGGATCCTGCCACTCCAAGGCGAGGTCGGTTTCGACCAGCCTGATCCCGGAGTCGCGCAGCGCCTCGCTCGGGTCGGGGCGCGCAGGTGGGCCCATCGTCGCCAAAGTGACGTCGGCGCCGGCGGCGGCAAGGCTTGCGGCGAGGTCGCAGGAAAAAGTCCACACGCCGCCGACAGTGTCGGTCGTCATCAGTATTTTGACGTCCGCTCCTCGGCTCATGGTGCCACCGGATGTTCGAGGGCGTCGAGCGGGATTGGCCGGTCGTTCTGCACGTCGCTGAACCGCTCGAACATTCCGAGATAGTGCAGGTGCGCGCGCTCCCAGGCGAAATCGTCCGCCTCGCCCCACAGCTTTCGGTAGTCCGGCGAGCCGGGATAGGGGTAGAGCGGCACCGGATCATTGGCCCAGATGCCGGCATCCTGCATCTTGCGGCGCCAGCGTTGCACGATGGGATCGTCGTCCTCAGGCACCTCGATCAGATTGGCCTGCACGAACGGGACGTGCCGGCGGGCCTCGACCAGCCGGTCGGCGAGCTGGTCGGTGGTCATCTTGCAGTTCTTGGCGAGCGCGGCGCGTCCCTCAACGGTGAGACTCTCGATTCCGGCCTCGATCGACACGCAGCCGGCGCGGCCGAGCAAAGCGAGCATATCGGGCTTCCAGAGATCGATACGGGTCTGCACGCCGAACTTGAGTCCGCGCGCGCTCAGCCCTTCCAGAAGCTCGGGGTTCGGAAGGAAAATCTCGTCGATGAAATAGATATACTCGACTCCTTGCCCACGCAGGCGATCGATCTCGTCGAGAATGATCGCGGGCGGCCGTTTGCGGTAGGCGTTGCGGAAATTCTCCTTGGCGCAGAAGGTGCAGTTATACGGACAGCCCCGCGACGCCTCGACCTCCGCTCCGGGTCCGACAGGTTTGGCCTCGAACCGGTGATGATGGTGATGATGCCGCTGGATCATTTCGTCCGGCCAGACAAGCGCAGGCTGATCCCTGAATTCGACCGCCTGCGGACCACCATTGACGCGGATCGAGGCATCGTCTGCAAAGCACAGGCCGGGAAAATCGCGCTCTCCGTTTGCCAGGCGCAGCAAGGATGCTTCGCACTCGCCCATCACGATGATGTCGACGCCGAGCTTTCTCAGTGCCGCTCGCGGCGTCGTCGAGCCGTGCGGCCCGACGGCGACCAGGACCGGTGCGAGATCGCGTACCGCCAGGGCAAGCTCCTGCGGAACGCGCAGCTCCGGCGGCGCGCAGCGCCAGAACAGATAGGTCGGCGCCGTCGTGATCACGATCAGGTCGGGCTTGAACGTGCGTAACTCGGCCTCGATATCTCCTAGCGACAGATCGAACATGTGCGCATCGAGCAGCAGCGTCCGGTGCCCGGCCGCTTTCAAATAGTGCTCGGAGATCCCGAGCTCGAGCGGAAGGTGGGGGGAGCGGCAGCCGAAATAGATGCTGCCGCCAAAATCCCAATCCGGATTGATCAGGGCGACGCGCGTCATGCCAGGGCCTCGCGGCTGCCGTGATTTGCTCCGAAGCGGCTGTCCAGCCATGCGTGAAGCGAGTGAAGGCCCTCGGCCACCGAAACCTGCGGTGTCCAGCCAAGTGCGGTCGACAGCGCCCGGGTGTCGGTGACGTACCAGGGCTGATCGCCCGGACGCCAATCGGCAAAGCCGTAAGCGATCTCGCGGCCCGTCAGTTCGGCAATGTGATCGATGAGCTCGCGAAGGCTGACCGCATTCGCCGGACCGCCGCCGAGATTGAACACGCGCCCGCGCGCGAGCGCGATCCGGTCGAGCACCGCGAGCCAGGCCGTCACTGCATCCGACACGTGCAAGGCGTCGCGAACCTGATGGCCGTCACCGTAGATCGTCAGCGGCTTGCCGCGGATCGCGCTCAGCAGGAAATGTGCGATCCAGCCCTGGTCCTCGGTGCCGAACTGCCGCGGCCCGTAGATGCAGCTCATGCGCATCACCACGGTCTGCAGTCCGTAGACCCGCGCGTAGTCGTGGACGTATTGGTCCGCGGTCCCCTTCGAGCAGCCATAGGGACTGTAGAAGTCGAGCGGCGCATTCTCGGAGATGCCGTCCGCCAGCATGGCGCTCGCGGGCATGTAACGGCGGCCCGCGAGCACGATCTCGCTGTCCTCGATCAGGCGGCCATAGACCTTGTTGGTGGACGCGAACACCACCGGCGCGCGGCTGTTGTGCAGCCGAACCGCTTCGAGCACGTTCAGGGTGCCGCGTGCATTGATCTCGAAATCCGTGGCTGGATCGCTCACGCTGTCGGTGACGGCGACCTGGGCTGCCAGATGCAGCACCGCGCGGGCCTCCCGCACGGCATCGATCACCGGGATCGGTTCGCGAATGTCGGATACCGTGATGGTGACGAGGTCGCCATGTCTCGATTTCAGCCAATGCGCGTTCTCGCGCACGCCGGCGCGGGCCAGATTGTCCAGCACCAGGACGTGCTCGCCGCGTTCCGCCAGCCGGTCGGCAAGATTGCAGCCGATGAAGCCGCAGCCGCCGGTGATCAGGACGGGCCTGTTGTCTCGCTCGTTCGTCACGCGACCAATCCTCGCTTTAGCAGTTCCTGGGTCGCCCGCTCGGCCTGGTCGTCGGCGATCTGGTCTGCGAGATAGTCCGCGAGCTCCTCGAGGCCGTCCTTGAAGATTACGTGCGGCTCGAAGCCGAGCAGATCGCGCGATTTGCCGATATCCGCGAAACAGTGCCGGATGTCGCCGGCGCGGTATTTCCGGGTGATCTCGGGCGCGATATCGCTGCGTCCCATGACTTCGGCGAGATCCTCCGCGACCGACAGGATGGTGCGGCTTTGGCCCGAGCCGACGTTGAAGACATCCTGCGCATGCTCCGCTTCCAGCGCGATGCGGCAGGCACGGGCGACGTCATGCACATGAACGAAGTCGCGACGTTGCTCGCCGTCCTCGTACACGAGCGGCGGCCGGCCGTTGAGAAGCCGCGCCGCGAAAATGGCGAGCACGCCGGTATAGGGATTGGACAGGGCCTGGCGGGGGCCGAACACGTTGAAAAAGCGCAGTGCCACGGTCGGGATGCCGTAAGCCTTGCCCGTGATCAGGCACATGCGCTCCTGTGCGAATTTGTTCAATGCATAGACCGAGCTCAGCGACGGCAGCTTTGTCTCCGGCGTCGGCACGGGATCGAGCGGACGGCCAGCCGTATCGCGCAACTCCCACTCTCCTCGACGGAGCTGCTCGATCGATCGCTCGTCGCAGGTAACGACGCTTTGATCCGGCCTGCGACAGAGGCCTTCGCCGTAGATGCTCATGGAGGAGGCGACGACCAGCCGCTCGACCGGCCGCTTCGACACCGCCTGGAGGAGGACGGCGGTGCCGAGCTCGTTCGTGCGGACATAGGGCTCGATGTCGTACATGCTCTGGCCGACGCCGACAGCGGACGCGAGATGCAGGACCATATCGGCGCCGCGCAGGGCGCGCTCGACGGCACCACCGTCGGTGACGTCACCGACGATGAGTTCTGCGTCGCCGGCGAGATAAGACGGGCGCTGACGGTTGCCGCCGTGGACCTGCGGCGAGAGATTGTCGAGAAGGCGCACTTCGTAGCCGGCGGCAAGCAAGACGTCCGCCGCATGGGAGCCGATGAAGCCCGCACCCCCCGTGATCAATACCCGCGTCATGCACCGCTCCGTACAACCGCAAGACCGGTCCGTTGGGATCGGTCGATGATGTCTGGTGAAGCGCACTTTGCTGACTGGTCGGACGACCCGCGCGCTGGTCACGTTTGGAGTTAGAAGCGATGCAAGGAATGTTCGTTCCTCGAAATTGTACAAACGAATATTTCTCTAACCTGGATCAATAACCCAGGTGAATCGACCGACTAGCTGCGGCTACTAGAAGTGCGCGCCGTGCAGGAGAGCGGGCAGCTCCAGATGCTTGGCCACGGTCGCGCCGATATCGGCAAAGCCGTCGCGACGGCCGATCTGCGCGGTTGCTTGCGTCGTCCAGCTCAGGATCGGCACCTGCTCGCGGGTGTGATCGGTGCCTGGCCACGTCGGATCACAACCGTGATCGGCGGTGATGATCAGAAGGTCGTCGCTGCGCAGGCGGGACAATAGCTCGGGAAGGCGATCATCGAAGGCTTCGAGTGCCGCGGCATAGCCCGCGACGTTGCGGCGATGGCCATAGAGCGTGTCGAAATCGATGAAGTTGGCGAACAGCACCCCTCCGTCCGCAAGCCGTGCAAGCCCCGCGAGCGTGGCATCGAACAGCGCCATGTTGCCGTTGCCGCGCAGGTTTCGCCCGGTCGCGCGATGGGCGAAGATGTCGTCGATCTTGCCGATGGTCGCGATGTCACGATCGGCGCTTGCGGCAAGATCGAGGATGGTGATTCCAGGCGGCGGCACCGAAAAATCGCGCCTGTGGGCGGTTCGCCTGAATTCGTTCGGGCGCGTTCCGACGAAGGGCCGGGCGATGACGCGGCCGATGTTGAGGGGGTCGATCAGGCGCCTTGCAATCGTGCAGATGTCGTAGAGGCGTTCGAGGCCAAAAGTCTCTTCGTGTGCCGCAATCTGGAACACGCTATCGGCGGACGTGTAGCAGATCGGCATCCCCGTTTGCATGTGACGCTCCCCGAACGCGGCAAGGATCTCCGTGCCGGAGGCGTGGCAATCTCCGAGGATGCCGGGTAATTCGGCCTGCTCGCAGAAGGCCTTTGTCAGATCCGCAGGAAAGCACGGCGTCGTTCGAGGGAAGTAGCCCCAGTCGAACGGGACGGGGACCCCGGCGATCTCCCAATGACCTGAAGGCGTATCCTTGCCTTTCGAGATCTCGCTGGCGGATCCGAATTGCCGGTACCACGCTTGGCCCTCCAGTCCCGGCGGCACGCGCCCGGTGGCGAGGTGGCAGGCTTCGCCGAGGCCCAGCGCGACGAGATTGGGAAGCCGGAGCGGCCCCTCGCGGGCGTTGCTGTCGGCGCGGCCAGCCGTGCAAGCATCCGCAATGTGACCGATGGTGTCGGCGCCGTCGTCGCCGTAGCGTGGGGCATCGGGCGCGCCGCCGATGCCGACGGAGTCCATCACGAGGATCAGGGCACGCATGTTGGCTCTCTGATGCGAGGATCAGTTGGCGCTGAGAAAGGCGAAAAGCCCGTCTTGGTGCAGTATCGATCGATCATCGATGCGCAAAAATCGGCGAATTCATTGACCTCAAGTGGGGGGCTGGTGTGATGCGGTGCGATGCCTCGATGCTCGGGCGTGAAGCAGAATGTCACTGTCACCTCAAATTCCGCCAGCGCATCCATCTGGCGATCGAACCAGGCGAGCGCATTGGGGCGGAAGCTGTCGGCCCACGACAGCCCTGTCCTGAGATGGGTCACGCCGAGGCGACGCAACCACTGCACCGCGTCTTGGAGCCGATGGTCCTCGAAATGGAACCACTGGCAGAGACCCATGGCCGGCGCATATGCGCCGAACAGATCGGCGGCCGCCTTCGGTGTGCCGTCCTCGCGCAGCAGGCCCATGTGAAAATGCCGGTAGTAGGAGGAGCCTTCGGCTTCCTTGTGCCGTGTCGTTGCTTCCCAGGCGGATGGCAGATCGTAGAGGCTGTACCAATGGATGCGCGGTGCGCGTCCGATCAGGAGCTCGGCGGTGCGCGACAGGCCCCAGGCTTGCACCTCTTCGGCACCGAACGAGGAGACGCCGACCTCCGTCACCCAGACGGGAAGCGTTGTGACCGCCTTGATCTCGTCGATCTTGGCCGGCCACTCGCCGATCTGCCACAGGTTCCAGTCGAGCGGGAAGCCGTGCACGGCGACGGCGTCGAAATTGTCGAGCACGCCGCGGCTCTGCATCTTGCGCATGAAGGACGGATCGATCGGCGAGATGCCGCCGAGCACGATGGGCAGCGCCGACCGTGCGCCGCGGATCGCCTTGCCAGCGGCGATGGCGAGATCCGCGAACATGACCCAATCCGGGTCGATCTGAAGATCCCAATGCGATTTGTTGTTCGGCTCGTTCCAGATCTTGGCAGCCTCGATCATCAGCTTGTGCTCCGGGATGGATAGACCGGGCCGTCGGCTTGTGGCCGCTCCGTCCGCTTGCAGAGATAGACTTCTTCTTCCGGATGCGCAGTGATGGCATAGCCAGCGCTGCGCAGCATGGCCTCGACACAGGCACGGTTCGGCACCCACCAATTGGTGGGGTCGTCGGCATATCTGTGCTCGATGAAGTGGAGCTTGGGGTAGCCGCTGGAATCGAACTGGTCGGTGGTCCAGAAATCGTAATTCTTGTCGATCGCGTCGATACGGCTGTCGCCGCGCTGCATCGATTGAAACAGCAGGAGGTCCTTGGCGACGTGCTCGTGGATGAGATCCAGCGCCAGCAGCGGATGACGCAGGTGATAGAGCACGCCCATGAAGATCACGAGATCGAATTTCTCGCGGAGCTGTCCGACATCATAGGCCGACATCCGGCGGAATTCGATCCTGAGGCCGTTCACTTCGGCGGCGAAGCGCGCCTGTGCGAGGTATTCTTCGTCGGTATCGAGCCCGAGCACGCGCTCGGCACCTCGCCGCTTCATCTCCATGGCATAGAACCCCGCGTTGCAGCCGATGTCGAGTACCGTTTTGCCTTCGAGGCGGTCCGGAATGATTCCGGAGAAGCGGCGCCATTTCACATTGGGATAATCGCCAAGGAAATGGCTTGGCGCGGTCGGCACGCCGTTGAGGTCGAGATTGTGAAACCACGGACCGAGCGCGTCAACGCGCCTGCGAATTTCCTCGCGCGTGAGCAGCGCTCCCGTCATGCCGTTGCTCCATCCGTTGCTCCATTGTTCGTTGCGGCGATCGATCGGGCTCCATCGGTCGAGCCTCCGGCCCGCAATCTCGACCGGGCGTCGGCGCCGCTGCTCTCCGCGAGAAGAGCCATCGCGGTGCGATAGCCATCGACGGTTCCCACATCGACATAGGACTCACCTGCCTTGATCCCGATGCCGGTGCCACCCGCCTGGAGATAGGCATTGACCAACGTGCCGAAATATTCGTCTTGCTTGTCCCGGTCGATCCAGAGTGCGTGCAATTGGCGAAAGCCGGTGGCCGACATCCTGAATGCACCCCAGATCCACCGTGATGCCGGATCCGGCTGCTTGACCTGGATCTCACGCACATTATCGCCATCGAGAACGACGGCATCGAAAAATTCCGGGCGCTCGACCGGGAAGAGCAGGAAGGAGAGTTCGGCATCGGGCAGGGCCTGTAGCGCGGCCTTTGGAAACCAGACGGTGTCAGGCAGGCCGACGACGACGTCCTCGTCATGGCCGACCACGGTGCCTGCCCTGAAGACGGCATCGCACAGGCCGGATGCGTCGGGCTGGACGACATAGGCGAGCTGGGCGCTGCCATAGTGATCGCCGAAATATTCCAGAATGTCGGATTTGCCGGACGAGATCACGAAGCAGATCTTGTCCGCGCCGCCGAGGATCAGACGCTCCAGCAGATATTCGGAGACCGCGCAGGGACGCTCCGTGCCGTCGTCGCGCCGGCTGCCGACAGGCAGTAGCTCCTTGGAGAAAGCCAGTGGCTGGATGCGGCTGCCGTGGCCCGCGGCCGGAACGATGCCCCACATGCTCAGGCCTCCTCGGATTGCTGCTGCCGATTTGCCCCGCTGGATGCCGCCTGCTCCAAGAGGGACACCAGCTCACGCGCGCGCTTGTCGGAGGTGTGCTGATCCATCGTGCGCTCATAGGCGCACTGGGCGATGGATTGCAGCTCCGGGCTTGGCATCGCGAGCGCGGCCAAGGCGTCCTGCGCGTCACGGGCAATCAGGATCTCCTTGTTGGGCGTGAAGAACTCCTCGATGCCTGGCCAGTGGTCGCTCAGCAGCGGAACGCCGCAGGCCGCTGCCTCGAACAGACGGCCGGAGGGGCACCAGCCCATCTCTGCCATGGCCTTGCGCGTGACGTTGAGGGTCAAGCGCGAGGAGGCGAAGAAAGGCGCATGCTCCGATGGCGGCAGATGCCGCACGAAATAGATGTTGGGCGACCATGGAAAGTCGTCGGGATATTGCGCCCCGCCGATCAGGAAGCGCAGATCTTGTCGCGTCCGCGCGGGTTCGACGAACAGCGCTTCAAGGCCACGCTGCCGGTCGTCGGAGTAGGTGCCGAGGTAAGACAGATCCGCACGGTAGTGCGGTTCGGGCGGCACCGGGCGGTGAATATCGCTATCCACATGGCCGTAGAGGGGGCGGATGTCGCGCGCGCCGAGCCGCTCGCGGAACTCATGGGCCACGCGCGGTCCGCCCGTGAAGCTGAGGACGAGCGCGAAATCCTTTAGGCCTTGCTGGCCGATATAGGAAACGGTTTCACCCGCCATGAGCCGCGCGAGCGTGATCGGCGTATCCAGATCGTAGAAGACGGGAACGGCTCGTCCCTCGGACATGATCAGGTCGGTCGCCGCAATCGCGTCGGGACAGTAGGACGTCACAATCGCGACATCCGCATCCCCGATGTCGCTGCGGGCCAGGGAGCGGGTCTCGCCCCAATTCGAAAACAGCCGCAGCTGACCGCCCGGCAATTCGTTGAAGTCGCGGCTTCCAGCGTAATAGGGCACGTCGCGCTCGTAGAAGACCACAGTATGCCCGAGGCGCGTCAAATGTTTGCAGAGACCGCGCCACAGGGTCGCGTGGCCGTTGCCCCAGGAGGAGGAGATAGTCAGGCCGAAAATGACGATCTTCACGCCGGCACCTGCTGATTGATTCCGGTGATCCTGAGCCCGCTTCGGTACGTGCTGAGAGTGCTGACGCTGGAAGGATCGATCTCGATCGAAAGAAAGTCATCAAGACGTATGCGGGCGTAATGCAGCAGGGCCGCACGGATCGGCTCGGCATGACTGACGACGATCACGGTGCCCGCAATAGGGTCATTGCGCAGCTGCTCCAGATGGTTGACGACACGGTTCTGAAGCGACCGCATGCTCTCGCCGCCCGGAGGCCGCGCGCTGCCGCGCCGCTTGTTCCAGCGCGACCATTGCGGGTCCTGACAGAGCTCTTCGAAGGCCCTGCCGGTCCATTCGCCATAGTCGAGCTCGTCGACGGCAGGAGCGATCTCGATCGGCAGTCGGAAATGCGCCGCCAGGATAGAGGCCGATTGCATGCAGCGCCGCTGCGGGCTCGACTGGATCAAGGATGGTCGCGGACTGAGGTTGGTCGCACAGCGTGCCATCTGGCTGCAGCCGACCTCATCGAGGGTGACGCCGTCCATCCGGCCGCACAGCGTGCGGCCGAGCAGGGCGTGACGGCCATGGCGGACAAGATGGATGATTTCGGCCATCAGCTGTACGCCTTGTCGTCGATGAAGGCGCGCGTTCGCCGCCCGGCCTCCTCGTCCGTGAACTGCTGCGGCGGCGACTTCATGAAATAGCTGGAGGGGCCGGTCAGGGCGCCGCCTCGGCCCCGGTCCATGGCAAGCTTGGCACAACGGACCGCGTCGATCACCACGCCCGCCGAGTTCGGGGAGTCCCACACCTCGAGCTTGACCTCGGCGCTCAGGGGAACGCCGCCGAACGTCGTCCCTTCCAGCCGGATGAAGGCGAGCTTGCGGTCAGTGAGCCAGGGCACGTGATCGCTCGGTCCGACATGGATGTTGTCAGGATCGATAGGGACGTCGAACTGGCTGGTGACGGCCTGGGTCTTGGAGATCTTCTTCGAGGTCAGCCGCTCTCGCTCTAGCATGTTCTTGAAATCGGTATTGCCGCCCACATTGAGCTGATAGGTCCGGTCGAGCCGAACGCCGCGATCGCGAAACAGATTGGCAAGCACGCGGTGCAGGATGGTGGCGCCAACCTGGCTCTTGATGTCGTCGCCGATGATCGGAAGGCCGGCACTCTCGAACCGCCGGCGCCACTCCGGATCGGAGGCGATGAAAACCGGGATGCAGTTGACGTAGCCGCATCCGGCTTCGATGGCGCGGGCGGCGTACCATTCGCTTGCGCGTTGCGAGCCGACCGGCAGGTAGGACACCAGCACGTCGGTGCGTGACCTCGCCAGGACCTCCGAAACATCGGCCTCCGGGACGTCAGCAATCGGGACGTCATCTTCGAGGTAGCGCCCGATGCCGTCCAAGACCGGGCCGCGCTGGACGATCACGCCGGACCGGTCGACGTCGGCGAAGCGATGCGTGTTGTTCGGCCTTTCAAAAATGGCCTCGGCGACATCGCGGCCAACCTTGCTGGCATTGACGTCGAAGGCGGATGCGATCTGGATATCGCTGATGTGGTATCCGCCGAGATCGACGTTCATCAGGCCGGGCACGGGCTCGTTCGACTTGGCGTTCCGGTAGTAGGTCAGCCCCTGCACGAAGGAGCTTGCGCAGTTGCCGACACCGATGATGCCGACGCGCACGCGGCGCCTGTCCTGAAGACGGGAATGCATGGACGAAAACCTCCGGGAAAGCGCATGGCGTCAACGTAAGTAGGTCGGCGAACGTGTCGGAAGGTATGTTCGTTCCTGTGCTGATGCCGCTGTGCGCGCGCACGGATCGATTCTGGGCAAAAAAATGAAGCGGGCTTAACCTGGGATAGAATCCGCCGCTGCATGAAGGGAACGAAGATCATCTTGGATGAAGATGAAGAAGATGATGCTGGTCGCCCCGCATGAGCCACGTGCCGCGAAGAACAAAACTTGCCGGCCCGCGTTTCACCGCAGACAGTCGACACGATGCCGTAGCGTTGCCAGGCCTGCCAACAAGCGAGGTACCACATGACGTCCAAAGCCCAGAACGGCGAAGCCCAGCAGACCACCGATCACGCAGCGATCCGCAGATGGGTGGATGAGCGCGGCGGACAGCCGGCGACGGTCAAGGCGACCGAAGAGGACGGCCATGCCGGCATCCTGCGCATCGATTTCGATCCGCCGGATGACGGGCTGGATCGCATCGGCTGGGATGAATTCTTCGACAAGTTCGACGAAGCCGGCATCGCCTTCCTGCACCAGGACCGGACCAAGGACGGCAAGCTGAGCCGCTTCCATAAATTTGTCCGTCGCTAGCCGGATCTCGGGGCGTGGCAAGCGACTGGGTGGAGGCGATGCGGACCGGCGATTTCGCGCGCGCCTGGGCCATCAACGACCGCGATCTCGCAATGCTGCCGCTTCCCCCCAAGCACACCGGGCCGCGACATCTCCAGCGCATCGGGCGCGGCGAGCCTCTCGCGGACAAGCACGTGCTCGTGCGTTGCTATCATGGGCTCGGCGACACGATCCAGTTCCTGCGATTCATGCAGCCTCTTCGCAGTCTGGCGCGCAGCGTGACCGTATGGTGTCAGCCTGCGTTGTTGCCGCTGATGGAGTGCACAGCCGGTGTCGATCGCGCGTTAGCGATCCACGAGGGCACGCCCGAAGCGGACTTCGAGGTGGATATCGAGATTATGGAAGTGCCGCACGCGCTTAAGGTCGGGCGAGAGCAGATCGAGCGCGTGCCCTATTTGAAGCTCCCACCGACGAGTGCTCGTGTCCCGGTCGATGACGATTGTCTGGCCGTCGGCTTGGTCTGGGAGGTTGGCCAATGGGACAAGCGTCGCGCTGTTCCACCCGTCTCCTTGCGCCGTCTCGCCGTTCCTGGCGTCGCGCTTTTTTCTCTCCAGAGAGAGGCTGCGACTGAAGAGCTCACGCAAGCTGGCGTTCGCGACATCAGTACCCCCGATATCGCCACGCTTGGCCATCTTCTCCGCCAGCTCGATCTCGTCATCTGCGTCGACACCATGGTCGCACACCTCGCGGGCGGTCTCGGATGCGAGGCCTGGGTGCTGCTGCACGCCGACTGCGATTGGCGATGGCCTTCGTCCGGATGCCGTTCGCTGTGGTATCCGAGCCTGCGGCTGTTCCATCAGACGACGATCGGCGATTGGGATGCCGTCATCCTGGAGGTGCGGGAAGCCTTGGAACAGCGCTCGAAGACCAGGCAAAGCATCAGGCCAGCGCGACGGCGTCCTTAGCCGTCTCCAATTCCCTTGGGCGCCTGCCTTGGTTACGTGGTCGAAGACCAAGATAGGCAGGATCAAAGCCGGCAAGCCGGACCAATCCGGGCCAGTCGGAAATCACCAGGGTCTTGCTTTGCCATTGCAGGAGATTGGCGCGCCGCAGTTCCTGGATGGTGCGGTTGGCGTGGACGGGGGAGATGCTGCAGGCCGCGGCGAGGTCGGATTGGTTGAACGGTGAAGACAATCTGAAATCTTTGGCGAGGCCGACATTTTGCAGGCGCGTCGTGATCTCGCAGAGCAGGTGCGCCACCCGCGTCAGGGCGTCACGGCTGCCGAGGTTTACCGTCCAGTTGCGCTGTATGGCGTGGTCTCGAAGTAGCATCAGCAGCAGAGTACGCGCGATCGTGGGCGAGCGCGCAGAAATCTCGCGAAAGAAGCGGTGCGGCACAAGTGCGATCACGGCGGGGCCGAGCGCAATGAGATTGCCGTTGACGCAAGGTCGGTAGAGTGTCTGGAGGGCGGCGATGTCGCCGGGGACCGAGATCGACGTGATCTGCCCATCTGCTCCCAGGGCGTCCTGCCAGGACAGGTACCCCTGGAGCAACAGGCAGCATTGATGGCTCTCGTCGCCGTGGCGCAGGATCGCCTGGTGTGAACTGAAATGTGCAATCGTGCTCGGCATATCCGCCAGCAGATCGAGGTCGTCGGCGGTCACGTCGGCGAGGCTCGCCAGATGATCCGCGAGTTTGGAAAAAGCAAATCCAGTCTGCATTTCTTGTCCGATCGCCCTGCCCATCTCAACTCTGACCCATATGAGAAACGTCAGGCAATAACCTGTGATACGATCTGAGGCTCGAGGATATGAGCACGGATGCACGTCGGCGTCCGCCGGTTCTCGATGTTCCCGGCGATAGGACGACGTCGGAAGGGCATCGTTTGCGCTGCGACGTGTCTGAAGAGCCCGAAGCATCCAGTCCGGACAATTTCGACCAATCAGCCGTTCGGTTATTAACAATGTTGAATTTCTCGCCGTCGCCGATGCTCTAGTGTGAGGTCATTCCGCTGGAGGCGACCCATGTTCGACACCGATACGACGGCGCTTCTGCGCGCCGTCCTCGAGGAAGTGTGCGAAAGCGTCTCGCGTCGCGAGATCGGTGCCAGGACTCACGTGGCCTCGAGGCTGCTCGAAGCGGCGACGAGAGGACAGACGTCTCTTGACGACCTCAGGCAAGCCGGTTCCAGGGCACTTTCCGAAGCCTCGGCCGTGCGACGGTAGCCGTGCGAGGAACGAGGGCCACCTCCAGGGACTTGAGCAAGGTTCGCACCGGAAGATGCTCATGCACACACCTGACGCCGTCTCATCGCATGTCACCCTCACGAGGGTGACGGACGACATTTTGATCGCGGACGATGCGCCGATCAGCGCCGCGGGCTTGCGTCTGCCTCTCCGCATGACGGTGATCCGGCTGTCGAATGGCGACCTCATCCTGCACTCGCCGGTGCGATACTCGCCTGTTCTGCACAATGAGCTGGAGCGGTTCGGGTCAATCAGATATCTGCTCGCACCGAACGTCGCGCACTGGATGTTTCTGCCTGAGTGGCAAAAACATTCGCCACAAGCGCTGACCTTCGCGGCCCGAGGGCTCTCAACGCGCAAGCAGGTGCGAGAGGCTGGCCTTCGCATTGACCGCGAGCTTGGCGGCGCGACCCCGGCAGAATGGTCGAGGGAGCTCGAGATCATCTCCGTGAATGCGCCGATGTTCTCCGAGGTGGAGATATTCGATAAGCGTAGTCGCACATTGATCCTGACCGATCTCGTGCAGAACCTGGAGACCAATCATCTTCCTCCATCAAATCAGATGGCCGCAAGCCTGCTTGGCATCGCCAAGCCCGACGGCAAAGCACCGGTCTATTTACGGCTGCTGTTGCGTCTTGGCGGCCGTTCGGTGGAGGCCGCGGCAGAGCGGCTCGTCGGTCTTGCGCCGGAGCGGGCCATTTTTGCCCATGGCGACTGGTTCGAAACCGGAGCAACCGATCGGCTCCGTCGCTCGCTGCGATGGCTGCTTCCCACGCCCGTATCGCACTCGATGTCCCGACCGATGGCCGGTACGCGCGTTGTCGTAACGGGGGCATCCAGCGGCATTGGCCGCGCCGCGGCGCTGGCGTTTGCGCGGGAAGGCGCAAGCGTGGCTCTCGCCGCACGGCGCGGCGAAATCCTGAGTGGCCTCGCTGCGGAGTGTGAGGCACTGGGGGGGCATGCCGTGGCGGTCCCGACCGATGTCACCGATGCCGAGGCGGTGCGGCGGCTGGCCAAGCAGACGGAAGATGCATTCGGGGGGATCGACGTCTGGATCAACAATGCAGGCACCGGCGTGTTCGGCGCTTATCAGGACGCAGATCTTGGGCTGCATCGCCGGACCATCGAGGTCAATTTGCTCGGAACCATGCACGGCGCTTACGCAGTACTTCCGATCTTTTTGCGCCAGAAGCGAGGCGTGCTCATCAACAACATCTCGCTCGGAGGGTGGGCGCCGACACCGTTTGCTGCCGCCTACACCGCGAGCAAGTTCGGCCTGCGCGGCTTCACGGCGAGCCTGCGCCAGGAGCTTGGTGCGCACCCCAATATTCATGTTTGCGGCGTGTTCCCGGCGATAGTGGATACGCCGGGCTTCCTCCACGGTGCCAACATGTCCGGCAAGCGGCTCGATCCGGGTCCGCTGTTGTACCAATCGGAAGACGTCGCCCAGACCTTTGTGAATCTGGTTCGCGCGCCGCGCGATGAAGTGGCGGTCGGATGGCCCGCACGCGCCGGCCAAATGGCCTATGCGGTCGCGCCGAGACTCACCGAGGATCTGCTGGGTGGCGCGTTCCGGTTCCTGCTGTCACGCGCCCGACGCGCACCCATCAGCGAGGGAAGTATGATCGAGGCGTCCCCGCCAGGCACGTCGGTTGACGGAGGCTGGCTGGCACGGAAGCAGCTTCCGCCGGCTGGGATTATCAGCAACGGGCTCGCTGTCGTTGGATTAGCTGCGTGCGCTGCTTTCGCGGCCTCGGCAATCGCCCGTCCACGCCGGCGGATCGGGACAGGACGGCGCCGGGCATAGAGGAGATATCCCGCGGGACGTCACGGCAGCGCGTAGGCCCGCACGTAATCGCCGAGCTTGGTGCCGAACGAACCGTGGCCGCCGTCGACCGTCACGACATATTGCTTGCCGCCAGCCTCATACGTCATCGGCGTCGATTGGCCGCCGGCGGGAAGACGATCCTGCCAGAGCTGCCTGCCGTCGCCGACGTCGAACGCCCTGATGTAGTCGTCCATGGTCCCCGTGATGAAGATGACGCCGCCCGCGGTCACGATCGGTCCGCCCAGCATGGGAACGCCGAGCTTGAAGGGAAGCGGCAGAGGAGCCTGATCGCGGATCGTGCCGATGCGGTGTTGCCAGACAACCTTGTGCGTTCTGAGGTCGATGGCCGCGATATTGCCCCACGGCGGAGCGAGACAGGGGATGCCGAGTGGCGACAGGAAGATGCCGAGATCGACTCCATAGGGGGCGCCATACATCGGCTGCACGCCGAGTTCGGTGCCGGGCGGATGCGCTGCGTTCGGCGCGGCCGGATTGTCTTTTCCCCGCGGCACGAGGCGGGAGACGAACGGAATCGATTGCGGGTTCGCGATGGCGATCTGGCGCTTCGGATCGACAGCGATGCCGCCCCACTCGAACATGCCGAAATCGCCCGGGAAGACCAGCGTGCCTTGCTCCGATGGTGGGGTGAACGGTCCTTCGTAACGCAGACGCTTGAATTTGATGCGGCAGGCGAGCTGGTCGAACATCGTGCTGCCCCACATCTGCGCGTCCGTCAGCATACCGGGCGGACGGAAGCTCAGCTCGGAGAAGGGTTGGGTGGGGGACAGACGGTCGCCGGACGCGGCGCCCTGCGGCACCGGCCTCTCCGGCGCGGGCACCAGCTGGTGCCCGTCGCGGCGGTCGAGCACGAAGATGTCGCCGGTCTTTGCCGGGATGTAGATCGCGGGCGCGGTGCTCCCGTTCGAGCGCAGATCGACCAGGCTCGGTTGCGAGGGCATGTCCATGTCCCAGAGATCATGGTGCACGTTCTGAAACGACCAGCGCAATTGTCCGGTGGCGATGTCGAGGGCGATCAGCGCCGAATCGTAGCGCTCCTTCTCCGGCGAACGGCCGCCGCCCCAGATATCCGGCGAGTTCGAGCCGAGCGGGACATAGACGAGCCCGAGATCTTCATCGACCGCCGAGATGCTCCACGAGTTCGGTGAGCCGGCCGTGAAATGGTGTGAGGCCGATGGCATCTCGTTCGGATCGGGATTGCCGGCGTCAAAGGCCCAGATCAGTCGCCCGGAATAGATGTCGAAGCCGCGGATGACGCCCGAGGGGACGCGGTCAGAATAGTTGTCGATGACCGCGCCGCCGACGATCAGGACCTTGTCGGTCACCACGGGCGGCGAGGTGCCCTCGTAGAAGCCGAGTGTCTGAATCTCGTTTCCCTCCTTGAGGTCGATCTGGCCCTGCTGGCCGAAGTTGGCGCAGGGCGTGCCGGTACGGGCATCCAGCGCGAACATCCGTCCGTCATTGGTCGGCACGAAGATGCGTTCCGCGCAATCGGTGGGAGCCGGCGCGCCGTCGGCCGTGACCGCGCCGGGCTTCGTCGCGTGATAGGACACGCCGCGGCAGGTCATGTGCTGGAAGGCTTTGTTGTGCTGGACTTGCGGGTCGAACTTCCAGCGCAACTGGCCCGTTGCGGCGTCGAGCGCGAACACGATCTGGTGCGGCGAACAGGTGTAGAGGAGACCGCCGATCTTGAGCGGTGTCGCCTGGTTGGTGATCTCGTCGGGGTCATCAGGTCCCTTGTGGTCGCCCGTGCGAAATTCCCAGGCGAGCTTGAGGTCCTTCACATTGGCCCTTGTGATTTGGCCGAGCGAGGAATAGCGCGTGCCGAAGCCGCTGCCGCCATAGGCCGTCCAGTTTTTGCCGGCGGTGAGCGGGGGCGCTTCAGAGGCGGCAACGGCGCCCGTCGTCTCGCTGTCCGGTACGGTGCCGGCAAGATCGTGGCGGTCGCGCGTCAGGGCGAGGGCGAGCACGCCGGCCGCAACGATCAGGACGAGCCCGAGCGCCCACTGCGCGGCCCGTAGATTGGGCGTCAGACGGCGAGCGATGAAGGGCAACAGCAGCCAGACGCCGAGCGGCGCAAGGACGTCGCCGCGGGGTGCCAGGGACCAAAAATCAAATCCGACTTCCAAGATCGCCCATGCCATCGTGCCCAGCAGCAGCGCGGCATAGACCCAGAGCGCCTCGGCGCGACGTTGTGCCAGCAGCCAGGCGGTGAGCAGCAGCATGATGCCGGCGAGGAGATAATAGGCGGAGCCGCCAAGCGCGGCGAGCCAGGTACCGCCAGCAACGAGGCCCATACCCATCATGGCAACTACTGCAATGGTGATGGCGAGCAATGGCGCGATGCGGAACAAGTCTGCCGAACGATGGATCAGTCTCATGTATTTCACTTCAGCGTATAGAGAAACGCCGCGATGTCGCGCGCGTCCTTCTGTGGGATGCCCATTCTCGGCATGGCGTTGCCCGGCAACGCTCGCTGGGGATCTTCGATCCAGTCGGCCATGCTGTCCGGCGAGTTCCGAATGTAGCCGGCGATGTAGGTCCGGGTGCCGATCCGGTGTAGTGGAGGACCGACATTGCCGTCGGCACCGGCGATGCCGGGAATGTCGTGACAGCCGCCGCACTGATATTGTTTCACGAGGTCTGTGCCCCGGCGCGCATCGCCGGCGAAATTATCGGGGCCGGCGGCCTTGCCAGGCTCGCAGGCAGCAGCCGTCATGGCGAACAGAGAGGCAATGAGCAATCGTGTCGTTGGATTGACCATCGGCTGCTCCGCTTTTCCATCAGGGCTTTTGACCGAAGTTGAACGACTTGGTGGCGGACCACGGATCGGTCGTCGAAACCTGCTCGCTCGGGACCTGCTCGACTTCAGGCGACAGTGGATTTGCCGAGAAGGTGCGGCCCCATTGCCGGCTCGGCTCGTTGCTGATCTTGCTGATATAGGTGACGAGATCCCAAATCACGCTGTCGGGCAGCACGCCGCCCCAGGCAGGCATGCCGTTCGGCCGTCCCTGGTAGATCGACAGGTAGATGTTCTCGGGCTGCGAGCCGTAGGTGAAGAGATTGTTGCTCAGCGCCGGCCCCATCCCCCCGCCGCCATTTGGCGCGTGGCAGCCGACACAGTTGAAATTAACATAATAGGTCATCCCGCGCTGCTCGGCAGTGGGATCGCCCTGGACCGGGTTCTTGATCTGAGGCGGATCCGGCTGCGCGCCTGGGAAGAGCGTGGTCACGGGCACCTGCATGAACACGCCCGGCCTGCCATTGCCGACGCTGCCACCGAAATTAGGGCGCGGCGCCACCGTCGGCATCTGCGCCTCCTGGGATTGGGGCAGGGTTTGCTGGCCAAGTACCGCATCGTCCGGCACAGCCAGCAGGAGAAGCGACAGTGCACTCGTGCGCAGCGCTATCGCAGACATCATTCTTGTCCTCCCGATGCCGTCACGGGCAGCTCCACCAGCGGCACGCCGTAGCTTCGCAGCAGCGCGGCGATCTCGGATCGATGCTCGTCGATGAACGCGTTCAGCCGGTCGCGCAAAACGTGGTCGCCCTTGCGAACACCCATCGAAATGGCGAACTGGAATTGTTGCGGCGGAAAGCGTTCGCCGTCCTGAATAGGGGTGACCGTCAGGGGCACCTTGGAATGCGCCGCGAAATAGCCGCCCAGCGGCCCCCAGGCGGCCGCGACATCGATCTCGCCAGCTTCGACCGCCTCGATCAGGCGCGCAGGCGGATCGGCTTGGCGATAATCTCCATAGATTGAATACCCACGGACATTGCCGACGATGCCAAGCTGGCCGAGAGCCTGCGCGGGCGGCGGATTGTTGCCGTCGTCGCCGACGAGGTGCACACCGATGGTGAGACGATGAAGACGCGGATCGAGCAGGGACGAGAGATTCAGATGCTCATCCCGGCGGCTGACGAAAACGTAGGTCGAGCGATAATAGGGTTTTGAGGTCTCCACGAGTTCGTAGCCGGAGGGCACGCCCATCACGACGTCGCATGTCTCGGCCCTCAGCGTGTTGCGGATGAAGCCGCGACGCTGTGCCCACCAGGTGTAGGATACCGACCGTCCCAGCGCGTCTGCTACCATCGATGCCAGCCTGTTTTCGAAGCCGGCCTCAGCGCTGTTCGAAAATGGCAGATTGTTCGGGTCAGCGCAGACACGAAGCTCGCCATCCGGTGTGGCCCATGCGGGCGACGCGATTTCGATCAGCCCGACAAGCGCGAGAGCAAGACCAAAGACGGCACAATCACTGCGGAGGCGCATGGCTGCCGTCCTGATTGTTGGCGCCGCCGAGCTTGAACACCAGAAGTTCGCTGCCACCGGCGGTGTAGAACGGCAGATCCTGCATGGCGCCGGTAAAGCCGAGCGCGCCATTGCGCACGCGCTGGTCGACCTCCGCATTCGCCACCGCGCCGGGCCAGCCGCCGACGCCCGAGAGGATGGCGATGTATTGCTGCCCGTCCGAGCCACGATAGGCGATCGGCTGGCCGATGAATCCCGAGCCTGCACGAAACTGCCAGAGCAACTTGCCCGTCTTTGCATCCACCGCCTTGAACAGACGGTCCATCGTTCCGTAGAACGCGACATCGCCTGCAGTCACCAGCGCGCCACTCCACACCGGGAGCTTCTCGTGGATCTCCCAGACCTTCTTGCGCGCGACCGGATCCCAGGCCATGAACTCGCCGCGATGGCCGCCCGGGCCGGCATACATGTCGACATCTGCGCCGACATAGGGCGTGCCGGCGATGTAGCCGACCTGCGAGGCCTTGAAGTCCATGCAGAGGTGCTGATGCGGAACGTAAAGTAGCCTGGTGCGGGGTGACCAGGCGGAGGGCTGCCAATCCTTCGCGCCCGGCGCGCTCGGGCAGATGTTCTCGACGGTCTTGCCGACCAGCGGCGTCTTCTCCTCATTGGGGATGATCTTGCCGGTCTTGAGGTCGACGCCCTTATAGGCATTCACGAACTCGTAGGCGTCCGCCGAGATCACCTCGCCGGTGGCGCGGTCCATGACGTACATGTAGCCGTTGCGACCAGGATGGATCAGCACCTTGCGCGGCTGGCCATTCAGCTCGAGGTCGACCAGCACGTTCTCGTTGATCTCGTCATGATCGAACAGGTCGTGCGGGTTGATCTGATAGGCCCATTTCGCGCGTCCGTTGTCGGGATCGCGCGCGAAGATGGTCGTGCTCCAGAGATTGTCGCCGCTGCGCTGGTTTGCGTTCCAGGGACTGGGATTAGCGGTGCCGTAATAGATCAGGTTGAGATTCGGATCGTAAGAGATCCATCCCCACATGGTGCCGCCGCCGACCTGCCAGCGGTCGGGAGGCCAGCTCTTGACGCCAAGGTCTTTACCCCTGAGGTTGTCGTAGAAAGGCTTGAAGTCGTCGCCGATCAGCACGTCCTTGTCGGGGCCGGTGGCGTAGGCGCGCCAGGCGATGGCTCCGGTGTTCTCGTCGAGCGCGGTCACCCAGCCGCGAACGCCCATCTCGCCGCCGCTGTTGCCGATGAGAACCTTGCCCTTCACCACGACGGGCGCCATCGTGATGGTCTCGCCCTTGTTGATCTCGCCCAGCTTGGTGTGCCAAAGCTCCTTGCCGGTCTTGGCGTCGAGCGCGACCGAGTGATTGTCCAGCGTGTTGAGGAAGACCTTGCCGTTGTCGAAGGCGAGCCCGCGATTGACGACATCGCAACATGCAACGCCCGCTGCGGCAGGCTCCGGCTTCGGCGCATAGGACCATTTCAGCTCGCCCGTCGCTGCATCCAGCGCGAACACGCGGTTGGGGTAAGGGCCGGCATAGGGGCCGACCACATACATGGTCCCATCGACGACGAGGGGGGCCGCCTCCTGACCGCGATCCGCTCCGATCGAGAACGTCCAGGCCAGCTGCAGGCGCGAGGCATTGCTTGCGTCGATCTGGTCGAGCTCGCTGTAACGGGTGTTGGCGTAGTCGCGCGCAGCCATCGGCCACTGGCTGGGGTCCTTCATGCGACTTGCCAGATCGGTCTGGGCAAAGCCAGGCGATAGCAATGCGAGGCTTGCCCAGAGTGTGCTCAGTACTCCCCATAGCAACCGCCTGAAACCGAAACTTAACATAAGTGAAGATCTCCACGGCATTGACGAGGCCGTGCCGCGTTGCAGGCCGATTTGCGAACGTACAAACGTTGCGCGCGTTCTTGGTTCCTAGTCCCCGAAGGGGCTATCTCACGACGTTCCCTGACATGCCGGCACCGAGATCGACGGCGATCTGGTCCTCCTTGCCGTTGCACTTGGGATGACCGAAGCCCGATGGGCTTTTGCCGTCGGGCCCGATGTCATAGATGATCGCGTCCTTCATGTTAGGGCTGACACCGGCCGGCACATGATCGAGGCCGAGAAAGTGTCGCACGCGCCAGGCGACATTGTGGTCGGCACATGAGCTGTCGCCGCTGATGCCGAGCGCGCCGGCAATGCCGTTGCCGTCATAGAGTGCGAGCCCGCCGCCGAACACGATCACGCCGCCAACGGGCTTGCCGACCATCGGATCCTTTGCCGTGCCGAACTCCTCCGGCGTGCCTGCATAGATAACTTCCGGAGACGGTGGATTGCTGAGCGCTGCGCCGAACAGGAAGCCGCCAGGTTGGGCGCCCGCGTAGAGATTGGCGGTGGCCATTGCCTTGTTCTTCAGGCTGAACGCGTTTGCCGTGTTGGCCTTCTCTGCGGCGATGGCGCGGCTGCCAAGCCATTGGTCGTCGACCTTGCTGCCGCTGTAGGCGACGGCACAAACCACGCCCTGCCGGTTCACCACGGCAGCCCACTCATTGTTGTCGAGGCCGCCATTGCTGGGGCCGCCGCCGGGCTTGACGCTCTTCTTCAGGATGTCCACCAGTTGATCATGGTCGACCGGACATGACATTCCCGCACGTGGCTGATCTTCCGCGGTCGCGGCTTGCGGTATCGCAAGGACAACCGCGAGGATGACTGTCGCCGGGACGGTTCGCTTGCGCATATGGCCTCCACAGGATTGCCGAAAGTCAGCAGGCGAACGCTGCATCAGACACGCAGTTCCTATGTTCGTCGCGAGCTTCAGGTCATTCAGCTGGCCTGCCGAGCGGCCGGCAGGTGGGGGCGCGCAGAAAACGCGGTGAGCCACCGATAGGCGAAGAGCAGTGCCGCGCCGGTGTAGAGCATGCCCATGGGCACCCACATCAGGATGCCTGCGAGCTGCTGATCCTCCAGGGGCGACAAGCCGAATTCGCCGGCGAGAGCGCCCTGTCCCGGGATCCATATGCGTGTCGACAACGTCAACAGTGCTCCGAGCACACCGGAATGAAGGACCGTGATGAACAGGCAGGCGATCGCGATGCCGTCCCGGATCCGCACGCTGCGACCTATGCCGCGGCCATGCAGCAGCACCCACCAGAACAACAGTGCCGTGGCGAAGAAGCTGATGTGCTGAAGGCGATGAATGGCGTTGTTTTCGAGCGCCCACGCATAGAGCGCTGGCGTATGCCAGGCCCAGAGCGCCAGGCCATGCAGGGCCGTCGCACTGATGGGATGGCTGACGAGCGCCCATGGCTTCGCCACAAGCGGCCAAGTGAGAGAGCGGCCGACCGCTGGGCGAAGCGAGGCGGGCAGGCTCCACATCATCGGCCCGTTGATCCGCGCGAAGGCCATCAGCGGCGCCCCGATCACCATGAGCAACTCGTGCTCGATCATGTGCGCGGTAAACAGGCGCTCGCCCAGCCAATGCAACGGTGAGGTGAGGGCAAGCGCGACGATCATCCATCCGGTCCAGAAGGCGCCGACCTGACGGAAGCTGACACCGCGGCCGCCACCGGCATGGCGCCAGAGCCGCTGCGTGCCGACATAGAAGCCGATGCCGACGACATAAAGCGGCGCCAGTAGCCAGGGATCGGAGTTCCAGAGCGAGCCCGTGTCGACGTCCGCGATGCCATGCGCCATTGCAGGCGTTGCAATCAGGTTGAGCAAAAGGGCTAGCAGGCTCAGCGCAGACATGGGCTGATCATCAGCGATGCCGCGAGCTGGTTCGCGATGACAAGCGCAAACAGCACGCCGGAGCCGACACCGAGCCAGGCCAAGAACGTGCGGGGACCACCGCCTTGAGGATCGGTCCACTCCGCTCCGGCGCCCCGACGAACCGCGCGCGCGGATATTGCCGTGCCGGCGAGGGCCACGACGGCCAATATGGCGCTCATGATCGTGCCGGTCAGCCTGGTTGTCTCGCACGAGAAATGGGCGAGCGCATAGACGCCTTGCAGGTTAATGCCCCAGGCGAGCGGTCCGAGCGCAACGCCAGCCCAATAGAGTAGTTTCGAATGTGGTTCAGTGTCGGTCATAGACGGGGCACCCAATCCAGCAGCACATAGAGCGGCAGCCACGCCAGCACGACAAAATTCCAGTAGAACACGTTGTCGGTGACGTCGCTGAACCGGCGCGGCTTGGCGTGGCGGGTGAACATCAGCACCGTCAGCACCACGGTGTCGCCGAGATCGGTGACGAGGTGCGTCGTGTGCAGCCCGAGAATCAGCCAGACGATCGATCCATAGGCGGTGTTATCCCAGCGGGTGTTGAGATGGGCGAACTCGAAACCGCGCAGGACAAGCAGGCCGATGCCGATCAGCGACATCACGATCAGGCCTGTGCGTACCTTGGCAAGATCCTGCCGGTGTGCCGCGCGGTTGGTCATCTCGTTCGGAATGATGCTGAGGAGATAGATGATAGTTTCGGCCGTGCCGGGCCACAGATCGGGCGGCGTGGCGCCGATCGGCCAGTTGGGATTGACGGCGTACAGATACAGATAGGCGCCGATCGCGATGGCGAATCCCATGCCTTCTAGCGCCATGAAGCCCATGGCTCCCCACCACGGGCCGCTTCGCGGGCCATAGCCATAGGTCGGCAACTCGGAGACGTCGCGGACGATGGTCTGTCTCACTCCTCATCCTCCTTGCTGCCCGCCGGCCAGAACCAGCCGATCAGGGTGACGGCCATCGGTGGCGTGCCCCAGAGCACGGCCCACGGCGTGAAGATCGAGCCGATGAAGAACACGGTGGTCGCAATGGCCGTCAGCAGCGGCCAGATGCTCGGCTCGGGAGACCCCTCCCGGATTTGTGGCTCTGCTTCGGCCAGCGACGTCAACAGCACTTCTCGCCGTTCCACGCTGAGGCCCGCGACGACAGGCAGGCTCGCACTGTCGAGCCAGAGCGGATCGCGATGCTTGACGACAGGAATGCGATCGAAGTTCTGCGGTGGCGGCGGTGAGGATGTGGCCCATTCCAGGGTCGACGCATCCCAGGGATTGTCCCCTGCAAGCGCGCCTGAGCGAAGGCTGCGGATCGCGTTGACAAGCAGCAGCGCAAAGCTGAGCGCAAAAATCACAGCTCCGCCGCTGGACAGCAGATTGAGGTGCGCCCAGTCCATGTCCGCGGTGTAGGTATAGACGCGTCGCGGCATTCCGATCAGCCCGAGGATGTGCATCGGGAAAAACGCGACGTTGAAGCCGACAAAGGCCAGCCAGAAGTTCCAGCGCCCGAGCTTCTCGCTCAGCATCCGGCCGGTGATCTTGGGAAACCAGTAATAGACAGCACCAATGAGCGGGAACACCGCGCCGCCGATCAGAACGTAGTGGAAGTGGGCGACGACGAAATAGGTGTCGTGCACCTGGGTGTCGATCGGCACCGAGGCGACCATCACGCCGGACAGGCCCCCCATAACGAAGATCACAATGAAGCCGACCACGAACAGGAGCGGGGTGCGATAGACCGGGCGACCATCCCAGAGCGTCGCCAGCCAGCAGAAGATCTGCAGCCCGCTCGGCACCGCGATCAGCATGCTGGAGGCAGTGAACAGGCCGGCGCCGAGCTGGGGCAGCCCTGTGACGAACATGTGGTGGACCCACAGGCCGAACGACAGAAATCCCGTCGCGATCAGCGAGAGGATGACGACGGGATAGCCGACCACTGGCCGCCGGGCGAAGGTTGCGAGGATCGCCGAGACCATGCCGGTGCCCGGGATGAAGATGATGTAGACCTCGGGGTGGCCGAAAAACCAGAACAGGTGCTGCCAGAGCAGGGAATGTCCGCCCGAGGAGGAGTCGTAGAAGCGCGTGTTGACCAGGCGGTCCAGGATCAGCGACGTTGATGCCACCATGATGGAGGGCATTGCGAACATCACCAGGAAGGCCGTCACCAGCATCGCCCATACGAACAGGGGAATACGATCGAGCGTCATACCGGGTGCGCGCTGCTTGAAAACTGTCACGACGATCTCGACGGCAACGGCCAGCGCGGCGACCTCGGTGAAGGTGATCATCTGTGCCCACACGTCTGGCCGTTTCGTCGGCGTGTACTGCAGCGAGGACAGAGGAACATAGGCAAACCAGCCGACATCGGGGCCGACATTGAGCGCGAAGGAAATCCAGAGGAAGCAGCCTCCGAACAGGAACATCCAGTAGCTGAACGCATTCAGGCGCGGGAACGCAAGGTTCCGCGTTCCGACCATTAGCGGCACAAGATAGACGGCGAACGCCTCCATGACAGGTACGGCGAACAGGAACATCATCGTCGAGCCGTGCATCGTGAAGATCTGGTTGTACTTGTCCGCCGATAGGAACGTGTTCTCGGGTCTGGCAAGTTGGACGCGCATAAGGACCGCGAGAAGCCCGCCGAGCAGCAGGAACGCGAAGGACGTGACGATGTAGCGGCGACCCACGACCTTGTGGTCCACTGACATCAATGCGCCGAGAAAGCCAGAAGGCGTGCGCCAGATGCTCTCGAGCCGCGTCGAAAGCTGCAGACCATTCAGCCCGTCGTCACGTAACGCGTGTTGCTCAGCGGCGATGCTCACTTGAGTTGCTCCAAATAGTGAACAATCGCGATAAGCTCGTCGGATTGCAGCGGCATCTTCGGCATATTGTTTCCGGGCTTGACGTGCTGGGGATCGGCAATCCAGGCGGCGAGGGTTGCCGACGACATCGGCAGCGTTCCGGCTGCGACCGTCGTCCGGCTGCCGATATGGGTGAGGTCGGGGCCGAGCTGGCCGCCGGCGAGCGTGCCACGGATCGCATGGCAGAGCGCACAGCCTCTTGCGCGGAACAGCTGTTCGCCCTGCTTGCCGAGCGGGTCGGCCGGACTGCTCGCGCTCTGGTTTTCGTGGTCGCGCCAGCGACCGAATTCGTCCGGCGACAGTGCGAACACAGCGAAGGCCATGTGCGCGTGCTGAAGCCCGCAGAATTCGGCGCACTGGCCGCGATAGACGCCGGCATTCTTCGCCGTGAATTGCAGCTCGTTCTTCTGCCCGGTGATGAGGTCCATCTTCCCGGTCAGGCTCGGCACCCAAAAGCTGTGGATCACGTCGGCGGTTTCAAGCTCGACCTTCACCGGCTGGCCGATCGGAATGCGGATTTCGTTCGCGGTCACGAAGCTCCTGTCGGGGCTGTCGTCCTCGTAACGGACCTCCCACCACCATTGGTGGCCGATGATCTTGAGGGTGAGAGCATGCTCGTCCTTGGCAAAGACGATGCGCTGACCGGCATAGCTGACGATCGACAGTCCGAGCACGACGACGAGGGTCGCGAGGCCCAACACGAAAACGATGCGACCGCTGGTCCGCTCAAAGGACTGGTGCAGCGCAAGCGGCCGGTCGGCCCCGTGCTTCCGGCGCAGCATACCGACGCAAAGCACGGTCACGACGGCAATCCATACGACGGCCGCGACGATCAGGAAGATGAAGAAGGTCTGGAAAATCTGCTCGGACTGAAGCCCCTGCGGATCGAGCGCGGACTGCCGGCCGGCGCAAGCGGCCAGCGGCAACGTCGCAAATGGCAGCAGAGCCGTTCGAATCCTGACAGGCATCAATGTTCGCCGTGCACCCCTGTTGGAGGGCGAACCGGTCAATCGTATGAAGGTTCCTATTCGTCGGAGCGGTTGGAGGAGTGGAAGCCGCCAAGCTCCGGGACGTCGGCAATCGCGGAGGCGCTGGATCCGAGCTGCTTGATGACGCTGAACTTGCTGTCGGCCTCGAGCACGACCGCGCCGACATCGTCAATGCGGTCAATGTCTTGGTGCCAAATGGCCGTCCGCACATCCGCTTCGGCATGGGCCACCTCGAAAGCGACGATGAATTGCAGACCGATTAAAATGAGGAGCCGACCAACGACTGCGCTACGCTGATATTGGGGATAGGAGGCTATTCGCGAAGGTGGAGCCGAGCGCGCCGCGCCGGTGAGATGATATGTCCAACATCAACCATCGGACCGCCTGATTAGAACGGCCATCCTCTGGTCGCGATGAAGATGGCCGCGTCGGCCGCTCCCATCAGGGCCAGCACGATGAAGACGGCGAAGATCGCGCCGGGCTGAATGATCGCACGCAGGTCTTCAAACATCCATCATCCTCGGTTCCGCCGCTTGTTCACGCGGCCATCGCCGCTATGCACCGTCGTGACGGTGTGCCACTTGCGTAATCCGGTCCAGTGCTTTCGCGCTAGAAAGACGGGCAATGCGAGCATGCCGTGGAGGTTCCTAACCCCGATGAAGGCCTCCGCAGTCCGACAGCAGGAGCGCTATAGTGAAGGCCGGAATGGTTTCGGATACGCATTGTCTCGCGTTCCTCCGCGCTGATCAACCGGGACTTCGTCATTCCGACAAAGAGAGTATCTGCTGAGGGTTCAATTCAGGTCTGACGGCTCAGTTGTCGGATTGGGCGTTGATTTTCCGGCCAAATCATCGGCCTCTTAATCAGCGGGTCCCAGGTTCGAGCCCTGGTGCGCCCACCAAGCTTTTCAATAGCTTAGGGACCTTGGTAGCCGGCCATTCCGACAGGCGATCGGCGGCTATATGGCCCACTTTCATTTGCGTTCGTGGCAAAGCCGAACGTGATCTCCGCGCCTTTCGTCTCGGCAAAATGCATGCGTCGGTGAACGCGAGGCCGTGCCGCTCGTGTGAAGATATTGCTCGACGCTTGATCAGATATTGGTCTTCCCGGCGCGCGCGCCACGGCTGGGTCGGATGATGCCGTCGCGCATCAAATCACCGCAAATCTCCTTCAAGAGCGCCATGGTCTCGCGCGTGGCCCGGCTGACGGGACGGCCACGCGGCAAGGCCAGGATGCGGTTTGCATTCATCCAAGACAGCGGAACGGCCGAAAGCGCGCCGGCCGCCACCTCGCGGTAGATTCCGGAATAGGGCATCAGCGCATAGCCGAGTCCCGAGGCCACCATGCGCTTCATTGAGCTCGAGCTGTCGACGCGCAATCGGCTCGCGACCTCCGGCGGGGATGGCGAGCGGCTCAGCGGCAGCACGGCGCGTGGCAGGGTCTTGAATTCGGCGCGCGTGAGCTTGCCACGCTTGAGCAGGGGATCGCGCGGCGGACCGATCAGGTAGGTCTGCTCGACGACAAGCGTGTCGTAATCGAGATGACCGTTCGGCATCGGCGAGGTGAGGATGGCGAGATCGAGCTGGCCGCGCAGCAGCCGATCGCTGGCCAATTCGGTCAGTCCCTCGCTGAGCTCCAAGCTCACGCGCGGAAGACGTTCGGCGACCAGTTGGGCGAGCGGCGGATAGAACACCTCACCGAGAGAAGGCGGCGCGCCGAGCCGCACGGTGCCGCTCGGCTCGCGGTTCTCGGTGCGCACCTCGGCCTTGATGTCCTCGACCAGGCCGAGCAGCCAGCGTCCGCGCTCGAGCAGCACCTTGCCTGATTCCGTCAAAGCGACCCCGCGCGCGGTACGCGTCAGCAGGACGCCGCCGAACTCATGCTCCAGCTCCTTGATGTGTCGGCTGAGTGCGGACTGCGCGACGTTGACGCTGCTCGCCGCAGCCCCGAAGCCGCCGCGCTCGGCCACGGCGATGAAATAGCGAAGTTGACGCAGGTCCATTGACGGCCCCCCATCTCGAAACGAGATCGGAAACATATCAAACATATTCTTGCGAGATGTCAAAATCGGCGCATCCTGCGGCCAACAAAGACCAACGGGGAAGGATACGCCAATGGGCACGTCTTCGGAGACGCAACGCCGCACATCTATCATGATCGTGGGCGGCGGGCCGGTCGGACTTGCGATGGGGCTTCTGCTCGATCGCTTCGGCATCGATGCCATCATTGTCGAGAAGAGCCCAACCACTACAGATCATCCGAAATCGCGCGGCTGCTGGGTGCGCACCATGGAAATCTTCCGCCAGTGGGGCATCGAGCAGGCGATCCGCGACCGTGGCCTGCAGGATTCCACTGATGTGTTCGTGCAGGTGGAGAGCATTGTCGGCCGCGAGATCAGCCGCTCGCGTCCCGAGCCCCATCTCGGGCAAACGCCGTCGTGGAAATCGCTGGTGGCGCAGGATGCGGTCGAAGAGGAGATCTACAAGGTCATCGCGCATTCCAACCTCGTCCAGGTGCAATTCTCCACCGAGTTCGTCGGCTTCGAGGAGGCTGAAGACGGCGTCGTCTGCGAGACCCGTTCGGTGGAAACCGGCCGCAGCGAATTCTGGCACGCGAAATATCTGCTGGCTTGTGACGGCGCCGGGAGCCAGACGCGGCGCCGCGCCGGCATCGACGTGGTGGGTCCATCGACCCTTGCGGTGATGCTGAACGAATATTGGCGCGCCGATCTGTCGCGCTTCCCGATCACGCGCGAGGCGGCCGGCTATCAGGTCTATAGCGACAAGCCGGGTGTGCCGCGGCGAGCCGCCATTCTCAACACCAACGGCCGCGACCGCTGGCTGTCGGTCATCCAGATCGGCGAGGAGAAGGACGAGCGGGCGCGGCCGTGGACCGATGCCGAGACGGTCGAGATCATCCGCACCCATGTCGGCGTGCCCGATCTCGACGTGACACTGCTCAATCGCTCGATCTGGCGCATGAGCAAGCAGGTGGCGTCGCAGTTCAAGAAAAACCGCGTGTTCGTGGTCGGCGATGCCGCACATCGCTTCCCGCCGACTGGCGGGGTCGGCCTGAACTCGGGGGGGCAGGATGCACACAACCTCGCCTGGAAGTTGGCTTACGTCCTGCGCGGGCTCGCCTCGGACAAGCTGCTCGAGTCTTACGACGCCGAGCGCCGCCCCGTGGCGCAATCCAACGCCGATTTTTCCTACGGCAACATGATCCGCTTCCGTCGTCTCGACGATGCGGTGCGCTCGGGCAATGAGGACCGCGTCCGCTTCTGGGTCAACGATCTCGACAATCATCTGCACTCGATCGGCCAGGGACTCGGTTTCTCCTATGAGGAAGGCGCCGTCATTCCTGACGGCACCCCGCGCGGCGGTCACCTGACGCGCTACTATTTTCCCTCGGATCGCCCGGGCGGCCGCTTCCCGCATCTGTGGCTCGACATGGCGCGGAAACACTCCACGCTCGACTGGTTCGACAAGGAGTTCACTGTGGTCGCCGGCCCGCTCGGCGAGGCATGGCTGGAGGCGGGCCGCGCCGTGTCGGAGAAGGCCGGCATTCGCCTCAACCTCCAGCAGCTGCCGAATGCGCATTCCTCCGACGGCATCCAGATGGGGCAGCGCGGCGCCGTATTGGTGCGGCCCGATGGCCATGTAGCCTGGCGCATTCCTTACATCCCGGAAAACCCCGCGCGCGAGCTTGTTGCCGCGCTGCAAACGGTGTTGCACTAGCCATGGAGCGCGTAGAGGCCGACGGCATCTCGATCAGCTTCAAGCGCACCGGCGGCGGCCCACCGCTGGTGCTGCTGCACGGCGCGGAAGCCGATCATTCCATGTTCGATGCGTTTGCTGCCCAGCTCGAGCCGCATTTCACCGTCATCGCCTATGACCAGCGCGATTCCGGCGGCACGCGCAATCCGGCCACGCCCTATGGTTTTGGCGAGCTTGCTGACGATCTCGCCGCCCTCGTAGCAGCCCTCGGCCTGGCCCGCGCCCACGTGTTCGGCACCTCGTTCGGCGGCGCCATTGCTCAGGTGGCGGCGGTCCGGCACCCCGCGTGCATCGACCGCCTGGTGCTCTCCTCGACGTTTCGCGTGGGCGTATCGGTGGCGTCGATCAATCCCGAAGGTTTTCCCCGGTTTGCCGAGCTGCGGGCGAAGTTGCCGGAGTCGCTGCCGGCCTTCGCCGAATATTTCTTCCCGCCGGACTACATAGCGGCCAACCCGCAGGCGCTCCGCATTTTCACGGGCAACAAGCGCGATGCCGGCCAGCGCGAGCGCCGCAGCGCGGTACTGGCGCAACCGACAGCGATATCGCTCGCCGACATCCACGCGCCGACGCTGGTGCTGGCCGGCCGGGACGATCACCTGATCCCACCGGCGCACACGCTGTCGCTGGCGCGCGAGATTGCGGGGGCACGAACCGCGGTGATCGACGGCGTCGGCCATGTCGGCATTATTCAGGATCCGGCCGCGGTTGCGGCACAGGTGATCGCCTTTCTAAAAAGCAAAAAAGCAGAAGATACCGCGGAGGAGAACGACCATGGTGGAAGTCAAGGAGGATCTGGTCACGGCCTATGACCAAGCGCGGCTCGATGCGCGCTATTGGATCAGCATCGCACTCAGCGTCTCTACCAGCATGTTCGACTATTTCGACTATTTCGTCGTCGGCTTCCTGGTCGCTGTTCTGGCGCCGCAATGGCAGCTGAGCTTCGGGCAGACCTCGCTGATCCTGCTCGCTGCAGGCGTCGGCGCCATTCTGGGATCGCTGGCATGGGGCGCGCTCGCAGATCGCTTCGGACGCAAGGCGCTGCTGGTGGCTGGCGTCACCTTGTGCGCGTTGAGTGCAGGCTCGGTCTCCTTCATTGCCGATGGCGCCTGGATCACCTTCGCCGTACTCCGCTTCTTCGTCGGTTTCGGCGTCGGTGCCGCTGCGTCCGTCGCGGTGCCTCTGATCGTCGAATATACGCCGACTCGCCATCGGACCGTGATCACCAGCGCCACCGTGATCCCGGTCTCGCTTGGCATCCTCGCTGCCTCGCTCTCGGCGGCGACGCTGCTGCAGCATATTGGCTGGCGGGGGCTTGCCGCATTGGGCTTCCTGCCGCTCGTGCCGGCGCTCCTGATCGCGTTGATCATGCCGGAATCGGTGCGCTGGCTGGTGTCGCGCGGTCGCGATGCTGATGCGCGCCGAATCGTGGCGCGGGCCCTGCGAGTAGCGCCCGATGCCTTGCCCCCGCCGGCGGTCGAACGCGCCGTCCGCCCGCACGGCGCGGGTTTCTCCGAGTTGCTCGCGGAGCCAAGGCGCTTCTGGCTGACGGTGATTGTCTGGTTCGGCGCCAGTACCGCCAACTACGGCGTGTTTCTGTGGGGACCGACGATCGTCGCATTGTTGACGGGAGTGTCGCCGGTCGAGGCCGCTCATTTGTTCGTGATCGTGTCGCTCACAGGCATGGTCGGACGGGCCATCTTCTCGGTGCTGCCGCAATGGATCGGACGGCGGCGTTGCGGCGCGATCATGGGCTACGGCATTGCGGTGTCGCTCGGCACTGCGGGTGTATTTTTCGACCGCACCCTGTTCGGCTATCCCGCCTTTGTCGTGCTGCTGATCCCGGCTGCCTTGTTCTTCGAGGGCGGCTTCTCCAACATCGCTCCCTACTCAGCCGAGATCTTCCCGGTTCGCCTGAGCGCGCGCGGCGTCGGCCTCGCGCAGGCGGCCAACGGCGTCGGCAAGATCGCAGGCCCGTTGTGTCTGGCACTTATCGCGGGCACCTCGAACCTGATCACGCCGAAAGCCACCATCGACGCGGTGACGCCCGCGTTCCTGTTTTTGGCCGCCTGCGGTCTTGCGATCGGGCTTGCCTTCACGCTGTTCGGCATCGAAACCCATGGCCGACCGCTGGCTTTGGATGCGCCACAAGATAGTGAGAACGCTGGAACCATGGTCAGCCTCAGCGGCGACCCGAAGGGCGTTGCGACACGGCCGACGCCAACTTAGCTTTCGCTTGAGCCTCCATGACAACATACAAGGAAACGCATAATGCAAGAGAGCGTTCACACCCGAACGGCCGTCCGTGCCATTCCCTTCGATACCGACAAGCTCGACCGGCTGATGGAGCAGACGGGGCTCGAGCTGCTGCTCGTCACTTCCAAGCACAATGTGCAATATATGCTCGATATCGAGCGTGCGATCTTCTTCGACTACATGGATGCGCTCGGCGTCAGTCGCTATCTGCCCGTGGTCATCTATGCCAAGGGCGCGCCGGACAAGGCCGGCTACATCGCCCATCGGATGGAGACCTATCAGCGCGAGCTGGAACAGCCATGGCTTAAAGAGGTGCGCATCTCCGGTAACGGCTCCGTCGATGCCATCGCAAGCGCGGTGGAGGTGATCCGCAAGAGTGGCGTTTCCGCCAAGCGCATCGGTGTTGAAATGGCCTTCCTGCCGATGGATGCCGGCAACGCGCTGCGTGACGCGTTTCCGGACAGTGAGATCAAGGACGCGCTGTTCGTGCTGGAGCGGCTGCGCGCGGTGAAGACGCCGGCGGAACTGGCAAAGCTGCGAACCGCTTCCGATCTGGTGATTGCCTCCATGCTCGACGTCATCGCCCACCACGGCCCTGGCACCACCAAGCGGCAGCTGTTCGATGCGCTGAAGGTGGCGGAGGTCAAGCGTGGCTTGACCTTCGAATATTGCCTGCTGGCGGCAGGCACGAGCCACAACCGGGCGCCGTCGGAGCAACGCTGGGAGCAGGGCGACGTGCTCTCTCTCGATTCTGGCGGCAATTATCACGGCTACATCGGTGATCTCGCCCGCATGGCCGTTCTAGGCGATCCCGATCAGGAACTGAAGGATATGCTTGCCGAGATCGAAGCCGTGCAGCGTGCTGCCTTTGCGGTGATCAAGCCCGGCGCGATGGGAGGGGCGATCTACACCGCCGCCGAACGCGCACTGAAGGAGACGAGCCAGCGCGACCACACCGAGTTCCTCGCCCATGGCATGGGCCTCGTCAGTCACGAGGCGCCCCGCCTGACCGCGACCGGCCCTGTTCGCTACGACGCCTATGATGCTGAGCGGCCGCTCGAGACTGGCATGGTGATTTCGGTGGAAACCACGATGAAGCATCCGAAGCGCGGCTTCATCAAGCTTGAGGACACGGTGGCTGTGAATGCAACCGGGCACGAGATCTTCGGCGAAGGCGGCCGGGGCTGGAATCTGGGTGGGACGGCGGTGCGGTAGAAACGCCGCTAGCGTGGCAGGACCGCCCGGATGGCGGCAATGCAATCGAGCGCATGGTCGTGCGACGAATGACCATGCGGCGCGCGTTAAGGACAGCGGTGCGACCCGCAAGTTATTGATTGCGCGTAATCCGTAGCTGACTCTTAATCAGCGGGTCCCAGGTTCGAGCCCTGGTGCGCCTACCAAATCAATGCCTTAGCTGGCAAAATCGCTTGTGTAGCTGATGTTTCAAACGGTTACTTTGCTATAATTGAGCGTCACTGCGAAATTGCTGTCGGAGATGATCGGCGCGTACTGCGATCGATAAAGGCGATCTTTCCAAGGATGGATTGGAGCAAGAGCTCAAGTTGTTCCAATTGGTCGGTAGGTCGCGTGTGCACGACGTGTGCCCCGGCACTCTATCTTGCAGCCCCACCTCGCCGAGGTCTTGCGTCGGCCACGCGGTCGTCAACTGCGCGGCGTCGGGGCAGCCAAGCTATAGGAACTGCCCACAGGTGCGCCGGTTTCCACGTCATGAAGAAACCCTTGGCGTCCCATCCAAAAGCTGCACCCGGGCTGACGCCGGCTCTCGAGCGGAACATCAACGCCCTGGTCGAGCGAAGGAAGCGCGAGCAATCCGACGCCTCGCTTCAGCAAAAGCTCGCCGATGCCATTACATCGTTTACCGGCAGCTGGCCCCCTTGTCGCGGATAGGAATGGCCTGCTTGCCGCTGCCACCGGGCATGTTCTCGCCCGCGCATTGACGGAAGTGGCCGAGGAAGAGGAGCCAAAGGCCGCGATCCGTGCCATCGCGCTTGAGGTATTTGACGCGATCGACGCTCACCCGTGGGTCGGCGCTCAGCTCTCCCGCGAACCGTGGCATCCCGCGGTCGGAGAGATCTTCGAACGAATCGGCGGACAGCTCCAGCCGCTCGGGGTACCCATCGATGCCCAATTCGACTGCGCCTCCGCACTGACGAATTACATCCTCGGCGTGGCCGGCCAGAATGCGGCCAACGCCCGGCTGCTTCCGGGCGGCATGGACCGGAGAGCGTGGCTGGCTGCCTTAGCGACGCGCTGGATTCAGGATGATCCGCAATCGCGTCCATTTCTTCGGCGAGTGGCGGCACAATTATGCGGGCATGATGATCGCCAACAGTTCATCGCCGGCATCGACTTCATCTTGGCAGGCGCCTGCACCAAGCCAAACGCTTAGGCCAGCTGCGCTCTGGTTGTATATGGCACGCAGCGTCCGCATGCTCCCATTGGCCATGTAGGGACCGTTCTCCCTGGTAAGCTGATCGTGCTTTTTGGCGACGCTAGCCGGATCGTTCGCGCTTTCCTCGTTGTCCAAGATCACCTTGAACAGTGAAGGTTCTTTTTCGCTTCCCGACAACCAGAAGACTCGAGCGTCGGCTTCGGAGTGCACGCTAACCTGCTAAAAAGCCGCCATCCACGGCAACGACGGTGCCGGTCGCATACTGCGAAGCCGGCATGCATAGGAATGCCACCGCGCCGGCAATGTCCTCCGGCTGTCCCCAGCGCTTGAACGCGGTGCGGTCGGCGATGCGCTGATAGTGGGCGCGATCCGTGCGGCCGGCGGCGTTGATCGCGGTTTCGATATAGCCGGGCGCAACCGCATTGACGCGAATGCCGTCCTCGGCCCATTTCAAGGCCAGCGCCTTGGTCAGCATCACGACGCCGCCCTTGCTGGCGCAATAGGCGGGGATCCGCGGCAGCGCCAATGTCGCGTTCATCGAGGCGATGTTCACGATCGATCCCTTCTGCTGCGCCAGCATCGGCCGGAACGCCATGCAGGTCCGGAACGTGCCGGTGAGGTTGACGTCGAGCACCTTCATGAAGGTTTCGATCTCGAATTCCTTGTCGCGCGCCAGGATCCCGGCGCAATTGACCAGTGCGTCGACGCGCTTGTGTCTTCCGGCAAAGGAGGTGACGGCCGCATCATCGGTGACGTCCAACGTCGCCAGCGTCAGGCCGCCGCGCGGCTTGAGCAGCGTGCGGGCGAGATCAGCCTCGTTGGCGCCGGTGGCCGTGACGGTTGCGCCGAGATCGCAAAACTGGTTGCTGATCGCCGCGCCAATGTCGCCGGCGCCGCCAATCACGACGGCGTGGAATCCGGGGACGAGAGAAAAATTCAAAGTCATCGGCAAGGTCTCACTTCAGGGATTTCGGCGGTGGCGCCGTCGATTCGCGGACCACGAGCGAGAAGTCGATCTCGCGGTGCATGATGGTCTGCTCGCCGGCGAGGCTACGCACCAGATATTCGCCGGCGCGCTGCCAGGTTTCTCCGGTCGGAACATGGATCGTGGTCAGGCTCGGCCGCAAATGCCGGCTCCAGTCGAGGTCGTCGAAGCCGACCACTGACAGGTCGCGCGGCACGGAGAACCCGTCGCGTTCCGCCTCGAGCAGCACGCCATAGGCGATGACGTCGTTGCCGCACACCACGGCTGTCGGACGGTCTTTCAAGTTCAGGAGATAGCGCGCTGCCTCGCGGGCGTCGTCGAGCGTGTATGGCACCTCGACATGCCATTGCGGAGGTAGCTCGAGGCCGCTCTCGGCGAGCGCCCGGCGAAATCCGGCGACGCGGGCGCTGGCGCGGTCGTTGTTGCGCTGGAGCGCCGAGACGATGCCGATGCGGCGATGGCCGAGCTCGATGACATGCGCGGCGGCGCGATGGGCGGCGGCTTCGTTGTCGGTGCCGACGCAAGGGTAGGGCCTGTCAGGCTGGTAGATGCCGACATTGATGAAGGGCACGGCGTTGTCGGCGAGCAGCTTTCGAAGGCCGTCGTGATGGCAATCGCCGCGCAGCACCAAGCCGTCGACGCCGCGGCTGATCAGATTGCGCGCCTGCTGCAATTCGACATCGAGATCGTAGCCGCTCGTGGTGAGAAACAGCATGTAGCCGACCGACGACAGATATTGCTGCAGCGAAGCGATGCCTCGCGCGAACATCGTGTTGTCGATGGTCGGCACGATCGCGCCGAGGGTGCGCGAGCGCCGCGACGAGAGAATGCGCGCCGGCGCGTGCGGGATGTAGCCGAGCGCATCGATAGCCTGTTCGATGCGCGCACGCAGCGAAGGGCTTACCGCATCCGGATTGTTGAGCGCGCGCGAGACCGAGGCAGTCGAAACGCCGGCACGGGCCGCCACGGCGCGGATACCCTGTTTCACGGACTTGTTCACAGACTTGGCGTTGGTCAGGCGCATGAATGTAACGTTACATCTGGCGGCGCGAGCGGTGTGGTAGCGGCTTTGAAGCAAATCTGCCGCAGATTGTGCGGCTTGTCCATCGCTTGACAGGCCGGGGGTGAAGTCTATTTTGTAACCGTTTTCAAGTTGTGTTCAAACGTGTCAAAATGGTCCGCCGGCTCAAGGCGGCCAGCCGGGAGGAGAGTTCGATGAAGGCCAGGATGCTCGCGACTCATGTCGCGCTGCCCGTTCTCGTCATTGCCGTCAGCGCGCAGGCGCGGGCTGCCGATTTCGACTGGATGAAGTTTAAAGGCAAGACCGTCACCTTCCTCGCCAACAACAATCCGGTCTCGCAGGCGCTGCTGACCTATAAGGCCGATTTCGAGAAGTTGACCGGCATGACCCTGAAGGTCGACGCCTATCAGGAGCAGCAGATGCGCCAGCGTCTGGTCACGGTCATGAATGCGAACAGCGACGAGGTCGACGTCTTCATGACGCTGCCCTCGCGCGAGGGCGAGCAGTTCGCCGCCGCCGGCTGGTACGGCGATCTCACCGCGATGGCCAAGAACGAGGTCGCCAAGGGCTACGATCCAGCCGGGCTGAGCCAGGCGCTGCTCAAGGCCGCGACCTTCGGCGGCAAGTTGACCAGCATGCCGATGAACATCGAGGGCCCGATCTTCTACTACCGCACCGACATCTTCAAGAAGTGCGGTCTCGAAGCGCCCAAGACCATCAAGGACGTCGAAACCGCCGCCGAGAAGATCAAGACCTGCGACAGCGCGGTGACGCCGTTCGTCTCGCGCGGCCTCAAGCCCGCGGTAGCCTATACGTTCAGCAACATGCTGCACAATATCGGCGGCACGTACATCGCCAATGGCAAGTCGAACCTCTGCTCGGCCAAGGGCAAGGAAGCGCTCGACACCTACAGCCGACTGCTGCGCGACTTTGGCCCGCCCGGCGTCGTCAACTACAGCTTCCAGCAAATCTCCGCACTTTACCGCAGCGGCCGCGCCGCGATGGCGTTTGAGTCCTCGAACGAACTGCGCACGGTGATGGACGGCGGCGCGCGCCTGAAGGATACCGGCCTGCTGCCGTTCCCGGCCGGCGAAGCCGGCCAGGTGCCGACGACGATCGGTTGGGGCATGGCGGTGTCCTCGCACAGCAAGCAGCCGGAGGCGGCCTGGTACTTCGTGCAATGGGCGACCAGCCCCGAAGTGCAGAAGAAGATGGCGCTCCAGGGCATCGCCCCGCCGCGCCCGTCGGTCGCCAAGGATCCTGAATATCGCAAGTGGATCGACGAGGAGCCGGTTCGCAAGGAATGGCAGGCCGCGCTCGACGTGCTCGCCACCAAGGGGTCCTCCGAGGTCGGCTATCCCATCGTCGCCAATCCGGAATCGCGTGAGTTCATTGGCCAGGCGGTGCAGGACCTCATCCTGAAGCAGAAGCCGATCGAGCAGGCCTGCGCCGATGCCGACAAGGCGCTCGATGCATTGATTGCCCAGAAGTAACGGCCTCACGTCGGCAGGCTTGCGGCCTGCCGGCTCTTCACTCCCAGGGACAAGGACGCATGTCGGACACGGCTGCGACACTCACGCAGGACCGGCAGAAGCTGGAGATGGCGGCGCTTTCGGCGCCGGCCGTGCTGTTCACGGTCGCGATGATCGCGTTTCCGGTCGTCTATACGATCTGGCTCGGCTTCCAGACGTTCACCTCGACCGGCAAGCAGTCGTTCGCAGGCCTCGCCAATTATTCCAAGCTGATCTCCGACGTCGAGTTCTGGCACGGGCTGTGGATCACCATCGCGCTGTTCGTGCTGTCGCTCGCGCTCCAGCTCGTGTTCGGCGTCTGGCTCGCGCTGGTGCTGTTCCATGCCAGGCGTCTGGCGGGCATCGTGCGCTCGCTGTTCATCTCGCCCTTCATGATGCCGCCTGTCGTGGCCGGGATGATGTGGCTGGGGATCCTCGACCCCTCGCTGGGCGCAGCCAACTACGTCCTGCAATCGTTCGGCCTGCCGCCGTCGGACTGGCTGGCCTCGCCGACATGGGTGATTCCGACCGTGGCGCTGATCGACAGCTGGCAGTGGACGCCCTACGTCGCATTGATCGTGCTGGGCGGCCTGCAGTCGCTGCCGCCGAGCGTCTACGAGGCCGCGCAGATCGACGGCGCCTCGGCGTTCAAGACCTTCCAGCGCATCACCTTGCCCTTGCTGCTGCCGACCATCGTCACCGCGGCGATTCTGCGCAGCGTCGATCTCCTGCGCTTCTTCGACATCATCTACATCACCACCCAGGGCGGCCCGGGCAATGCCTCGAACACGCTCAACATCTACGGCTTCCGGGTCGGTTTCGAGTTCTTCAATATCGGCTATGCCAGCGCCCTGATGCTGACGCTGACGGCGATCGTGTTCGGCGCCGTGCTCGCCTTCAATCGCCTGCGCGGCGCGGTGGCGTGGTGATCTCATGAGCGATGCCGCCAACACCGATCGCTGGATCCGCTGGCTCAACACGCTGCAGCTCGCGCTCGCCGGCGTGCTCATCATGGCGCCGACGGTGTGGATGGTGCTGTCGTCGTTCAAACCGTCCTTCGAGGTCACGGCCTATCCGCCCACGCTGATCTTCTCGCCGACGCTCGAGAATTACGTCGAGCTGACCAGGACCACGCCGTTCCTGAGCTACGCGCTCAACAGCCTCATCGTCACCGTCGGCTCGACCGCGCTCGGGCTGCTGTTCGGAATTCCTGCCGCCTTCGCCGTTTCCTGGACGCGGATCACGTGGCCGGCGATCCTGACGCTCGCCGCGCGCATGGCGCCGGGCACGCTGTTCCTGCTGCCGTGGTACGTCATGTTCCGGCAGATCGGCATGATCGGCTCCTACACCGCGCTGATCCTCAGCCACGCCGTGATCACGCTGCCGATCGTGATCTGGGTGCTGTTGCCGTCGTTCGACGCCATTCCGCGCAGCGTCTTCGAAGCCGCGCAGGTCGATGGGTGCAGCGTCATGCGCATCCTCTGGCGCATCGCGATGCCGCTGGTGGCGTCCGGGATCGCGGTCTCGGCGATCCTCGCCTTCGTGTTTTCGTGGAACTACTTCCTGTTTGCGCTGGTGCTCTCCAATGGCGACACCAAGACGCTGATCGCGGCGGCCTTCAACTTCATCGGCGAAGGCTCGACGCAATGGGGCGCCCTCATGGCCGCGGCGACGCTGATCGCATTGCCGCCGCTGGTGCTGGCGGCCCTGGTTCAGCGCTGGCTGGTGTCCGGACTGACGCTCGGCGCGGTGAAAGGCTGAATCTGATGAGCATATCCCCCCGTCCGAATTCAATCATGCAGGCCGCCGTCTTCCACGGCAACGACCGCATCAGCATCGAGCGCGTGGCGATTCCCGAGATCGGCGCCGGCGAGGTGCTGGTGCGCGTATCGCGCACCGCTCTGTGCGGCTCGGACTTCAAGCTCTGGCACAAGGGCGCCGAGTTTACCGCCGGCCACGAAATCTTCGGTGTCGTCGAGCAGCCCGGTCACAGGCTGCACAGCCGCCGCTGCGCTGTCTACATCCCCCTGCATTGCGACCGTTGCGCGGCATGCAAGCGCGGCGACACCCAGATGTGCCTGGAAGTCTCCAGCTTGATCGGCTGGAACAGGCCGGGCGGTTATGCCGAATATGTGCCGGTGCCGGAAAACTGCCTGCTACCGGTGCCCGATGATATCGAGGACAGTCTCGCGCCGCTGCTGCTCGACACCATCGGCACCTCGGGTCACGCCGTGCGCTTCGTCAGTCGCGTCGTGCCGCCACGCGAAGCCGGCCCGGTGCTCGTGATGGGGGCGGGGCCCGTCGGTCTCGGCGTCGTGCTGGCGCTCCGTGCGCTCGGCTACGACGATGTCCATGTCGCCGATCCCAATGCGGCGCGGCTCAAGATCGCGCAATCCTTCGGCGCGAAGGCCCACCCCGTCGGCGATACCTCCAGGCGCTTCGCGCTGATCATGGAATGCTCCGGCGCCCATCTGGCGCGTAATCTCGGCATCGAGCTCGTGCTGCCGCGCGGCGCCCTGGTGCTGGTCGGCGAGAATGCCGCGCCCTGGACCATCGAGGAAGGCAAGGTCTTCCGCCGCAAGGATTTCTACATGATCCGGACGTTCTACTTCCCGGTCTCGGATTTCGAGCCGAATGTCGAGCTGCTGCGCAAGTACAAGGACGAATACCGCGTCCTCGTCGACGGCGAGTTCGGCCTGTCGGCTCTGCCTGAGAATTTCGCCCGCTTCGCCAAGGGCGAGTTGATCAAGCCCGTGCTGGCGCTGGACTGAGCGATCATGGCCTCGATCTCGATCCGCAATCTCACCAAGCGCTATGGCAATTTCACCGTGATCCCCGATCTCAATCTGGAGATCGCGGACCATGAATTCGTTGTCTTCGTCGGTCCGTCCGGCTGCGGCAAGTCGACCTTGCTGCGGATCATCGCCGGCCTCGAGCCGATCTCGTCGGGAGACCTCTACATAGGCGACAAGCGCGTCAACGGCGTGCAGGCCGCGCAGCGCGATATTGCGATGGTGTTCCAGGACTACGCGCTCTATCCGCACATGAAGGTCTACAACAATATGTCGTTTGCGCTGGAGTTGCGTGGAGTGCCGAAGGCGGAGATCGACGCCCGCGTGAAGCGCGCCGCGGCGCTGTTGCACATCGAGCCTTATCTCGACCGCAAGCCGAAGGAACTGTCCGGCGGCCAGCGCCAGCGTGTCGCCATGGGCCGTGCCATCGTGCGCAACCCTAAGGCTTTCCTGTTCGACGAGCCGCTGTCCAACCTCGACGCCAAGCTGCGCGGGCAGGTTCGCGCCGAGATCAAGGCGCTGTCGCAGGAGTTGAAGACCACCATGGTCTTCGTCACCCACGACCAGATCGAAGCCATGACCATGGCTGATCGCATCGTTGTGCTCCAGAGCGGAACGATCCAGCAATACGACACGCCGGAGACGGTTTACGAGCGGCCGGCCAACCAGTTCGTCGCCGGCTTCATCGGCTCGCCCGCGATGAATTTTTTCCCGGTCGAGTGGCGCGGGGAGGGAGCGATCCTCTCGCAAGGCGCGACGGCGGTGCCGCTGGATGGCGGGACCGCGAGCCGACTCCGCCAGGCCGGCAGCGCCGTGCTCGGCGTCCGCCCCGAGCATTTCGCCGTCGCCGCCGATGCGGCCGATGGCATCGCCATCAACACCAGGCTGGTCGAGCCGCTCGGCTCGGACACGCTGATTCATTTCGATCTCGCCGGCGGCTCCGCCATCGCGCGGGTCGATCCGGCCCTGCGGCCGAAGGTCGGCGATCGCATCACGCTACGCCCGCAGCCAGGCAAGACGCATCTGTTCGATGCCGCCAATGGACAGGTCCTGCGGTGAGCGCGTCAGCCGACATTGCAGCTCTCTCGGCGCTGGCGCACGTCGCTTCCGGTGTGAAGGCCGTGCACGTGATCTGCCTCGGGTTGTCCGCGCTCGACCAGGTCTGGCGCGTCGATCGCCCGTTCGCTGGCGGGAGCGAGAAGATCAAAGCCACCGAATACGGTACGCTCGGCGGTGGCATGGCGGCCAACGCGAGCATCGCGGTGGCGAAGCTCGGCGCGTCCGTCGCATTCTGGGGCCGGGCAGGGGACGACGCCGCCGGTCACGAGATGACATCGGCTTTCACCGCCGAAGGCGTCGACGTCGAGAATTTCCGGCTGTTTCCTGGCGGCCGTTCGTCGGTCTCCGGAATCATCGTCGACAGCTCCGGTGAACGGCAGATCGTCAACTTTCGCGGCCTTTTTCCGGAAGCCGCGGGCTGGCTCCCGCTCGAGGCCGTGGCGCAGGCGTCCTCCGTGCTGGCCGACCCGCGCTGGGTCGAGGGCGCCGCGACGCTGTTCAGGGAAGCGCGCGCACGCGGCATTCCGACGGTGCTCGACGGCGACATGGCCGACGCCGAGGTGTTCGAGCGGCTGCTGCCGCTGACTGACCATGCGATCTTTTCCGAGCCCGCACTGACGGCTTTTGCGGGCTCCGCTGACGACAAATCCCTGGCAGGGCTTGCGCGCTTCGGCTGCCGCGTCGTCGCCGTCACGCGCGGCGAGGGCGGCGTGAACTGGTACGAGGACGCACAGCTACACCAGCAGGCCGCCTACGCGGTCGACGTCGTCGACACCACAGGCGCGGGCGACGTCTTTCACGGCGCTTATGCGCTCGCGATCGGCGCCGGTCTCGATGTGCGCGCTGCCATGGCGTTTTCGGCGGCCACCGCCGCCATGAAATGCCGTCACGCCGGCGGGCGCAACGGAATCCCTACCATCAACGAGTGTCTTGTATTCATGAGGAAGATGCCATGAGAACGATTGGGAAGAACCGCGGCCTGGCACGGCTTGCCGATGCGGATGGCCATTTTCGCATGGTCGCGCTGGACCAGCGGCCGCCATTGTTCGATGCCATCGCCAAAGCGAAAGGTATCACGCGGGAGCAGGTCGAATATTCCGACATCACGGCGGCGAAGCGCCTTCTCGTCGAGAACCTCGCGCCGCATTGCAGCTCGATGCTGTTCGACCCGAATTTCGCGGTCCCCGCCGCGATCGATCTGCTGCCGCCGCGCTGCGGCCTGATCATGACACTGGAGGAGCATCGCGTCGAGGAGACCGCGGGGGGACGCAAGTCGCGTGCGATCACCAACTGGAGCGTCGAAAAGATCCGCGCTATGGGCGGCGACGCCGTCAAGGTGCTGGCTTGGTATCGGCCGGACGCTGATGCCGCGGTGAACGAGCACCAGAAGAAGTTCGTGCGCGAGATCGGCGAGGAGTGCCCCCGCCACGACATTCCCTATGTTCTCGAACTACTGGTCTATCCGTTTCTCGGCAGTGCCAATCACACCGCCGACTACGTGGAATCACCCGGCAAGCTGCCCGGTCTCGTCATCGACAGCGTGCGCGAATTCGCCAAGCCGGAGTACGCGGTCGATCTCCTCAAGCTGGAGAGCCCTCTGGCGGCCAACAACCTGCCCGCCCGCGAGGGCAGCGCGGAAGCCGAGGCTGCGCAGAGGGAATTCGATGCGATCGGCGATATCTGCCGCGAGCGGAGCATCCCTTGGGTGTTGCTGTCGGGCGGCGCTGCGCCCGAAAAGTTCGAGCGCGTGCTCGATTACTCCTATGCGGCGGGGGCAGGCGGCTTCCTGGCGGGCCGCACCATCTGGCTCGATGCCGTGCTGAAGAATTTTCCGGATCGCGCCGCGGTGTCGGCCAGCCTGCGCAAGGATGGCCTCAACGTACTTGAGCGGCTCAACAAGCTGACCACGGCCAAGGGCACGCCCTGGAAGGCGCGCTTCCCGGTGTTCACAGACGTCAAGCAGGAAGGTGACTTCGCGCGCGCCTACTGAGATATTGGTGGCTCCGCGTCATCTCGCAGGATCTTGCACCTTGACTGACAGCTTCACTCTCCGTTCGATCGAGGCGTTCTGCTATCGCTATCCGGGCAACGCCGGTGGTGACGTCGTTCGGCAAGATGCTCGACCGCCCCGCCGTCTTCGTTCACGTTGTCGACGAAGACGGGGTCGAGGGCTGGGGTGAAGTCTGGTCCAACTTTCCGGCTTCGGGCGCGGAACATCGCGCCCGGCTCGTCAATGAAGTGCTCGCACCGGGCCTGTCGGGCGCAAGTTCAGCGGCTCCGCACAAGCCTTCGAGGCCCTCACCAAAGGCATCGAGGTCCTCGTACTTCAATGCGGCGAGCCAGGTCCGTTCGCACAAGCGATTTCAGGCATCGAGCTTGCGCTGTGAGATCTTTCCGCGCGACGTCGGCGCTTGCCGCTGTGGCGGCTGGTTGGTGGGCAATCGAGCAGAATCAAGGTTTATACCAGCGGCATCAATCCAGGCGGTGCCGCGCAGATGGCCGAGGCCGCGCTCAACCGCGGTCATCGCGCGCTGAAGCTGACGGTCGGCTTCGGTGCCGAAACCGACCTCGCCAACCTCACCGCGCTGCGCGCCATGGTCGGCGCGGGCATGCTCGCCACCGACGCCAATCAGGGCTGATCGGATGGGCGCTCGGCGCCGTCACCATCTCACGCGGGATCTGGAGTTGGTGGCAGGAATTCGCTCTATTAGGTGGAGACGCCGAACAGCTTGCGGACTGCCGGAAGCCACTCGCCAGTCATCGTGAACTCGAGGCCGAGCCGCGCTCCGCAGGCGATGGCCAGCATCGTGATCGGCGCCGAGAGAGCAAGCGTTGAGAACGCGCTCAATCCTTGGCCAACGGTGCATCCCATCGACATGATCCCTCCAATTCCCATCAGAAGCGCGCCGGACATGTGACGCTTCAATTCGCGCGCGTCGTCGCAGGCTTCCCAACGGAAGCCACCTGCGAGCAACGCGGCGGCAAAGGAGCCCGCCACAACCCCGGCAACGGAACCGATGCCGAAATTCAGGCGCGCGCCAGAGAAGGTGGCGACGTAGAGGATAGTGTCACCGAGTGGCGCGACAAAGGTGAGTGAGGCGACGCGGGCGGGATCGAATTCATCATCGGCGAGCCATCCGGTCGCGAACCAGCCGAATGCGATTGCACAGCCAACGGCAAGTCCGGAGGCCAGCAATCGCGGCGACCGAATCAGCCTGCCGTCCGCAAGCGCCCAAGAAGCGAGTACGGCGGCAATTGCCACGACGAGAATCGCACGTACGGCGCTGCCTGCGCCGAGCAGCGACGTCAGGGTCTGAGTGCTGCCTTCAGGAAGCCGCAGCGACAATGGTTCGATCAGCGTCACACGCAGCATGCCCGTGATGCCACGCATGGTCGCGAGCGCCGACAGGCCGAGTACGAGAAAGACGACGATGGCGCGCAGATCGCCGCCGCCGACGCGCACCAGCGTGCCGAAGCCGCAGGTGCCGACCAGCGCCATACCGATGCCGAACATCAGCCCGCCAATGATCGCGCCGCCCAGCCCGATCGATGCCGTCAGATAGATTGATCGCGACAGGTCGACGATGCCGAGCTCCGCGAGCGCCTGAGTCGCAAGCAGCGCCACGGCTGCCGCCAGTGCGAAGGATTTCAGCCGGCGATAGTCCGATCCGAAAAACGCATCTTCGAGCATCGCGAGCGTACAGAAACGGCCCGCTCGGCCGGCAACGCCAAGCACCGTGCCGGCGGCGAGCCCGCATGCGAACGCTATGGTCGATGGACTGAACATTCCTCCCGCAAGGTATTCGTTCTGCCTCTTTGGGCAGTCTGCGCCCGAGGGGCGCGAAAATCCAGAGCGGAGAATTACCGGCGTCGCCGGCGTACCGGCTCGCAGAACACGTCGTAAACGGCGGTGAGAATCTTGCGGACGTCCTCGCTGGCGAGACTGTAGTAGATCGTCTTGCCGTCGCGTCGGGTCGTCACCAGCCGATCGAGCCGGAGCCGCGCGAGCTGCTGCGAGACGGTCGATTGTCGTTCGCCCAGGAACTGCTCGAGCTCAGTCACGGATTTCTCGCCCTCGGCGAGGATGCAGAGCAGCAGCAATCGGGATTCGTGCGACAGCGCCTTGAGCATGTCGCTCGCCTCGCGCGCCTTCTCGATCATCTGCTCGAGTTCGGCGGAGCCTTCGATCTCCTTCAGCTTCGGCAACGGCATCGCGTCAAGTTCCTCTCGGCAAAATCTGCAAGACCGGTCACGACCTCTCGGGTTCCGATCCCGCATTTGACAGGATTCGGTCCAAGAGGCCGAAGAAGAAGGCATTCCCCGGATAGCCGCGGATGCGTCCAATCTCGCGGCCCTCTTGTACCACGACGAAGGTCGGCGTGAAGGGACCTGGATCGATCCCGGCGAGATCGGCTGGGAGGGGGGCCTTCAGGTCGATCCGGCGCAGCGGTGCGGTCCGGCTTTCCGCGGTCTTGCCGTAAATCGGCGCGATCTCGGCGTTGAAGCGCGCGCACCAGGCGCAGCCGGGCCGCTCGAACATGACGAGCTCGGCGGCGCGCGACGTGGTCGCTGGCAGCACGACGGCCACGGTGAGGGCGAAAGCGATGATTCTGTTCATGCTGCGTAACCGGCTTTTTGGACCCGCCTGACGGACTTGCCTTGTGAAGGTGCTTGGCGCTTTATATCATTAAATTCGTATATGTGCTAGGGATGGGGTGGAAATGACCTTGGACGTCACGCTGGGTGCGGCCTTCGTCGCGGGCCTCTTGTCGTTTCTGTCGCCCTGCATCCTGCCCCTGGTGCCGCCCTTCCTGTGCTACATGGCCGGCGTCTCGGCCACGGATCTGTCCAGCGGCAGGCCGGATCTGCGGCCGCGCATCCTGCTCTCGGCGCTTGCCTTCGTGGCGGGCTTCTCGCTGGTCTTCATCGCTCTCGGCTCGACAGCCTCGATCGCGGGACGTTTCGTCTCTGCGCATCTGTCGACGCTCGGCATCGTCGCGGGCGGGCTGATCATCGTCATGGGACTGCACTTTCTGGGGCTGCTCCGGATTCCGCTACTCTATCGCAGCGCCACCGTGCAGGTCGACAACCGCCCGGCCGGCATGGCAGGGGCTTTCGTCATGGGGCTGGCCTTTGCGTTCGGCTGGACGCCCTGTGCAGGCCCGATCCTTGCCGCCGTGCTGTTGATGGCGGGCTCGGAGGACACGACCGGACGAGGGGCGCTGCTGCTGCTCGCTTATTCGGTCGGGACCGGTATTCCCTTCCTGATCGCCGCGGCTTTCACCGGCCGCTTCATCGCCGCGCTCGGCCGTGTGCGCCGGCATCTCGGTCTGATCGAGAAGACGATGGGCGTCTTCCTGGTTGCGACAGGTCTGATGTTCCTGGCCGGATTGGTGCCCGCGGTCTCGGAATGGCTGCTCGAGCATTTCCCTGCGTTGACCAGCATCGGCTGAGGCTAGCCGTACCGGAAGTCGAGCAGCTGGGCGAAGGACTGCAGCTCGATCAGGTAGCGATTCACGAGGGAGCCGTCACCTGCCATCGCGGCATGCGCGATCTCGCCGCTGCTGGTGATTGCGCCGTCAATCAGGCGGCGGAACTCGCCTTGGGCGGCGATCTCGCCATTAGCCCATTCGTTGCAGCGTTGAAGCCGATCGCGGAACGCGCTTGCGGCGGCGACGGTCTCTTCGGCGTTTGCCGGCGCCGGTTGCCCGCCGTACCTGATCGCGGCGGCACGCAGCGTTTCCATGGCGGGCGCGATCTCGAAGATGCAATCGCCGAGATCGTAGAGGCCAGCGTGACGCCTGAGCGCGTGAAACGCTTGCCGAAGCGCCAGCAACTCGCGGCCGGCGGCGGCATCGTCGCCGCGGTCCAGCGCGGCCGCGATCATCATGAGCCGATCACGGCCCCGGTCGAGAAATCCCGCCAATTCGGCCGGTGCGTCGGCGGGCAGAGGATTGCGGTTCGGCACAAGCTGCTTCCAACGCGCGACCGCCTCGTCGGTCTCGATCTGCGCCAGCGCAACGTTTCCGGTCCGCGCATAGCTCGCGGCCGTGCGCAGATTGGCCAGGATCGGCGCCATGGCCGAGGTGACATCCGCAAGTCTGCCAGTCTCCCCGCCGAGCGCGAGCATGTTCGAGGCCAGCCACGCCAGGAGCGCGATGGTGCAGCGCAAGATAGGAATTCCTTGTCACATTCGTGTATTCGAATATCATAATAAAAATGAACAATGCGCAAGATGTCCCGACGCGGCAAATCCCGATGTCGCCGCGCACGCCGACGCGGCGCGGCCTCCTCGCGTTAGCAACCGGCGCGGCCTTCGCCGGTCGCGGCGCGGCGGCGGCCGAGCTCGCCGTCGGCGAAGACGGGCTCTATCACGAACCGTGGTTCTTGCAGAGCTTCCTCGATCTGCACGAGGATTTGGAGAGCGCTGCGGCCGGGGGCAAGCGCCTCGCCATCATGTGGGAGCTGCGCGGCTGTCCCTATTGCCGCGAGACGCATCTGGTGAATTTCGCCGATGTCGGAATCGCCAACTATATCCGCGACAATTTCGAGGTCTTGCAGTTGAACTTGGTCGGCTCGCGCAAGGTGACCGACTTCGACCGCGAGGAATTAGCGGAGAAGGATCTCGCCCGCAAATACGGCATCCGGTTCACGCCGACCTTTCAGTTCTTTCCGCCATCTGCCGACGGCCTCGATGCGAAGGACGCGATGGCGCGCGAAGTGACGCGGGCCCCCGGTTATCTCAAGCCGCCGCACTTCCTGGCGATGTTTCGCTTCGTGCGCGAACGTGCCTATGAGCGCGGCTCGTTCCGGGATTTTTTAGCTGCGAACGGCTGAGTGCAGGCGTCGCTCGAATTTCGCTTGACGGCGTCGGTTATATTCACATATCATAATAATTGAATTTGATGGATCGTGAGCCCGTCGTGGTCAAAGGCGGGCGTCACCCCGTCGACAAAGGGTAGGAAACATGCGGCACTCGCTTGTGGCTGCGTTTGCACTGTGCGTGTTGGCCGGCAGCGCCATGGCGCAACAGCCGGCCAAGGAGCCGATCAAGCTCGACATTGTCAGCGATTCGCTACCAAAATCCCTGACCGGTTCGCCCGGCAATGCCGATGCCGGCAAGAAGGTGTTTTTGACCCGCACGCTCGGCAACTGCCTGGCGTGTCACCAGGTCACCAGCCTGAAATCCGAGGAATTCCACGGCGAGTTCGGTCCGTCGCTCGACGGCGTGGCCGGCCGCTACACCGAGGCGCAATTGCGCCTCATCGTCGCCGATCCCAAGCGCATCTTCACCGACACCGTCATGCCGGCGTTCTTCAAGAACGAGGGCCTGAGCCGGGTGCGCCCGGAATTCGTCGGCAAGTCCATACTGACGGCCGCGCAGGTCGAGGACGTCATCGCATTTCTCAAGACGCTGAACTGACGGCGAGGAGGATCGGAATGAAAGCCATCAATCGACGGCAGGCATTTGCGCTCGGAGGCGGCTTCGTCATGCTGACCCTGATGCCCATGGCTGCGGACGCGGAAGTGACCAACGACGCGGCAAAGTGGATCGAGAAATTCACCGGCGGCAAGCAGCCTGCCAAGGGCAAGATCTCGCTCGACCTGCCGGAGATTGCGGAGAACGGCAACACCGTGCCGCTGTCGATCAACATCGAGAGCCCGATGACCGCGGAGTCTTACGTCAAGGACGTGATGATCATCGCGGACGGCAACCCGAACGCCGGCGTCGCGACGCTGTCCTTCACGCCGCTGTCGGGCAAGGCCGAAGCTTCGATCCGGATCCGGCTCGCGGCCACGCAGAACGTGGTTGCGATCGCGAAGATGAGCGACGGCGCGCTGTTCACGGAGCAGAAGACCGTCAAGGTCACGATCGGCGGCTGCGGCGGCTAAGGGCTTAGGAGAGAACAGATGGCAGACAAACCGCGCATCAAGCTTCCCAAGGAAGCGATCAAGGGCGAAGTCATCCAGATCAAGACGCTGGTTTCGCACGTTATGGAGTCGGGCCAGCGCAAGGACGCGCAGGGCAAGACCATTCCTCGCAAGATCATCAACAAGTTTGCCTGCGAGTTCAACGGCAAGCCCGTGTTCTCCTGCGCGCTGGAGCCTGCAATCTCCGCCAATCCGTATATCCAGTTTGATGCCAGGGTGGACGAGGCCGGAACGTTCAAGTTCTCCTGGACGGACGACGACGGCACGGTGATCGCGGCCGAAGAGAAGATCTCGCTCAAGGCGTAAGGCGCATGGTGCGTCGAGGGAGGCAGGGATGCTGACGCGATCTGTTTGGTTCGCTGCTGCGGTCGTTACTTTCGCATCGTTCGCAAGCTGCGCTTCCGCGCAGGATGCCGAGCGCAAGGGTATCCCGGCGCCGTCCGGCCACGTCTTCAAGACCATTATCTCCGGTTACGAGTTCCGCAGCAAGGAGACCCGCGCGTTGCAGGACGACGATCTCGAGAACCCGGGCTTCCTCGCCGTGGAGCGCGCCGCAGACCTCTGGAAGAAGGTCGAGGGCGCAGACGGCAAGTCCTGCATGAGCTGCCACGGCCAGGCTGAGGCGAGCATGAAGGGCGTCGGCGCCGCCATGCCGAAATGGGACGACAAGCTGAAGAAGCCGGTCAACCTGGAGCAGCGCATCAATATCTGCCGGACCGACCACATGAAGGCCGAGCCCTGGAAATTCAAATCCCAGGAGCTGACCGACATGACCGCCTTCGTGCGGTACCAGTCCCACGGCATGCCGGTGACCGTGAAGAGCGACGGCCTGATGTCGCCCTGGTTCGAGCGCGGCAAGCAGATCTACTACACGCGCTTTGGCCAGCTCGATCTCGCTTGCGAATCCTGCCACGAGCGCAACAACGGAAAGTTCATGCGCGCGGATTTTCTCAGCCAGGGCCAGACCAACGGATTTCCGACCTATCGGCTGCGCGACCAGCGCGTGGTGCCGCTGCATGAACGCTTCGAAGGCTGCATGTTCGACGTGCGCGCGGAGCCGTTCAAGCCATTGTCGGACGAGTTCCTCGCGCTCGAGCTCTACGTCGCGTGGCGCGGCATTGGGCTGCCGGTCGAGACGCCGTCGGTGCGCAACTGAAACGATGAGCATGCAGGAGCATCGCGCATGATTTCTCGCCGCGAGTTCATTCAGGTTGCAGCGGCAACCGCGGCGCTTTCGACCGGCGTCGGCTCCAGCCTGACCCGGGCATTCGCCCAGCAACGCCTGACCGAGAAGGAGTTGCTGGCGTTCGAGCCGCTCGGCAACGTCACGCTGGTGCATGTGACCGACATTCACGGTCAGCTCATGCCGCTCTATTTCCGTGAGCCTTCGACCAATCTCGGCGTGGGCGAGGCCAGGGGGCTTCCGCCGCACGTCACCGGCAAGGAATTTCTCAGCCGCTTCGGCATCGCGCCCGGCTCGTCGATGGCCTACGCCCTGACGTCGGAGGATTTCGAGGCACTGGCCAAGTCCTATGGCCGGATCGGCGGTCTCGACCGCGCCGCGACCGTGATCAAGGCGATTCGCGCCGAACGCGGCGACAAGGTCGCGCTGCTCGATGGCGGCGATACCTGGCAGGGATCGTGGTCGTCGCTGAAGACGCGCGGCCAGGACATGATCGACTGCATGGCCTTGCTCAAGCCCGACGCCATGACCGGCCATTGGGAGTTCACCTACGGCACCGAGCGCGTCAAGCAGGCCATCGAGGGGCTCGGCTTCCCGTTCCTTGGCCTCAACATCCGCGACACCGAATGGAACGAGGCGGCCTTCGACGCCTCGACCATGATCGAGCGCGGTGGAGTCAAGATCGCGGTGCTCGGCCAGGCCTTTCCCTATACGCCCGTCGCCAATCCGCGCTGGATGATTCCCAACTGGTCCTTTGGCGTGCGCGAGGAGGACGTGCAGGCGCAGGTCGACAAGGCACGCAAGGGCGGCGCGCAGCTCGTCGTGCTGCTCTCGCACAATGGTTTTGACGTCGACCGCAAGCTGGCGAGCCGCGTCAAGGGTATCGACGTCATCCTGACCGGGCACACCCACGACGCGCTGCCCGAGGCGGTGAAGGTCGGCAAGACCTTGCTGATCGCGTCGGGCTCGTCCGGCAAGTTCGTGTCGCGGCTCGATCTCGATGTCCGAGACGGCGAGGTCAAGGCTTACAGGTACAAGCTGATTCCGCTGTTCTCCGATGTGATCGCCGCGGACGCCGAGATGGCTGCCAAGATCGCGGAGGTGCGCAGGCCCTTCGCCGCCGATCTCGCCAGGGTGCTCGGCAAGACCGACTCGTTGCTCTACCGGCGCGGCAATTTCAACGGCACGTTCGACGATTTGATCTGCCAGGCGCTGCTGCAGGAGCGCGACGCCGAGATCGCATTGTCGCCCGGTTTCCGTTGGGGCACCAGCGTGCTGCCCGGACAGGACATCACCTTCGAGGACGTCACCAACGCGACCGCGATCACCTATCCGGCGGTCTATCGCATGGGCATGACCGGCGCGCGGCTGAAAGAGATCATCGAGGACGTCGCCGACAACCTCTTCAACATCGATCCCTATTATCAGCAGGGCGGCGACATGGTGCGGCTCGGCGGGCTTTCCTACGCGATCGATATAGCGAAGCCGCAAGGCAGCCGCATCTCGGACATGCAGCTCGTCAAGACAGGCGCACCGATCGATCCCGCCAGGGAGTATCAGGTCGCCGGCTGGGCCAGCGTCAATGAAGGAACCGAAGGGCCGCCGATCTGGGAGGTCGTGGCCAACTATCTGACCCGACAGAAGACGGTTCGCCTCGAACCCAACCGAGCTGTCAAAGTCACCGGAGCGTGAGAAGCGATGTCGAAGATGGACAGCCCCCGCCAATCCCGACGCAATTTCCTGGCCACCGGGGCCGGCGTTGCGGCGTCGGTGCTCGCAAGGCCTGCCTTGGCCGGCGGCGGCAATCCGGCAAACCAGCCGCCCAACGTCCCCGAATGGACCAGGTCGCTCGGGGAAGGCGTTGCCGTGCGTCCGTACGGCAAGCCGTCGAAATTCGAGAAGGACGTCGTCCGGCGCGACGTCGAATGGCTGACCGCCTCGCGCGAATCCTCGGTGAGCTTCACCCCGCTTCACGAGCTCGAAGGCATCATCACGCCGAACGGCTTGTGCTTCGAGCGGCATCACGGCGGCATCGCCGAGATTGATCCGGCCGATCATCGCCTGATGATCCATGGCCTCGTGGAGCGTCCGCTGATCCTTACGCTCGAAGAGCTGAAGCGCTATCCGCGCGTCAACCGCATCCACTTCATGGAGTGCGCGGCCAATTCCGGCATGGAGTGGCGCGGCGCCCAGCTCAACGGCTGCCAGTTCACCCACGGCATGATCCACTGCGTGCAATATACCGGCGTCTCGCTGCGCACCCTGCTCGAAGAAGCGGGCGTCAAGACCAACGGCAAATGGCTGCTGGTCGAGGGTGCCGATGCGGCTGCGATGGATCGCAGCCTGCCGATCGAGAAGGCGCTCGACGACTGCATCATTGCCTACAAGATGAACGGCGAGGCGCTCTACCCCGAGCAGGGCTATCCGATGCGATTGGTCGTGCCGGGCTGGCAGGGCAACCTCTGGGTCAAGTGGCTGCGCCGCATCAAGGTCGGCGATCAGCCCTGGCACACCCGCGAGGAGACCTCGAAATACACAGACCTGCTGCCGAACGGCAAGGCGCGTCGGTTCACCTGGTCGATGGACGCCAAGTCGGTGATCACGAGCCCAAGCCCGCAGGCGCCGATCAAGCATGGCAAGGGTTTTACCATCGTCTCGGGGCTCGCCTGGAGCGGCAACGGCAAGGTCAAGCGCGTGGACGTATCGCTCGACGGTGGCCGCAACTGGTGGCCGGCGCGGCTCGATGGGCCCGTTCTCGACAAGGCGCTGACGCGCTTCTACTACGAGTTCGACTGGAACGGCGAGCCGTTGCTGCTGCAGTCGCGCGTGCAGGATGAGACCGGCTATGTGCAGCCGAGCAAGGCCGAGCTGCGCAAGATCCGCGGCGTCAACTCCATCTATCACAACAACGGCATCCAGACCTGGCATGTGCAGGCCAATGGTGAGGTCGAGAATGTCGAAGTCGCCTAAATTCGCTGCCGCGGCACTGCTCGTTTGCGTGATGACCGCGCCCGCGCTCGCGCAGCAGAAGACCGATGCGAAAGCTGATCCGCGCTATCACATCGGCCGCGCGCCGACCGCGGCGGAAATCCGCGGCTGGGATATCGACGTGCGGCCTGACGGCCAGGGCCTGCCGGAGGGCAAGGGCACGGTTGCCCAGGGCGAAAAGCTGTTCATGGACAATTGCGCGTCCTGCCACGGCGAGTTCGGCGAGGGCAACGGCCGCTGGCCGGTGCTTGCGGGCGGCAAGGGCTCGCTGACATCGGACAATCCGGTCAAGACAGTGGGCTCGTACTGGCCCTATGCCTCGACCGTGTTCGACTATGTCCGTCACGCCATGCCCTATGGCAATGCGGAATCGTTCTCGGTCGACGAATATTATGCGCTGGTCGCCTACGTCCTCTATCTGAACGACGTCATCACCGACCAGAATTTTGAGCTGAGCAACAAGAACTTCACCAGCGTCAAGATGCCGAACGAGCAGGGCTTTGTGATGGACGATCGCGCCAGCAGCGAGAAATCGTTCTGGCAGAAGGATCCTTGCATGAAAGATTGCATCGCACCGGTGAAGATCACCGCGCGCGCGGCCGCGATCGACGTGACGCCTGAGGACAGCAAGGACAAGAAGTCGCGGGGCGTGGAGTGAGCCGTGGCCGGGCGAGTCGCCGCGGACTGTTTTGCGTCTTGCTCGCTGCCGCTTTCATCATGACAGGTCACGCTGCCCCGTGCCGGGCGGCGGAGCCGCACAAGCTTGCGCTGCAGATCAGCGACGACGACCCGGTCAAGATGCGCGCCGTCCTCGATGTTGCGGCCAATGTCTCGCGGCACTATTCCGGGCAGGGCGAGGATGTCGAGATCGTGGTGGTTGCCTTCAATGGCGGGCTCGACATGTTGCTCGACGACCGCTCGCCGGTGAAGGAGCGCCTGGCGAACTTCTTGAAATCGATGCCGAACGTGAGCTTCATCGCCTGCGGCAATACGCTGGAGACGCTCGCCGCGAAGGAGGGCCGACGGCCGCCGCTGATTGAGGGAGTCAGTGTCACCCAGGTTGGGGTTGCCGCGCTGATGGATCTGGCGGAAAAAAGCTGGACGATCGTTCGTCCCTGAGGAGAGTGCCGCCGATGCGATGGTTGATGGGACTGGTTGTCTTGGTCGCTCTTGCGCAGCCGGCCGGCGCCGCCGAGCAGGAGCTGGAACTGCAAGTCGATGGCCGCACGATGCTCGCCACGCTGCGCACGCCGGCGCCGATGACACCCGACACGCCGCTCGTCGTGATGACCCACGGCACGCTCGCGCACAAGGATATGGAGATCATTCAGGACGTCGCGAAAGCGCTCGAGCAGCGCGGCATCGCCTCGCTCGCGCATACGCTATCGCTGGGGCTCGATCGTCGCAAGGGCATGTATGACTGCGCAACGCGGCACGACTATGTCGTCGACGATGCGGTTGCCGAGATCGGCGACTGGGTCGCCAAGGCGAGGGGCATGTCCCGGTTCGTCGTCACCCTCGGTCATTCGCGCGGCGGCAACCAGGTCGCGCGCTATCTGGCGGCGAGCGAAGCCCCGCCGGTCGCAGGCGCGGTGCTGCTCGCGCCGGTGACGGCAAAGGCCGACGCCGACTTGCGCGCCTCATATGCCCAGACCTACGGCAAGCCGCTCGGGCCGCTCCTCGAGAAGGCGACCAAAGCCGTGGCGGCGGGACGCGGTGGCGAATGGATGGATGCGCCGGGCTTCATCTACTGCCGCAACGCCGTGGTGACGGCGCGCGCCTTTGTGTCTTTCTATGGCGCCGATGCCGGCCAGGACACCGCGGCGCTCGCGGCACGCTTGAAGCTGCCGGTGCTTGTGCTCGCTGCGACCAAGGATGCGGTCGTCCCCGATGTGATAGCGTCCTTCACGCCGCTGGCCGATTCGAGCGGCGGCAGGGTGCAGCTCGCGACAATCGAGGATGCCGATCATTTCTTCCGCGACCTGTTCGCGGAAGACGTCGCCGATCGCATCGCCGAGTTCATCAAGCAGGCACGATAGGAGGGACCATGCAGCGCCGATCCATGCTTCGCGCGAGCCTTGCCGGACTATTTGGCGCTCTTGCCATGCGCGAGGCGGCCGCAGCGACGGAAGTGCCGGCGCGACAGCGCGTCGTCTATCACCTCGCCGACGCCGAGCGCGTCGTCTTCGTGCTGGGAAATCTCCAGAACCACGTCGACGGCGTCGGCGGGCCGGGCAAGGCCGATATCAGGCTGGTCGTGCATGGACCGGCGCTGCGCGCCTTCCACGCGCTGGCCGCCGATGACCACACCGTTGCGATGATGACGAAGCTCGCAGAGGCCGGCGTCGGATTTGACGCCTGCGCCAACACCATGAAGGCGCAGGGCGTAAAGCTCGACGACCTCACGCCCGGCTTCGTGGTGGCCGAGAAGGGCGGCGTGGTGCGGCTCGCCGAGTTGCAACAGCAGGGATATGCCTATCTGCGACCTTGACCGCGCACCTGCCCGTGCGTCCGGGCCTTGATTTGGCTCATATGGCGAGGCCGCACCGCGCGATAGATTGGTAGATCTCGAAGGATCACTGAGGCAGCCGTGCTGACGACAGTCATCGATCTGCTGGGGGAAGACCGGCTGTCATGGCTGGGCGGCCTCCTTGTTGGCGGCCTGTTTGGATTTTTCGCCCAGCGCAGCCGGTTCTGCCTGCGCGCTGCGGCCGTCGAATTCTCCCGCGGCGAGGGCGGGCCGCGCCTTGCAGTCTGGCTCCTCACCTTTGCCGCGGCGCTCTTGGGCACGCAGGCTTTTGTCGCGCTCGGCTGGCTCGATGTTTCCGAGGCGCGCCAGCTCGCGCAGCAGGGCAGCATCTCCGGCGCGCTCGTCGGCGGCGTGATGTTCGGCTGCGGAATGATCCTGGCGCGCGGCTGCGCAAGCCGGCTGCTGGTGCTCTCCGCCAATGGCAATCTCCGGGCGCTGCTGTCGGGCTTGGTGTTTGCGGTGACGGCGCAGGCGTCATACCGCGGTCTGCTGTCGCCCGCACGCGAATGGGTGACCAATCTGTGGCTGGTCGACGGCGGGCCCTCGCGCGACATCATGGCGGGGTTCGGCGCAGGCTTGCCCGAGAAGCTCGCCTTCGGCGGATTGTGGCTGATCGCGGGGCTCGCCTTCGCCTTGCGAAGCCATCTGCCGCGCCAGCTTGTCTTCGCCGCTCTGGCAGCGGGCGCGGCCGTCGTCGCCGGCTGGCTCTTCACCTATCAGCTTTCGCAGGCCTCCTTCGCACCGGTGACGCTGAAGAGCCTCACCTTCAGCGGGCCGTCGGCCGAATTGCTGATGCTGGTGCTCAACAGCTCGCAGCTCCGGCTCGGCTTCGACCTCGGCATCATTCCCGGCGTGTTCCTCGGCTCGTTCGCCGCCGCGGCAAGCGCGGGTGAACTGAAGCTCGTGGGGTTTTCGGACGGACTCGGCATGCGGCGCTATCTGCTCGGTGCGGTGCTGATGGGGTTCGGCGCGATGCTCGCCGGCGGCTGTGCGGTCGGCGCCGGCGTGACCGGCGCCTCGGTGTTCGCGCTCACCGCCTGGCTCGTGCTCGGCGGCATGTGGCTGGGGGCAAGGCTCACCGATCTGCTCGTCGACCGTGCCGGCATGCCGCAACCACAGCAGACGGCGGGCTCGCCCGCGCCGGGCGGCTAGCGCAATACTTTATGCTTTGCTAAAATACGTTTATTGAATATGATTTTCGATGCGAGCCGAGCGCGCCGCTGGAACGCGCATCGGGCCGCTGCCCCGGGGAAACGCACATGACCACCATCACGGAAAGCTACGTTCGCGAAGCGAAGCGCGCCGCGCGGATCGACTGGTCGCCTTATCTCGTCGGCGCGGGGATCGGGCTGCTGAGCTGGATCGCCTTTGCGGTGTTCGGCGACCCGCTCGGCGTCACCACCGCCTATTCGCGCGTCGCCTCGCTGTTTGCCGTCCCGGCGATCGGACCGGAGGCGGTGGCGCAGAACTCCTACTGGAAGAGCATGCCGCTGAAATGGGACTACGGCGTCTGGTTCCTGGTCGGCATTCCCGCAGGCGCGTTCCTCTCGGCGGTGATGTCGGGCACGTGGCGGCTCGAGCTCGTGCCCGATGTCTGGAAGGAGCGGTTCGGGCCGTCGATCGCCAAGCGCTTCGTCGGCGCATTCCTCGGCGGCATCGTGATCATGTATGGTGCTCGGCTTGCCGGCGGCTGCACCAGCGGACACGGCATCTCCGGCGGGTTACAGCTCGCGGTGTCGAGCTGGCTGTTCCTGGCGGTGATGTTCGGCACTGGGCTCGGCATTTCCGCGCTCATGTTCCGCAAGCGCTGAAGGAGGGATCGAGATGACCGCAATGATGACGATCCTCGGCCCGTTGTTGATGGGCGGAGCGTTCGGCTTCCTACTGCAGCGCGGCAAGGTGACGAACTGCAACGTGATCGAGAACCAGTTTCGGCTGCGCGATTTCACCGTCTTGAAGGTGATGGGCACGGCAATCGTAGTCGGCGGCATCGGCGTGCTGCTGCTCGTCGACACCGGCAATACGAAGTACTACGTGAAGGATGCCAACATGCTGGCGGTTGCGCTCGGCGCTGCCCTGTTCGGCGTCGGCATGGTCGTCTACGGCTATTGTCCGGGAACGGCGCTCGGCGCCATCGCGACCGGCAGCGTCCATGCGCTGGTCGGTGCGCTCGGCATGGTCGCCGGCGCCATCCTCTACGCGCTGAGCTTCGACTGGCTGAAGGCGCATGTCCTCAACGTCTGGGCGCTGGGCAAGGTCCGCCTTCCGGACGTGACGAACATTCCGGATATCGCCTGGTTCGCCGTACTTGCGGTCGGCGCCGCGCTGTTCTTCTGGTGGGTTGAAGCTTCCGAAGCCAAGCAGAAGCGCGGCTAAAGCATGATCCGGAAAAGTGCGAAGCGGTTTTCCGGAAAGATCATGCGCAAACAACAACCTAAAGCGTGATGACGATTCGTCTAAATCTCATCGCGCTTTAGGTGCAAGCTTCCCGCCAGCGGGCGGGAACTCAGCGCTTGCGAGGGGCACAGAACAGCCGGTGCAGGGTCGAAAACAGCTCTTCGACCCGTTGGTCGGCGATGCGGTACCAGATGGTCTGGCTATCCCGTCGCGCCGCGACGACGCCTTCCGCCTTCAGCTTGGCCAGATGTTGCGACAGTGCCGAGGCGGACAGGCCGACCTCTTCGGCGAGCGCCCCGGCGTTAGCTTCGCCATATTCGACCAGCTTGCAGACGATAAGCAGGCGATGTTCGTTGGCGAACATGCGCATGAGGCTGGCCACGTCCTTGGCCTGCCGTTCCAGCGCGCGGGTGTTTGCTCTGCTCATAATGACGTTCAATAGCATCCAGCCGGTCGCCGTCAACAAGGCATCCACCCTCCTCCATTCCGAGCCTTGCAGCTGCGAGGTTTTCCTAGGTCGGGCCTCAGAACAAACGCGTCTCTGGCGAAGCTTTTGTTGAGCTGAATCAAGCAAGGGTCGCCCGCTCCTATTACCATTCGTGTTGTTGATGGTGATGGGAGAAGCAGGTTGGAGTTCGATCAAGGTTCACGGAAGCCGGGCATCGCATTGGCTGCCATTGTCGCGGGTGGCTTGCTGCTCGTCATGCTGCAGTTCGGCCTCGCCACGTACAATTCGACCGAAACCATTCCTTACAGCCAATTCGAGCAGCTGCTGGCCCAGGACAAGATTGCCGAGGTGGCGGTCGGCTCGGATACGATTCAGGGGAAATTGAAAGAGCCGCTTCCGAACGGCAAGTCCGCCTTCATCACCGCCCGTGTCGATATGGCCTTGGCCGAAAAGCTCGCCGCGAAGGGAACGCGTGTGACCGGCGTTCCCGGCGGTGGCGCACTGCAGAGTTTGCTGTCCTGGATCTTCCCGGTAATCGCCTTCTTCCTGATCTGGTTCTGGCTTGGCCGCGGCATCGGGGGCGGCCAGGGCCTGGGCGGGCTAATGGCGATCGGAAAGTCCCGCGCAAAGGTTTACGTCGAGAAGGACATCAAGGTCACTTTCGCCGATGTCGCCGGCGTGGACGAGGCGAAGTTCGAGCTCCAGGAGGTGGTCTCGTTCCTGAGGGATCCTGCGAGCTATGGCCGTCTGGGGGCGCATGTCCCCAAGGGAATCTTGCTCGTCGGACCGCCGGGGACGGGAAAGACGCTGCTGGCCCGCGCCGTGGCGGGAGAGGCCGGCGTTCCGTTCTTCTCGATCTCGGGCTCCGAATTCGTGGAGATGTTCGTCGGCGTCGGCGCCGCGCGGGTTCGGGATCTGTTCGAGCAGGCCCGCAAGGCCGCGCCATGCATCATCTTCGTCGACGAACTCGACGCGCTGGGACGCAGCCGCGGGCCGCAGTCGTTCGGCGGCTACGATGAGAAGGAGCAGACCCTCAACCAGCTGCTGTCCGAGCTCGACGGTTTCGACCCCAGCGCCGGCGTTATTCTGTTGGCGGCGACCAACCGTCCCGAGGTTTTAGACCCTGCGCTGCTGCGGGCCGGAAGGTTCGACCGACAGGTCCTCGTTGACCGGCCGGACAAGATCGGGCGCGTTGCGATCCTGAAGGTGCACGCCCCCAAGATTCGATTGAACAAAGACGTCGATCTCGACAAGGTGGCGGGTCTCACGACGGGGTTCACCGGGGCCGACCTCGCAAATCTCATCAACGAAGCCGCGATCGCAGCGACCAGGCGAAGCGGGGACGAGGTCACGTTCGACGATTTCGTCACCGCGATCGAGAGGATCGTGGCCGGCATCGAGAAGAAGAGCAGGGTGCTGAGCAAGGACGAACGGCGCCGGGTCGCCTATCACGAGATGGGCCATGCGCTCGTTGCGGCCAGCCTGCCCGGTGTCGACCCCGTGCAGAAGGTGTCGATCGTCCCGCGCGGCATCGGCGCGCTCGGATATACGATCCAGCGTCCGACCGAGGACAGGTTCCTACTGACCATCGAGGAGCTGAAGAACCGCATCGCGGTGCTGATGGGAGGACGCGCCTCGGAGCACCTGATCTTCGACGGGGCGATCTCGACCGGCGCGGCCGATGATCTTCAACGTGCGACCGAAATCGCCATCGAAATGGTCACCAAGTACGGGATGGACGAGACGGTCGGGCAGCGCCCCTATGCTGCAAAGCCGCAAGCGTTTCTCCTGGCGGCGCAGGACAAGATCGTAGCGGCGGCTGAGGCAACCGGCCGCGAGATCGATCTCGCCGTCCGCAACCTGATCGAGGAAGGGGACCGCCGCGCCCGGGATATCCTGCAGCGCCGGCGAGCCGATCTCGACACTGGTGTCGAACTGCTAATTGCAAATGAGACGGTCACGGCCGAGCAGTTTGCACCATTGCTCGGCAAGCGCAGCGGTGAAGGCGAATCGGTTGCCGCATGACGGTGCGGCGCGCCGGTGACGTTCGGTGCTCCTGCGCCGGATATGTTGAACGGACGGCCGAACTTCGCGCGACCGCGGCCGCCGGAGCGTCGATGGACGGCTGTCGGCGAACGGCTCCTGCCACACGACGATATCACCTTCGTCGCCACTCTTGCTCTATCTCAAATCCCGAGGCCCGGCTGAACGGTAACTTTGGCAAACACGAACCTCGCCAGGGCAAGAGGCCATGAATAGAGAAATGGAGCTGGCTCACCTCGCCATTGCGGAAAAAGCGGTGGCTATTGGTGAGCGCCACATTCTGCTTCAGGAACGGCGCGTCGCCGAGTTGGATCGCGACGGCCATGATACCAAGCAGGCCCTTGCAACACTAGCGACCTTTCGAAGGCTACAGGTCGAACATGTCGCGCATCGGGATTTGATCCTGAAGGTCTTGCAGCAGGGTGAGGCGAAGCTACGCGCGTCGAGCGAACCGGTGCTTCCGTCGGGGAAGGACGATGGTGCAGGAAAACAGCAGAAGCAGGACGGGAGACCTAAAGACCGCTTGATCTGATCCTCGCGTGCAAGCGATGACAAAAGTCCTCCAGCAGAGTCTGCAAATTCTCGACGTTCACCAGCAGCCTGTCGGCTTCTTGTCGCTCCGGCGTCCCGAAGGCAAATCTTCCGCAAAGGTTACGGATCTGATCGAGGCGTTTGCGTCCGGCTGCGGCCCGGCTCTCGGCGAACTCGATCTGCTCCAGGTCGTGGCTGAGCTTGTCCTCTTCGGCGATCAACATCTTGGTGATCGTGCTTCGGTTATCAGGGGCGAGATCACTGCCGTTCAACCGGGTGAGGTAGTGATCGATGTTCGACCTCGCGATGTAACGATCCATGGCGTCCTCTTCCCAACGTCCCGATTGCAGATAAGTAGCAAATGTTACCGCCGTCGAGATCAACGGCGAAAGAGCCTTCAGGGGCCAATTAAGTAATATGATACCGACGGTATCGGATTTGTTGGATGCCGCTGCTGAACTTGCGCGAACTTCCCGAATTGATGAGGTCTTGCAGAGGAAGCAGATGTGCGAAGACGGAGAGCGAAATGTCCAACATCCTGTTTCGCTGCCCCAATATCGGGATGAGGCGTCAGAAAAGGGACAGGGCAACTGGCGTTTGATCCGGCTCAAGCCTTGGCTCGGTTCGGCCACCTAAAGTGTGACTTGCGTAACTCGCCCTACAGTTACGTCCCAAGTCGCCGCCGAGGTCCATCCCCCAGCCTCGGCGGCAGCTCTTTCCCGGGAATGATGATTCCAACCGAGCCGCGTGCGAACGCGGGAATGAGTTCATGCCCACCTATTATTTCGATATGAAGGACGGCGTGCCCGTCCGGGACAGGTCCGGATTGGAGCTTGTGAGTGATGGGGCCGCCATCGCGCACAGCAAGAGCCTGGCTAACAAGGTGCGCCGAGAGAAGCCGAAGGGCCATCCCGGCCTCCGGATCGTGGTCGTCGACGAGAGCGGTCGGGAAGTTCACCGCGAGCAGATCTATCCGGACGCGACCTGACAATCGGCACGAGCGATTCAATCACCGAACGAAGAGTGCCTCCAGCCGACTGACGCGTTGGCTTGCGCGCAGGCATTTTCGTGACCGGTACGAATCCAATCGTCGTTTCGGGCGTTACGGCCCCGAGATTGCCAACCGCTTCGCGATATTCGCCGAGATCAGATAGGCAATCGCGATAGCGACGATCGTCGCAAGCAATGGAGTGGACGGCGCGACAAAGCCAAATGCGCCTCCCCATGGGCCGAGCGCAAGCGCCACGCCAGCAAGCAGGGCGCCGAGGGATGTCGCGATCAGGATGTTGTGGGGGCGGTTCGCGCGCCACGGCAATTTGCGCGACCTGATCACGAAGATCACCAGGATCTGGGTCGCGATCGATTCGACGAACCATCCGGTTTGGAACAGTGCCGCATCGGCATGGAACAGCTTGAGGAGAACGGCGAAGGTGATCGCGTCGAACAGGGACGACACCACTCCCATGATGATGGTGAAGCGAAGGATGCTTGCCATGTTCCAGGCTTCGGGCCGGGCAATGTCTTCGCGATCGACCTCATCGAAGGGGATGCCGATTTCGGAGAGATCGTAGATGAGATTGTTCAATAGGATCTGCAGCGGCAACAGCGGCAGAAATGGGAGAACGATCGACGCAAGGGCCATCGAAAGCATGTTGCCGAAATTCGAGCTCGTTCCCATTCGAACATATTTCAGGATGTTGGCGAAGGTTCTGCGGCCCTCGCGCACGCCGGCCGCAAGCACCGAAAGGTCGGGCGCCAACAAGATCATGTCGGCGGCCGCGCGGGCGACCTCGGTCGCGCCCGTGACGGATATGCCGACATGCGCTGCGTGGATCGCGGGCGCATCATTGACGCCGTCTCCCATGAAGCCGACAATATGATTGCGGTGCCGGAGCGCGGCGATGATCCGCCGCTTCTGATCGGGATCAATTCGGGCAAACAGATCGATGTGATCGACCCGGGCGACGAGCGCAGCATCCGTGAGCTCCGATATCTCGGCGCCGGTCATGATCCGGTCCGACCTAAGACCGACGGATCGCGCAACGTGCGAGACCACCGCGCCATGGTCACCGGAGAGGATCTTGATCGTCACTCCGAGCGCGCTGAGCGCGTCGATAGCCGAGGCCGCGTCCTGCTTCGGCGGATCGGCGAAGACACAAAAGCCGATCATGGTCAGATGGGTCTCGTCCTCGACGGCAATCGTCTGCTGGGCAACCGGAATGGACTTGGTGGCGACGGCAAGCAGCCGGTAGCCGTCGCGGGCATATCGAGCCTGGATGTCGGCCATCTTCTGTTGCCAGGCGGCATCGAGCGGGTGGGCCAGGCCGTCGATTTCCACGGCCACGCAACGCGACAGGATGGATTCCGGGGCCCCTTTTGCGATCAGGAGGTGTTCGCCATTCTGTACGATCAGGACGGATAGGCAGCGCCGCTCGAAGTCGAACGGGACTTCTGCAAGGCGAACGCAGCCGTCGAGATCATCGCGGCTCGCCGACAGGATCGCGTCGTCGAGGGGGCTTCTGATGCCGGCCTGAAAGCAGCTGTTCAGCCGCGCGAACCGCAGAACGCGATCGCTGGACCGCCCCTGCGGGTCGATATGCGCCGCCAACGTGATCCTGGCTTCCGTGAGCGTGCCGGTCTTGTCGACACAAAGCGTATCCATGGCTCCCAGATCGTGAATTGCCGACAACCGCTTGACGATGACCTTGCGTTTCGCCATGCGCAGCGCGCCGCGGGCGAGTGTCACGGTCATCACCATCGGCAGCAGCTCTGGCGTCAGGCCGACGGCGAGCGCGACCGCGAAGAGAAAGGACTCCATTGCGTTGCGATGCGCGACGAGATGAGCCATCAGCACAAAGAGAGTGAGAAAGAGCGTCAGTCGGAGGATCAGGAGTCCGAGTCTCCGGACGCCTTGTTCGAGCGCCGTTGGTGGTGCGTTGGCTGCCATTGCCGAGGCGATCGCGCCAAAGCGCGTCCGGCCTCCGGTCGCCACGACCAGCATCCTGCCGCTTCCGCCGACGGTACTGGTTCCCGCGAACAGGGCGTTCGTGGCGTCCGCCGGCAAGGCCGCGGAGCAGGGGCCGTCCGTCTTGAAAGCCGGAAACGGCTCCCCTGTCATCAAGGCTTCATTGACCTGCAATTCCTGGGCATCGAGGACGATGCCGTCGGCCGGGATCAAATCGCCGATGCGGAGCTTGACGACGTCTCCAGGGACGAGAGCCGTCACTGAAAGGGTCATATCCTTGCCGTCGCGGACGACGTCAGCCTGAATGGCGACCGATTCCCGCAACGCTTCGGCAGTAAGCTCGGCGCGGTGCTCCTGAACGATATCGAGCGTGATGGACAGGGAGAGCACGGTTGCGATGATTGCAAAACTCCCGATATCGCCGCTCAGTCCGGATACGAGCGCTGCCGCCAGCAGCATGGCGACCAACGGATTCCAGAGGCGTTGGCCGAGCTTGCGCAGGGCGGACCGGGTTTGCGAGGCGTCGGGGCGGTTTGCTCCGAGGATCGCCAGCCGTCGATCGGCTTCGATCTGTGACAGGCCTTCCGGGCCGGACCCAAGCGCGCGGTAGAGGTCGTCCTTGGGCGTCTGCCAGAAAGCAGCAGCCAAAGCCTTGGCCGGAATGGACTGTTCGATCATTGAAGGGGCTCGCCGGTCACGGATATCTGGGCCAGGCGATGGTAGGACGCTGCTCAATCCCTGGGTTGATACGGCTCAATTCGAGGGATGCGCGCAAGACTCGCATTCACCCCTCCCGAAGGGAGAGGTCGGAGCGCATCGCAGATGTACTCCGGGTAAGGGCTCCTCGTCCTACCGAGTGCCGCAGCGTCAAAACAAGAATCTAGAGGTTCGGTTCTGATTCAATCAGAACCGAAAATGCTCTAGGCGGCGCCTCCGCGCATCATTTCTTCCGACTATTGCCCGGCGGCGAAAAGATCTGATTGGCAGGAGGCTGCCCGCCGGTCGGAACGGCGATGGCAATGAAGCCGCGCCCCATCGAGTTGTGACAGGCGTTGCAGCCGTCGGTCAGCACGCGCATGGACACGGCGAACTTGCGATCATCGCCTGCCGTGATCGCGTCGGCGATGGAGAGCAGCGGCTCCTTCATCGTGGTCACGTTGGTCACGGGAATGGCCGGGTAGAAGATGGCTGCTTCAGCCAGGCTGTTTGTCAGCTGGCGTAGCTCATACGCGGCGAGATCCCAGTTTCCCGCCTTGCCTGCATACCAGAGCTTGAGATGCTGAAGCTGTGCCATGCTCATGACCTCGACGAGGCGAGGCGCATCTTGTTTTGCGCTCGGGGAGGGCGGAAACTCGGATTGAGCAATCGCGGATGTGACCGCCCCCGCCGAAATCGCCAGAACCGCGCACCAATTCTTCAACGTCATCCGACCATTCCCTGTTGTTGGAGGTCTGGATATCAGGGTTGCGCTCCGTGCTCTTGCGATGAATCAATACTTGCCGGGCTCCGGCGTGGGCGATCCTGCCCCTGTCGCGAAAGCTGCCGGAGTTTGCGCCCCGACAAAGTGGCCGTGACCGCAACCGCTTACCGTCTAACGCTGACACGGGACTTCGTGTGCAGGCGATGGGAAGCAGGCCGTGATCGGAACCAGCCTCTGTAGATGGGCCAATAGTTACTTCGCGGTCGCAATCCTGTGGCTGCTGCTCGCGGAAGGGCTGATTGTCGTCGGGTTCGGTTTTCCGAACAGCGACATCGGCGGTCCGGACACGCTCGTCATCGTCCATATAGTTTGCATCGGCTGGGTGAGCACGGTCCTGTGTGGCGCGCTGTTCCAGTTCGTGCCGGTGCTGGTCGCAAGGCCGCTCTATGCGGAGCGCCTGACGCTGCCGGCTCTCGCGCTGTTGACGCTTGGGTTGACGGTCCTGCTCGCAGGCTTTCTGGCTTTGGGCGGACACTTCAACGGGCCGCCCTGGCTGCTTCCCTTCGGCGCCAGCCTGCTGATTGCCGGTTTCGCGTTGGTCGTCGCCAATCTCGGCATGACGCTCTGGTCGGCTCGTCCACTGCCAGGGCCTGCACGGTTCGTCGCGGGCGGGCTTGCCTGCGTCTGTGTCACGGCGGTATTCGGCGGCATGTTCTCGCTAGTGCTGTCCGGGACCGCCATCGGTGCGCAATGGCCGGACCTGCTGGAATCGGGCGTTCCGATCCACGCAATTGCGGGGCTTGGCGGTTGGTTGACATTCACGGCCATGGGCGTCAGCTATCGCCTGCTCGCGATGTTCATGCTCGCTCCCGACGGCGATGCGAGGCTGGGCCGGCCCGCCTGGCTGGCCGGCGTCGCCGCGCTGACCATCGGGCTTGTCGGGGGCGTGCTCGCACTCTGGCGCATGACCGGGCTGAATCCGGCGCTTCTGCTTGCGGGCGCGTCAGCGTTGCTGTCGCTGGCTGCCTACGGTCGCGATGTGCTCGGTCTGTACGAAGCCCGGAAACGTCGCACCCTCGAGCTCAACACGCGCATGAGCCTTGTTGCGGTGGCGAGCCTCGTTGCAGCCGCGCTGCTTGCTGCCGCGTTGCTCGCGACCAGTTCTTTCCCCTTGCATGTCGGGACGATCGCCTTTCTTGTCGCATTCGGCTGGCTCACCGGTCTGGTGCTCGCCAATCTCTACAAGATCGTTCCGTTCCTGACCTGGCTCGAGACCTACGGTCCGGTGATGGGCAGAGTGCCGACGCCCCGCGTACAAGATCTCGTTGCCGAGCGCCGCGCGTTGAAGTGGTTCGTCCTGTTCTTTGCAGGAAGCTGGGCGGCAACGTTGATGCTCCTGATCGACGCTGCATTCGGCTTCCGCGTCGCTGTCGCGGTGGTGATGCTTGCGACGCTCGGCCTGAGCGAGGAGTTCATCAGGGCCCGGCGGCTTGCGGATGTGACGGGGCCGCTACGCCTGCCGGCGGGAGCTGCCGCGCCCCACCTCCTGGTCTCGCGAAACTGAAAGGAGACTGCAATGACCGAATTCATCGACGTCGATGTCCGACCGATCCTGCGCGCAGGCGGCGAGCCGTTCTCGGTCATCATGGCCGCGCTCGAGCGGCTCGAGCCGGGGGAGGGGCTGCGGCTCTACGCTCCCTTCAAGCCAGTTCCCCTGTTCGACGTCATGGCGAGCAAGGGCTTTGCGCATCGGGAAGCCGAGCTCGAAGGCGGCGAATGGGAAATCCGCTTCATGCGGGACGACGGATCGTGCGAAGCGGCTGAAGCGGCCTGCGCCACGTCGGGCGATAGCGACTGGCCGGAGCCCGTGGTTCATCTGGACAACCGCGACCTCGATCCGCCGGAGCCGATGGTGCGAATTCTGGCGGCCATGGGGCGGCTTGCACCCGGCCAGACACTCTGCGCCTTGCTCAGTCGTGAACCGGTGTTCCTGTTTCGGGAGCTGACCAAGCGCGGCCATCAATGGCGCGGCGGCTTCACGTCGAAGGATGCCTACCAACTGACGGTGAGGGTGCACGCATGACGATCGATGAGGATGACCTCGTGGCCCAGATAACGCAGGCGCTGAAGGTCGTGGTCGATCCCGAGCTCGGGCACAACATCGTCGATCTCGGCTTCATCTACGACGTGTCGATCGACGACGGCGCTGCGCACATTACCATGACAGCGACGACACGCGGCTGTCCCGCTGCGTCCTTTCTGAAGGAGGGGGTCGCCAATAGCGCGTGTCTCGTTCCGGGCGTGGAATCGGTCGACGTCACCATGACGTTCGAGCCGGCCTGGCAGCCCTCGATGATCTCGCCGGGTGTCAGGTCGTCGCTCGGCTTCGCCGAGGTGAATTGATTGATCCGGTAAGGAGGCCGGGTCCGCAGCCGTTCTGCCGGCTATGTGTCGTCGGCGCCTGGGCCGGACCAGATCCTGGCGGGTGGGCGAAGGTTCGTCAGGTCGAGCAGGTTGATCGCCCGGGCGGCGATCTGGTCGATCACCTCGTCCAGCGACTGTGGCTTGAGATAGAAGGCCGGCATCGGCGGGGCAATGATCGCGCCGATCTCGGTCGCCTGCAGCATCGTGCGCAAATGGCCGAGATGCAGCGGAGTCTCGCGGACCAGCAACACCAGCCGGCGCCGTTCCTTGAGCTGCACGTCGGCTGCGCGCGTCAGGAGGTTGTCAAGCTGCCCCCAGGCGATGGCCGAGAGCGTTCGGATCGAGCACGGCGCGACGATCATGCCCGCGACCGGATACGATCCGCTGGCGATCGCGGCGCCAATGTCCGAATGGAGATGGTGGCGAAAGGCGCGCGCGCGGAGCCGCGCGAGCGCATCGCCGCCAACTTCTTCTGTCAACGTGCGCTCGGCCGCGGGCGATACCACGAGGTGGACTGCGTAGCGCGGATCGTCGGCCAGCAATTCGACGATGCGCATGCCGATCGCAGCGCCCGAGGCGCCGCTGATGCCGACGATGATGCCTGGCCGCCCGCTCATGTGAAGACCGGAGCGCGTACGGGCATGCCGGAAAGGCCAAGGTTCGACCACATCGCATCGACGCGCGCGACCACGGCGGGGTCCATCGCCAGCGGAACGCCCCATTCCCGGTCCGTCTCCGGTGGGATCTTCGTGGTGGCGTCGATGCCGAGCTTGCCGCCGAGACCCGATTTCGGCGAGGCGAAGTCGAGATAGTCGATCGGTGTGTCGGTAAGCGTGACGAGATCGCGCGAGGCGTCGCTGCGCGTCGAGACGGCCCACATCACGGCACGCCAATCGCGGATGTCGATGTCGTCGTCGACCACGATCAGGAGCTTGGTGTAGCTGAACTGCGGCAGAATCGACCACAGGCCGAGCATCAGCCGCCGCGCTTGGCCGGGATAGCGCTTCCTGATCGCCGCGACCGCGATGCGGTAGGAGCACGCCTCCGGCGGCAGCCAGCAGTCGGTCACCTCGGGGAATTGCTGCCGGATCAACGGCACGAACAGGCGGTTGAGCGCCTCGCCGATCCGCGACGGCTCGTCCGGCGGCCGGCCGGTGAAGGTCGAGAGGTAGACAGGCTGGCGTCGGCTGGTGATCGCCGTCACCCGCATCACGGGGAATTCTTCGACGGAATTGTAATACCCGGTGTGATCGCCATATGGCCCTTCGGGCGCGGTTTCCGTCGCGGAAACGAACCCCTCGATGACGATTTCAGCCTCGGCCGGAATCGCGAGGGGGACGGTGAGGCAGGGCGCGAGGTCGGGCCGTTCGCCGCGCAGGATGCCGGCGAAGCGCAGCTCCGACATGGTCTCGGGCAGCGGCAGCACTGCGGCGAGGATGGTGGCGGGATCGGCTCCGATGACGATCGCGACCGGCATGTCGCGTCCGGCCGCTTTCCATTGCTGGTGATGCCGAGCGCCACCGCGATGCGCAAGCCAGCGGATGATGGCGCGGTCGCGTCCGAGCACCTGCATGCGGTAGACGCCGACATTCTCCTCCTGGTCAGCCGTCGCGGAATCCGGTGGCACAGTGATCACCAGCGGCCAGGTGATCAGCGGCGCCGGTTCGCCGGGCCAGCAGATCTGGACCGGCAGCTTTGTGAGATCGATGTCGGGCCCCATCGTGACGCAGTCCTGCACCGGTGCTGCGGCGCGCGTGCGCGGCCGCGTCGCCAGCGCGGCGCGGGCGAGCGGAAGCTTGTCGAAGGCATCCCTGATGCTGTTCGGTGGTCGCGGCGCGCGCAGCTCGGCCATCAGCTCGCCGAGCTGCTCGAGACGATCCGGCGCGATGCCCATACCCCAGGCGATCCGTTCGACCGTTCCAAACAGATTGGTGAGGAGCGGCATCTCCGAGGGCCGGCCGTCGGCCCTGACGGGCAGCTCGAACAATAGTGCCGGTCCGTGCGCCTCGAGCACACGCCGGTGGATCTCTGTGATCTCGTGGACGACGGAGACCTTCTCGCGAATGCGTCGCAACTGTCCCCGGCTTTCGATGAAGCGCAGAAAGTCGGACAGGTCGCGAAAGCGCGGCACATCACGTTGCAACTGAGCAAGCTCCCAAAAAAATCACAGCTAGCCGGCCTGTTTTTGGTCTTCATTGTTCCCGCTCAAATACAGCGGCATGCAATCCGTCCAGACGTGGGGTCATGAATGATCCGTCCGCTGCATCGCCCTGCCCATTGCCGACGATTCCGCCGCTTGTCGCATTGGCCATGCGTCCCCTGCCTCTGCTGCCGCTGCAGCTCGTTCTCGGCGGTGTCTTGCAGCGGATCCATCGGCGCAATCCTGCAATATTCGACCGGCTCGGTGAGCACGCTCGCGCGCGGTTCGGCATCAGGCCGATCGATCTGCCCTTTGCCTTCGTGATCGAGGCGAAGCCGCCGCGCCTGTCGGTCGTGCGCGAGCTGCCGAAAGGCCTCGACGCGCGCATCTCCGCTTCGCTCGCCAACCTGTTGGCTCTGCTCGAAGGCAGGGTCGATGGCGATGCCTTGATGTTCTCGCGCGAGCTCGTCGTCGAGGGCGATGTCGAGGCGGTGCTGGCGCTGCGCAATGCGATCGACGACGCCCAGCTCGATCTCGCAGCCGAGATGTCCTCGCTGTTCGGCCCACTGGGCGCGCCCGCAAGGCGCCTCTTCGAGGCCGCCCGTGGACACGTGATCGGTTCAGCGGGGCAAGGCGAGCAATCGAGATGATGGAGCTGATCTGTCCTGCCGGGACGCCGGCGGCGCTGAAGAGCGCCATCAATGCCGGCGCCGACGCAATCTATTGCGGCTTCAACGACGAAACCAACGCGCGCAACTTTCCGGGCCTGAATTTCAGCCGCGACGAGCTGCGCAAGGGGATCGCGCTGGCGCATCGCCGCGGCGCGAAGGTCCTGGTGGCCATCAACACCTTCCCGCGCGCCTCCGCCGTCGATATCTGGCATCGCGCGGTGGACGATGCGGTGAGCGCCGGAGCCGACGCGCTGATCCTCGCCGACATCGGATTGATGGACTACACGGCACGGCGTCATCCAAACCAGCGTCTGCACGTTTCGGTTCAGGCTGCGGCCGCGAATCCGGATGCCATCGCCTTCTACGCCGAGGCCTTCGGCGCGAAGCGCGTCGTGCTGCCGCGCGTGCTGAGCGTGCCTGAAATCGCCGAGATCACCCGGGATTCGGCCTGCGAGACCGAGGTCTTCGTGTTCGGCGGCCTTTGCGTGATGGCCGAGGGGCGCTGCTCGCTGTCGTCCTATGCGACCGGAAAATCGCCGAACATGCAGGGCGTCTGCTCCCCTCCGAGCCATGTGGCCTACGAACAGACCGCGGTGGGGACCAAGTCCAGCCTCGGCGGCTTCACCATCAACCAGTTCGGGGCGAGCGAGCCCGCCGGCTATCCGACGCTGTGCAAGGGCCGCTTCTCGACCGCGCAGGGCGCCGGCTACATTTTCGAGGACCCCGTCAGCCTGGACGCCACGACCCTGCTCAAGGACTTGCGCGATGCCGGCGTCGCCGCGCTCAAGATCGAGGGCCGCCAGCGCGGCCGCGCCTATGTCGAAAGCGTGGTGCGCCATTTCCGTCATGCGCTCGCCGCGCTCGAGAGCGGAAGTGAGGCGGACATCGCGAGCCTGAAGCCGTTCACCGAAGGCCAGGCTTCCACGCTTGGCGCCTATCGTAAGACCTGGCGCTAGCATTTTCGAAACATGAGAGGTCCAGCGATGCAACTCAGCCTCGGTCCCGTTCTGTACAATTGGGCGCCGGAGCGCTGGCGCGACTTCTATTTCCGTATCGCCGACGAAGCGCCGGTCGACATCGTATCCGTCGGCGAGATCGTCTGCTCGAAGCGCTCGCCGTTCTTCGCGGATCACATACCGGCCGTGGTCGAACGGCTGCAGAAGGCAGGCAAGCAGGTGCTGCTGGGCTCGCTGATCCTGGTCTCGCTGCGGCGCGAGCGCCGTCAGACCGAGGAGCTCGCCGCGGTCGAAGGTGTGTTGGTCGAGGTCAATGATCTGACCTGTCTCAGGGCGCTTGCAGGCCGGGCGCACGCGATCGGCCCGTTCGTCAACATCTATAACGAGGCGAGCGCGGCCTTTCACGCCGCGCATGGTGCGAAGCGCATCTGCCTGCCGCCGGAGTTGCCGCTGGCCTCGGTGGCGGCGATTGCGAAAGCCGTTCCCGACATCGCGGTCGAGGTGTTCGCGTTCGGCAGGGTGCCGCTGGCCATCTCTGCGCGCTGCTACCATGCGCGCCTTCACAAGCTCGCCAAGGACAATTGCCGCTTCGTCTGTGAGAAGGATCCGGATGGTCTCCTGCTGCACACGCTGGAGCAGCAGGACTTCCTGACCATCAACGGGGTGCAGACCCTGTCTCACACATGCGCCAACCTGCTGGGCGAGGCCGGCCTGTTGCACGGGAGCAATGTCGGCTCCCTGCGCCTGTCGCCGCAGGATTGCGACATGGTCGAGATCGTCAGGACCTTTCGTGACGTGTTGGACGGTCGTGACGATATCGACGGCGGCAACCGCCGGCTGGCGGCGGCCTATCCTGGTGTGCCTTTCTCGAATGGGTTCCTGTGGGCCGAGCCCGGTCACCTCTATCGTCAGCGCCGGTCAGGGGATGCGCAAGGCGCGGTGCGGCAAATCGGGGCTCTCTAACCCGGACCAAGCTGCGCCGCCGGCATCAGAAGGTCGTGGCCATTGCGGCCAGACGTCGGTGCGCCCTGTCCCGTGCGGCCTCGATCGGCTGCTGCGGTCCGGTGGTTGGCCCGATCGGCACGAAGCGGACATCGTCGATCCCGATGAAGCGCAGGATGTCTCGCAGGTAGGGCGTGGCCATGTCGATGCGGCCGCGGTTCATGCCGGTGGCAAAATCGCTGCCGCTGGCGAGAATCACCAGCGTCGGCCGGTCCTTGAGCAGCGGGAGATAGCCCTGAGACGGGTCGAACCGAAAGCTCAGCCCGGGCTGGACAATGAGGTCGAACCATTGCTTGAGCTTATAGGGAATGCCAAAGTTCCACATCGGCGTCGAGATCAGCACGCGATCGGCGAGCGACAGGCGCAGCGCCATTCGCTCGGCCTCGGCAAAGCCGTGGCGCTCCGCGTCGTTGAAGGCTTGCCCATTCATCCGTGCATATTTGGCCTCGACGATGGGGCCCGAGAATTCCGGCATCCGCTCCCGCCAGATGTCCACGACATCGACATCCCAGTCCGGCCGGGCCTGGCGAAAACCGTCGAGAAAGACGCGCGCGCCGGCACTCGAGAAGGAGTCAGCGCGGGGCGAGCAGGACAAATGCAGGAGCTTGGCCACCGCTCATCCCAGCGCTCTGATGACGGCATCTGCCCGGGTGACGATCGCGACGTTCTGCATGGCAAAATTGATCGAGGCGGCGTGCCAGTCCGCGTTCATGGTCGAGCAGCAATCCTCCGGCACGATCATGAAGTAGCCCTTGTCCGCGCCGGTGCGGGCGGTGTGCTCGACCGACATGTTGGTCCAGGCGCCGGTGTTGATGATCATGTCGCGCCCGGTCGCTTTTAGAATCGTCTCCAGCCGCGTGCCTTCCCAGGCGCTCATGCGCATCTTCTCGACCACGAAGTCACCGGGCCGTGGCTCGAGGCCGGAGACCGGCGCCGCGCCCCAGCTTCCGCGCACCATCGCCTTGCTGTCGACCAGGCCTTCGAACAGCGGTGCATTCAGCGTCACGCCAGGCGCGCCCGGCTCGACCACGAACCAGACATGAATGATGGCGACGCCTCGTGCGCGTGCGGCTTCCGCCAGGCGGCGGACGTTATCGACGACATGCTGTTGCTTCGCGTGGCCGGGAGCTCCGGACTCGGCGAACGCGCCGCCGTCCATGATGACGTCGTTCTGAAGGTCCTGGATAATCATGGCGCAACGCTGCGGGTCGAGCCGCATCTCGCCGTCGGCGAGGACGGGTGCCGCTGCCGAAGAGCTTGCGGTCGCGCCACCACCGCTTCGCCGGCCACTCATATAGGGCTCATGCCGCGGGCCGGCCTTGGTCGGGATCGCATAGACCGAATGGGTCGAGGTCAAATACAGCGTGCGGAAATCCGGTCCACCCCAGGCGAGGTTGGCGACGAGCTCGGGCACACGGACCTTGCCGAGCAGCTCGCCGCGCGGGGAGTAGACCCAGACGCCGCCCGGTGCGGTGACCCAGACATTGCCATGCTGGTCGCATTTCATGCCGTCGGGCAGGCCGGGCTCGAGCTCGGATTTGATGCCACTTGCGAACACCCTCGCATTCGACAGCGAACCGTCACCAGCCACGTCGAAGACGCGGATCAGCGCCTGAACGGTGTCGTTGACATAGAGCAGCTTCTCGTCCGGCGAGAAGCAGAGCCCGTTCGGCTGGTCGAACAGGTGACGGTCGACGACGAGCTTCGGTTCGCCGCCGGGTACGACGCGATAGACGCCCTGGAAGCCAAGCTGGCGTGGGCGCTCGACGCCATAGACCGGCATGCGGCCGTACCAGGGGTCCGAGAAATAGATCGCACCGGAGGAGTGCACGCAGACGTCATTGGGGCTGTTGAGCTCTTGTCCCCCAAAATGCGAGGCCAGCACCTCGCGCCGCCCATCCGGCCGTTCGCGGATCAGCTGCGAGGTCGCGTGCTCGCAGACGATCAGGTTGAGCTCGGCATCATAGGTCATGCCGTTGCACTTGTTCGAGGGACGCCTGACCTCGACCACTCCGCGCCGCGCATCCCAGCGCCGGCGCACGTCGCCCGGCATGTCCGAGAACAAGAGGTAGTGATCGACCGGATGCCAGATCGGCCCCTCTGTGAAGTCGAAGCCGGTACCTACCTGCGCGACGGGCGCGTAGGGGTCGATCAGGATCTCGAATTCGCTTCGCAAGGTGACGTGCGTCATCAGTTGATCCTCGAGCCCCGTTACGCCGGGAACCAATTGCGTGCAGGCAGCGATTGCACGATCGGGCCGGGGACCTGGTCGTGCAGGCGCCCGACGACGTTGCCGCCTTCGATCTTGGCGGGACGGTCATGCACCGGCAGCAGATAGCGCGAATTGCTGAGCAGCTTCTTGATCGAGGCCTTCTCCGCCCGCTTGCTGGTGCCGTGGTTGCCGGTCGTGCGCGGCTCCCAATCGTGAATCTCGTTGAACGGCGTGACGATCTGGTCGTTGAAATCGTAGATCACGTCGCCGCAGATAGTGGCGATCCCATCCGCAGTCTCGACGATGATGTTCATCGAGCCCTCCGTGTGCGCATTGGCGGCGTCGCAATAGACCCCGGGCATCAGTTCGATCGGGCCGGTGATCTCGAGATCGAGGAAGCGCAGCGCGCTCTTGGTGTGCAACCGGTCGATCAGATGCTTGATGTCCGGCGCCGGATATTGCGGGTGCATCAGGCCGGAGACCGAATATTCGAGCTCCTTGCGGTTGAGTACGACAGTCGTGTTCATCGGGAACAGATCGTCCTTGCCGGCATGGTCGATGTGCAGATGGGTGTGGCAGACGAAGCGGACGTCGCCCATGCGCACGCCGTGGCGTGCGAGCTGGTTTTCGATCATGTTCTCGTGGTACTGCAATCCGCGCATGCCCAGCGTCTCCATGATCTGGTTGGAGCGGTAGCCGGTGTCGACCACGACCGGATATTTGCCGCCGAGGATCAGGAAGCCGAGCGTGAGCACGCGGCGGGTCCGGCCGCAGTCGCGGCCGAGCACCAGAAAGCTCGATTCCAGCTCGATATCGCCATAGTCCAGGATCTTGATCTCCAGCGCCATTCATTGCCCTCCCTGTCCTGTTTCTTGTCTGTCAAAGCCGGTAGACGCGGATCGCCGTCGTCCTGAACATGGCATCCTGCTGCTCGGCGCTGAACGGCGCGGCGGCCGTGCGAAAGGCGCCGACGAACTCGCGATAGCTGGTCCACAATTTCTCGATCGGGAAGTTGGAGCCGAACAGGCAGCGCTCGGCGCCGAAGATCGCGACGGTATCGGTGAGCACGGCGGCGATGTGCGCGGGATCGTTGCGATGGATGAAGGTGCCGAGCCCGGAAAGTTTTGACACCACGTTCGGGCAGGCCGCGAGCCGGGCCATCCCGCCGCGCCAGGCGGAGCGGCCCGCAGGCGAGAGATCTTCGAGCATGCCGGCATGCTGGAGGATGAAGGTCACGCCGGGGCAGGACTCGGCCAGTGCTGCGGCCTGCGGCATTTGGGCCGTGAATACCTGCAAATCGAAGCTCCAGCCATACTCGGCAAGACGGGCGACATTGCGCTGGATCGTCGGGTCGGCGCAAAGATCGGCGCGGGCTGCAAAGCGGTAGAGCGGGTTCTCGTGCCAGTGCAGCTGCATGCGCACGCCGCGCACCAGCGGATACCGCTTCAGGCAATCGAGCTGGGGACGCACGTCCTCGACGGAAAAATTGGCATAGGCGACGATCGCGTGCGGCCAGCCGTGTTGGTCCGCCGTCTGTTGCACCCAGGCCGCCTCGTCCTCGAAACGGTCGTTGGCCCAATTGGTCTGCACATAGACCGAGCGGGTGACGCCGGTGCCCTTGAGGTCGTCGAGGTATTCTTGAATCGGATAGTCGCGCCGGATCGGCTCATACGGGCCGAAGATGCGCGGTTGCATCGGACCGATCAGCCAGGGCAGGTCGGCCTGCCGCCAGATGTGATGGTGGCCGTCGACAATATCGGTCACGCCGCTCTCCTTCGTCCCAGCGCCAGAATGTGCGCGACGATCGACGCGCTCGAACCGCCATCCACGAGGTCGTCGACGAAGCGCTCAATGGCGATGAGCGCCTCGGTTTGCGGGCGAAAGCCGGGGCTTGTCGCCAGCGGCGTCAGCCAGCTCAAGCGCCAGGCCCGCCGCGACAATTTCGCGACGGCGTCGCGAAGAGCGTCGGTCTCGCCGCGTTCGAGACCGTCGGATACGATGACCACGGCGGCGCCGCGGGCATAGCCCCCGAAGCGGGGCACGGCGAGGAAGGCCTGGAGCGCATCGCCGATCCGGGTGCCGCCGTCCCAGTCGCTGACCAGATGCGCGGCAGCGTTCATGGCCTGCTCGCGTCGCTTCAACCGCAACGGACGGGTGACGCGGGTCAGCCGGGTGCCGAAGGTGAACACCTCGACATCGGGCGCGGCCTGCACCAGCGCATGCGCGAGCTTCATGTTCTCCTCCGTGCGGCTCTTCATCGAGCCGGAAACGTCGATCAGCAGCAGCATCTTGCGCGGGCGCTGGCGCCGCCTCATGTGGCCGAGCCGCAGGATCTCGCCGTCGCTGCGGACGCTGTCGCGCAAAGTGCGGCGAAGATCGGCGAAGGGTCCGCGGCGCGCCCGCATGCGGCGGTGCCCGCGCCGACGCGGCAGGCGCCGCGGCGCCTCCCGCGTCAGGCGACGCAGCGCATCGGAGCCTGAGCTGTCGCCGAAGCGGCGCTCGACCAATGCCTCGCTTCGGGTCGCGGTGAGACCCGACTCGCTCGCCTCGTCCGAGAGCAGGGGCTCCTCGCCGTCACGGCGCTCCTCCTGAAGACGGACCGTCTCGTCGTCCTCGCCCTCGTCATCGCGCGTAATCGCCTCGCTGCCGCGGAAGTGCAGGTCGAACAATCGGTCGAAGGTCGCGCGTCGTTCGGGTGGCGGAGCCAGCGTCGCCAGGGCGGCTTGCCTGATCTGCTCGATGTCGCGTGGGCCGAGCAGCTCGATCGCGGCCAGGAACGTCGTGGTCTGCTCGGGCGCCACGGCAAAGCCGTTCGCGCGCAGCAGGGGGACGAAGGCGACGAAGACGCGGGCGGCGCGCGGGAGCTGCGGCTCGGGATTCATGCGGTCGCCTCCGCGAGCATGGCATCGAGCCGCGGCGAGATGAAATGCAGATCCTCTTCGTCCTTGAGCGCCACGCCGATCGAGCGCTTGAACGCATCCGGCCAGCGCGCGCCGCCCTTGTGCAGCAATGTCGCGGCCTCGGCCCAGTCGACTGCCTCGGCGATGCCGGGCGCCTTGCTCAGGGGTTCGCGCCGCAACTTCTCCACGGCTGCGACGACGGCGCGGGCCGTGGCCTCGGCGACGCTGGAGGCGCGCATCATGATGATCCGCGCCTCGCGCTCGGCGCTGGGATAGTCGATCCAGTGATAGACGCAGCGGCGGCGCAAGGCCTCGTGCAAATCCCGCGTCCGGTTCGAGGTCAGCACGACCACGGGACGTTCGGCCGCGCGAACCGTGCCGCGCTCGGGAATCGAGATCTGGAAGTCGGAGAGGAATTCCAGCAGGAACGCTTCGAACTCCTGGTCGGCGCGGTCGATCTCGTCGATCAGGAGCACGGTGGAATCGGGCGCGCGGAGCGCGGCCAGCATCGGCCGCTCGATCAGGAAGGTCTCGCCATAGATGTCGATGCTCTCGTCGCCCGCCTGGCGGATCGCGAGCATCTGGCGCGGATAGTTCCACTCGTAGAGCGCGGCGGACGCGTCGATGCCCTCATAGCATTGCAGGCGGATCAGGCGGCGGCCGAGCACGGCGGCGATGGCCTTGGCGGCCTCCGTCTTGCCGACGCCCGGGGCGCCCTCCAGTAGCAGCGGCTTGCCGAGCGCGAGGCCGAGATAGGCCGATGTCGCAAGGCCCTCGTCGGCGAGATAGTAGGCGGCGCGCAGCGCCTTCTCCAGCGCCTCCGGGCTGTCGATGCCGACGATGTTGCTGCGAACCGCCACGACCGATCCTCTAGCGTCGCGCCTGCGGCCGCGCGCCGCCCTGCGCCTTGATCGCGCGCAGCACCTTCTCGGGCGTGATCGGCAGGTCGTCGATGCGGACCCCGACGGCGTTGAAGATCGCATTCGCAACGGCGGGCAGCACCGGGTTGGCGCACATCTCGCCGGGACCTTTGGCGCCGAAGGGACCATCAGGCGCGGGGCGTTCCAGCACCGCGATGTCATGCGGGCAGATGTCGCCGGGGCCGGGCATCAGATATTCGACGAAATCGCGCGGCCCGTGAACGGGATCGGGATAATAGGGCTCCGGGGTCTCGTAGAGCGCATGGCTGACGCCCATCCAGGCGCCGCCGACCAGCTGCTGCTCGACCAGCCGCGGGTTGAGCGCACGGCCGAGCTCGTAAGCCGAGTCCATCCGCACCATCGCAACCTCGCCGGTCTCGTCGTCGACCTCGACTTCCGCGACGAGGCAGGCATGGGCATAGCAGGTTGCCGGCGACATCTCGCCGGTCTCCGGATCGACGTTGGAGAGCGGAACCAGGAAGATGCCACGCCCGGAGATGGTCTTGCCCTGCTTGAACTGCGCGGCAATCGCGACGTCCTTGGTCGAGATCGAGCGGTGCGGCGCACCCTTGACGTGGATGTTGCCGCGGCCGTCGGTTTCGAGATCGGCGGCGTTCACCTCGAGCTCTTCGGCCGCCGCCTCCATCATCACGCCACGGGCCTCCCGTGCGGCCGCCATCACGGCATTGCCGACGCGATGGGTGCCGCGCGAGGCGAACGAGCCCATGCAATGCGGGCCGGTGTCGGAATCGGCGGTGTCGACATAGACGTCCTCGACGGGCACGCCGAGCGTCTCGGCGCAGATCTGGCGCGTCACCGATTTCATGCCCTGGCCGAGGTCGATCGACGACAGCGCCACCGTGAACTTGCCGCTCGGGTTGGAATGCACCAGAGCCTGGCTCGGATCGCCTCCGAGATTCATGCCGATGGGATAGTTGATCGACGCCATGCCGCGTCCGCGATGCCGAGCCATCTAGCGCCTCCTGGTGCCGAACACGGAGGAGAACCGGGTCGCGCCGTGTGACGGTGCGGCCGGGCGTGGTGGGGAAGGCGGCGGTGCCGGTGGGGGCGGCTCGCGCGGGGGCTCGCGGGTGACGGTGGGCGGAAGCCGGTCGTAACTGGTGCGTTGCTGGACCGGCGCGGCTGGTCTCGTGCGCGAAGAGTCCGTCGGCGTGGGCGGAATGGCCGCGCGGCTGCCGCCGCCGTCCTTGCGGGATGACGCGCGCTTGAACTCGTCGCGGATCGGCCACTTGGCCTTTTCGGCCGCGACCTGGACGCATTCGATCAGCGCGGTGTTCTTGGCCTCGCGCCGATGCGCCTTCATGTCGCCGTCGCGATAGGCGTTCAGAATCCGGAACTCCATCGGGTCCATGCCGACGAGGTTGGCGAGCTTGTCCATCTGGCATTCGATGGCGAAATCCATCGCGGTGACGCCGAAGCCGCGCATGGCGGTCGCGGGCGTGCGATTGGTGAAGACGCAGTAGACGTCGCCATAGACGTTCGGAATGGTGTAGGGCCCCGGCAGATGCGCCGCGCATTTCACCGCGGCGTAGCTGGAGAGCCGTGTATAGGCGCCGCTGTCGAAATAGGCGCGGATCTTGCGCGCGACGATGCGGCCGTCGCGCATCACGCCGTCCTTGATGTAGATGCGCTCGGCGCCGCGCGGTGGGCCGTACTGCATCTCCTCCTCACGGCCAAACACGTAACGGACAGGGCGCCCTGTCAGCATGGCGCCGAGAATGGCGAGCGGCTCGGTCAGCGTGTCCACCTTGCCGCCGAATCCTCCGCCGACCGTGCCGCCGATGAAATGGAAGGTGTTGGAGGGCACGTCCAAAATCTTGGCGCAGGTGTCGACCGAGAAGAACAGCGCCTGGGTCGAGGTGTAGACGATGTAGCGGCCGTTGGTGTCGGGTGCCGCGATGGCGCCGTTGGTCTCGGTCGGCGCGTGCTCGATCGGTGACATCTGGTAGCGCTGTTCCATTACATGATCGGCGGTCGTGAGCGCCGCATCGGCATCGCCGAAGCGCAGGCGCTGGTGGTCGTAGACGTCGTGATAGATGAAGGCGTTCTTCGGGTAGGTCTCGTTGACGACGGGCGCGCCGGGCTTGAGCGCATCCTCGACGTCGAACACGGTCGGGAGCGGCTCGTAGTCGACCTTGACCTTTGCGATCGCCTCGAACGCCTCGCGCTCGCTGTCGGCGACGATGGCGAGAATCGGCTCGCCCCTGTAGCGGACCTTGTCGACCGCCAGCGACGGCTCATCGTCCTTGCCGAAATTGATCAGGCTGAGCAGCGTGTTGAGGTTGACCGGAACATCAGTGCCACGAATGATCCGGCGGACGCCGGCCGAGCGCTCGGCCTCGGTGATGTCGATGCGGCGCAGCCGTGCATGGGCCTGGGTTGAGCGCACGACCTTCAGGTGCAGCATCCCTTGCAGCTTGTGATCGCCAAAATAGCTCGACGTGCCCGTGACGTGGCCGAGCATGTCCTGGCGCTGCGTGCCCTTGCCGATTTCCTTCAAATTATCGTCGCGCTCGTCGGCGAAGATGTCCTTGCGCAGTTCCAGCATGGTTGACCTCAGGCGCTGACCCGGCCGCCGGCGGCGGCGAGGATGGCATTGATGATCGGCTCGTAACCGGTGCAGCGGCAGATGTTGCCCGAGATGGCTTCGACCACCTCGTCGCGGCTCGGAGCGGGGTTGCGATCGAGCAGCGCTTTTGCGGCCATCAGCATGCCCGGCGTGCAATAGCCGCATTGGGCGGCGAAATGGTCGGCGAAGGCACGTTGCAGCGGATGCAGGTTCGGGCCCTGCCTCATGCCGTCGAGCGTCTCGATGGAACGGCCGGCAACCGTCTCCGCCAGCGTCAGGCAGGACAGGTGCAGCTCGCCGTCGACAAGCACGCTGCAGGCGCCGCAGCCGCCTTGGCCGCAGCCGAATTTCGGTGTCATGTCGCCGATCAATTCGCGCAGCGCGACCAGCAGATTGGTGCCGCCGTCGACGAAGATCGCGACGTCGCGGCCGTTGTGACGAAATTGCAGGGGGATCTTTACCATGGCAACCTATTCCTGTCCCGACAGCAGGCGCCGCAGATGCACGCCGACGATCTCGCGGCGATACCAGGCGCTGCCGAGCGCATTGTCTGATGGCGATGTTCCCTCGGTCGCCGCGGATGCGGCGGCCGCGATGGTCGCGGCGTCCAGCGTGCGGCCCTCCAGCGCTCGCTCGGCGGCGCGGGCGCGGATCTGCGTCGGGGCCATCGAACCCACCCCGATGCGAGCGCCTGCGATCCGGCCGCCGCTGACCGGCAGATGTGCTGCGAGCGTGATGACCGAGCCGCCCTTCGGCTTGATCCGCGCGATCTTGCGATAGCGGAACGCCTCGCTGCTGGCCGGCCGGGTGCAGGAGACCGACAGCACCAACGTTCCGGCCTGACGCTCGCGCGCCTGCAAGAACTCCTCGATCGGAATATCGCGGGAGCCGAAGCCGCCTTGCACCGCGACGGTGGCGTCGAGCGCCAGTAGCGCCACTGTGAAATCGCCGTAAGGCGTCGGCGCGAAGAGATTGCCGCCGACCGTACCCATGTTGCGCACGGCGGGACCGCCGATCGAGCGGGCAGGGGCATGCAGGAAGGCGAGGTCGCGCTCGGCGAGTATGCGTGCGAAGGTGATGCCGGCGCCCAGCGTGACGCGCGGGCCCGAGGCGTCGATGCGGGTGAGCGCCTGATCCTGCGCGCGGACAACGGTCGAGATCGACACGTCGCCCTCGTTCAGCGCCCGCATCACCAGCGTGCCGCCGCCGAGATAGCGCGCGCTGCGATCGGAGGACAGCGCGCCGGCCGCTTCGCTGGCGCTTGCAAAGGTCTTTACCGTCACGGCCATGATTATGCGGCCTCCTTCAGATGTCGGCGGATCGCCTCGAATCCGGCCTGATAAATGTCTTCCGCAACCATGTTCGTGATGCGGTCGCGATCCTCCGGCTTCGTGGTAAAGCGGGATTCCCAGTGCCAGAAGGTCCGGTCGCCATCGGTGACCGGCAGCAGGCGGACATGGGCGACGTAGTTGAACATCGGGATCGGGGTATCGAGCAGGCAATAGCTGAAGGTCTGTTCGAGGTCGGACAGAGCCAGGAGCTGCTCGCGCAGCTCGGAGCCGTCCTTCAGCTTGAAACGCCTGACGCAGCCGACCTTGTCGGAGGACTGCGCGCGCTCGATCGAGGAGGTCGCCACCGCCGGATGCCAGCGATCATGCCCGTTGAAGTCGCGCAGCACGTTCCATACCGCATCCGTCGGTGCGTTCAGGATCGTGCTCTTGACGATATGCGACACCGTCCCCCCCCGAACACGCGCTTGAGGGCATCGAACCCGCCCTGGAACACGCCGCCGCCGATGCTGTTGACGAGCTCGGTTTCCCGCTCCGGGGCGCAGTCGAATTCGGCGGTCCATTCCATAAAAGTCTGGTCGCCGTCGGTGACGGGCGTGAGCCGCAGCGTCGCAACGTAATTCTCGACGCCCATCGGCGATTCCAGGATCGAATAGGTGCAGAACATGTCGTAGTCGGAGAGGCCCAGCAGCTTCTCGCGGATGCGGTCGCCGTTGCGCAGGCGGAAATCGCGCACACAGCCGATCTTGTCGGAGGGCTCACCGCCCTCGATGCGGCTTTCGGCGATGGCCGGATGCCAGTTCGGCAAACCGTTGAAGTCGCGCACCCGCGCCCAAACGCGGTCGTTGCGGGCGTTGACGACGGTGGAGACGTAGACGCGGGCCATGGCGCGACCTCAGCTCTTCTTCCGCGGCCCGCGCTCGGCCGGCGGCTCGCCGCCCTCGGCCGCAGGCGGGGAGGAAGCCGGCTTGTCGCTGCCGCCGCCACCTCCGCCGCTCTTCCGTGCGGACTCCTTGATGCCTTGCATGTCGCGGGCTTCGCGGATCAGGCCCGGCATCTTGGCGAGGCTGCCGCCTTCGACGCCGATGTCCGACAGGATCGAGTCGATCAGCGGCGCCTGGACTCGGTAGCGCAGCGCCGAGTCGATCACCTCGTCGGTGGCGCTGCGGCCGCCATTGCCGTTGCCGTGTCCGTTGCCATTGAGGCCGTCGACCTGGAGGATGCGGATACCCTCGATCTTCTCCATTGGCTTGACGCTCTCGCGCACGATGCCCTCGATGCGGTCGAGCAGCTTTCTTCGGAACAGCGAGTAACGCGCCTGATCGGTGAGAACGTTCTCGGCCTCGTTCAGCATCCGTTGCGCCTCGGCCTCCACCGCCGCGCGGACGCGCTCGGCCTCCGCAGCGATCCGCGTCTCCTCGGCCTGCTTCTCGGCAAGCAGGATCTCCACCGTCTTGCGACGCTTGGCGATCTCGCTCTCGCGCGCGGTGACGACGCGTTCGGTGGCTTCCGTCGCGCGCATCCGGGCCTCCTCGGCGGCGGCGCGCGCGGCGGACTCTTCCAGCGATTTCTGATGGATCGCAATCGCCTTCTCCATCAGGACGGTCTCGACGTCCTTCTCGCGGTTGACTTCGAGCTTGCGCAGCTCGCGCTCGCGGCCGATGCGGGCCTCGTCCAGGCCGCGATCCGACGCGATGCGGGCACGCTCGACCTCCTCGCGGGAGGCGATCTCGGCTTCCTGCAGGGATTGCACGCGAGCGACCTCCAGCTGCTCGATGGCGCGGCGCCGCTCGATGCGGGCGGCTTCCAGCGCCTGCTCGCGCGAGACGTCGGTGGTCTCGACCTCCTTGCGCGCAACGATCTCGGCCTGCTTGACCTGGCGATCGGCGTCGATGCGTTCGGAGCGCTTGGTCGACAGCGCGATGACGCGGTCCTCGTCAGCGATCTCGATCGCCTTCTTCTGCTCGATGTTGAGCACCTCGCGCTTCTTCGAGGAGTTGATGCGCTCGGCCTCGAGCGCCAGATCGACCGTGATGCGCTGGCGCTCGATGGCGTCGCGCCGCTTCAGCTCGGCGGCTTCCAGCACGCCTGTGCGCTCGATTTCGAGCGCGCGGGTGTCGCGCTCGGCCTGGATCCGCTCGGCCGCGACCGCCTTCTCCTGGGCGATGCGGGCTGCCTCAATCGCCTCGCGCGAGGCGATGTCGGCCTCTTCGACGGCGCGGTTGCGGGCGATCTCCAGCGAGCGCACGCGCTCCTCCTGGGCGATACGGCTGGCCTCCGTGGTCTCGCGCGCGGCGATGCCGGCAACGTCCAGCGCCTGGTTGCGCTCGATCTCCAGTTGCCGCGTGTTCTGCTCGGCGGCGATGCGTTCGGCAGCGAGCGTCCGTTCGCGCGCGATGCGGGCGGCCTCGACCGCGCGCTGGGCCTCGATCTCGGCCTCCTGGATGGTGCGCACCTGCTGGATCTCCAGCGCGCGGGTCCGCTCGTCGGAGGAGATGCGCTCGACATTGACGATCAATGTCTGGGCGATGCGGGCCTTTTCGGTGGCCTCGCGGGCGGCAATCTCGGCCTCGTCCACCGCGCGGGTCCGCTCGATCTCGCGGCGACGCGTCTCCTCTTCATTGGCGATACGGGCATCGGTGACGACGCGATCCTGCTGGATGCGGGCCTTCTCGATCGCCTCGCGCGCCGCGATCTCGGCTTCCTCCACTGTACGCATGCGCTCGATCTCGCGCTGGCGCACTTCGCGCTCGGAGGCGATCCGCGTCGTGTCGATCGAACGCTGGTTGGCGATCCTGGTCTTCTCGATCTCCTCGCGCGCCAGCAGCTCCTTCTCCTCGATGGTGCGGGTCCGCTCGATCTCCTTCTGGCGGGTCTCGCGCTCGGAGGCGATGCGGGCCTCGGCGATCGCCTGGTCATTGGCAATGCGGGCGCGCTCGATGGCCTCGCGGGCGGAGATCTGCGCCTGCTCGGCCTCGGTCTCGCGCAGCGCGCGCTCGCGGGCGACCTCGGTGCGCTGCAGGGCGCGCCGCATCTCGATGTCGCGTTCCTGCTCCAGGCGCGCAGTCTCGCTCTCGCGCTCGATCTCGAGTGCCTGCCGCTCGGCCTCCAAATTGCGGGCGCGGATCTTGATCATCGAATCCTGCTCGATGTCGTTGCGCAGCTTCCGCTTGGCCTCGATGTCCTGCATCAGCTGGGTCAGGCCTTCGGCGTCGAACCGGTTCGAAGGGTTGAAGAACTCGAGGTCGGTCTGGTCGAGATCGGTGATGGCGACCGATTCCAGCTCGAGGCCGTTCTGGGCGAGGGCTTCCGCGGCATTGGTCTTGACGCGCGCGACATAGTCGCCGCGACGCTCGTGCATCTCCTCCATGGTCATTTCGGAGGCGACCGAGCGGATCGCGGAGATGAACTTGCCGGCCAGCAGGGCATGCAGCTGCTCCGGCTCCATGGTGCGGCGGCCGAGCGTGGCCGCGGCGATCGAGACGGCTTCGCGGGTCGGCTGCACCCGGACATAGAAGTCGGCCTCGATGTCGACGCGCATGCGGTCGCGGGTGATGACGGCATCCTGCCGGGAGCGCACGATGCCCATCGGCAGCACGTTCATGTTGACGGGCGTGTAGTCGTGGATGAACGGCAGCACGAAGGCACCGCCGTTGATGACCACGCGTTCGCCGAGGAAACCGGTCCGGACGAACGAGGTCTCCTTGGAGGAGCGGTGGTAGAGCCAGTTCACGATATAGACGCCGACCACGATCACGACGATCGCGACGATCAGCCAGAGGATCAATTCACCGACCAACATCCCCGACATCTTTCCCTCCCTCGAACCTTCAGGCGTTATCGCGCGCCGATCGCCTTGAATTGACGTACCTGCTCCGTCAGCGCCCGCTCCACGGGAAGTCGCTCCATCGAGGACGCTCCGTAGAAGCCGTGGCAATGGCGGGGGTTCTTCATGATGAAATCGGCGTCAGCGGGATCGGCGATCGGGCCGCCATGCGCCAGCACCAGGATGTCCGGATTGACGCTCAGCGCAGCCGAGGCCCAGGTGTCGATCTGCGCCGGGCAGTCCTTGAGCTTTGGCGCGGTCTGCGCGCCGATTGTGCCGCCGGTCGTCAGCCCCATATGGCAGACGATGATATCCGCGCCGGCGATCGCCATCGCGGCGGCTTCCTTCTCGCTGAACACATAGGGCGTCGTCAGCATGTCCTTGTCGTGCGCCCTGGCGATCATGTCGATCTCGAGCGCATAGGACATGCCGGTCTCTTCGAGATTGGCGCGGAAAGTGCCGTCGATCAGGCCGACGGTCGGAAAGTTCTGCACGCCTGCGAAACCAAGGGCCTTCAACTGGTCGAGGAATACGTCCATCTCGCGGAACGGGTCGGTGCCGTTGACGCCTGCAAGCACCGGCGTGCGGGTGACCACGGGCAGCACTTCCGCCGCCATTTCGACCACGATGGCGTTGGCATCGCCGTAAGCCATCAGGCCGGCCAGCGAGCCGCGGCCGGCCATGCGATAGCGGCCGGAATTGTAGATGACGATGAGATCGACGCCGCCGGTCTCCTCGCATTTGGCCGACAGGCCGGTGCCGGCGCCGCCGCCGACGATCGGCTCGCCGCGCCTCGCCATGTCGCGAAACTTCTTCAGGAGGGCAGCGCGTTCAAACTTGGCCATCGGTCACCTCGCTTGTCTCCGCCGCGCGCCGGTGCGGCCGAACAGGGCTCGGAATGCACTGACAATGGCGGCGGCGAAGTCGGGATCGTTGATGTTCTTGGGAATCCGGATGAGCTGGCGGTTGCCGGTCTGCCGCACGGTGCGCTCCAGCGCGCGGAACAGCGCGGCGTCGGCATCCGGATCCCAGAATGGCTGGCCCCGTGCATCGAGTGCGGAAACGCCGCCCTCGGGCAGGAAGAAACGCACCGGGGCATCCATGTGGTTGAGCCGCTCGCCGATCCAGCGGCCCATGCGCTCATTCTCGTCCGCCGTCGTCCGCATCAACGTCACCTGCGGATTGTGGACGTGGAACTTGCGGCCGCGATAGCGCTCGGGAATGGTGTCGGGCGCGCCGAAATTGACCATGTCGAGCGCGCCGACCGAGCCCACATAGGGCAGCCGGCTGCGGATGATCGCGCCGAAGCGGTCCTCCGTCGCCGGAAACACGCCGCCCATTAGAAGGTCGCAGACTTCGGTTGTGGTGAGATCGATGACGCCGGCGAGCTGGCCGGACTCCACGAGCTTTTCCATGGAGCGGCCCCCGACGCCGGTGGCATGGAAAACCAGGCACTCGAAATCGTCGCGCAAATCGGCCGCGATCTTCTGCACCGCCGGCGTCGTCACGCCGAACATGGTGATGCCGACCGAAGGCAGGCTGCCGGTGGAGCGCGCGGTCGCGGCGCGCTGATCGAGCCGCGCCTTGACCATGCCGGCCAGCGCATTGGCGCCGTTGGCCAGCACCGCGCGCGAGATCGAGTTCAGCCCCTGCACGTCGGTGACGGAGTACATCATGGTGATGTCGGCAGGACCGACATAGGGGCCGACGTCACCGGACGCGACGGAGGAGATGATCAGCTTGGGCACGCCGACGGGGAGCGCGCGCATGCCCGGGGCAACCAGCGATGCTGCGCCCGAGCCGCCGGCCGAGATCACGCCGGCGACATTGCCCTGGCGCCGCAGCCAGTTGGCGAAGGCATCGGCCATCGCCGTCACCGCGACCCCGCGATCGGGGCCGAACACGGCGGAGCCGCCGCGGCCGTGGTTCAGTGCGATCTCCTGCGCGGAGACATCGCAGCTGGAATGCTTGCCGCTGGTCGAGACGTCGACCAGGCGTGTGCGCAGGCCGCTTTCGGCGATGATGTCCCGGATGAATCGCAGCTCAAGGCCCTTGGTGTCGAGCGTGCCGACCACGAGCACGACCGGCGGACCGCCAGTCTGCGCCGCCGCCGGCTCGCGCTTGCGTCGCGCCGTCTCGTCGAGCCGCGCGATCTGCGTGGAGAGCGTGCGCGCTGCGGCCTCGATGCGGGCGATCGGCACCGGCTGCGACCACCGTGTCGGCAGCGTCGGGTTGGAGACGTAGATGCGGACCGGCCCGTCGCGGCGTGGCGCGGGCACGGGTTTCGCCTCGGTGCCGGCCTCGGCGACGTCGAGATCCGGCTCGAGCTCGGCGTGGAGCCCGACGCCGAGCAGGCGCTGCTGCAGTTCGCGGTCGGCGGCGAGGCGCGCGGAGTCGATGATGCGGTTGATGCGCCCGTTGACCATGATCGCAACGTTGCGCGAGACCGCGGTGGCGACGCCAATGTTCTGCTCGATCACCAGCACGGACATATCCTCGTCCTCGCGGAGCCGCAGCAGCATCTCTTCGACTTGCGCCACGATAACGGGCGCGAGACCCTCGGTCGGCTCGTCCATGATCAACAGATGCGGATTGGTGAGCAGCGCGCGCGAGATCGCCAGCATCTGCTGTTCGCCGCCCGAGAGCTGGCCGCCGCCGTGGCCCTTGCGTTCGGCGAGGCGCGGGAAGGTGTCGTAGATGCGCTCGACTGTCCATGCGCCGGAGCGCATGCCGCCAGCGAGCTGCAGATGTTCGTCGACACTGAGCGAGCGCCAGAGCCGGCGGCCCTGCGGCACGTAACCGACGCCGAGCCGGGCGATCTGGGCGGGAGGCCGCCGCGTGACGTCTTCGCCGCGGACGCGGATCGATCCGCCGCTCACGCCGACCAGCCCCATGATCGCCTTGCACAGCGTGGTCTTGCCCATGCCGTTGCGGCCGACGACGGAGAACACGCCGCTTTCCAGCGTGAGGTCGACCTCTTGCAACGCGTGCGAGTGACCGTAGTAGACGTCGAGCCCGCGGACCTCGAGTGCGGCGGGAGATCGGCGGGTCTCACTCATGGCCGCCTCCGAGATAAAGCTCCTGCACTTCGGGGTCGGATTGGATCTCTTCCGGCAGGCCCTCCTTGAAGACGCGGCCGTTGTGCATCATCGTGACGCTTTCGACGACGCGCAGCGCTACGTCCATGTCGTGCTCGATGATGATGTAGCCGATATGCGCGGGCAGCGAGGTCAGGATCTCGATCAGCTCGGCGCGCTCGGTCGGCGACAGGCCAGCGGCAGGCTCGTCGAATAGGACGAAGCGCGGCGCGCCGGCGAGCGCCAGCGCGATCTCGAGCTGCCGCTGCTGGCCGTGGGCGAGCTCGGCCACGCGCTGGTTCTTCACGGCGGACAGATGCACGGCCTGGACGAGGTTGTCGGCCGCGTGCATCAGGGCATCGTTCTGTCCCGGTCGCAAGAACGAGAAGCGCCCGCGCGAGACGCCGCGGCAGGCAAGATAGACGTTATCCTGCACGGTGAGGCCGGGGAACAGAGCCGAGATCTGGTAGGTCCGGCGCAACCCGCGGCGGATGCGCTCATAGGGCGGGAAGTGGGTGACGTCCTCGCCGAAGAAGCGGATGGTGCCGGAGGAGGGCGGGAAGTCGCCGGTGATGCAGTTGAACAGCGTGGTCTTGCCGGCGCCGTTGGAGCCGAGCACGGCGCGCCGCTCGCCCGGACGAACGGTGATGGTGACGTCGGTCAGCGCGGCGAGCGCGCCGAACAGCCGCGTCACGCCGCGCAGCTCCAGCGCGGCGCCGGCACCGACGGCCGAAAGGCGCTGCGCGACGCTATCCATGGCCGCGTCCTCCGCGAGGTCGATCTGCAGCCCCACGCTGGCTCTGGCGCCAGCGCTGCCACAGGCCGATGACGCCGTCCGAGGACCAGAACACGATGGCGAGGAAACCGAGGCCGATCAGCAGGCGGAAGCGATTGCCGTCAAGTCCGAACTTGATCAGAACGTCGAGCGCAAAGGTGCGCAGCAGCACGAAGATCAGCGCGCCAATGAACGGGCCGATCGGGCGCGTGATGCCGCCGACGACGGCGATGATCAGCACGTCGATGCAGGCCCCGACGCTGACCGACCCGGGCGAGATCTGGCGATAGTTCCAGACCTGGAGGACGCCGGCGAGGGCGGCGATGAAGGATGCAAAGGCATAGGCGGCGACGCGGTGCGCATTGACGTTGAAGCCGAGCGCCGCCATGCGCCGCGGATTGTCACGGACGCCCTGGAGCGCGAGGCCGAAGGGCGCGCGCGACAGATATTCGACGGCGAAGTAGCAGAGCGCGGCGACCGCAAGCACGATATAGTAAAATGGAATGTCGGCGCGCCAGTTCACGCCCCAGAAATGCGGCGTGGCCACCGTGTTGATGCCAGTGTGGCCGTTGAAGATCGCCCAGTTCTGGTTGGTGAAATAGTAGAAGGCAGCTCCAATCGCGAGCGTGATCATGATGGTGTAGATGCCCTCGGTGCGCACCGCGAGCGCGCCGCCGAGCGTGCCGAACGCCGTCGCGAGCCCCAGCGCCATCGGCACCGCCAGCCACCACGGCCAGCCCAGGCTGATATTGGCGTTGCCGCTGACGCCGAACACGGCGACCATGTAGGCCGAGAAGCCCGCGATGGTGAGCTGCATCAGGCTGACCATGCCGCCGTAGCCTGCGAGAAACATCAGGCTGAGCGCCATGATGCCGAGGATGAGCGTGGTCGCGAAGATCTCGATCAGGAAGAAGCCGTTGGCGATCAGCGGCATGATCAGGAGAATGGCCGCGACGATCCAGGCGGCGGGATTGTTGATCTCAGGCCACGTCCGCGGGGGACTCTGCGCGACAGTGACGCGACGAACGGCAACGCGGGCATCGTGAGTGAGCGACATGTCAGCGCCTCGCCAACAGGCCTTGCGGCCGGATCGCCAGCACCAGCACCATGATCAGGAAGGTCACGACGATGGCATAGGTCGGGATGTAGACCGAGCCGAGCTGCTCGGCGAGGCCGATGATCAGCGCGCCGAGCGCCGCCCCCGGGATCGAGCCCATGCCGCCCACGATCACGACGACGAGGGAAGCGAGCAGGAAGCGGATGTCCTCGCCCGGCGACAAGGACTGGAAGGTGCCGCCGACCACGCCGGCGATCCCCGCAAGCCCCGCGCCGAACGCGAACACGGCTACGAAGACGAGCTGGATCCGCACGCCGGTCGCGGCGAGGATATCGCGGTCGTCGACGCCGGCGCGGATGATCATGCCGATCCGGGTGCGGTTGAGCGGGAGCCACATCGCGACGCCGATGATGACGGAGGCGAGGAAGATCACCAGCCGGACCATCGGATATCTGAGATAGACCGGCTCGCCCGAGGACTTGATCGCCGTGATCAGCGGCAGCTCCACGGGGCCGATCAGCCAGTTCGGCGTTTGGATCTGGTAGAAGTCGCCGCCGCAGGCCCAGAGCATGAGATCGGCAAACACGATCGACAGCCCGATCGTCACCATGGTCTGCCTGAGGTCCTGTCCCTCCATCCGGCGGAACACGATGACCTGGAGCAGGACGCCGACCAGCGCCGTGAGGATGAAGGCGACGATGAAGCTGAGCAGCCAGGAGCCGGTGGCGCTGCTGATGGCATAGCCGACATAGCCGCCGAACAGATAGAGCGAGCCGTGCGCGAGGTTGACGTTGCGCATCAGGCCGAAGATCAGCGTGAAGCCGCTGGCGACGAGGAAATAAAGTCCTCCGAGCGTGATGCCGTTGAAGACGGCGTTGAGGAAGACGCGCTTGCGGCCGATGGCCTCTTCCAGCCCCGGCGGCCAGACCGCGAAAATCAGCCAGAGCGCGACGGCTATGGCGATGATCACGATCAGCGCCCAGGCCGGATGGCGTTCGACGAAGCGGCTCATGTGTGCAGTCCGCTCTTCCCCTCTCCCCGCCTGCGGGAAGAGGCAGCAGGCAGACCGTCACAGGCCGCTAGCCTCGCCATGAACGTGCGCTCCCGTCGGTCGCAATCCACTTGTTGGGATCGCGTTGCGGGCATCCTAGCCGGGCGGTGAGGGCGACGTTTGATCGTGAGTATCTTTTCGTGGCCCGCGCTCAGGCGCGCAAAACCTTGGCTGCACGGCGATAATCGGTCGGAGCCATTCCGACATTGGCGGCGAAAAAGCGAGTGAAACCGCTTTGCGAGGAGAAGCCGAGATCGAAGCCGATATCGGCGATCGGCGCCTCGCTCGCCACCAGCGCCTCGAGCGCCTGTTCCATGATCAGCGTGTTGAGATAGAGGTTCGGGGTGACGCCGGTCTGGACGCGGAACAGGCGGTAGAAGTGCGGCCGCGACAGGCCCGATTCCCGCGCGATCGTGTCGAGCTCGATTTCCGCGCCGGGGCTCTCCGACATCATCTTGATGCATTTGCGCACGCGAAAGTCGGTGACGGAGCCATTTGCGCGTGGATCGCGCGCGACCTCGGCCTGCTGCCAGCTTTCGTCGTAGCAGATGTCGATGAGCCGCCGCAGCTCGGAATCGAGGCTGGAGAGGGACGGTGCGCCGCACACCAGCGCGGCAGTCCGCCTGATGTGCTTGTCGAGAGCAGGCGTGCGCCTGAACTGGGTACGGCCGAACCGCATTCGTTCGGTGCCCGAGGCATCCGGCGCAAACCATTCGGCATTGACGTAAAGCACGAAGAAGATCGCGCCGCCGTCGAGATCGGTCGGCAGGAAGTTGTGCGGCTCCCAGGGATTGACGGCGACGACGGAGGTATCGCTCAGATCGTAGTGCCCATCGGACACGTCGATGCACGCCGGCATGCCGCCGACATGGAAGATCAGATGACCTTCTCGATGGGCGTGAATATTGAAAGGGCGGTTCAACTGATAAACCGTCGCCCGACCAAACCGGCCGTGGAAGACGGCGAGCGCGCGGCTCATGCCTTCCCCTCCCGAATGTTCTTGTCTTTTCGCTCAGCGTTCAACAACGCCGCCGAGATTGCAAGAGCGGAGAGCGACCGCGTCAGCAAGTCGCTCCCCGGTTGCGTATTGCCGACGTGATGCGTCAGTATTTCTTACATTCCGGCACAGTACGGCTCGGCAGCCCGATCTTGGCGAACACCGCCGGATCGTAGCCGAGGGTCTGATTGACGTTCGGGATCACCTTCACCACCTTGCTGAACAGCGCGCCCTTGCCGTCGTCGACGACCTCGGTGACGAAGTTGGTTCCAATCGCCTGGCGGTTGGAGTCGAGCTTGATCTTGCCGTTCGGCGCATCGAGCTCGATCTTCGCCAGCGCTTCCCTGAACTTCCCTTGATTATTGGAGAGATCGCCATTGACCTGACGCAGCGCGAGGATCAGCGCCATCGTTGAATCATAGTAGTTGGTTGCCAGCAGCGAGGGGCTCGGGAAGCGCTTGTTGGGCGGGAAGGCGTCCTGATAGGCCTTCACGAATTTCTGCCAGCCCGGATCCTCCCAGGTGTCGGCTTGGCCGCTCGCCGCGATGGTGCCGATCAAGGCGTTCTTGGCATTGCCCTTGGACGACAGGATGGTCTGGTCGATCATGATGGAACCGCCCATCAGATGCGCCTTGCCGCCGGCCTGCTGATACTGATTGAGGAAGTTGACGGCGTCGGCGCCGCCGAGGCCGAGATAGATGGCATCGACGTCGTCGGGCAGCGCGGCGATCACCGAGGCGAAATCTTTTGTGCCGAGCGGCACCCATTGCCGGTTGGTGACCTGTCCGCCGGCGCCGCAGAACTCGAGCACGAGCCCGAACACCTGGGTGTAGATGAAGGAATAGTCCTCACCGACGGTTGCGATTTTGCGATATTTCTTTTCCTCATAGGCGTATTTGCCGAGGCCCACCTGCCACTGCGCGCCGTCCATGTTGTAGCGGAAGAAGTTCGGGGCGGGATCGACATAGGTGGTTTCCTGCGCGCCGGAGGCCGCATTGATGAAGGTCAGCTCAGGATGGGTCTTTGCGAAGTTCTTCACCGCAATGCCCTCGTCGCCGGAGAGCGGCGAGAGCAGAATCTGCACCTTGTCCTGCTCGATCAGCTTGCGCACGGCGCGCACGGCAGAGTCCGGTGTCGCGTCGGTCGAGGCGACGATGAATTCGAGCTCCTTGTCGCCGACCTTCTTGCCCAGCACGTTGAGCGCGGTCTGGTGGCCGCGCATGCCGTCCTCGCCGAGCACCGTGTAGGTGCCTTCGAGGGTGGCGGTCACGCCGACCTTGATCTTTTCCTGAGCGATTGCCGCGCCTGAAAGAAACAGGCTGCTCAGCGCGAGCAGTCCCACTCCGCATTTCGACATTGTGCTCCTCCCTGTGTCGTTGATTTATTGCCGCACCGGACCGGCGCGGTGCCCCGTGGCTTTCGAAGGCCCGCAGCTTTGAACAAAAGCTATCCGAAGTCGGATGCGCTGCACGCGTGGGTACCTCGTCGGGCTTGACGGGCAGTCTCATTTTTGAATGCTGCGGCGCAAATGGTTCTGCGGTGCAGCAGCGCGGCTACAGGAACACTTCCGGCGGGGCTCCGTTAGCGGAGCAAATTGCTGGAGTCGTCCATGATCGAATACCCGAAGCCGCCTTATCCTTCGCAGCAGCAGCCGATGCCCGGTTCGACGCGCGCAATGAATCCACGTCCCGATCATGGCGAGGAGAGCTACAGGGGTGCCGGCCGTCTGGCCGGAAAGAAAGCGCTCATCACCGGAGGTGACAGCGGCATCGGCCGGGCGGTCGCGATCGCCTATGCCCGCGAAGGCGCGGACATCGTCATCGCCTATCTGAACGAGGACGAGGATGCAGCCGAGGTCAAGGCCCTGGTCGAGCGGGAGGGACGCAAGGTGGTTCTAATGTCAGGCGATATCAGCAATCCCGATCACTGCCGGTCCGTCGTGCGCCGTACCGTCGAGGAGCTCGGTGGCATCGACATCCTCGTCAACAATGCGGCCCATCAGGCCACGTTCAAGGACATCGCCGACATCAGCGACGAGGAGTGGCAGCGCACGTTCGCGACCAACATCCACGCCATGTTCTATCTGACCAAGGCAGCCGTTCCCCATATGAAGCCAGGCGCGGCGATCATCAACACGGCATCGGTGAACTCTGACATGCCGAACCCGAGCCTTTTGGCCTACGCTACGACCAAGGGCGCCATTCAGAATTTCACGGGCGGTCTCGCGCAGATGCTGGCGGAGAAAGGCATTCGGGTCAACGCCGTGGCCCCGGGTCCGATCTGGACGCCGCTGATCCCCTCGACCATGTCGGAGGAAAGGGTCAAGAACTTTGGCAAGCAAGTCCCGATGCAGCGCGCCGGCCAGCCGGCCGAGCTCGCCACCGCCTATGTCATGCTGGCCGATCCGCTCTCGAGCTACACATCAGGGGCCACGTTGGCCGTCACAGGCGGAAAGCCGTTCATCTGATCGAACAGCGTCTGCGACGCCGAGAGCACACACAGTGTGGCGGCACCGGAAGCCGGGCCGCCACATGCGCCATCATCAGATCTCGATCAGGCGGCGCTGGACGCCTTGGCGTTGACGCCCTTGCGGAGCGCCACCGTGTTCAGCTTAGTGTTAGCGGCCTTCTCTTCATTGAGATTCGTCGTGAGGAAGCGCACGATATCGTCATGACCGAGCTCTTCCGCCCAGGCGATCAGCGTGCCGTAGCGGCACATTTCGTAGTGCTCTACGGCCTGCGCGTTGGCCACGATCGCGGCATCGAGCACGGCCTTGTCCTCGATCTCGCCGGCAGTCGCGTCGGCTTCCTCGATGAGACCGTCGATGGCCGGGCACTGCGTGCCGCTGGGCGCCTTGCCGAGCTTGGCGAACCCCTTGTCGAGCCGCTCGACCTGCTTGTTGGTCTCCTCCAGATGAGCTTTCAATCCGGCGACCAGATCCCTGTTGGTGGCCTTGTCGATCATCTTGGGCAGCGCCTTCAGGATCTGCTGCTCCGCGTAATAGATATCCTGCAGCCCATGCAGCAGCAGGTCTTCCATCGATTGATGTCCTTGGTGAAGAATCCCATAAAAGACGCCTCCTTTTCACAATGATGACACTGGAACGCTGCGCGGCCGCAGCTGTTCCATTCCAATGTGCAGACCGGGAGAGCCGAATGAACGACGGAATTGATCATCTTGCGGGCCTGCTCGGACGCGCGGCGATGGAGGTGTGGGGCGATATGCCTCGCGACATCCAGGAAGCGCTGTTCGAGACCGCCATGAAGGGACGCGCAACCGAGCGCGAGGAGCTCGCACGGCTGCTGCACGAGCGGCATCCGCGCACGCTGCATCCGGCCCGGCCGGGATGATGCGGCGATGCGGAACGATCGTGCGAGCTCATGATTGGTAAACTGAGTGGCGCGTCGCTCAACGGCTCAAGTGAAGCCGCGGCAGGCGCATCGCCAACCGTTGATCAAATCTGTGAGTTGATCGCCGTGACTGAGCTCAACATCGGCAAATGGTACGACCCGATCTCGGAGCGATGGATCGTGCCTCGCGAAACGCACACCATCGCCAGATATGATCAGTCCAGCGCCGAGAAGGTACCGGAGGGGCGCGAGAGGGGCGAGACGCAGCGGATCTGGCAGCTGCTGGTCGATTGCTGCGCGCGTGGATGATGCCGCTCCTATGTCCGGGCGGCAATGGCGGTCATCTCGAGCTTGACGCCCGGACCGAGATCGGCCACGCCGATGGCGGCGCGCGCCGGCAGATGAGCTTCCGCAAAGTGCGCTTTCCAGGCCGCGTTGAATTCAGCCTTCTCCTTGAGGTCGGTCATGTAGATCGTCACCTGCAAGACGTTGGCTGGATCGGATCCGAGCGTCTTTAAGAGCTGCGTCAATTGGCCGAGAACGTCCTTGGCCTGGCCGGACATATCGAGTTTGGTGTCCTCCGGGACGATGCCGCCGATATAGAGCACGCCATTGTGCTCGACCACTTCGTGGAGCAGACCTTCGTACGGCGAGATGCGATTGATCATGAGGAGTCCATTGTCGCTGTGAGAGGAGCGGCATATCGCACATTCTAGGGGCTTTGTCTGCGAATTGCCGCCGCATAGTCTGGCGACGGGTTTCCAGCCAGCTCTGCGCGCACGACAGCCCGGGCATTCTGCGGCGCTGATTTCGACGACATCCCGGCTTGGATCGGTATACTGCCGTCGCGTACCGGAACAAGGATCAGATGATGGACGATACGATTGGCTTTCCCGACCCCGGTCTCGATCTGTCGGATGGCTTCAGGCCGCACACCTCGCATTGGGGCGTGTTTTCCGCGCGTCAGGGCGCGGCGGGCCTCGAGGTCCGGGCCTATGCGGGCGACCCCGATCCAAACGGCATCATCGACAATTTCCCCGGCGCGCTCCGCCATCAGGCGCGCATCGCCCAGCCGGCGATCCGGCGCGGCTGGCTCGAGCGCGGACCGGGTCCCGACAATCGCCGCGGCCGCGACGAGTTCGTCTCGGTCAGCTGGGAGAAGGCCCTCGATCTGCTCGGCGACGAGCTCGGCCGCATCCGCGACACGCGCGGCCCCGGCGCCGTATTCGGCGGCTCCTATGGCTGGGCGAGTGCCGGCCGCTTTCATCACGCCCAGAGCCAGGTCCATCGCTTCCTCAACATCGCGATGGGCGGCTATGTGCGCTCGGTGAACACCTATTCCTCGGGCGCGTCCTCGGTGCTGCTGCCGCAGATTCTGGCAGGCTACGAGGACATTACCAAGCGCAACGTCACCTGGGAGCAGATCGCGGCCAAGACCGAGATCGTGCTGGCCTTCGGCGGCATGGCACTGAAGAACTCCATGGTGGCCGGCGGCTCCATCAGCAAGCACGTCGAGCGTGGCGCCATGGCGGCTGCGCGCAAGCGCGGCTGCGAATTCGTCCTGGTCAGCCCGCTGCGCGATGATCTGCCGGTGGAAGCCGGCGCGGAATGGATGAGTTGCGTGCCCGGCACCGACACCGCACTGATGCTCGGCATCGTCCATACGCTGGTCAGCGAAGGTCTGCACGATCAGGCCTTCCTCGATCGCTACACCGAGGGCTGGCCGGTCTTCCTGCGCTATCTCACCGGCGAGAGCGACGGCCAAGCCAAGCACGCCGAATGGGCTGCGGCGATCTCAGGCGTTGCGGCCGACACGATCCGCCAGCTGGCGCGGCGGCTTGCCGGAAAACGCGCGCTGATCACCGTCTCGCATTCGCTGCAGCGCGCCGAGCATGGCGAGCAGCCGGTGTGGATGGGCATGGTGCTCGCGGCCGCGCTCGGCCAGATCGGCCTTCCCGGCGGCGGCTACGCCTATTCGCTGGGTGCGATCGGCTACTACGGCCGCCGCGTCAACGACGTGCCGGGGCCGACGCTCGGGCAGGGTCGCAACGGCGTCGCCGATTTCATTCCGGTGGCGCGCATCGCCGACATGTTGCTCAATCCCGGCACCACCTATCGCTACAATGGCGAGACGCGCACCTATCCGGACATCCGCCTGGTCTACTGGGCCGGCGGCAATCCCTTCCATCATCACCAGGACATCAACCGCCTGCGCAAGGCGTTTGCGCAACTCGATACGTTCGTCGTGCACGAGCTGGCCTGGACCGCCACGGCAAGGCACGCCGACATCGTGCTGCCTGCGACCATGACGCTCGAGCGTGAGGACATCGGCTACTCCACCAACGATCCTCTGATGGTCGCCATGCACCAGATCGCCGAGCCGTTCGGGCTTGCACGCGACGATTACGACATCTTCGCCGATCTCGCCGAACGTCTGGGAGCCCGCGAACCCTTCACCGAGGGTCGCACATCGCGTCAATGGCTGGAGCATCTCTACGAGCCGACCCGAGCCTCGCTCGCCAAGCGCGGCCTGGAGGCGCCGGCCTTCGACGAATTCTGGGCGCGCGGCAGCCTGGTCGTGCCGCAGCAGCCCGATGACGGCGGCCGGCTGCGCCGTTTTCGTGAAGATCCCGTCAATCACGCCCTGCCGACTCCGAGCGGCCGCATCGAGATCTTCTCGGCGAAGATCGCAAGCCATGGCGATGCCGATTGTCCGGGACATCCGGTCTGGCTGGAGAAGACCGATATGCCGAAGCCCGGCTCACCGTGCTTCCTCGTCGCCAACCAGCCGGTGACGCGCCTGCACAGCCAGCTCGATTTCGGCGGCCATTCGCTTGCCGCAAAGCATCGCGGCCGCGAGGTCGCGCGCATGAATCCGGTTGATGCGGACGCGCGCGGCATCGGGGATGGTGACATCATCCGGCTGTTCAACGAGCGCGGCGCCTGCCTGGCCGCGGTTCACATCACCGACGGCATTGCGCCCGGCGTGGTGCAGCTTCCGACGGGCGCCTGGTACGATCCGATGGACCCCGAGGACGAGGCGCCGCTCTGCGTTCACGGCAATCCGAACGTGCTTACCCGCGACATCGGCACCTCATCCCTGGCGCAGGGCTGCACCGGTCAGCTGACGACGGTCGAGGTAGAGAAGTTTTCAGGCAATCTGCCGCCGATCCGCGCGTTCGATCCCGCGTAGGAGCGCTGGTATACGCCTCGTGCCGCGCACCAGGAAAAAAGGGGCCATCCTGTGCGGACGCAGGATGGCCCCAAGAGGCTCGCAGGTTCGGGAGGACGAGACGCGAGCCGGGTAGATTGATCATGCTGCGGCGCTGGCGATCCAATTCGTCTCCGGGGAAGGGCGGCGCGGTGCAGGCGCTTCGAGCGCGAGCTGCTTGCCCTTGCTGGCGAGACGCCAGCGCGCCGGAGACTCGCCGGTGATGCGCTTGAACACGGTCGAAAAATGAGCCTGCGTGCTGAAGCCCACGGCCAGCGCGATCTCCGCTAATGGACGCTCGGTGGTGGCGAGCAGCATCTTGGCGTGCTCGGTCCGGTGATGCAGCAGATATTCGCGGGGACGGAAGCCGGTCGCGGCGCGGAATTGTGCCGCAAAATGCATCCTGGACAGGCCGGCAACATTGGCGAGCTCGGAGAGACTGATACAGCGGTCGAAATGATTGGCGATGTATTGCTCGACGCGCCGCAGCCGCCATTTCGGCAAGGCATTGACCCTGACGCGCGGCGACTCCGGTTCCGTGCGTGGGCTCTCCCGGGTGATGAGCACCGTTGGGCGAAGAACCTCGTGATCTCGCGCGCCGGCCGGAAGATCGATCCAGGCATGCGTCGCGTGCAGATTGTTCGACATCGCTCGTCCTCTTCTGGCTTTGCGGCTGTTTGCGATGACTGGCAAACGCGCAAACTCAATGCTTCCCATGCTCGGAGGATAGGCGCGAGTTAGCCATGACGCCCGTTAGTGGTGATTAAGAAGTGTTAGATTTTGTGCGCGTGCACGGTGCGGCAGCCCGCCGCGGGCTTTGATTGTGTCAAATTTGTCAGGCATTTGCGTGCACCGGGCGGTCTCAGGCGAGCATCGGTCGATCGATGCCGGTGTGAGATCCCTGCCGCGCCCTCACTGGACCTCGCATCGTCACCTTGTATATTCGCCCCGCGTTTCGATGAAGCCTTCGTCAAGTTGAGCGGGGATGTGACCGAGCTCTCGGCAGAACATGGCGCTCGCAGCGGCGCTGCTAGTACGATCCTTGATCTCGGCACTGTTTCGTTCGGGCCGTTTTTGCTGCGCTCGCGGCTGCTGGAGAAGGATGGCGTGCCGGTCAAGCTCGGCAGCCGTGCAATCGATATCCTGCGCCTGCTCGTCAGCCGTGCCGGCGAGGTGGTCCCGAAGGGCGAGCTTCTCAGCTACGCTTGGTCCGGCCTTGCCGTCGAGGAGATCAATCTGCGGGTCAATGTCGTGGAGCTGCGCAAGGCGCTCGGCGACGGCAAGGACGGTACCCGCTACATCGCCAGCATTCCGGGCCGGGGCTATTGCTTTGTCGCGCCCGTGCGGCATGGCGAGCGCGCGGAGGTGCCTGGGGCGGTCTCGGCGGTGCCTAACAAAGCAGCGCCGCCGGCCCTGCCGCATCGGCTCGACCGGATGATCGGGCGGGACGAGGTCGTGGCTGAGCTGGTGCCGCGGCTGCTCCGCGATCGTTTCATCACGCTGCGTGGGCCGGGCGGCATCGGCAAGACCACCATTGCGACCGCCCTTGCGCACGAGATGTGCGACACATTTGATGGCAGCGTTCATTTCCTTGAATTCGGGCCGTTGAAGGATGCCGCGCTGGTCTCAAGCACGGTTGCCGCCGCGCTGGGCCTCGTCGTGCACCACAACGATCCCTCGGGCAGCATTCTCAATTTTCTGCGGGGACGGCGGCTGCTTCTCGTGCTCGATAGCTGCGAGCACGTCATCGACGAGGTCGCGCGCCTTGCGGAGGACATCTACCGTGAGGCACCGGGCGTCGCCATCCTCGCAACCAGCCGCGAGTCGCTGCTGGTGGAAGGCGAGCAAATCCTCGATCTGGTTCCGCTGCCCGGTCCGCCGCAGGACGCCCGCCTCAGCGCCCAGGAGGTCCTGAGTTATCCGGCCGCGCGCCTGTTCGTGGATCGCGCGGTCGCGGCAGGCCATCGGGAGGAGATCACGGAGGAGGATGCGGAAGTCCTGGCACGGATCTGCGGCAAGCTCGACGGCATCGCGCTCGCGATCGAGCTTGCCGCCGCGCGCGTCGGACTTTACGGACTGCGCGAGATGGCGGCGCTGCTCGACAGCCACCCGCAGCTCGAATGGCGCGGGCGGAGAACGGCGCCCCTGCGCCAGCAGACGCTCGGCGCCACGCTCGACTGGAGCTTTGGTCTGATCGGCGCGAGCGAGCGCGTCGTGTTTCAGCGGCTCGCCGTCTTCGCAGGCTCCTTCACGTTGAAGGGCGCGATAGCGGTGGCCACGGACGAGAAGATGCTGGAGGATCGCGTCGCCCACGCCCTGGAGCTCCTCGTGGCCAAGTCGCTGGTGTCCTCGCAGCCGGATGGCGCATCGCGGCGCTATCGCCTGCTGGATGTGACGCGCGCCTACGCCATGCAGAAGCTGACCGATGGCGGCGAGGCGAATGCGACCGCGCGACGACATGCCCTGTTCGTTCAGCGCACGCTCGAAGCCGGCATGAGCGAGAGCGGCGGCGGCCAGGCATCGCGCGCGCAGGAGCGGGCGGGCTTGCTCGCCGATGCACGTGCCGCGCTGGAATGGAGCTTCGTCAACGACGAGGGCGCCGATTTGCGCGTGCCGCTCGCCGGCAGCTGCGCAAGGCTGTTCGTCGAACTCAATTTGTTGAACGAGGCGCGCATCTGGTCCGATCGTGCCCTCGCAGGTCTCGACGGCGCCAGCCGGGGCGGCAGGTGGGAGCTCGAACTCCGGTCGACGCTCGGTCACGCCTTCATGTTCACCGAGCGCAACAGCGCGCAGGCCGAAGCGGCGCTGAGGCGCGGGCTGGAGATTGCCGAGGCGCTGGGCCGCCATGCCGACACGTTCCGGCTGCTGTCGCGGCTGAACATGTTCTACCGCCGGACCGGCGGTTACCGGCACCTGGTGCCGACGGCGCTTCACGCTGAGCGGATCGCCCGCCAGATCGGTGACATCGCGGGGATTGCCGGCAGCAAGGCGCTTCTCGGCGTGTCCTATCATCTCGCCGGGGATCAGGCCGAGGCCCAAGCCCATCTTGACGAGGGCGTGCGTGACGACGCGGCTCTGCGCGGAGCCGAGCCTGGACATTTCGCCTATGCGCGTACGCCGCAGATCCCGCTCGCGCGCGTGTTGTGGCTGCGCGGATATCCCGATCGTGCGCTCGAATGCGTCCGTCCGCTCGTCGGCGCGTCGGCGCCGCGCGACGTGGTCATGCATTGTATCGCTCTCTGCTGGTCTGCCTCGGTGTTCGGATGGGTCGGCGACTGGTCTGCCGTCGAGACCATGACCGACCGCTTGGCCGCGCATGCGAGCATGCACGGGCTCGTGCCTTACGAAGCGGTCGCGGCCGGCTTTCGGGCGCAGGGCATGATTGCGCGCGGCGAGGCGACGGGCGGTGTCGAGCTGTTGCGGAGCGCGCTTCCGCGTCTGCACGCCGACCGCTACGAGCTCTATGCATCGGCGTTTGCCGCGGATCTCGCCCAGGGGCTGGTCGCCCTGGGGCGGCTGCCGGAAGCCGGCGATATCCTGCACGAGACCATAGCGCGGCTCGAGCAGGAAGGCGGCGCCTTCGACATGCCGGAGCTGCTCCGCGTGCGCGGCGAGCTCGCGGCCCATCGTGGTGACCTCGAGGCTGCCGAGGCTAGTCTGGTTGCTTCGGCAGGGCTTGCCGAACGCCAGGGCGCATTGTCCTGGCGGCTGCGCACCGAGATGTCGCTGGTACGGCTTCGGAAGCGGCAGGGCGTACCGAATCCACTCGGAGAGCTTGCGAGCACCTATGCCCGCTTCTCCGAAGGTTTCGAGACCGCCGATCTCAGGGCAGCCCGGCTGATGCTGGATCAGCCGGCCTGATCGCATCGAAGCTGCGCGTCAGCCCTTGTGTCCATCCAGCCGTGCGAGAAAGTCGCGGACGAGCCGGGCGATCTCGTCGGTGGCTTCATCCAGCGCAAAGTGGCCGGCGTCCAGCATGTGCACCTCGGCATCAGGCACATCGTTGCGATAGGCTGTGGCGCCTGCAACCGTGAAGGACGGATCGTATTTGCCCCACACGACCAGCATCGCCGGCTGCGTCTTGCGCAACCAGTCCTGCCATTTGGGATAGGAAGCAACGTTGGTCCGGTAATCCAGGAACAACGTGGTCTGGATCTCGGCCTGGCCGGGGCGCGTCAGAAATGCGTATTCGTCCGTCCAGCTGTCAGGATCGTAGCGTTCGGGATGCGGGCTGGTGCCGATATGCCGCAGCCGTGTGGCCTCCAGCGAGGTGAAGTTGGCCTTGAGCGCCTCGAGCTCGTGGGCGGGATCGGCCCAATATTTGCGGCGCGCGTCCCAGAGCGGGCTCAAGCCCTGCTCATGCGACACCGCGTTCTGGATGATGATGCCGCGGACGCGCTCGGGGTGAGCCAGTGCGATGCGGAAGCCGACGGGACCGCCATAGTCCTGCATGAACAGGATATACTTGCCGAGGCCGAGCTTCGTCGTGAGCTCGCCGATGACGCTCGCGATGTTGTCGAACGTGTAGCTGAAAGCGGATGGCGGCGGCGCGCTGCTATTGCCGAAGCCGGGATAATCAGGTGCGATCACGTGATATTTGTCGGCGAGCAGCGGCAGCAAAGGCTCCCACATCCGCGACGAGGAGGGAAAGCCGTGCAGCAGCAGCACGGCCGGCGCATCGGCGAGGCCGGCCTCACGGTAGAAGATCTTGAGTCCGCCGACATCGACGGTGTGATAGCTGATCGAGCGGCGGCTCGACCGCAACTCCTGCGCCGAGGCCGGCACAGTTGCGCAGGCCATCGCGGCCGAGAGCGTGAGGATGGCTGGGATGTTCATGTCGTCGCTCCGATGTCACGCCGCAGCCCGGCCGTCGCCTCCGCGCGCGGCCACGTCCGCGCCTCGAACCACATTGGTGAGTTCGGGTGTGAAGCTGTCGTCGCCGTCCTCGATGTGTCCAGTCAGTCGCGCCGTGATTTCCTGGAACACCCAGCCGTTTCCGTCGGGATCACTGAACGTGGCAAAGGAGGCGTAGCTCTTCCGCTGCGGATTGGGGCCGGCGGCGAGATCGGTCGGGCTGGCGTGGTGGAATATGCCGCCGGGATCGTGGAACGGCTCACTGACTGCGATGCCGCGCCGACGCAGATCGTCACGTGCGGCCTCGATGTCGGAAACGATCAGATGCAGCCCTTTCACCGAACCGGGCGCCGACATGGTGACGTTGCTGCCAAAAATCACCGAACATCCAGAGCCCGGTGGCGTGAACTGGATCACCCGGTAATTGTCCTTGCCGGCGTAGTCGATGTCGAGCCTCCAACCGAGGTCGGCATAGAAGCGCTTGGCGCGCTCGACGTCGGAGACGGGGAGGACGACGACCTCGAGCTTCATTTCGACCGAGCTTGCGCTGGCGGATTCGTGCTGCGCCGATTTGGCGACATCCGATTGGGTAGGCAGATCCATGACTATGTCCTCTCTAAGAGAAAAGTCGGAGTCGGGATGCGCCTGTAATGACGCCTCCCGAGACGTCCGCGGCCAGAGCTCACGAAGCCTTTGCCATCGGCTTACCCTTGACGGCCGCCAGCAGCGCCTGCGCGGCCGGACCTGAGGAGTGCGGGTTCTGGCCCGTGATCAGCAGGCCATCGCTGACGACGTGCGGAACCCAATTGGCCTTCTTCGAGAAGGTGGCGCCGAGGCGCAGCATCTCGTCCTCGACCAGGAACGGCACCACCTTGGTGAGGCCGACTTCCTCCTCCTCGCCATTGGTGAAGCCGGTCACCTCCTTGCCCTGCACCAGCGGCTTGCCGTCAGGCGTCTTGACGTGGCGCAGCGCGGCCGGGGAGTGACAGACGATTGCGACGTGCTTGCCGGCTGCAAAGAATGATTCGATCAGCTTGACCGAGTTCGGGTCTTCGGCGAGGTCCCACATCGGGCCATGGCCGCCGGGATAGAACAGCGTGTCGAACTCCTCCTGCCTGACGCTGTCGAGGCGAAGCGTCTTGTCGAGCTGCGCTTCCGCAGCAATGTCCTTCTCGAAACGCAGCGTCAGGTCGGTACGGAACTCGGGTTCGTTGCTCTTTGGGTCGAGCGGTGGACGGCCGCCCTTGGGTGACACCAGCGTGATCTCCGCGCCGGCGTCCTTGAAGACATAATAGGGGGCGGCGAGCTCTTCGAGCCAGAAGCCCGTCTTGCGTCCGGTGTTGCCGAGTTGATCGTGGGACGTGAGAACCATCAGTACTTTCATGACCGTCTCCCTTGAGTGCGTTTGCTGAATGACGCGTTCCGGCCTGGAGATGCGTCGGCTTGTCTCGTGCGAGCAGCTCGTCCGATGCTCGCAAACGCAATCTGCACCCAAGGCAGTCTGTTGGCTCGTTATGTATTGTTAGACGTTGAAAGCGGCGGGCCAACATCCGGCTCGCGCGGGTTGCGTCATTCGAAGACGGCGTCGAAGATCTCGACGTCCATGAGCACGGGCCTGGCGATTACGGTTCCATCTGGCCGCAATGTCTGAGTGCGTCGAAGCGTCGGCACCACGATGCCGCCGAAGCTGTCATGGGCCCAGGAGATTTGTGCGACCTTCATCCCGAAGAGATCGTGATCGGTGCGCCGCTGCAGGGCGCTCTGGTCGAAATAGAAGGTCTGCTCCGGCGCGAGCGTGATGATGTGCGAGGGGAATCGCGCCCGCAGCCGCCGCCACGTTTCCTGACCCTCCTGCCATGGCGGCAGCTCCTCCACCGCGACATCCGGGTGGGCGAGCAGGAATGGGTTGGTCAGGTAGTTCCAGATCGCCACGCCGCAGAAGAAGACGAGATGCAGTTCGTCCGCGAGGGCAGGCGAGTCGACCTCGGGAAACGTGAGGCTCGGGTTGCGCCAGGTTCGCAGGACCTCACCATCCACGGTCTCGATGGTGACCATGTCCGGCTGAAAGGAGCCGGAATATTCACCGCCGGTGATCCCGGTGAAGCGAACCGACTGCGTTCGGGTCGAGCCCTCTGCAGTCACGTCCTTGAATTCCCCGGCATGTCCGGTGTTGGAAAATAACGTTCCGCCTACGGAAAGGTGGAGCGTGAACCGGTTCAAGCTATTCCAGCGGGCTATTCCGCCGCTGGCATCGATCACATCATCAAGAAGCGCCATGTCCCGCCATTTCCACCGTGCAGTGTCGTCACCATGGCGGGGCCCATGCGGCTTGGCGTGTTAGAAGTTGTTAGGAGTTGCGAGCGGCGGCATGGAAGGGATGTCGTTGAAGATGCTCTCAATTCAGCGCGCCCAGCAATTCCCGGGCGGCGATCAGATCCCGGGTCTGGAAGCCCTCGTCGTACCGGGCGGCGAGCGGGGCGAGCAGGGCGCGCGCATCGGCGGCCTTGCCGGCCCGCTGCCAGATGCGACCGAGGCTGATCGCCCCGCGGAGCTCCCAGCCGACCGCGCATTGCCGCCGCGACAGATCGAGCGATCTGCGCAAGGTGCTCTCGGCCTCCGTGGCGTTGCCCAATCCCGCGAGGATGTCGCCCTTGATCCTGAGCATCTCCGGCATGTCGAAGGATTCGCCATGATCGGGGATCTGGGCAATGGCCTCATTGATCGTCTGCAGGGCTTCGTCGGGCTGATTTTGGGAGGCGAGACCTTCCGCAAGCGCCGTCGCGAACACTGTCGTCATGATCCGGTGCCGTGTTGCGTAGAGCGTGGCCTGGCTGCGGCGAAGGTGCTCGATGCCCCCGGCAACGTCGCCGCGTCGCAGCAGCAGCTCGCCCTTCTGGCCAATGCCGACCGCGTGATAGGGGCCGAGGAAGTGGCGCGCGGAATGGTCGATCAGCCGCTCGATCAGGATTTCGGCATTGGCCCAGTCGCCGACCCAGAGGAACACATAAATCGTCCAGATCAGGGAGATGCCGAGGGTGAGCGGCTGTTCGAGCAGCTCGGCCTCGCGCACCGTGTATCTCGCCGCCTCGATCGCACGCTCGGGTCTGCCCGTGAGCCACAATCCGCGCGCCAGCGCCACAAGCGCGACGATGCGGTCGTCGTAGCCGAGATGCCCGATATTCAGCCGCTGCGAGCCGGGATTATGCATCATCGCGCTGGCGCAGAACTGCACGGCCTTGTCCTGGTTGCCGATCAGATGATGCGCGACGCCGAGCATCCATTCCACGTTCAGCGTGGCGGCGGGGTCGTTCAGCTTCCGCGCGACGCTCTCACCCTGTTCGCCGGTGCCGAGCGCGCCGTGAAAATCTCCGACCCTGGTCAGGTAGATGTGCAAGCCGCGCAGCAGCCAGAGCTGCCAGTGCAGGTCCTCGAGCTCCCGGGCCAGCTCGAGACTGCGCGTGAATGCCGCGCGGACCATCTCGGTGTTGCCCTGCGTGAACATCACGGAGACGCCAAGAGCAGCTTGCAAGGTCATCTCCCGGCGGCTGTCAACGGCGCTCGTTTCGCCTGAGGCCAGCGCCTGTTCGGTCCAGCGCAAGCACTCGGTCAGCAATGTTAGCTCGAGGAAGAACTGCGCAGCCGAGGCCGCCAGATCCACGGCGATCGTGCGGTCGCCGCCGTCCGAAAAGCTCCAGGTCAGCGCGGCCCGGACATTGGGCAGGTGGTCGGAATAGGGAAGAAAGCCGCCTGCGCTCTGCATGCCTGTCGATTTGACCGCGATATCGTGCAGGAAATCGCGAAAATATTCGGCGTGGGCGCGCGCGACGCGGGTCGTCTCACCGTTCTCGGCGAGCTTGTCCGCGACGAACGCCCGGGTGGTGTCGAGCAGGCGATAGCGCAGCCGCCGCTCCGCGGGCGAGGTCGCGATCAGCGATTTGGAGAGCAGGTTCGAAATCGCTTCCACTGCTTCGGGCTCGCTGATGCCCTGGCAGGCCGCCACGGCAAGCGCGGCCTCCAGCGTGAACGGGCCGACAAAGACCGACAATCCGCGCAACGTCGCGCTCTCGGCCGGCGGCAGCAGATCGTAGCTCCAAGCCAGCGCCGCGCCCAGGGTCTGGTGGCGCGGAATAGCGGTGCGCCGCCCCCGCCACAGCAGCGAGAAGCGGCTGTCCAGCAGCGAGGCGGTCCCGGCAATGCCGTAGGCGTTGACGCGCCCAGCCGCGAGCTCGATCGCGAGCGCGATGCCGTCCAGCCGCCGGCAGATCTCGGCGACGAGTGGCGCATCCTCATCGCTGAGCTCGAATTCGCTCAGGCTCTCGGCGATGCGTTCCACGAAGAGCTGGCTTGCGGGATATGCAAGGATGTCGGCGATGCCGAGCCCGTCACGCTGCGGCGGGCAATCCAGCGGAAACAGCCGATGGACGCGCTCGCCTTCGGTGCGAAGGGATTCGCGGCTGGTGGCCAGAATATGCAGCTCCGGCGCGTCCTGGATGATGCGCTCGGCCAGAGGGGCGAGTTCGTCGAGGATATGCTCGCAACTGTCGAACACCAGCAGCATCCGCCGGGAGCGCAGGAAGGTCAGCAGACCCGGCACCGGGTCGTCGGAATTGACGGTGAGGCCCAGCGCGGCCGCGATCGTCCCGGGAACCAGCCCGACATCCGTCAGCGCGCCGAAATCGACGAAACGCACCTGGCCCTCGAACGCCGCGAGCTCGCCATGCGCGATGGCAAGTGCGATCGACGTCTTGCCTATTCCGCCCGGGCCGACGATGGTGACGAAACGATGCCGCACAAGCTCGGCGGAAATCCTCTCGACCGCGTCATCCCGCCCGATCATCTTCGCGAGCGGCGCGGGCAGCGAGCGGGGGGAGGCGGGGGGATTGCTGGTCTGGCTCTCCAATGGCGCGGCGCGGAGCAGCGGGGCGGCAAAGCAATAGCCGCGTCCGGGAACGTTGACGACGTAGCGGGAGCCCTCGCCGGAATCCTCCAGGGCCTTGCGCAAGGTCGTGATGTGGAAACGCAGGCTGCCTTCGTCGACATTCACGTCGGCCCAGACGCGCCTGATCAGCTCCCGCTTGTCGACCACCTCGCCGGCGCGCTCGGCGAGAAACAACAGGATGTCGAGCGCGCGGCCGCCGAGATGAAGCGGGGCGCCGTCCTTCTCGAGCCGTCGCGACTTCACGAACAGCCGGAACGGCCCGAAGGCTATGACCGAATCCTGGTCGTTAGTATCTGGCACAGGCCAGTCATTCCAATTGAGAGGGCTGAAATCTGCAGGTTGATCTACCAGATCGACACGTTCAGTAAACCGGCCGAAAGTGGCGAAATCGCGTGGCGCTCGCCGCGCGCAACGAATTTGTCCGTTGCAAATTTTGCTTAAAGACGAGCGGCTTACGCCGCCGCCCTGACAATTTGTCAGCGTGCTTGACCATCGACGCCGGACGGTCCGCCTCGCGCCTGCGAGCATCGCTGATCATAACAGAATCTTGCAACGTCTAACGAGCAAAACGCGCGTGACGCATCCAGTATGGCCGTCGAGTTAGATCCTATTTCAACGGGGAGGCCATGATGTCCGGTATCGGCGCCCGGGCGAATGACCATGTCGTTCGACCTCAATTCGTCGCCAGTCTCGATGATCAGTCGCGTGATTGGGAGCTCGTGCTGCGGGAATCCCACCATCGCATGAAGAACACGCTGACGCTGCTCGGTGCGTCCGTCCGCCGCGATTTCACGCGGACGGGGAGCCATGATGTGTCGCTGGCGGCGGACCGGCTCGAGCGGCGCATCGTCGCCTTCGGCAGGCTCTATCAGCTCCTGTCCGACAATGACGACCCGTCAATGGTGTCCGTCGCGCCCTTCTTCGAAAATCTGTGCGGCGCGCTCTCCGAAGCGGTGCTGGAGCCGGCGGGCATCCGCTGCGAGGCCGCGATCGAAAGCGGCACATTGCCGGCCGCGCAGTGCCATCGGCTCCCGCTGATGCTGACCGAACTGGTCACGAATGCGGCAAAGCACGCTTTTCCGAACAAATGTGGCGCGCTGATCCGTGTCGACTTGGTCGACCGCGACGGCGCGTGGCTCTGCACGGTGGCCGACAACGGCATCGGCGCCACCGGTCCGCTGCAGGGCACCGGCAGCCGTATCCTCGAAGGACTCGCGCGCAGCATCCACGCGAAGCTGCACGGCGAGGCGGGGCAGGGCGGGACGCGCGTGACCATCGTGCTGCCGGCCGTTGTCTGAAGAATCGTACGTGCCTGCAATCCGCATTTCATCAGGGAGTTCGACATGGCCACCATCGAAATCGAACGTGAAACCGAAACCAGGCCCTCGTCATCGCGCAGCGTCGATCTGAAGCTTGAAGTCGTCGTGATCCCGGTATCCGATGTCGACCGCGCCAAGGCGTTCTACGCTCGCCTCGGCTGGCGACTGGACGCCGATTTCAGCTCGGGCAACGACTGGCGCGTGATCCAGTTCACGCCGCCCGGCTCGGCCTGCTCGTTGATCTTCGGCAGGAACGTGACGGCCGCGGCGCCCGGCTCGGCGCGCGGCCTGTACCTGATCGTCTCCGACCTGGAGGCGGCACGACAGGAGCTTCTCGACCGCGGCGTCGAGGTCAGCGCGCCATTCCACGGAGCCGGCGACGCTCATACCGGGTCGGACGAGCCGTATCTGTTCGGCAGTGTTCGGGTCGATGGTCCTGACCCGAAGCGCGGCAGTTACAGTTCATTCGCATCATTCAACGATCCCGACGGCAATGGCTGGCTGTTCCAGGAGGTCACCGCACGACTGCCCGGGCGCATCGCAGGCGGCCGCACGACGTTCGCCTCGGCGAGCGATCTTGCCGCGGCGATGCGCCGTGCCGCGGTGGCGCATGGCGAGCACGAGAAGCGAATCGGCGGGCACGACGAGAACTGGGCCGACTGGTACGCCGATTACATCGTGCGCGAGCAGGCCGGCCAGCCGCTGCCGTCCTGAAGCTGCTGCATTTTCTTCCCTGACGGCGCGCGATGATGTTTTCGTCGCGCGCCGTTTGCGTTGGGTCGCGCGGTCTTGCAACAAGCATCCATCACTCGCCTCGATCGCGCGGACTCGCAAGGGCTAACGCACTCTAACAACCCATAACGAGCAAATCGAAAGTGCCTGGGTCAATCTCCTTGCACGACGAGCCGACGTCTCGACGTCGAATCCGGTGAGCATCACCGGTCAAAGCAAGGGAGATCCGAAATGACCACGCAAGCACGCGCCGATATCCTCAACCCCGATCGCCGTCAATTGCTGGGCCAGGCCGCGATGACCGCGGTCGCGGCCAGCGTCTCCAGCCTGCTGCCGCTGCATTCGGCAAAGGCGGCCGTGAGCGGCGCGATCCGCCCCTTCCACGTCAACGTGCCTGAAGAAGATCTGCTCGATCTCCGCCGCCGTCTCGCCGCGACGCGATGGCCGGACCGCGAGATCGTCGCTGACCAGTCGCAGGGCGTGCAGCTGACGACGGTGCAGCAGCTCGTGCGCTACTGGCAGAGCGACTATAACTGGCGCAAGCTGGAGGCGCGGCTGAACGCGCTGCCGCAATTCGTCACCGAGATCGACGGCGTCGACATCCACTTCATTCACGTCCGCTCGCGTCACGAAAGCGCGTTGCCGATGATCGTCACGCATGGCTGGCCGGGCTCGATCATCGAGCAGATGAAGATCGTGGGACCGCTGACCGACCCGACCGCGCACGGCGGCAAGGCTACGGACGCGTTCGATCTCGTGATCCCTTCGCTGCCCGGATACGGCTTCTCGGGCAAGCCGACAGCGCTCGGTTGGGACCCCCAGCGCATCGCGCGCGCCTGGATCGTGCTGATGGAGCGGCTCGGCTACAGCCGGTACGTCGCGCAAGGCGGCGATTGGGGCAATGCCGTGACGGAGCAGATGGCGTTGATCGCGCCGCCGGGACTGCTCGGCATTCACACCAACATGCCCGCAACCGTCCCCGCCGACATCGCCAAGGCGCTGCAGCCCGGCGGGGCGCGGCCGTCGAATCTCTCGGCCGAGGAGCGCATTGCCTACGACCAGCTCGACGATTTCTACAAGCGCGGCCTCGGCTATGCCATCGAGATGTCGAACCGGCCGCAGACGCTTCTTGGCCTCGTGGATTCGCCGGCGGGGCTGGCGTCCTGGATGCTCGATCACGATACGCGCAGTGCGGCGATGATTGCGCGCGTGTTCGACGGCAAGGCCGAAGGGCTGTCGCGTGACGACGTGATCGACAACATTACGCTCTACTGGCTCACCAACACCGCGGTGTCTTCGGCGCGGCTTTATTGGGAGAACAAGCTGGTGTTCTTCGAACCCAAGCACGTCAAGATCCCGGTCGCCGTCAGCGTCTTTCCGGACGAGATCTATGCCGCGCCGCGCAGCTGGGCCGAGAAGGCCTATCCGAAGCTGATGCACTACAACCGCCTCGACAAGGGCGGCCACTTCGCGGCCTGGGAGCAGCCCGCGCTGTTCACTGCGGAAATGCGTAACGCATTCCGTCCGCTGCGCCAGTCGATCTGACATCGAGCGACGTCAGGAGTAAGGACCATGAACCGCCCCGAACGTACTTTCACGACGGATGAGATCCGCCTGGAGCGCCGCCTGCCGACCTATTGGCGGGGCACTTTCGACATGCCGCCGGTGAACATCTTCGGCCCGAGGCACCTTCCGCTGCTCAGCGACATCGTCACGGCGATCGAGACCGATCCGGAGGTGAAGGTGGTGGTATTCGACAGCGCTGTGGAAGGCTTCTTCATCACGCATTACGACTTCCTCGCGCCGCCGGAGGATTCGCTTGCCATTCCGCCTGGGCCGACGGGCCTGCAGTCGCTGCCTGACACGCTGGTGCGTCTCAGCCGCGCGCCGGTCGTCTCCATCGCTGCGATCCGTGGCCGCGCCACCGGAGTCGGCAGTGAGCTCGCGCTCGCCAGCGACATGCGCTTTGCCAGCCGCGAGAAGGCGATCCTGTCGCAATGGGAGGTCGGCGCCGGCCTCGTGCCCGGCGGCGGGCCGATGGCGCGCTTGCCGCGTCTGATGGGCCGCGGCCGCGCGCTCGAAGTGCTGCTCGGCGCCGACGACATCCACGGCGATCTCGCCGAGCGCTATGGCTATGTCAACCGGTCGCTGCCGGATGCCGAGCTCGACGGCTTCGTCGAGGCGCTCGCGATGCGGATCGCCTCGTTCGACAAGCAGGCAATCGCCGAGACCAAGCGTCTCGTCGACGTTGCGAGCCTGCCGCCGGATGTCGAGATCAAGCCGGAGTGGGACGCATTCCTGGCTGCGCTCGGTCGCCCCGCGAGCCAGCCCCGCCTCAAGGCGCTGATGGCGCGCGGCTTCCACCGCGCCGGCGACGTCGAGAACCGGCTCGGCTTCCACGTTGGGCAGATCGGCAGCTGACGGAACCGCCGCGGCGCTCGACCGGGTTTGAAGGGGTGGGGCGCCACGCCGATGTCGCCTTTTCCCGCTACGAGCGGCGATGCTCATAAACAGATCAGGAGAACCATGATGATCCGCAAGGCAAAAGCAGTCTGGAAGGGCACGGGCCGTGATGGCGCCGGCCATCTCTCGAGCGAATCCGGCGTGCTCGCGCAGACGCCCTATTCGTTCAAGACCCGCTTCGAGAACGAGAAGGGCACCAATCCCGAGGAGTTGATCGCGGCCGCGCATGCGGGCTGCTTTACGATGGCGCTGGCCTTCGGCCTTCAGATGGCCGGCTTCACGCCGGACGAGCTCTCGACCGAGGCCGCCGTCACGCTCGAGCCCGAAGGCAAGGGGTTCAAGATCAGCAAGTCCGCACTCACACTGCGCGCCAAGGTGCCGAACCTCGACGATGCCGGCTTTGCCAAGATCGCCGGCGAGGCGGAGAAGAATTGCCCGGTGTCGAAGGTGCTCAACGCTGCGATCACGCTCGACGCCAAGCTGGACTGAGCGAATAGAGGGAGTGGTGGCCGTGCCTCGCCAACATCAGCCGGATGAAGACAGGTTCCGCGCGATCCTGCCGGAGGACATCGCGTGGCAGCCGTTTCCCGCCTTCCCGCCGGGCGCTCGGCTAGCCGTGATGGTCGGTCACCCCAGTGAAGCCGGACCCTACGTGGTCCGGGTCAGGGTGCCCGGCGGCACCAAGCTGATGCCGCACAAGCATCCCGAGGATCGCATCTATACGGTGATGTCCGGTGTGTTCTACATCGGGCTCGGCGAGCGCTTCGACGGCAACGAGGTCAAGGCCTATCCGCCGGGCAGCGTCATCGTGCTGCCCGGCGAGACCTGGCATTTCCACTGGGCGAAATCAGGCGAATATGTCACGCAGGTCTCCGCCATTGGACCGCTGGGCCTCGAATATCACGACGACCAAGACGATCCGCGCTTGCATCCGGCTGCGGAGGAGCGCTGAATATCTCGACCAAATCAATGGAGCACCACATGACGACAGAGCGCGCAGTTTTGGCCGGGGGCTGCTTCTGGGGCATGCAGGATCTCATCCGCAAGCAGCCGGGGGTGATCTCCACCCGCGTCGGCTACACCGGCGGGCATGTCAAGAATGCGACCTATCGCAATCACGACGGTCACGCCGAAGCGATCGAGATCATCTTCAATCCCGCCAAGACCAGCTTCCGGACCATGCTGGAGTTCTTCTTCCAGATTCATGATCCCACCACGCTCAATCGCCAGGGCAATGATATCGGCACGAGCTATCGCTCCGCGATCTTCTACACCAGCAACGAGCAGAAGAAGATCGCCGAAGACACCATCGCCGACGTCGAAGCGTCCGGCCTTTGGCCGGGCAAGGTGGTGACGGAGGTCGCTCCCGCTGGTGAGTTCTGGGAGGCCGAACCCGAGCATCAGGATTATCTCGAACGTTATCCGGACGGCTACCCCTGCCACTTCATCCGGCCCGGCTGGAAGCTGCCGCGCCGCGCGGCGGCCGTAGGAGGCTAGAGCGCGGCGAAGGATTGGTTCAAGATCAACTCGAGCTCGCGCCCACCTCCCCCGTAGAGAGGTGAGCCAGCGCGACCGGCCCTAACATCACCACGTCATAGAGGGCATCGTTGTGTCGTCAAGCGCGCAATTGCCCGATCAAATCGCGGGCAGTGCGCATATCGGCGATCTCAGAGCCTTCGACAAACGCCTCGCAGACATGATCGAGAATCGCCTTGGCGTCCGCGCCCCGGCCTGTGCCGATCATGAGCCGCGCGAGACTGGTTGCACAGCGCAGCTGCCAAAAGCGGGCGCCCTGCCGGACGGCAATGTCGATCGCCTCGCGAAAGCGCGCCTCGGCATCCCCCGAATGCCGCGCGGTCCTCTGCATCAATTCTCCCTGGATGCGGATCAGCTCCGGCAGATACCAGAGTTCCTGCCGGTCGTTGCATCGGGTCAGGACGTCCTCGATCACGTCGAGGCCGCGGTCAATCTGGTCGGCCGCCAGGAAACATGCAGCGAGCTCGCCGAGCAGAGGAAGAAAGCGCGGCAGGAAGCGCGCATCGCCGGCGCGATTGAGCTCATCGCGCAGCAGCGGCAGGGCGGTCGCGATGTCGCCGCGCCTTGCCATGACCGCGGCGTTGAAGGCCCGTGCCCACATTCCCCATGGCCGGATCGCGTGGCGCTCGGTGTGCTCGAGCAGCTCGGCGCCGTGGCGCTCGGCGGCATCGAAATCGCCGGACCAGAATGCGATCGGACAGGCGGCCTGCCCCAGCACGCTACAGAAGGTCAGCGCGTGGCCGTTGGCACGGCCCTCCTCGATGTTCTTGGCGGCAAGCGCCTGGGCCTGATCGGCGAAGCCCTGCAGCCACAGGATGCGGGCCCGGAAATATTGCGTCGATATCCTGAGATCGAGCGGGAAGATTTTCGGCTTCTCCACCAGCACATGCAGCGAGGCGTTCACCCGGTCGATACGCTGCCGCGCCTCGTTCTGGTCGCCCAGATAATGCAGTGCGACCGCCATCAGCCGGTCGCTCAGCATGAGATCGGTGCTGTCGGATGAATTCATTGCGGCGTTCGCAAAGCGGTCGGCGAGCGCGCGGGCCCTGCCGAACTGCCCGTTGTTGAACTGGTCGATGCTCAAGCCCCAGAGCGCGCGCAGCCGGAAGTCCTTGTCGTCGAGACGCTCGGCCAGCTCCAGGGTCGTCTCGAGAATCGGACGCGCCTCGCGCGCGCGCCCCTCGCCATACATCAGCGACCAGCCGAGTGCCGACAGCAGCTGCATGCGGATGCGGTCATTGCCGCCGTCGTCGCCGAGCGCCGCCAGTGCCGTTCTGCAGCGCTCGCGGCATTCGGCGAACAGCGAAAGGCGTACCCACAGGGGCACCGCGGTCGCCGTCAGCGCGATGCCGAGCCGCGCATCGCCGTCGGGTGCGAAAGCCCAGTCCAGCGCCACGCGCACATTGTCCAGCTCCCCGCCATAGGTGCTCAGCCATTCGGGCAGCGGCATCGACGTGTCGGCCCCCGCGTGCGCGAAGAGATCGCGGAAATGCTCGGCATGGCGCCGCGCGAACTGCCTGTTTTCGCCGAGCTCGCTCAGCTTGCCGAGCGCATAGGTGCGCGTGGTGTCGAGCAGGCGATAGCGCAGCGTCCGCGAGCCGGAGGGCGAGATCAGCGATTTGGTGACCAGGCTGTCGATCGCCTCCAACGTCTCCGAGGGGCTGAGGCCGTCACCGGACGCGACCGCGGCCGCGGCCTCCGGCGCGAACGGGCCGGCGAACACCGACAGCCGGCGCAAGGTGGCGCTTTCCGCGGGAGGCAGCAGGTCGTAGCTCCAGTCGAGGGCGGCGGCGAGCGTTTGGTGCCGCGGGACGGCCGTGCGTCTCCCCCGCCATTGCAGCGAAAAGCGGCTGTCGAGCAGGGAGGCCGTGCCGGCGATGCCATACGCGTTGACACGGCCGGCCGCGAGCTCGATGGCGAGCGCGATGCCATCGAGGCGCCGGCAGATGCTCGCGACGAGCGGCGCCTCCTCGGCGCTGAGCTGGAACGGCCCCGAGCTCTGCGCGATACGCTCGACGAAGAGCTGGGCGGCGGGATAGGCGAGGACCTCGGCGACGTCGAGACCCACGCGTTCGGGCGGACAATCCAGCGGAAACAGCCGGAAAATCCGTTCGCCCTCGCTTCGGAACGACTCGCGGCTGGTTGCGAGAACACGAAGAAGCGGCGCTTCGCGAACCATGCGCTCCACGAGCGGGGCCAGGATGTCGAGCACGTGCTCGCAACTGTCGAAGATCAGCAGGGTCGGTCCGGCCTTCAGAAATGTCAGGATGGCCGGCGCCGGATCCTCCGAGCTGACGGTCAGTCCGAGGGCGGAGGCGATGGTGGTCGTGACATGGCCGGCGTCGCGCAGCGGGCCGAAATCGACGAAGAAGACGCGGCCGCCGAAATCCGCCGACCGGCGATGCCCCACGGCGACGGCGACGGCGGTCTTGCCGATGCCGCCCGGGCCGACCACGGTCATGAAGCGATAGAGCGTCAGGCCGTTCGAGATCTTCTCGATGACGTCCTCGCGTCCGACCATCTTCGCAAGCTGAGTGGGCAGTGAACGGGGAGGGACGATTTCGGCGGAGACGGATGCGGCCTGCGGCGCGGCCTGAGCGAAAGGGGCGACGAAGCAATAGCCGCGACCCGGCACATTGAGGACATAGCGGCCCGACTTGCCGGTATCGCCGAGCACTTTGCGCAACGCTGCGACATGAAAGCGCAGGCTGCCCTCGTCGACATTCACGTCGGCCCAGATGCGCTTGACCAGCTCTCTCTTGTCGACGACTTCCCCGGGGCGCTCGGCCAGCAGGATGAGAATATCGAGCGCGCGGCCGCCGACGTGAAGCGGCTCCCCCGCTTTCTCCAAGAGCCGGGATTTTGGAAACAGCCGAAATGGTCCGAACGAAATGACCGAGTCTTGGTTAGTCTGAGCTGGCACGCGCCATTGCCCCCGCAACGGGAGTCAAAAGGTATTTTATTGTGGTGTAACAGAACGAGGCGTCCAGTAAACTGGCCGAAAGGCGCATGGCTGGCAGACCTGTGCAGATGGCTTGGGTCGGTTTGGGCCCCGCCTGAATAATGCTTGAGGCGGAATGGCTTAGGCGGCAAGGGGGCGACCCGCGTCCTTTGTGACGATGCGCGCCGACAGCGTGACGAGGCCCGTCAGCGCGGCCAGCAGCCAGAACGCCATGGGCAATCCCCCAAGACGTGCGACGAAGCCGACGCCGGCAGGACCGATCAGGACTCCTGCATAGCCCGCAGTCGTGATCGCTGCGACCGCAAGCCCCGTCGGCATCACCGTTTGCCGCGCCGCCCGGCGGAAGAGCACTGGCACGAGGTTTGACGCGCCGAGCCCGACCAGCAGGAATCCGGCGATGGCGACCGCCGCAACAGGCGCCGTGAGCAAGACCACGAAACCCGCGATCGCAATCAGGCTGCCCCACAGCAATGTCGCGTGGTCCCCGATGCGCGCAACCACGGCGTCGCCGCCGAGCCGTCCCACCGTCATTGCGATCGAGAACACGATGTAGCCGGCTCCGCCTTGCGCTTCGGTGACGAGACCCGCGCCGATCACGAGCAGCGCGCCCCAATCGAGCATCGCGCCCTCGACCAGGAAGGTGATGGCGCCGAGCAGCGCGAGCAGCAGCACCGAACCATGCGGCAGCACGAACAGCGGGCCCTCCTGCACCTGCACGGAGCGGAGCAGGCGCGGCCAGGTCACGACCATCGCGATCAGCATCAGGACGGAGCAGGCCAGCGTGCAGGCGAGCGGGCCGAATTGCAGCGAGAGCAACGCCGTCATCAGCGCGGATCCGGCAAAGCCGCCGATGCTGAACAGCGCGTGGAAGCCTGACATCAGCGGGCGTGCCGCGGCGCGCTCCACCTCCACGGCGTGGATGTTCATGGCGACGTCGATCGAGCCGAGCGCGGCGCCAAATGCGAAAAGTGCCAGCGCCAGCGTTGCGGGCGAGCTTGCGACCGCGAGCAGGGGCAGGACCAGCGCCAGGCCGAAACCGCCCGCAACGATGACCGGCCTGCTGCCGTAGCGCGCGCTTACGATCCCGGTCAGCAGCATTGCGACGACCGAGCCGATGCCGAGGCTGAGCAGCAGCAGTCCAAGCACCCCGTCGTCGACGCCGAGCCGCATTTTCGCGAACGGCACAAGCGGCGCCCAGCACGCGATGCCGAAGCCCGCGACGAGGAACGCAAGCCGGGTCGCAAGGCGTGTCGAGGGCCGGTCGGCGGAAGACATGGGAACTCCGGGGGCGCAGAGGCGGGGCGGACGACAAGCCCGACGATTGTCGCGACTTTATGTCTGTTGGCGTGCACGAGGTGTCGCGGGTGCATGCGCGTCTAGTTCGGGTAAGCGCATGCCAAGCCCAACGACCGGCGGGCAGACGGGGGCAAGGCCGTCAGCCGCCGAAGGCGGGGGTGTGTCAGCACCAGCCTTGAGCTCGTCTGATCGCAGGTCTACTCCCGACCCCAGTTGCTCTTGGCTAAGAGGGCGAAGCGACGAAGCAAAGCTCGGGCGAAATAAGCCGTGAGGACGCGAAGGCATGTCTGTAGCCACACAATCGGTGTCATCGTCCGGATTGACCGGGCGATCCAGTACTCCGAGACGGCCGTGAGCGTCAGCCCTCGAGAATGCGCCGGCAGGCGTCGACGAACACCGCTGCCCCGGTGACGATGTCGGCGTCGGCGGTGTTCTCGGTCCAGTGATGGCTGATGCCGCCGATCGACGGCACGAACAGCATGCCGGCGGGCATGACGGTTGCCAGCATCTGCGCATCGTGGCCGGCGCCACTCGGCATGCGGATGGATCGTCCACCAGCGAGGGCCTTGCTCGCGGCTTCGATTGCATCCTGAAAGCCTGCGTTCATCATGGCGGGCGCGCCGGTGCGCAGTTTCTCGACGGTGACGGCGCAGGGACCGTTTGTGCTGGCCTCGTCCGCCATGCTCCGCAGCAGCTGCTCCAGCCGGGCGATGACGGCGGGATCGTCGTCGCGAATCTGGAACAGCATCTCGGCGCCGCCCGGGATGATGCTCGGCGCGCCCGGATCGAGCGTGATGCGGCCGGTGGTCCAGACCGTGCGCGGACCGCAGGCGGCCGGGAAACGTTCGTCGATCGCGACGCAGAATTTGGCCAGCGCCAGCCCGGCATCCTTGCGCGCGGCCATGCGCGTGGTGCCGGCGTGATTCTGCTCGCCGGTGAAATTGATACGGTATTGCCAGATGCCGACGATGGAGGTGACGACGCCGATCGCGAGCTTGCCGCTTTCGAGCGTGTCGCCCTGCTCGATATGCGCCTCGATATATCCGACATGGCGGCCCGGCTCGACGCGGACACGTGGGCGGCCGGCGAGTCCCGTCTCGGCGAGCGCATCGCGCATGGTGCGCCCGCTGGTGCGGTCGCTTGCGGCGTCGATGTCGGCTTCGCTGACCTGTCCGACATAGGAACGCGAGCCGAGGAAATGCCCAAAGTGGCCTTCCTCGTCGCACCAGGCGGCAACTTCCACGGCGCCCTTCACCGAGGGATCGGCATTGAGCACGCGCGCAGCCTCGAGCGCATAGACGACGCCGAGCGGGCCGTCGAGCCAGCCGGCGTAGTTCTGGCTCTCCAGATGGGAGCCGGCCAGCAATTTCGGCCCCGGCGTTGCGCTGGTGCCGATGACGTTGCCGATGCCGTCGATCGAAGCGGAAAGAGCCGCGCCAGACAGCTTGCGCACGAGCCATTCCAGCGAAAGCCTGTGGGGCTCGGAGAACGTCGGCTTGTGCACGCCGGTCTTGTAGGCGCCGATGGCGCGAAGCGCGTTGAGATCGGCAAGAACGCGCTCACCGTCGACGGAAGGACGATCGTCAGGCATGTTCGGCAACCCTGAGCGCCTCGGTGCGGATTTCCTCGACCAGCCGTTCCTTGAGCTGGACGAATTCGGGCGTGGTCTTGATCTTGTAGGAGCGCGGATGCGGCAGGGCCACATTGATCTCGGCCTTGATCCGGCCGGGACGCGCGCTCATGACGATGACGCGGCTGCCGAGGAAGATGGCTTCCTCGATGTCGTGGGTCACGAACAGCACGGTTTTCTGGTCGCGTTCCCAGATTCCGAGCAGCATCTCCTGCATCAGGGCGCGGGTCTGGTTGTCGAGCGCGCCGAACGGCTCGTCGAGCAGCAGGATCTTGGGATCGTTGGCAAGCGCGCGTGCGATCGCCGTGCGCTGCTGCATGCCGCCGGAGAGCTGCTTGGGCCAATGATTTTCGAAGCCTGACAGCCCGACCTGGCGGATGAAGGCGTCGGCGATCTTGTAGCGCTCCGCCTCGGACACACCACGCTCACGCAGACCGAAGGCGATGTTTTCGCGCACGGTGAGCCAGGGAAACAGTGTGTAGGACTGGAACACCATGCCGCGATCGGCGCCGGGGCCGGTCACCTCGCGCCCGTCGAGCGTGACGCGCCCGCTGCTCGGGCGATCGAGACCGGCGACGATGCGCAGAAGCGTGGACTTGCCGCAACCGGAGGGGCCGAGGATGGTGACGAAGTCGTTGTTGCCGATGATGAGGTCGGTCGGCTCCAGCGCCCTGGTCGGCGCGTTGCCGTGGCGCGCGGGGAAAGTGCGCGAGACCTGCTCGACCTTGAGGATCGTCATGCCAGCCTCCACGGAAACAGCCAGGCGTTGAACGCCTTGAACAGGAAGTCCGAGAGCAGGCCGATCAGCCCAATCACGATGATGCCGAAGATGATCTGGCCGGTGTTGAGCAGCGCCTGGCTGTCGGTGATCATGTGACCGATGCCCGAGGACGAGCCGATCAGCTCGGCGACGATGACGTAGGTCCAGGCCCAGCCCAGCACCAGCCGCAGGATTTCCGCGATCTCCGGCGCGGAGGAGGGCAGCAGCACGCGGCGGATGATGCCGCGGTCGCCGGCGCCCAGCGTATAGGCGGCCTCGACCAGATCGCGCCGCGTGGCGCCGACGGTCACGGCGACCATCAGGATGACCTGGAACACCGAGCCGATGAAGATGACGAGCAGTTTTTGCAGTTCGCCGATGCCGGCCCACAGGATCAGGAGCGGGATGAAGGCGGAGGCGGGCAGATAGCGCGCGAAGGAGACGAACGGTTCGAGGAACGCCTCGACCGGCTTGTAGGCGCCCATCAGCACGCCGAGCGGCACCGCGATGATCGCCGCGAGCGCAAAACCGCCGACGACGCGCCAGATCGTCATGCCGATATCGTAGACGAACCCCTGCTTGGCCAGCAGGTCGAAACCTTCCTGCACCATGGTCAAGGGGTTGGCGAGGAAGGTCTTCGACACATGGCCGCCGAGCGTCGCCCAGGACCAGAGAGCAACGAACAGCACGAAGAACGCGAGGCCATAGGCCACGCGCTGCTTCGATGTAACAGGGTCCAGGGGACGCATCGACGCTATATCCGAGCGGTGAACAGATTTGCCGGCCCCGTCGCGAGACGGGGCCGGCAGCTTCTGGGTGACTTACTTGATGAAGCTCGCGTCGAAGAGGTCCTCGACCTTCGGCGCGGCCTTGATGATGCCGATCTCGAGCAGCAGGTCGGCGGCCTCCTTGTTGAAGGTCAGGAAGTCGCCCGCGAAGAACTTCTGGTTGGCGGCCTTGTCCTGCCAGCGCAGATATTTTGCCGAGTTGCCGAACTGCTCGCCGGTCTGCTTCACGTCGGCGCCCATGATCTCGTAAGCCTTGGCCTGGTCCTTGGCGATCATGTCGAGCGCCTCGAAATAGCTGTCAGCGAGCGCCTTGGCGGCCTTGGGATTGTCGGTCAGGAATTTCGGCGTGCAGCCGAAGGTGTCCATCACTATCGGATAGTCCAGCGTGGTCGCGATGATCTTGCCCTTGTCGGGGGCGGCACGCACGGTCGACAGATAGGGCTCATAGGTCATGGCGGCATCGTTCTGGCCGGAGACGAAGGCCTGCGCGGCCGCGGCAGGCTCGAGGTTGACGACGGTGACGTCCTTGGTGGTGAGGCCGTTCTTCTTCAGCATCCAGGCCAGCGCAAAATAGGGCGAGGTGCCGGGCGCGGAGGCGGCGACGGTCTTGCCCTTCAGGTCCTTGATGGCGGCGACGTCGTTGCGCACAGCCATGCCGTCGGCACCATAGCTCTTGTCGAGCTGGAAGATCTGCTTGGTCGCCACGCCATTGGCGTTCCAGGAAATCCAGGTCTCGACCGTGGTCGCGGCGCACTGGATGTCGCCGGAGGCGATGGCGAGATGGCGATCCTTTTGCGGAATCTTCTTGATGGTGACGTCGAGGCCGTTCTTCTTGAAGATGCCAGCCTCCTTCGCCAGCGTCAGCGGCGCGAAGCCGGTCCATCCGGAAATGCCGACGCCGACCTTGACGTCGTCGGCGAGCACGGGAGTGGCGGCCGAAAGAGCAATGATTGTCACAAATACTGTCGAACTACGCATGATTGTCGTCCTCTTGCCCAAATGGATTGACGTCCTGTTGATCTCTGTCGGCCCAAATGGGCCGTTGCCCGAAGCGTTGCACGATTTGTGCCGACATATCCTCTCAGCCTCCCTTGAATCGCGCGACAAGGCGGTGAGAGTCACCGGGGTAGAGCAGGCGCACGGCCGTGATCGTGCGCGCGCTGCGCCAGGTGTAACGGTCGATCACGAGACAGGGGGCGCCGACGGCGATCGCGAGCGCGCCGGCCGTATGATCGTCCGCAACGATGGCGCTGATCGTGTGCTCGGCCTCCGTCCATGGCACATGGTGAAGCAACCACGAGCCGGGCGGCTCGCGCGAGAAGTCCGCGGTCGCAGCATCAGGCACGGACGACAGGTCGATCAGCCGGTCCTCGACGGCGAACGGCACGTTGTCGGCGCTGTGCCGGCAGGTGATTGCAATCACCTTGCCGGCCTTCTTCACGCCGAGACGATCACGGTCGGCGGTGGTGGCCGTGCGCAGCTTGCGGTGGATCAGCTCATAGCCGTAGGCGCGCCCCAGTGCGGTGATCTCGGCGCGGATGTCGGCGATCTTCAGCACTGCCGACATGTGCTGCGGCCGGCGCACGAAGGACCCCGCGCGCCGCCGCCGCTCGATCAAGTCAGCCTGCGCGAGTTCCGACAGGGCCTTGTTCACGGTCATGCGCGAGCAGCCGTAACGGGCGACGAGCTCATGTTCGAACGGAATGCGATGTCCGGGCGGCCATTCGCCGGTCAGGATGTGCTTTTCGATGTCGGCGCGAATCCGCTTGTAGAGCGTCGGCTTGTCGGTGGCATCGGTGGCGAGGCTCATGCAACGAGCCTCCGAACCGACGCGTTGAAACGCTCGCGAGCGGCCCGGCGCAGCCTGTGCCGGCCGCCTTCGACGACCTTCTCGCCCCCGGCCCAGACACAGTCGATCGTGCCGCCGCCCGCGGCAAAGATCCAGCCGTCAATGGCAGCATCGCCGTGACGCCCAGCGAGCGAAGGATGTGCGCCGTCGAGCGTGACGATATCGGCGCGCGCGCCGGGCGCGAGGCCAACGGACGTCTGCGCCAGCGCCTGCGCGCCGCCCGCCAGCGCATGGTCGAACAGCGCGCGTCCGGTCGAGCGGCCTGCGCCTGCGGAGAGCACGTTGCGCTCGCCATGCTTGAGTCGCTGGCCGTATTCAAGCTGGCGCAATTCGTCGGCAACGCCGACCAGCACGTTGGAATCGGTGCCGATACCGTATACGCCGCCGGCACCGAGGAATTCGCGCGCCGGAAAGATGCCGTCGCCGAGGCTGGCTTCGGTGATGGGGCAAAGGCCGGCGACCGCGCCGGTCGCGGCGAATGCGCTGACTTCCTCATCCGTCGTATGGGTCGCGTGAATGAGGCACCAGCGCCGGTCGAGCGGCGCGTGCTCCAGCAGCCATTGCACCGGGCGCCGGCCCGACCAGATCAGGCAATCCTCGACTTCCTTCACCTGCTCGGCGGCGTGGAGGTGCACCGGCCCGCCGTCGGCCAGTGGAATGATTGCGCTGAGCTCGTCCGGCGTCACGGCGCGCAGGCTGTGCGGGGCGATGCCGATATTGGCGCCCGGCAACGCGCTGATCGCCTTGCGCGATGCAGCCATCAGCGCCGCGAACCGATCGACCGAGCAGATGAAGCGGCGCTGACCGTCATGCGGCGCGGTGCCGCCGAAGGAGCCATGCGCATAGAAACTCGGCAGCAGTGTCAGCGCAATGCCGGAGGCTTCGGCCGCCTGCGCGATGCGCGCGCCCATCTCGGCGGGATCGGCGTAGTGCGAGCCGTCGCGGTCGTGGTGAAGATAATGGAATTCGCCGACGCGGGTGAAACCCTGCTCCAGCATCTCGACATAAAGCAGCGTCGCAACAGCTGCGACGTCGTCAGGCGTCATCGCCAGCGCGAAGCGATACATCGTCTCGCGCCAGGTCCAGAATGTGTCGGTGCTGTCGCCGCGCAGTTCGGCGAGCCCCGCCATGCCGCGCTGGAAGGCGTGGCTGTGCAGGCTCGCAAGTCCAGGCAGCGCGATGGCGTGGCGCTCGTCGCCGGCGGCAGGCTGCACGTCCGCTGTCACCGCCGCGATCACGCCGGCGGTGATCACCACCTGCACGTCATTGGCCCAGCCCGAGGGCAGGAGCGCGGAGGCGAAATGCAGTCGTGTCATGTTTCCATGGCGGCTGGACAGAACCGCCTTACGATTATATGTCTAGACATATAAGTCAAGCATCCCAGGGCGCAGGGGCATCCGCGAAGGGACCGTTGCATGGCAGAGCGTTTCGACCGGATCTGGCACAATGCTCGGCTCGCCACGATGCGGGTCGACCGTCCCGATCTCGGTGAGATCGAGCATGGCGTGATCGCCATCCACGGCGGCCATATCGTCTATGCGGGCGCGGCGGCAGACTTTCCTGTTGATGCCGACGCGATCAAGCGCATTGACTGCGAAGGGCGCTGGATCACGCCGGGCCTCGTCGATTGCCATACCCATCTCGTCTATGGCGGCAACCGCGCGCACGAGTTCGAGCTGCGCCTGAAAGGCGCGAGCTACGAGGAGATCGCCCGCGCCGGCGGCGGCATCGTTTCGACGGTGGCTGCGACGCGCAAGGCAAGCGAGGCCGAGCTGGTCGCAAGCGCGCTGCCGCGGCTAGATGCACTTATCGGCGAGGGCGCCACCACCGTCGAGATCAAATCCGGCTATGGCCTCGACACCGAGACCGAGATGCGTCAGCTCGCCGCAGCGCGCAGCTGCGGCCGCCAGCGGCCGGGGGCGATCCGCACGTCCTTCCTCGGCGCCCATGCCCTGCCGCTGGAAGCTGACGGCGACAAGGATCGCTACATCGATCTCGTTTGTAGTGAGATGCTGCCGGCAGTAGCGAAAGCGGGACTCGCCGATGCCGTCGATGCCTTCATGGAGGGCATCGCGTTTTCGGCCGAGCAGACCGCACGGGTGTTCGAGACGGCGAGGGGGCTTGGCCTACCGGTCAAGCTGCACGCCGACCAGCTCTCGAACCTTGGCGGCGCGGCACTCGCCGCGAAATTCTCGGCGCTGTCGGCTGATCATTTGGAGCATACCGACGAAGCCGGTGCCGCCGCGATGGCCAAGGCCGGTACGGTGGCCGTGTTGCTGCCCGGCGCGTTCTACTTCATTCGTGAGACGCAAAAGCCCCCCCTCGAAACGTTCCGCAAGCATGGCGTTCACATGGCGCTTGCGACTGACTGCAACCCCGGCAGCTCACCGCTGACCTCGCTGCTGCTCGCGATGAATATGGGCGCGACGTTGTTCCGGATGAATGTGGCCGAGTGCCTTGCCGGCGTCACCCGGGAAGGAGCGCGGGCGCTCGGTGTGCTCGATGAGACCGGCACGCTGGAAGCGGGGAAATGGTGCGATCTTGCGATCTGGGACATCGAGCGGCTGGCCGAGCTCGTCTATCGCATCGGCTTCAATCCGCTGCATCGGCGGGTGTGGAGGGGGCAATGACGGGCGAGGGCGCAGCGATCGTCGTTAAGCCGGGAGCGGTTGGCCCCGACGATCTCGCTCGGGTGCTTGCGGGCGCTCCCGTCATCCTGGATCCGACGTTCTGGCCGCGCGTGGAGGCGGCTGCGGAGATTGTTGCGAAGGCCGCGCAAGCCGACGCCCCCGTCTACGGCATCAACACCGGCTTCGGGAAGCTGGCCTCGAAGCGCATTCCGCCTGATCAGACCGCGCTGCTCCAGCGCAACCTGATCGTCTCGCATTGCTGCGGCGTCGGCCCGGCGACGCCGCAGCCGATCGTTCGCCTGATGATGGCGTTGAAGATCGTCTCGCTCGGCCGCGGCGCCTCCGGCGTGCGCCGCGAGGTGATCGAACAGCTGCAGGACATGTTGGCGCGGGGTGTCTATCCGCTGGTGCCGCAGCAGGGCTCGGTCGGCGCCTCCGGTGATCTTGCGCCGCTTGCGCATATGACGGCGGTGATGATCGGCGAAGGGCAGGCGATCGTCGACGGAAAGGCCGTGCCCGGCGGAGAAGCGCTGGCGGCTGCGGGCCTCGCGCCGCTGACGCTCGGCCCCAAGGAAGGCCTCGCGCTGATCAACGGCACGCAATTCTCGACCGCCTATGCCATCTCCGGCGTATTGCGCGCCTTCGGCTTGGCGCGCGCAGCGCTCGTTACCGGCGCATTGTCGGTCGATGCGGCGATGGCCTCCACTGCGCCATTCCGGCCCGAGATCCAGGCGCTGCGCGGTCATGCCGGGCAGGTCGCCGCGGCTGCGACCCTGACCGCGCTGCTCGACGGCAGCGACATTCGCCTGTCGCATCTCGAAGGCGACGAACGTGTGCAGGATCCCTATTGCCTGCGTTGCCAGCCGCAGGTCGCGGGTGCAGCGCTCGACCTGATCACGCAGGCCGCGCGCACCCTGATCGTCGAGGCCAATGCCGTCACCGACAATCCGCTGGTGCTGGTCGAAACCGGCGAGATCGTCTCCGGCGGGAATTTCCACGCCGAGCCGGTGGCCTTTGCCGCCGACGCGATTGCGCTGGCGCTATCGGAGATCGGCGCGATCAGCGAGCGGCGCATCGCGACGCTGGTCGATCCTGCACTGAATTTTGGCCTGCCGCCGTTCCTCACCCCCGATCCAGGCATCAATTCCGGTTTCATGATCGCCGAGGTGACGGCTGCCGCGCTCTATGCCGAGAACAAGCAGCGCGCGCTCGCCTGTTCGATCGATTCGACGCCGACCAGCGCCAACCAGGAAGATCACGTCTCGATGGCCGCGCATGCCGCGCGGCGTCTGTCCGACATGGCCGACAATCTCGCCGCCATCCTCGGCATCGAGCTTCTGGTCGCCGCCCAAGGCATCACCTTGCGCGCGCCGCATGCGACCAGCGGGCCGTTGGCTGCCGTCATCGCCGCGCTGCGCGAGCAGGTGCCCGTACTCGGTGCGGATCGCTATATGGCCGGCGATCTCGCCAAGGCTGCGGCGCTTGTCGAAGCCGATACACTACCGGCAGCAGCGATCGCGGCGCTCTCATCCGATCCGTTTCCGAGACTTGATTGAACAAGACTTGCCTAAGAGGTGGCCGCATGAACCGTCGACTGGACAATGACCGCACCATCCGCGCTCCCCGCGGCCGCGACATCAGCGCCCGGAGCTGGCTGACGGAAGCGCCGCTGCGCATGCTGATGAACAATCTCGATCCGGACGTTGCGGAGCGTCCAAGCGAGCTCGTCGTCTATGGCGGCATCGGACGCGCCGCGCGCGATTGGGAGAGCTTTGACCGGATCGTCGCGGCCCTGCGCAAGCTCGAAGCCGACCAGACGCTGCTGGTCCAGTCCGGCAAGCCGGTCGGCGTGTTCCGGACCCATGCCGACGCCCCGCGAGTGCTGATCGCGAATTCCAACATCGTGCCGCACTGGGCGACGCTCGATCATTTCAACGAGCTCGATCGCCAGGGCCTGATGATGTACGGCCAGATGACGGCGGGGTCTTGGATCTATATCGGCAGCCAGGGCATCGTGCAGGGCACCTACGAGACCTTCGTCGAGGTCGGCCGCCGCCACTATGGCGGCAGCCTCGCCGGCAAATGGATTCTCACCGCCGGGTTGGGCGGCATGGGTGGCGCGCAGCCGCTGGCCGCGACCATGGCCGGCGCTTCGATGCTCGCGGTCGAATGTCAGCCGAGCCGCATCGAGATGCGCTTGCGCACCGGCTATCTCGATCGCCAGGCCGCAACGCTCGACGAAGCGCTGGCGATCATGGCGGATGCCGCGAAGACGAAGAAGGCGGTCTCGGTTGGCCTGCTCGGCAATGCCGCCGAGATTTTTCCTGAATTGGTGCGCCGTGGCGTCAAGCCTGATGTCGTCACCGACCAGACCAGTGCGCACGATCCGGTCAACGGCTACTTGCCGAAAGGCTGGACGCTCGCCGAGTGGGAAGCCAAGCGCGGCTCCGATCCGAAGGCGGTCGAACGCGCCTCCAAGACGTCGATGGTCGAGCACGTCCAGGCCATGCTGGATTTTCATGCGCAGGGCATTCCGACGCTCGACTACGGCAACAACATCCGCCAGATGGCGCAGGACATGGGGTTGAAGAACGCCTTCGATTTCCCCGGCTTCGTGCCCGCCTATATCCGCCCCCTGTTCTGCCGCGGCGTCGGGCCGTTCCGCTGGGCGGCGTTGTCCGGCGATCCCGAGGACATCTTCAAGACCGACGCCAAGGTCAAGGAGCTGATGCCTGACGACAAGCATCTGCACAATTGGCTCGACATGGCCAAGGCGCGCATCAAGTTCCAGGGCCTGCCGGCGCGGATCTGCTGGGTCGGTCTCGGCGATCGCCATCGCCTCGGCCTAGCCTTCAACGAGATGGTGGCGCGCGGCGAACTCAAGGCGCCGATCGTGATCGGTCGTGATCACCTCGATAGCGGCTCGGTGGCAAGCCCCAACCGCGAGACCGAGGCGATGAAGGACGGTTCGGATGCGGTGTCGGACTGGCCGTTGCTCAACGCCCTGCTCAATTGCGCCAGCGGCGCAACCTGGGTCTCGCTGCATCACGGTGGCGGCGTCGGCATCGGCTATTCCCAGCATGCCGGCATGGTGATCGTCGCCGACGGCACGCCGGAAGCGGCCAAGCGGATCGAGCGCGTGCTGTGGAACGATCCAGCCACCGGCGTGATGCGTCATGCCGATGCGGGCTACGACATCGCGATCGACTGCGCCCGTGACAAGGGGCTCGATCTGCCGAGCCTTGCGAAATAGTCGCGCCTGGTCTTCACCTCTCCCCGCTGGGGAGAGGTGAAGAGACCGTGCTCTCACGTGTCAGGCTTTGAGCAGCTTCGGCATCGTCGTCTTCGCGCCGTCCATGAACGTCTGGACGGCGTCGCGGACGATTGCGTCGAGATCGGGCGGGATCGGCGTCTCGTAGATGAACTTGCGGATGGCGAGATAGAAGATGCGGCCGTGCAGGCCCCAGAACAGCTCGGTCTCGCGTTCGCTCAGGGAGTGAGCCTTTGCGTCGGGCAGCTTCAGCTCATGGCGCAGCTCGGCGGCCGCCGGCTCGATGATCTCGCGGCGGACGATGTCGAGATAGCGACTGGTGATGCCGAACGACTTCATGCCGGAGAACACGAAGATCCGCACCCAATTATATTCGAACACGCGTGCGACGTAGTCGAGATAAAAGCGTGTGAGCCTCGCTTCGAGCGACAAGGAACGATCGTGGATCATCGGCCCCCAGTCGGGCGACCAGCGGCTGAGATAGACCTCCTGGTAGACCCGCTCGATCAGTGCCTCCTTGCTGGGGAAGTGGCGATAGATCGCCGAATGCGTGATGCCCATGCGCTTGGCGAGCTCGCGGGTCTGTCCTTCGAAGCCGCGCTCGGCGAAGAAGCGGATGGCCTCGTCCACGATCGCGCGCTCGCGGTCGGCCGCGCGCATGTTGCGACGCTTTGGCGCGGACCTGCTGCCTGTCTCGGTCCACTTGCGTACCGGTCGCCTCGCCGTTTTCTGCGCTTTTCGGGCCATTTCGTCGCTGAATCAACGTACCTCTGTCTTCATAGCCCAAGGTGCTTTTGTGACCAAATGGTCATTTTCTGTTGACCGGCCTCGGGAGGCGTGTCAGGATTTTGAGACCAGATGGTTACAAATCTGGCATCCCGGCTGGTGAGCCGATGGATCGAGGAAACGGCGGTGAAGGCGAGGGCTTTCAGCTATTTTCGTGCTGCGACGATCGACGAGGCGCTGGACGCTCATGCGCGCGCCGGCGATGACGCGCGCTTCCTTGCCGGCGGCCAGAGCCTGGTGCCGGCGCTCTCGCTGCGGCTGCAGGCGCCGCGGCTCCTGATCGACATCACCCACATTGACGAGCTGCGCGGGGTCAGGCGCGAAGGCGGCCATTTGCGCATCGGGGCTCTGACGCGCCACTGCGAGATGCTGAGCGAGCCATTGATCGCCGAGTTCGCCCCGCTGCTGCACGCGGCGGCGCCGTTCGTCGCCCATCCCGCGATCCGCAACCGCGGCACCTTCGGCGGCAGCGTCGCGCTCGCCGACCCTGCATCCGAATTTCCCGCGATGACGCTGGCGCTAGATGCCGAGATCGAGATCGTCGGCGCCTCAGGGCGCCGGCGCGTCAAGGCGGACGATTTCTTCATCGACCTGTTCGAGACGGCGTTGCAGCCCGGAGAGCTGATCACCGCAATTCATGTTCCGCTGTTCAAGGCCGACCAGCGCTTTGCATTCGACGAGCTGGCGCGGCGGCGGGGGGATTACGCCTTGGTCGGCTGCGGGATCATGGCGACGTGCACGGCCAGCCGCATCGACGACATCCGCATCTCGTTCTTTTCAGTCGGCAATACCCCGACACGAGCGAAAGAGGCAGAACGCTCCTTGATCGGCTCCCGTCTCGACGCGGAGCGTATCGCGGCTGCGCAAGGGGGGCTCGAAGGCGATCTTGCGCCGCCTGATAGCGACGAGGTGCCACCCGCGATGCGATTGCACCTCGCCCGGGTGTTGCTGGGACGACTGCTCGGACGTCTAGGTGAGGGCGCATGAGCGGCTTCGGCGAGACCCTGCTGGATGCGACCGACGAGACCGTGCGGGTCCGCTTCGTCGTCAACGGTCGCAAGGTCGCCTGCGAGGTCGCGCCGCGCGACACGCTGGTCGATTGCCTGCGCGACAAGCTCGAGCTGACCGGCACCCACGCCGGTTGCGAGATGGGTGCCTGCGGTGCCTGCCTGGTGCAGATCGACGGCCGCGCCGCGCATGCCTGCCTGATCTTCGCGGTGCAGGCCGACGGCGCCCGGATCGAGACGATCGAGGGGCTCACCGAGAGCGGCGTGCTTGCGGACCTCCAGGCCGAATTCCATCGCCGCAACGCGCTGCAATGCGGCTTCTGCACGCAGGGCATGCTGGTCAATGCCCAGGAGCTGCTCTCGCAGGTGGCGCAGCCGAGCCGTGAGGAGATTCGCGACGCGCTGTCCGGCAATTACTGTCGCTGCACCGGCTATGAAGCGATCGTCGATGCCATCGACGCCGTGGCCAAGGAACGCATGAAGGCGCGGAGCGCGGGCGGAGGCGGAACATGACCACGCCGTTGACCTCGCTCGACCGTCCGAACTCTTACATCGGCCGCTCTGTGCCGCGGCCCAACGCCAAGCGGCTGCTGGCCGGGCGGGGGCGCTATGTCAGCGATCTCAAGCTGCCGCGCATGCTCTATGCCGCGTTCCTGCGCAGTCCGCATGCGCATGCGAAGATCGTCTCGATCAACACCGAGCATGCACGCGCGTCCGAGGGCGTGCATCTCGTTGCCACTGGGGCTGACCTTGCCAAGATCTGCACGCCCTGGACCGGCACGCTCGATCATTTCAAGGGCATGACCTCTGCACCGCAATGGCCGCTGCCGCTGGATCGCGTGGTCTGGGCCGGCCAGGCGGTGGTTGCCGTGGTGGCAGAGAGCCGGGCGATCGCGGAAGATGCCCTGGAGCTGATCGAGGTCGATTATGAGGACCTTCCACTCGTGGTCGATATCGACGGCGCGCGCGAGGCCGGCGCTCCACTGGTCAATCCCGGCAGCGCCCATAACATTTGCTTCCGTGGCCAGCTCGACAACGGCACCGTGGACGACGCCTTTGCGTATGCGGTCCATGTGGTGGAGGAGGAGTTCTCCTTCGCCCGCCATACCGCGGTGACGCTGGAGCCTCGCGCCATCGTCGCGGATTACGATCCTGCCGCCGGCATGCTCACCGTGCATCACGGCACGCAGACCCCGTATCAGTTTCAGGACCTCTATTCACGCCACTACGGCATTCCGGAGGCCCGCGTCCGCGTCATCGCGACCGATATCGGCGGCTCTTTCGGGATGAAGCTGCATGTCTATCACGAGGACATGGCGGTGGTCGGCCTTTCGATCCTGCTTGGCCGGCCCGTGAAATACGTTGCCGACCGCATGGAGTCCTTCGTCTCCGATATCCATGCCAGGGATCATCGCGTCCGTGCCCGCATGGCGCTCGATGCCAAGGGCGAGATTCTGGCGATGGACGTGCTGGATCTGACCGCGATTGGCGCGTTCTCGACCTATCCGCGTACCAGCGTGGTCGAGGGCAACCAGGTGATCCGCCTGATCGGCGCGCCCTACCGCTTCAAGAACTATCGCGCGACGCTGGAGGTGATCTTCCAGAACAAGGTGCAGCCCAGCCAGTATCGCGCCGTCGGCCATCCCATCGCCTGCGCCGTCACCGAGCGGCTGGTCGACATGGCAGCAAGCAAGATTGGCCTCGATCCCTTCGCCATCCGCGCGCAGAACGTCATTCCCGACGATGCCTATCCGCAGACCTCGCCGACCGGCTACCGCTTCGAGGCGCTGTCGCATCAGGCCTGCCTGAAGCGCCTGCGCGAGCTGATGGATTATGACGCACTCCGCGCCGAGCAGGCGGACGTGCGCAAGCGCGGCATCTATCGCGGCATCGGGATTGCGGCCTTCGTCGAGATCACCAATCCGAGCCCCGCGTTCTATGGTGTCGGCGGTGCGCGCATTTCCTCGCAGGACGGCGCGATCCTCAGTCTGACGCCGTCGGGGGAGGTGCGGTGCCTGATCTCGGTCACCGAGCAGGGTCAGGGCACCGAAGCGATCATCAGCCAGATCGTGGCCGATCAGCTTGGCCTGGCGCAGGAACACGTCAAGGTCATCACCGGCGATACTGAGGTGACGCCGCATGGCGGCGCCACCTGGGCCTGCCGCGGCGCCGGCATCGGCGGCGAGACCGCGCTGCAGGCCACGCGCGCGCTCAAGCGCAACATCCTGGAGATCGCCGCGCTCATTCTGCAGGAGCAGCCGTCGGCGCTCGACATCGTCGACGGCGAGGTCGTGGACGCCGGAACGCGCAAGCCCCGTCTGCCGATCTCAGAGATCGCGCGGATCGCCTTCTTCCGCTCCGACACATTGCCGCCCGGCACGCAGGCACAGCTCACCGTGAGCCATCATTTCGCGCCGCAGGGCTATCCCTTTGCCTTCACCAACGGCATTCAGGGCTGCTCGCTGGAGGTCGATGTCGAGACCGGCCTCATCAAGCTCCTGAAACATTTCATCGTCGAGGATTGTGGCCGCGTCATCAACCCGATGCTGGTCGACGAGCAGCTCCGCGGCGGTATCGTGCAGGGGCTTGGCGCCGCGCTGTTCGAGGAATGCCGCTACAGCGAGACCGGCCAGCTCATGAACGGCTCGCTCGCCGACTACCTCGTGCCGATGCCGATGGAGATGCCCGACATCGTCATCGCCCATGTCGAGACGCCGACCGCCGATACCGAGCTCGGGGCCAAAGGTGTCGGCGAGGCGGGCACGGCGGCGGCCTCGGCTTGCGTGCTCAATGCCGTCAACGATGCGCTCACGCCGTTCGATGCGACGATCAATTCGATCCCGATCACGCCCACCAAAGTCCTGAAAGCCCTGAAGCGTTTCTAGAAAAAAGACAATTGGAGGAAATCATGCCCAAAGCCGGCTCGACGTCGAGAATACCCCGCCGCACCGCGCTCGCTGGCCTTTCGGCCGGCGCCGCTCTGCTTGCCATGCCTCGTCTCGGCCGCGCCGCAGACGAGACGATCCGCATCGGCTTTCCGACGCCGCTGACCGGCCCGTTCGCCGCCGAAGCCCGCGACCAGGTCAAATGCGCCGAGCTCGCCGTCAAGCTCGTCAACGACAAGGGCGGCATCGGCGGTCGCAAAGTCGAGCTGCTGGTGCGCGACGACAAGCTCAATGCCGGCGAGGCCGCGACCCGCACGCTCGAGCTGATCGAGAAGGACAAGGTTCATGCCGTGGTCGGCGCGCTCTCCAGCGCGGTGCAGCTCGCGGTCAACGAGGTCACCCGCGCCCGTGGCGTGATCTACGTATCCATCAGCCAGTCCGACACCATCAACGAGGCCAAGGATTTCAGCAAATACACCTTCCACGAGGCGCTGAACCCGCACATGACGACGGCTGCGGTCGCCCGGCAGACACTGAAGAAGGGCATGAAGGTCGCTCATCTCGTTGCCGACTATGCCTATGGGCATGAGATGCTGCGCGGCTTCAAGCGGGCGCAGGCGGCGATCGGTGCCGACAGCGTCGGCGAGATCCTGCATCCGTTCGGCGCCGCCGACTATTCCACCTTCATGCCGCGCCTGATGTCGATGCGGCCGGACGTGCTCTGCATCTCCAATTTCGGCCGCGATCAGGCCAATGCGATCAAGCAGGCGGTTGATTTCGGCGTCAAGCAGCAGATGAAGATCGTGGTGCCGGTGATCCTGCACAACCAGCGGCTCGCAGTCGGCCCCGACGTGTTCGAGGGCGTGGTCGGCGGCGCCAACTATTATTGGGGCCTGGAGACGCAGAGCAAGTCGGCAGCCAGCTTCAACGCGGCGTTCAAGGCCGCCAATGGCGGTGCGATCCCGACCGATTACGGCGCCTATGGCTATTCCGGTGTCGGATCGTTGCTGGCCGCGATGCAGGCCGCCGGCGGCACCGACACCGATAAGGTAATCGATGCGCTGGAGAAGCTGCAATATGATCTGACCAAGGGCCCGCAGCATTATCGCAAATGCGACCATCAATCGGTGCAGTCGGTGCTGGTGCTGGAATCCAAGAAGAAGTCGGCGATGGCGGGCGACAACGATCTGTTCGCCATTCTCGCGAACGACAATGGCTCGGACGACATGCTGCGCAGTTGCAGCGAGCTCGGCCACGCCACGTAAAGCCTGGCCGATGGACCTGTCGCTGATCATCATGCAGCTTCTCTCCGGGATCGCGCTCGGCGCGGTCCTGGTGATCACTGCGCTTGGACTGACGATCGTGTTCGGCATGCTCGGGGTGGTCAATTTCGCCCACGGTGCGCTGTTCATGATCGGAGCCTATGCGGGGCTGTATCTGGCATCGCTCACCGGAAGCTTCTGGTGGGGATTGCTGCTTGCTCCCATCCTGATCGGCGTCTTCGGCATGCTGATCGAGTTCGTCCTGATTCGTCGGCTCTATGGACGCTCGATCGATGATCCGCTGCTGCTCACCTTCGGCCTCAGCTACATCCTGGTTGAGGGCGTGCGCATCGTGTTCGGCAGCGACGGAATTCCGTTTCCGACCCCGCCGCAGCTGATCGGCGTGCTCGATCTCGGCATCGGCTTCTTCCCGCGCTACCGCCTGTTCGTCATCGTGCTGGTGGCGGTGGTGCTGCTGGTCCTCTGGCTGACGCTGGAGAAGACCCGCGTCGGCCTGATCGTACGTGCGGGTGCGCGCGATCCCACCATCATGCAGGTGCTCGGGGTCGATATCGGCCGGGTCTGGCTCGCAATCTTCGGGCTCGGGGTCGGGCTCGCCGCGCTGGGCGGCGTGCTCGCCGGACCCATGCGCAGCGTCAATCCGGAGATGGGCTCGCTGGTTCTGGCCGAAGCCTTTGTCGTCACCGTGATCGGCGGCCTCGGCTCGATCGTCGGCGCGGTCGTCGCCGGCCTGATGGTCGGCATTTCCATCAGCATGGTGGCGCTGTTCGCTCCTGAAATGGCGACCATCGTGATGTTCGCGCTGATGGCGGTGGTGCTGCTGATCCGCCCGCAAGGCCTGTTCGGCGTGAGAGGGAGGACGGCGTGACGGGACCATCGAGCGGCGAGGCGCTCGCCAAACCTGCAGCCAGCGGGCTCGGCCGGGTCCTCGACCACCGCGTGCTGCTGTCGATCGCAGTGCTGGCGATATTGCCCTGGCTGCTGCCGTCCAAGGCGCTGGCCGTCAACGTCCTGATCTACGGCGTCGTGGTGATGGGCTACAATCTGCTATTCGGCTACACGGGGTTATTGTCGTTCGGCCAGGCGGCGTTCTTCGGTGCGGGGGCCTACTTCACCGGCATTGCGATCGGCCGCTATGGCGTGCCGTGGTTTGCCGCAGTCGCGCTCGCCGTGTTGCTCAGCACCTGCCTTGCGGCTCTGATCGGGGTCATCTCGACCCGCACCCGTGGCATCTATTTCTCCATGGTGACGCTCGCTTTGGCGCAGCTGGTCTACTACGTCGCGCTCCAGGCGGCGTCCATCACCGGCGGAGAGAACGGCCTGCGCGGCTTCACCGTCGACCGCGTCAGCCTGTTCGGCCTCCAGGTCAATTTCCTCGACCCCGTCAACAAATACTACGTGCTGATGGCCTTCGCGGCGCTGGCGCTTTGGTTCCAGTCACGCATCCTGAACTCGCCGTTCGGGGCCGTCATCGAGGCGATCCGGGAGAACGAACAGCGCGCGCGGGCCTGCGGCTACGACGTCGAACGCAGCAAGTTGGTCGTGTTCATGCTGTCGGGGGCGATCTCTTCACTCGGTGGCTGCATGCTGGCGCTGCATCTGTCGATCGTCCCGCTCGACATCCTGCACTATCAGACCTCGGGCATGATCGTGATGATGGTGCTGCTCGGCGGTGCGCGCAGCTTCTTCGGCCCCTTCGTCGGGGCGGCCAGCTTCCTGATCCTGGAAGATGTCATCTCGCTCTGGACGCCGCACTGGCAGATCTTCGTCGGCGCGATCTTCGTGCTGTTCGTGCTGTTCCTGCCCAAGGGCATCTGGGGCACGCTGCTGGATGGCTTCGGCATCGGAAAGGCGCGGCCATGAGCGGCGAACTGCTTCGTGCCGAGGGGATCGGCAAGCGCTTCGGTGGCTTCGTCGCGCTCGAAGGCATTACCGTGTCCTTTGCCGCCGGGCAGCTCACATCGATCATCGGACCGAACGGCGCCGGCAAGAGCACCTTCTTCAACATCCTCTCCGGCGCACTGACGCCGACGTCCGGCAAGCTGCATTTCAGAGGGCGCGAGCTGAATGGCCTGCCGCAGCACCGCTTCGTGCATCAGGGTATCTCGCGCTCCTACCAGATCACCAACATCTTTCCGGACCTGTCAGTGCATGAGAACGTCCGCGTTGCGGCCCAGGCTCTGACCGTGAGCTACGATATCTGGCGAAGCCGCGCCCGGCTGTCCGAGCTGAATGCGCGTGCCGATGCGGCGCTGGAAGCGGTCGGGCTGCTCGGCAAGCGTGCCGAACTGGCAAAATTTCTCTCGCATGGCCAGCAGCGCGCGCTGGAGATCGCGATCGCGCTGGTATCCGAGCCGGAATTGCTGCTGCTCGACGAGCCGACCGCAGGCATGGGCCCGGAAGAGACCAAGGACATGGTCGCGCTGCTGGAACGGCTCGCCGACAAGCGCACCGTGCTTCTGGTCGAGCACAAGATGAAGATGGTGCTGGGCCTGTCGAAGCGCGTCGTGGTGCTGCATCACGGCCAGCTGCTCGCGGACGGCGCGCCCGACGAGATCAGGAGCAATCCGGAAGTCCGCCGGGTCTATCTCGGACAGAGTGAAGGCTATGGCTGAGACCGCATTGCTCGAAATCGAGAACCTCCATGCCTGGTATGGCGCAAGCCATATCCTGCATGGCATCTCGCTGCACGTGAACGAGGGCGAGGTGGTCGCGCTGGTTGGCCGCAATGGCGCCGGCAAGACCACGACCTTGCGGGCGATGATGGGCCTGATGCCGAAGGCGACCGGCCACGTGCGCTTCGCGGGCAGGGATCTCCTGCCGTTGCGGGCCCATCAGCGCTTCCACCTTGGCCTTGCCTATGTGCCCGAGGAGCGCCGCATTGTGCCCGGCCTGTCCGTGCGCGAGAATTTGCGGCTTGGCCTCGTCGCGGCCGGCAGCGACATCGAGGAGCGAGCGGCAATCGACGAGATCGCCGAGACCTTTCCGCGCCTGAAGGAAAGGCTCGACCAGGAAGGCGTCACGCTCTCGGGCGGCGAGCAGCAGATGCTGGCGATCGCGCGTGCGCTGATCGCAAGACCCAAGATGATCCTGCTGGACGAGCCCTCGGAAGGCATCATGCCCGTCCTCGTCGAGGAGATGGGCGTGCTGTTCCGCCGCCTGCGCGACGAGGGCAAGACGCTGCTGCTGGTCGAGCAGAACGTCGAATGGGCGCTGCGGCTGGCCGACCGCGCTGTGATCATCGATCAGGGCGAGGTCGTGCACCAGAGCAGCGCCGCGGCGCTGCTCGCGGACAAGGACATCCAGGAGCGCTACTGCGCCGTCTGACGCTAAGGCATGATCCGGAAAAGCGCGAAGCGGTTTTCCGGAAAGATCATGCGCAAACAAAAAGCTAAAGCGCGATGACGATTCATCCAAGTCTCATCGCGCTTTAGGCCACACCTTGGCTCCGCTGCCGTCGAGGCGCTGGCGTTCGTTCGCCAGATAGTCGACGATCGCATCAGCCGGCATGGGTTTGGCGAAATAATACCCCTGGATGAAATCGCAGCCGAGCCGGCGCAGGCTGTCGAGCTGGGCGCGGGTCTCGACGCCCTCGACCACACAGGCGATCTCCATGTCGTCGCAGAGGCCCGCGAGCGACTTGACGATCTTGTGGCTCACCGGATTCTCGTTGATATCGGCGACGAAGCTGCGGTCGACCTTGATCTTGTCGAGCGGCAACCGGTGCACGTGGCTCAACGACGAATAGCCGGTGCCGAAATCGTCCAGCGATATGCCGCAGCCCATTGCCTTCAGCGTTGCGATCGACTGCTGCGCGCGCACGAAATCGAAGGTGACTGCGGTCTCGGTAATCTCGAAGTCGATTCGGCGCGGCGACAGGCCGCTTTTCTCGATGATCGAGATCAGGGGCAGGATGCCTTCGGCGGCACAGACGTCGTGAGCGGACAGGTTGAACGACAGGCGGATGTCATCGGGCCAGGCTCTGGCGGTTGCCAGCGCACGCGCCAGCAGGGCCTGCGTCAGGGGGCGGATCAGGCCGATGCGCTCGGCGGCGGGAATGAAGTCGGCAGGAGAAACCCAGCCGAGACGGGGGCTGTGCCAGCGCGCCAGTGCCTCGAAACCCGCGGTGTGCTCGCTCATCGCGTCGACGATTGGCTGGAACACCAGGCCCATCTCCGCGCCGAAATCGGAGGTGCGCAACAGGTTCTCGATGACGCCGCGGCTGCGGATCTCGGCTTCGAGCTCGCTCGAGAAGATCACGGTGCGGCCGCGCAGATGGCGCTTGGCGTGGTAGAGCGAATAGTCGGCACATTCATAGAGCGCTTCGGACGTCGTCGCGGAGTCCGGGAACAATGCGAAGCCGATCGAGCAGGACAGCCCGGTATGGGCGGTGTCGAGTTGATACGGCAGCTTGACCTGACTACCGATGCGTTCTCCGAGCCGCATCAGGTCCGAATCCTCGGGATCGCCGCATACGACGAGGCCGAACTCGTCGCCGCCGAGCCGGGCGAACTCCACGCGCTGCGGGCCGAAGCCCTCGCAAACCTCGCGGATGCGCAGGCCGGCCTCGATCAGGACGCGGTCGCCGACCGAATGGCCGTAATTGTCGTTGATCGGCTTGAAGCCGTCGAGGTCGATGATGCCGACAGCGACGCGAACGTTTCTGCGCTCGGCGTCGGCGAAGGCGCTCGACAGTTCGGCGAAGAAGCGGCGGCGGTTCGGCAGGTCGGTGAGGGAATCGAGATTGGCCAGGCGGAAATTCTCGTCCGAGAGCGCCTGCGTCGCCGCCTGTTGCGCGAGCAGCGACTTGCGGCTGGCGACGAGATCGGCGAAGTCGCGGGAATAGATGAACAGCACCGTCACCATCGCACCGGAAACCAGGAGGTTGTTGACGGCGATCGCCTTCAGCGTCGGCTCGCCCGTGGCGAAGAAGAACAGCACATAGGGCACGTCGACGATCAGCGTCACGATCAAGGCCGCCGAACGCAGATGCATCAGCGAAAAGATGCAGCCGATCACGGTGACCGCCATGTAGAAGGCAACCTGGCTCTTGGCGAAGGGATCGCCATAGGGGTAGAGCGCGAAGGACCAGGCGGTGAAGCCGGCGCCGATCGGCAGGGTCAGCCAGTTGGTGGCGCGCAGATTGCGCAGGACGTCGGCGTCGCTGCGCACGAGGTGACGCTGGTGCAGCCACCAATAGGTCCGCAAGCCGGCGAGCACGGTGAGCACGCTCGGCACGATCATCGTCAGCCAGTCCGGCGCCACGTTCACATAGGTGTAGGCCACCGCGATCGTGTTGCTCATGAGGATGAAGTAGAGCAGCGGGACCTGCTTGGAAAAGGCGTCGAACTGCGCACGCATCAGATCCGGATTGTCGGCCGGAACGCGAAACAACCGTATCGTGGCGGCGAGATGAGACTTCAAATCGGCGAAAGGCATTGAAATACGAGCCCGGATCCCCTGAAAACAGGGGCGATCTTGCACGGCGGGGGTAAAGGGCGCGTTAGATTGATCCCGCGCCGACGGGCCAGCGCGGGGTGCACGCTGGCAGATCCCTACCCGTCAAGTGCATTGGTGAGGCCGCGTTAACGATAAGAGGCCGCATCAGCAGACCTATCGGCAGCAAAGTCCTGCCAGAACCGCTACGGTCCGCTAACCATGTGCTCAGGCGCAACGTCTTGCCGCACCTCTCCCCTCGAAGGCAAGGCCATCGCGTATGGAGTGCACGATGCGGCGGCCCTGGGCTCCCTCTCCCGCAAGCGGGAGAGGCGGAGGCAAGTCCGCACACAGTCCTCGTGAAATCCATATGCGGTTGCCCTCCTCGATGGAAGAGAGGTGACAGACCGCATCCAATGACCGCTACTTCTTTTCGAGCGCCGCGGTCTGCTTGGCGAGTTGCTTGTCGAACTCCTGCGACAGGCCGGTCGCATAGGTTGCAAGCTCGTCCGGTTTGACGAACGGATTCGGCGCGCCGTCCTTCATCTGCGCGCGCTTGGCCTGCATGCCGTAGACCTCCGGATGGGGGCCGAGCAGCACGTCGATCTTCATCTCTTTTACCTTGGCGTAGGTCGCGCGATAGTCGTCGACGATACCGGGATAGGTCGGCTGACCGACCAGCCTGTTCAGGGCCACAGTGCCGCTGCAGAAGAACAGCACCTCGCGGCTCTGATTGCCGTCCTTGACGGTCATCTCCCAGCTCGTGCAACCCGGCGAGTGGCCGGGCGTCGCATGCGCAGTCAGCGTGGTGTCGCCGAGCGTTACCTTATCGCCTTCCTTCACCGTACGGTCGACCTTCACCGGTGGGAAGGCGAGGTTCTCGTTTTTCTCGTCGCCGGGATAGTAGCCGCCTTCGAGCAGCGGCTTGTCGCGCTCGCCGGCGATGAGCTGCGCGCCGGTTTCCTTCTTGATCTCGGCAAAACCGCCGGTGTGATCGAGATGCGCGTGCGAGTTGAGGACGATTTTGATGTCGGCGACCTTGAAGCCGAGCTTGGCGATGTTGTCCTTGATCATGCCGGTCGACTGGGGCATCGCCGTGTCCATCAGGATCAGGCCCTGCGATGTCTTGATAGCGTAGACGGCGATACCCTCGGTCCCGACATAGTAGATGTTGCCGATGAGCTGGAACGGCTCGAACGGCGCCGTCCACTTCTGCATGACCGTCGCCAGGAAATCCTCGATGGTCTGCGCTCGCGCGCCCGTCGCGAGCAGTGCCAGCGCGCACAATGCCGCCGTGATCGTTCTCATGGTTTGCCTCCCATCGTGTTCTTGTCGTTTTGATCGGGCGGATATCGCGGCTCGACCGCGCGCAGGTTACGTTGCGGCCGGCATTGCCGGCAACTGCTTCGTGTGAGGAACATTGATCCGCCGCGCGGGATAGCAGCCTGTCGGCGAAAAGCCGGGTGGGAGGCTTAGCGCCCGATGGTCACGCCGGCGATCGAGCGCATGGCGCCTCTGAGGCTGGTCGCGTTCATGTCGTCGAGCATCTGTCGCGTCAGCACGGTGGTCTGGCCCGGCGTGTTGAGGATCGACTCTCCGCGCGAGGAGGAGAGCCGGTCGGCCTTGTAGGACGCGGCTGGATCAGTGGCGCCAACGGTCGCGACGTCATGACGTGTCCGTTTGCCGGCAGCGACGGCCGGCTGTGAGATGCAAAATGTAGCGATCACGACCAGAAGCAACGGGCTTGTGTGCATATGCGATTTCCCATGTCGGGATATCAGCCTAGCACATCGCGGCGGTCGCAGGAGAAAGGATCAGGCGAGAGCAGCCTGGCGTTCCCGGGCCGGTTCGCGGACCCGCTCGAGTTTCCCGGGTTCGGCCAGCCGCGTGAAATTGCGATGGCTCGCCTGCACGGGGGCGTCCACGATGACGCCCTCGCAGACGATCTGTCCGCCGAGCAACTTGAATTCCAGCTTGTCGTAGCGCGGCATTGTCTCGCCGGGCGCGGGCGGCAGCAGCCCGATACTACCCTGGATGTTCAGCGTGGCTTCGCCGGTGCCGTGAAGCCGAGGATTCCACATTCTGATCCCGCTTTCCGCCCAGCGCTGCCGGATCAGCGTGGCGCGATCGGTAGGTTCGGCGGCTCTCGCACGTGCTTTCGGCGTGCTGCGTCGTTGCGGAGAAGGAGAGACGAGAACCGGAGCTGTCTCGATGTCGGTGACGACGCTGGCCGCTTCGGTGGAACTGTGCTGCGCGACGGCGGGCACAGCAAGATCCGCAGCAGCCGGCTCGATGACCATGGCATCGCCGAGCGAGGGAGCGCTGTCGCGGCGATTCTCGGGAGCAGGCTCTGCCGGCGCTTCGGCATCGGCAGATGTGACGCGCGACTCGCCTAGGGTCGGCTCAACGTCCACGTTGGCATCAGGCGAACAATCATCGTCCGTGACGAGGGCAGGAGCATCAACGGGAGCACCCTCGACGTCGAGGGGCGACGACGATGTCTCAGCCAGGACGTCGGCCTCGGCCTCGACCGGGATTGGATCGGTGCTGACGCCGGGTTCCGCGGCTTCGACCGGTTGGCTGACGGCATCGGTCGCAACCGGCTCCACGTCGACGGACTCGACCGTCACGGCGATTTCCACCGCAGGATCGTTGCTGATGACGGGCTCGGGAGCATCTTCTGTCGCGACTTCGATCTCGGCGGCCGGGACCGAAGACTCCGGCTCGACGACCGGCTCGATGTCGGACGGCGTCTCGCGGGAGGAATCGTCGTTAGCGCTGGCGTCGGTTGGCGCGGCCGGCGGACTCTCCGCGACAATGGAGATTGCAGTATCATCCTGGAGAGAAGGAGCCGCGAGGTCGGCGTCGTCGCGCGCCGAAACCGTGTTGGTCACGGTGACGTCAGCCGAGGCGGCTTCCGCGATGGTTTCGGCTGCGATGTCTTTTGCCGTAGTGTCTTCGTTGATGACAGGCGAGACGTCCTCGACGGCCGGCGGGACGTCGATGCTGCCGCCATGCGGCGCTGGCCGAAGCCGGGCGAAAGCCCATTTCACCGCAGGGATGCGGCGCAGCAACGATATCAGTCTCGAAAGCACTAGGAGTTGTCCAAGAGGTACTCGGGCGTGAGGCAATCGCTGATTCGTCAGCAATATCAAAAGCTGCCCCGGCCGTCACATCCCTGTCAATGTAGGCGAGATCAATTGCAGAACATCCACACGTTCCTCGCGTGGGTGGTGACCGAATGAAATGCAGCCGTCACCGAGAGGCTGCGTCGTCGTGAAGCCATAGCGTGACCGCATGCCGATGCCAAGATGAGCTTCTTCATCTCGTTCTCCTCCTGGGTTCACCGTCAACAACTTGCGCGGAAGGGTCGTTCCCAATCGACGCGCGTCGCAAGGATGGTCCAGGGAGTCATGCACCGAAGGTGGGGTTCCCTGCGTCGGCCGCTCCGGGTAGCTTGGAACACCCGCCATCTGGTGCGAGGACGAGGGATGAAGAGACGAGTTGCCATCGGAGCGGTTTTGCTCTGGTCCACGATCGCGGTTGCGCAGGATCGCGCCATCACTGTGGCCTCCACCACCTCGACGGAACAATCAGGCCTGTTCGGCCATTTGCTGCCGCTGTTCGCAGAGGAGGAGGGCATCAGCGTGAAGGTCGTTGCCGTCGGTACCGGCCAGGCGCTGGATATCGGGCGGCGCGGCGATGCCGACGTGGTGTTCGTCCATGACAGGGCAGCCGAAGACAAGTTCATGTCGGAAGGGCAGGGTGTGAGGCGCTTCGACGTCATGTACAACGACTTCGTCATCATCGGCCCGAAGAGCGATCCCGCCAAGATCACCGGCAGCAAGGACGTCACGGATGCGTTGCGCAAGATCGCGGCGGCCAAGGCGCCGTTCGTTTCGCGCGGCGACAAGTCCGGCACGCATGCGGCCGAGCTCCGGCTTTGGAAGGAAGCGGGCGTCGACGTCGGCGCGGCAAAGGACGGCTGGTATCGGGAGATCGGCCAGGGCATGGGCCCGGCGCTGAACATGGCTTCGTCGTCGAACACCTATCTGCTGTCGGATCGCGGCACCTGGCTGTCGTTCAAGAACCGCGGCGAACTCGCCATCCTGATGGAAGGGGACAAGCGGCTGTTCAACCAGTACGGCGTCATGCTGGTCAATCCTGAAAAGCACCCGAACGTGAAGGCCAAGGACGGGCAGGCCTTCATAGACTGGCTCCTCTCGCCGAAGGGACAGGAGGCGATCGCCGGGTACAAGGTCGGCGGCGAGCAGCTATTTTTCCCCAACGCGTCCCACTAGCAGGAAGGCGACGGTCGACACCGCGACGCTGAGCGCGAGCAGGATCAGCCCGAGCCCGAGCGCCAGCGGCAGGGCGCCCTTGCTGGTCTCCAGCGCGATCGCGGTCGTCATCGTGCGCGTGAAGCCGCGGATGTTGCCGCCGACGATGATGATGGCGCCGACCTCGGCGATGGCGCGTCCGAACGCGGCGAGAAAGGCCGTCAGCAGCGAAGTCCGGCCGAGCGCGAACAGAAGCGCCATGCTGCGGAAGGCCGACAGTCCGTCGATCCGCGCCAGATCGCCATATTCCGCCCATAGCAGGCTGGCGGGCCGATGCACCAGCGCCACCACGATCGGGGTGGCGAGCAGCGTCTGCGCGATCACCATGGCGGCCGGCGTGAACAGCAGTCCGGCCGCTCCGAGCGGGCCGGACCGCGACAGCAGAAGATAGAGCGCGAGCCCGACCACGACCGGCGGAAGGCCGAGCAGCGCATTGGTCAGCACGATGATCACCTGCCGGCCGCGGAAACGGGTGATCGCGAGCAAGGTCCCGATCGGCGCGCCGATCAGCAGGGCAATGATGCTCGCGGTCAGGCTGACACGAACCGACAATGCGACGATGCCGAGCAGCTCAGCGTCGGCTCCGCGGATCAGCGAGAACGCAGCGCCAATGGATCGTACGAAGTCGTTCATCCGGCCTGACGCTGTTGCGCCGGGCGGAATGGCTCCTGATCGTCGATATCGGCCGTTCGAAATCGCCTCACGGACTGGTTCCAGCGGGTTTTGTTGACAGCCACAGAATACCCGGGAGTGACGGTTTGAAAACGCGGTTCAATCAAAAAGCTGTTGGTGCCGCGTCATGCAGGCTCTTCTGACGTGATTCCCGGAGGGCTCCGCCTTTCGCAAGCCCAAAGCCATCGCGCGAGCAGGACGGCGAGAGCCGCCCCGACGAATTGAGCGGCAATGAAAGCCGCTACGCCTTGTGGGGCAATACCCGCGAATGTGTCGGACAGCGAACGGGCAATGGTGACCGCGGGGTTGGCGAACGACGTGGACGAGGTGAACCAGTATGCCGAAATGATGTAGAGGCCGACGGCGTAAGGAACAGCAGTGATGGTGCGATGTCCGACCCCGAAGATCGTCGATAGCAGACCGAAGGTGGCCACGGCCTCGGCCAACCATTGTCCGGCCCCGGCACGGTCTGTGAGAGAAAGCTGGAGGACAGGAAGCTCGAACATCAGGTGGGCAACCCCCACACCGGCGATCGCGCCGGTGATTTGGGCGATGGAGTAGGTCGCAGCGTCCGTCCATGGCACTTCGCGGCGCAAGGCGAATGCCAGCGTCACAGCCGGATTGAAATGGGCACCCGATATCGGGCCGAAGGTCAGGATCAGCACCACGAGGATGGCGCCGGTGGCGATCGTATTGCACAACAGCGCCAGTGCGACGTTTCCACCGGACAGTCGCTGCGCCATGATCCCGGAGCCGACCACGGCGGCGAGCAGGAACGCCGTCCCGAGCCACTCGGCGAAGGCGCGCTGTGCGAGGCTCGGCATCAGGCGTCGCGATCCAGCCGCACGCGCTCGCCGTCTTCCTTGACGAATTCGCCCCGCTGCGGTGGCAACAGATCCAGCACCAGTTCGGAGGGGCGGCAGAGTCTGACGCCGTTCGGCGTCACCACGATCGGCCTGTTGATCAAGATCGGATGCGCCATCATCCCGTCGAGCAGCTGATCGTCGGTCAACGCCGCGTTGCCGAGCCCGAGCTCCGCATAGGGTGCCGCCTTTTCGCGAACGGCCTCGCGCACCGAGATCCCCATGCGGGCGATGAGCTGCTGCAGCAGGGCCCGCGACGGCGGCGTCTTGAGATATTCGATCACGTGCGGCTCGATACCGGCGTGGCGGATCATGGCAAGCGTGTTGCGCGACGTGCCGCACTCGGGATTGTGGTAGATAATCGCGTCCATTGCGGATGCCCCCTTGCTCAGCAGCAGGCCCGCGAGGTCGCCGGCGCCACCTGCGGCGCACAGCAGGCCGACTGCTGCTCCGGCTTCTCGCGAGCGACCCGAGCCTGGTTCTCGCCGGTGCCGTCGCCGTAATCGGTGTCGATGGAACGGGGGAGATCCTCGACGGACACGTGAACGTGCAGGCGCTTCATGGTCTATCCTTTCAGGCTGCGGGCACTTTGCTGCGCTGTCGCGCCGGTTTCGACGGCTTTGTCGGAGCGCATGACCCCCCGCCGCAGCAGTTTTCGGTCAGGAAGCCGATGAGCGCGTTCATGGTCTCGAACCGCCCCGCATAGATCATCGAACGCCCCTCGCGCCGGACGGTCGCGAGCCCGGCCATCCGCAGCCGGTCGAAGTGGAAGGTCAGCGTGTTGGGGGCAAGACCCAGCGCCTCAGCCACGGCGCCGGCAGTCAGGCCGCCGGGACCGGCCTGCACCAGCAGGCGGAAGATGTCGAGGCGATTGTCCTGAGCGAGCGCGGCGAGTGCTGCGACGGCGTCCCTCTTTTCCATATTTCAACGAGTATTGAAATAATGGACGGCTGTCAATCGGGATTGGAGCCCGGTGAGCCCCGATCTCGATATTGCAATCGGCCTTCGAGGTTCAGCGTTTGACGGTCGCCGATGCCGAAATCGCGGGGACGGCGGCGATGCTCTGCTGCCAATAGCGTTCGATCTGGTCGATCAGGGCGGGCGGCAGCGGGACGTAGTTGAGCGTCTCGGCCTGGGACTTGCCGTTGTCCAGCACCCAGCGGACGAAGTCGACGGCGGCTGCGGAGCGCTCTGGATATTTCGGGGTCTTCGGCATCAGCACGAATGTCGTCGCCGTGATCGGATAGGCGTCTTCACCGGGCGCGTTGGTGAGCACGAGATGGAAGTCCTTCTCCGCTTTCCAGTCCGCGCTGGCGGCCGCGGCCTGGAAAGACGCGGCGTCGGGCACGACGTAGTTGCCGGCGCTGTTCTGCACGATTCCGAAGGAAATCCGGTCGAGCCGTTGCAGCGCGTAGGTGTATTCGAGATAGCCGATCGCGCCAGGAATAAGACCGACGAGCGAGGCGACGCCGTCATTGCCCCTCCCGCCGAGGCCGAGCGGCCACTCGACCGCGGTGCCTTCGCCCATGCTCGCCTTCCATTGCGGACTCACCTTCGCAAGATAGTTCGACCAGTTGAACGTCGTGCCGGAGCCGTCGATGCGATGGACCACCGTGATCGGCGCGTTCGGCAAGCCGATGTCGGGATTGATCGCGCTAATGGCGGGGTCGTTCCAGGACTTGATCTTGCCGAGGTAGATGTCGGCGAGTACCTGCCCGGTGAAGCGGACCTGGCCGGGCTTGACGCCGGCAATGTTGATTACGGGGACGACGCCGCCGATCACGATCGGGAATTGCATCAGGCCGAGCCGGTCCAACTCCTTCGGGTCCAGCGGCATGTCGCTGGTGCCGAAATCGACGGCTTCTTTCTTGATGAGGTTGAAGCCGATCCCGGAGCCGACCGCCTGATAGCTGACGACATTTCCGGTCTTGGACTTGTATGCGTCGGTCCATTTCGCCATCACGGGCGACACGAAGGTTGAACCGGCTCCTCTGATCTCCGCTGCCAGGCCTGGCGTTGCGACGAGCAGGGCGGTGAGGATGATTGGAAGTGCAATATGCTTCTTCATTTGCGCGACGCTGACAGCTGGGCACGAAGCCGATGTGGTCGATGTCACAATCGCTGCGCGAGGGATTCGCGCCGGCTATTGCGCGTCAACCACACCACACGGTCAGCGGCGCCGCGTCGTCCGATTGATGTAGATCGAGGATGGTCCGAAGCGTGCCTGGCCCAGCCGTCCCTCCGCCTGCGACGGGCAAGGGCAGGGGCAAATTCGGGGGTAAGCCGCGGACCGGAAGGCCAAATCATGCCTTTTTGCGGCTGGCGGCGGCTTTATTCCGGCCATGGATGCTTTAAGGAGAGGGCGGATCAGGTCGCAGCCGCCCCGTGGCGGTGCTAGACCCTGGTGCAGGAACAATGGGGCCGTGCCGTGCTGGCGCGCCCGCTAGGATGAGAAGGATATGAGGCAATGATCCAGACCGTTGGCATCATCGGGGCAGGGACCATGGGGAACGGCATCGCGCAAATCTGTGCGGCGGCCGGGCTCTCGGTCGTGATGGTCGATATTTCCGATGCGGCCGTGAACCGCGGGCTTTCGACCGTCGGCGGCAGCCTCGATCGCCTGGTCAAGAAGGAGAAGATGTCGGCGGCCGATCGCGAGGCGACGCTCAAGCGCATCACCGGCACCACCGACCGGGCGAAGCTGTCGGACTGCGACCTGGTCATCGAGGCCGCGACCGAGAATGAGGAGCTCAAGGTCAAGATCCTGAAGGACCTCTGCGCCACCCTGTCGCCGCGCACGCTGGTCGCGACCAATACGTCGTCGATCTCGATCACCAAGCTCGCTGCCGCGACCGACCGGCCCGACCGCTTCATCGGCATGCACTTCTTCAATCCAGTTCCGGTGATGGCGCTGCTGGAACTGATCCGCGGCTTACAGACCTCGGACGACACCCATGCCAAGGCGCTCGATTTCGCCCAGCGCGTCGGCAAGGTGGCGATCACCGCCAAGAACAGCCCAGGTTTTGCCGTCAACCGCATCCTGTGCCCGATGATCAACGAGGCGATCTTCGCGCTTCAGGAGGGCATCGCGACGGCGGAAGAGATCGACGCGGGCATGAAGCTCGGTTGCAACCATCCGATCGGGCCGCTGGCTCTGGCCGATCTCGTCGGGCTCGACACCATGCTTTCGGTGATGGAGGTCTTTTACAAGGGCTTCAACGATCCCAAATATCGGCCAGCGCCGCTGCTGAAAGAGATGGTCGATGCCGGCCATCTTGGCCGCAAGAGCGGGCAGGGCTTCTACACTTATAGCGCCTGATCAGGGCGACCGGCGGCGGGCTTATGACGTCCGCCGCCGCATCCCGCACTTTGCGCTGCGACAAAGACGCCGCGCGCAATTGGCTCGACAATGTCGAACGGCCCGCGGGCATAACGGAACGGACACAAAGGACATGTCGGATCGACTGAAGGCCGAGCGCGAGGCGGCGGCCGCACGGCGGAACCTGTTGACCCAGGATGCGATCGAACGGACCGGGATCACCGAGGAGATGATCGGGGAACTCGTGACCCGCTTCTACGGACGCGTGCGCGAGGACGCAAAGCTGGGGCCGGTGTTCGGGATCGTGCAGAACTGGGACGAGCATCTCGCCAAGCTCAGGGATTTCTGGTCCTCGGTCGTGCTGATGAGCGGCCGCTATCACGGCTCCCCGATGCGGGCGCATCTGCCGCTGAGCCTGGTGGGTGATCATTTCGACCGCTGGCTCGATCTGTTCGAGCAGACCGCGCGCGAGGTTTGCCCAACCCCGGCAGCTAGCCTGTTCATCGACAAGGCGCGCCGCATCGCCGACAGCTTCGAAATGGCGTCCGCAACCGTTGCCGGTTCGATCGCCGCGCCGCGCCACGTACTCAGGTCCTGATCCTGATAACGACCAGCGACCCGGCGCTCACAGAATATGCAGCTGTATTGCTCCGCTTGCTTTGCGCACCGCGACGGAGAGCGCGCTGCACCAATTCCGGCATCATTGGTCTGATCTGCAAAATCATCATGCCGATCGCGTGGTGCGACGTTGAAATTGCGAAAACGCGCATGAATGCGTTCACTGCCGTTCAATCAACACGAGCAAAGCCATATTGATGCACTGCGGTGCCAACTCTTCGCCTTGTTTTCGGCAGAGTTCCAGCGCCTGCTTGTGGACATGTCCCGCGCATCGATCACGTCCAGTTCTGCATCGTCCGAGAGCCCTACGGATTCCGACGTCGACGCGCGCGCCGCGCGGACGCGGCGGACGGTCCTGCTTGGCGCACTCGCCACCACCGCCTGCCTCGGTTGTTCCGCGCATGCCCGTGCGGACGAGGATCCGCCGGGCTCCGACGAACGGCCTCAGAAGGGTGATTTGCTGGTCTTCTCCGAAGGCGACAAGGAGGGAAAGCTCATCACGGCGGCCGACCTGCCCGCCGGCGGACCGCCGGTGCATGCCTGGCCGAAGGACCCCAAGACATCGGTGGTGCGCAGCGCCTCTCGGCTCAACGAGATCCTGATCATCCGGCTCGATCCCGCCGAGCTCGACGAGAAGACCAAAGCGCGCGCCGTCGACGGCATCATCGCCTATTCGGCGATCTGCGCGCATGCCGGCTGTCCCGTCACCGCCTGGGTGAAGAGCGATGTCGGCGACAAGGAGGTGTTCAAGTGCATGTGTCACAATTCCGAATACGATCCTCGTGCGGACGCACAGGTCGTGTTTGGACCGGCGCCGCGACGGCTCGCTGCGCTGCCGCTCGCGCTTGCTGACGGCTCGCTCAGCGTCGCCGGCAACTTCATCGGAAAGGTAGGTGGCGCGCAGCCAGGATGATGGCGGTGCGGGTCGTGCCCGCGTCACGAGAGGCCGTATCCGCCGATGGGCGGACAGCGGGACGAACGACAAGAATTCAAAACAAGAATTCAAACGGATGAAAAAGGGGAACGTCCATGAAAACGTCCATCACCAGGAAGCAATGGTACCTGTCCGGCTTCGTCGCCTTCACCTGCCTCGTTTCGACCGCCGCCGTGTCCGGTCCGATCGAGAACTACGCGCCGGTGACCGCGCAGCGGCTGGAGAATCCGGAGCCGAGCAACTGGATGCTCTATCGGCGCACCTATGACGGCCAGGGCTACAGCCCGCTCGATCAGATCAACGCCTCCAACGTGAAGAACCTCACGCCGGTCTGGACCTTCGCCACCGGTGTCGTCGAAGGCCACGAGGCGCCGCCGATCGTCAACAACGGCGTGATGTTCGTGGCGACCCCGATGGGGCAGGTGATCGCGCTGAACGCGAAGACCGGCGACGAATACTGGCGCTACAAGCGGCAGTTGCCCGACGATCTGTTCCAGTTGCATCCGACCAGTCGCGGCGTCGGCCTCTGGGAAGACAAGCTCTATCTCGCCACCACGGACGACCATGTCGTCGCGCTCGATGCCAAGACCGGCAAGGTGGTGTGGGATACCAAGGTGCAGGATTACAAGAAGGGCCAGTACATGACCCTGATGCCCCTGATCGTCGACGGTAAGGTCATCGTCGGTGGCTCCGGCGGCGAGTTCGGCGTGCGCGGCTATGTCGCCGCCTATGACGCCAAGGACGGCAAGGAGCTGTGGCGGACCTTCACCATTCCGGGCGAAGGCGAGCCGGGCCATGACACCTGGCAGGGCGACGACTGGAAGAACGGCGGCGGCTCGGCCTGGATGACCGGCAATTACGACAAGGAGACCAAGACGATCTATTGGGGCGTCGGCAACGCCGCGCCTTGGCCCGGCGAGACCCATCCCGGCGACAATCTCTACACCTCCTCGGTGCTTGCGCTCGATCCCAACACCGGCAAGATCAAGACCCATCACCAGTATCACCAGAACGATTCCTGGGACTGGGACGAGGTCGAGGCGCCGATGCTGATCGACCTGCAACGCGACGGCCGCAACATCAAGAGCTTGGTCCATCCGGGTCGTGACGCAATCTTCTGGATCCTCGAGCGCACGCCGACCAAGATCAACTACGTCGCCGGCTGGCCGTTCGTTTCCACCGACGTCTGGAAGGGCATCGAACCCGAGAGCGGCAAGCCGATCGTCGATCCCGCCCACAAGCCGGTGATCGGCAAGCGCGTCGAATTCTGCCCGTCGCTATGGGGCGGCAAGGACTGGCCGTCGGCGGCTTACAGCCAGAAGCCCCGCCTCGTCTATGTGCCCGCCAACGAGAACTTCTGCGGCGGGTTCACCGGCGAGAAGGTCGCGCTGAAGCCGGGCGAGCTCTGGCTCGGCACCAAGCCGGAGGATATCGGTCTGAAGACGAAGCCGGGCGCGGATCACTTCGGCGAGCTGCAGGCGTGGGATCCCACGACGGGCAAGAAGGTGTGGCAGCACAACTTCCCGAAGTCGCAGCTGTTCGGCTCGGTGACGGCGACCGCGGGCGATCTCGTCTTGGTCGGCGGCACCAATGACCGCAACTTCCGCGCCTTCAATGCCAAGACCGGCGAGCTCCTATGGGAGCAGAAGACCAACTCCGGCATCATGGGCATGCCGGTCTCCTATGAGATCGACGGCACCCAGTACATCGCGATCCAGTCGGGTTGGGGCGTGGACGCGCAGCGCATCCAGGATGCGCTGGTGACCAACAACATCGGCATCGAAGCCAACGTGCCTCAAGGCGGGGTCATCTGGGTGTTCGCACTGAAGAAATAGCTCCGCGGGCGGATCGAAGACAGCGGAGCAGCAAGGGGGGTGGCGAATGCGGCGGGCGGCAACGTCCGCCGCATTCTTGCGTGTGTTGGGTGGCCCGCGCGCCTCGTCCTCGTCATGCCGGACAAGCCCGGCCTGAGACGATGTGGGGCGACTTGCGCGCTTAAGCCCTCGCTACTTCCCCTCGCGCTCGACCTTGTCCTTTTCCTTCCGGTTCATCTCGCGAATCTTCGGATCGGGATTGTGCTGCCCGGTGGTCTGGGTGGTCGAGGCAGGCGGAGCGTTGGCGTTGGGAAGCGAGTTCTGGTCGGGCGCGGTGGGGCGCGTCGCGGTGGTCGGCGGCGTCGTGTTGCCTTGGGCCAACGCGCTGGAGGTCGTCAAAAGAAAGGCGCCCGACAGCGAGACTGCGAGCGCCCTTGAAATGTTGATCATCGATCTGCTCCTGTCAGATCGATGCAAACGGCGCGAGACCGCTTGTGTTCCGTCTCGCGCTGCTGTTCCGTCTCACGCCTCCAATTGCTTGCCGATCGGCAGCGAGCGGATGCGTTTTCCGGTCGCTGCGAAGATTGCGTTCATCAGTGCCGGCGCGAACGGCGGAACGCCGGGCTCGCCGACGCCGCTCGGCGGCGTGTCCGGTCCGGGCGGCACGATGTAGACGTTGGTCACGACCGGAGATTCGTCGATCCTGACGACCTGGAAGTCGTCAAAATTCTTCTGCTGCACCTTACCGTCCTTGAAGCTGATCTCGCCGTATTTGGCGAGGCTCAGCCCCATGATCGCCGCGCCCTCGATCTGCGAGGCGATGCGCTCGGGGTTGACGTAGGTGCCGCAGTCGATCGCGGTGTCGACCCTCGGCACCGTCAGCTTGCCCTTGTCGTCGACGGCCACCTCGACGATGGTCGCGATGTAGCTGACGAAACTGCGGTGCACGGCGATGCCGAGCCCATGGCCCTTCGGCACCTTTCGGCCCCATTCGCCCTTCTCGGCGACCAGCTCGACCACCTTGCGCAGGCGCGCGGTATCGATCGGGTAGCTCTCTTGCGGCTCGCCATAGTTCCACAGGTCCTTCACGTTAGGCTTGACGATGCGGGGCGAGCCGATCAGCTCGAGCAACATGTCTTTCTGGTCGCGGCCGGTCGCCTGCGCGATCTCGCCGACCATCGACTGAACCGCAAAGGCACGGGGGATGTTCGAGACCGAGCGGAACCAGCCGATGCGGGTATAAGCGGCCGCTTCCGGATTCTCGCAGGAGATATTGGCGATCTCGAACGGCACGTCGGCGAGGCCCATGCCGATTTCGAAGGGCGCCTGATGGACCGTACCGGCTGCAAAGGTCGAGGCGATGCTGGGTGCCACGCTGCGGTGGCGCCAGGCGACCACCTTGCCGCTCTTGTCGAGGCCGGCCTCGATTCGTTCGGCCGAGACGGTGTGCAGGAAGCCGTTACGAATGTCGTCCTCCCGCGTCCACTGCACCTTCACCGGCGCGCCGAGCTCCTTCGACAGCAGCGCGGCTTCGAGCGCAAAGTCGCATTTCGACTTGCGGCCGAACCCGCCGCCGAGCAGGGTCACGTTGACGGTGACATTGCCCTCGGGAATACCGAGCGTCTTGGCGACGTCGTCGCGGGTACCGCCCGGGCTCTGCACCGGCGCCCAGATTTCCGCCTTGTCACCCTTGACGTCGGCGACCGCCACCGGGGGCTCCATGCTGACGTGAGCAAGATGCGGGATGTAGTACTCGCCGACGATCACCTTGTCCGCGCCCTTCAGAGCCGCATCCGCGTCGCCGTCCTTGCGCACGACGAGACCTGGCTTTCGCGAGGCCTCCTCGAGCTCCTTGCGATAGGCGACCGAGTCGTACTTGCCGTTGGCCCCGTCGTCCCAGGTCAGCTTCAGCGCGTCGCGGCCCTTGATTGCAGCGCCGGTGTTGCGGGCGATCACCGCGACGCCGCCGAGCGGCTGGAACTTTGACGGCCACGGCCAGCCTTGAACCTTCATCACCTTCTCGACGCCGGGGACCTTCAGTGCGGCCTCCGGATCGAACGAAACCAGCTTACCGCCGGTCACCGGCGGGCGCGCGATCACGGCATATTTCATCCCCGGCAGCCGCACATCGGCGCCGTAACGCGCCTTGCCGGTGGTGATGTCGTGGAGATCGACGATGCCGATCTGGCCCTTGGTGAGATAGCGGAAATCCTTGGGGTCCTTCAGCTTCAGACCTTCGATGCTCGGCACCGATTCCTTGGCGGCATCGGCGGCGAGCTCGCCGAAGCCGAGCTTGCGGCCGCTGGCGCTGTGAACGACCTCGTGGTTGACGGCCTTGACCTCGGTCGCCGGCACGCCCCAGCGTTTCGCCGCAGCCTGCTCCAGCATGGTGCGCGCCGAGGCGCCGATCTGACGCATTGGGATCAAATAATGCCGCGTGCTGCGCGAGCCGTCGGTGTCCTGATTGCCGAACTTGACCTCGTCGCCATGGGCCTGCTGCACCTTGACCTTGGACCAGTCGGCTTCCATTTCCTCGGCCACGATCAGCGGAAGGCTGGTGCGCACGCCGGTGCCCATTTCCGAACGGTGCCCGACGATGGTGACGATGCCGTCGGGTGCGACCGAGACGAACACGCGCGGATCGACCACGACGCCGTGCGGCATCTTGCCGGCACCGGTCTCATAGGCAAACGCCTGGCGCGACATCACGGGGGCGGCGAGCACGAATCCGCCGGTGATGCCGAGCCCCTTCAGGATGCTGCGGCGCGAGACCTTCTCGACCTTGATGTGCTTTTCGAAGCCATGCTTTTCGAAGCCCTGGAGCTTGCCGGGATTGTCGATGAAATTCATGTCACACTCCCGTCGATGCGAGATGGACTGCGTTCTCGATGCGCTGATAGCAGCCGCAGCGGCAGATATTGCCGGACATCGCCTCGCGGATCTGGTCATGCGAGGGCTTCGGGTTGTCCATCAGCAGCGCGGCGGCCTGCATGATCTGGCCGGCCTGGCAGAAGCCGCATTGCGGCACGTTGACCTGGCGCCAGGCCTTCTGCACCGGATGATCGCCGTTGGGATGCAGCCCTTCGATCGTGGTGACCTCGCGTCCGGCGACGTCGTTGACCGACGTGATGCAGGCGCGCACGGCTTCCTTGTCGACAATGACCGTACAGGCGCCGCACAAGGCTTGGCCACAGCCATATTTGGTGCCGGTCAGCCCGGCTTCGTCGCGCAGGAACCAGAGTAGCGGGAGATCCGGGTCGCCGTCCCAGCTCTGTTCCTGGCCGTTGATCTTCACCTTGATCATGATCGTCCCTCGCTCTTCATAAGCATGCCAAATTCAAAGTTCGCCGACGCCGGTTGGCGACAGCTCACACCTCGTGTCGTCGCATCCCCGCCTTCGTCCCGCGCGGGCAAATCCCGGTGGGAGGCAGGAACGCCACTGGCGATGTCTGGATGTGCTCGATACCTCCCCGTTTTTGTTCTTAGTTGTTTGAACGTCGTGCGGCATCGTGACGGCCCGACCGTAGCAGAGATCGCGCCGGCCCGGCGTTCACAGCCGAGTGTTCTCACCGGGAAAAGATTGCATCGATGGTTTGTCAAAAGCAGGGCGCGTCGTCGCGCCGCGTGAACCGCGCATTCACAAACAGCGCTTGCGACGAAAAAAGGCTTCGTCCGCCAGAGGGACTGCGCGGACGAAGCAGGATGCCTCAGTCGAGGGAGGGAGAAACGCAGACGCCGGGGGGACTTCAAGACGGAAGTCGGCGGCACTGCGCAGTCATTCAGAGACCAGGACTGAGGAGCCAATCACCCTCAAATGCGCGCAAGGCTGGAGGCGGCGGCATCGCCGCCAACTCCGGGGCCGGGCCCGTCCGGCTCGCTGGCCCTCGTCGAGACCAGCGAGCCGACGGGGTTTGGCGAGTACCTGGCAGCCCTGCTTAGGCAGCCTTGGCCTTGGCGACGTGGGTCGCGATCGCGTCCATCAGCGCCGGTGACAGGCAATCATAGGGCTCGAGCCCGATTTCCTTCAGCCGTGAACGGATGCCCGCCATCTGCTCAGGCTTCACGCCCGATTCGATCACGGACGAGACGAAGGCGGCGAATTGCGGCGCCTGCGAGCCCTGCTCCTGGAACAGCTCGGGATGGATGAAGTCGAGACCGTAGAACGGGTGGTTCTTGTTCTCGATGCGGCCGTACATGTGGGTTCCGCAGGCCTTGCAGGCATAGCGCTGGATCACCGCGGAGGGATCGACGATCTGGAGCTTGTCGCCATTCTCGAGCACGGTGACGTTCTGGCGCGGCACCACGGCGACGACGGAGAACGTCGCGCCTTGCGGCTTCCAGCACTTGGTGCAACCGCAGGCGTGGTTGTGCGCGACGTCGCCCTTGATGCCGACCTTGACCGGATGGTCGCTGCATTTGCAGACCAGTGTGCCGCCGGCGAAGCTGCCGCTGCCCTGTTTGAGGCCGTTGTCGATCGATGGATGGAGTGCAACAGTCATGGGTCGATCCTCCTTGGTGTGACGCTTTCGAGCTAGAACACGACGACTGAACGGATGGACTTGCCCTCGTGCATGAGGTCAAAGCCCTTGTTGATCTCCTCGAGCTTGAGCACGTGGGTGATCATCGGATCGATCTGGATCTTTCCGTTCATGTACCAGTCGACGATCTTGGGCACGTCGGTGCGGCCGCGGGCGCCGCCGAAGGCCGTGCCGCGCCAGTTGCGCCCGGTGACGAGCTGGAACGGGCGAGTGGCGATCTCCTTGCCGGCCTCGGCAACGCCGATGATGATCGAGGTGCCCCAGCCGCGATGGCAGGCTTCCAGCGCCTGGCGCATCACTGTGGTGTTGCCTGTGCAGTCGAACGTGTAGTCGGCGCCGCCGTCAGTGAGGCCGACGAGATGCTGGACGATGTCGCCGGTGACTTTCTTCGGGTTGACGAAATGGGTCATACCGAACCGGCGGCCCCAATCTTCCTTGGAATCGTTGATGTCGACGCCGATGATCTTGTCGGCGCCCGCCATCTTGGCGCCCTGGATGACATTGAGGCCAATGCCGCCGAGGCCGAACACGACCACGTTGGCGCCCGGCTCGACCTTGGCGGTGTTGACGACGGCGCCGACGCCGGTGGTGACGCCGCAGCCGATGTAGCAGCTCTTGTCGAACGGCGCGTCCTCGCGGATCTTGGCGACCGCGATCTCCGGCAGCACGGTGAAGTTCGAGAAGGTCGAGCAGCCCATGTAGTGGTAGATCGGCTTGCCCTTGTAGGAGAAGCGGCTGGTGCCGTCGGGCATCACGCCCTTGCCCTGCGTCGCGCGGATCGCAGTGCAGAGATTGGTCTTCTGGCTGAGGCAGCTCTTGCACTGCCGGCACTCCGGCGTGTAGAGCGGGATGACGTGGTCACCCGGCTTCACCGAGGTCACCCCGGGTCCGATCTCGCGGATGATGCCTGCTCCCTCATGTCCTAGGATCGAGGGGAAAATGCCTTCGCTGTCGAAGCCGTCGAGCGTATAGGCGTCGGTATGGCAGATGCCCGTCGCCTTGATCTCGACCAGGACCTCGCCAACCTTCGGGCCTTCCAGATCGACCTCGACGATCTCAAGCGGCTTCTTGGCTTCGAAAGCGACGGCGGCACGTGTCTTCATTGGTAGCTCCTCAAATTCTCATAAGACGCCAGTAAGTAGTCTTGGCAGTCTTCGTAACGTTCACTTCTTGCCCATGCAGGCGTCTTCCGCCTTGGTGTAAGCCTCTGTTTTCTCCTCCTTCTTGGAGGGACGCTGCCGGCCCCATGCTTCGGTGGAGCGGGCGCGCAGATAGACATACAGGTCGTCCATGTAGCAGGCGACGTTCGGATTGTCGCCGAAGGCCGGCATCACGTTCTCCTGTGCGGTCGAGACGTTCTTGCGGCCGGAGGCGACCACGCCGAGGAAGTCGCCATAGCTCATCGACTTGACGGAATCCTTGAGCGCCGGCGCGTAAGTGGAGCCCATGCCGTCGGGCCCATGGCAGACATGGCAGTCGGAGTGATAGCGGCGGTATCCGGAATAGGTGAACCAGTCCACGGTGCCGTCGGCCGAAATCTTATAGGTCGGATTTCCTTCCTTATCGAGCCACTTTCCGTCGTCTTCCTTCTTCACGGCGGTCGGGTCGGCCGGACCGTCCGCGACCGCAATTCCTCCGGACGCAACCAAGATCAGCGCAGCAATGACAGAGCAGATTTTACGCAAGAGATTCATCCTCGAAGAAGCCCGGGGGAGACGAGCCGGCGCGTGGAGTTGATCCACGCGCCGGAGCGATGCTGATGGGCCTAGTTCGGCAGCGAGAACACGGTCAGCGTGCCGCCGAGTGCCGTATAGTTGCTGAGGGCCGCGTAGCCGCCGACCGCGCCGAGACCTGCGGTCGGATCGGTCAGGCCTGCCGCCAGACCGATGCCGGCCCAGCCGCCGACGCCGGAAAGCACTGCGACATACTGCTTGCCGCCGTTCTCATAGGTGGTGACGTTGCCGATGATGCCGGAGGGAGTCTTGAACTTGTAGAGCTCCTTGCCGGTCTTGGCGTCGACTGCCTTCAGATAGCCTTCGAGCGTGCCGTAGAACACCACACCGCCGGCGGTTGCGAGCGCGCCCGACCAGACCGAGAACTGCTCCTTGTTCGACCAGACGATCTTGCCGGTCTTGCCGTCCCAGGCGATGAAGTTGCCCATGTGGGTTTCACCCTGCGGCGGATACATCGAGAGCGTCGCACCCACATAGGGTTGGCCCGCGGTGTAGCTCACCTTGAACGGCTCGTAGTCCATGCAGACGTGGTTGGTCGGAACGTAGAACAGCTGCGTGTCCGGCGAGTAGGCTGCCGGCTGCTCGTCCTTGGTGCCGAGCGCGGCCGGGCAGATGCCCTTCACGTTGTGGTCCTCGCCCGCCTTGTCGGTCGAAGCTGCGTCGAGCACCTTCGGACGACCATAGGTCGGCGAGTTCTTGTCCATGTCGACGCCGGAGGTCCAGTTCACCTTCGGATCGTACTTTTCGGCAACCAGCAACTCGCCGGTGGCGCGGTCCAGGGTGTAGCCGAGGCCGTTACGGTCGAAGTGGGTCAGCAGCTTGCGCGCCTGGCCGTTGATCGACTGATCCGAGAGGATCATCTCGTTGACGCCGTCATAGTCCCATTCGTCATGGGGCGTCATCTGATAGACCCACTTGGCGACGCCGGTATCCGGGTTGCGCGCCCAGATCGTCATCGACCATTTGTTGTCGCCGGGACGCTGCTTCGGATTCCAGGTCGAAGGATTGCCCGATCCGTAATAGACAAGGTTCAGTTCGGGATCGTAGGAGATCCAGCCCCAGGTGGCGCCGCCGCCGATCTTCCACTGATCGCCTTGCCAGGTCTTGAGGCTCGAATCCTTGCCGACCGGCTTGCCGAGTGCGGTGGTCTTCTCGGCGTCGACCAGAATCTGGTTGTCCGGCCCTTCCGAATATCCGCGCCATGCCAGCTTGCCGGTCTTGATGTCGTAGGCCGACATATGGGCCTGGACGCCGAACTCGCCGCCGGAGATGCCGATCAGCACCTTGTCCTTGATGACCATGGGCGCCGATGTACCGGTCTCGCCCTTGCTCGGATCGCCGTTCTTGGCGGTCCACGCAACCTGGCCGGTCTTGGCATCGAGCGCGACGAGAGTGGTGTCGGCCTGATGCAGGAAGATCTTGCCGTCGCCGAAAGCCAGGCCACGGTTCACCGTGTCGCAGCACATCACCGGAATGACGTTCGGATCCTGCTTCGGCTCGTACTTCCAGACGATCTTGTTCTCCTGCGAAAGGTCAATGGCGTAGACCTTGTTCGGGAACGGCGTGTGGACGTACATGATGTTGCCGATGATCAGCGGGCCGCCTTCGTGGCCGCGCAGCACGCCGGTCGAGAAGGTCCAGGCAACCTGGAGCTTGCCGACGTTTTGTGCGTTGATCTGGTTAAGCTTGGAATATCGAGTATTGGCGTAGTCGCCGGTCGGCATCACCCAGTCTTTCGGGTTCTGCGACATCTTGTGCAACTCGTCATTGGCTGAGGCGTTCCCGACGGCGAGAGCCGCCGCTGAGCCAAGAAAGGTCGCCAGTAGCACCTTGCGCATAGTCATTCCTCCGTTGGTCTCGTTTATTTTTCCCGAAGCATTGGTAATTCACCGGGCTTCTCGTCCGGCGTCTGCTCGTGCAGGGCGGTCCATGTTTCGGACCAGAAACGATGCTGTGCTGTTTCCTCCTCCTGATGAGAGCCACGGGTCCACGTGCAGGAGCGGCCCGTTCTTGTTGTTCCTGCCGCAATCCCTAACCACTTCGCCATCGGGAAACTTGCCCAAGAGAGAAACCGGTTTGCTCGACAGCGCACGGACGCGAAGATTTTGTTTTGCAGTAGCGAATTCAGCGGCTTCTGCGTCCCTCTGACAGCGCCTTCAACGCGCAGGTTCCCCTTGACGGCGCTGCAACTAAGGCGGAGGATTAACTTTCAAGGGTGGCAATGGAACGATGGCGCTCGTGCCAAGAGACCGCTCAAATTCGAGGTAAACGTCACGCAATCACGGCTGAGGGCTCCGGCAGCGCTGGTCGCGATTCGCGTCGAATCTCCGGATCAAACCAGTGGCTGGATTAATGTCCGACACCATTCACACGCTCTCGACGACCGGCATGACGCCGAAGCGCCAGATCCAGAGCTGGATCGACGGGCTGACGAGCCTGTGTGGGCATTTCGACGTCGATCCGCTGGAGGCGTCCTCGCTCGAAGGCCGCATCGACTACACGAGCGTTTCGCGTCTGAAGCTCTGTCAGATCGAAGTGAGTCAGCATCGCATCGCGCACACGTTGGCGCGGGCCAAGGCCAACGAACATCCCTACATCAAGATCCACTTCCAGACCTACGGCGTGTCCTATTTCGAGCAGGAAGGCCGTCACATCGAGATCAACCCCGGCGACATCATCGCCTATGACGTCTCCTGTCCGCATTCGATCATCAGCCCGGCCTTCACGCGTCACGACGTGGTGATCGTGCCGAAGGCGTTGCTGCGCGACCGCGGATTTCCGTCACAGCGGATGCCGGCCTGCAAACTGTCCGCGAAGACGGGCACGGGGCGGATCGCCCACGATTTCGTCCACGCGACCTTCGACGAAGCGGCGAAGCTGTCGGCGAACAGCGCGGTCGGCGTCGCCGATTCGCTGATCGACCTGTTGCTGCTGCCGCTGCGCGAGGCCGATACGATGTTCGATCGTGTCGGACCCGAGGCGATGTATGTGCGCGCGCAGTTCTTCATCCGCGAGCACTTGCGCGATCCGGATCTTTGCATCGATCAGATCTCGGCCGAGCTCGGTTGCTCCAAGCGCTATCTGCACATGCTGTTCTCCGAGCGCGGCACCACGGTGAGCGACTACATCTGGCAGGCGCGCTTGCAGAACTGCCGCCAGGAGCTCGAGGCGCACGCCGGCAAGACCATCACCGACGTCGCCTTCTCCTGGGGCTTCTCCAGCTCGTCGCATTTCAGCCGCGTGTTCCGGAAATATTTCGGCGTGGTGCCGTCCTCGATCCACAAGGCGCAGCAGGGCATCGCGAGTTCGGGCGAGCATTAGGGCATGATCCGGAAAAGTGCGAAGCGGTTTCCGGAGAGATCATGCGCAAACAACAACCTAAAGCGCGATGACGATTCGTCTAAATCTCATCGCGCATTAGACGCGGGCCGAAGTCGCTCTGGACGATCAAGCCGCCCTGGTGGCCACTTGCCGTCTACGCCGAGGCCGCAATGTAGGGAATGCTGACCAGCAGGGCGGCAAGCAGCGCGGCGTTGCAAAGCATTCCGCTCCAATGCAGCCGCCGCAGCCGGCCTGCGGCATTGGTATCGCCGGCTTCGCCGGCGCTGAGCTGCTCGTCCATCCGTTGCATGAACCATCCGCGCCCGCCGATCGCAAGAGCTGCAAGCAGGCCCACGCCGATCGCGGCAAGCGGGCGGCCGTCGAGCAGCAAGGCGAGTGTTGCGATGATTGCGGCAAAGCGCATCACCAGAAAATGGGCGTTGAACATTCCGCGCAACAGCAGGGCGACCGGCCGGATATCGAGCTTCACCAGCAGGAAAGCGGGCGATGCCAGCGTGAAATAGCCCATCGGAAAGAGCAGAATGACCATAACGGCGACAGCGACGGCATCCGGTGTCATGCGATCGGCCCCTTGTTGTCCGCCGGGGCAGGTCGTCCGGCGGCGGAGCGCAATCATAACGGGAAAATGGGCTTCCGGCACTAGGCTTTGGTCGAATGCCGGGCCGCGGAGGCGGTCGGCGCGCTTGCCTCAAAGTTAGGCCGGCTCGAGGCCGAGCGATTTCGCGCTCTCAATCCAGATCGGCAGTTCGCGCTGGTAGAGTTCGTTGGTCTCCTTGAAGCCGATCGCGGGTTCGAGCACGAAGGTGGCGAGAACTTCCTTCACCTTGGGATCGTTGTTGGCCGCGACGCAGAGCTCCGCCAGGCGGCTGATAACGGCTTGTGGCGTTGCCTTCGGCACCGCCCATCCGGAGAATCCGCTCACGGTGAAGAATTTCGATGTCGCGCCCTGCTCGGGAAGGGTCTTGATCGCGGGGATCGCGTCGACTTTCTTCGAATGCACCGCGAATACGGTGCCACGGTCGCTCTGCAGGACCGATTGTGCCGCCGTGTAGCTTCCCATCGCGGCATCGAGCGTGCCTTCGAGCATTCCGGTCCACATCGGAGCTTCGCCGCGATAGTGCACAGGCTCGATGTTGAGCCCGTACTGCTTGTTGAGCTCGTTGATCGTCATGTGCGGGGCCGAGCCCGCGCTATAGGTGCCGAAGTTCACCTTGCCGCTCTTGCGGGCGAAGGCGACGAAATCCTCCAGAGTCTTGATCCCGGTCTTCGGGTTCGCCACCAGCAACAGGCCGGCGCCGGGAATGACGCTGACGAGGGTCAGGTCCTTGTCCATGTCGTAGCCGGGGTTCTTCATGACCACCCGGTTCATGATGTAGGTGGTCGAGATCGAGCAGAGGATGGTGTGGCCATCGGGTTCGGCGCGGGCGACCTCGGCCGTGCCGATCGCGCCGGAGGCGCCGGGCTTGTTCTCGACGACCACGGTCTTGCCCACCTGCTTGGAGATGAATTCGCCGTAGGCACGCGCGAGCAGGTCGGTCTGCCCGCCGGCGGGATAGCTGCAAATCATGCGAATTTGCCGCGACGGCCAGCTGCCTTGTGCGGAGGCGCTGCGCGAGACAAAGGGCATCGCGAAGGCGCCGGCTCCGGCGGCGATGAAGTGGCGGCGATCGATTTTCTTGGACATGATTCTCTCCCGGTTCCGGGCAGGGTACTGCACCAGGCTGGCGTCGCCATGGGCATCAGGCGAGACAGATTGGCGCATTCGCGGCGATCACCCATCACGCGGATGCGTGCGCAGCACGCAGGCCCGGGGTCATCGGTATCGTCTTAGGGCCGTCGGGCGCAGAGTTCGTGCTCCGGACGCAGCACAGCCCGAACAGGCGGTGCAGCGCATCGGGACACGAGCGCCCTTCCGGATCACCGCTGGATGATCTTCGTCCACACGTCGCCCAAAATCGCGGGCTCGCGCGGCGGCAGATAGGTGAGGCCGGCCTGCCTGCCGAACTCTGCGATCCGGCCCTCGGCTGCGAGCCCGCTCAACGCCTTGTTGACGGCCTCGATCAGTGCAGGATCGCTGCCGAGCCCGACATAGCCGCGATTGGCGCCGATCGGATAGTAATAGCCGGATGCGGTGAGCGCCGTGTCGGGGTGCGCGGCGCGGTGGGCGTCGAAGCGGGCGAGGTCGATCAGCGTCGCGTCATGGTCGCCGCGCTGGAGCGCGCCCAGGAGGTCGTCGCGGCCGGGGACGAGGTGGGTGATGCTGTCGATCAGCCGCCCCTTGTCGAAGGTCATCAGGATGGCATCGCCCAGCGACCCGCTTTCGATCACCAGGCGAAGCCCGGCGAGATCGCCGATATCGCCGATCTTGCGGCCGCTTGCCTTTGGTCCGAGCACCACCGTCATCGGCGAGTAGATGTATGGCCGGCTCGGCGCGAGCACGCCGAGCGCGATGCGGCGCCGCCGGTCGTCGCGGGTCGCGCCGGCAAAGTCCGGCAGGCGCGCCGTCTTCATGCCGGGCTTGACGAGCGAATCCTCCGTCAAGGCGTAGCCGCCGACCAGTGAGCAGCGTCCGTCCGATAGCAGCGCATTGGCCTCGAGCTGAGGGCTGGAATCCTCATCCAGCTTGCTTTCGAACCACTGGATCTTCAGCGGCCGTCCCATCCGCTCGGCGATCGCCTGCGCCAGCAACACGTCGAAGCCGGCATCCGGCTTGCCGCGGCGGTGCATCGAGAGCGGCGGCCGACCCTCGTCGAGACAAACCCTCAGCGGATCATCCGCAGCATGTGCGACTGTCGTTGCCGCGCAGATCGCGGCAACGCTCCACGCGGCGACCCGGCCCCTCACGGCTTCCTCCGGCTGGAGATGAAGGCCCAGAGATCGCCGATCTGGTCGTCGCTGAGGATGTCGCCCCAGGGCGGCATCTTGTTGTTCTTGCCGTTCTTCACCGTGGTGACGAAGCGCGTCTTGTCGTCGGGGAAAACGCGCAGGTCCGGCGTGATGGTGCCGGAGTTCATCAGGTTCGGACCGTGGCAGTGCGAGCATTTCTCGGCATAGGTCGACTTGCCGTGGTCGATTTGCGCCTGCATGGGATTGCTAGTTGCGTCATCGGCGGCACGGACAGTCGCCGCAAGCGCGACCGTCAGCACCGCGACGGCGGCGATCTTCGCCGCCGTCCTGTAAGATACGTCCTTCAGCATCGTGCCGTGATTACTGCTTGACCGCAAAGACCCACAGCGAGCCGCCGGGAGGCCCCTTGGAAAGCCGCTCGTCGCCGGAGAACAGCGAGTAGACGCCGCCATAGCCTGATGTCACCGCGACATATTGCACGCCGTCCTGCTGCCAGGTCACCGGCTGGCCTTCGATGCCGGACCCGGTCTGGAACTGCCAGAGCTTCTTGCCGGTGTCGGCGTCGAAGGCCTCGAACTCGCCGGTGAGCTGACCCGAGAACACGACGCCGCCTGCGGTCGACAGCACGCCCGAGAAGCGCGGAATGTCGCTCGGCGCTTCCCATTTCGACTTGCCGGTCATGGGATCGATGGCCTTGAGATGACCACGCGGGCCGTCGTCGAACTGCCAGGGATCGGTCAGGTCCATGCCGAGATACCATTCACCCTGCTTGAAGGTGACGGGTTCGGCCTTGTACTTGCCGCCGAAGTTGAGCGTGTTGGCGTAGGCCAATCCGGTCTGCGGATTGAACGACATCGGCTCCCAGTTCTTGCCGCCGAGGATCGACGGGTAGACCGTGACCTTCTTGCCCTCGCGCGCGTCCTTGCTGACGTCGGTCTCGATCGGACGCCCGGTCTTCATGTCGATGCCGGTTGCCCAATTGACCTTCACGTAAGGATTGGCCGCGAGCAGCTTTCCGTTGGTGCGGTCGAGCACGTAGAAGAAGCCGTTGCGGTTGGCGTCCATCAGCACCTTGGTCGGCTTGCCCTCGACGTTCATGTCGGCGAGGACCATCTCGGCCACGCTGTCATAATCGAACGGATTGTTCGGCGAGAATTGGTAGTGCCACTTGATCTTGCCGGTCTTGGGATCCATCGCCAGCACGGAGCAGGTGTAGAGGTTGTCGCCGGGACGCACCGCCGAATTGAACGGTCCGGGATTGCCGATGCCCCAATACACCGTGTTCAGCTCGGGATCATAAGACCCCGTGATCCAGGTCGAGCCGCCGCCGAGCTTCCAGGTATCGCCCTTCCAGGTGTCGCCGCCGGGCTCATCCGGCGAGGGGATCGAATGGGTCCGCCACAGATGCTTGCCGGTTGCCGGATCCCAGCCGTCGATGAAGCCGCGAGTGCCGAACTCGGCGCCGGAGATGCCGGTGATGACCACGCCGTCCGCGACCAGCGGGGCCACCGTCATCGAATAGCCTTCCTTGATGTCGGCCGCCTGCTGCCGCCACAGCTCCTTGCCGTTCTTGGCGTCGAGCGCGATCACGTTGGCATCGAGCGTGGTGCGGAACACTTTGCCGTCGTACAGCGCCGCGCCGCGGTTGATGATGCCGCAACAGACGATGCGCGGCGTCTCGGCGGGATATTCGACCTTGGTCTTCCAGATCTGCTTGCCGGTCTTGGCGTCAACCGCCATGGTGGCGTTGTGCGAGGTCACGTAGATCACGCCCTGGTACACCAGCGGCTGCGATTCCTCGCTGCGATCGTCGTTGAAGGAGTAATTCCAGACCGGGACGAGGTTCTTGACGGTGTCCTTGTTGATCTGGTTCAGCGTCGAGAAGCGCTGCAGATTGTAGCCCATCCCGTAATTGAGAACGTTCGATGTATCAGTCGCGCCCTTGACCAGTTGCTCGGTGGTCTGTGCGCTTGCACAAGTCGATGCAAGCATGACGAGGCTCGCGGCCATCGCAAAGCGTTTCATCCGTTCCTCCCAATATGCGCGCCTTTTGACGCTGCGGGTGTAACACTCCGCCCGAAAGCAAAACGCGTCAATACGAAAGTCGTAAGTGTCGTGCCGATATCGTTGGACGTAGCTGCCGGTCACCTGACGGAAACCTGACCGCAGCCGAGTTGGACTTGTGCGGAGACGCTGAGAAAATTCCGCGCCGCGAAGCGGCCGGACTCCGGTCCCTCGAGGCTGGTTTCCAGGTTGTCGCGCGTGCAAGTTGCAATTCAGGACTTGAACCGGGGGCCTCTTGTGGATTTATGTCGTTTCTATCCAGCCCGAACCAGGGCTCCTTGTCTGGGAGGTCTTGATGATTTCGCGTCGCTCAGTTGCGCTTGCGCTCACGATTGCATTGATGTCCGGTCCGGCGTGGTCGGCCTCCGGCAATGCGGTCAAGTTGTTCGATACCGACAATGACGGCACGCTCGATCTCGCCGAGGTGAAGAAGGCGGCCGCCGCCCTGTTCGCAAAGCTTGATCCCGATCATGACGGCACGCTCGATGCGCGTGAATTGCGCGGACGGTTGACGGCGAAAGAACTCGCCGCCGCCGATCCTGACCGCGACGGGACCCTGACGCTCGACGAATATCTGTCGGTGGTCGAGCAGCGCTTCAACGCGGCCAATCCCGACAAGGACGGAACGCTGGATGCGAAGGAGCTCAACGCGCCCGCTGGCCGCGCGCTGCTGCGATTGCTGCGGTGAGCGCTGCAAGCGGAACCGACGCAGCTTTCCGTGAGCATTTCCGCGCCGACCGCCGGAACATCAGGCAGCTCGGCCTGTTCTCCTCGCGATGTCCTGCCTGGCGCCGGGGCAGCGCGGCGGGAGAAGAGGAGATGCAGATGAACATGAAACGTTCCGTTCTTGCCGCCTGCGCGATCCTGACGTTGAGCGGCGGCGTCGCTATCGCCGGCCCATGCAACACGGGCAGTGCCAGCACCGACAAGGATGCCGGCTCTGGCCCGGTCACCGTTGGCTCGGCGCAATCGCACTGGTCCAGCTCAGCGGGTGACACCAGCCAGCACCCGCCGACCAGCACGATGAATCGCGCAAGCGGCGAAACGCCGGCGTCATCCGAAGATGCGCAGCGGCAAATGCAGAGTGAGCCGACGGCGGCTCAGCAGGCTGAAGGTACCAAGCCGAACGCCGCAACGGCAGACAAGGGCTGCTGACGGCGCGGCGTCGTTGATGTCGATTCGACGCGGAGTGCGTTGCACAAGCCTGTCCTCAGGTACTGCTTGACCAAGAGGGAACTGGCTTTGCCCGAGAGAGAAATGCAGCCGCGAAGAATCGACACAGACGAGCTCGAGAGTCGAATCGAGGCTTGAACTGCACCTGACGCAGCCCTAGGTTTTGCGCCGCGCGATGTCGCGCTCAATACCTTGGGAGACCCCGAATGGCTTGGAAAGCTCCAAAGATCGTGGAAGTGCCGGTCGGCATGGAAATCAACATGTACGCCTGCGCTTCGCGCAAGTAAGACTGACGACCTGCCGCGGCTTCGATGGCAAACGCCGTCGAAGCCGTGGTAGTGTCAGGAATGCGCGCGAGAGCCAACAGCTTCTGGACGATTGCTGCCTGCACGGTCGCGCTTCTGCCCGCATGTGTCAGTGCCGAAGAGGGCTTCGATACCGAGCATATTTTCGGCTTCATGATCGGCACCGATGTCGGCAATCCCGGCGAGCGCGAATTCCAGAGCCAGACGACCGGGCGGTTCGGCAAGGGCGGCGGGACCTATCGTGCTATCGAGAAAGAGGTCGAGATCGAGATCGTCCCGCTGCCGAACTTCCGCATCGAGGTCGGCGGCACCGCGAGCCTGCACGACATCACCGGCGTCCCCGATATCGACGACCGCCGCCAGTTCAACTTTCAGGGGGCTTCGCTCGACCTGCGCTATCGCCTGCTCGACCGCGAGCGCGCGCCGTTCGGCCTCACCGTCGCCGCCGAGCTCCATGGTGACCGCATCGACGAGACCAGCGGCGCGAAAGGGCGGATGTACGGCACCGAATTCACCCTCGCCTTCGATCGCGAACTCATCCCGAACTTCGCCATCGGCGCCCTCAATTTGATCTATCAGCCGGAATGGGCGCGCTTCGAGGTGGGAGGACTGTCCGAGAAGAGCTCGACGATCGGTGCGGCGCTGGCTGGCCTGGTGCGTGTGCGGCCCGACGTGCTGCTCGGCGGGGAGCTGCGCTACTTCCGGCAATATGAAGGCATCGGCCTCGGCGAGTTTTCGGGCCAGGCCCTGTTCGTCGGCCCGACGGCCTATTTCCAGCTGTCCGAGCGCTCACGGCTGACTTTGAGCTGGAGCATGCAAGCCTGGGGACGCCCGGCTGGATCGGGCGCAAATCTCGATCTCGTCAATTTCGAGCGCCACCAGGCCCGCATGGTGTTCGGGGTGAACTTCTAAAGCGCGATGAGATTAAGATAAATCGTCATCGCGCTTTAGGTTGTTGTTTGCGCATGATCATTCCGGAAACCGCTTCGCACTTTTCCGGATCATGCTTTAGCGGAGCCAGTTCCCTCAATCCCAGGTCTCACCCGGGTTGAAACTTCGCCCTCCGTGGAACGTAGCTTTCGTGCTAATCTCGATCGTCCCCGTGAGAGGATCCCGGCATGAACCCGATCGACCTGGTGGTGACTGTGTGTGCGGTGCTCTCGCCTGCGACCTGTGAGGAGCAGCATCTGGTGTTCAACTATGCGGGCTCGCCCCGCCAATGCGTGATGGCCGCTCCGCCCTACATCGCGCAATGGGTCGGCGAGCACCCGAAATGGCAGGCCGTACGATGGCGTTGCGAATATCCGCACCCGAACGACAAGGCGTAAGACGCCGCCCTATTTGGTGCAGTCCTTCAAATCCTTGTCGGCGATCGAAAACACCGCATCTGCCCTGATCTCGATGTCGCGAACGACGCATTGGCGTCCGTTGGGATAGCCGACCTTGGCGTCGTAGCGGCCGGGCTCGACGCCGGTGATGCGCAGCCGCTCGTCGTGGTCGACTTCCTTGTCCTTGTCGTTCAAGCACTGGTTCGGGCCCCAGTCGGTCTTGCCGGCGAGTGAGAGCTGGAAGCCGGAGATCGTCTCCGTCGTCAGGTTCCAGAGCCTTATGCCCTTGCCTTTGGCCTGCGCCAGCGCCGCGCCCGGCGCCGCGACCACGAGGATGCCGATCGCAATCAGCGTACGCCGCATTGGTGAACCTCCCTCGACGAATTGGCCCAGTTGACCACGGGTCTTCATTTCGATTCAAGCGGCAAGGCCGCGAGCTCGGCCCTGATCTTGCCGAGCGCGGCTTCGCTGCGCATCGCGCGCGGAACGGCAATCGGCACTTCCTGTACGATACGTGCGGGGCGCGGCGACAGGAAGAACAGGCGATCGCCGAGCCGCACCGCGTCATCGAGACTGTGGGTGACGAGCAACGTCATCACCGGACGGCTGGCCACCAGCGTCGCGATCTCGTCGCGCAAGCGGCCGGCGAGCGCGTCGTCGAGCGAGGCGAGGGGCTCGTCGAGCACCAGGAGATCGGGCTCGACGGCGAAGGCGCGGGCGAGCGCGACGCGCCGGGCGAGGCCGAGCGACAACTCGCCGGGAAAGTGGCTGCGGTGGGCTTCCAGCTCCAGAATCCTGAACAGCTCCGACAGCTTCGCGTCGGTCACCTCTGGCGCCGCCAGCCGTACATTCTGCTCGACCGAACGCCAGGGCAACAACCGCGGCTCCTGGAACACCATGCCGACCCGCGCCTGCGGCGGACGCGCGATACGACCCCTGAAATCGCTGTCGAGCCCGAGGATGATGCGCAGCATCGTGCTCTTGCCGCAGCCGGACGGACCGATGAGCACGCCGACCTCGCCGGAGCAAAGTGCGAATTTCAGCGGCGCCAGCACCTCGTGCGTTCCGCCCGCGGCACTCCTGAAGGTCTTGCCTGTGATGTCGACCTCAAGCCGCACGGGGCCGCCACCGTGTTGCGCGGGCTTCGAACGGCTGCACCAGCAAGGTTTCGATCACGAGCACGACCGCGGCGAATGTCAGCGAATAGGCGAGCAGCCGCGGTGTGTCGAACAGCTGGAAGGCAACACCGATCTCGAAGCCGACGCCGTTCGGGCGTCCGAGCAGCTCGGCGACCAGCACGATCTTCCACACCAGCGACAGTCCGGAGCGCGCGGCGGCCGCGATATAGGGCGCGAGCTGCGGCAGCACGACATGGCGGAAGGCGCGCCAGCGCGACATCGCGAACACGCTCGCCATCTCGTCGAGCGAGCGGTCGAGCGCGCGGGTGCCTTCGCGCAAGGTGACGACCGCGGTCGGCAGCTTGTTGATGGCGATCGCCGCGATCGCGGCGGCCTCAGTGAGGCCGGCCCAGATATAGGCCAGCACGATCACGACCAGCGCGGGCAGGTTGAGCAGCAGGATCAGCCAGGGATCCCCGAGCCGGTCGGCCAGCTTGACCCGTCCCATCAGGTAGCCGATGGCGCTGCCGAGCGACATCGCCAACGTGAAGGCGAGCGCAACGCGGGCCAGCGTGGCGCCGAGATGCAGGAACAGCGCGCCGCTTGATGCTTCCGCGATCATCACCTGAAGCACGGCCGGCGGGGAGGGCAGCTTTGCGCCGCCGACGAACAATGCGGCGGTCCACCAGATCGCGAGGAACAGGGTAAACGACAGAAGACGCAGCACCTCAGTCTCCGGGGACTGCGTGATAGAACGTGCCGGAGTCGAGCTCGGCTGCGGGGCCGACGAGGTCGCGGCCGCCGATCTCGGCGAGCACGCGATAGAGCACGCGCGCGTCCTGTTCCTCGTCGTTGATGCTCCGGCGCGGAATACCGTCGCGGTAGCGGTCGCGATAAGTCTTGAGCAGGGTGGCATCGCTCGTGCCGGTCAGCGGCGCGATCTGGTCCCAGGCCGCATCCGAGGTCACGAGCAATTGCTTGGCCTTGCGGGTCATGGCGATGAAGCGTGCCACGGCGTCGCGATGGCTCGCGGCCCAACGCTCGTCGAAGACGTAGCCGACAGCCGAGACCGCGCCCTTGGCGCCGAGCTTCGGCAAGATCTCTTCGATCCCGGCGAGGCGCCTAAAACCCTTGGCCTCGAGCTGGGCGCAGAAATTCCAGAAATTGAGGCTCGCATCCATCTCGCCGTCGAGCGCCTTGGCGGCGATCAAAGACGGGGCGCCATAGGCGATGGTCGCCTCCGACTTAAGGTCGATGCCGTCCTGCTTCATGCGCGCCTGCAGCAGCAGCCAGCTCTTGTCGATCGCCCCGCCGGCGACGGCGAGCTTGCGGCCCTTGAGGTCGGCGAGCGTCTTGATCGGCGATGACGCCGGTACCATTACCGCGCCGAGCGCACTGGAGTAGGGATAGAAGGTCAGCTTGGCACCGAGCGCCCGCTCGCGCGACACCCACAGCCAGTCCGACAGGATGATGTCGGCGCTGCCTGCGCGCATCGCGATCTTGCCGGCCTCCGTGCTCGCGAGCTCGGTGACCTCCAGCGCGAGGTCCGCCTCCTTGTCGAGGCCGCTCGCGCGGATTGCGGCCAGCTCCCAGGAGAATGTTCCGGTTTTCTGCACGGCAAGGCGGATCGTATCCGCGGCACGGCTTGGTGCGACCAGCGTCAGCGCCAGCGTCGTCGCAAGCGCCAATGTTCGACCAAATGCCCTCATCACACCAAGTGCTCTCATCACCTTGTGAGCCGTTTCCTCTGACAGAGTGCTTTTCAGGACAATACGCATAGCATAGCTTTGATCGCAACCAGCGGGAGGATGCGCATGAAATGGGCTGGACAGCTACGACCGATTGTCGCCGCATTGACGGTGCTGGCGGCGACGGGATGCGTGGCGCGGGCCGAGGACGCCAATGATTATCCCACGTCGGCGCGCGCGGAGTACGTCTATGGCTGCATGAAGGCGAATGGCGAGAGCCGGCAATCGATCGAGCAATGCTCCTGCTCGATCGACGTGGTGGCCTCGATCGTCCCCTATGAGCGCTATGTTACCGCGGAGACCGCGCTCAGCATGTCGCAGGTCCGCGGCAATCTCGGCGTCCAGTTCCGCACCTCGGAGCAGGCGAACTCGGCGGTGAACGATTTGCGGCGCGCGCAGGCGGAAGCCGAGGTGAGGTGTTTTTGATCTAGCTCTGTCATTCCGGATGGTCCGAAGGACCAGACCCGGAATCTCGAGATTCCGGGTCCGATGCTTCGCATCGCCCCGGAATGACGGCGTGACTATTAAGTCCCGGACTTCTCCACGTCCCACTCGTTGCGGAACACGTGTCCCTCCGTGTCCCTTGCTTCCGCGCGGAAACGCTTGGCGCCGTTGGACACGTAGGTGAAGCGCAGATTGGGATCTTCCGAGATCGAGATACCGCCCTCCATCGACAGCACGGGGCTGTCGTCCTGCGTCAGCTTCAGCTGGTTGATAAAGAAGGCGGGAATATAGAGCTGCGTGACCTGGTCCATCTGCAGGCCGGAATTGTTGGGGTGGCCGATCATGATCTGCGCTTCGCGGATGCGGCTCGCCGGCGCCTCCTCGCGCGCAAATTGCCGGTAGCGCATCTGGCCGAGCCGGTTCTGCGCCTCCTCGGCGTTCTTTCCCGCCGGCGCCGAGCAGCCGCCCGAGGCCTTCACATAGACTTTCGAGACATAGAGCTGGCCGTCGCTGAGCTCGGCCACCGCATGGACATCGGTGTAATTGTTGACGCGGACGCGCGTCGAGATCTCCGTGACATTGGCATCGGAGCCGAGCTCGAACTTCGCCGCCATCGGCGCCGGGTTACGATCGATCACGAGCGTGATCGAACGGATCCGGCGGCTATCTGCCGGCGACAGCCTGCTGCGCAAGGTCACCGGCACGATCGCCGCGTCCTCTGCGCGATACGGCATCTCGATGCCGATGACGGCGCTGCCGTCGTTCATCGGACGGTTATTGAAGATGTCCTGCACCAGGCCCGGCCAGGGATCGTAGGCCTCTTCAGCCTGCGCGGACGCGACGAAGGCGATGCCGAGCAATGCGGCAATCAAGGGCAGGCGGCGTGTCGATCGGGTCATGGTCATGATCCTCCGAGTCAGCGCATCTGATCTCGTCCCGGGGTCAGCGAAGCTGATCGCCAGCGCCTATCGTAGCGCGCCAGCTACTCCCATTCAATTTCCGAGAATGCTGCAGTTGCGTTGCGGGCGTTGTAGTCGCTGAACAGCTCCCAGCGCGGCCGCTCCCCGGCAGCCGCCTTGTCAGCGGCGGCCCGGATCGGCTCCCCGCTCTTGTTCAGTGCGCGAACGTCGGACAGCAGCGTTGACAGGTAGCGCCGTTCGTCGCTCAACGCGGCGGGCCAGTCACTCACGGGGCCGTGACCGGGAACGACACGTTGCGCGGGGATGGTCTCCAATTCCTTCAACGTGTCGAGCCAGCCGCGGATGCTCCCGTCCATGACCGGAATGTGGCGGAGAAAGACGAGGTCGCCCGTGAACAGGGTCTTGGTCATCTCGTCGTAGACGGTGACATCGCTGTCGCTATGCCCGGCCCGCCAGGCGCGCAAGGTCAGGCGGCGCGATCCGAGATCGAGCGTGATCGTGTCCGAAACCAGCAGGCTTGGCGCAACGATCTTCACGGGATCGATCAACTCGCTGCCCATGATGCGGCGAAAATTGTCGAGATAATAGGGGCCGCGCGTTGCGAGCGCCTGCGGCAGCTTGCTGTGGCCGACGAAGGTCGTGTCTGTCGCGGCGAAGGCCGCGTTGCCGAAGACGTGGTCGGGGTGGCCGTGGGTGTTGATGACATAGCGGATCGGCTTGGGCGTACGGGCCCGCACGGCGGCCAGCAGGGCCTCGCCTTCGCGCAAGCTGCCGCCGGTGTCGATGACGGCCACGGCGTCATCGCCCACGATGAAGCCGACATTGGCAATGTCGCCCTCATTCTCGCGGTTCATCAGGGCGATGGTCCCGGAGTGTACGAAGATTCCCGGTGCCACTTCGCTCACAGGCAATTCGGCCGCTCCGGCCCGTGCTAGCGTTGCTGTCCCCAGCAGGGACAAGGCTGCGATCACTCGAGCGATGCGAGACACTTTTCCGCCTCAGTTCAAAGGGTTCGTCGCGTTGCACTGCAACAAGTCAAAGCCAGCAAAGTTTGGCAATCATGGCGCGTCATGCGTTGCATGGATAGCATTCAGACAAAACGTGGAGGAAGCGCGATGACGGAGGCCGGACGACATCGTCGCTGGTTGTTTTCACTCTCGGTCCTGGTTGCGTCCTGTGCGCTCGGTGACATCGCCGTGGCGCAGACCAAGGACAGCGGCGATCTCTCATTCGAGCTGGTCGACCCGAACGTGCTGCGCGTCTGCGCCGATCCCCGCAATCTGCCGTTCTCGAACGAGAAGGGCGAGGGGTTCGAGAACAAGCTGGCGGAGCTGTTTGCCGACAAGCTCAAAAAGAAGCTCGATTACGTCTTCTTCCCGCAGGCCACCGGCTTCGTGCGCATGACGCTGGGTGCGCATCGCTGCGACGTCATCATGGGCTTCCCGCAGGGCGATGACGTCGTCCAGGGCACCAATCCCTATTACCGCACGACCTATGCGCTGGTTGCCAAGGCCGGCAGCGGGCTCGAGGACGTCGATACGCTCGAGGATCCGAAGTTGAAGGGCAGGCATGTCGGCATCGTCGCCGGAACGCCACCGGCGACCAACATGGCCCTTGCCGGCCTGATGGGCGATGCCAAGCCCTATCCGCTCATGATCGACACGCGCTACGACAATTCGGCGCAGGCCATGATCGACGACCTCGCTGCGGGCAAGATCGATGCCGGCGTGCTGTGGGGGCCCATGGCCGGCTACTACGCGAAGAAAGTCGGCTCGCTTCATGTCACGCCGCTGGTGAAGGAAACCACGGGGCCGAAGCTGGTCTATCGCATCGGCATGGGCGTGCGCCCCGCCGACCAGAACTGGAAGCGACAGCTCAACAAGCTGATCCAGGAGAACCAGGGCGAGATCAACAAGATCCTGGTCGATTTCGGTGTACCACTGCTCGACGAGAGCGACCGGCCGCTCAGTGCGGAGACGGCCAAGAAGACGCCATGAGACGGCCTCTTGCCGCGGCACTCGTCGCTGCCGCGTTCGCGGTGCCGGCGTTCGCGCAGCAGCAGGAGCCGTTCGAGCCCGAAGGCTATCGCACCGACAATTATCGCGCACCGGTGCCGGCGACGCTGGCCGGCGCGCGCGTGCTCGCCACCTCGGAGGCCGAAGCGATCTGGCGCGCCAGGAGCGGTGCGTTCGTCGACGTGCTGCCGCGGCCGCCGAAGCCGAAGAACCTGCCGGGAGGCACGGTGTGGCGCGATGCGCCGCGCAGGAACATTCCGGGCAGTGTCTGGCTGCCGGATACCGGTTACGGCAGTTTGCCGCCGGCCATGGAGGATTATTTCCAGCGCGGTCTCGCCCGCGTCTCGGGCGGCGACAAGGCCGCGCTGCTGGTGATCTATTGCCTCGCCGATTGCTGGATGTCCTGGAACGCGGCCAAGCGCGCGCTGGCCTATGGCTATTCCAACGTCGCGTGGTACCCCGACGGCACCGACGGCTGGGAACGCGCCAGGCTTCCAACCGACGCGGCCGAGCCCGAGCCGCGCCCCGAGCAATAAGCGTGTTGGGGCTCTGCGATCGCGGCGCCAGAAAGTGCCTCGCCTACTTCTGCTTCTCCAACTTCGTCAGCGTGCCCGTGCCATTGGCCTCGGTCGCAGAATAGGTCACCCTGTCGCCGGCATGGACGGCCTCCAGCATCGCGGCGTCCTTGGCCTTGTACTCCTGCAGCGCGCCGGCGCTGCCTGCACTGGCGCCGACCGTCCCTTTTTGCGTCTCCTGGATCGAGATCGTGCCGTTGAGCCGGTCGATCCGCGTGATCATCCCGGTCATGTCGTCAGCAAGGGCGCTGGTTGCGAGCATGCTGAGGGCGGCTGCGCCCGCGAACATGAATCTTGTGGTTCCCATCGAGGCCTCCCGACGTCTGGAGTTCACTTCGACAAGCCATCCTAGATCGATTTGGTTCCGGCAGATAGCAGGGCAAAGGTTAACCACGCGATCCGGGAACCTGTCGCGCCGGGCCAGTGATGCGAATCCTATTCCATTTCCTGCTGGATCACGCGGCCGAGCGCGAACAGGCGCTGGTCGATCGTGGTTGGAACCTCGCAGACGAACCGCACCACCTTGTTGCGGTCCTCGAAAATGCGGGTCTTCCAGATCAGCTCGTTGCCGAGCGCCTCGACCTTGGCCTCGTCGCGCGGCGTGGCGCCCTGAAGCGCCTGCAGCTGTATCGTCTCCTCGCGGATCTTGTCGGCGGCCTCGCGCTGCTTGCGGCTGACGCGTTCGAGCCCGTTCATGACCTGCGAACGCTGGGCGTTGAGCGTGTCGAACAGGCCGGCGAACAACAGCTTTGCGTTGGCGGTCTTGTCGGCGGAAGAGGCGGCCAAAAAGTCTTTCACCGACTTCTCGGCCTCGTCGATCGGCGTCTTGCGCGCCGACAGTTTCGCGACCAGCGCGGTGATTTTCGTATCGTTCTTCCATTTGGTCTCGGCGTCGTCGAGCGCAGGACCGGCCCAGACGGCGGCAAGCGAGATCTCCGGCACCTTGGCTTGCGGGCAGGGCCAATTGGGGTAGCGCGGATCGGCCGCGCCGGCGGCCGTGCCCGACAGCGCGAGCGCCAGAGCAGCCATCGCTAGAACCTTCATCCTTCGCCTCCTGCAGGCCCACGTCGCGCCAGCCCGCGCGAGGGATCATAGGCCAGAATTGCGCCGATCATGAAGACGATTGTGCAAGCCGCGACCACCGCCAGCGAGATCCAGTTGATTTGCCCGTAGAGCGCAAAACGTATCAGCTCGACCGCATGGGTGAACGGATTGGCCTCGCAGAGATAGTACAGATAGGGACTGCCTTCCTGCACCCGCCAGAGCGGGTAGAGCGCGGAGGAGGCGAAAAACATCGGGAAAATGACGAAATTCATCACCCCGGCGAAGTTTTCAAGCTGCTTGATGCCGGAGGAGATCAGCATGCCGAGCGAGCCCAGCATCAGCCCGGACAGGATCAGCGCCGGCAGCACGGTGAGATAGCCCGATGACGGCGGGGGGATATCCCAGAACCAGGCGATCAGGAGAAACGCATAGACCTGGAGCAGCGACACCGCGGTGCCCGCCAGCAGCTTGCAGAACAGCAGGAACCCGCGCGGCAACGGGCTCACCAAGAGCGTACGCATGTTGCCCATCTCGCGGTCGTAGACCATCGACAGCGAGGATTGCATGCCGTTGAAGAGCTGGATCATCGCCATCAGCCCGGGCGCGATATAGACCTCGTAGAGGATATAGGTCTCGTAAGGAGGGATGATGGAGATGCCGAGCACCTGACGGAAGCCGGCGGCAAAGATGAACAGCCACACCAGCGGCCGCACCAGCGCCGAGACGAAGCGCTCGCGCTGATGCAGGAAGCGCAGGCCCTCGCGCCAGACGATGCCGGTGAGGCAGGTCATGTATTCGCTGGCCGAGAAGCCGCGCGGGGCGTCTTGCGTGGTGATGCTGCTCATGCGCCGCCTCCCGGCATGGTTTGCGCGCCGGTCAGGCGCATGAAGGCGGTGTTGACGTCCTGCGCGCCGGCCTCGCTGATGACGCGGCTCATCGGTCCCTGCGCCAGCACCTTGCCCTGGTGCAGCACCACGAGGTCGTCATCGGGCATGATCTCGTCGAACAGATGCGTGGCCCAGAGCACGCCGATGCCTTGCTCCGTCACGAGCTGACGGACTTGGCCGATGATGTCGGCGCGCGCCTTGACATCGAGGCCGACGGTCGGCTCGTCGAGCAACAGCAGCCGCGGCCGGTGCAAGAGCGCCCGTGCGATCTCCAGCCGCCGCATCTGCCCGCCCGAGAGATCGCGCACCTTGCTGCGGGCGCGGTCGGCCAGTCCAATGCGGCCGAGCAGCTCGGCGCTGCGCGCGGCGGCCTCGCGGCGGCTGATACCATGCAGTGCCGCGTGATAGAGCAGGTTCTGCGTCAGCGACAGGTCGAGGTCGAGCGTGCGCGGCTGGAACACGCCCCCGAGCAGCCGCAGCGCCTCGCCGGGGCTCTTGCCGATGTCGTGGCCGAAAATGCCGACCCGGCCGGACTGGATGCCGAACAGGCGGGGGATCAGCGAGAACAGCGTGCTTTTGCCGGCGCCGTTGAGGCCGAGCAGGGCGGTAAAGCTCGCCGGCGGCACGTTGAAGGAGACATCGATCAACGCCCGCCGCGATCCATAGGCATGGCTGACGCGATCGATCGAGAGCGCCGGCGCCGCGGCCGGATCCGGGCCCGGCGCCTCGCGTGGCCCGGGTATCGGAGCGGGACTGGTCATGGCGCGATCGTGATGCCCCAGGGCAGCTCGCCCACCTGAATCGTCTTGATCACCTTTTGCGCGGCAACGTCGATGACGGAGACGTCGTTCGACACGCCATTGGTGGTCAGCAGATATCTTTCGTCGGGGGTGAACGCCATGTGCCAGACCCGCTGCCCGACCAGCAGATATTTCGTCACCTTGCGCGAGGCGACATCGACCACGGCGATGCGGTTGGCGGGGCCCAGCGCGATGAAGGCGGTCTTGTCGTCCTTGGTCATGCCGATGCCGACCGGCTGGATCGCCTCTTTGCGCAGGCCCGGAACCTCGAAATTGACCTTGCCGATCACCTCGTGCTTCCCGTGATCGATGATCGACACGGTACCGCCGATCTCGGAGGACACCCAGATCTCCGAGCTGTCGTGCCTGAACTCCGCAAAGCGCGGCCGCGCATCGACCAGCACGTTGGCGACGATCTGCCGCGTCGAGGTGTCGATGAAATGCGCCATGTTGGTCGTTTCCGACGTGTTGATCAGCGTCTTGCCGTCCGGGCTGATGGTCATGCCTTCGGGCTCGACGCCGACCTGGATGTCGCCGAGCCGGCTACGCTTCTCGAGATCGATCACGGTCACCGTGTTGTCGTTCTCGTTGGCGACGTAGAGTATCTTGCCGGCCGCATCCTGGGCGAACAACTCCGGGTCAGGCCCGGAGGGCAGGCTGTCCACCACGCTCTGCGTCTTGGCGTCGATGACCTGGATGGTGTCGTCGTCGCCGACCGCGACCATCACGAACTTGCCGTCGCGCGTGAAGTCGATGCCGCGTGGGCGCTGGCCGACCTTGATGGTCTTGGTGACGGTCCAGCTGTCGGTGTCGATCACCGAGACCGTGTTGCTCTTCTCGTTCGAGACATAGGCGATGAATGCGTGCGCGGGCGCAGCCACCAGCGCCAGTCCGGAGAGAAGCCCCACACGCCACATGCGCAACATCTGCGTTCTCACTTCAGCTTGCATTTGCTCTCCGGGCGATCGTATCCGAGCGTGTCGAGCTCGGAGACCTGGTGCAGGAATCCCTCCTGCGGCGAGACCGACACCACCATGCGGCCGTCGACCAGCAGGATCGGCTGACGCAGCTGCCAATTCCAGTCACGCAGGGTCAGTCGCGTGCCCTTGAAGGCGGCGACCGAGAAATCCGGTCCCTTGATGAAGTCGATGACCTTCTTGACGTCGCCGGAATTGGTGCGCGAGGTGGCTTCCCCGATCATGCGCACCGCGGTCCAGGCCTGCATGTCGAGGGCCGTCATGCGCCGCGAATTCAGCTTGACGAAGCGGTTCTGCATCTGGATCGCGCCCCACTGGTCCTGCGATGCGTCCCAGCTGCGCGGCACGAGGCCGGCGGAGCCCGCGACAGGCCGCGGATCCCAGGTGCGATAGGGCAAGTACGCGCCGAACACCTCGCTCTCGTCGGCGGCGACCAGCACGTCGTAAGCGGGCGCCTGTTGCGTGAATACCGGCATCTGCCGCTGGATCAGCGTCACGCCGCTATCGGTGCGCCGCGCGCCGCCCTTGTCCTCGAACGTGCGCTCCTGCACGATCTTGGCGCCGAACCGCGTCGCGGTGCGGCGCAGTGCGTCAGCGAACAGCTTGTCCTCATCGTGCGAGCCGACCACCAGCAGCCAGCGCGACCACTTCTTCCAGACCAGGTATTGCCCAAGTGCGTCGGCCAGCATCGCGCGCGTGGGCGCGGTGTGAATCACGTTGGCGCGGCAATCGGCCTCGCGCAACCGCTCGTCGATTGCCCCCGCATTGAACAGTAGCGTGCCGCGGTCGCGCAGGGCATCCGAGACTTTCAGCAGCGCGTCGGCCGGCAGGTCGGCGATGATGAATCCGTTTTTCTCGGCCAGCGCGGTCGCGGCCTGCACCACGTCCTCGTCTTCCCGAACGCGCCGCTCCTCCAGTGAAAAGCGCTGGCCGGTAAATTTCCCGGTGGTGTTGTTGTCCTCGATCGCGAGGCGCGCGCCGGCAACGCCGTCATTCTCCGCGGGCTGCTCGACCAGCGACAGGGTCGATCTGGTGCCGGCGATTCCGAGGTAGCCGACGCCGATCTGGACAGGCTCCGCCGCGAACGCGCTCGTTGCGGCAAGAGCTAGACCGATCAGACCGGCCAACCATCGGATCATGTTTCCTCCAGGCGTTCTCCCCGGCTTGACCGCAGGTGGAGAATTGTCTCAGCTTCAAGCATGACCAATTTGTCAGGGCATGCAACCCCGCATTTCGTCCCCGCGCGCGCCAGGCCGGGAATCACGATCATGCGAGCATTCATGATGCTCGCCGCTTTGCTGTTGACGCCTTCGGTCGCGTGCGCCGATCCGCCGAAGCTGGCCGTGTTCGATTTCGAGCTGATCGACACCAGCCTGCCGGGCGAGTTCTACGGCTCCAGGCCGGAGGAGGCGCGCCTGCTGCGCATCAGCGAGCAGCTGCGCAAGGAATTGGCTGACTCAGGCAAGTTCCAGGTGCTGGACATCGCGCCGGTCAGGGACGCCGCCCGCCTCGCCAACTTGCAGGCCTGCGGCGGCTGCGACCTCAAGCTCGCCGAACAATTGGGTGCCGAGCTCGAGATCACCGGCATGGTGCAGAAGGTCTCGAACCTGATCATCAATCTCAACATCTATCTGCGCGACGTGAAGACCGGCGCCATGATCACGGCGGCGAGCGCCGACATGCGCGGCAACACCGATGACGCCTGGACACGCACGATGAGCTACCTGATCCGGAACCGCTTGCTGGCGCCGAACTACGGCAAGCCGGAGTAGGGGCTCTTCACCCACCCTCCAGGGGAGGGTGAAGAAGATCACGCCTTCAGCTTCTCCGCGTGCCAGTGCAGATGATCGCTCATGAAGGTCGAGATGAAGTAATAGCTGTGGTCATCCCCCGCCTGCCGCCGCAGCGTCAGCGGGATGCCCGCCTTGGTGCAGGCGGCCTGCAGCAGCTCCGGCTTGAGCTGTTCTTTCAGGAAATTGTCGGCTTCGCCGACATCGACCAGGAAGCCGGAGAATTTCGCGCCGTCCTCGATCAGCGCCACGGTATCGTGGCTGCGCCAGGCGTCCTTGTTCGGTCCGAGATAGCCGGTCAGCGCCTTGATGCCCCAGGGCACGACCGAGGGGGCAACGATCGGCGCGAATGCGCTCGCTGCGCGGTAGCGGTGCGGGTTGCGCAGCGCCACCGTGAGCGCGCCATGGCCGCCCATGGAATGGCCCATCACCGATTGCCGCCGGGCATCGACGGGAAAATTTCCCGCCACGAGCTTGGGCAACTCGTCGGTGACATAGCTCCACATCCGGTAATTGCGTGCAAACGGCTCTTGCGTCGCATCGACATAGAAGCCGGCCCCTAAGCCGAAATCATAGGCGTTGTTGGCATCGCCTGGCACGTCGGGGCCGCGGGGCGAGGTGTCGGGCGCGACGAAGATCAGGCCGAGCTCGGCGCAGGCCTTGCGGAATTCGCCCTTCTCGGTGACGTTGGCGTGCGTGCAGGTCAGGCCGGACAGATACCACACCACGGGCAGCTTCGCGCCCTCGGCATGCGGAGGGACATAGACCGAGAAAACCATGTCAGTTCCGGTCGCCTGGCTCGTATGGCGATACACGCCCTGCACGCCGCCATAGGACTTATTGGTCGAGACAGTCTGAATCGTCATGCCGTAAGCTCCGTGGCATCTAACCACATCAACATTGCAACGCTTGTGTGACCGAATTTGTGGCGGCCGACCGCGCGTCAGGCGACGCCGCTGTCGATCGCCAGCCGCACCAGCTCGACCGAGGTCTTCACCCCGAGCTTCTGGCGCATGATCGACGAGGTGTTGGCGACCGTCTTGTACGACGACTGCACCAGCCAGGCGATCTCCGACAGGCTCTTTCCGGCGCTGAGCAGCCGCAGGATCTCCATCTCGCGCGCGTTCAGCTTCGACAGCGGGCTTTGCGCCAGCGTCGGTCCTGCGAACGCGATGCTGCGCGCGATCGCGCTCGGCAGGTAGGTGCCGCCACCGCCGACGGCGCGGATCGCCTCGACGAGGTCGTCGGGATCGCCGGTCTTGGAGACGTAGCCCTTGGCGCCGCATTCGATCGCGCGCGCAGCGAAAGCGGGATCGTCGTTCATGCTGAACATGATGATGCGGGCCTCGGGGGCGCGCTCGAGGATGCGGCGGGCAAGCTCGAAACCGGAGACGGTCGGCAAGTTGATGTCGATGATGCAGAGGTCAGGGCGTTCGACGATGAAGACGCACTCGCCGTCCTCGGCGTCGGCGGCCTCCAAAATCTCGATCTCGCCCTCGTCGGCCAGCACGGCACGGCAGCCGGAGGCGACGATGGGATGATCGTCGACGATCAGAATGCGCATAGGCGTTCCCCTGACAGCGCGTTCCCTGTGACAAACCTGCAGGCTCTGCGCCGCATGATACCGACATGGGACAGGCGCGTGAGCGATGTGTCCGAGGTCGCCTCATGCAACCCGGCCGGGATTGCTGTACGCTTCCGATTAGATATCCGCCGCTTCGCCTCTGTCAACGTCATCGGACAGGGCGGGCAAGGCTTCGCGAGGCACGGGCGATACCAATGTGGCAAAATCTATCCTTGCGCGGGCGCATCAACCTCCTGCTGGCGCTGCTGCTGGCGCTGGGGCTCGCCGTCAATATCGGCCGCCAGGTCGCGGAGGCAGGTCCCCGCGTGCAGGCCGAGGACCAGAGCGTGATCCGCCTCGCGCGCGAATTCATCGAGATGATCGTGGCCGATCTCAACGAGGCGCCCGATCCGGATGCCAGGCTGAACCAGATTGCGCGCGACCTCAGCCGTCTGCGCCATGTCAGCATCGCGCTCCGGGATGCCGGCGGCAATCCGTTGACGCCGCCGCGGGCCGACGCCGATGCCGAGACGCGCGGGCCCCCGGTCTGGTTCGTCAGCCTGGTTCATCCCGAGCAGACCGCGGTGAGCGTGCCGGTGTCGATCCATGGCAGGCCCGGCTCGCTCCTGATCACCTCGCATCCCGATGACGAGATCGCGGAGATCTGGGATGGCATCGTCACCCAGCTCGAGGTCGGCTCGGCGATCGCGCTGGCGCTGTTCTTCCTGATGATGAATGTGGTCGGCCGGGCGCTGGCGCCGCTGCGGTCGCTGGCGGATGTGATGACCGAGCTCGAGGCCGGGCGTTATCAGGCCCGTGTCGCGCCGGGCGGCGCACCGGAGCTCGCCGCGATCTGCACCAAGCTCAACCACCTTGCCGCAACCCTGCATGAAGCAGTCGAGGACAAGCGGCGCCTTGCCGAGCGCGCGGTGTCGCTCCAGGATATCGAGCGCAAGGAGATCGCGCGCGAGCTCCATGACGAGTTCGGGCCGTATCTGTTCTCGCTGCGCGCGCATGCCGGCGCGCTGGCGAAGCAGGCGGATGGACGCGTTCCGAGCGTGGAGGCCGTGCGAAAACATGGCAGCGCCATGCTGGAACAGATCAACGCGCTGCAGCAGTTCAATCGCCGCGTGCTGGAGCGCCTCCGCCCCGTGGGCCTTGCCGAGCTCGGCCTGCGTCAGGCGCTGGAATCGCTGTCGCGGCTGTGGCGGGAGTCGCATCCCGATGTCGCGATCGAGACCGTCATCTCACCCGCGCTGGGCGAGACGGGCGAGACCGCCGACCTCACCATCTACCGCATCGTGCAGGAGGCGCTCACCAACGTGTTCCGCCACGCCGGCGCGACCTCGGTCAATGTCGTCATCGAGCCGGCAGAGCGGACGGCTCACAACGGCCGCTTCTGCGCCCGGGTGCGGGTCAGCGACAATGGCCGCGGCATGGAGCCGGGCCAGAAGCTCGGCTTCGGCCTGGTCGGCATGCGCGAGCGGATTCTGGCGCTGGGCGGCACGCTCAACGTCGTCTCCGGCGCCGGCGGGCTGACGGTGGAAGCGCTGGTTCCGACCGCGGCCGTCTGATCGCGCCCGAGATGATCGGGAAGAATTCCCGATTTGGTCGGGAAAACGGGAGCGGATATTGCCCGACCTTTTGTGGCTGGCGCACCGATTACGGCCGAATAAACTCGTCTGAACCAATCGGCGAAAATCAAAACAGCCGGTGGTTACGGATGGGAAGGCGGGGATGGGCAAGTTTCTTTCGTTCAAGCGTCGTTTGTTGATGGCCTCGGTATCGACCGGTCTGGTGTCCGGGCTAGTCTTTGCGACCCCCGCCGCGGCCGCGCAGGACGAGGAGACCAATGTCCAGAACCTGCCGCCGGTCGAAGTGACGGCGCCGCCGCCGGCGGCGAGGCATACCGCGCCGACGCGACCCGTCGCGCGCATCGGGGCTGCGTCGTCCGCCAGTCCTCGGACGCGCATCTACGTCTACCCGACTGCCCCGGGCACCGGCAGGGGTCTTGATGTCGACAAGGTTCCGTCGGCGATCAACGCCGTCGATGCCAATCAGATCAAGCGCACCGGTTCGCTTAATGTCACGGACGCGCTGCGTGACAACATCGCCGGCGTCAACATCAGCGAAGTCACCGGCAATCCGTTCACGCCCGATGTCGAATTCCGCGGCTTCGTCGCTTCCCCCGTGACCGGCACGCCGCAAGGCCTTGCCGTGTACCAGAACGGCGTCCGCATCAACGAAGCGTTCTCGGACGCCGTCAATTGGGACCTGATCCCCACTGCCGCGATCAGGTCCGTGACGCTGGTGACGAACAATCCTGCCTTCGGCCTCAATGCGCTCGGCGGCGCCATCAACCTGCAAATGAAGGACGGCTTCACCTATCAGGGTGCCGAGCTCGATCTGATGGGCGGCTCGTTCGGCCGCATCCAGGGCTCGGCGCAATGGGGCAAGCAGGTCGACAAGAACTACGCCGTCTATGCCGCGCTCGAAGGCCTGCGCGACAACGGTTTCCGCAACTTCTCCGAATCGACCGTGCGGCGCTTCTACGGCGATGTCGGCTACAAGGCCGGCGACAGCGAATTCCACGCCAATATGGGCGTCGCCAAGAACGATTTCGGCGCCAGCGCCACCGTCCCGGCCGAGTTGCTCGACAAATATTGGGGCGCGACCTACACCACGCCGCAGACCACCGCCAACCGCGTCGGCTATCTCAACCTGACCGGAAAGGTCGACGCGACGCCGACCTGGACGCTCGAAGGTACCGCCCACGTGCGCAGGTTCGAGCAGAAGATCGTCGACGGCAATCCGACCGACGTGCAGGAGTGCACCGATCCGGCATTGCTCTGCTTCGGCAATGACACCACCGCCGCCAACGGCGCGAATGGCGCGCAGCTCGCCAATCCCTTTGCTCCGGGAACGATCCTCGGCGAGATCGATCGGGGCTCGATCCGCTCGACCACGTTCGGCGTGTCGGGACAGGCTACCAACACCGATCAAGTGTTGGGCCATGACAACCGCTTCGTGGCGGGCGCCACCTATGACGCCAGCGTGACGCGCTACAACGCCACCGCCGAGATCGGCTCGATGGGAGAGAACTACGTCGTCAGCGGCAGCGGGGGTTTCCTGGGCGCGACTCCCACATCAGATCCCGTTGCCGGCCCCGTCTCGCTGCGGACCGTCAATCAATATAACGGCCTCTATGCGATGGATACGTTCAACGTCACGGACGCCTTCGCCATCACGGGGGGCGGCCGTTTCAACGTGGCGCGGATCTCGCTGGAAGATCAGCTCGGGACTGCGCTGAACGGCGATCACACATTCACCCGCTTCAATCCCGTCATCGGCGGCACCTACAAGATCACGCCGGAATTGACTGCTTACGCCGGTTATTCCGAGGCCAACCGTGTGCCCACGCCGCTCGAGCTCGGCTGCTCCGATCCCGCCAGGCCCTGTCTCATTGCGGCGTTTCTGGTCTCCGATCCGCCGCTCAAGCAGGTCGTGTCCAAGACCGTGGAAGCCGGCCTGCGCGGCACCAAGGAGCTGAACATCGGCACTCTCGGCTGGAAGATCGGCGGCTTTCGCGCCACCAATTATGACGACATCGTCGCGGTCCCCGTCGTCGGGCGGACCGGCTTCGGCTATTTCTCCAACGTTGGCCGGACCCGCCGGCAGGGCCTTGAGGCGGAGGTCAACATCAAGTCACCGACGCTCCAGTTCCAGGCGAGCTACGCCTTCGTCGACGCGCGCTTCCTCGATCCGCTCGAGCTCGGCTCGGAAAGCCCGTTTGCCGATCCGGCCACCAACACCATCCACGTCGCACCGGGCAACCAGCTCCCCGCGATCCCGCGCCATCGGGTCAAGGTCGGTATCGACTACGCCGTGACCGACGTCTGGAAGGTCGGCGGCAACGCGCTGATCGTCTCCAGCCAGTATCTGGTTGGCGATGAGTCGAACCAATATGCGAAGCTGCCGTCTTATACGGTGTTCAACCTCCACACCTCCTACCAGGTCGCGAAGAACGTCCAGCTCTACGGCCGCATCGATAATGTGTTCGACAAGCGCTACGCGACCTACGGGCAATTCTTCGACCGCGAGGCCTTGCCCAACTTCACCAACGGCGGCAACGACTTCACCGACCCGCGCTCGCTGAGCCCGGCGAGGCCAAGGGCATTCTATGCTGGCATGCGGGTGACGTTCTAGGCGCGTCAAGCCGCAACCGTCTGCGCTCGGGCGGAGTTCCGCTCCGTCTCCGGGCGGATCGCTTGCGTAAATTATCCTGCTTCCGGCATCATGCTGCCGGAGGCTCGCTTTGCCGTGTCGTTGAAAAATCCGGATGCCGTCGCCGCTATCGTTGCAGCGCTCCGGCATGTCTATGGTGACGAGGTTGCGCGGCTCATGCTCGTCGAGGGCATGAGCCTCGCCAACCTGATCGATGCAATGTCGTCCGCCCCTTTGACGCATCGCGAGGCCATCAGGGCCATTACCGACGGTCTGGACGACTTCGTCATTTCGCCGGACCTGGGCCGCATGTGGCACCTCAAGTACATCTATGGAGACCAGCCCGGCTCTCTACATGTCGTGGACATGGAGATTGCCACCCCGAGCGGGACGTTGGCGAGCAAGGACATCTGGCTTCGTCTGTCCTCTTGAAGGGAGAACTCCTTTGGATGATGTGGCTCCGGCGCCGGGTTCGCGCGGCATTGTCTTTACCGATCAGCAACCATCGCAAATGATCAGAAAAGTTTAACGAAACGGATCGGCGATCTCCGCGTCGATATGTCGGAGGGCCCGTGTGATGACAGAGCGCCAATTGAGAGAGCAGGAATGCAGGATCGCGCGTTACAGGCGTTTGGAACGGGAGGTGACGGATCCGCTTGCCGCGTGTCTGCTTCACGGCATCGTCGAGGAGCTTGAAGCCGAGCTGCGCAAGGACAGGCCGGATTGGCACGGGCCGCGAGATTAACGGTTCCTTAGCGCTAATCGTGCGGATTATCGCGCGGGAATGGCCAAGGGAGACTGCTCCCATGCTGAAGGACGGGACATATGCGGCGTGGTACAAGACGCCGCTCGACCAGGGTACCGGCATCGTCCATGTCGCTGACGGACAGATTTGGGGCCGCGACAGCTTGATGACGTATCATGGCTCGTGTCAGGTCAATGGAGATCGCTTCACTGCCACCGTGTCGACCAAGCGCCATACCGACGGACGTGCAACGGTGTTCGGCGTGGAAGACGAGCTCACCTTGGACATCGAGGGAAGCTGCCCCGGCAAGATCGCGACTTACACCGCGACGGCACAACAGGTGCCGGGAATGATTCTCCAGGGAACGCTCATTCTCACCGAACAACCGCAGCTGGCATCTGAGCGAACCGAGCAGCACCCGGCGTTCAACCCCGGCAAGCTGCCAAGGCTGCCAAAGCGCTTGCGCTGATCAATGCCGGCGGCGCGTCGGCTGGCCCGCATCCCTATGTCGCGCCCCAGGCCGCTCGATTCTGCATCCGGTTCTTCCCAAAGCTTGCTTCTCAAACCGCTCCGGCCCCGCCATTGTGCCCCGCAACGGCTCGGAAGCTGAGGGGCATCAATGTCGGACAAGGTCTCGCGTCGCCGGTTCGCGAAAATGGCGGGGCTGTCTGCGGCCGGCTTGACCGGCTCGCGCGATGCAGCCGAAGCCAGGCCTCCAGCGCCGCCGCGCGGCGGAAGCGGCTTTCCGGCCGGCTTCGTCTGGGGCACGGCGACCTCATCCTATCAGGTCGAGGGCGCGGTCAACGAGGATGGGCGAGGGGCCTCGATCTGGGACAAGTTCGTGCGCCTCCCCGGCAAGATCGAGGACGGCACCACTGGCGACCGCGCCAATGAACACTATCACCGCTATAAGGAGGACATCGCGCTCATCAAAGCGCTCGGCTGCAAGGCCTACCGCTTCTCGGTGGCCTGGCCGCGGCTGTTTCCGGACGGCGACGGCAAGCCCAACCCGAAGGGGCTCGACTTCTACAACCGTCTCGTCGACGAGCTCCTGAAGAACGGCATCGAGCCGTGGCTGACGTTGTATCATTGGGATCTGCCGCAATCGCTCCAGGATCGCTTCGGCGGCTGGCGCTCCAGAGAGACCTGCAAGATCTTCGGTGACTATGCCGCCTATGTCGCCGAGCATCTGACCGATCGCGTCAGGAACGTGTTCACGCTGAACGAGAGCGGCCGCTTCGTCTATTTCGGCTACGGGATCGGCATCGACGCCCCGGGCATGACGTTGCCGCAAGCCGAGGTCAACCAGGTCAGGCACAACAGCGCGCTGGCGCACGGACTCGCGGTGCAGGCGGTGCGCGCCCACGGCCGGCGCGGCACCAGGGTCGGGCCGGCCGAGAATGTCGATGCCTGTGCGCCCGCGGTCGACACGCCGGAAAACGTTCGCGCCGCCGAGATCGCGTTACGCGAGATGAACGCCGGCTATCTCAACGTCATCATGACGGGCCGCTATACCGACGCCTTCCTGAAATTCGCCGGACCCAACGCGCCCAAATACACCGATGCGGAGCTGAAGATCATCTCTTCGCCGGTCGATTTCCTGGGCCTCAACATCTACGCGCCGCAGAATTATGTGGTGGCATCCGACCAGGGCCCGGGCTTCATGCCGTTGCCGATCCCGAAATCCTTCCCGCGCATGAATTCGGACTGGCTGCGTGTCGGGCCCGAGACGATCTACTGGGTGCCGAAGCTGGCGGCAAAGATCTGGAAGACGGATGCGATCTATATCAGCGAGAACGGCGCTTCCGGCGACGACGTCGTCACGCCGGACGGCAAGATCTACGACACCGATCGCATCATGTATTTGCGCAACTATCTCGCCCAGCTCCAGCGCGCCACGGCGGAAGGCGTGCCGGTGCGTGGCTATTTCCTCTGGAGCCTGATGGACAATTTCGAGTGGGTGTACGGGCTGAACAAACGTTTCGGGCTGTACCACGTCAATTTCGACACCCAGATGCGCACGCCGAAACTCAGCGCCAGCTTCTACCGCAATGTGATCGCGAGGAACGCGGCGGGGGCGTGATTGCTTTCTTCGTGGAGAGGCCGTCATGCCCGGGCTTGTCTCGCCTGCGCGGCCGAAGCCGCTTCGGCGAGGCGAAGGCCCGGGCATCCGCGTTCTTCGTGCCCATGGTAAGGCAAGGCGTGGATGGCCGGGACAGGCCCGGCCATGACGTCGCTGAGGCTTTCGCGTAGCGGAAAATCTGAGTGAGGGGCGGGAGAGGATGCGTAGCGCCGCGCATTGACTCCATTCTCTCCCTTATTCAAAACCGTCCTCAAGACCCATAAACAAGAGGACAACGCCAATGGCTGACGCGCTGATCATCGATGCCTGCCGGACCCCGCGGGGCGTCGGCAAGGCCGGCAAGGGAGCGCTTTCGGGCATTCATCCCCAGCAGCTCGGGGCAACCGTGCTGCGCGCCCTCGCGGACCGCACCGGGATCAACACCGCCGACGTCGACGACATCGTCTGGGGCTGCAGTGCGCAGGTCGCAACGCAAAGCGGCGACCTCGGGCGGATGTCGGCGCTCGACGCCGGCTACGACGTGCGCGCCAGCGCGGTGACGCTCGACCGCTTCTGCGGGAGCGGCATCACCAGCGTCAGCATGGCGGCAAGCTCGATCATGGCAGGGGCCGAAGACCTCGTCATCGCCGGCGGCTGCGAGATGATGTCGATGGAAGGACGCCGCGGCTCCGGCCCGATGATGATGGACAACGGCAATCTGCACCTGCGCGCGCGGCATCCGCAGTCGCATCAGGGCGTCTGCGCAGATGCGATCGCGACGATGGAGGGCATCACGCGGAGGGACGTCGACGCGCTCGGGCTGGAGAGCCAGAAGCGCGCCGCGTATGCGATCGCGAACGGGCATTTCAAGAAGAGCCTGGTGCCGGTCCACCGCGAGGACGGCAGCCTTGCGCTCGATCACGAGGAATATCCGCGGCCGCAGACCACGATGGAGGGACTCAGCAGCCTGAAACCGGCCTTCCCGGCCATCGCCGACTACGCGCTCGACGACAAGGGCACGACCTATCGCGGCCTGATCCTGCAGAAATATCCTGGTCTCGAGATCGACTTCGTGCATCACGCCGGCAACTCGTCCGGCGTCGTCGATGGCGCTGCCGCGATCCTCTTGGCCTCGCCAGCTTACGCCAAGGCACACGGCCTCAAGGCCCGGGCCCGCGTGGTCGCGATGGCCAACATGGGGGACTCGCCGACCCTGATGCTGAACGCGCCGGTGCCGGCGACGCGCAAGGTGCTGGCGAAGGCGGGCCTTGCCATCGACGACATCGACCTGTTCGAGATCAACGAGGCGTTCGCGGTAGTGGCGGAAAAATATATCCGCGACCTCAAGCTCGACCGCGCCAAGGTCAACGTCAATGGCGGCTCGATCGCGCTCGGTCATCCCATCGGCGCCACCGGCTCCATCCTGATCGGCACCGTGCTCGACGAGCTCGAACGGCGCGACCTCAAGCGCGGCCTCGTCACCATGTGCGCCGCCGGCGGCATGGCGCCGGCCATCATCATCGAGCGCGTCTAGCCGATCACCCCCTCACTTTCTCCCTGTTTTTACGGGGAGGAAGACAGGCGAGGTGCGATCCGACCCTTATTTTTCAGGGTGAAACACGCGCCTCCTTTCACAAAGAAGCCGGTCTTCGCTTGTCGAAAGCGGCGAATCAGTTCTAGCAAGATGTCGTGCGGGCCTTTGAAACAAGGCAAAATCCGCTGCCTGAAGCTTCTCCCGCTCGGGAAGCAGCTAAAAAGTAGGGTTTTTTGCCACAGAGGGCCAAAAATGCCCGTAAAACCGCGACAAAACTGTGCAGAAGGCTATAGGCCTTCGCCGGTTGGTCTAATATGCAGCCGTCACGAATCAGAGGAGACACGATGGCCACCCAAATGTCCAAATCGCAGTTGATCGAAAAGATTGCGACCGCCACAGAGCTTTCCAAGCGCGACGTCAAGAACGTCATGGAGACGCTGACCGACGTCGGTCACAAGGAGCTCAAGAAGAACGGCCTGTTCCTGGTGCCGGGCTTCGCGAAGTTCGTGGTGATCAAGAAGCCCGCGACCAAGGCGCGCAAGGGTACCAACCCGTTCACGGGCGAAGAGATGATGTTCAAGGCCAAGCCGGCCCGGAAGATCGTCCGCGCCCGCCCGGTCAAGGCGGCCAAGGACGCCGTGGGCTAACAACGCGAAGGCCTCCTCGGATCGGAGGAGGCCTTTTGTTTGGGGCAGCCGCGAGGGCCTGAGACGGAGGGCTCAACCCTTGCGGCGCTTCACCCGGATCGGAATGGGTTGAAGCTGCGGCCCAGGTGCCGCCAGCCCATCGCGAACCCGGTCGATCGCGCGATCGAGCAACTGGCGCAGCCGCTGCGTCTTCCGCGATCTTTTCGCTTTTTCCAGCAGTTTCTTCATCGCATTCACTCCGCCGCCTCGACCTTGGCTTCAGCCGGCTCGAGCGCCGCGGCGATGGCTTCGTCGACGCGCTCCAGCCAGATGAATTCGAGGTTGTCCCGCGCGCTCTTCGGGATGTCGTCATAGTCCCGCTTGTTGCGCGCCGGCAGCATCACCCGCTTTAGACCCGCGGCCGCGGCCGCGACCACCTTCTCCTTGATGCCGCCTACGGGGAGCACCAGGCCGCGCAGCGAGATCTCGCCGGTCATGGCGGTGTCGCTGCGCACTGTGCGATTGGTGAGCAGGGACGTCAGCGCCGTGAACATCGCGACCCCCGCGCTCGGCCCGTCCTTCGGGGTGGCCCCCGCCGGCACATGAACGTGGATGTCGCTCTTCTCGAACGCTTGCGGATCGATGCCGAGCTGGGAGGCTCGGCCCTTCACCAGCGTCATCGCAGCCTGCACGCTCTCGCGCATGACGTCGCCGAGCTGGCCGGTCAGGATCATGCCGCCCTTGCCGGGCACCTTTGAAGCCTCGATGAACAGGATGTCGCCGCCGACCGGCGTCCAGGCAAGGCCGGTGGCCACGCCCGGAATGCTGGTGCGCTGCGCGATCTCGCCTTCGAAGCGCGGCTGGCCGAGCACGGTCGCGATGTCCTTCGCCGTCACCACGACCTTCGCGGCCGTGCCCTCGGCGACCTGCACCGCGGCATGCCGGAACAGCTTGCCGATCTCGCGCTCGAGGTTCCGCACGCCGGCCTCGCGGGTGTAACCCTTGACCACCAGCTTGAGCGCCTCAGGCTCGATCTCGGCCTGCTCGGCCGAAAGGCCGTTGGCCTCGAGCTGCCGCCGCACCAGATAGCGCCGCGCGATCTCCAGCTTCTCGTCCTCGGTGTAACCGGCGAGGCTGATCAGCTCCATGCGGTCGAGCAGCGGACCCGGGATCTGGTCCAGCATGTTGGCGGTCGCGATGAACACCACGCGCGACAGATCAAAGGGCACGCCGAGGTAATTGTCCCGGAACGTCCCGTTCTGCTCGGGGTCCAGCCCCTCCAGCATGGCCGCCGATGGATCGCCCTGGACGCCACGGCCCATCTTGTCGATCTCGTCCAGCATCATGACGCAGTTCCTCGCGCCGGCCTTCTTGATGCCCTGGATGATGTTGCCCGGCAGCGCGCCGATATAGGTCCGCCGGTGGCCGCGGATCTCGGCCTCGTCATGCACGCCACCCAAGCTGACGCGCACGAAGGGGCGATCCATCGCGCGTGCGATGGATTGGCCGAGCGAGGTCTTGCCGACGCCGGGCGGACCGACGAAGCACAGGATCGGCGCCTTGCCCTGCGGGGCGAGCTTGCGCACCGCCAGATATTCGATGATCCGACTCTTGATCTTCTCCAGGCCAAAATGGTCGGCATCCAGGATGGCGCGCGCCTCCTTGATGTCGATCGGCTTCTCCGCGGGCAGCGCCCAGGGCAGCTCGATCAGCCAGTCGAGATAGGTGCGGACCATACCGGCCTCGCCGGCGGCCTCCGGCATGCGCTCGTAGCGGCGCAGCTCCTTCTTGGCGTGCGCGTCCGCCTCGGGCGGCATGTTGGCCTTGGCGATGGCAGCGGTCAGCTCGGCGACCTCGGCGGCCTTGCCGTCGCCTTCGCCGAGTTGGCGCTGGATGGTCGCCATCTGCTCGCGCAGGATCGCCTCGCGCTGGCGCTCGTCGAAGGAGGCCTTGGTCTTCTGGCCGATTTCGTTGGAGATGCGCAGCACCTCCAGCCGCTCGGCCAGGTGCTTGGACACCTTCTCGACGCGCAAGGCGAGGTCGATGGTTTCCAGCACCTCCTGCTTGTCCTGCGGCTTGATGTCCATGAACGAGGTCGCCAGATCGGCCAGCGCGCCGGGCGCACTGGTGCCCTGGAACATTGCCACCAACTCGGGCGGCGCCTGCGGCAGCAGCTCGATCGCCTCGATGGCCTGGCGCTGCAGGTTCAGCGCGCGCGCCTCGATCTCGGGCGAAGTCGTGGTGGGCTCGGGAATCTGCTGGATGCGGGCAGCCGGGAACGGCGTCCCCGGCAGGAAGTCGAGGATGCGCGCGCGCTGCACGCCCTGGCAGACGATGTGGTGGGTGCCGTCGGGCGCGGTGATGTAGCGCACGATGTTGGCGATGGTCGCGACCCGGTAGAGATCGTCCGCCCCGGGCTCCTCGGTTTCGGGGCTACGTTGCAGCACGACGCCGATCGGCCGCTGCTCGCGCAGGGCCTGCTGCGCGGCGGCGATGGACTTCGCGCGGCCGATCGTGATCGGCGCGATGGCGCCGGGAAACAGCACCATCTCGCGCACGGGGACGATGATCAGCGCGTCGTCGGGGATCTTCACGTCGGAGCCGTTCTGGGAATTGTTCTGCGTGTTGTTGTTCATCTGTTCGGTGGCCATGATCGACCTCAGGATTTGGCGAGGCGCAGTGCGACGCAGCCGTCCATCACGAAGCGGCTGATGGCGTAGCGGCCAAGGGGCAATGCAATGCGGCGCTCAAACCGCCCCTGCGGCAGCTCGAGCCGGTGGATGCGGGCGTTGCGGAGCTCCGGCGGAAGGGTGCGCCGGCCCGAGATGACGAGGACGCCGTCATGGATGACCGTCTCGACATTGTCCGGATTGACGCCGGGAAGCGCCACCAAGATCAGGAGCTCGTGCTCGGTTTCGAGCACGTCGATCGGCGGCTCCCAGCAGGCTTCCTGCCGGCCGAACTGCTGCCGCAGCCGGTCGGCGCGGGTCAGCGAGTCCAGGGCTTCGGACAGCATCCAGTCGAGGGGATTTTTGGGTTGCATGATGCGGGCTCTGGGGTGGGAAAGCCTGCATATGGGGCTGGTTCCCGGGAAATCCAGTGCGGTGGCGCCGACGTGCCATGCGCTGTCGTGCGATCGAAAACAAACGCCGCGGCATGGGCCGCGGCGTTCCGTGATCGTCCGGGGCAGGTCAGGCCGCGGCGCGGTATTCTTCTTCCGCCTCGAGGTTGATCACCGAGGTGGCGAGCTCGGTCAGCGTATGGTCCGTCGCCTCTTCCTCGTCCAGCGTCTCCTGCAGCAGCCTTGCGGCGTCCTGCATGCCAAGCTCTTCGGCCCAGGTGCGCAAGGTGCCATAGCGGGAGATCTCGTAGTGCTCGACCGCTTGGGCGGCCGCGAGCAGCCCCGCATCGAGCGCCGGTGCGCCCTTGAACTCCTTCATGATCTCGGCGCCCTCATCGGCAATGCCGTTGATGGCCTCGCAGGGCTTGCCGCGTGCCGGCTTGCCCAGCATCTTGAAGATCTGGTCAAGCCGCTTGACCTGGCCCTGGGTCTCGCGCAGGTGCTTGTTGAAGGCCGCCGCCAGATCCTTCGATTGCGCGGCCTTGGCCATCTTCGGCAGGGTCTTGATGATCTTGTTCTCGGCGAAATAGATGTCCTTCAGCGTCTCCAGAAACAGGTCGCTGAGCATCTTCGGCGCCTGACGCGGCCGGCGCGCCGCGGTCTTCTTGGTTGTGCGTTTCTTCGCTCGTTTAGCCATACGTCCTCCTCATGAGGCGACACGGGAAGGCCTCGCCTTCCTCAATCCTCAGGCGATCAAAGCCGCTTGCAGAACGAAAGTTCCAAACTGCAACCGGCGCGCCCGCGGGGCGAACGCTCAGGTGGGGCGCTTGTAAGGGTCTTCCTGGCGCTGGCGTGCCTCGGTGTTGCGATCGAGCTGCGCCCGCTCGCCGCGGCGCAGATGACCGGCCTTCATCACGCCGTAGACGAGGGCTCCGCCGAGCACGAAGGCGCCGATGAACCAGAGCCAAAGCATCTGGGCCGAGGCGTGGCCGAGCAGCATTCCGATTCCACTGTCGCTCATTGTCCTCTCCAGTGATTTGCAAAGCGGCTGTGCTGGGCTAAGTCTGCGCGGCAGCCATCGTTCCAGCGTCCGAGGACCACCCCGACACATGCTCGATTTCTCCCTGTCGGCCTTCGTGACACTGCTGCTGGTGATCGATCCCGTCGGTCTCGTGCCGGCCTTTCTGGCTGCCACAGCCGGCCTGCCCGACAGGGCCAAGCGGACGATCGCGTTGCGCGCGCCGCTGGTCGCGGCCTCGATCCTGGTGGTGATCGCCCTGGCCGGCAACTGGCTGCTCCGCCAGCTCGGGATCGGCATTCCCGCGTTCCAGATTGCCGGCGGGCTGCTGCTGTTCGGCGTGTCCTATCAGATGATCTTCGGCGATCGTCCGCATCGCGAGGCCCGCGAGGCCGACAAGGCGACTGCAGAGCACGCTTCCGATGTCGCGGTGTTTCCCCTGGCCATCCCCATGATGGCCGGCCCGGGCGCGATTGCGACGACGCTGCTCCTGTCGGGCGATGCCGGCTATGGAGCGAGGCTCGCGATCATCATCGCAGTCGTCCTCTCGGTCTGCCTGCTCTGCATGCTGTGCTTCGTCTCGGCGCAGCTGATCGCGCGCACGCTCGGACGCACCGGAAATGCGGTGCTCTCGCGCGTTCTCGGCATGCTGCTCGCCGCCTATTCCGTGCAGTTCGTGATCAACGGGGTTGCGGCCGTCCGGACCAGCCTGTCATAGGGCTGCGGCAATCGGTAATTCCATTGATTTTGCCGTCCATTTCGTGGTTTGGCAGGGGCGGCATCGGATCGGTGCCGCTTTCGCTTGCGCTGCCATGTTGGTTTGACGTACTTCCGCTCTAACAAGCCCATCGTCAGGAAATCGAAATGTCGATGACAGCGGACGAGCCCGCCAAAAGACAGGCCATCATCGACGCTTGCCGGCGCATGAACGCGCTGGGCATCAACCAGGGCACCTCGGGCAATATCTCTGTCCGGCATGTGGACGGGCTTCTGGTCACGCCGACCAGCGTGCCCTATGAGGCCATGATGCCGGACCAGATCGTCTTCATGACCATGGACGGCGCGCACGCGCCGGATCAGAAGCCGTCGAGCGAATGGCGGTTTCATCGCGACATCCTGAAGTCGCGGCCCGACGTCAATGCCGTCGTGCACGCGCATCCGACCTATTGCACCATCCTGGCGATCATGGGCATGGAGATCCCGCCGGTGCACTACATGATCGCGGCCGCCGGCGGCGACAGCATCCGCTGCGCGCCCTATGCGACGTTCGGAACGGCGGAGCTGTCCGAACATGCGGTGCGGGCGCTGCAGGGGCGGCTCGCCTGCCTGCTCGACCATCACGGCATGATCGCGATCGGCAAGACGCTGGACAAGGCGATGTGGCTGGCCGTCGAAGTCGAGACGCTGGCGCGGCAATATCACGGTTGTCTCCAAATCGGGCAACCGCCGCTGCTCCCCAGCGCCGAGATCGAGCGGGTCCGCCAGCGCATGGCCGGCTACGGCCTGTCGGAAGGGTAGGGGCAGGCAGAACGTGTTCGTGCGGATCAGGCATCTCGTCGATCGCAAGGGAACGAACCGGACCATGGTCCGGCTCCGTGCGCTCTTGCGCAGCAACGAGTTCTACCTGATCCCGCTGGCGCTGGTGATCGGCACGCTGGCCGGCGCGGTCGTGACGCTGATGGCCGAGATCGCGCAGATCGCCCATGTGGTGATCTACGGCATCCCCGTCGACGTGCGATTGTCCTCCAACGCCTATGTGAGTCCGTGGGCGGCGCTGATCGCGCCCCCGCTCGGCGGGCTGGCGCTCGGCATCATGGAATGGTCGCGGCGACGCATGAAGATTTCGAGCGCGGTCGACCCGATCGAGGCGAACGCGCTGCGCGGCGGCAATCTGTCGATGCGCGACAGCGTGGTGGTGTCGAGCCAGACGCTGATCTCCAACGGCTGCGGCGCCTCGGTCGGCCTCGAGGCGGGATATACCCAGATCGGCTCGGGGATCGCCTCGCTGTTCGGCAAGTTCTTCAATCTGCGCCGCAACGATCTGCGCCTGATGGTCGGTTGCGGCGCCGCCGCGGCGATCGCGGCGGCGTTCGGCGCGCCGATCACCGGCGCCTTCTATGCCTGCGAGTTGATCGTCGGCGTCTATTCGGTCGGCAGCGCGGCTCCGATCCTGGCCGCCTCGCTCGCCGGCGCGTTGACCGCGCAATGGCTCGGCGGCGCGCCCTATTCGCTGGAGATACCCAAGGTCAGCGCCGTCGGCGTCGAGCAATATCTGGCGCTGATCGGGCTCGCCCTCGTCACCAGCGGCGTCGGCATCGCCGTGATGCGCTCCTCGCCGACGTTTGAGCGCCTGTTCTCCTGGTTGCCGGTCTGGCTGCGGCCTGTGTTCGGCGGCCTCATCGTCGGCGGCTTTGCGATCGTCACCCCGCAGGTGCTGGCGGCCGGCCACGGTGCCATGGTGCTCGATCTGTTTCATGAGATGGCGATCGGCATGATCGCGCTGATCATCGCCTTGAAGGTGACGGCCTGCCTGATCTCGCTCGCCTCGGGCTTCCGCGGCGGTCTGTTCTTCGCCTCGCTGTTCGTCGGCAGCCTGATCGGCAAGTTCTTTGCCGCGGTGCTGCTCTTGATCAGTCCGAACTTCGTGATCGACCCGCTGGTCGCGATGCTGACGGGCATGGCGACGCTCGGTGTCGCCATCGTCGGCGGCCCGCTGACCATGTCGTTCCTGGTGCTCGAGATGACCCGCAACGTCGACGTCACCGCGGTGGTGCTCGCCGGCTGCATCGTCACATCGATCTGCGTCCGCTTCATGTTTGGCCATTCCTTTTCGACGTGGCGACTGCATCTGCGCGGCGAGACCATCCGCAGCGCCAACGACGTCGGCTGGCTGCGCAACCTCACCGTCGAACGCTTGATGCGCTCCGACGTCGGCAAGGTGCCCTCGACCACGACGATCGCGGCGGCTCGCCGCGAAATCGCGCTGGGCTCGCGGCCGGGCGTCGTGATCGTCAACAATGCGGACGAATATGTCGGGCTGGTCCTGCTGCCGGACCTGTTCTCCAGCGACCTCGACACCATCGCCGACGACATCCAGGTGATCGAGCTCGCGCGCCTCATCGACATCGTGCTGATCCCGGAAATGAACGTGAAGTCGGCGATGGCGGTGTTCGACGAGGCCGAGGCCGAGATGTTGGCGGTGGTCGATTCCACCGACAGCCGCAAGGTGGTCGGCTTCCTCACCGAAACCTTCGCCCGCCGCCGCTATGTCGAGGAGATCGACAAAGCGACGAGGGGCGTGCTGGGCGCGCTGTCGTAAACGCCGGTGCCGGTTATTTGCCTGGTTGAGGCGGGGATGCGACGAGGAACGTCACGATCCGCCGCACCAGCGGCAGCACCAGGAGCAGCGTTGGGAAGGCGACGAGCCAGGACAGCCCCCAGGCGCCGGGCCAGGTCGCGAGGAAGGCCGGCGTTGCCCCGAGGCTTCGGAGCGTCGAAATGATCGACACCACGGCGGTCATGAGGATGGACAGCACGAATGGCATCACGATCGGCGCATAGCGCGCCGGCAGTTTGCGAACCACAATCATCTGGTTTCTCTTGGAAAAGGACGCGTCGATCACGTTGAACCCTGCAATTGGCATCGATCCCGACCGCGTCGGTTGATGCGTTGGTTCACGTAAAACGCTTACGGCAGCCGAAAAACGGCGCGACTGTTCATTATCCGCTCAGGTTGGATGGTGCAAGCTGGGACTTGGCCGTTCGGTTTACAATTGTTCAAAGCGTGGCAGATCGCCGCGATCAGGAAACCATTTCAGTGGTTTGCGCGTTACGGACCGTTTTCTTACGTATGTTTTGAGCGAAAACAGAGGATGATCAAGATGAGGAATGCACCGACGATTTCCGCAGCCGGCCGCAATGTGGTTCTGGCCGCGTTCGCAAGTGTGGCGCTGCTCGCGGCCTCCGTCTCGCCCTCGGCCGCGGCATCCTCGGGATCGGCCATGTCCGTAAAGACTGCAGCGGCAGGGCAGGCGTCCTCCGATGTCACCGATTTCAGCGCAGTCCGACGTCGCCATTATTATCGACGCGGGCCGAACGCCGCAGGCCTCGCTTTCATGGGCGCGGCGGCGGGCATCATTGGCGGCGTGATCGCCGAGCAGCGGCGCCGCGACTATTACGAGAACCGCTATTATTACGGCTATGGCCCGCGTCCGTACTACGGTGGTCCCGGCTATTACGGCGGTGGCCCCTACTATTACGATCCGGGTTACTGATAGGGCCGGATCAGCTGGGATTTGGCAAAAGGGCGGTGCTTTGCGCCGCCTTTTTGTTGCCTTGGGACGGCCGACGGGCAAAACACCCGCACGGCTGTCAATCCATCTCCGGCAAAATATTCTGCTTTGCCGAAATTCTGTTCTATCGTACTTGTCGCCCATCCCGGCTCATCCTTGAGAGGCGATCATGTGGTCGTCATTTTCGCGAGCCGGGCTTGCGGTGGACGCGGCAGCGTCATGCACGAGAGGTGAAGGGCAGGGCGGATTGCTCTCCGTGACCCCGAGGCTTCGTGCGGACGAACGGCGCTGTCAGGTTCGTCTCGCCTGTAAGTTTCCGGCTCCGTCGACAGGGCTGGGAAAACTGCGGCGAACAAGCGAACCGCGCGTACGGCAAAACCGTGTGGTCCTGGCCGTCGTTGCTACGGTCAAGCCTTGGCGGATGCGGCAGTCGCGTCAACCGGCGCGGTGTCGGCGACTTTCGCGAAGGCGAGGGAGGCCAGAACGAACTCGGCTCCCGGGAGAGCACGGCATAAGCCGTCCGACCACCGCGCAGGGAAGGCCGTGTGTTGGGCTTCACCTGTATGCTGCTGTGCGGTTCCTTTGCGCTACCTTTCGCGCAGCGGACCGCGGGTGCCAGCCGGCACCCGGCCTTCCCTGCGCTCTCTTGGACAAGAGGGCGGAACGATCAATCAAGGCTCGGGCGAAATCAGCCGCGAGGATGCGTAGGCGTGTCTGCAATTCGAAATGCGCGCCCGCACCGGTGTGGAAGCAGTTGCGCTTGATCGCTCTAAGTTTCCAGTATCACCGTCCCGCCGGTGCCGACATTGCGCCGTTGGCGTAGCGTGACCAGTCAGGCGCAGTCGGCTGCGACGGCCACATGGCGGCGTTGGAATCGCGGATCGATTGAGTGATGGGAGCAGGGTGCGCCTTGCGGACGTGGTGACGATCGCCTGCGGCGGCGGTCTGGACGGTGGCGGCGGCAATCAGGGTGGCGCCGAGAATGGCAAACGTCTTTCGCATGGTTGTTTCTCCCGTGACGACGTCCCGGCTGTGTGAAATGTCGTCGTCGTCGAGGCTGACATGGCGATGTGTCCCGCCGAATATCAGCGGCGTCTCCATCACGTTGGGGCGAGCAAATTTTTTAGTCTCGGCTAAATATTCGGCAATCGGCCTGCGGCGCCGATGGACTTGCCCGCTGCAATCCGGTTCAATGGGGCGAATTGGCTTTCCAGGCGACAACGATGTCGAAATATCTGCTGGCCCTTCTCCTGATCGCCGCGCCGGTGGCGGCGCAGGTCAAACCCACGCCGAAGAGTTCGGCGGCGCATCCGGATCCCTGCGCGCCGATCGGGCGGACCGCGGACGGCAAGCTGGTCTATTCCATGAAATGCGAGAACCTGCCGGCACCACCTCCGCCACCGCCGCAGGCAGAACTGAAGGAGGCGCCGCCTCCGGCAGCCGCCGAGGCGGAGCCGGAGGTGCGGCGGAGCGGCATTTTCGGCTGGTCCTACGACCGCAGGTGATGCGGCTTCGCCCTTGCGCGAAGCCCGATGGAGTGCTTCTTGCTGAAACTTCCCTGCGGGGGAATCTGCCCCGCTCCAGAGAGATGAGATGAGCAAACTCGTTATCCGCGCCGGCGAATTCACCTTCGATGCCCGCTTCGAGGAGCAGCTGGCACCCAAGACCGTCGCCGCCTTCCGCAAGGCGCTGCCGTTCGAAAGCCACATCATCCATGTGCGTTGGAGCGGTGAAGGCGTGTGGATGCCGCTCGGCGATCTCGACTTTGGCGTCGGCTACGAGAACCACACCAGCTATCCCGCGCCCGGCCAGATCATTCTCTATCCCGGCGGCATCAGCGAGACCGAGATCCTGCTGGCCTATGGCGGCGTGCATTTCGCGAGCAAGATGGGCCAGCTCGCCGGCAACCATTTCATCACGTTGACCTCCGGCCTGGAGAATCTCGCCACCCTCGGCAAGAGCGTGCTGTGGAAGGGCGCGCTGCCGATCCGCTTCGAGGAAGTCTGAGTGACTGACGCTCGTTCCCCGCGCGATCTTCGCGGTTACGGCCGCACCCCGCCGCACCCGCAATGGCCCGGCAATGCGCGGGTCGCGGTGCAGTTCGTCGTCAATTTCGAGGAGGGCGGCGAGAACAACATCTTGCACGGCGACCGCGCGTCGGAGGCGTTCCTGTCCGATGTGCTCGGCGCGCAGCCCTGGCCCGGCCAGCGCCACGCCAATATCGAGTCCATGTTCGAATATGGCTCGCGCGCCGGCTTCTGGCGGCTGTGGCGCATGTTCACCGCACGCAACTGGCCGACCACCGTGTTCGGCGTCGCGACCGCCTTGAAGCGCAATCCCGAGATCGTCGCGGCGATGAAGGAGGCGGGCTGGGATATCGCCAGCCACAGCCTGAAGTGGATCGAGCACAAGGACATGACCGAGGCGCAGGAGCGCGCCGAGATCGCGGATGCGATCCGCATCCATACCGAGGCAACCGGATCGCGCCCGCTCGGCTGGTACACCGGGCGCTCCTCGATCAACACCAATCGTCTCTTGATGGAGGAGGGCGGCTTCCTCTATCTCTGCGACTCCTATGCCGACGACCTGCCCTATTGGATCAAGGGCGCGAGCGGCAAGCAGCTCGTCATTCCCTATACGCTCGATGCCAACGACATGCGGTTCATCAATCCGCAGGGCTTTGCCGAAGGCGAGCAGTTCTTCACCTATCTGAAGGATGCCTTCGACGTGCTCTATGCGGAAGGGCAGACAGCGCCGAAGATGATGTCGGTCGGGCTGCACTGCCGTCTCGCCGGCCGGCCCGGCCGCGCCGCGGGCCTGATCCGATTCCTCGACTATATCGGCGAGCACGAGCGCGTCTGGGTGCCGACGCGATTGCAGATCGCGCAGCACTGGCACGACAAGCACGCCCATCTCGCCGCCGATGCGTTCGAGATCGAGTGAGGACAATGCCGCAAATTTCACTCGCCGATCTCAATGTTGCCAGCAAGGCCGACTTCGTCGCCGCGCTCGCCAATGTTGTCGAGTATTCGCCGTGGATTGCGGAGAAGCTCGCGGAACAGCGGCCATTCACCGGCATCAACCAGCTGCATACGGCGCTGATGGCGGCGATCCAGAGTGCAGAGCCCGACGTACAGCTCGCGCTGATCCGGGCGCATCCCGATCTCGCCAACAAGACCCAGCGCGCAGCGGGCTTGACGGCGGAATCGACCGACGAGCAGACCGGCGCCGGTCTCGACCGCTTGTCGGATGCCGAATACGCCGCGTTCGAGCGCGCCAACAACGCATACCGCGAAAAATTCGGCTTCCCCTATATCGTCTGCGTGCGCCGTCACACCAAGGACTCCGTGCTGCGCGACTTCGAGACGCGACTGCTCAATATCGCCAAGACCGAGACGCGGCGCGCGATCGAGGAGATCGGCCGCATCTCGGCGCTGCGGCTCCATCAGCTCGTCGTCGCCGACGACAAACTGAAAGTGCATGGCCGGCTCTCGACGCATGTGCTGGACAATCACGCCGGCAAGCCCGCGCCCGGCATCCCGGTGGAGCTCGTCGAGCTCTCCGCGCTCGGCGAGAATCGGATTATCGCGCGCACCGTCACCAACGCAGACGGTCGCACCGACCAGCCGTTGATCGGCGGGCGTCCGCTGCCGATCGGCCGCTACGAGCTTCGCTTCAGCGTCGGCAAATATTACGCGGAGCGCAACCTGCAACTCGCCGCCCCGCCGTTCCTCGACGAAGTCCCGCTGCGCTTCGGAATCAGCGCGCCAGAAGATCACTATCACGTGCCGCTGCTGATCACGCCGTGGAGCTATTCGACCTATCGCGGCAGCTAGCCGCCGAATTTGTCGAGCAGGGCTGGAAACAGCCGATCCGGCTTGAAGGGCGGCGCGGTGAAGCGGATGCCGGTGGCATCGGCAATGGCGTTGCCGAGCGCGGCGGCGACCGGATTGTAGGGGCTCTCGCTCATCGACTTTGCGCCCAACGGGCCGATGGTGTCGGACGTCTCGGCAAAGAACACCTCGGTGCGTGGCACGTCGGCGAAAGAGGGCAGGTGGTAGTCACGGAATTTCGCGTTGGTGACGCGACCGGTCGCGTCGATCACCATCTCCTCGTACAGCGCCGCACCGAGCGCCTGCGCGACGCCGCCCTCGACCTGACCGCGGCACTGCATGGGATTGGCGACGACTCCTGCATCGGCGGCATGTACGCTCCTGAGAATCCTAAGCTCGCCGGTGCCCTTGTTCACGGCGACGCGAAAGCCCTGCACGTTGAAGCCGACCGACCGCGGCGTGCCGCCGGAATTGCCGCTGCCTGCAAAGGGCTGCCCGCGTTCGCGCGCAAGTTTCGCCAGCTCCAGGAAGGACATGCGCCGGACGCCGCTGACGACGGCATTGTCCTCGAGCACACAGGTCCCGACGTCACACAGCCACGCGCCTGCGGCGGCCGCCTTCAGCTCGGCCGCGAGCTGCATGGCCGCCGCATGCGTCGCCTTGCCGGCGACGAAGGTGCCCGCACTGCCATAGGCGCCGGTGTCGTGGCCGCCATGGGCGGTGTCGGATTGGCGCAGGCGCATTCTGTCGACCGTGGTCGCGAGCGTGGCGGCTGCGATCTGACGGTGCACGGTGCTGGTGCCGTTGCCGAACTCGGCGGTGCCGACGGTGAGATCGAAGCTGCCGTCCCCGTTGAGCGCGATCGTGGCGTCGGCGAGGTGTCCCGCCGGCGGCACCGTGTCGATCATGGTCAGAGCGAAGCCGTCGCCTATCAGCCATTCGGGCGACAGCTCCGGCCGCGGGCCGTCCGCCTGCATCGCGCGCTCGACGAGGTCGAGACACTGGTCGAGCCCATAGGATCCGTAGAGCACGTCGTGATATTCGGACGGCGGCGGCGACAGCATGGGATCGCCGGGCTTGACGATATTGCGTCGACGCATCTCGCAAGGGCTGATGCCGAGCTGCTTTGCCAGCTCGTCGATCGCTGCCTCGACCGCGATCTGTGTCTGCGGCAGGCCATAGCCGCGAAACGCACCCGCCGGCACCGTGTTGGTGTAGACCGCGTAGCCATCGACCCGCTTGTTCGGGCAATTGTAGACGGCAATGGATTCCGCCAGCGAGTGGAACATCACGGGCCCGGCATGATTGCCGTAGGCGCCGGTGTTGGAAAGCACCTCGAGCTGCAGCGCGGTGAGCTTGCCGTCGGCGTCCGCGCCGGCCTTGATGTGGACCCGCATCGGGTGCCGCGTCGATGTCGCGATAAACTGCTCCTCGCGGGTCAGCTCCAGCTTCACCGGGCGTCCGGTCCTGAGCGCGGCAAGCGCCAGGATATCCTCGACGAACATCTCCTGCTTGCCTCCGAAGCCGCCGCCGACGCGCTCGCAGAACACGCGGACCTTGTCCAGGGGAAGCTTGAAGATTTCGGACAGCGCGCGCCGGGTCAGGAACGGCACCTGCGTCGAGGTGCGGACGTTCAGCACGCCGGATTCATCGAGCCAGGCGAGGCCACCATGCGTCTCCAGTGCGGCGTGCTGTACGCGATGACTGTGGAAGGTGGCTTCATAGGTGGCGGCGGACGCCGCGAGCGCCGCCGCGACGTCGCCATACTCGCCATGCGTCTCCGCCGCGAGGTTACGCTCGGGATCTGCGATGCGATTGGCAGTGGTGCGGTCGGGATGAACGATCGGAGCGCCCGGTGCCATCGCCTTTTCAGGGTCGATCAGCGCCGGCAGGATCTCGTACGCGACCTTGATCCGCCGGCACGCCTCCTCGGCGGCGCCTTCGCTCTCGGCGACAACCGCGGCGACCTTTTGGCCGATGAAGCGGACCACGTCGTCGAGAACGCGGGTGTCCTCGGGGTCCATCCAGTCCTTTTCGTGGCGCGCGGTCGAGATCAGCACCGACGGCGCATCCTCATGCGTCAGCACCGCATGCACGCCGGGAACGCTCAGCGCGTCGGACTTGTCGATCGCGACGATCCTGGCGTGGGCGTGCGGCGAACGCAGCAGCTTGATGTGCAGCAGGCCGTCGATCGCGGTGTCGAAGGTGTAGCGCCCCCCGCCGCGGACGATGTCGGGGCCTGCCGGCGCCGGCAAGCTGCGGCCGAAGGCGGCGCCGGGCTCGACGCTCGACTCGACATTGGATTTGCCGAGCAGCGCATCCTCGATCGCCCGGTACCCGGTGCAGCGGCAGATATTGCCCTTCAGCGCGGAGCCGAGATCGGTGCGCTGCGCCTGGTTCAGCGAGGCGCAGGTCAGGATCATGCCGGCGGTGCAGAAGCCGCATTGAAAGCCCTGCGCATCGAGGAAGGCTTGCTGCATCGGATGCGTGCCATGCTCACCGCCGAGACCTTCGATCGTGGTGATGGCGCGTGCGTCGGCGCGGAAGGCCGGGATCAGGCAGCTGTGCACCGGCTCGCCGTCGAGCAGCACGGTGCAGGCGCCGCAGTCACCGGCATCGCAGCCCTTTTTTACGCCGAAATGGCCGAGCTCGCGCAGGAACGTGCGCAGGCACTGGCCGGCGCGCGGCCGCTGCGCAAACGTCTTGCCGTTGATCTCGAAGCTCACGGCATAGCTCCGAGCAATTCGCGGCGAATCTCCTCGGCAAGCCGGAAGGTCATGTGCTTGCGCCATAGCGGCTTGCCGTGGATGTCGGTGTGGTACAAATCATCCGTGATCTGCTGCGCGATGGCGTCGCAAAGCACATCGGCGTCCGGGGCCTTGCGGAAGGACAGCCGGATCGGCCGTACCGTCGATGCGGTGACCGTGAGCAGCAGCGTGCCATCGGTATCGAGGCTGCCGATCAGGAGCGCCGCCGAGCGGCCGACCGGTGCCAGCGAGATCTGGCGAAACGCCGTGCGGCGCTTCATCGCAGCGATCGGGATATCGATCTGCCGGATCAGGTCGCCCGGCGTCAGGCGATTGCGTTGGTTGCCGGTGACGAAGTCGACGACCGGAATCGTCTGCTCACCGCCACCGGCCTTCCAGATGGTGCAGACGCCGTCGAGCGCGGAGGTGAGCGAGATCATCGGTCCTGCCGGCAGCGACATGCAGAGATTGCCGCCGACGGTTGCGGTCTTCCAGATCTTGAACGAAGCAAGAAAGGCCCGGCAGCATTGGTTGATCAGCGGCGCGGGGAGCCAGTCGGACGGGCAGGCAAGCCCATCGAGCTCTGCGATGGTGCAAGTGGCGGCGATGGAGAGATGGTTGTCGGTGATCGTCAGCGCCGGCCATTTCAGGTCGGTCAGATCGATCAGCCGTTTCAGATGGACCTGCGGCTCCGAGAACAGCCACGTGCCGCCCGCGAGCCAGGCATCGCCTGCCGTCCAAGCCGGCAGTTGCGTACGCGTTTGCGGATGGGCGACCGCTGTGATGGTATTCAAATCCATGGCTGCGCCCATGCTTCGGTCGGGTGAATCGTCCGACGGAAAGTCTTGCAAGACCGGAGCCAAGTCGCAAGAAGAAGTCGCAACGACAGGTCGCAGCAAGGCCGCGATCGGACCCGCGTCCGCCTTGCGGCCCCGTCTCCAGCGAATGTGAGGAGAAAGTCGGATCATGAGCGATTCAAGGTCGATCTGGATCAGGGATCCCCTGGCCATACTCGCCGACGGTGCCGAGCGTGGCGTCGTGGTGCAGGCCGGCCGGATCGTCGAGCTGGTGCCGGCCGGCGCTACGCCCGCGGCCACCGATGTCGCGATGTTCGATGCCAGCGAGCACGTGGTGCTGCCAGGCCTGATCAACACCCATCATCACTTCTACCAGACGCTGACGCGGGCGTTGCCGGCGGCGCTGGACCGCGAGCTGTTCCCCTGGCTTCAGGCGCTGTATCCGGTTTGGGCGAGGCTGACGCCGGAAACGCTCGAGCTCGGCGTCACCGTGGCGATGTCCGAGCTCCTGCTGTCGGGCTGTACCACCACCACGGATCATCATTACGTGTTTCCGGCAGGACTCGAGGACGCCGTGGATATCGAAGTGGCGGTGGCCAAGCGGCTGGGCCTGCGCGTGCTGCTGACGCGCGGCTCGATGAACCTGTCGCAGCGCGACGGCGGCCTGCCGCCCGACAGCGTGGTGCAGGACGAGGACACGATCCTCGCCGACAGCGCGCGCGTGGTCGCAAAGCACCACCAGCGCGGTCCGGATGCCATGGTGCAGATCGCGCTGGCGCCGTGCTCGCCCTTTTCGGTGACGACGTCGTTGATGCGCGCGACCGCCGATCTCGCCGACAAACTCGACGTGCGTCTGCATACCCATCTCGCCGAGACCGAGGACGAGAACAGGTTCTGCGAGCAAATGTATGGCTGCCGCCCGCTCGACTATCTCGAGCAATGCGGCTGGCTCAATGCGCGAACCTGGCTCGCACACGGCATATTCTTCAACGCCGGCGAAATGAAGCGGCTCCGCAAGGCCAGGACGACCATCAGCCATTGCGCCTGCAGCAACCAGCTGCTGGCGTCCGGCTGTTGTCCGGTCTGCGAGATGGAGGAGGCTGGCGTCGGGATCGGCATTGGTGTCGACGGCTCGGCCTCCAACGACGGCTCGAACCTGATGCAGGAGGTCCGCGCCGCCTTCCTGCTGCAACGGGCGCGCTATGGCGTCACCAAGGTCAGCCACAAGGACGCGCTGCGCTGGGCCACCAAGGGCTCGGCGGGCTGCGTCGGCCGCCCGGAACTCGGCGAGATCGCGCGCGGCAAGGCGGCCGATCTTGCGCTATTCAAGCTCGACGAGCTGCGCTTCTCCGGCCATGGCGATCCGCTGGCTGCGCTGGTGCTGTGCGGGGCGCATCGGGCCGACCGGGTGATGGTGGCCGGACAATGGGCCGTGATCGACGGCGCAATTCCGGGCCTCGATGTCGCCGATCTCATCCGTCGCCACGGTTCCGCAGCGCGGGCGCTGCAGGCGGGATAGAGGAAGAAGATTGAAAGAGGGGGCGACCATAAGTGCCGGGTGCTTCTGGCCACCCCCTCCGAACCTCCTCCGGGAGGAGCAGGTGATTTGGGTAAAGCAAGAAGCGTGCTACTTGCCCGGCAGCTTGTCGTCGATGCCCTTGACGTAGAAATTCATGCCGAGGATCTGGCCGTCGTCGAGGTGATCGCCGCCCTTGCACTCGACCGGCTTGCCGTCCTGCCCAATCATCGGGCATTTGAACGGATGCAGCTTGCCTGCGGTGATCGCGGCTTGGGCATCCTCCGCCATCTTTTTCACGTCGTCAGGCATGTTGGTATAGGGCGCCATCGCGAACATGTGGCTGTCGAGGCCGCCCCAGCTATCCTCGGACTTCCAGGTTCCGGCCAGCTCGGCCTTGACGCGTTCGATGTAATAGGGGCCCCAGGTGTCGAGGATCGAGGTCAGCTGGGTCTTGGGCCCGAACTTGATCATCTCGGAATCCTGCCCGAAGGCCAGCTTGCCGCGCTCGCTGGCGATCTGCATCGCCGCTGGCGAATCCGTGTGCTGCATGATCACGTCGGCGCCCTGGTCGATCAGCGCCTTGGCCGCGTCGGCCTCCTTGCCCGGGTCGAACCAGGTGTTGGCCCAGATGATCTTGACCTTGATGTTGGGGTTGATGGTCTGCGCCGCCAGCATCGTCGCGTTGATGCCAGAGACCACCTCCGGAATCGGGAACGAGCCGATATAGCCGAGCACACCCGACTTCGACATCTTGGCGGCGATCAGGCCCTGGATGTAGCGGCCCTGAAACCATTTCGCCGAGTAGGTCGACATGTTCGGGTTACGCTTGTAGCCGGTGGCGTGCTCGAAATGCACGTTCGGATATTTCTTGGCGACCTTCAGCGTCGGATCCATGTAGCCGAACGACGTCGTGAAGATCAGCTTGTTGCCGGCGCGGACGAGCTGCTCGATGGAGCGTTCGGCGTCGGGGCCTTCGGGCACGTTCTCGAGATAGGTGGTCTCGATCTTGTCGCCGAGCTCCTTCACCAGCGCCTGGCGCCCGAGATCGTGCTGGTAGGTCCAGCCGAGGTCTCCGATCGGACCCAGATAGATGAAGCCGACCTTGAGCCTGTCGGCGGCGGAGGCTGCACTGATGCTGCCGGCGAGCAAGAATCCGGCGGCCAACGCAAGAAGTGATTTCCTCATCATCGATCTCCAACATCAGGGGAAAGCCTCGATCCGCAACGCGCGCGCCCCATCGCGCCCGTCGCGGAAATGAAATTCAGCGGTCAGGTACGAACACGGTGCCGAGCGCGGCCGGTGCGGTCGAGCCGCCGCTGCGCGCGCGGGAGAGCAGAATGAGAACGATGACAGTCGCAAGATAAGGCAGCGCCGACATGAATTGCGAGGGAATGCCGACGCCCCATCCTTGAGCATGCAGCTGCAGGATCGTCACGGCGCCGAACAGATAGGCGCCGACCACGAGCCGGCCGGGACGCCAGGACGAGAACACCACCAGCGCCAGCGCGATCCAGCCGCGGCCGGCGGTCATGCCTGGAATGAAAAACGGCGTATAGGCAAGCGGCAGATAGGCGCCGGCAAGGCCGGCGCAGGCGCCGCCGAACATCACGGCGAGGGTGCGGATGCGCAGCACGGGATAGCCGAGCGCATGCGCGGACACGTGATTGTCGCCGCAGGCGCGCAGGATCAGTCCCGCCCGCGTGCGGTACAGGAACCACCCGACGCCGACGATCAGCGCGACCGAGAAATAGACAAAGCCGTCCTCACCGAACAGCACACGGCCGATCAGCGGAATGTCCGTCAGCACAGGAAGATTGAGGTGCGCGGCCGGCGTGATGCGCTCGCCGACGAAGCCAGCGCCGATCAGGCCTGAGATCCCGACGCCGAGGATGGTGAGCGCAAGGCCTGTTGCGACTTGGTTGACGGCAAGCCCGAGCGCCATCAGCGCGAATACGAGCGACATCAGCATGCCCGCGATGATGCCGAACAGCGCGCCGATCAAGATCGATCCGGTGAGCCACGCACCGGCGAAGCCGCAGGCCGCGCCGACGATCATCATGCCCTCGACACCGAGATTGAGTACGCCGGAGCGCTCGGCCACCAGCTCCCCGGTCGCGGCGATCAGGAGCGGCGTCGATGCGGCGAGCACTGAAAGGATGATGGCTTCAACCAGCTCCACGGGGCACCTGTCGGTTCGGGAACACCAGCTTGAATCGATAGAGGATCAGGGAATCGCAGGCGAGCACGTAGAACAGCAAAATGCCCTGAAACACCTTGGTGACATCCAACGGAATCTTCATCGCGATCTGCGCCTGCTCGCCGCCGATAAAGGTCAATGCAAGGAAAAGGCCTGCAATCAATATTCCAAGCGGGTTCAAGCGGCCAAGGAAGGCAACGATGATCGCGGTAAAGCCGTAGCCCGGCGAAATCCCGGGCTGGAGATGGCCGACGGGACCCGCGACCTCGATGATGCCGGCAAGGCCTGCGAGCGCGCCTGATACCGCGAAGGTCAGGATGATCAGCTGGTTGGCGTTGAAGCCGCCAAACCGCGCCGCGCGGGGGGCCGCACCGACCACGCGGATCTCGAAACCCTTGATGGTTCGCCCGAGCAGGATTGCCGCTGCCGCGACGACAACGAGCGCGATGATCGCGCCGAGATGCAGCCGGCCGCCCTCGATCAGCAACGGGACGGTCGCCACCGGGTCGAACTCGGCCGTGGTCGGGAAGTTGAAGCCATGCGGGTCGCGCCAGGGGCCGCGCACGAGATAGTCAAGGAAGAGGTCGGCGACATAAACCAGCATCAGGCTGGTCAGGATCTCGCTGGCGCCGAATTTCACCTTGCAGATCGCCGGGATCAGCGCATAGAGCGCGCCTGCGGCGGCGGCGAGCATGAGCATGGCGGGCAGCACCCAGGCGCCGGCGTCGGTGCCCTGCGTCCTCACCGCGATCCAGCTGCCGGCCACCGCGCCGATCAGGAATTGGCCTTCGGCGCCGATGTTCCAGGCATTGGCGAGATAGCAGAGCGACAGCCCAATTGCGATCATCACCAGTGGCGTCGCCTTCACTGCGATCTCCTGGAGCGAATAGCCATCGGTCAAGGGCGCGATGAAATAGGCGTGCAAGGCAAGCAGCGGATTCTTGCCGAGGATCGCGAACAGGATGACCATGGTCGCGATCGTGAGGCCGACCGCGATCAGCGGCGAGACCAGCGCGATCGTGCCCGAGCGCTCGGCGCGCTTCTCAAGCACCAACTGCATGCGCGGCCTCCTTCGGCTCCAGGCTGCTGCCGCCCATCAGCAGGCCGAGCTTTTCGCGCGTCGCTTCGCTCGTGGCGAGCGGCGCTGACAATCTGCCGTGGAACATCACGGCGATCCGGTCGGCGATCTCCGTCAGCTCGTCGAGATCCTGGCTGGTCACGAGCACGGCGGCACCGGCGGTTGCGAGATCAAGCAGCGCCTGACGGATGACGGCCGCCGCGCCGGCGTCCACGCCCCAGGTCGGCTGGCTCACCACCAGCACGGCGGGATTGCGCAGGATCTCGCGCCCCACGATGAATTTCTGCAAATTGCCGCCGGACAGGCTCGCAGCTTCCGGATCGCGCTTGGCCTTACGGACGTCGAAGGTTTCGGTTGCGCGGTCAACTGTCTTCAGTGTCGCTGCGGTGTCGATGAAGCCGCGACGGACCATGCCGCTGGCGGCGTGCCCGGTGAGCAGTGCGTTCTCCGACAGCTTCATGCGCGGCGCGGTGCCGTGGCCGAGCCGCTCCTCGGGCACGAAAGCCGCGCCCAACTTGCGGCGCTGGGTAATCGAGAGGTGGCCGGCAGCGATGCCTTCGATCACCACGGTGCCGGGATCCTTGGACAGCCGCTCGCCGGAGAGTGCGGCGAACAATTCATCCTGGCCGTTGCCGGCGACGCCGGCGATGCCCAGAATCTCGCCGCCCTTCAACTCGAACGAGATGTGCTCGAGCCGTACGCCATGCGGCTCGCTTGGTGCGAGCGACAGATCGTTGACGACGAGCCGCGGCACGGTGGTCTTCCGGCCGGCCGCCGCCTTCACCTCCTTGACCTCACCACCGACCATCATGCGCGCGAGCGATGCTGCGGTCTCCAGCCTGGGATTGCAGGTCTCGACCTTCCTGCCGCCGCGCAGAATCGTGGCGGTATCGCACAGCCGCTTTACCTCCTCGAGCTTGTGGCTGATGTAGAGGATGGCGCGGCCTTCGGCCTTGAGTCGCTCCAAAACGATGAAGAGCTGATCGGCTTCCTGCGGCGTCAACACCGCGGTGGGCTCGTCCAGGATCAGGAACTTTGGATCCTGCATCAAGGCGCGAACGATCTCGATGCGCTGGCGCTCGCCGACCGACAATTGCCAGACCTCGCGCCGGGGATCGAGCGGAAGGCCGTAAGTCTTTGACACCTGCGCGAGCCGCGCCGACATGTCGTTGAAGGATTCCCGTCCGTCGAGGCCGAGTGCGACGTTCTCGGCGACTGTGAGATTGTCGAACAGCGAGAAGTGCTGGAAGACCATGCCGATGCCGAGGCGGCGTGCTTCCGAGGGGCCAGACAGCACGATCCGCTCGCCCTGCCAGCGAATCTCGCCGGCGCTGGGCTGGATCAGTCCGTAGATCGCCTTGACCAGGGTCGACTTGCCCGCGCCGTTCTCGCCGAGCAGCGCGTGGATTTCGCCGGGCCAGATATCGATGTCGACGGAATCGTTGGCGAGGAAATCGCCATAGCGCTTGGTCAGTCCGATCGTCCGCAGCAGCGGGGACTCGCCGGAAATCAGGTCCTCAGGTGTCGAATCCAACATTCGCTGGTGCGCTTGCATGATGAAGGGTCCCAATAGTGGGCCAGTTTGCTCCCCGGCGTAAGGTGTGAAAATGCGTCATCCCTTGCTCAACGCTTTGGCAGGCACCGGGTGGCAATGTGCCTGCTCTCGCCAGGACGACGACCGGTGTTCGAACGCCTGCGCATCGCCTTGCCGGCGCGGCTTCCGCGGACGCCTGTTGCAGATTTGTGACGATCCAAGGCAAATCGGAACCTGCTATGCAGACTTGACATCGCAGTGAGCAAAGTTGCGCCAGTACGTTCATGCGGTGCCGATCGGTGCAACATTGGCTCCCGGACATTGCGCCCCCGCAATATCCGCTCCTCACAAAAGAAGAGCGAAATCAAACGGGAAGGTCCGGCAATCGCTGGCCTCGCTCGGCCGCGTGTCCGCTATGAAAAACCTTCCAAATCCCGCGATGGAACGCCGCTTCATGCCAAAACAAGCGGCAGGCCTTGAAAAAACTTGAGGCTTCTTCATCCGGGAGATCGGCGCAAGTGTCGCACCCAAGGGCGTTCGTTGACGTGTCCAAACTTGGGGGTATTCAGGATGTCGTTTCGTTTCAGGGCAATTGCGGCTGCGGCGCTGTCGGTTGCTACACTCGCCACCAGCGGCCTGGCTCAGGCCGCGGACTTGCCGGTCAAGGCTGCCAAGAAAGCGCAGGACCTTCCGTTCTTCCTGGTGATCGATAACCGCGTCACCTTCTCCTACATTTTCGACGCCTCCCAACCCGGTGCGTGGTCGTTCCGGCCGGACGGGTCGATCGACAGCAAGACCACCAAGCAGGTCTACTCGTTCACGCATTTCGATCTCTGGGCGTACGGCACGAACTTCTTCACCATCTCCATGTTCAAGTCGGATCACAATGACCCGGCTGGGCCGTGCACCAACGCGGGTACAATCTTCGGCGCGCCGGCATCGTGCGCCGGTGCGACGGAGATCTACGGCTTGTTCCGCTCGACGTTCGGCTGGAATGAGCTCTTCAACACCAAGGCCTTCACCGCGGGGCCGCTTCACAACATCTCGTTCGAGGTTGGCATGGACGCCAATACCGAGAACAGATATTTCGGTGCCGCCAAGCGCGACGTCGTCGCCGGTCTGCAGTTTGCGTTCGATCTGCCCTACAAGGGTTACATCAACGTCGCGCCGCTGGTGTACTGGGAGTTCGCCAACCACAACTCGTTCAGCCAGTGCGGATTGTTCGGTCCGGGCGTTCCCGGCGTGACCTGCCTCGCAGACGGCAATACCTCGTTCAAGCCGACCTGGGCCGTCGAGATCAACTACTACATGGATCTCGGCTTCCTGCCGCCGAACATGCAGTATTTCTCGATCAGCGGCCGCGCCGGCTGGTACGGCAAGAAGGGCACGGACACCGAGCCGCTTCCCTACAGCCCGGCGAACGGCGTCTACAACACGGCGGTCGAGCTGAACTCGGAGCCCATCCGTCTGACCTTCGATGCCTCGAAGGCCGCCTGGGGCGACAAGTACTCGCACTTCGTGGACGTCTGGGTGGCTTATCGGTACTGGCAGAACAAGTTCGGTCTCGATCACAACCTTGCGGTCGGCTGCACCACGGCCCTCGGCGGCCGGACGGTGAGCACGGGGTCCTGCACCGAGTCCTCGCTCTACTCCGGTATCACCGTGAAGTTCTGATCGGGCAAGGTCTCGATGTCTGGATGGTGCCGTGCCGAAATGCGCGGCACCATTCGTGGTCGCCCAGAAAAATGCACCGCGGGGCGGGCTGAGCGAATGCGTGCCCAGCGCTCGTGCTTCCATTGCATGTCGATGGTGGGAGCGGCGCAAACGCGTCTTCGCTCACCCTACGATTTCGAGCTTGGAGCAAGGTCTACTTCGTCCATACGCCGTCGTGTAGCGCCTCGGCTTCGTCCTCGAGCAGCGGGCCAACGATTTCGGTTGGCCGCTGGCCGCTGGCAAAGACCTCGCGGCACGGCAGGTCGAGGGTGGGATTCTCCGGATGGTCGCCGGTGAGGCCGCGCAGGCGATGCTCGCTGAGGCCATAGACGACGCGGCCGATGCCGGCCCAGTAGATCGCGCCAGCGCACATCGCGCAGGGCTCAGCCGAGGAATAGAGCGTGGCTGTCGCCAGCACGTCGCGGCTGAGCGTGCGGCAGGCCTGGGTTGCCGCGAGGCGCTCGGCATGTGCGGTGCCGTCGCGATCGGGCATGTAGCCGTTCTCGGCCTCGATCAGCACCTTGCCGCCCGCATCGACGACGATACAGCCGAACGGATGATTGCCGTGGGTGAGGGAGCGGCGGGGGACACCGAAGGACAGGCGCAGAAAGTGTTCGTCCCGTTCGGATGCGCCGGTCATCAACCCTCCACGGTCAGTGTTCCACCACGCGCCGGCCGACCATGGCGAGGTCGCGCGCGCACGCCCATGCTTCATACACGAATTCGCCCTTGAGCATCACCACCGGCTGGTCCGAAGTTCTCGCCGAACGCATTTTCCGGATCGCCGATTGGAAATATTGAATATGCGAGGCATATCCGTTCCTGATAAGAAGAAATGCCGGACAAAATCGTGTCGACCGTGCCCGAGCGTGATGAGGACAGCGGCTGCTGCGGTCCGGAGACGGTTCAGAGAAGAGAGAGCTCATCGAGATGGCGGCCGCCAACGCCGTTCAAAATGCTTCATTCGGCGAAGAGATCGTGCGCCGGATTGACGATCTGGCTGCCATCTCGGAAGGAAGCGGCAACCTCACCCGCGTCTATCTCACCCAGGCGTTGCGCGAGGCGGCGGACCTCATCCTGAGCTGGATGCGCGAAGCCGGCATGAGCGCTCATCTCGACGCGATCGGCAATGTCTGCGGCCGTTACGAAGGCGAGCGGCCGGGCTCGCCCTGCCTGATGCTCGGCTCGCACTACGACACGGTGCGCAATGCCGGCAAATGGGATGGACCGCTGGGCGTGATCACGGCGATCGCTTGCATCGCCGACCTCAATCGCCGCGGCAAGCGCCTGCCGTTTGCGATCGAAGTCGTGGGCTTTGCCGACGAGGAGGGGGTGCGTTTCGCTTCGACCTTGCTCGGCAGCCGTGCGGTGGCCGGTACATTCGACGAGAGCGTCCTGAATGCGCGTGACCGCGATGGCGTGTCGATGCGCGATGCGCTCGTGCAGTTCGGCCTCAACCCCGATCGTATCGGCGCGGCCGCGCGGGCGCGGTGTGAGCTGCTTGCCTATCTCGAATTGCATATCGAGCAGGGGCCGGTGCTGGAAGCGCAGGATCTGCCCGTGGGGGTCGTCACCGCGATCGCCGGCGCTACGCGGCTCGCCGCGCGGCTGACCGGCATGGCGGGACATGCCGGCACCGTACCCATGGCGCTGCGCCGTGACGCGCTCGCCGGCGCTGCCGAATGCATCGGGGCGATCGAGCAGTTCTGCCGCACCGACGTGGCCGGCCTGGTCGGCACCGTCGGCTACATCGAGGCGCGGCCCGGCGCGACCAACGTCATTCCGGGGGAGGTGTCGTTCACCATCGACATTCGCGCGCCGACCGACCTGCACCGCAAGCGGGCGGTGGCCGATGTCGTCCGCCAGATCGAGGCGATCGCCAAGCGCCGGCAGCTTGCCCTTCAGCTTGACGTGACCCACGAGAACCGTACCGTACCTTGCGCGCAATGGCTCAAGGACCAGGTCGGCGAGGCGATCGCTGCGGAGGGCTTTTCTGTGTTCAAGCTGCCGAGCGGGGCAGGGCACGACGGCATGGCGATGGTCGACATCGCCGATATCGGCATGATCTTCGTCCGCTGCCGCGGCGGCATCAGCCATCACCCGGACGAGCATGTGGAGCCGGCCGATGTCGACGCCGGCGCGCGGGTGCTGCTGCGGGTGATCGAGAATTTCAGGCCGCGGGAAGGATCGGCCGGGGCAGGTTGATGCCCGCCGGAGGCCGGCAAGTCATCTGGAAGAAATACGAATCAGGCAAGGTTCGGATGGTGGCCGTACCATCGGAGTGATTCTAGCCCGCATATGAATAGCGATATCCCGTTGTCCTCAGATCGCGGCAACCGATTCTACCAAGGCGTGGCTGCGACGTTCTTCGCCAACGCCCTCCAGGCGGTCAATTTTCTCGGGGATCGTTTCCTGCGAAGATCGCATCATTCGTTGTCGACCATCGCGGACCTTTACCGGCATTCGATGGACAGCGCCTTTTCGCTGACCGAGGCCTTCCTCGTCACGGGCGCGCCGCACGCGTCCGCCTATTACCCGCGCGATTTCGCCTGGTTCTACCCTGATGTTCTCGACCCCGAAACCATCATGGATGCGCAGGATGCGGTGCGGCGGGCGCGGCTGCTCGACAGGAGCATCCGTTTGTTGCTGGAGGCGGTTCGCGCCGACGTCGTCACGACGACCATCGTCCCGGCAGGGCGCGGTCGATATCTCGGCGTGAATTACTTCTCGCGCCCGTCGGATACACTGCTCGGCATTCTGGCCGGCCTGCAGCAGATGATCCTCGCCGAACAGAAGGCGCCGTCCTATCTGGCGATGTCACAATGCGCGCATGCCGGCCGCCTGCTGCTGAGCGAATACGGCGGAGACCTGAAGCGTGCGATCCTGCGGCTCGCAAGCGAGCTCGAGCCGTTCGACCACGACGGCGCCTCCTATTTGCTCTGTGATGCCCGTCGCCCTCGTTCCGCTGCAACGGATACCCGCGCCGAGCGCCGGCGTTTCGTGACCAATGCCTGCGTCCATACGACCTTCGCCTGGAGCGTGCAGCTTGGAATCGTCGAAGAGAACCAGCTGAAGCGGCTGCTCGGGCGCGACCTTGCACAATACAAGAAGGATCTGCTCCATCTGTTCGGCAGGCACGGGTACATCAGGCATTCCCTGGATGGTCCGGAGGGCCCGCCGGCCTCCTCGGTCGCGCTCGATTTCGTCAGCGTGCATCGCGGCTTCTGGGACCTGAGCGATGCGAACGAGCGGGCGTTGTTCGCCGCCACGGCGGATCTGATCATCGCGGAGCCGCGCTTTCGCATCCCCTCTACGTTTCACTTCCTGGTGTCCGCGGATAATCCGCAAAACAAGATGATCCACAAGATCGCGGCGCCGGCCTACCAGGGACGTTCCTCCTGGCCGACGTTCAACGTCGAATTTGCGGATCGCATGCTGGATTATGACGAATTCTCGGGGAGCGATACCTACCGTTCCTGCGCCCAGGGAATATTGAAGGACATTCGGACCGCGACCGAGCTCCACGGCGGATATCAGGAGTTGATCTCGGAGCAGGGCCTTAAATACCGCACCTGGGCTTATAAGGGCGCGGTGGCCCACTCCTGGTTTCCGCGCTTCCTGTCGGTCTGGAGCAGGGCGTATGGAACGCCACTCCTGCAGTGGAGTGACTGACCCGCGCACGCTATCCGGCGGTCACGTCCACCAGTTCACCGCCTTCGAGCGCCCTGGCCGCCTTGGTGCGGTCGAGGTCGCCTTCCCAGGCCGCCACCACGACCGTTGCGACGCAGTTTCCAACGAGATTGCCGAGCGCGCGGGCCATGCCGATGAACCAGTCGACCGACAGCACCAGTACGAGGCCGATCGCGGGAATGCTCGGTACTGCATTGAGCGTCGCTGCCAGGATCACGATGGCCGACCCGGGCACGCCATGCGCGCCCTTTGACGTGATCAGGGAGACGCCGAGCACCAGCAGAAGATCGCCAAACGAGAGCGGCGTGTTGGTTGCCTGCGCGATGAACACGAGGGCAAGCGTCAAATAGATCGAGAAGGCGTCGAGGTTGAAGGAATAGCCGGTCGGGATCACGAGGCCGACGACCGAATCCTTCACGCCCATGCGCTCCAGCTTCTTCATGATCTGGGGCAGCACGGCGTCGGACGATGCGGTTGCGAGCACGATGGTCAGCTCCTCGCGGAGGTAGGCGAGAAACTTGAGGATGTTGATTCCGGCAAGCGACATCACGCCGCCGAGCACGCCGAGCACGAAAATGCCCACCGACACGTAGAACAGCATCACCAGCGAGACGAGCTGCTTCAGCGAGCCGACACCATATTTGCCGACGGTGTAGGCAACCGCGCCGAGCACGCCGAGCGGGGCGACGCGGACAATCAGGCCCATCACGCGGAACAGTACGGTGGAGGCCGCATCGATGATGGAGGTGACGAGTGCCCCCTTCTCACCGCCGACGAGCGCAAGGCCGACGCCGAACAGCACGGCGAAGAACAGCACCTGGAGCACGTCGTTGCGCGACAGTGCATCGAACGAGGTGGTCGGGATCACGTTCATCAGAAAGGCGCCGATCCCGCCACCGGACAGTTTGTGGGCATTATCGGCATAGGTGTTGAGCGCCTTGGCATCGAGCGTCGAGGGATCGATGTTCATGCCGTGGCCGGGGCCGAAGAGATAGGCGAGCAGCAGGCCGACCACGAGGGCGACCGTCGTCATGACCTCGAAATAGACCAGCGCCTTGACGCCGACCCGGCCGACCTTCTTGAGGTCGCCGGCACCGGCGATGCCGTGCACGACGACGCAGAACACGATCGGTGCCACGATCATGGAGATCAGCTTGAGGAAGGCGTCGCTCAGGATCTTGAGCCCGATGGCGAAGTCCGGGACCGCCATTCCCAAGATGACGCCAAGCACCAGTGCGGCAAGAACCTGGACGAACAGCGAGGTGTAGAGCGGCTTTGGCTCGGCCGCGGGTGCTGCGGTGATGGTGGACATGACGGGCTCCCCGTTTGACGCGTCTTGGACGCCATAGGAGGAGCAACTACTGTGCCAGAATGTCGCGGCAATCCCCAAGGCGCCGAACGTGCTGGGGACCGGACGCGGTGTTCGGGGATGCCCTGGACGTCGCTCTCATCCGGGCCCGAAGGCTGATCCTCGATTCAGCGCCCCACGGTGTATCGACCGCCGTTCGTCGTCATGTCTGCTTATCATGCCACAAGGTCGAGCAACCGGCATGAGCCGCGCACGAGAACTCTGCGCCCTGTCGGCGTCATCGCTGGCACGCCGTCATTGATCACAACGAGGTCGAGCTTGACGAGGCTGTCAATCAGATAGGCCTTCGAGAGGCGACCGTTCGATGTCGGTTTACGAAGGGTGCGCAAGGCTTCCCATTGGTCTGGCGAAAGATCGAAGTCGACGTCGCTGCTCATAGTGCCTCAAGCGATAGTTCCATTCCCGCGCCTCTGTTAGCGACGCTGCATGAAGACCATGCGACGACAATGAGTCGGGAATCCGGTGAGCTGCTTAGAACGTCTCTTCACAAATTGCCGCACTTCATTTCGAGACAGGAAGTCGGTCGTTTCATCACGAATATCGACCAGCGCCCCGATCAACAATTGATGATCTGCCATTGATGTTGCGCTGCGAGTTACCGCAGTGCACGGGAAGCATCGCTGTCCCATAATGCGTCGCGATATGCACAGAAATCATGAGGCGAGCAATCCGGGAGTCTGTTACGTTGGTTTCCGGGGAAGACTTCACGCGGCAGGAGTGGAGTGCATGAACAGGCTGGTTGAAATTCGCAGTCAGGAATCCCTGTGTCGGGAGCGTGCGGCGTTCGATTCCGAGCGCCGGGGTTTCTGGCTCGCGCAAGCCGAGGAATGGGAGCAGCGGGCGCTCGACGAAATTGCCTATCACTTCCGGGAGTGTAACCTCGGCGAAGCGGAGCGTGCGCGAAACTGACGTTGGCGGTGAGTGAGACCTACTGGTAGGTCGCCACGATATCCGACACGGCGCGCTCGAGCTGTTGTGCGGTGGCGCATTGGCGCACGACGGTGCAGAAGGTGCCGTAACGCGGCATCTCGGAATCGCCAAAGCCCCAGGCCAGCCGTCCTTCGGGATTGAGCCAGACCAGCCGCTTCGAGCGTTCCGAGATGCGGCGCAAGATGTCCGCGCGCGGGTCGAGATTGTTGCTGCGGGCATCGCCGAGCACGATCACCGTGGTCTGCGGCGTCAGCGCGCCCATGAAGTCCTTCTCGAAATCGCCCAGCGACGAGCCGTAGTCGGACGAACCGAAGCCGACCTTGGACATGATCTCGGCCATTGCCTCTTCCGGCGATTTAGCCTCCAGGATGTCGCTGACCTCGATCAGGTGCGAGGAGAAGGCAAAGGAGCGGACGCCATCGACCACTTCGTGCAACGAATGGATCAGGAGTAGGAAGAAATCGGAGACTTGGGCGACCGACCCGGAGACGTCGCATAGCGCCACGATTTTCGGCCGGTCGCGATGCTTGCGCTTCCATGCCGTGAGGAAAGGCACGCCGCCCCAGGCCGCATTGCGGCGCAGCGTGCGGCGGACGTCGAGATGGCCACGGCGCTGGCGCTTGCGCGGCTTGGAATAGCGCTCGCGCAGGCGGCGCGCGATCTGGCGGATGAGCGCGCGCATCTCGGCGACCTGGCGCCGCTCGATGCGGGCAAGCGGCGCGTTGCGCAAGATCTCGTTGCGGAGATTTTCGGCCTCCTCGCGGGCGTAGAGGGCAAGCCCCTGCGAGACCGTCTCGCGCACGGCTTCGCGCAAGGCGTCGAGCGCAGCGCGCAGGCGCTCGGCCAGCGCGGGATTGGCCGCGGTGAGCTGGTCGAGATCGTCTCGCAGCCGCTGGAGGCCCATGGCATCGAGGATACGGCTGGAAAAAATGCCGCGCTGGGTGGAGTAGCGAATGTCGGACAGGGAGGCCGCGCCGGAGGCGCTGGCAATCGCGGCTGCGACCGCGTTGCGATCTTGTGACAATAGCATCTGCGCCAGCGGACCCAGGCCTTCGGCAGGCTGCCCTTCCCCCGCCTCGCTCGCCGAGCCGGAGGAGGGCGGCTGATCTTCGCCCTTTCCAGCATCGCCGTCGCTGGCAGCTTCAGGCTGATCCTGCCGCGGCTCCGGCTGGCTGAAGAACAGATCGAAGCAGTCGCCGAGCGCGAGCTTCTCGTCCTGCGACTTGGCCAACGTCAGCAGCAGCGCGTCGCGCAGCACGGCGCGGTCGGAGATGCCGACTTTCGCGACCGCGCGCATTGCATCGATGCTTTCGGCGGGCGAAACGTGAACGCCGACGCCCCGTGCCGCCCGAAAGAAGCGATGGAGGTTCTCGCGCATCGGCGTCAACCGAAGACGTTTGATCGCGCCGCCTTGGCAATGAAGGTCGTCACCTGCGGCGCTGCCGCCTCGATATCGGCCTCGTATTTCAGCAGGACGTTGAGTGTGTCCTTGACGATCTCGGTATCGAGCTCCGTGGCCTGAAGCAGCACCAGGACGCGTGCCCAGTCGATGCTCTCACTGACCGAGGGCAGCTTCTTCAGGTCCAGCGAGCGGATCTCGTGGATGAAGCCGACCATCTGCCGGCGCAGCGTCTGCGAGATGCCGGGCACGCGGCTTTCGACGATGCGCTCCTCGAGCCGCTGCTCGGGGAAGCCGATATGCAGATGCAAGCAGCGGCGTTTCAGGGCGTCGCCGAGGTCGCGTTCGCTGTTGGAGGTGAGGATCACCGTCGGCGGCGTGATCGCCGAGACGGTGCCGAGCTCGGGGATCGTGACCTGGAAGTCGGACAGGATCTCCAGCAGCAGCGACTCGAACTCGGCGTCCGACTTGTCGATCTCGTCGATCAGCAGCACGCAGCCGCCCGGCTGCTCCAGCGCCTGGAGCAGCGGGCGCGGTTCGACGAACTCCTTGGAGAAGAACACGTCGCCGAAATCGTGCAACTGGTCGAGCGCGGCATGCAGCGTCTGCGCACCGCCCAAGACTTCGCCGAGCTTGTCCTTGAGGATCTGCGTGTAGAGAAGCTGCTTGGCGTATTTCCACTCGTAGAGCGCCTTGGCCTCGTCGAGGCCTTCGTAGCATTGCAGGCGGATCATCTTCATGCCGCGCCAGGCCGCGATCGCCTTGGCGAGCTCGGTCTTGCCGACGCCCGCAGGACCCTCGACCAGGATCGGCTTCTCGATCTGCTGCGACAAATAAACTGCGGTCGCGATCTGTCGGCTCGCGATATAGCCCTGTGCGGCGAGGCCGCTCTCCACTGCCTCGATCGAGGTCGAGGCCTTCTGATCAGCCACGAAAGGGCGCTCCCAAAGGTCTTGCTTGGGGCTTGTTCTGCCTGCGTTCCCGGCAAAGAACAAGCCTCGTTTGGGAGGCATCAGACCCGCGTGGCCGAAGTTTTTTCCGCTGAACGCAAATACTTGAGCGGATCACCGCTCGCTTGGGTCAGTGCCGCAGAACTTCCGGCTTGCTGATGGTCTGTCTGAGCTCGGCGCCGCAATCGGCGCATTCGTAGACAAAGTCGATCTTGGCAAGGCTCCAATGCGGCTCGACCTCGCGCACATACATCGGCAGGAACCCCATGCAGGTGGGGCAATTCACAGGCGCGATCTCGATATCCTGATGATGCTGTACATAAGCTGGCATCTCGGCTCTCCTTCGCAGGCGACCACCAAACCCCGCGCAGAAGCTACTGCCGCGCGCTCCGGGCGCGTCATCAACTCTTTCGAACGGAGACGGAACGGCGGACGTTTGTCGCTCGCTGTGACATTCTTGTTACGTGTCTGTACTGTAACGGGCGGATTGAATGCCTATTTTTGCGGCCAATCCAGCTGTTTAGGATCCTCACCCAACGATAAGGGAGCAACGCCCATGACGCATGCCATTCGTTTTCACAAGACCGGCGGTCCGGAAGTCCTGGTCTGGGAGGAGGTCAGCGTCGGCAAGCCCGGGCCGGGCGAGGCGCGCATCCGGCATACCGCCGTCGGCCTCAACTTCGTCGACATCTACAACCGTTCGGGGCTATACCCGGCGCAACTGCCGAGCGGCCTCGGCAGCGAGGCGGCCGGCGTCGTCGAGGAAGTCGGGGCCGGTGTCACCGATCTGAAGCCGGGCGATCGCGTCGCTTATGGCGCCTCGCCGCTCGGGGCCTATTCCGAGGCGCGGCTGATCCCTGCGGACCGTTTGCTGAAGCTGCCTGACGGTGTCGATGACAAGACCGCAGCGGCGATGATGCTCAAAGGGCTCACCACACAATATCTGATCCGGCAGACTTATCGGGTGAAGGCCGGCGATACCATTCTGCTGCATGCTGCGGCCGGCGGCGTCGGTCTGATCCTGGGCCAATGGGCCAAGCATCTCGGCGCGACTGTGATCGGCACCGTAAGCAACGACGAGAAGGCCAAGCTCGCCAAGGCGCATGGCTGCGATCACGTCATCATCTACACCCGCGAAGATTTCGTGAAGCGGGTCGACGAGATCACGGGCGGCAAGAAGGTCCCCGTGGTCTACGATTCCGTCGGCAAGGACACGTTCCTGAAATCGCTGGATTGCCTCGCCCCGCTCGGCGTCGCCGCACTGTTCGGTCAATCGTCCGGCGCGGTCGAGCCGCTCAATCTCGGCCTGCTGGCCCAGAAGGGCTCGCTCTACGTCACCCGCCCGACGCTGTTCACCTACGCCGCCAAGCGCGAAAATCTGGTGGCGATGGCGAACGAGCTATTCGACGTGGTCAAGTCCGGCGCGGTCAAGATCGAAGTGCACCAGACCTACTCGCTGAAGGACGCCGCTAAGGCGCATGCCGATCTTGCCGCGCGCAAGACCACGGGATCGACCGTGCTCCTGGTGTAACATCCGGCCGGACGGGGCGCGGGCGACCCGGCCCGCGTCACGCCCGTTCGTGCTTGCGTAGATCGCGGATGTGGTCGAGGCGGGTTGCCTGGAGGTCGACATCTTCGGGCGGGATCTTGGGCAGGGCGGCCTCGCTCAGGATCGCCTCGGTGACGTCTTCGACCACATTTTCCGCGATCTCGTGGATGAACGAGACATTCTGGTATTCGCCCGAGGCGATCCGCGAGATGACCTCGCGCCGCGTGATTTCGGGGTCGACGACCGCTTCGCGGCCGCGCCGTCCATAGTCGATCATCACGACGAAATACTGCATCAAACGACCCTGCCGCGCCCCGTCACCGGGAACGCGGCAGAGTATTTCCGAAAATCGAAATCAAGTCAAGGGATATTTCCGAAAAACGGAAATTTCCGTCACTTGCCCTTCTTGCGGGGACGCGCCGACTTGGCGCGCAGCCGCTCGAGCTGCCCCTTGGGCATCGACAGGCAGATCTCCCCGACCCAGTCCAGCTTGACGCCGACGATCGGCTTGGCATTGAAGCTGGTGAGGTTGACGACCGACGGGCTCTTCCCGCGTTCGATGGTCTTCAAATAGCGCTCGCCGGTCTTGAGCCGGACCACGGCCTCCTCGCCGTAGAAGCTCGAAAGCGGATGGCGCTGGTCCTTGTAGACCACGATCACGTCGCCGCTCTCGTATTTGGGCAGCATCGAATCGCCCACGATCTCGAATGCGACGGTTTCCTCCATGATCGGGAAGGGCAGCGTGATGTCACCGAGCCCCTCCGGCGGAACCTGCTCGTAGTCCGGCTCGATCACGGCACCGGCGCCGACGCGGCCCATGATCGGCGCGAGATTGAGCTCGAGATATTCCATGATCGGAATGATCTCCGAAGCCTTCACCAAGCGCTCGCCGCCGAGGATTTCCGAGACCGCGCCGGGCCGCACGCCCATGGCCGCCGCAAGGCCGCCCTTGCTCTTGCCCGTCTTCTCCAGGCCCCGCTCGATCATTGCAACGTCCAACATGGTGATTCCCTCGATTGCGCACCGTCCTGCCTCTTGTAATCCGAAATTCGGAATTGATGCAATTATGAATATCAGAAATCATACTTGACTCTGTCTTCGGAATAACGGAATGTGGCGTTCTGCCTCCGATCGCTCGATGGGAGGGCGTATCACAGGACAACAACATGGAACCGGGCCATTGGCCGTCGGAGCACTCCGACGCGCTTCGCGACTATTTTCGCAAAGGCATGTCTTATGCGGAAATCGGAAGGCAGATTAACGCAAGGTTTGGAACGGCTTACACGCGCAATGCGGTGATCGGCCGCGCCAAGCGGCTCGGGCTTGTCATATCGGAATGGATCACGAGCCCGTCGCTCGCGCCATACTTGCCGGGAGAGGCTCCAGTCTCGCCACGCCGCGCGGTGTTACCGAACCTGAACGTCCCGCCGAAGTCAGCGATGAAGCCGGCGGCGCCTCTGAAGTTGCGCTGCGTCGGCGTCCGGCCGCGCCTGATCGAACTGGTCGAACTCGAGCCGGCCGACTGCCGCTATCCCTACGGCGGCGACAAGGACGGGGAAGAGATCGCCTTCTGCGGCCATCCGTGTCAGCCGGGCTTCAGCTATTGCGCGCCGCATGTGCGCCTGACGCGCCGCTCCGGTGCAGCGTCCGCCCGTGCTTCCGGTCCCGTGGTGCTGAGGCTGGTTTCCGTCGCCTGAGCTCCCACCCGTTCCATTCTCAATTTCGCAAGGAGTATCCGAGTGGCTCGTGTCCGACGCAGCAAGTCCTACAAATTGGCACAGATCTACGACCGGCGGTCCCGCGAGGTGCCGTTCAATGCCGAAGTGGCGGAGGCCGAGGTCGACAATCCGCTGGCGCTCGATTCCGGCGAGAAGATCCTGGTCGTCCGGTCGATCCGTGGCGATCCGCTGGGACGGCTGCACTCACACCATCAGATCGACGAGGCGCAATATCGCGGCGGTCGTGCCTTTCAGAACGATTGGGAGCGGGCGGAGCGGGGGCCTCAGGCGATGGACCCGACCCGGGAATATGTCGATGGTGCGCGTACGCGCGAGCCGGTCACCGAGAGCCAGCGCCAGGCCGTGTTACGGTTGAACCGGGTCGAGCGCGAACTTGGCACCGACGGTGCCGCGTTGGTGCACGACGTGCTGGTACTGGGCCTGACCATGGACCAGATCGCAGAGCGTCGGACCGTCCGGACGCAACGCTGGAACGATTACTTTGCGCGGCGTTTTCGCGAATGTCTGGACCGGCTTGCGCTGGTCTACGGTTTTGCGACGGAAACGGGGGGCCAGCGGGCAGGACGGCGCAGTTGACGGCGGCAGGCCGGCGGCCTCGACCGCCGGCCTGCCAGTCAGCCCATCATGGATGCGGTACGATCTGGTAGGTCGTCGTATAGGGCTCGACGCGGAGCGAGGCGTTGGCCAGAAGCCCGATCTTGGCGGTCGGCGCCTGCTGCAATTCGCCGTTCGGGCTGCGATGCACGTTGTATTGCCAGACCGTGAGGTCGCCCTTCTGCGCCAGCGCGTGCGCAACGGCGCTCGCATCATTACCGCCGAGCGCCTGAAGCTCATCAGCCGACAATCCCACCACGATTTCGTCCTTGATGGTGATGATCTTGAACAGGTTCATTCTGGTCTCCTGCGCCCATGCGCCTTGTATCGAGAGGGTGAAGAGCGTGAACGCGGCGCCCTTGATGAGATCGCAGCGAGAAATCATTCCGTCGTCCTCTGGTGCTGATACGCGCCCGAATCGAGAAGTCTTCAGCCATGGCGCCCGTTGTCTGCGTGACTGTGTCGCAACGGCTTGGTCGTTCGCTCATGGATAACGGTTCATGGGCGCAAACGTATCCGGACCGACGAATCCGAGGCGACAGCCCGAGATCAGGACGCTGGTGATCGGCTTGCGGGATTGATCGTCGTTCCATCGCTGATACAACCGCCGGGATCGGACTCAACAATTACGTGTATGCACCGGAGGGTGCTAATGCGCGGCCGGTGTCCGTTCATGTCGGAAACAAGCCGAAACGTTGTGCCAATTGACAGCGATCGGGGCTGTGTGCGTGATTGATGCCGCTTCTTGACGCAGGTGGGTGACGGCCGTCGATATTCCTGTTATCCGGAATCGCCGTGGTGCGATGCAGACCAAGCATCGCACGATCCACCGTTGGACTTGCCGGATGGGTTGTTCCTTGGCATAATTGCAACCATCTGGTTGAGCCCGTCGTGTGGACATGTCGTTCAGCGTGCCAGCCGGTCGGGGCCACCCGGCCGAGAATTCGTCGCCATAGGGTCCTGTTGTGGCGTCTTGTTACGGCGTTCGGTTCTTGACTGGATCACGAAGGCCGATGCTTGTCATAGGTGCGAGATGAAGAACCTCAATTTCGCGGCTGAACTGCATCTCAAGCTCGGCGCGCCGGCAAGCGGCACGGTCGAAAGTCTTCGCCTGCTCCGCGCGTTCCTGAAGCTCGCGCCGCGACAGCGTTTCGAGGTCATCAAGCTGGTCGAAGACCTCGCCACCGAAGAAGCGCTTCCCGAGCACCCTTTGTCCTGAGCCCGGCCGCTCGCCGGCCTTTTACCGTCGCTTTCTCATCCTGCCCGGAGCCGGCCTCCGGCGAGGTTTCCCAAGGGCTGGCCGCTGGAAGGCGATCCGGCAAATGTGGTATTCAGTTGGGAAACGGGAGGAGTGCGACCATGATCGAACCGAAGCTCGAAGTTCCGGCCGAACTGCGGGACTTGGCCGAGAAGACGATTGACCAGGCGGAAAAAGCATTCGGGATGTTCTTCGAAGCCGCCACCAAATCGATGTCGTCCGTTCCGGGTGCGGGGACGGAGGTCTCAAAACAGGCGCTGGCTTTCACCGAGCAGAACATGAAGTCGGCCTTCGAGCATGCGCGCAAGCTGGTTCATGCCACCGACCTTCAGGAAGCGATGCGGATCCAGTCCGATTTCCTGCGCAGCCAGTTCACCAGCGCCGGAGATCACATGCGCCAGATGACCGGCAGTCTCATGCAACCGGGCAAGGGCAAATCCTGATTCTCGGCTTGTACACAGCGTGCCCACAAATTGATCTTGCGTGGCGCGGCGATCCGCACTTCGATGTTGGTGCAGATCCATGACGGGCCACCGAGTGACCACATTCGCCGTCCGGCATCCCTTCTGCTGATCCCTGTCGGTCCTCCGGCAGGGATCTTTATTTGGGGCAGGTGTCGCGCTCGGCGCGCGACCAAAGCGCGATGGGATCCAGATGAATCGTCATCGCGCTTTAGGTCGTTGTTTGCGTATGATCTTTCCGGAAAACCGCTTCGCACTTTGCCGGATCATGCTTTAGCGCAGCGATGCGATGTAGGCCGCGATGTCGCCGGCTTCGGTCCGGCTCAAGGGGAAGTTCGGCATCTTCGGGTGTGGATCGAGCAGGAAGAAGGCGAGCCTCTCCGCACTGAAGTCTGGCCTGCGCGCGACGGAGGCAAAGGAGGGGACGTCGGCGCTCGCCTGGGTCTGGCCGTTCGCGACGATATGGCAGCTTGCGCACCAACGCTTGGCGAGGTCGGCCCCGTGATCCGCATCGGCTGCGAACGCAGAGGGCGCGCCTACGCTCGATGTTACGGCAAGCAGCAGGCAGATTCGTCTCAAATGCGCGTACATCGCGTAACCTTCATGCGTTCTTTGGCGGCTGCCATGCCTATCCGCAGCACGATCCCGGAAATTGTGAGAGATCAATGCGGGCGATGATCGACCGCAGCAGCTTGCGGGCCGAACGATAGAGGCGCCGTACGAGTGCCGGCATTCTCGCCGCGGGAAGATCAAGGCTTCCTGCGCCAAGACTGCTTGCATCGAGACTTCTCGTATCGAGACCTTTGGTATCAAGACGTTCGATATAATGCGACACGTGTTTCTCCCAGGCCATAGGGTCTTCTACCCTGCTGCTTCGGAGCCGCCTTGATCTGCCGCAAGGCGTTCCCGGCTAATAATCGCCCGGGTTCATGATCATCGGGCTCTTCGTATCGGCCGGCGCGAGCGCGCTGCTGGCGCTGTCACCCAAAAAGCGGTCGAGCGTTTCCTGGATCTTCTCCTTGACCACGTTGGGGCCGCGATCGCTCATTTCCGTGTGTTGCGCGCCGGTGTGGACGATGACGATACCGCGCGCCTTGGCTTCTTCCGGCGTCGGCAGCACGCCGGGATCGGTCACGAAATGTGGGTCCTTCGACCGGAACGACAAGATCTTCATGCCGTCGTTGAGCACGAAAGGCACCCTCAGATTGTCGAGCGTGATCACCTTCGACACCAGTTCCGGATGCTGATGGGCGACATACATGGAGACATCGCCGCCGTTGGAGTGGCCGACGAGGGTGATGTGGTCGTAATCGACGTTCTCCTGCTGCCGCTTCAATGTGTCCAGCACGAAGAGAATATTGGCCTCGCAGCGGATATAGACCTCGCGCCGACCGACATATTTCTGACCGACATGGGTCATCAGCGGCGGGGCGCTCGGCAGGTCCTGCTGGATGCTCGCAACCAGGTAACCGCGCGCGGCGAGCAAATTGGCAAGGAAGGAATACTCGGTCGCCTTGACTGTGTTGCCGTTGCTGATGACGGCGAGCGGGAGCTTCCAGAGACCGAGATTGGCCTTGGTCTCGTAATCGCGCCGTACCGCCAGCTCGACCGAGATCGGCCGTTGCCGCGAGGCGTCGAACAGCGCCAAAGTCTCATGGCGGATCGCGAACCGACTAACGACAAGATATTCCCCGGCGCCGAGGACGCACAGAAACGCCAGGATTGCAAACACCCTCTTCATGGCTTGGTCTCAAATCACGTTTGGCTGAACATGGATATTGGGGACTCCCGGATCGAGCGATCGTGAGCAGGTTACGGGATTAAATTTAGGCAACTCTGTGAGCAAGGCCGCAAAAGGGCCGCATGCCGGAGCGACTTGCGCAAACGACCGGGCGGCTAGAGGCAGCCCGACCCGCCGCGCTCGGGGCAGAGCCGGAATGCGCTCGACAGCGTGAACAGGAAGCGGGGGCTGCGGCGCTCATTGTCCAACGCCCGGTAGCTCAAAGGCACGGCCACGCCGAGATCGGCCTGAAGATCGTGGGGCAGGAAGAAGCGTACACCGGCTCCAGCCGACGTCAGCGAGAGGCCGTCGCTCAAACGGTAGCCGTCGTTCCAGACGACGCCGGCGTCGCCAAAAGCGTAGAGCTGATAACCGGTCCAGTAGCGGAAATTGAGCTTCTGGTCGAAGCGCAGTTCGAGCGAGCCGGCAAGGCCATTGTCACCACTGATTTCGGCCGCGCCATAGCCCCGCCCGAAGGCCGCGCCGCCGAGATAGAATTGCTGCGAGGTGAACAGCGGCCGCGACGCTGTCTGGCTTGCCGCGACGAGCTTGACCGACCAGGCGTCATTGAGCGTCTGGTAGCGCGTGAACCAGAGGTTCAGCACCGAGAAGTTCGAGGAGGCGCCCTCGCGCGACAACAGATCGTCGCCGAAATGCGAGGCGCCAAAGACGTCGAGGCCCTGGCGGTAGGTCAGAGTCGCGAAATTGGTGCCGCCGAAGTGATCCTGCAGCCTGTAGTCGGCGGTCAGGCCCGCAGTCCTGATGTGGTCGTTGTACCAGGGGCCGTAAAGGTCGTGCTCGGACACATTGCTGAAGGTCGCTGCCGCGGTCAGTGTGAGGGTGGAGGATTGTGATTGCAACGGAACGATGCCGGCCCGCAGCTCGAAGGCCTCGGTCGTCGTGATGTCGCTGTCGAGGCGGCGGGCATCGCCCGGTCGGACCGCGCTGTACAGGATGGAAGCGCCGAGGCGTACGCCGTCGACGCCAACGGGCGCGTCATATGATAGCCGCGCAAAGCCGAGCTCGCGAGGATCGTTGGCAATGCTCGACAGATTGACGGCCAGCGTGTCTCCGGGCGTGAGGTACGAATTGAACGCGCCGGTGGCATAGGTCTGCCACGGGCCGACCGAGGATGACCCGAGATTGTCCAGACCGAACGACGAAAAGACGTGCCAGGTCTTCAAATAGACGATGAGGCGGAAGCGGCCGGTGGCACCACCGATCTCCTCCAGCGCGGTGTCCGAGATCCGGACCCCCGGTCTGCCGTTGATCAGGAAGAGCTGGCGTTCGAGCGTTGCAAGGCGCGACGGCTGCTCGGCCAGAACCGGCCCGAGCATCGGCCTGACGCCAAACTGCTCGGCGCCGTCGCCTTTCAGCTCGGCCTCCACGATGGCGCCTTCGATCACCTGGATCCGGATCCGGCCGTCGGCAATGTCCTGCGGCGGCACGATCGCCCGGCTCAGATGGAAGCCGTCGGCGCGGTAGAGATCGCTGATCGCACCGGCGATCGCGGCGAGATCTGCCTTCGAGACTTTCTTGCCAAGATAGGGCTGGTAGACCGCGGCAACGCGATCGCGCGAGACGGCGTCGGCACCCCGGACGTCAACGCCGCGCAGGACGAATTGCGGCTTGGTATCGCCGCCCGTGTTGGGCTGGCTAACCGTCGGCAACCGGACCGGCGGACGGTTCAGCGTTTCCCGTTCGGTTTGGTTTTCAAAGTATTTCTCGGGCTGGCGCGGATCGAAACCCGGCTGGTTCGCCTGCTGAGCGAGTGCCTGGGGGATTCCCGCAAAAATCGATACCAGCAGCACTGACGCGGTAACGAAATGCCACATCGCCACGCGCGCGGCGAAACGTTCCCCGTAGTCCGACGGAGATGTTGCCACGGGGCGGTAAGAGTTCGTTAGCTGCATGATTTTTCTTAGTTTTTTATGGTCAATGATTGGTTAATGCCGCTCCTCCGCTGGCCGCTTCCTGCTAATCCTCTCTTGAGTGATATCGGATACCCCTCAGATCCGGCGGTAACGGGGACTGAGGATCGTCATGCTCGGCAGAATCGGAATGCGGCGCGCCTTCGTGGCGGCGCTGACCCTTGGAATGGCTTCCGGTGCATTCGCCCAGGAGGATGGCGTCTGGTCGATCAGCAAGGTGACCGGTGAGGCGTGGGTGGCGACCGACGGCGCACAACAGGTCTCGCTGAACCAGGAAGAGACGCTCAAGCCTGGCAATACCATCCGCACCGGCCGTAATGGTCGGGTGCTGCTCGTCCGTGGCGAGGAAACGATCCTGATCTCTCCCAACTCCGTGGTCGGCTTGCCGGCCGAGCAGAAGGAGGGGCTCTCGACCACCATCATCCAGCAGGCGGGTTCGATTCTGCTCGAAGTCGAGAAGCGCAACGTCAAGCATTTCGAGGTCGAGACGCCTTATCTCGCCGCCGTGGTCAAGGGGACGCAGTTCAGCGTCACGGTGGGTGCGCGCAGCACCAAGGTCGGCGTGCTCCGCGGCCAGGTCGAAGTCTCCGATTTCAGGACGGGACAGATTGCCCAGGTCATGCCGGGGCAAGCGGCCACCGTCTTTGAGCACGGCAAGCCCGGTCTCAGCCTAAGCGGTGCAGGGACGTTCAGTCCGATCGAGCACGGAAAGCCGCGCGCGCCGACAATCGACCGTGTGCCGGTGCCGAGATCAGGCCTGTCCGCGCCGCGCAATGCGGCGAACGGCCATGCCATTCACGCGCTCGGTCCAATCGACAAGGGGACTAAGGTAGCCGGCGCGCCGAAGCAATCGCATCAGGCGGCAGGAGGTCATGTTTCCAAGGCCGGCGTCGTGCGCATTTCGAGCTCGCTGGGCGAGGTCAAGCTGAACGTCCACAAGGTCACGCGCGGACTCGCCCACGGCGCCGTTGTTCCCGGCCAGGTCCGCAACGCGAACGCCAACGCAACTGTCGAGACAGTCTGGAGCGACAGCAAGACCAGCACGCCGGCGTCGAACAGCACCGTCCAGACTGCGGTGACGACAAGCGGTGTCGTCGCGGCAGGCAGCAACGGCTCGTCGAACCCAGGCGCCGCAATAGCGGCAGCGGTAGCCAACAACGGAAACGCCGGCGGCAACGGAAACTCCGGCAATGCCAACAATGGCAACGGCAATGGCGGCGGCAACGGCAATGGCAATAACGGCGCCACTGGCAATGGCTGGGCCAACAACGGAAACGGCAATGGCAATGGCGGCGGCCATGGCGGCGATGGCCGTGGCCACAACAGGCACTGAGGCAATTCCCAGGGGATGAGGGACGCACCCGTTGACGCGGGGGCGTGGGAGGATCGGGTGAGACGTTATCGGCCGCATATTCTTGTCGTGATCGCGCTTGCGATCGTGCTGTCCACGGGATGGCATGGTGCGCTTCGCAACGCGCTCACCGATCTGCGGTTCGCCTGGCAATCGCGTGACGCCAGCGGCAAGGTCGTCGTGGTGGCCATCGACGCACTATCCATCGATCAGATCGGAGTGTGGCCGTGGCCGCGTACGCTCCATGCGGAACTGCTGCGCAGGCTTGAGGCGGCGGGAGCGGGGGACATCGCATTCGACGTCGATTTCAGCACGCCCTCAGATCCGGGTTCCGACGAGGCCTTCGTCAAGGCCCTCCGCGATGCCGGCGGCTCGACGATCCTGTCGTCCTTCAAGCAGCCGACACCGAACGGCGGGGGGCCGCACGTCAATCGCCCCTTGAAGCCGTTCAGCAACCAGTCGTGGCCGGCCGTCGTGAACGTCGCAGTCGAATCCGACGGGCTGGTTCGCCGCTATCCCGTCGGCGAGAAGCTCGGCGATGCCTTGATGCCCTCGATGGCCGTCGTACTGGCCGGACAGGACGCCAACCGGCGGTCGCCCTTCCTGATCGATTTCAGCATTCGTGCGGCCTCGATTCCGAGCGTCTCCTATGTCGACGTGCTCCGCGGCGATCCTGCTGCTCTCGACAAGCTGAGAGACAAGAAGGTCATTATCGGCGCCACGGCGCTCGAGCTCGGTGATCGGTTCAGCATTCCTAACGGCAAGATCGTCTCGGGGCCGGTCCTTCAGGCGCTGGCTACGGAATCGATTCTCCAGGGCCGGATGCTGCGCTGGACGTCCGATATCGGCATGATCCTGGGCCTCGGTGTGATCTGCCTGCTCATGATGTATTCGTGGCGCCGCTTCGCGCCGGGAATACGCGTTGTAGCGCTCATTGCCGCCGGAGCAGCCGTCGAATTGGCGGCAATCTTCGTCCAGGCAAGATTGTCCCTCGTCATCGACACATCGCTCCTCCACATCGCGATCATCGCCTATCTGACAGCGATTGCGCTGGACGAAATCGATTTCCGCAGCCTACTCGGGCGCATCGCCGAGAGCCGCTTTCATCGCATCGCGATGTCGCTTGGCGACGGTCTCGTCTGCACCGACGAGGATCACAAGATCACGGTTTGGAATCCCGGCGCGAGCGCGATCTTCGGCTACACGCCGGCCGAGATGATCGGCCGCCCGTTCGAAACGCTGTGCGCTGTGCCGGCGGATGGCCATGCACGACCGTCCATGCACGACGCCGCGCGCCAGGCACTCCTGGTTCCCGGCGGAGCGGTCGTTGTCGAGTTCGAGGGCCGGCGCAAGAATGGTGAGACCTTCTCCGTCGAGGCGAGCTTCTCTGGCTGGCAGGGAACGGACGGCTTTCAATACGGTGCGATCCTGCGCGACATCTCGGTCCGCAAGCGCGAGGCCGAACGCGTCAAATATCTCGCCGAATACGACGCACTGACCGGTCTTGCCAATCGCAACACGCTGCATGCGCGCCTGGTCGGGATGATTGCGGACGCTGAACGACGGCCTCGCGAGGTCGCGTTGCTCGTGATCGGGCTTGACGGCTTCCAGCGCATCAACGACATGTGGGGACATTCGGCAGGAGATCTGGTGCTGCAGGCGGTCGCGGCTCGCCCGCGCGATCACGCCGGAGAAGGAGCGATCGTCGCCCGTCTCAGCGGAGATGAATTCGCCATTGCGCGCGAGGGCGCGGATGGCGGTGAGCCGGTCGTGGCGTTCGCCGAACGGATCGCGGGGGCTTTCGAGACACCGCTCACGACGGGCACGCGTCGGCACCGCGTCAGGATCAGCATCGGCGTCGCGGTCTATCCCGAAGGCGGGCAGGGCGCCGACGATCTTCTCAGCAATGGTCACCTGGCGCTCAGCAGGGCGAAGATGACGCGGCGTGGCAGCCATCTGATCTTCGAGGCTGCGATCAGGCAGGAGCTGGAGAACCGGCTGACGTTGGAGAGCGAGTTGGCGCTTGCCGCGGATCGCGGCGAGTTCGAACTGTTCTACCAGCCCCAGGTTCGCCTGATCGACGGCAGCCTGGTCGGGGCCGAAGCGCTCATCCGTTGGCGGCATCCCGTGCGCGGCTACGTCTCGCCGGGAGAGTTCATGCCGGTCGTCAACACCTCTGCCCTGTCCGAGCGGATCGCAAATTGGGTGATGGAGACGGCCTGCCGTCAGGCCCGTGCCTGGGAGCTCTCCGGCCGCAACGTGCGGGTCGCGATCAACCTCTCACCTTCGCAGCTTCAATCCGGCGATCTCGCGGATTCGGTTGCCGCGCTGCTCGAAACGTCCGGGCTCACAGCATCGCTTCTCGAGATCGAAGTCACGGAAGATATCCTGCTGCAGGACGAACGTCGCGTGCTCGCCATCTTCAAGCGGATTCAGGAGCTCGGCGTCCGCGTCCTGTTTGACGATTTTGGTACTGGTTACGCGAGCCTGAGCTATCTCAAGAAGTTTCCACTCGACGGGCTCAAGATCGACCGCTCGTTCGTGTTTGGTCTACTGGCCAATTCCGAAGACGCTGCCATCGTCAGCTCGACGATCGGCCTCAGCAAGCAGCTCGGTCTCACGGTCGTAGCGGAAGGCATTGAGAACAAAGCCACTGCCGACTTCCTGGTCAGCATGGGATGCGAGGAAGGGCAGGGATATTTCTTCGGCCGTCCGATGCCCGCCGAGGCCTTTGAAAAGCAATTCCTGGCAAGTGAGCTCGACGCGGTCAGCGCAGCCTGAGCAAGCGGGCCGGGTTTCTAGCGTCGGCGCGCGACCGCGACACCAAAGAGAAAAGCGACGAACAGGCTGGCAAGCGGAGCTTCGCGCGTGATGGCTGCAACGGTCGCGAGAGCCCCGCCAGGCTTCCGCGATTCCTCGACGACCGAGGTCAGACGATCGACAGCTGCATGCAGGCCTCCGGCGACTTCACCGATTGTCCGGGATACGTCCGTTGCCGCGTCGATGGCACGTTCGGCCACGCCTGGCGGGGAAGGGGATTGCGGTATCTCCGTGCTCAAGCGCGTGACCTCCAGTCCTGATGATGAAGACCGGCACCTTTGGCTATCCGCGCGAGCGCTCGTTTTGAACAGCGGGCCCGAAGACCTTTGGCTATCCGCGACAGGCGCCGTAGTTTAACGGCGGGTGCCGGCCTTGGATGAGCAATTCAGCGCGCGGGATTTTGTTCCTCCCGCAGTGGAGCCCCCGTGAAACGACGGAGGCGAATCTCTGTTAGGCTGGCTCAACGTTGTTGACGTCAGGAGGCAGCGGTGACCGATCGGACCACGACGGATCGAGCCCGGCGCATCGCCTTGCTGGGTGCTCCCATCGACATGGGGGCATCGCAGCGCGGCACCTTGATGGGCCCTGCGGCGCTGCGGACTGCGGGCCTTGCGACCCTGCTCGAAAGCTTGGACCTTGAGGTCGTCGACCACGGCGATCTTTCCGTCAGCGAGTTCCGGGACCTCACCGACAGGCCGCCCGAAAGAGCCAATCACTACCGCGAGATCCAGCGCTGGACGCGCGTTCTGAGCCGCAGAGGCTATGAGATCGCGAAGACCGGTGCGTTGCCGATCTTCCTTGGCGGCGATCACACGCTGTCCATGGGATCGGTCAATGCCATGGCGCGTCATTGGCAGGAGCGTGGACGGGAATTATTCGTTCTCTGGCTCGATGCCCATGCCGACTACAACACGCCGGAGACGACGATCACCGCGAATATGCACGGCATGTCCGCCGCGTTCCTGTGCGGCGAACCGGGCCTCGACGGCCTCCTTGGTGACGATCCCCGCGCGTCGATCGACCCGGACAGGCTGGACCTGTTCGGCGCGCGTTCGATCGACAAGCTTGAAAAGGAGCTGATGCGCGCGCGCCGGATCAGGGTCGTCGACATGCGCCAGATCGACGAGTTCGGCGTCGCCGTATTGATCCGGCGCGTCATCGAGCGCGTCAGGGCGAGCAACGGGGTGCTGCATGTCAGTTTCGACGTCGATTTCCTTGATCCGTGCGTGGCGCCAGGCGTCGGCACCACGGTGCCCCGTGGCGCGACCTATCGCGAGGCACACCTGATCATGGAGCTGTTGCACGATTCCGGCGTGGTCGGATCGGTCGATATCGTCGAGCTCAATCCGTTTCTGGATGAACGTGGTCGGACGGCGCGCACGGCTGTCGAGCTAATCGGCAGCCTGTTCGGCCAGCAGATCACCGACCGGCCGACGCCGAGCAACGCGATCGCGCCGGGCGAGTAGAGCGATCATGGTATTCTGCCATCTGGGGCGACGTGGCGGTGCCCGGAACATTCTTGCGATTGCCAAGTTTTCCCGATGCCCTTCCCCAAGGGTGACCCCGGTGGGCCCCAGCTCAATGCCCCCACATATCCCCCACGAGCTGGGGCCCCTTTTTCATAGTGAGTAGCAAGGGCGCCCGCCCACCCTCGCAGAGCGGTCTCCCGCGCGAGCCTTCAGACAAAGCTTCGAGGGTAAGCACGCAGACGGTCGGCCATCGATCGGCAAGTGCCGTTCTTCGGCGTCTGGCGAGCGAAAGCCCCCAATGAGATAGGCCGCGCCCATCCGGAGCGCGGCCTGCTTTGCGTCAAATCCGCCGCTCTCACCAATGGCGGTAGTGCCGATACACGTGCCGCCGAACGACCGGATAGGACCCGCCGTAATAGGCGTAGGCGGGGCGCACCACGCGGCGATAGCGATAGCCGTAGGAAACAGGCGCCGTGTAGTACGTGGTGGTGTAGCCGCCGCCCCAGCGATATGGCTCGTCGTAGCCGTAGTCGTAGGCGTAGGGGCCGCCATAATAGCCGGGGCCGCCGTAATAGCCGTAACCGGGTCCCCACCCGTAGGCAGAGGAGGCAAGCCCGCCGATGACCGCGCCTGCGACCAGGCCGCCGGCGATGCCCGGTCCCCAACCTCGCCAATGCGCCTGGGCGGGAGACGTTGCTGCGATCGAGCCCAGACCAAGCGAGCCGATCATCAGAGCTGACATTGCAATCTTCTTCATCGAGACACCTTTCACATGACATTGCTTCTGCCCCTGAATTAACGGGAAGAATAAGCAATGGTTGCTGCCGGTCCCTGGCGGCGAGGCGCATCGCGTTACGTGACAAATCGGGAAAAAGTGGAAACTTTACGAGTGGCTTGAGTTGGCAAGCGACTGGGACGTTTTCGGACTTGGACATGGTTGACGAAGTCGCTCTGAAGAAGGCCGCCGAGACCGCCTGGACGGTGTACCGGGCGCGGCACCCTGACGTCGATGCTCGCGACAGCCGTCGCTGTCTGTTGGAGCGCCACTTGCACAGGAGGTGGGAAGAGAGCGAGAGCGACGCGGAAGAGCTCGCCAGCTTCGGCATCGCCTACCTGCACCGGCTTCCCAGGGACGAATGTTGACGGGCATGAAGATGCTCATCGCCTGCGTGGCCCGCGGAAGCACGCGGCCGACCTGGACCCTGCTTGCGATTTCATCTGTCATCTCTGCGGTCATCGTAATCGCCTTGCGCATCTACTTCGGGGGCTAGATCGAGCAGCCAGATTGCGGCTCGGCTTCCGAGAAGCTCAATAGGGAACAAGTGGAACGTCCGGACGTTTTTGGGCGGGCATCCATTCGGATGCTGGCTCACTGGAGGAGACGATCGATGAAGACAATTTTGGCCGCAGCTCTGATCAGCAGCGCTCTGATCGGCGGCGCCGCGTTCGCGCAATCCCCCCCGCCCGCCAGCACGGCCGCGCCCGCGGCCACCGCACAGCCGGCGGACAAGATGATGCTGAAGGACAATTGGCGCGCCTCGAAGCTGATAGGCCTGAACGTCTATAACGAGGCCAACGAGAAGCTCGGCGACATCAACGAACTGCTGGTCGACAAGAGCGGCAAGATCAACGCGGTGGTGGTCGGCATCGGTGGCTTCCTGGGAATGGGCGAGCACGACATCGCCGTCTCGATGGACAAGCTGAAGTTCGTGGAAGAGCCGGTCAAGACCAGCTCGACCACCACTTCGACGACCCCGCGCGAGACGACAACCGGCGCGGCTTCGACCAACACCGCGAGCCGTAACACCAAGGATTGGGTCCCCGACCACGCCGTCATGAGCGGCAACAAGGAGCAGCTGAAGGCGCTCCCACAGTTCAAGTATTCGGACTACAACTGACAAGACGGAACGCTGTCGAGATCGAGGGCCTCCATCTGGAGGCCCTCTTTCTTTCAGAACGCCTCAGTGAGGACGGTCGAGCTGCGTGAGCCTCGCATCATCGACAAGATCAAATCAGACAGACGTGCACCCCAATTTTTGCGCGTCGCGGAATTTCGCCTCTGCGGGCCCAGTAAGCGCCGCCTAGTGTAAGGGGCTGCAATCCACCAGCTTGATCCTGCCGGCGGCATCAAACGCCAGAAGCGCACTCATGATGCCATTGCTTGTGACGTAAGAGATAACTGTTCCCCTGTCCGAGGGATTGAGGTCGTCCAACATTCCCGCCGGGTATTTTTTGAGGCGATCGATCCAATAGGCGCGAAGCGCCTCGCGGCCGGTGATGGTTTGGACGCCGGCGCAGCCGCAGTGCACCACCGCATCTTCGGCATGTAGCGCCATGATCGTTTCGAGATCACCCGCGCGGTAGGCATCGAGCCAGTCGACCGCCGCAGCCATTGGGTCAAACGAGATATTTGTCACTTCCGCGTCCAATCCGATTTAGGTCGAGGAACCAAATCGACGGATCTAATTTTAGTATCCCACCCGGCCACGGCCATATGCCGAAGGACATAGAGGACCGGGCCGAGGCAAAGTCGATGTTGGACGCGTCCGCCAGGGAAGGGATACTCAAACCTATCCGGCTAGTAATCGTCGATCGGCAGCCGATCGTTCTGCAGGGACTGAAGTCAGTCCTTGGGACCCAACAGGATTTCGACGTCGTCGCAGCGTCCAGCGACGGGGTAAGCTGCCTGGAAGCCATCAGGCGTTTGACACCCGACATCGCGCTGATTGCCGATACCCTGCCGGATCTGACGGCTGCCGAAATCCTCGCGATCGCAAAGGCTGAGAAGCTTTCCACGCGTCTGGTGTTCTTCACCGAGACCGAAGGCGCCTCCGATCTGACCGCGGCGATCGCGGCCGGCGCCTGCAGTGCGATCTCGAAATATGTCGCGCCCGCCAACATGCTGCACGCGCTGCGGTTGATGACGAAGAGCGGTGTCTCGCTGGAGCCAAGTGATCTCTCGCCAAAGCCCGATGACGCCGACGGCGGCAAGATCGAAAAGCTGCTCGAGCTGTTGACGGATCGGGAACGTCAGATTGCCCGGCTGGTGTCCGAGGGACTGTCGAACAAGGAGATTGCCCGCAAGCTGAACGTGTCGCAGGGGACTGTGAAAGTCCACCTCTACAACATCTTTCAGAAGCTTGAGATCACCAACCGCACGGTGCTGGCGACCATCGCGTTGTTGCAACGCACCTCGGCCTTCGGCGCACTCGCGCTGGCCTTCCTGGCGTTCGCTGTTGCGGATGAGCTCAAGGCTTCTGAAGCGAGCGACATGTTTCCGAACGCCGAAGGCGCCGGTCACGCCGGCGAGCACCCCGGCTATGAGGTCTGGAAAAAGGCCATTCTCCAGCGCCTCGTTGTCACGGACTCCCATGAGGCGCCGCAGTTCGCAGAGAGGCACTTTGTTGCCAAGGCGAGCGAGCGTACGAACCCGGCGGCGGCAATCGAAGCCCTGCGCGCGGCCGAGCAGTTCATGGGCGCCAAGCCTTGGAAAGACTACGCTCCTGTCGGGTCGATCACGCCGAATTTTGCAGCGCTCCTGCCGCAGCAAATGAGCGACGCGCGAATTGAAAGCGAGTCGTTCCCGCAACACCAATTCCCGCGGTTTGCAGCCAATCCGACCATTCATGATGGTTACGGCACTTTCGCAGCTCTCGCCGCGGCCTTGATCTACGCACTGAGCGAGTCTGATGCCGTAGCGAAGTCGCTCGATCCGGCGCACGCATCAATCGATAGCATCTGGGCAAGCCTCGGAGAAACGGCGACGACAAAACTGGCCGCCGTCAATCAGGCAGACAAATCAGCCCCGGATTCTCTCTCCCACGATTTTGGATTGCATTCCGTCTCTGTGACCAATGCCAGCGATATCGCGCAAGAAGGCGTTCAGGGCCACGCCGGTCCGGACGCCGCGGGCCTCAATCTTCAGAGATCCGCCGGCGTGTTGGTCTCAGGTCCCGATCCCAGTCCGGCCGGATTCAGCCGCGATCAGCTGATCGGTGGCAACGTCGAGGACTTGGTTTTTCGCACTCCGATCGATTCCAGGTCCGGCCCGTCCGACTCTGTCGTGGATGTCGCATCCGGGCCAGGCCGGCTCAATCTTGCGGCCTTCGGAGCGCTGGCCTGGCTGCATCTGACGGCAGCCGCCAAATCCATTCCGCCGCATACCCTCGCATGGGTCTACGATGCCGCGACCAATGAGACGATCGTGTATGTGAACACCACCGATCGCGTCCTTGATGTCGGAGATCGAGCCCTGATGGAAGTTCATCTGCAGGGGATCGTTTCCATTGCGGAGGCGGACGTCGTTCAGCCGGAAGGTGCCGCTGTCGCGGTCACGCTGGAGCAATTTGAACAAGCGCTGGCGTCGGCGGTCGCAACCGATGAGGCGGGGCTGATGACGGGCAGTCCTCATGTGGATCAGGGTTCGACCGGGTCGGCTGGAGTTTGGAGCGCTTTTGCCGACGGCGGGATGGGCTTCCAATTCGCACAAGTTCGGACGGGCTTCGAGACGTCGGGAAAGGCCAGCGCTTTCACGAGCGAGGCGCCGGATACGACGGACGTTAGCACCGGTGCGTCGAATGGATCGGTTCAGGGGCCATCAACTGCGCCCGGTCAGGGCGCATCCGTTCCAGTCGTTGAAAAGCTCAGCGCGAAGAGCGAGCCGATCAATGCGGGCAACGGCGCTCCTTCGACACCGCAGAACGAGTGGGTCCACCCTGGTCTCGCGTCTGCCGTGGATACCGGCGGTGGGAACTCCTTGCACGCTTCGGAGCCAGGAGCGCAAGAGCCTGCTCCACAATCGAATGAACCCGGCAACGGCGGCGGCAAGGGCGCCGAGCAGGAGGCTTCGGCCTCGAAGGAGACGGCAGAGTCGGCGGTCGAAAAACCATCACCGCCGGTGGAGCATGGCATCTCGGGACAGGGCGAGCACGCCGCCCCTGCCAATGCACAAGCAGCCGACGTCATTGTGGCCGGCGGCAGCCACACGCAACATGCGTCTGAGCAAGGGGCGTCGAAGGCGGCGGCCAGCGAAATGGCCGAGACGGGGGCCACAGCGCCCACCGGCATCGGCAATGACACTGACCCTGAGCCCCCGGCTTCGATTGATTCGGCGGACGCGAAAGCGGAAGTAGAGGCCGGCGGTGATCACGGCAACTCGGCACATGCGAGTTCTGCAAACGCGCAGGAAACAGACCAGAACGTCGTCACCGCGGACGGCGGACAGCATGGTCATTCGCCCGATCCAGGCAACGGCGTCGGCGATCAGCATTCGCCGGCGTCGGGCGATCCGGACAGCGCGCGAGCGGTAGAAAAAGGCGGCGGCGAAAACGGCAATTTGGGTCAACCCGCAGACGGACATGCGCAGCAGGCAGCGCATTCCGGTGCGGCTGGATCACAGACTGCCAAGCCGGCTGAGGTTGCATCTGCGAGTGGTGCAGACCACGAAGCGGTGTTCCGCTTCGGTGGCGAGGTCATTCCTTCCCCGCTCGCCACGATCGAGCCCAACGATCCTGGCGAACCGCACGCACCAATGAGCCAGAGCACGCGCCTCCAGATGATTGTCGAAGGCGTCTTCGTTGCCGCGAACGAACATGTGGTGGAGCAAAGCCATCAGGATCCGCATCACGGGCCTGCTCCCCATGATTGGCAGATCTGAATCGTCCATCCTCATCGAGTGTGGAGGAGTCTGCCCGGGTCCCATGTTGGAACCTGCTTGGCAAAAGCCGGAACCGGGAGGGGCGCCTTCGAGTTAACCTGCGATAGGAAAAACGGCGGCTCCCGAGATGAGTGGTCCTTTCGCGAGATCTTTGACGACCGCCCTGCGGCATCCCGGCGTGATCGCCCTGATCGTGGCGGCCGTGACGATCGCAGCCATGCTGATCGTCGATCACGGGCCGTGGAGCCGCGCCAAGACCCAGCCGGCGCATGTTGCGATGTATGCGACCACGGGCGAAGCGGCGCGGGCCGCCGGCGCCAAGGTGCTACCGACCGCTCCGAAATCGCCGATCGAGCCGACACGGGCGGGGCCCAAGACGTCCCCGACCGTGAATCCCGTGACGCCGTAGCCGCTCGACTCGTCCCGTCAGCTCTTGCGACCGTAGTTCAAAAGCCCGCCGCTGGTCTTCGGCGGATGGGCGCGCAGGGCTTCCTCGTTCGGTTCGGTGCCCCAGCCAGGGCGGTCCGGCACCACCAGATGACCGTTCTCGATCTCCGGCTCATGGGTGAAGAGCTCGCGATCCCAGGCGAGACGATCGATGTCGATTTCCATGATGCGCAGGTTCGGAACGGCGGCGCAGAAATGCGCGTTGGTCATCGAGCAGAGATGACCATAGAAATTGTGCGGAGCGACGTTGACCTCGAAGGCTTCCGCGGCGGCTGCGATCTTCATCGATTGCCAGACGCCGTTCCAGGGTGTGTCGATGATCGCGACGTCCGTGGCCTGCGCATGAAAATAGGGCAGGAATTCGCGCAAGGAGAGCAGCGTCTCGCAGGAGGAGATCGGATGCGGACTTTGCCTGCGGATGTAGCCGAGCGCTTCCGGACTAAAGCTGTCGATCTCGACCCAGAACATGTCGATGTCGGCTATGGTGCGCAGGATCTTCAGATAGCCTTCGGTCTTGGCGTTGAAGTTGCAGTCCAGGAGGATGTCGACGTCGGGGCCCGCACCGTCACGGATCGCCTCCAGATGCATGTGCAGGTCGCGCAGGATCTTGCGGTCGACGTTGATCTCGGGGACGAAGGGGGAGCCGAAGCCGGGGCGCCAGCCGGTCGGCTTGCCGTCGTCATAGGAAAAGATGTTGGTCTTGAGCGCGGTGAACTTCTTCTCGCGCACCTCGCGTCCCATCGCCTTGACCCCATCGAGGCTTTCGATCGGCGGCTTGTACCAGGACGGATGATTGATCCGCCATGTGGCGCAATGCGACCAGTAGACCCTGATGCGGTCGCGGATCTTGCCGCCGAGTAGCTCGTAGCAAGGCACGCCAAGACACTTCCCCTTGGCATCGAGCAGTGCATTCTCGATCGCCCCTAACGCCTGCGCCACCACGCCGCCGGCAGCGGGACGTGTCGCGGCGAACAGTTCGGAATAGATGCGCTCGTGTTGGAAGACGTTCTGCCCGATCACGCGGGCCGAGAGGCGCTGGATTGCAGCTCCGACGCCGGGCGAGCCAAAGCCCTCGTCGAACTCGCTCCAGCCGACGATGCCGTCCTCGGTCGTCAGCTTGACGAAATGGTAGTTTCTCCAGCCAGCATCGCAGGCGAGGATTTCGAGGTTTGTTGCTTTTGATGATTGAACCATGTCGCTCCCCGTCGCCCGGTCGGGCCTCTTTGGCGGACCGATCTGAAGCCGGGCCTGGCCGCATTGTTAGGGCAACCGAAGGCCGGCGTGAAGGGCGCGGCGACGCGGGCCGGGAGCACTCCGATGATGTTTCGCGTGGGCTCGTCAGCCGATCACGGACGAGCCGAGCAAGGCGAGGACGGCCAGCGCCATCAACGCGGTGCCGAGCCAGCCCAGCGCGATCAGCCATGACCGCGCCCTGAAGCGGCCCATGATCGCGCGGCTCGAGACGATCAACATCATCATCGCCATGATCGGCACGGCGACGATGCCGTTGAGCACCGCGCTCCACACCAGCATGTGGATGGAATCTATTCCCGTGAAGCCGAGGCCGAAGCCGATGATGGTTGCCGCGGCAATGATGGTGTAGAAGCCGACCGCCTCGTCGGGCTTGGCCTCCAGCGTCGCGCGCCAGCCGAAAATCTCGGCGACGCCATAAGCGGCCGAACCCGCCAGCACGGGGATGGCGAGCAGTCCCGTGCCGATGATGCCGGTCGCGAACAATGCGAAGGTGAAGTCCCCTGCAAGCGGTCGCAGCGCTTCGGCCGCCTCGGTCGCCGAATTGATCTTGGTGACGCCGTTGGCGTGCAGCACGGACGCCGTGGTCAGGATGATGAAGAAGGCGATGCCGTTGGACAGCAGCATGCCCGAGATGGTGTCGGTCTTGATGCGGTCGATCTCGTGCGTGCCGCCGCGCTTGAGCTCGCGAAGCGGCTTGTCGCGCGTGCCCTGGTTCATCTCCTCGACCTCCTGCGAGGCCTGCCAGAAGAACAGATACGGGCTGATGGTGGTGCCGAGCACGGCAACGACCATCATAAGATAGTCGGCGCTGACATTGGCCTCGGGCCACACCGCGGCGAGCAGCGCCGTGCTCCATGGGATCTTGACGGTGAAGGCGGTCGCGACGTAGGCGAACAGCGCCAGGGTGAGGAATTTCAGTACCGGCGAATAGCGGCGATAGGGCAGGAAGACCTGGAGCAGGGTCGAGCCCGCCGCGAAGATCAGCGCGTGCTCGTGGTTGACCCCGCCGATGACGAGCGAGAGCGCCTCGGCCATCGCGGCGATGTCGGCGGCGATGTTGAACGTGTTCGCGGCGACCAGCATGGCGACGAGGCCCAGCACCGCCCAGCGCGGTGCGACCTTCATGACATTGGCGGCGAGCCCCTTGCCGGTGACGCGGCCGATCTGCGCGCTGACGAGCTGGATGGCGATCATGAAGGGCGTGGTCAGAAACACCGTCCACAGCAGCCCGTAGCCGAATTGCGCGCCGGCCTGCGAGTAGGTGGCAATGCCCGACGGATCGTCGTCGGCAGCACCCGTGATCAGCCCTGGCCCCAGCCGTTGCAGCAGCGTCGGCGTGGATTTCGTCGGGGTGAGGGCGCTGTCGCTCATGGAAGGAGGCCTCGGTCGCAGACGGTGTGGTCATAGCAAATGCTAGAGCGGGAACGTAAGTTCCCTGCCGCAGCGAAGTCTTGCGATTTCTGAAAAGGCTAATTCAACTTGACCGCCGGGCAAAACAGGTGTAGATTGCCATCATCGCAACAACTCGATCACCGAACGGCGGCCCGGCGTTTGTCCGGTCCGGTCGGGGAATCTTGCTCGCCAGGGATGAAGGCTTGCGGCGCGTTGCTACTTGACGCTGACGAATGTGCCCCAGGCGGCAGCCAGCGCCGCGCCGGAAAAGACGATCAGCGGATTGTCGCAGAATGCGCCCCCATAGGTGCACATGGTGACGCCGAGCGAGCCGATCTCGTGATGACTCGCGGAGTAGAACAGTCCCGACAGCACCAGCAATGCAGCGGCGACGTAGTACATGACGGTCTCTCTCCCAAGCTTTCACGCTTGCTTCCGCGCAAGCGGGCCATGTCCCAGGATGGCGCGAAGAGATTTCGTTTCGCCAAATCCGCTTTGCTGCATTTAAGATAAAGTTTGACCTGTCGGGCAAAACACCGGCAAGATATCACGATGGGCGAGCTGCCGCATTGTGATGGTAGCTGGCCGCGACGATAAAAAAGGCCCCGCATGCGCGGGGCCTTTGTCGTGTCAGAGCGCCTATCGCCGCCCGCCGACGCCGTAGAGCTCGCGCTCCCGGCCGATATCCTCCGGAGACAAAGGCGGGCTCGCCGCATCGAAATCGGTCCAGCCGGTCTTCTGCCAGGCCGCGCTGCGGTCCTGCAGGTTCACGGACTTCTCGTGGAGCAGCGCATCGAGGCGCGCGCGGTCCTGGTCGGGCACGCGCGCGGACACCAGCGTGCCGCCGCGGCGAACGCCCTCGGCATAGCGCGAGGCATCTTCCTTGGAGACGCCGGCCTCCGTCAGGGCGCCGACGATTCCGCCCGTGGCCGCGCCGGCGGCTGCGCCGACGGCGGTCGAGGCCAGCCAGCCTGCCGCAACGACGGGCCCAAGGCCGGGGATCGCGAGCAGGCCGAGACCGGCGAGCAGACCGGCCGCGCCGCCGACACCGGCGCCGATGCCGGCACCGGTGCCGGCGCCTTCGGCGCGATCGTCGACGCCGTCGCGGTCACGGTCGACCTTGCCGCGCGACGAGCCGTACCAATTGTCCGAATTGTTGGCGACGATGCTGATGTCGGAGTGCGGCACGCCGGCGCTTTCGAGCCGGGTGACGGCCCGCTCGGCATCGGCGTAATTGTCGTAGAGGCGTGAGATGGTGATTGTCATTATTCTCTCCTGATTGCTTGGCGCGTTATCTTGCTCGTCGCTTGCGCGTTACTTCGCGGGATTGACGTTGCCCTGGAAGTCCAGGCTGACGTCGGTCTTGGTGCCGGCCTTGTCGGCCTTGCCGCGCCACACGCCCTGGTCGTCCTTGTGCAGGCCGGAGACGTTGGAATATCCGGCGCCCTCGATCCGCGACTTCGCCTGTCCCTCGGTGAAGCTGTTGCGGCCCTCGACCGGCTTGTTCGAGTTGTTCTGATCCGAGCTGTTGACGGCGTTGTTGCCCGGCCCGCTTTGCGCAGGCTGCGACTGCGCGCTTGCGGGCACCGCTCCGAGCAGCAAAAGGGTCGTTGCAAGTAGAGTGAGACGTCGCATGTTCTTGTTCTCCGGCAGTGAATGTGCCGGCGACAACAAGCGAGATTCGAATTGGTTGCGAAGCGCGAAGCTGCCGAGTGCCGCAGCCTTTCTCGGGCAAGATGGCCCACGCGCCTCGGAGAATTTAGGAACGTTTGCCGCTTTCTCTCGTTTGGGCGCGCACCAGTTACTTGGTCGACTGGGCTTCGGCTTGCGGCCGGGCGGGCTCCCAAGGTGCGGGAAGGATGACGCGGATGGGGCGAGCTTCACTGGCGCCCTGGGTGGCAGGCCGCGCCTGATCCTGGGCCGGCTCGGCCAGCGCCACCGAGATGAGCGCGATCAGCATCGCCAGCGAGGTCGTTACAAGTCTCACATCCAGCATCGCATCCTCCGGTCTGCGCACCAACGCGAGCCGTGGCGCTTGGTTCGGTTCGCCGTCGGGAACAAGTGGCAATTCTTCGAGTTTGTAGAAGACAGATCCGGACGACCGGGCTGCTGGAGGAGGACACGATGAAGATCAAGACCATCATTGCCGCTGCCGTGCTGACGTCGTTTGCGGCGCCTGCGTTTGCGCAGGCGTTCTACGTGGTGCAGGACGTCAAGACCAAGAAGTGCACGATCACGGAATCGAAGCCGACCACCACGGAGACGACGGTCGTCAGCGGCGACACCGTCTACAAGACCCGGGCTGAAGCCGAGGCCGGCATGAAGACCGTCAAGGTCTGCACGTCGAACTGAGGAGAAGATCGATGCCGGTCCTTCTGCTTTGGGCCGTTCCGGCCGTCATCGTTCTCGGCGGCGGCGTCTATCTGATCGGCCACATGCACTGAGGCGACAATCGGCGTCGCAGACCTGCGATGCCGAGCTTTCGAGGGAGGCCGCGCAAGCGGCAAGCAGAAGCCCGCCTGGAGCGATCCGCGCGGGCTTTTGACGTTGAGAATTGGCAGAGGCGGCTCAGCCCGACGAAACCCGGCTGAAACAATGCTGAAACCCGATTGTCCTGAACTCCGCGCGCCCGGGCCTCGACCAACGGAGCGAAAAGGAGATCATCATGATTCAAGTCGGTTCGAAGGAAGAGGTCGCGCTCTTGCTGGCGCTGTTCGGCACTCACACCCAGCCCGTGAAGCGCCCGCAGCCGAAATCGCAGCAAAGGTGAGAGGCTGAAATCCATGCCTGGTCTGGCCGAATGCCAGAGCCTGCTCAGGCTCCTGATCGCCAGGGGCGATCCCAAGGGCATCCCGCTCGCCAAGGGCGCCATCGATGACTTTCTGAACACTGCGCCGCGCAGCGCCCGCGGGCGCGGCCTGCGCGTGCTGCAGCGCGACGCACTCGACCAGCATGATGTCGCGGTCGGCGTGCAGCGCTCGTTCGCCGAGACGGTGGACGCCTATATCGAAGGCAAGCTCGCCGAGGAGTAGGGAAGACCACGCGATTCTGCGGGTCTGGATCTGCCCGGACCAGTCCCCGGCCCGGTTCCCGGAACATGTTGATGCCCCTGATTTTTTGTTCGGCTAGCAACTTTTGCTCGCGCCGCGCCTAATAGGCGAAAAGGATGCGAGCTATGCCGCGATATTACTTCGATCTCCGGGACGACAAGGGAATTGCGCCTGACGAGGAAGGGCTGGAATTATCAAGCCCGCGCGCGGTTCAGGCCGAGGCCGCCAAATCCGTGGCCGACTTTGCGCGCGACGCGATCTTGTCCGCGCCGCCTTCCGGCGGCAGGCAAACGATGGCGATCGACGTTCGCGATGACAAGGGGCCTGTCATGCAGGTGACGTTCGCGTTTGCGCTCGAGACGTTCACGCCGCGAGCGCCTCGTCGCGATCATTGACGCGTCAGTGTCGGCGGGAATGGCCTCGCCGATGGCGGGGAGGATTGCTCGGAGTCCAGCACGGCGATCTTGCGGCCGAGCTGCCAGACTTCGACCTTGCCGTGTCGCGTGAACTGCTGTGCGAAGATAAGGGCTGCGTCGTCGGACGAAGCTTCGAACGCTTCGGCGGAGCGGAAGACGCCGTCTTCGCCGACGAGGTAAGCGCGATATTGCTGTGTCATGTCGGTGCCCTCAGGCCGGGTGAGCGCAGCCAGGCATCGATCTGCATGGCCGTTTCGTCCTGCCGCGCCCGGCGCAGCAGCATCTCGCGGCGGCGTCCCGGCGCGAGCGCGCGCGCCTCTTCGCGGCAACGTGCGGCTTCATCCGCGAGCCTGTCGTTGAGTGTGGTGGTCTGTTTGAAACGACGGCGCTTCAGCATGGCGGTGCTCCCTCGTTGGAGTGGGGGCGGGAGCGCAACTGGCGTTCTCATCACCGATACTTGCCACGGGCCTTGCGGTGATGGATTAACCCTACGCCCGGCCCGGCGGGGAGTCAGTATCTTTTGATACGGTGCACGAATTATTTTCGGGCGCTCTTCCTGCGCCTTTTGAGCCACTTACTCACCTTTAGCCGCGCGACCATCTACGTTCACTTTTGAACCAAAACCACCCCAGGCTGTTGGCAGGACATCACCGGCCGAGGCTTTCGTGCGTAGGCGCTGGTGGCTGAGAGACCGAGCGCGCTCCCGCCTGCAATGCGAAGGGAGCACGTCGGATGCGTGTCTATCGGCCGTTGCCCGCCGATCACGAGCAGGTGGAGTTCGCGCGACAAGGCGTGCGCGAGGCCCGCGAGCTGCTGAAGCAGCCGCCGCCCGATACGTTTCTGGGACGCAAGACCCACGAGCCCTTCCCGGAAGACCCCGACGCTACGCCGAGCGAGGCGCCTTGACCGTCAGCGCAATGGCGATGGTCGGCGGTAGGCCGGCTTGAAGCGTGCGCGTGGTTGCCCCTCCAGCCGCTGTCGTAACCAAAACGTCGGTTGACGATGTTCTCTTTTTGTTCTATGTAAGCGATGCTTCAACCTTTGGGCGAGTACCCGTCGGTGCTCCGCCTGCGAAAAATTCCGCGGGGCAGTCGATGAGTAGCGCGCTTCTCGCTTTGGTCTTATTGGACAATCCGGCGACGCCGGACATGTCAGCGGTTGCCAAGGCCCTTCACGCCCGGCATCCGGAGTTGGCGACGGAGGCGATCGGGGACGGACGTACGCAGCAGGCGCAGGCAAACTCGCCGCTCATTCGCTGCGGTAACGAGCTTGTTGCCGTCATGTCGATGCCGGCCCCCATTCCGCAGGATCAGGGGCTGTGGGCGCGCGCTGCCACGAATTGGCCGGAGAGCAAGGCGGTGGCCGTCCGGCATCGTGGTCATCTGATCGTATCGATGCTCGGAAAGAGCGAGCAGCCGCTGGTCTCCGCACGCATGACGACCGCGGTGATCGGTGCTTTGATTGCGACGATGCCGGAAGTTTGCGGCGTCGTGTGGGCCGGCGGGGTCGCGCGCCCCGCCGATCTCTGGCTCGATATGTCCCGCGATTCCTTCGCACCGTTTCCTGACTATCCCTTCACGCTCTGGATCGACATTCTTCCGTATCGGTCAGGTGACAAGATCGGCGCGGTCACGATGGGACTGTCCGCCTTTGTCGGCCGCGAGATCGAGTTCGTGACCGGCAAGCTCACGCTGCCGGCGTTGTTCGACAAGGTGGCCGGCCTTTCCGTCTATCTGATCGAGCATGGCAGCGTGGTGAAGGACGGCGACACGATCGGGGCAAGTGCGAGCGAGCGGATCCAGGTGCGTCACAAGAACTCCGATGCTTTTGGTGGGCTGCCGGTGTTTTACTGTGTGGATGAGTTCAAGCACTGATGCCGATGCGCGACTTACGATCGGGACTTGCCGCCAGAGTCATTGCTCGAATTCGAACGTTTGACACGTCGGGCAAGACACCGGCAGAATGGCATTATCGAAGGAGTCCGATGCAAGCTCGCGGGATGCCGCGGGCTTTATTGTTGTGCGGAAGTCTTGAGGGCTTTCAAGCTCTGAGAAGCGCGTGAGCCGCGCGATAGGTCAAGGGAGCGATAAAAGATGCCATTACCAGGTCTTGGAGGGCGAAAGAAAAAGGCGTCGAAGCTCTATAAGATCGGAAGAGATTATAGAATTAGTACGTCGCCCGGTTGGAGCATGGAAAATTTCGACGCCTTGGGCGTTGGCCCCGTGCTGTATTCACCACGTGGCAAGCGGAGCTTTCCTCCGCTCTTGGAAACGCCGCGGCTGCTGATCGCCAGATCTCTCGGGCGGCCGCCGGCCGACTGGGAGCCATTTCACGACTTTTGGCTCGTGTCCGATCGGATGAAGCACGTTCTCGAGACGGTGGACAGAGAGGGGGTTGCTTTTCTGAGATGCGAAACGCGGTCGCTGAGAGGAGAAGCACCGGTATATTGGCTTTGCGATATCGTCCGCGAGCTCGACGCCATTGATGAGGAGAAATCGAATTTCAAGCTCCTGGACGATGGGACTGATTTCAGGCGGTACAACGGCACGGCGATGGACTCCAAATTCGTTTTTCGCGAAGATGTCATCGGCGCGGCTCATGTCTTCCGAGCCCGCTTTTTGAACGAAGTTATTTGTGATCAAGCAATGAAGGACGCCTGTAAGGCTGCCGGCCTGAAAGGCCTAAGATTTGGAAATCCCTACATCAATTGGGGGTAATCCTGGCCTAGCTTTCTTGCACTGAGATACGTCTAAACTCTCATGAGGCTCGGTGATCTATCGACGCACGCGAAATCGTCCGCGTTCGAAGGTCCTTGCGCGTTATCGGCGCTGGGTCTTCTCCCGATCTTCGTGATGTAACCAAACCTCCGCTATCCCGAACGCTTCCGGCAGACGCCGAACGTCGGCCGCAGCTTCGTGCCACAACGTTCTTCCGGCGCGACTGCACCGATACGACGCGCAAATCCAGCCGGTATTCCCGCTGGCCCCCCAAACAGCACTCAAACCAGGAACACCGGCTGCAATTCAGGAGCAGCTCGGATGCTTGCGCACGGCAGGAGCCGCAATTTCATGTTTCATAATCACCACATTTTACTTCAGCATTTCGCCGACCACCCGGTTATCCGCTTCTTACGTGGGCGGTTCGAAGTTGACGGAATTAGAAATCGTATGAATTTGCCCTCCACGCAGTGGGTGGCAACCGATCTGAATGCGAGCCCTCATACTGGCGGTCATCTCGGAGCATATCATGATGGGTTCGGCGATTACATAAAGCAGGTGGAAAGTTCTCCGAGGTACGCAGCGGCTCTCGCGGGTGACGTGCATGAACTCGATGAGCTGGTTTCGGATGTGAACGCGCTTGTGGCGGCTGCCAAGTACGCGCTGGCGAACGGTCATCTTTTTGCCAATACCCCGACGGGGATGACGCCAGAAAACGCAAATGCGGTGAGCAAGCAATGGTTCGACAACTGGAGAAAATATGCCGCCGATAATCAGACGCAGATCCAGCAGATGCAGGAGACAGTGGACCAATATCTCGCCGCTGGTCACCCGGATGCGGCCTTGGCTTTTCCACTTCTCTCACCGACCAGCGGTCTCAGCATGGCAGAGAGAATCGAGATCTTAAAGCGTTTCCCGAAAGGCTCTCCGATCTCGCTGCAATTCACCAACGTTGGACCTGTCCCTGACCTGCCAGGCCTCGTTCCACCCTTCGTCAATACTCATTTGCCAGGCTTTATTCCTCCTTCGCTTGAGGGACTGAACGAACCGGAAGGATTTACGCCCACCAATCCGCTTCTCACGTATGGGGTGCCGGGATTTCCGGCGATCAATCCTCAAGGTTTTGGACAACTACCTCCTACCACCGTGGGGGCTGAGGATCCTTTGGTGCTCAAGTTTGATCCAGTAACTGGTTGGCCACTTCCATTCTCCGAACGCTCCCCGATATTGGACCCCGGCGCTCCGTCTCATGCGACGCCGCCGCCTGGCCTCTATATGGGAGCGGGACTTGCCGCAGCTGCGGTGTTGGCGCCGCAATTCTTGCCTGTCTGGGCTCGGATGGGGGTTGCTGGGCTAGCTGCTGGCGCACCGACGCTGGCAACTGCCGGGACGGAGGGCGGAGGAGTGTTCTCCACCGGGGCGCCCCCATATGATCCCTTCAATCGCGACCAGACGAGCAGCTTCAGCGGCGGCTTAAGCGCGGGCCCTTGGGGGAACGAAGATACCAAGACGATCGCAACGCCCTCAATGGCGGACCACCGCGAAAATCAGGACAAGATCTCTGAGGAACCAACTCAGCAGCCGCACGCGCTTAAATCAGGAGCCTCGCGTTCGACTGGATCAGTCGCGCCCGAAGACGTTCGGCGTCTCGCTCGGGTCAACGAATCCAACGCGGGCAGCGCATTCACGTCCGGGAATGCGCCGGTCCCGTATCTGCCCTCTACGGAATTCGACCAGCGATTTGGCAATTGGGCGGTGCCGTCTGCAAACAGCGAGCAACCGCAGCCGAGAAAGCCGATCGCTACCTTCGCTGGCGAGCCGAGCTATCTCATTCCACCTCCCATCTTCGGAGTGGACGGACGAAGCGGTCCGCACGAGGATGCGGAGGAGTGGTTCTCACGTTGGATACGGCCGTTGCTTCCACCGCAGTAACGATTGGTACGGGATAGCGTACGCCATTCGAGATCGTTCCTTTGACACGTCGGGCAAAACACCGGCAGAATGGCATCGTCGAAAGAATTGGTATGGATCCTGCGGGATGCCGCGGGCCCTTTTGTCTGGATGGCTGTGACGTTAGGCCGCCGCCGGTCCAAACCATCGTATCAATGCCTCCTCGAGCCCATGCTGGCTCTCGTCGCCCACCCACGCGACATGCCCGTCGGGCCGCACCAGCACCGTGCCGGGCGCGACGACTTGTCCGATCGCCGGAAGCTCCCAGGCGCCATCGGTGTCGGCCTCGGCGACATCGACACGGTCTTTCCACGGCGCGATATCGATGCTGCCTTGCTTGCCGAAATTGAGCAGCACGCCGCGCGCGCCGTGCAGCAGCGTGAACACTCTCAGCTTCCGTCCTTCGATCGTCAGATCGAGATCGGGCATGCGCCGGCCGAGCAGCGCCTGGCCTTCGCCGAGATCGTACGCGATGTCGAGCCCGCTCATCATCGCACCAAAGCGCCGGCGCGGTTCGTCCATGGCGAGCAATTCGGAGACGACGTCGCGCGCGGCCTTGAGGCCGTCCTCGCCGCGACGGAGCAGGGCGATCTGCGCCATGGTGTTGCGCAGCACGCGCGCGGCCACCTTTTGGCGTTCGGCGTAGTAGCTGTCGAGCAGGGTGCCCGGCGAGATGCCTTTGACCACCTGCGCCAGCTTCCAGCCGAGATTGACGGCGTCCTGCACACCGAGGTTGAGGCCTTGCCCGCCGACGGAGTGATGGATATGCGCGGCATCGCCGGCGAGCAGAACGCGTCCCTCACGATAGGACGCGGCCTGCCGCGCCGCATCGGTGAAGCGGGAGATCCAGGCGGGATTCTTGACGCCGAAGTCGGTGCCGTAGACGGCGACGAGGGCCTCGCTGAGATCGCGCAAGGTCGGCTCGCCGGTAGCTGCGAGCGTTGCTTCGGTCAGGACGACCAGCACGCGTCCGCTCTCGGTCTTGCTGAGGCCGTGAAAACCGAGCGCATCGTGACGCAGGCCGAACTGCGGCTCATCGCGCATCTCGACCTCGGCCATGAGGTTAAGAAGCGTCGGTGAGGTGCCGGGGAATGCGATGCCGGCCGCCTTGCGCACCAGGCTGCGGCCGCCGTCGCAGCCGACCAGATAGTTTGCACGCAGGCCTTCGCCGTCGGACAGCATGACCTCGACGCCGGTCTCGTCCTGCGCAAAGCCCGTCACCTCGCGCGCACGATAGAAGGTGACCTCGAGCTCCGCGGCCCAATCGGCCAGGATGCGCTCGATGTGGTTCTGCCGCAGCGCGAGCCCGTAAGCGTGCCTTGTGGGGAGATCGCTGATGTCGAGCCTGGTCCAGGCAAAGCCGGCAAGCTGGACGATCTGCCCTTCGCGCAGGAAGCGTTCGGCGACACCGCGCTGGTCGAGCAGCTCGATGGTGCGCGCGTGCAATCCGCCCGCGCGCGTTTCGACCAATGTCTGGTCAGCGCGGCGCTCGACGACGGCAACGTCGACATCGGCGAGCGCGAGCTCGGCCGCCAGCATCAGGCCGGTCGGCCCGCCACCGGCGATCACGACGGCATGGTCGGTCAGCGTCCGGTTGCGCGCGTCGGCATTCTGGGCCCGGCGGCGTGAACGGGACGTCGGAAGCAGGACAGGCATATTGACCCCCTCGGCTGGTTACTTTGGATGCTTGCTGGGTCGGAGGTTCTACGGCATGGCCAAGGGCTTGAAGCAAGCCCGTTGCGCACCACATATTGAGCTGGGAGGAGGGGAGTCCTTCGTGCGCGTTCGCCGCGTTGACACGTCGGGCAAAACACCGGCATATTGGCATCATCAAGAATTCGGTTCATGCCCGCGCGGAAAGCCTCCGCTGCGGGTTTTTTATTGGGCCTGATTCAGTGAATGCCTGTGGTCCGCTGCAGGATCGCGGCGAGTTCCTCGAACGAGAACGGCTTCCTGATCATCGGCAGGCCGCCGCGCCGGGGCTCGCGACCCGACAGTTGCAGCATCGTCAGCTCCGGGCGGACGCGCTTGGCCAGCTCGGCCAGTTCATGACCATCCATGCCGGGCATGTTGATATCGGTGATGAGGACGGAGATGTCCTGGTTCTGCTTCAGCCGGTCGAGTGCATCCTGGCCGTTCTGGGCGCTGATCACCTGGCAGCCGAGATCCTCCAGCATGCCCACGATCACGTCGAGAACGGCGAGATCGTCGTCAACAACCAGGACAGTGTGCCTCATCGCACCAACGTTCCTTCCATGCGAAGGCCTCAACGCGTCGCTCGTCGGGTAAGTTCCGGTGAGCCTAAAGCGCGATGAGATTTAGATGAATCGTCGTCGCGCTTCAGGTTGCTTTTGCGCATGATCTTCCGGGAAACCGCTTCGCACTTTGCGCTAACGCGGCCCTTCGGGTCCGGATCATGCTTTAGTCGTCCTTCGACAAATCGCCGGGCTCGGCGAGAAGGTTGATGGCGCCGCCCTCGCCGTGCACGAGGTCGCGGCCGCTGTCCGCGGTTTCGGCAGACTCTTCGACGACGGACGCTCGGCTGTCGCGCGCCTTGCCGGCGTGCGGCCTGTCTTCGTTGCGCGGCTGGCGAGATGGCTTGCGAGCTGGCTTGGGTGTCATGGCGATCCTCCCGGTCGACTAACTTGCGTCGAGCGCGTTCGTTCGTTTGACACGTCGGGCAAAACACCGGCAGAATGGCATCATCGAAAAGAGTTTGGTTCACCCGCGCGGAACAATCCGCCGCGGGTTTTTTCGTCCTCGTTTTCGCAATCGGACGGCGGCGGCGCATTACGGCCACGCACTCGACAAACCTGGAGCGCCGATCGGCGCGCCGTCGTCCGTACCATTGCTGGCCGTGCACGCGCGAACGTGCCGGTCCGCGGCGCAGGGCCAAGGGCCCGCGCCGCTGCGGTCTCCGGGAGACACGGAGATAGGGTTCGCGCCCGAAACGATCGCGCCTCATCGCGCGATCTGCCGCGCATTTCCTTTCGTGGAGAGATCATGACAGCCTATCTGATATCCTTGGCCCTTGCTGGCCTGGTTGCCATCGTACTGTGGGAGACGTTGTCTTGAGTGAGGAGATCGAATGCGTGCTCGAACGCGAGCCGGCCCGCTTGCCCGTCGCGAGAAAGACGTCGAGGGCGCGCACCCTGACCGAGATTCGCTCGCTCGCGCGCAGCCACACCAGAACGGCCATCAGGGTGCTCGTCGGCGTCATGCGCAGCGAGGACGCAACGCCGGCGGCCCGCGTCTCCGCTGCCAACGCCATCCTCGATCGCGGCTGGGGCAAGGCCGCACAGTCGGTCGAGAACGGCGAAGACGGATTGCTGGAATTGGTTCACCGGATCGAACGCATCATCGTGCATCCGGGGAGCTCGAACAGCACCGACGTCGTTCACGACGCTTGGGGCGGCGGAGATCTCGATTTCAATCCCGTCTCGATTGATCGTTGACCCGTCGGGCAAAACACCGGCATAGTAGCATCATCAAGACGAGTTGGTTCAGCCTGCGCCGAGCGATCGGTCGCGGGTTTGTCGTCTCGATGATGCTTTCCTCAGTTCCTGGTCTGCTTGCTGGACCGGCGTTGCCCAGGGCAGGTGCGCTGCACCCAGGGCGAGCGAGCGCATCCATTGTCCATCCTGAAAATTCCGACGGCGAAGATCTTCGAGCCGCTGCTGAAACCTGCGCGCTACAAGGGCGTTTACGGCGGACGCGGCTCGGGCAAATCGCATTTCTTCGGCGAGCTTCTTGTCGAGACCTGCCAGGCCGAGCGCGGCACGCTCGCGGTCTGCATTCGCGAGGCGCAGCGGACGCTGGCGCAATCGTCGAAGCGTCTGATCGAGGGCAAGATCGCAAGCCTGGGCCTCGGCCACGGTTTCAAGCTGTTCAGCGACAAGATCGAGACGCCCGGTGACGGGCTCATCATCTTCCGCGGCCTTCAGGACCACACGGCCGACTCGATCAAGTCTCTGGAGGGGTTTCGCATCGCCTGGATCGACGAGGCGCAATCCTTGAGCGCGCGCAGCCTCGCACTGCTGCGGCCGACGATCCGTGCCAAGGATTCAGAGCTCTGGGCGAGCTGGAATCCGCGACGCAAGAGCGATGCAATCGACGACTTTCTGCGCGGGCGCAAGCCCGAGGGATCTGTGGTGGTCAAGGCGAACTGGCGCGACAATCCCTGGTTTCCGGACGTGCTTGGGGAGGAACGGCTGCTGGATCAGAAGCTCTACCCCGAGCGCTACGATCACATCTGGGAGGGCGAATATGCCCGCGCTTTCGAGGGCGCCTATTTCGCTTCGCTGCTATCGGAGGCGCGTGCCGGGGGGCGGATCGGAAAAGTCTCGGCCGATCCTCTCCTGCCGCTCCGCGCCTTCATCGACATCGGTGGCGCGGGCGCTGCGGCGGATGCCTTCACGATGTGGATCGTGCAGTGGGTCGGCAGCGAGCTCAGAGCTGACTTTCAGCATCTGCGGCGCTGGCGGAAAAGCGTGGAACAGGCGCAGAGTTATACGTTCAAGGCCGTGATTACTGTGGTCGCCACGGGATTGATGGGGGCCGTTTGGCTAGGCGTCAAGGTCGCGCTGGGCAAGTGAGACGTTTTCGGCGGCGACGTCACCGCACGATGGAATGAGTTGTCCGTCGCCAATGGGTATGGCATGTACAGAATTCGTATCGTCGATGCGTCTGACGAAGACGTCGCCGACACCTTGGCCGATCTGCACCAGCTGACGTTCTTCGATGCTGCGGCAATGCCCCAGTTCGAGCTTGGAGCGTGGTGGCTGGCCTATCACGGCGATGACGCGGTCGCCTTTGCCGGGGTTGTGCCATCGACGCATGTACGAAACAGCGGTTACTTCTCCAGGGTTGGTGTCTTGCGCCGGCATTGGGGGCGCGGGCTGCAAATCAGGCTGATGCGAGCGATCGAAGCGAGGGGGCGGCGCGTCGGATGGGACAGTGTCGTTTCGGATACGACGGACAATCCCGTGTCTGCCAATAACTTCATTCAGGCAGGTTATCGGCTCTATGAGCCCGAGGTACCTTGGGCCTGGTCGCATACACTTTACTGGAGAAAGTGGCTGCGCTGAGCGCTGGGGAGCGTTTCCCGCGACGTGGAACGTGGCATGAAATGGCTCATCAGAGGCGTGGCGCAGCCCATATGCGCAGGATGGCGAGAAGCCCGGCAGCCCGACGGTTGCCGGGCTTCTCTTGCGTTTTAGAGGCATGCGGGTGAAACACTTGCGAAGTGGGCAGCGTCAGGCTTTAAGCATGCTCTTGCAGGAAATTCGGCGGCCATAAGCCGATGTAAGGGAGAACCATCGATGCCCAACAAGCCTCAATTGCCGGAACGTTCGTCGCGGGCGACGGGAGGGCCGACTGCGCTCGATGGTCTGCTGGTCATCGATTTCACGCGTGTCGTCGCCGGGCCGGCCTGCACGCAGACACTCGCCGACTTTGGCGCGCATGTCATCAAGATCGAGAATCCCGACGGCGGCGACGACACCCGCGCCTATGAGCACGCCGAAATCGGTGGCGAAAGCGCCGCCTATCTCAGCCTCAATCGCAACAAGCAAGGCATTGCGCTCGATCTTTCCGTCCCGGAAGCCCGCGAGATCGCGCTGGATCTGATCCGCAAGGCGGATGTGGTCGTGGAGAATTTCTCGAGCGGGGTCATGAAGAAGTTCGGACTCGACTATGAGACGGTGGCGCCCCTCAATCCACGGCTGGTCTATTGCTCGATCTCCGCCTACGGGCGCTCCGGACCGTTCGCCTCGCGCCCCGGCTTCGATCCCATCACGCAGGCGGAGAGCGGTTTTATGTCGCTCAACGGATTTGCCGACGGCCCGGCGGTTCGTACCGGCCCGCCCATAGTGGACATGGCGACGGGGATGTCTGCCTGCAACGCCATATTGTTGGCGCTGCTGGCGCGGGACCGGCTCCGCCGCGGGCAACATGTCGAAGTCGCGTTGTTCGACATCGCAATGGGCATGACCGGTTTCTTCGGCATGGCCTATCTCATCAACGGCGAAAACCCCGGCCGGTTCGGCAATTCGCCGAGCGGATCTCCCACCGTTGGCGTCTACGAGGCCTCCGACGGGCCGCTTTACATGGCTTGCGCCAACGATCGGCTCTATCGCCGGCTCGTGGTCGAGGTGCTGAACCGGCCGGATCTCATCACCGATCCGCAGTTTGCGACGCGCAAGGCCCGTTCCGAGAACAAGGAGCTCTTGCGCGCGGCCATTGCTGAAGTCTTTGCCAGCGATACGCTCGAGAACTGGATGGCGAAGATGAAGCTGGCCAATATTCCGGTCGGCTATCTCCGGACGGTCGAGGAGGGGTTCAACGCGCCCGAAGCCCGCGAGCGCCATCGGTTGAACCGGATTCCGCACCCGACAGCGGAATGGGTGCCCAACATCGAGCCGCCGATCACCATGAGCCTGACCGGCGCTGTCGATCCCATTGCGGCGCCGCTGTTGGGCGAGCATACCGAGAACGTCTTGCGCAATTTGCTCGGTTGTGACGAGAGTCGGATCACGGAATTGACCCAGAAGGGGGTCTTCGGCGCCGGCAAACCCTCGACGAGCTAGGCCCGCGCGGTCAGTCCGCCCACGTGCGAAATCCATGCCGGCTGCATTGGCTTGATTTGGTGAAGCGTCGGCCGCATAAATATGCGAACGTGAGGGACACGAATGGCGCCTGGTCGAAAGCCGAGCATGGGTCAGTCCACGGAGCCGGACGCCGGCGAACGTGCCTATGCGGCAATGATCGCGAAGGCCCGGGCCCTCGTGCCGGGACTACGAGAGCGGGCGGTACGAACGGAGGAGCTGCGGCATCTCCCGTCGGAAACCGAGAAGGATCTCCACGACAGCGGCCTATTCCGAATGCTCCAGCCGGCGCGGATCGGCGGCGCCGAGCTGGACTATGTCGCTCTCGTTGACTGCGCCGAGCTGCTCGGACAAGCGGATGCGTCGGTGGCCTGGAATCTCGCGAATCTGGCGAGCCATCACTGGATGCTCGGCATGTTCGAGCCGAAGGCACAGGATCTGGTCTGGGGCCGTGATGCCGACGCGCTGATCGCCTCTTCGTTCATCTTTCCTGCCGGGCGCGCTACGAAAGTCGACGGCGGATACCAGCTGCGCGGCAGCTGGCCGTTCTCGTCTGGAGTTGCCTCCTGTGAATGGAACATGCTGGCAAGCGTGGTCTATTCCGAAGACGAGGCGGACGGCATCGAGTATCGGATCTTTCTGCTGCCCAAGGGCGATTACAAGGTGCTGGATACCTGGAATGTCGCGGGGTTGCGCGGAACCGGATCTTGCGACGTCGAGGTCAGGGATGCCTTCGTGGCTGACCACATGACGATCGCTGTTGGTGATCTCTCCGGCGGCCCGACGCCAGGAAGCAAGGTCAATCCAAATCCTCTATACGCGCTCCCCGTGTTCTCGCTGTTTCCCTACGTCCTCTCCGGTGTCGCGCTGGGGAATGCGCAGGCATGTCTCGACGACTATACGGAGGTCGCACGTCATCGTATTTCGACCTATAACCGCGCCAAGCTGAGTGATTTTCAAAGCACTCAGATCAAGATCGCGGAGGCCTCGGCGAAGATCGACGCCGCACGCCTGATCATGCGGTCGGCATGCCTCGATGCCATGGAAGAGGCGCGGCGCGGGCGCATTCCCGACATGGCGACCAAAACCCGATATCGGCGCGATGGATCGTTTTCAGTGAACTTGTGTACAGACGCGGTCTCGATGCTGTTTGCGGCGAGCGGCGCGCGCGGCCTGTTCACGACCGGCGCGTTGCAGCGGCAGTTCCGCGATGCCCACGCGATCAACTCGCATCTCGCGTTCAACTTCGATGCGGCCGGGACCAACTATGGACGCGTGGTACTGGGCCTGCCGTCCGAAAATCTCACGCTGTGAGGCCGGCTGATGAATGATCTGCCGCAGCGCCCAGCCGGTCCCGATCCAGCCAATGAACTCGCGAGCGACAATTCGTCGATCGATCCTCGCGACTTCCGCAACGCGCTCGGAACCTACGCAACCGGCGTGACGATCATCACGGCCGCAGCGCCTGACGGCAAGCCCTACGGCCTGACCTGCAATTCGTTCGCCTCCGTTTCGTTAAATCCGCCGCTGGTGCTGTGGAGCTTGGTCGTTTACTCGTCGAGCTTGACTGTCTTCCAGAACGCCAGCCATTTCACCGTCAACGTGCTTGGCGCTTCGCAGCAGGCGCTCGCGAGCAAATTCGCGAAGTCCTCGGATGACAAGTTCACCGGCGTTGATTGGGCGCCGGGCCTCGGCCAGGCGCCGGTGCTTGCTGAGAGCGTCGCCAATTTCCAATGCCGCTCGGTGAATCGCTATTATGGCGGCGACCACGTCATCTTTCTCGGCGCGGTCGAGGCCTATACCTACAACGCGACGGAGCCGCTGCTGTTCGCGCGGGGTGCGTTCGGTCGATTTCTCGCGGACCATGAGCGCAAAAAGTAGCGTGCTCTTGCGCTTTGACAGCCTAGGGCGTTTCCGCTGAAAGCTTGTAGATCTCCAGCGCGTCCGCTTCAGCTCCGCGTGCGGCCTTCGCCAGCCTGAATAATTGTCCCGCGAGCGAGGCCATCGGCACCGGCGTTGACGTCGCCTGCGCGACGTCAGCAACCGTATCGAGATCCTTGAGCATCGTGGCAATGTGACCCAGCGGTGGTGAGTGAATGCCTTGCGCCATCCGCGGGACGAAGAGCTGAAGCGGAATGGAATCCGCAAAGCCGCCGGCGAGCGCTTCGGGCAGGCGGTTGGCATCAATTCCGGCGTTGACGGCGAGGCGCGTGGCTTCGGCCAGCACAGCCATCGCGCAACCGACGATCACCTGATTGCAGAGTTTTGTGGTCTGGCCGGCGCCGATCGGGCCCATGTGGGTGAACCTGCGCGCCATGGCCAGCACGTAAGGTCGGACACGCTCGATATCCTCTGCTTCTCCTCCTGCCATGATCGCAAGCGTGCCTTCCTCGGCACCCTTCGTCCCACCGGACACCGGTGCATCGATCCAGCCGGCACCATTCGTGTCCTTTAGTCGCTTGGCGAGGTCGCGTGCAGCGTCGGGATGGATCGACGAGAAATCGACGACAAGCTTGCCTGCGCCGGATGCTGCTGCCAGGCCGTCGGGTCCGAAGATGACCTCCTCGACCGCCGCCGCATCCGTCACGCACATGAAGGCGATATCGGAGCTCGCCAGGAGATCGCGGGGCGTGAGCGAACGGCTGGCGCCGGCCTCGACAAGCGGAGCCACCTTGCCCTCCGAACGGTTCCAGACCGTCACCTGATAGCCAGCCTTGAGCAGCCGCCGGCTCATCGGCGTTCCCATCAGCCCGAGGCCGAGATAACCGAGCCTCTCGGCGCTTTGCGGGTTTGCCTTGCTCGCATCAGCCATAGGTTGTCTCCTTCTGTCGCAGCGCGGCGCCGCCTTACCATACATTGCGCATCAGGCGGCGAAACCGTCGGCCTCGCATGGCTTGCCTGATTGTTTGAACCATGAAACATTTGCGGCGGTCGGGTTGGGTGGCGCCGGTCGGCGCCGGAGCAGCGGAGTGGGCACGATGCGAACCGTTTCGAAATGGATCCTGGCTTTGGGGGCGGCAGCCGCCGTGAGCGCGGGGGCAAGCTCGTCATGGGCGCAGCAGACGATCCGCGTCGGCTGGACGATCCCTGCCGAGGAGTCCAAATACTGGATGATGCGTCGCCCAGCTGAATTTCCGAGCATCGGGAAGACCTACAACATCGAATGGACCCAATTCCAGGGCACCGCGCCGATGACGCAGGCCCTGGCAGCCGGCGCACTGGACTGCGCGACGCAGGCGCCGCTGTCGCTCTCCAACGGAGTGGTCGGCGGCAATCTCAAAGCCTACATCGTGGCGCAGCATGTGTTCGAGAAGCCTGGCGGCTTCTCGGTGTATTGGGCCGTCAAGGATGACTCGCCAATCAAGTCAATTGCCGATCTCAAGGGCAAGACGGTCGGCATTTCCGTGATCGGCGGTGGCACACAGGGCCCGTTCAATTTGCTTCTGAAGCAGAACGGTGTCGATCCGGCCAAGGATATCAAACTGGTCGAGGTCGGCTTTGCGGTCTCCGAGGATGCGCTGCGCCAGGGCCGCGTCGATGCCGTCAACATGAACCAGCCGTTTGCCGCCCGCGCGGAGGCCAAGGGTGGCACCAGGAAGCTGTTCTCCCTATCGGAGGCCATGCCGAACATCGTGCATATCCTGGAGGCCTGCCGCGCCGATTTCGTGGACAAGAACCCGGAGCTGGTCAAGGCCTATGTCCGCGATATCACGTCGGGCATGAAGAAGGCGCTGGCAAACCGCGAGGAGACGCTCAAGGTCGTCAATGAAGTGCTGAAGGCGCCTATCCCGGTGCTCGAGACCTATCTGCTCAAGGACAATGATTTCGGCCGTGATCCAGGCGCAGCGCCGAACTTCCCGGCGATCCAGAAGATGCTGGACATTTACGCGGAGACCGGAATGCTGCCGAAACTGGATGTCGCGCAGTTCAAACACCCGTCGATCGTCGCTCCGCTGCAGTAGGCGATCGAGTGGATAAACCGGCCCAATCGGCCAAGGATCTCGCGGCGTCTCGGCATCCGGGCCGCTGCATGAAGAAAATGCGTGCATGAAGAAGCTACGATCACGAGTCACGACAGACGGCCTCGACCGGGCCCCGCACCGGGCCTTCATGCGTGCCATGGGGCTCGACGACGCTGCGATTGCCAAGCCGATGGTGGGCGTCGTCAGCATGAAGGGTGAGCAGACACCCTGCAACATGACCCACGACTTCCAGGTGGCGGCGGCCAAAACCGGGATTGACGAGGCCGGCGGCACGCCACGGGAGTTCTCGACCGTATCGGTGTCTGACGGCATCAGCATGAACCATGAGGGCATGAAGTTCTCGCTGTTTTCGCGTGAACTGATCGCCGACTCGATCGAGGCCGTTGTCCATGGCCTCGCCTACGACGCGTTGATCGGATACGGCGGATGCGACAAGACGCTTCCCGGCGTGATGATGGGCATGGTTCGCTGCAACGTGCCCTCCATCTTCATCTATGGCGGGAGTTCGCTGCCGGGCCGCGTTGACGGGCGTATGCTGACGGTGCTCGATTCCTATGAGGCTGTCGGCAGCTTCATGACCGGAGAGATCGACGGCGTCACGCTCGAGCGGATCGAGCGTGCCTGCCTGCCGACGATCGGCGCATGTGCGGGTCAGTTCACCGCGAACACCATGGGCATGGTCTCGGAAGCGATGGGCCTGACCATGCCCAACGTCTCGATGGTGCCCGGCGTCTATGCCGAACGTGCCCAGATCTCGCGACGCGCCGGCCGCCTGATCATGGAGATGCTGGAACGTGGCGGGCCGTTACCGCGCGACATCGTGACGCGGAAATCCCTGGAGAACGGCGCGGCGATTGTTGCGGCGACGGGAGGCTCGACCAACGCCGCGCTGCATCTGCCGGCGATCGCGAACGAGGCCGGCATTGCGTTCACGATCGGCGACGTCGGTGAGGTGTTTGCAAGGACGCCGTTGATTGGCAATCTGCGCCCCGGAGGCAAGTACACAGCGAAGGATGTTTATGACATCGGCGGCGCCGCCGTGGTGATCCGCGAGCTGATCCAGAGTGGGCATATCGAAGGCAGCTGCATCACCATCACCGGTCGTACGCTTGCTGAAGAATACGGCACGGCCAACGCGCCGGACGGTGAAGTGATCTACGCGTCTCGAGCACCGATCATGCCTGACGGTGGCGTGGCGGTGTTGAAGGGCAATCTCTGCCCCGACGGCGCCGTGATCAAGGTCGCAGGTTTGAAGAGTCAGTTCTTCGAAGGCGTGGCGCGCGTGTTCGAAGATGAGGAAGCCTGTGTCAAAGCGGTTCGGGATCGCACTTACAAGGCGGGCGAAGTTCTCGTGATCCGCAATGAGGGACCGGTCGGTGGTCCCGGCATGCGTGAGATGCTCGGCGTTACCGCGCTGATCTACGGGCAGGGCATGGGCGAAAAGGTGGCGCTGATCACCGATGGCCGGTTCTCCGGCGCCACCCGCGGCATGTGCATCGGTTACGTGTCTCCCGAAGCATTTGTCGGCGGTCCGCTGGCACTCGTTCGCGACGGTGACGGGATCCGGATCGATGCCGCCAATCGACGAATGGATGTCCTGCTTGACGAACATGAGCTGACCGCGCGGCGCCGCGATTGGAAGCAGCGTCCACCGCGTCACCGTGCAGGGGCGCTTGCAAAGTATGCCCGGCTGGTGGGGCAGGCGCCGGGCGGAGCCGTTACGCATGAAGGCCCCGCGGAATGGCCCTGGTTCGAATGATGTATTGCGCCTGTGCGAAAACGTCGTCCTGTCTGGCAGGCTTCTTGCTAAGCTCGTGCCGCTGACCGAGCAGGTTCAGCGGGTTCGTCGAGGGAAGTTCGCGTGAGTGAGGCGAGACGGGATGACGGTAGTGCCTGCGAGATCGAAGGAACGGGTGAGCCCGGTGACGTCACGAGAGCCGGCTTCTGCAATCATCGAGATCGACCAGGTCTCGCAGGTCTTCAAGACCTCGGCGCGCAGGGATCATGTCGCGCTTTCGGACATTTCGCTGACGATCGAGGAGGGCGCATTCGTCTCCATTCTGGGCCCGTCCGGATGCGGCAAGTCGACCCTGCTCTATATCGTCGGTGGTTTTATCAACCCGACCAGCGGCGCGGCGAAGATGAAGGGGCGGGGGATCACAGGCCCTGGCCCAGATCGCGGACCGGTGTTTCAGGAGTTTGCGCTGTTTCCCTGGAAGACCGTGCTGGGTAATGTGATGTACGGCCCGCGCCAACAAGGCGTGCGGGCTGCCGAAGCGGAAGCGCAGAGCCGCGTCTTGATCGAAATGGTCGGCCTCAAGGGCTATGAGAACTTCTATCCCAAGGAGCTGTCGGGCGGCATGAAACAGCGCGTGGCGCTGGCACGGACGCTCGCCTACCATCCCGAAGTTCTGCTGATGGACGAGCCGTTCGGTGCACTCGACGCGCACACCAGGACGCGCCTGCAGAACGACCTTCTCAACATCTGGGAGCGCGATCGCAAGACCGTATTGTTCGTCACCCATTCAGTCGACGAAGCCGTCTTTCTCTCCGACAAGGTCGTCATGATGTCGAAATCTCCCGGTCGCATCCGAGAGGTCATCGATATCGATCTGCCGCGGCCGCGCCGCCGAAACGAGCTGTTGCTCGATCCGCGCTACCAGAAGTACGTCGTCGATATCGAGCGCATGTTCGATGAAAGCGACAAATCCGGGCCTGCCTCATGATGTCGCCGAGTGTCTCGATCAGAAGAGCCGCTCCGGTGCTGGCCTGTATCGGTTTGCTGGCGGTGTGGCAGGTTGCCTCGCTCGCGCTGAAGAACGACAGTTTCCCGACAGCGATCGAGGCGATCCGGGCAATCCCCGATATTCTTGGCGACAAGGACTCCCTCATCAACATCCTGGCCTCGCTGCGCCGCATGGCGCTTGGGTTCTGTCTGGCGGTACTGGTTTCGATTCCGCTCGGCCTGTTGATGGGACGCAGCCGGGGCGTCGCGGCGTTTTTCAATCCGCTCCTGATGGTGATCTATCCAGTGCCGAAGGCTGCCTTGATGCCGATCATCATGCTCTGGCTGGGTGTCGGCGATATCACCAAGACGCTGGTGATTTTTCTCGGTGTCAGCCTGCCCGTGATTTACCATAGCTTCGAAGGTGCCAAGGCCGTCGAAGAGAAGATGCTGTGGTCAGGTGCCGCGATGGGGCTCTCGCCCCTACAACGCCTGGTGCGGATCGTGTTGCCTGCGGCGCTGCCGGAAATTCTGACTGGATGCCGCACGGGGCTAGTGCTGGCACTGATCACGATGATCACCAGCGAAATGATCGCCCGCCAGTCCGGCGCCGGGAATATCCTGTTCAATGCGCTGGACATGGGACAATACGACACCGTCTTTGCGATGATCATCGTCGTGGGGGCGATGGGAATCTGTCTCGATGCGATTTTCGAACGGATTCGTGCCAGGCTTGTGCGTTGGTCCGAGCCGCAGTTCGACATGCCGCTGAGCTTTTCGTGATGTCTCGCGTTTTTTCCCCGAATGTTCTTCTTGGGATTGCCCCCCTCGCGCTGGTCATCGCCCTGTGGCAGGCCCTGGTGTCGTTCGGCTTTGCGCCCGCGGTCTTGCTGCCGCCACCGGGCTTTGTCTTCAGCCGGCTGCTTCAACAACTCGTGACGTTTGCGTTTCAGCAGGAGATCGCGGCAACGCTGGTCCGTCTGTTTGCAGGGTTTGCGATTGCGGTCGTGCTCGGCGTCGGTATCGGCATTGCCGCCGCCGCTAGTCCCGCGATCAATGCCGTGGTTCGGCCGATCGTCCGCGTGCTGGCGCCGCTGCCCAAGGTTGCGCTCTATCCGGCACTCCTGCTCCTGCTCGGATTTGGCCACGGCTCGAAGATCACATTGGTGACTGCGGATGCGCTCTTTCCCATTCTGCTCTCGACCTATTATGGTGCATCGACCGTCGAGCAGAAGCTGATCTGGTCGGCCATGGCGGCGGGAACGCCGCGCACAGCAATTCTGTTCAAGGTGGTACTGCCAGCGGCGATGCCGTCAATCCTGACCGGATGCCGGATCGGGCTTGTCATTTCCTGCATCGTGGTGTTTCTGGCCGAAATGATCACGTCGACGGACGGGCTGGGGCACGCGCTCGTGACCGCCGCCCGTACTTTCCAGGCCGTCGACATGTTCGTGCCGCTGATCACGATCTCGCTGTTGGGGTTGATCCTGAACGCCCTATTGGGTGCTTTGCGGTCTTACCTCTTGCGGGGTTTTCCAGAAGCGTGATCTGGAGGAAGAAGAAACAAGACCGGGAGTGAACTATGCTGGCTGATCGCATCGAGGCAAAATGGATCGACGCATTCTGCGAGATCTTCGAACGTTGCGCCGTCAAGCCCGGCGATACCGCGGCGATCCTCTCGGAAACCCAATCGCGGGCCTTGAATGTTCATCTGGCGGAGCTTGCCCTGCTGCGCATGGGGGCGCGGCCGTTTCACGTCGTGATGCCGACACCGCGCAACCGAAACATCGTTCCGGTTCGTTCCACGGGGGCGAGTGAGGCGATCCAGAAGCTTGGCCCGGTCATCACCGCGCTTCAGCAGGCTGGCTTCGTGGTGGATTGCACCATCGAGGGTCTGATGCATGCGGTGGAGACGCCGGAGATCCTCAAGGCCGGCGCTCGGATCCTGGTGATCTCCAACGAGCATCCCGAGGCGCTGGAGCGGATGGTGCCGGATTCGGCGCTCGAGAAACGCGTTCGGGCGGCGGCGAAGATGCTGCGAGGGACCAAGCGGATGCGGGTGACCTCGAACGCCGGCACGGCGCTCGACGTCGACATGGTCGGTGCGTCTACGGTCGGTGTGTGGGGCTGGACCGATAAACCCGGAACGCTGGCGCATTGGCCTGGTGGAATCGTCGTCAGCTTCCCCAAGAGCCGAACCATCAACGGCACGCTGGTGATGGCGCCGGGCGACATCAATCTCACCTTCAAACGCTACCTGACGTCGGCTGTGAAGATGACGCTGAAGGACGACTATGTCGTCGAGCTTGAAGGCGAGGGCACGGATGCCGCGATGATGCGCGCCTATCTCGCTGCCTGGGGCGACCGCGAGGCCTATGCCGTGTCGCATGTCGGCTTCGGCATGAATCCCGGGGCGCGTTATGAGGCGCTCTCGATGTACGACCAACGCGACACCAACGGCACGGAAATTCGCGCCGTCTCCGGCAATTTCCTGTTCTCGACCGGCGCCAACGAGTTCGCCGGCCGCTACACGGCGGGGCATTTCGACCTGCCGATGATGGGAACGACGATCGAGCTCGATGGCGTTGCCGTGGTCCGGGAGGGCGTGCTCCAGGACGTCTTCGGCTAGTTGTGGTCGAGCACCGGAGGGCGTGCCAGTTCGAAGTGACGGAGCAGGTCGACCATGGCCTGCAGTCGCTTCGCGCGATAGGCGTCCACGTCCAATCCGGAATAATCGAGAAAGCCTGCGCCCGTGCGCAGGCCGATCCGGCCTTCATGCATGTTGCGGGAAATGACCTCCGGCGCTCGATAGCGGTCACTGCCGAGCGCACCCTCGAGATACCGGCTCGCGTAGAAGAGGATGTCGCCGCCGCCCCAATCGATGAATTCGAGCAGCCCGAGCACGGCGTAGCGGAAGCCGAAGCCGTAGCGAATCGCCTTGTCGATCTCTTCCGCGCTAGCGACGCCTTCCTCGACCATGCGTGCGGCTTCGTTCATCGCCAGTGCCTGGATGCGCGGAACGATGAAGCCGGGCGTCGCGGCACAGACCACGGGCACCTTACCAATGCCTTCGAGCAGAGCCTTGACCTCCTCGATGATGGCGAGATCTGTGGCTTTCCCGGGCGAAATCTCGACAAGCGGGATCAGATAGGCCGGATTGAGCCAGTGCACGTTGAGAAAGCGGTGCGGATTCACGATCGCGCCTGAGAGATCGTCGACGAGGATGGTCGAGGTCGTCGATGCGATAATCGTGTCGGGGCCGACCTGTTTTGAAGCCGCCCCCAGCACCTCTCGCTTGAGCTCGACCACTTCAGGAACTCCCTCGAAGACCATTCCGGCTTCCGCCAACGCCGCATCGCTTCGGTTCGCCGGGGTCACCGAGACCCGCGCGATCAGCGGATCAACATCTGCCTCGGTCAGCAGCCCCAGCTTCGACAGGCTGGTGAAGGTCGTCCTGACCTCGGCGAGTGCGTCCGCCTCCAGCCTGGCAAACTCCTCTACTGAGCGAGCCTTGACGTCGATCATCGTGACGTGATGCCCCGCATAGGCGAAGGCGACGGCAATCCCACGGCCCATGCGGCCAGCGCCGAGACAGGCGATATTGGCGCGATTCGTCATTGATCAGAATCCATTGCGAAGCAAGGTCTGCAATTCAGCCTTGTTGAGATTGTCGAGCCCCAGCGTCTCGAGCGTTCGGCCGCCTCGCGCAAAATCCTCGCCGCAGATCGCGCCGCCGATCGACAGGAACGCTTTGGCGAGCGGCGTCGCGACGCCAGCGAGACCAGCGACGGAAGCCAGCAGTGACAGTCCTAGCCGCAGATCCTCCCGCATGTAGCGGTGCTCGGTCAGCACGATCCGCTCGCGCCAGTCGCCGGAATCGGTCAACCGGTCGTGCGAGCCGCGGCCATACATCCAGATCTCGCCTTCCTTGGCGTAGTGATGGGCGAGCGGAAAATGCGGCGCGCCGTAGCCGAGTGCTTCGCGCACGGCGATCCGCTCGGCGTCTAGTGCGTCGGTGACCCGACGAATAGCGGCCTGCGTGCCTTCCTTGTGAATGTCCCAGCGCTCGAAATGCTCGATCGGGCCGGCATTCATCACGATCAACGGCGGATGGATGATGGGTCCCGCGTTCATCAGCGCGCCGGACAGCGCATCTCCGCACGCCTCGATCGCATCGGGAAAAGCACGTCCGATCACTTCGAGGGCATAGGGCGCCTCGTCAAGCGGGAACACGCCGACCGGAAGCCGCTTGGCACGGATGGTGATGGCGACCTCGAACGGCCCGTGCTTGCGGGTCAGCCACGGCAGCGTGCCGGTTTCGGCAAAGCTTGCCTTCGCATGGTTGCCGGCCTCACGCGCTGCCTGCGCGAAGATCATCGAGCCGAATGTCGCCGGCGGCAGAAAGACGACCTGACTGTCCCGCAGATGCGGCGCGAGCAAGCGTGCGATATCTGCTTGCGCGAAGGCAGGGGCCGGGCACAGGATCAGCTCGACGCCGTCGACGGCCTCGGCGATGTCGGTCGTGACCAGCGCCAGCTTCACGTCGTGGCGGCCGTTGTGATCCTTCACCAGGATGCGCGAGCCGGCGGCGCGATGCGCCGCGACCTGATCGGCATCGCGGCGCCAGAGCCGCACCTCATGCGCCGACAGCGCAAAATCGCCCGCGGCCGCGAAAGAGCCGTTTCCCCCACCCAGAACCGCGATCTTCAAGATGCTCCTCCTTGCGCGCGCGATTGCGTATCAAGCTGCTTCAGCAGGAAATGCTGGACCTTGCCCAGCGCCGTGCGCGGCAGGTCGGTGACGAAGACGATCTCGCGCGGAACCTTGTAGCGTGCGAGCTGCGCCTGAAGATGCGTCCTCAGTTCGTCCGCTTCGAGCCGGCAGCCGGATCTCGCAATGACATAAGCGATCGGCACCTCGTCCCAACGCGGGTCCGGCCGGCCGATCACGGCGCATTCGCTGACATCGGGGTGTTCGAGCAGGACGCGCTCGACCTCGGCCGGGTAGACGTTCTCTCCGCCTGAAATGATCATGTTCTTCTTGCGGTCGCGGACCCAGAAATAGCCGTCGGCGTCGCGCAGGCCGATATCGCCGGTGCGATACCAGCCGTCATGCAACGCGTCGCGCGTTGCAGCCTCATTACCCCAATATTCAAAGAACACGTTCGGCCCACGCACCGCGATCTCGCCCGGCGTGCCCGCGAGCGATTCGTTTCCGGCCTGGTCGATCACCTTGGCTTCGCAGCACAGACCGGCAAGACCGGTTGATCCCGCGCGCGAAAGGTCGCCACCAAGCCGCGTGTAGACGGCGATCGGGCAGGTTTCCGTCGAACCGTAGACTTGAAGCACCGGTACGCCCCGGGCGACAAAGCGGTCGATCAGGTGTGGCGGCACGATGGTCGAGCCCGTGGCGACGGCCTTGAGCGACGATAGGTCGGTAGTAGGCCAAGCGGGATGTTCGCTCACCGCCTGGATGATCGCGGGCACCATCACCGTGAGCGTCGGCCGTTCCCGTTCAATGGCTGCAAGCGCGGTATCCGGTGTGAAGCGCGCATGGACCGTCACGGTTGCGCCCAGCTGCAATGCCGGCGTGGTCTGGATGTTGAGGCCGCCGACGTGGAAGAATGGCAGCACCGTCAACACGTGGTCGTCGGACGTCATGTTGTGCATGTGCTGGCTCATGACGCCGTTCCAGAACAGCGCCTCCTGGCGCAGCACCGCGCCCTTTGGCCGCCCGGTCGTTCCCGAGGTGTAGACGATCAGGAGGGGGCATGAGAGATCGGTGTGCGGGTTGCGTCCACCGCCATCGCCGCAAAGCAACAAGTCTTCGAATGTCTTGCCGCGCGGCGGCACGAAATCGAGGCCCACAACGGCTATCCCCGGCGCAAGCTCGGGGAGAACGCCCTCGAACGCCCGTTCGAGCACCAGCACCTTGGCGCCCGCGTCTGTGAGAATGAAGAGTTGCTCGGCGATAGCGAGCCGCCAGTTCAGCGGTACCAGCATCGCGCCAAGTCGCGCGCATGCATAAAGCAGAACCAAATAATCGGGCCGGTTCAGGCTCAGGACGGCGACGCGGTCGCCGCGGCCGACGCCGAGCTCCTGCTTCAATGCCGTCGCGGTCCGCTCGATGCGTGCGGCGAACGCCGCGTAGCTCAGCCGTTGCCCCTCGAAGGCAATGGCCGTCTTGTCTGGCGCGAACGCCGCGTTGCGATCGATCAGACTGCAGAGATCCACCGTCAGTCGTCCGTCTCGCCGGCCTCGTACAGCGCTTCGCGCCCGATGCGATCGAGGCATAGCTCGGCCGTCCAGGGCAGCATCAGCGAGCCGCAGCGGCTATCGCGATAGATTCGCTCCAGCGGCAGCGAGCGGAGCATGGCCTGACCGCCGCAGGTGCGGATCGCAAGCGCGGCAAGCTCATTGGCGCCCTCCATCACCGAATATTGCGCGGCATAAGCTCGCAGCACCTGCTCCTTGCTCGGATTGGCACGGGCTTCGGTGACGGCCTGGAACCAGATCCCCTTGATCTGCTCCAGCTTGATCTGCATCTGCGCAACCGCGATCTGCTTGGTCGGGTACATCCGCCGCTTGACCGGCGGCATGCCCGGAACCTCGCCACGCAAATATCGCACGGTGAAGTCGTAGGCGGCTTGTGCGAGGCCCATATAAGTCGGCGACAAGGTCAGGAACATGTGCGGCCAGCGCATCGCGGCTTGGAAATAGACACCGCGCGGCATCAGTGCAGAATCCTCGGGCACGAACACGTCCTTGAACAGGAGCGTCCGCGAAACTGTTCCGCGCATGCCGAGCGGGTCCCAATCACCGACGACCGAGACGCCCTCAGATTTTGCCGATACCGCGAGGTAAAGCGTGTTGCGTCGAGACGCCTTCTCGCCCTCCTCGATCTCGGTGCAGAGGACGCCGTAATAGTCCGCGTGGCCGGAGAGCGATGCGAAGATCTTCTTGCCGTTGACGATCCAGCCGCCCGAGACCGGCCTTGCTTCCGTGCCGAATGCGACGCCGCCCGCGGCCGCGGCGCCGCCTTCGGAGAAGGGTTGCGAATAGATCGCGCCGTCCTGGACGATGCGCTTGTAGTGGATTGCCCGCCGCCGTTCGTGCTCGTCACGGGTCGCAGTATCCATGTCGAGATCGTCCGCGAGGGGGCCCGACCACAGGGTCGAACACACGTGCATGTTCCAGGTCAGCGCGGTCGCGCCGCAATAGCGGCCGATCTCGGCGGCGGCCAAGGCATAGGTCTGGTAATCCGCGCCGAGCCCGCCGTGCTTCTTGGGAACGGCGATGCCGAGCAGGCCGACGCGATGCAGGTCGCGATAGTTCTCGATCGGAAAGGTCGCCTCGCGATCGTAGGTGGCGGCGCGCGCGGCGAACACGCTCTGGCCGATCTCCCTTGCCCGCGCAATGATGCCGGCCTGCTCGTCGCTGAGGCGGAATGCAATGGGATCGAAGATCGGCGCATCCAGCGCGACCTTGTCGGTCGTGCCGATAGTGTTGCTGACTTGCACGGTCATTGCGCGGTCACCTTACGCTTTGGTCGTAACGAAATTCAGGAAGCGGTCGATCGCCTCGTCGAAGGCGTCGGGACGCTCGAGGTTGGCGAGATGGCCGACGCCGGCGAGCTCAACATATTGAGCCCCAGGGATGTAGGTCGCGGTCTTCGCCATCATGGGCGCGGGCGCGTTGTTGTCCTTGGATCCTGACAGCAACAGCGTCGGGACGGAAATATCGCCAAGCGTGCTGCGCTGATCGAAGCCGATCAAGGCCAGCATCATGTCGCGATAGCTCGCCTCCGGCACGCTGCTCATGCATTCGCGCGCGAGTTCCATTCCCGCCGAATCGGGATCGTCGCCGACCAGCTCCTTCACCAGCGAAGGCGCCAGCGATTTCATCGTCTCGCCGCGATCGAGCGGTCCGAGCCGCGCCGCGATGAATGATTTCTGCCAGTCGCCGTCGGCCTTGCCGAAGGCAGGGCTGGTCTGTGCCAGCACGACCGCGCGCGCCAGTCTTGGGGACTGTGCCAGCCATTTCTGGACGATCATGCCGCCGATCGAATGACCGACCAGGATGGGTCTGGTTGCGCCGAGCTGCTCGATGAACTGCTGGAGCGCCTCCGCCAGGGCAGTGATGCTGACCCGGGCGAGCGGCGCTGATCCGCCATAGCCGGGCATATCCCAGGCGATTGCGCGGAAGCGGCTGCCGAATGTGGCAAGCTGCCTTCGCCAGGCTCGTGCCGCGCCACCGATGCCATGCAGGAAAATCAGAGGTATCGCGTTCGGATCGCCCACCGCTTCATAGGCGAAGCGTCTGTCCTTTGTTATCATTGGCATAGGCTGCGACACGCGACATCCTTTTGCTTGGCCCTTCGATGCTAACAGGCCTTTCGGGGATGGGAAGCGATAATTTTATACTTAAAGCAATTTTCGGGCCGTCTCTCGTGCTGCGGCATTTGCGGCGGCGAGCGCCGCTTTCATTGCAAAAATTTGAAGGTTAAAATATATCGGAGCAACGATCACGAGATCCGAGGGAGCCAGCGCATGTCCGGATTGCCGCACTCGCCGCACGCGCTGGTGACCGGTGGCGGTCGCGGCATCGGCCGTGCGATCGCGGCAGCTCTCGTCGGTGCCGGCGCGACCGTAACCGTGCTTGGCCGGAATGCGGCAGTTCTCGATGAGGCGGTCAAGACGGGTGCCGCGCACTTTGCGGCGGTCGCTGACGTCTCGAACGAAGCGTCGTTGACGGCCGCCATTGCCGCGGTCAGCGCGCGAAAGCCGATCGACATACTGGTTGCCAATGCGGGCAGCGCTGAATCGGCGCCATTCGCGAAGTCGGACACTGCCCTTTTCAAGCGCATGATGGATGTCAATTTCATGGGCGTGGTCCACGCCGTCCACGGTGCGTTGCCGGGCATGAGAAATCGTCCCTACGGCCGCATTGTCGCGATCGCCTCGACGGCCGGGCTGAAGGGCTATGCCTATGTCAGTGCTTACAGCGCGGCCAAGCATGCGGTGATCGGTCTGGTGCGTTCTCTCGCCATCGAGATGGCTGGAAGCAATGTCACCGTGAATGCGGTGTGTCCCGGCTTCACGGACACCGATCTCGTTGCCGGCAGCATCGAGAACATCATGAGCAAGACGGGGCGCAGCCGTGAGCAGGCGATCGCTGAACTCGCGAAGCATAATCCGCAAGGACGTCTGATCACGCCTCAAGAGGTGGCAGACACGGTTCTCTGGCTGTGCGGCGAGGGCGCCGGCGCGATCACCGGGCAGGCGATTGCCGTGGCCGGGGGCGAGGTCTAGCGTGCAAGGCGCGGGCACGGAACAAGGAAGCTAAGGAGATCGCATGAGCAGGCCAGCAAATCCCGTCACCGTGCCGCTTGCGGGCTATTCGCCGCAGCATTTTCTGCTGGCCGTGGTCGAGGGCGTTGCGACGGTCACGCTCAACCGGCCCGAACGGAAAAATCCGCTGACATTCGAAAGCTATCGGGAGCTGACCGATTTCTTCCGCGCCTGCGCGTTCGACGACGAGGTCAAGTCCATCGTCGTCACCGGTGCCGGCGGCAATTTCTCCTCGGGCGGCGACGTGTTCGAGATCATCGGTCCCCTGGTGAAGATGGACACCAAGGGGCTGACCGCCTTCACGCGGATGACGGGCGACCTGGTCAAGGCGATGCGGGCCTGCCCCCAGCCGATCGTGGCAGCCGTCGAGGGCATCTGCGCCGGGGCGGGGGCGATTGTCGCCATGGCCTCGGACATGCGACTTGCCGCAAGTGGGGCAAAAGTTGCGTTCCTGTTCAACAAGGTCGGCCTTGCCGGTTGCGACATGGGCGCCTGTGCGATCCTGCCGCGGATCATTGGACAGTCACGCGCCGCCGAACTGCTCTATACCGGCCGGTTCATGACTGCCGAGGAAGGGGAGCGCTGGGGCTTTTTCAGCCGCATCGTGACGTCGGAGCAGGTGCTGACCCAGGCCCAATTGCTCGCCAAGCAGGTCGCGGAAGGGCCGACCTTCGCCAACACCATGACCAAGCGGATGCTGGCGATGGAATGGGCCATGTCGGTGGAGGAGGCGATCGAGGCGGAAGCCGTCGCCCAGGCCTTGTGCATGACGACCGCGGATTTCGAGCGCGCCTTCGAGGCGTTCGCCAACAAGGTCAAGCCGGTATTCAGGGGCGACTAAACCGGCATTCACGTTTGAAGGCTGGCCCCAGCAACGGGGGGCTTGCGTGAAATTATTTTAGGCTTAAAATAGTTTCATGGCCGGGTGAATTGGCGAGGCTCCCATGAAAGTCGCGATCATCGGTGGCGGACCTGCGGGTCTCTACGCTGCGATCCTGCTCAAGAAGCAGCGGCCGGGCGCCGACATCACCGTGTATGAGCGCAATCGGGCTGACGATACGTTCGGCTTCGGCGTGGTGTTCTCGGATGCCACGCTGGACAATTTCGAAAGGCACGATCCGCCGAGCTATCGCCGCATCACCCAGGAGTTCGCGTATTGGGACGACATCGCCGTGCATTTCCGCGGCACCGTGCACCGAGTCGGCGGTAATGGCTTTTGCGGCTGCTCCCGGCGCAAGCTGCTTCTGATCCTTCAGGAGCGGGCCCGCGAGCTGGGCGTCGTCCTGCACTTCGAGGTGGACGTCGACGACGAATCTCGCCTTGCTGATGCCGATCTCGTCCTGATTGCCGACGGCATCAACAGCCGCTTCCGCGAGAAATATGTCGATCATTTCCAGCCGGAGGTGGACGTCCGCTCCAACAAGTTCGCCTGGATGGGGTCGACCAGGCCGCTCGACGCGTTCACCTTCATCTTCCAGGAGACCGAATGGGGGCCGTTCATCGCCCATGCCTATCAGTACGAGGCCGGGCACTCGACCTGGATCTTCGAGACCGATCCTGAAACATTCGAGCGCGCCGGCCTGACGGGGCTGGACGAGGCACAATCCGCCGCACGGATGGCGGAGATATTCGGCTGGTTCCTCGATGGACACAAGCTGCTCACAAACCGCTCGATGTGGCGCAACTTTCCGATGATCCGCAGCAAGCGCTGGGTCAAGGACAACATGGTGCTGCTCGGCGATGCCAAGGCGAGCGCGCATTTTTCGATCGGCTCCGGCACCAAGCTCGCGATGGAAGACGCGATCGCGCTCGCCGAAGCGGTGGAGAAAGCTCCCAGCATCAAAGCCGCGCTCGATCTCTACGAGCACGGCCGCCGCGAAGAGGTGGAGAAGACACAGCACGCCGCCGACGTTTCGCTGGTCTGGTTCGAGCACGTCGACCGCTTCTGGGATTTCGACCCCGTGCAGTTTGCCTTCGGCGTGATGACGCGATCGAAGGCGATCACCTATGACAATCTGAAGCTCCGTGCGCCCGATTTCGTGGCCGAGGTCGAGACGTCATTTGCCAAACAGGTTCGCGCCGGCGGCTTCGATGTCGATACGGAAAAGCCGGCGGTGCCGCTGTTCCAGCCGTTCAGGCTGCGCGAGATGGAGATCGCCAACCGCGCCGTGATGTCGCCGATGTGCATGTATTCGGCCAAGGAAGGCGTGCCCGGTGATTTCCATCTCGTGCACTATGGCTCCCGTGCCATCGGTGGTGCCGGTCTCATCTTCACGGAGATGACCTGCGTCAGCCGCGATGCGCGCATCACGCCCGGCTGCGCTGGCCTGTGGAACGACGACCAGGAGGCTGCCTGGCGGCGCATCGTGGATTTCGTCCACGGTAATTCGGCTGCAAAGATCTGCCTCCAACTCGGCCACGCCGGTCGGAAGGGCGCCACCAAGTTGATGTGGGACGGCATCGATCGTCCTCTAGAAGAGGGCGGCTGGGACGTCGTCTCGGCGTCCCCGCTGCCCTATTTCCCGGACAGCCAGGTGCCGCGCGAGCTCGATCGTGCCGGCATGACTGCGGTGAGGGAGTCTTTCGTCGCGGCGGCCGAGCGCGGCGAGCGCTGCGGCTTCGACATGTTGGAGCTGCATTGCGCCCACGGCTATCTGCTCGCGAGCTTCGTCTCGCCACTGACCAACACCCGCACGGACGAATACGGCGGCTCGCTTGAAAACCGGCTGCGGTTCCCGCTCGAGATTTTTGAGGCGCTCCGCGCTGTCTGGCCGTCGCACAAGCCGATGTCGGTGCGCATTTCCGCAACCGACTGGGCTGAGGGGGGCATCACCGGTGACGACGCCGTCGCCATCGCGCGCGCTTTCGCCGAAGCTGGTGTCGACCTCGTCGACGTCTCGACGGGACAGACCGTGCGCGATGCGCAGCCAATCTACGGGCGCATGTTCCAAACGCCGTTCTCGGATCAGGTCCGCAACGAGGCGCGCGTGGCCACAATGTGCGTCGGCAACATCACCACGGCGGACCAGGCCAACACCATCCTGGCCGCCGGCCGAGCGGATCTCGTCGCGCTCGGCCGGCCGCACCTGGTGGATCCGTTCTTCGCCATGAGAGCGGCGGCCTGGTACGGGGCAGATGCGGCGTTCTGTCCGCCGCAATATCTGCCGGGAAAAGAGCAAATTTTCCGCAACAGCGTGCGCGACCGGCAGGATCTCGAGGAGCTGAGAATTAAGGCTAAGCCCAAGACCCGGGCCGAGCTCAAGGCGGAGGCGACAAAGCCGCTTGCGGCGGAGTGACCGCCCGTGCGACGTTAACCTCATTGCCTGGCATGTTTCGAGTGGAGTAAGGGCGATGAAAGCGATTATCGTCGGTGGCGGTATCGGTGGCCTCACCACCGCTTTGATGCTGCGCTCGCGCGGCATCGGATGCGAGATTTTCGAACAAGCCGACACCATTCGCGAACTGGGCGTCGGCATTAACACCCTGCCGCACGCCATGCGCGAGCTTGCCGGACTCGGCCTGCTCCAGAAGCTCGACGACGTCGCGATCCGTACCGACCAGCTCTACTACCTCAACCGCCATGGCCAGGAGGTCTGGCGCGAAGCCCGCGGCATCGACGCCGGCCATGACGTGCCGCAATTCTCGATCCACCGTGGCCGCCTTCAGGGTGTCATCCACCGCGCGGTCGAGGAGCGGCTCGGGGCTGATGCCATCCACACCGGTTGCAGGCTCGGTGCGTTCACGCAGGACGAGGGCGGCGTCACCGCCTACTTCTTCGATCGTGCCGGCGCGCATGTCCACACCGCGCGCGCTGACATCCTGATCGGTGCCGACGGCATCCATTCCCGCGTCCGGGAGACGCTGTTCCCGAACGAGGGCCCGCCCTGCTGGAATGGCTTGATGCTCTGGCGCGGTGCGCGCGACTGGCCGCTGTTCCTCACCGGCAGATCGATGATCGTGGCCGGTGGCCTCAATGCCAAGGTGGTGATCTATCCGATCGCGGAGGGATCGAGCGCGGCGAGCCGCCTGACCAATTGGGCCGTGCTGGTGAAGGTCGGCGAGGGCAATGTGCCGCCGCCGCGCAAGGAAGACTGGTCGCGCCCGGGTCGGCGCGAGGAGCTGATGCCGCACGTCGCGCGTTTCTCGGTGCCTTACATCGACGTGCGGAGCCTGATCGCGGCGACGCCCGAATTCTACGAGTATCCGACTTGCGACCGCGATCCTCTGCCATACTGGTCATCAGGACGCGTCACGCTGCTCGGCGACGCCGCGCATCCCATGTACCCGGTCGGCTCCAATGGCGCCTCGCAGGCGATCCTCGATGCGCGATGCCTTGCCGACGCGCTGGTGCGCGCCGAGCATCCGCGCCAGGCGCTGCTCGAATACGAGAAGAAGCGCCTGCCGATGACGGCCGATATCGTTCGCTCCAACCGGCGCGGTGGCCCCGAAGGCGTCATCGACGCCGTCGAGCAGCTCGCGCCCGACGGCTTTGATAATGTCGATAATGTCCTCAGCTATTCCCAGCGCGAAGCGATCGTGCGCGGCTATGCGACCAAGGCCGGTTTTGCCGCCGTGCCGGGGCTTGCCGCGGTGCGTGCTTGAAGCGCGATGCTAAAGCATGATCCGGACCCGCAGGGCCGCGTTAGCCGGGCGGCGGCGGCAGGAAGTGGATGTTGAACTCGGCCGCCAGCGCCACCACGTCTTCGGGCTTCTGCTCCTTCATGTTGTGAAGGCCCCAGAACAGGTCGAACAGTTTGCGGCTGGGTGAGACCCAGAACAGCACTTTTGCGGTCTGCTCCGACTTGTTGAAGATGCCGTGCGGCACGCCCATGCCGAGGCGGATCAGGTCGCCTGCGGTTGCCTGTGCCTCCGAATTGCCGAGCACGAAGTCGAGCTTGCCCTCGAGCATGTAGAGATACTCATCCTGGTCGGGGTGAATGTGCGGCGGCACGAATGTGCCCGGCGGCAGCGTCGCGTGCCAGGAGAAGCTGTTCTCGGCATAGCTCTTCGGCACATAGGTCTGGCCGAGGATGTTCCAGGAGATGCCTTGAATCCCCTCATTGGCCCGCGTGATGCCGGTGATTTCGCTCTTCATTGCAGCAGTCCTCCCTTAATGCGACGCGCGGCTTAGTTCGCCGCCTTGCAGTCCTTGGCATAGCGGTCGCCGTAATTCTCGAAGACCTTCTGGACGATCTCCGTCTGGAACTTGCCGTCCGGACGCTTGGCGACCTTGGTCAGATAAAAATCCTGGATCGGATACCCGTTGGTGTTGAACTTGAAGGCACCGCGCAGCGAGGTGAAGTCAGCCTTCTTCAGCGCGGCCTGGACCGCGCCCTTGTTCGACAGGTCGCCCTTCACGGCCTTGACCGCGCTGTCGATCAGCATCGCGGCGTCATAAGCCTGGAAGGCGTAGGTGCCGGGCACGACGTTGTAGGCGGCCTCATAGGACATGACGAATTTCTTGTTCTGGGGATTGTCGAGATTGGGCGCCCAGTTCGCGCCGCCGAACATGCCAACGGCCGCGTCCTGCTGCGCCGGCAGGGTCGATTCATCCACCGTGAACGCCGAAAGCACCGGAATGCTGTCGGCAAGGCCGGCCTGTCGGTACTGCTTGACGAGATTGACGCCGAGGCCGCCCGGCATGAACGTGAAGAGGGCATCGGGCTTCTGCGAGGAGATCTTGGACAGCTCCGGCTGGAAATCCAGCGTGTTCAGCGGCATGTAGGATTCCTCGACGATCTCGCCCTTGTAGTCGAGCTTGAAGCCTGCCACCGAATCCTTGCCGGCCTGATAGTTCGGCACCATCAGGTACATCCGCTTGTAGCCGCGATCCTGCGCGACCTTGCCGAGGATCTCGTGAACCTGATCGTTCTGGTACGAGGTCACATAGAAGAACGGGTTGCAGTCCTTGCCGGCGAAGGTCGACGGACCGGCATTGGGGCTGATCAGGAAGGTCTTCGATTCCGTGATGGGCCGGTGGATCGCCTGCAGGATGTTGGAGAAGATCGGGCCGACCACGAAGTCGACCTTGTCGCGTTCGAGCAGGCCCTTGACCTTGGTCACTGCGGCGTCCGGCTTCAGCTCGTCGTCTGCAACGATCACCTCGACGTCACGCCCGCCCATCTTGCCGCCGAGATCCTTCACCGCGAGCGCAAAGCCGTCGCGCACCTGCTGACCAAGCGCAGCGGCGGGCCCTGACAGGGGCACGATCACGCCGAGCTTGATCTTCTCCTGGGCGAGGGCAGGGCTCACGGCAGTGCCGAGCAGCAAGGCAGCGGCCAAGGTCAATTGCGTCTTCATGATCTGTCCCTCGTGACGTCAGGGCTTGCGCTACAAGCCTCGTGCTCCAATCCAAGCTTATGCCGACGATGGCTGCCGCGGCAAGCAGCGCTCCAAGTGTCGTCATCCCGTGGGTGGCGGTGCATGCAAGCGGCGCGCCAATTATTTGAAGCCTAAAGAAGTTGGCGTGCGGTCGATTGTTGCAGCTTTGGACTTGCGGCCGGCCTCAATTTATTTGAAGCTCAAAACGTTGGGGAATCCGTGCCGGCGCCAATGCCCGCCAAGAGTGACTGCACCGAGATGCTCGATTCCGAGACCAAGGCCGTCGAAACGCCGGAGGACCATGCCGACGAGCTGCGGCTGTGGTTGCGCCTTCTGACCTGCACGACCCTGATCGAGGGCGAGGTTCGCGGCCGGCTGCGGCAGCGTTTCGACGTCACGCTGCCCCGCTTCGATCTGATGGCGCAGCTCGACAAGGCGCCTGACGGCATGACGCTGTCTGACGTCTCTAAACGCATGATGGTGTCGAACGGTAACGTCACCGGTCTCGTCGAGCGCCTTGTCGAATCCGGCCATCTCGATCGTAGAACCTCGGAAACGGATCGCCGTGTCCAGGTGATCCGCCTGACAAAACTCGGCCGAGCCGAGTTCCGCCGGATGGCTGCGGAGCATGAGACCTGGATCGCGGATCTGTTCGCCGACCTCTCGCCGAAGGATGTGCGCGAATTGATGCGGCTGCTCGCCAAGACCAAGGCGTCGGCGCAGAAATCGGCCGCGCGCCGCCGGCCGTGAGCGCAGGCCGCCAGGCCTCCAATCCTTTTTGCCGCAGGAAAAAGCACGGGATGCCCAAAATCCGCTATTGCGCCGAATTGTTTTAAGCCTAAAATGTTTTCCAGATCGTGCTGCCGGGTGCAATCCATGCTGAAAGGAGCGTGCGATGGCCAACGCCGCCAAGATTCAAGTCACGGGCTCGCATGACGGCACCGCCGCGACGGCCCATATCGATACGTTTGCGCAGCAGCATCTGCCGCCGCGCGAGCTCTGGCCCGAATTCATCTTCACGCGGCCGGAGCTGCACTATCCGCCGCGATTGAATTGCGTCAGTTATTTTCTCGACCGCTGGGTCGAGCAGGGCCATGGCGAGGCGCCTTGCGTCATCAGTCCCGCCGTCAGCTACACCTATCGCGAGCTGCAGGCGCTGGTGAACCGCATCGCCAACGTGCTCGTCGGCAAGCTCGGTCTCGTCCCCGGCGGGCGGGTGCTGCTGCGCTCGGCCAACAATCCAATGATGGTCGCGACCTATCTCGCGGTGATCAAGGCCGGCGGCATCGTCGTGGCCACGATGCCGCTGCTGCGCGCCAAGGAATTGTCCTATCCGATCCAGAAGGCGGAGATCGCGCTGGCGCTGTGCGACGGCAAGCTCGCCGAGGAAATGGAGAAGGCGAAAGCTGCCGCGCCGAATCTCAAGCGGGTGGTTTATTGGAGCAACGGCGCCGCTGATTCGCTCGAGGCGCTGATCAGCGATGCGAGTCCGGAGTTCAGGGCTCTCGATACCGCCTCGGACGATATCTGCCTGATCGCCTTCACGTCGGGCACGACAGGCGATCCCAAGGGCACCATGCATTTTCATCGCGACATGCTCGCGGTCTGCGACGGCTATGCGCGCAACATCTTGCGGGCCGAACAGAAGGATCGCTTCGTTGGGTCGGCGCCGCTCGCGTTCACCTTCGGCTTCGGCGGCGTGCTGTTTCCGATGCACATCGGCGCCTCCTTCGTCGTGCTGGAGAAGACGACGCCCGACGATCTGCTGGCGGCGATCGAGCAATACAAGACCACCGTCTGCTTCACGGCGCCGACAGCGTACCGCGCCATGGTCGGCAAGCTGCCGGGCCGCGACATTTCCTCGCTGCGCAAATGCGTCTCAGCCGGCGAGACGCTGCCGAAGCCAACCTTCGATGCCTGGCTCAATGCCACCGGCATCAAGTTGATGGACGGCATCGGCTCGACCGAGCTGCTGCATATCTTCATCAGCGCGACGGAAGACGAAATTCGTCCGGGCGCGACCGGCAAGCCCGTGCCCGGCTATGAGGCCAGGATCGTCGATGATGACGGCCGGGACGTGCCGCCGGGAACGATGGGCAGGCTTGCGGTACGCGGGCCGACCGGCTGCCGCTATCTCGCCGACGAGCGCCAGCGCAAATACGTCCAGAACGGCTGGAACATCACCGGCGATACCTATCTGATGGATAGCGACGGCTATTTCTGGTACCAGTCGCGTTCCGACGACATGATCGTGTCGGCCGGCTACAACATCGCAGGGACGGACGTCGAGGCGGCCCTGCTCACGCATCCGGCGGTCGCCGAATGCGGTGTGGTCGGCGCCCCGGACGAGGCGCGCGGCATGATCGTGAAGGCCTATGTGATCGCTGCGCCCGGTGTGACGCCGGATGCAAAGCTCGTGGCCGAGTTGCAGGAGCATGTCAAACGCGAGATCGCGCCATACAAATATCCGCGCGCCATCGAATTCGTGACGCAACTCCCGAAGACCGAGACCGGGAAACTGAAGCGCTTTGCTTTGCGGCAACTGGCGCAGGCCGCCGCAACGTCCTCGGGCGTCGCGGCCGAATGAGAGAAGGATGAAGAATTGTCCGTGACGACGCCGAAAGGCCCGCAGCTCGCGGTGCTACCGACAGCCGCTGAGGATGACGCCCCTCCGCGGGTGCAGGTGCTCCAGCCGTCGGGTTGGCCGATGCCGAAGGGCTATGCCAATGGCATAGCTGCCGAGGGACGCATCGTCGTCACCGGTGGGGTGATCGGCTGGGATGCCGAAGAGCGTCTCGCCGACGGCTTCGTCGCGCAGGTGCGCCAGACCTTGCGCAACATCGCCGCGATCCTGGCCGAGGCCGGCGCGCGGCCCGAGCACCTCGTGCGGTTGACCTGGTACGTCGTCGACATGGACGAGTACCTGTCCAACCTGAAGGAGCTCGGCAGGATTTACCGTGCCACCTTCGGCGCCCATTACCCCGCGATGGCGCTGGTGCAGGTGGTGCGTCTCGTGGAGAAGGGGGCGCGCGTCGAGATCGAGGCCACCGCCGTCATTCCACGCTGAGTCTGGCTCAGCTCGCCCTTTCTAGCTTGCCTTGGCGAGCTCGTCGTCCTCAGGCGAGTTCAGATAGATCCCTGACATGGTGTCGACCCAGCACAGATGGTCGTGCACCTTCTTCACGCCCTCGACATTTTCCGCTGCGACCATCGCGGCCTGCCGGGTGCGCTCTTCGGTGATGACGCCGCTGAGGTGAACGATGCCGTCACGGACGATGACGTTCAGCCCGAACGGGCACCAGTCGTTCTTCTCCATGGTCTCGATGATGCGGCTGCGAATGTGATCGTCATCTGCCGTCGGATCCGGCACTTCGCGGGCGAGCCCCGCCACGGCCTGCAGCAGGTTGGCGCGGGAGACGATCCCGACGACCTTGTCGCCGCGCACCACCGGCAACCGCTTGACGTTGTTGCGCTCCATGAGCTCGACGATCTCGGCGAGCGCCGTATCTTCCGTGATTGTCACGACCGTGTCGGTCATCACCTCGGCGACCTTGCGGCCGTGCTCGTGGACGAAATCGCTGGCGGATTTGCCCGGACCGAGGATGAACCGCAGCCAGCGTCCGCGCTTGCGCCCGGTGCCGATCTCACTGCGGCGGATGAAATCGCCTTCGGAGACGACACCGACCAGCTTGCCTGTTTCGTCGACCACCGTGAGGCCGCTGACATGCCGCTTCAGCATGATATTGGCCGCCTCCACGATGCTGGTGTCGGGGGAGACCGAAATGACCGACCGGGTCATGATCTGATGGGCGCGCATGGATAACTCCGCTGGCTTGTTGAATGTCGATGCACGAAAACTAGCTCGGGTATCGAGGTGCGGCTTGACCCAGGTCAATCGGACGACGCCCTTTCATCCCGATTAAGCAGACGTGATCTGCGTCCCGGATTTGATGCAGCTCAACCCGCACGCGAAGGCTGGCCATATCCTGTCAATGAACAGAGCCGACAGGAAATTGAGCCATGAGCGTCGTGCGGATACTTCCACGGGCCGAGGAGCCGGCAGTACAGGCTCTTCCCGTCAATCTCATCGTTGGCCCCGAAGGCCGGACGGTGAGCGCTGAAAAGCCCGTGCCGATGCCGGCTGCCGCCGATCTCTTGCCTGTATCAGAGCCATATCCCTTCGACCGCGCGTTTCACGCCCTACTGGCACGGTTCACGGGCGGAATTTCACCTCTGTCCTTGTCGCTTGCCTGGCTCGACTGGAGCTCGCATCTCGCTGCGGCGCCGCAGCGCCAGATGGAGATCTCCCGCAACATCCTGCGCGACACCGGCCGGCTGGCGCAAGCCGCCGCGCATGCAGCGTCGCCGCAGCAAAAGCCGTGGTCCGTGATCCAACCGCAGGGGCGGGATCGCCGTTTCAGTGGACCACAATGGGAGACCCCGCCGTTCAATCTACTCGCGCAGGCATTTCTGCTCACAGAGAGCTGGTGGCGCGATGCCGCGACGGGCGTGCGCGGCGTCTCGCACGCAAACGAAGCCATCGTCGAGTTCTCGATGCGCCAGATGCTCGACATGCTGGCACCGTCGAATTTCGCGGCAACCAATCCGAAGGTCCTGGAGAAGGCGTTCCAGAGCGGCGGGGAGAATTTCGTCTTCGGCTGGCAGAACTGGTGCAGCGACTTGATGCGCCTGCTCTCCAGCTCGAAGCTGACGGACGACGGGCAGTTCGTGGTCGGCAAGACGGTGGCAGCTTCCGCCGGCAAGGTCGTCTACCGCAACGACCTGATCGAACTGATTCAGTACCATCCGACCCCCGCGCAGGTGCGCCCCGAGCCGATCCTGATCGTGCCGGCCTGGATCATGAAGTATTATATCCTCGATCTCTCGCCGCAGAACTCGCTGGTCAATTATCTGACCAATCAAGGTTTCACCGTGTTCGCGATCTCCTGGCGCAATCCGGATGCCCGGGATCGGGATATCGCCTTTGACGACTACCGCAAGCTGGGCGTCATGGCTGCGCTGGACATGATCGGCCTGATTATGCCGGGGCGGAAGATTCATGCGCTCGGCTATTGTCTCGGCGGTACGTTGCTGTCGATCGCCGCCGCGGCGATGGAACGCGACGGCGACAACCGTCTCGGCACCGTCACTCTTCTTGCGGCCCAGACCGATTTTACTGAGGCCGGAGAGCTGACGCTTTTCATCAACGAGAGCCAGGTCGCCTTTCTCGAAGACATGATGTGGCAGCGAGGCTATCTCGACACGGCGCAGATGGCCGGTGCTTTCCAGCTGTTGCGCTCCAACGAATTGATCTGGTCGCGTTTGTCGCACGATTATCTGATGGGCGAGGGCGCGCCGCCGAGCGATCTCATGGCCTGGAACGCCGACGCCACGCGGCTGCCCTATCGCATGCACTCGGAGTATCTGCGCAAGCTGTTTCTGGACAACGATCTGGCGGAGGGTCGCTATCGCGTCGAACGCAGGAGTGTCTCGCTATCCGACATTCACACCCCGATGTTCGTGGTCGGCACGCTGGCCGATCACGTCGCGCCGTGGCGATCCGTCTACAAGATCCACTACCAGGTCGATGCCGACGTGACGTTCCTGTTGACCAGCGGCGGTCACAACGCTGGCGTCGTCGCGCCTCCGCAGGAGGAGGGCCACTTCTATCAGGTGCTGACCAAGGCTGCCGATGCGCCCTATGTTGGTGCAGACGAGTGGCTGAAGCTGGCTCCCCATGTTGAAGGCTCGTGGTGGCCGGAATGGACCAATTGGCTGGGGGCGCGCTCCGGCGCGCCCTGTGATCCCCCGCAGATCGGGGTTGGAGGCGCTCCAGGTCTGCCCGATGCGCCGGGGGACTACGTCCACACCTAAGCCTCCGGCTCCGAACTCGGCGCGAGATCCGAGGACCGGAACGGTTTGGTCTTGTCCAATTTGCGGTAGGCCGCCGAGGCCTTCCGCAACAGCTTCTTCTCCCGCTTGCGATTGAGGAAGCGTTTGCCGGCTTCGAGGCCGGCGCCGTTCAACGACGCCGCCAATGCTTGTCCTCGTGCGTCGTCGTTCAATTGTCCGAGCGACCGCTGCGCCTTGCGCAATTTCTTGAGGATGGACTTCTGCTTCGTCAATGACTCCTCGGCGAACAGGTCCTGCAGCGACTCGACCGAATAAGTCATCCGCTTGTTGAGAAGTCGTACCTTGTGGCGCTTGTCGACGTCGAGCTTGCGGAGCTTGCGCGCCTTCTTGAGCAGCGTCGTCTCCCAGTCGGTCAGCCGTTCCGTCGCGTGGTCAGCGAGCGTGCAGCGGCGCAATCGGATGGCTTCCTTGCTGCGCCGGGTCGACCAGGGACCGCTCTCGATCCAGCTCGAGGTCTGCTCCACGAGGCGGCGATACCGCGCCGATTGCAGTGCGCGCGCCAGCTGGCGGTGACTCTCGGCGCGCTTTTCGTCCCAGTGTTGAAGCTCGGCGACCACGGCGAGCTCGTCGCCGCTCTCGGCGACGACCCGCTCGATCGCCACGTCGAGGTCGCGCACCATGCCGAGCTGATTGTTCAGCCATTTCAGTTCGGCCCAGACATTCGGCCGCAGAGCGTCGTCGACCATCGGCGAGAAGAAGCGGATGGCCGTCCGCAGATGCGTCAATGCGATGCGGATCTGGTGCAGCGCGTCGGGATCGCCGCGGCAGGTACCGTCATGCTGGGCGAGGACGGCATCGAGGTGGCGGCGCGCGATGATCCGGAACGCTGTATCGCAGGCCATGCCGGGACTGAGACGGCCGGGCAGCGCATTGCGCCGCGCCGCCGGAGTGGCGCGAGCGGCCGTCGAGATTGTGCTAGGTCGTGCCATCTTTGCCAGCGCCAATCAGATTGCCCTGTTTGCCTTCAGCGATCGCATTCCAGCAGTGCTGGAGCGTCTGCTCTTGTGACCCGGATGCATCGATGGCCCCCCAACCGATGCGGCCGATATTATAGTGCTCTTGCAGCGCGGCAACCTCTTGCGTGGCGTCCGATGCGTCGCCCTCTCGGCTTCCGATCCGCCTCTGCCGGGTCGCGAGGTCCGCAACCAGAAACAGCCCGTTCAGCGGCACGCCGCACTCGCGCGCCAGCGCGGAAACCGCGTTCCGTTCGTCCTCGCGGGCGAATACGCCGTCGATGATCGCCGAATGGCCTTGCGCCAGCACCCGCCGGGCGTGCTGGGCCAGCGTGCCGTAGACGCGGGCCGCATGCTCCGGCGTGTAGGCGGACGGCGGCAGGCGCTGCGTATCCTCGACCCCGAACATCCGCTTGCGCACGATATCGCTGCGCAGCACGACAGCCCCGGGCGGCGGCGCGATGCCGGGCGCCAGCGCTTGCGCCAGAACCGTTTTGCCGGTGCCTGATAGTCCACCAACGGCAATCAGGCGCGGGGCCGACGGATGGATCAGTGTCCTGGCGAGGCCAAAATATCGTTGTGCCTGCCCGAGAATGCCGGGGTCGTCGGAGTGCGGCGGCCTCATCCGTGCCAGGGCCACCTGGGCGCGGATCGCCGCCCGGACGGACATGAACAGCGGCAGGGCCGAGAGTGCGTCGAGATTGTCGGCCGGCGTCGCGGCGAGATAGCGGTTCAAGACGATGTTGGCCGCGCGTGGCTGTTCGTGGTGCAACAGGTCCATCAGCGTGAAGGCGAGATCGTAGAGTACGTCGACGGTTGCCATCTGTGCATCGAACTCGATGGCGTCGAACAGCACGGGCCGGTCGTCGATCAGAACGATGTTTGCAAGGTGTAAATCGCCGTGGCAGCGGCGCACGAAGCCCTGATGGCCGCGCTCCGTGAGCAGGGGACGAATACGTCGAAATGCCTCCTGCGAGGCCTTGCCTAGCTTTTCGACGTCGTCAGCGTTGAAATACCCGCCAGCCCGCAGTCCGTCACTGTTGCCCTCAATCAGCGCCGGGATCGATGAGACCCATGCCGTTCCGTCGGCGCAAGTCGCCGCCGCGTGCGAAGCCACGATCGCGTCGGCGGCTGCCGAGGCGAGCTTCGCATCCAGCGGGCCGCCCTTGGCCAGATGATCCAGTGTTCTGCTTTCGTCGAAGCGCGACATGTCCACCGCATACTCGATCGGCCGGCCCCGACCGCCGACTTGCACGGATCCATCCGGCTCTTCCGTGATCGCCACGACGCGATGATAGATCTGCGGCGCCAGCGGCCGGTTGATCCTGATTTCCTCCTCGCACGCCAGCTTGCGCTTTTCCAACGTCGAATAATCGAGGAAGGGAAACCGCACGGCGCGCTTGATCTTCAACGCGCGCTTCCCGTCGAGGAACACCGACGCTCCATGCGTGTCGATCCGCGTCACCCCGGAATGGCTGGTCAGCGTCCGGAAGATCCGCTCCTGGGCCGCCATTTCATCTTTCATGGAAACGGGCATCCGAAAGCACCATCAGGGCGTCAGCACGGCCGTGCCGAGAATCTGACCCGCCCGCAGCATGGTCAGAACTTCATTGGCCTGCTCGAGGGGAAATGCGGTCGTTTCGGCGCGCACGCCGGCTTGTGGAGCGATCTTGAGAAAATCGAGGCCATCCTGCCGGGTCAGATTGGCCACCGAGATAAGCTGGCGTTCCTGCCAGAGCAGATCATACGGAAAGCTTGGAATGTCGGTCATGTGGATCCCGGCGCATACGACGCGACCGCCTTTGCGTACGGCGCGCAGCGCGGCCGGGACAAGCTGGCCGGCCGGCGCGTAGATGATGGCGGCATCGAGCGGCTCGTCAGGCTCCTCGTCCGATGCCCCCGCCCACACGGCGCCGAGGCGACGTGCAAGATCCTGCGCTGCGGCGTCGCCACGCCGCGTGAATGCGTAGACGGATCGTCCCTGCCAGACCGCGACTTGCGCAATGATGTGGCCGGCCGCGCCGAAACCATAGAGGCGGAGCCGGTCGGCCGGGCCGGCTAGCACCAGCGAGCGCCAGCCAATCAGTCCCGCGCATAGCAGAGGAGCAATCTCCACGTCGTTGCCGGCCTCCCCGAGGGGAAAAGCGTAGCGTGCGTCAGCGATGGTGTGGGTCGCGTAGCCGCCGTCGCGCGTGTAGCCGGTGAACAGCGGTGCGTCACACAGGTTCTCCATGCCCTCCCGGCAGAAGCGACAATGTCCGCAGGTGAAGCCGAGCCAGGGAATACCGACGCGATCACCGGGCGCATGCGTTGCCACATTCGGGCCCACGAGATCGACCCGGCCGACGATCTCGTGGCCAGGCACGATCGGATAACGGATATCGGGCAGTTCGGCATCGACGAGGTGAAGATCGGTCCGGCATACGCCGCAGGCGCCGATTTTCACCCGCAGCTGACCCGCGCCGGGTATCGGGTCAGGCCGCTCCTCCATCTGGAGCCGCGTTCGCGGGGCCGGCAACACCATCGCACGCATGAGTCTCTCCGGGGCGAACCGCTCCGACTGAAGTTATTCATAGAGTAGCAGAGCGACCAGTCCTTGACGTCGGTCAACGCGAGTTCCCGGTCGAGCGGACCGGGTTCCCTTGGCTTGACGAGGATCAACTGTCTCGATGAAAGCCAGCCTATTGTGGCGGCCAAGGAGAATCCCGATGCCCATCAAGGATGTCTTTCTGCCGCTTGTCGGCCAGCCGCATGGGCCGGCCTTGGTTGCGATCGAAAAATGTGTGAGCGTCGCCGCCGACCTCGGCGCCAGGATCACGGCGCTCGCGCTCGAGGAGGAGGTTTTCGAGCGACCGAAAGTGATGCTGCTCGACGATCGCGATTCGGCTGATGTCGGCAGGTCGCGTGAGACGAACGATCTGCAGCAGCTCCTGAACGCATTCACCAATGCGGCGTCCCGCGCCAACATTCGCGCCCAGAGCCGAACGGGCAAGGTGCCGGCAGACCAGATCGCAGCGATTCTGGCCGAGCACGCCCGTTTCAGCGATCTCACGCTGCTTCCCGTGAAGCCGCACGACAGCCGAACGGAGCGCATTGTCGAAGCCTTCCTGTTCGGATCCGGCCGGCCGCTGCTGCTCTGTCCGGAACATCTTGCGGACGAGCTTCTGCCCGAATTCGAGAACGTCATGATCGCCTGGGATCACTCCGCGCGTGCGGCGCGAGCGGTGGGCGATGCGTTGCCGTTTCTTCAGGCTGCCAGCTCGGTCCGAGTGTTGACCGTGGCGGAGGACAAGACGGATGCGGTCGTACAATCCGGAACGGCTCTCGTCGACCACCTGCGGGAACACGGGGTCTATGCCGCGTTCGAAACCACCGAAAGCCGCGGCAGCTCGGTCGGCAAGATCTTGGCAAGCTGGGCGAAATCCCATGGCATTGATGCCATCGTGATGGGGGCCTACCATCATTCGCGCCTGAACGAGATCGTCTGGGGCGGTGTGACAAAGACCGTCATTGGCCAGCCACCGTGCTGGGTTATGATCTCACACTAGGCTCTCTACTTTCAGGCCTGATCGTCAACCATCGGAACCGCCACGGACCCGGCGCATTTGCTTTCATGTCCACCTATCGTCTGAACAACCTGCTGTCTCCGCGTTCGGTCGCGCTCGTTGGGGCGAGCGCCCGTCCGGCCTCCGTGGGGCGCGCCGTCCTGGACAACATTCGTAAGGCCGAATTCAAGGGGCAGTTCGGCCTGGTCAACCCGCGGCATGCCGAGATTGGTGGCTTCGCAGCGGTGAAGCACCTGGACAGGCTGGACTTCGTGCCCGAGCTCGTCGTCATCACTGCTCCGGCAGGCGAGATTCCAGGAATTATCGACCAGGCCGGCCGTCGCGGCTCCGCGGGCGCCCTGATAGTGTCGGCCGGGCTCGGCCAGGGGCCGGGATCTCTGCACGAGGCCGCGAGCACGGCTGCCCGCAAATACGGCATGCGGCTGATCGGACCGAACTGCCTCGGGATCATGATACCCGGCGTGAGCCTCAATGCCAGCTTCGCCGCGCATATGCCGGGGGCGGGCAACCTCGCACTGATCTCGCAATCGGGTGCGATCGCGGCCGGCATGGTCGACTGGGCTGCGCAGCGTGGCGTCGGCTTCTCCGGCATCGTCTCGATCGGCGATCAGATCGACGTCGATATTGCCGATTTACTTGACCATTTCGCCATGGATCACAAAACGCGGGCGATCCTGCTCTATATCGAGTCCATCAAGGACGCGCGCAAGTTCATGTCGGCAGCGCGTGCCGCCGCGCGCGTGAAGCCTGTCGTCGTGGTGAAGTCCGGCCGCATGGCGCAGGGCGCGAAGGCAGCGGCCACCCATACCGGCGCGCTCGCTGGTGCCGACGCCGTCTACGACGCCGCATTCCGCCGGGCGGGTGTGCTGCGGGTGTCAGATCTGCGCGAGCTGTTCGATTGTGCCGAGACGCTTGGGCGCGTTGAATCCCCGGCCGGAAAGCGTCTCGCCATCCTGACCAACGGTGGCGGCATCGGAGTCCTCGCAGTCGATCGATTGGTCGAACTCGGCGGAATTCCGGCAACCATCTCGGCCGAAGTGCGCAAGAAGCTCGATGCCGCACTGCCGCCGACCTGGTCCGGTGCAAATCCCGTCGACATCGTGGGCGACGCCGACGCCCCGCGCTACGCGGCGGCGCTGCAGGAACTGCTCGCCGATCGCGACAACGACGCGGTCCTGGTCCTCAACGTGCAGACAGCCATTGCCTCTGCGGCCGATATCGCCACCACCGTGACGGAGCTTGTCGGCAAATATCGCGAGCAGCACCACCGATGGGCCAAGCCGGTGCTGGCGGCTTGGGTCGGGGCCGATCAGCCCATCATTCAGGCACTTTCCGGTGCCGGCATGCCGAACTATCCGACTGAGGATGATGCGGTGCGCGGCTTCATGCATCTGGTCCGGCACCGCGAAGTGGTGGAGGAGCTGAGCCAGGTTCCCCCCGCGATGCCCGATACTTTCGTTCCGGACGCCCAGGGGGCAAGGGAGATCGTTCCCGCCGCGATCGCGGATGGCCGCCAATGGCTCGAGCCGGTCGAGATCAAGCATCTGCTCGAAGCCTACGACATCGCGATGGTGCCGACCTATGCGGCAACCGACGTCGAGCAGGCGGTGACCTATGCGAAGGACATTTTCGCACAGGGCGGCACCGTCGTGCTGAAGATCCTGTCGCGGGATATCATCCACAAATCCGATGTCGGCGGCGTTATGCTCAATCTGACGACGCCGGAGGCCGTGCGGGCGGCGGCTTCCGACATTCTCGCGCGGGCAAGAAAGCTGCGGCCCGAGGCTCGCATCGGCGGTGTCATCGTCCAGGCCATGGTGGTCAAGGCGAAAGCGCGCGAGCTGATCCTGGGCCTCGCCGACGATCCCACTTTCGGCACCGTCGTGGTGTTCGGCCGTGGCGGCACGGCGGTGGAGATCATCAACGACAAAGCGCTTGCGCTGCCGCCGCTGGATTTGCAGCTCGCCCGCGATTTGATCGACCGCACGCGTGTATCGCGGCTGCTGAAGGCCTATCGGGATGTGCCCGCGGTCAAGCAAGACGCGGTGGCCATGGTGCTGGTCAAGCTGGCGCAGATGGCCGCCGATATTCCGGAAATCCACGAATTCGACATCAATCCGCTGCTGGCGGACGAAACCGGCGTGACCGCGGTCGACGCCCGCGTTGCGGTCGGGCCGCCGCAACGGAAGTTTGTCGGCTCCGGCCCGGCCAATTTCGCGGTTCGCGCCTATCCATCGCAATGGGAGCGCCGCCTCAAGATCAAGGATGACTGGCGTATCTTCGTGCGGCCCATGCGCCCCGAGGACGAGCCGACCATCCACGAATTCCTGCGTCATGTCACCCCGCACGATCTTCGCCTGCGCTTCTTCGCGCCGATGAAGGAGTTTACCCACGAGTTCATCGCGCGCCTGACCCAGCTCGACTATGCGCGGGCGATGGCCTTCATCGCGTTCGACGAGGCCTCCGGCGAAATGGTTGGCGTGGTCCGGCTGCATTCGGATTCGGTCTATGAGCGCGGCGAATACGCCATCCTGCTGCGGTCCGATCTCAAGGGCAGGGGGCTCGGCTTGGCCCTCATGCAGCTCATCATCAACTACGCCAAGTCGGAAGGGCTGAAAGTCATATCGGGCGACGTTCTGAAGGAGAATACGGTGATGCTCGAACTGTGCCGGCACCTCGGCTTCGAGGTCAAGCCGGATTCGACCGAGCCTGATATCTGCGATGTCAGGTTGAAGCTCTGAGCGCGTCCGCTAGAGCATGATCCGGAAAAGTGCGAAGCGGTTTTCCGCAAAGATAGAGATCATGCGCAAACAACGACCTAAAGCGCGATGACGATTCACCCAGTCTCATCGGGCTTTAGGGGCGCGCTTCGGCCGAGCTTGCCGCGGCGGATGTCTTGGCGGATGTCTTGGCCGCCGTCCGCAAATTCTTGACGATGATCGCGATCAACGGCACCAGCACCGGCACGATCGTACTGAGCGGATGATGCACCGCGCCCGACACCTCGGCCTGGAGCGCGCGTGCCTCGAGCTGAAGTGCTTCGATGGAGGAATCGTGAATTTCGTTGGCGAGCTCGATGTCACGGCCTGACGGAGCGCGGCCGGCAATCAGAAAGAGAGTGGCCGCGATGGCAAAATTGACGGCGCCGAGAATGGCCGCCGCGGCGATTGCACTCCAGATCTGCACCAGCGCGAAATAGGCCGATAGTTCCAGCATCAGAAGCCCGAACGCTGCGATCAGGGCCGCAAAGGCGCGCAAGCCGAGGCCGACCAGCAGATGGCGCAGCCTGATGTCCGCGATGATTCTGTCGGTGCGCCACAGCACGCGCAGGTGTTTGACGATGTTCTCGGTATTCACCTAGTGTCTCCTCAGCATGAAGCCGACGACCACGCCGAGCGCGAAGGCGGAGGCGAGTGATGTGATCGGACGGTCCGCAATGAGCCCCTGAAGCTGCTCCTGCTCTTCCTCGACAGTCTCGCCGAGCTCGGTCAGCGCGGCCCGAATCTGACCAGCGAGCGCCTCGGCGCGGTCTTTCGAGCTCTCGAACGCCTCCTCGCCGGCGGTGCTCAGCAAGCGCGTGACGTCGACCTTCAGTGCGTGCAGTTCTTCGCTCATGCTGTCACTGTCGAACATGGATATATCCCCATTGAACAAAAACAAGCCTAGGACCCGCGCGCGCGATCGCGCTTGATTTGCGTCAATCCGCGGCATGGTCCAGGGTTTTGAGACAGGTCAAGCCGGCCGCCATATGCCGGCCTAGAAATACCGAATGAATGGGGGCCAATTGCCCCGATGAGGTGGAAGCGTGAACCACGAACCGCTGTTGCTCGCGACGCCGTCCGGCGACGTGCTGAACTTGCGCCCCGAAGGGCCCTGGACCGCCGCGAATGTGGTAACGTTGGAAAACTTGTCCCGGTCGGTCGGAGCCGACGTCGATCGGTCGCGTGTCGTCACGCTGGACATGTCGGGCGTCAGTGCGCTCGACACGCTCGGCGCCTGGGTGCTGGAGAAACTGTCGCGCAGGGCCGCGTCGTCGGGCAGATCGGCTGAATTCGTCGGCGTCGCCGATCACTTCAGCGGGCTGATGGATGAGGTGCGCCAGGTCAACCGCCACACACACGCGCCGACGGTTGCGCCCAATCCGATTCTGGCAAGGCTCGGCGATCTCGGCAAGTCCACGCTCGGTGCGCGGGAGGACATCACGATCTTCCTCCAGATGCTCGGCGCATTGTTCATGGCCATAGTCGGCGTGCTGCGCCGGCCAGCTTCGCTGCGGCTGACCTCGCTGGTGTATCAGCTCTACCGCATCGGATGGCAGGCGATCCCCATCGTCGCGCTGATCACCTTCCTGATCGGCGCCATCATCGCGCAGCAGGGCTTCTTCCATTTCCGCAGATTCGGCGCGGAGTCCTACACTGTCGACATGGTCGGCATCCTGGTGCTGCGTGAACTCGGCGTGCTGATCGTCGCCATCATGGTCGCCGGTCGGTCGGGAAGCGCCTACACGGCCGAGCTCGGCTCGATGAAGATGCGCGAGGAGATCGATGCGCTCTCGACCATGGGGCTCGATCCCGTCGACGTCTTGATCCTGCCGCGCGTCGCGGCCCTGGTCATTGCGCTGCCGATCCTCACCTTCATCGGCTCGATTGCCGCGCTCTATGGCGGCGGGCTCGTCGCGCAGTTCTATGGCGACATGGGGCCGGCGATCTACATCGCGCGGCTGCACGAGGCAATCTCCGTCACGCATTTCGAGGTGGGCATCCTGAAGGCGCCGTTCATGGCGCTGGTGATCGGGATCGTGGCCTGCAGCGAGGGACTGCGCGTCAAGGGCAGCGCGGAGTCGCTCGGGCGGCAGACCACGACGTCGGTGGTGAAGTCGATATTCCTGGTGATCGTGCTTGACGGCCTGTTCGCGGTCTTCTTTGCCTCGATCGGAATGTGACGATGGACGTATCGCAGGACCAGTTCGCGATTCGCGTCCGCAACCTCGTGGTCGGCTTCGGTCGCCAGACCGTGCTCGACCATCTGTCGCTCGACGTCCGCCGAGGCGAGATCCTCGGGCTGGTGGGGGCGTCCGGCGGCGGCAAGTCGGTGCTGATGCGGACCATCATCGGCCTCATCCCGCGTCGGAGCGGGACCATCGAGGTCATGGGGCAACCGACCGGCGGTCACGGTCGAGGCGCGGCCACGACGTGGGGCATCCTGTTCCAGCAGGGCGCATTGTTCTCCTCGCTGACGGTCCGCCAGAACGTGCAGTTTCCCTTGCGCGAAAATCTGGTCCTGTCGCAGGAGCTGATGGACGAGATCGCGATCGCCAAACTCGAAATGGTGGGCTTGCGTGCCGAGGACGCCGACAAATATCCAGCGGAGCTGTCCGGCGGCATGACCAAGCGCGTGGCGCTGGCGCGCGCGCTCGCACTTGATCCGCCGATCTTGTTCCTGGACGAGCCGACCTCGGGCCTCGATCCGATTGCCGCCGGCGATTTCGATGTGCTGATCAAGACGCTGCAAAAGACGCTGGGGCTGACCGTGTTCATGGTGACCCACGATCTTGCGAGCCTGACCACGGTCTGCGACCGCGTCGCCGCGCTCGCCGACGGCCAGATCGTGGCGATCGGCCCGATGCGCGAATTGCTGCAATCCGAACATCCCTGGGTGCGCGCCTATTTCCACGGCAAGCGCTCGCAGATGCTGCAACACGAGATGAGATGAGACATGGAAACCCGCGCTCCCTACGTGCTGATCGGCAGTTTCGTGCTGGCCGCGATCCTTGCGGTGTTCGGCTTCGTCTATTGGCTGAACAACACCGGCGGGATCGGGCCGCGCACGAACTACCACGTGCAATTCCAGGGCCCGGTGCCGGGCTTGCTGGTCGGCGCCGGCGTGCTGTTCAATGGCATTCGTGTCGGTGAGGTAACCCAGCTCGGGCTCGCGCCGGACAACCCGCGCTTCGTTAATGCGACGATTTCCGTTGCGACGGCCACGCCGGTCCGTTCCGATACCAAGGTCGGTCTCGAATTCCAGGGCCTGACCGGCGTGCCGGTGGTGACGCTCGAGGGCGGTATGGTCGTCGCCAAATCCGGCGAGCCGCTGACCTTGATCGCTGAGGCCGGCGCCGGTCAGAGCATGACGCAGGCGGCGCGCGATGCGCTGCGGCGGGGCGATACGGTGCTGCAGGACAATTCCGGCCCGCTCAAGGACACCATCGCGAACTTCAAGACCTTCTCCGACGGGCTCGCGCGCAACACCGGCAAGATCGATGGCATTCTGGCCGGTCTGGAGAAGATGACCGGCGGCGGCGCTCCTGCGCAAAAGGTCACCTACGACCTGCACGCGCCGCAAAATCTCGGCCCCGCCGGCAAGACGCTCTCCACGTCACTGGCCATTCCCGAGCCGAGCGCGGTTGCAATGCTGCAGACCCAGCGCATGCTGTTCGCGCCCGTCGGGGACAGGCCGGGCTTTGCCGACTTCCTCTGGGCCGATAGCATTCCGAAACTGATGCAGGCGCGCTTGATCGACAGTTTCGAGAATTACGACATCGCTCACGCCCCGCTGCGCACGAGCGATCTCGGTCAAGCGGATTACCAGCTCCTGATCGACATCAGGCGCTTTCGGATCGCGACGGAGGGGGAAGCAAAGGTCGAGATCGGACTGTCGGCCCGGATCGTCGACAAGGCCGGCAAGGTGGTGGCCTCGCGCCTGGTCGAGACCAGCGAAAAGCTCGACAAGGTCGAACCAGCCGCTTCGGTCGCGGCCTTCGACGCGGCTTTCGCGCGCATCGTCAAGGAGCTGATCGGGTGGACCGTGCAGGCGGTATGACGCCGTCTATTCCAGCGTCTTCAGGTAGGACAGCAGGTCGTGGATCTGGTCCGGACTGAGCTCGAAGGCCGGCATGTCGGCGTGACCAGTGTAGATCCCTTCGGCCAGCGCTTCACCAAGGGTCTCGATCGGATAACGCAGATGCAGAGTGCGGAGCGGGGGAGCGCCCTCCAGCGAGCTGCGGGAGGCCCGGTCGATCGCGTGACAGCGTGCGCAATTGGCCCGAGCAAAGGCCTTGCCGCGTTGTTCGGCGCTGGGGGCCGCCAGTGCGGGCGTAATCAGAAGCAGCCCAATCAGGCCGTGACGCAGGGCGCCTTGCAGCATGGAAAGTGATCCCGTCGAAGTCCGGAGGCAGAATATGATGGGGATGCCACTCAAATTTGATCTGAGTCAATTGGCTTTGGCGCGGTGCAGTAAAATGCAGCCGCGTGGCGGACTCGGCCGGGGGGCGGAGCTGGACCGACGCTAGGAGCGGTGGATGAAGCCTTCCGTGGTCACGATCGAGCCGAACGGGCACTTCTGCAACGATTGCGCCGTACGCGGAGCGGCGGTTTGCTCGTCGCTGGATGCAGCCGAGCTCAGAGAGTTCGAGCATCTCGGACGTCGCGTTCGTTTCGACGTTGGCGAGACCGTGTTCTCAGAGGAGGACATCACGACCTCCTTCTACAACGTCCTCGAAGGCGTCATGCGGCTGTACAAGCTGCTGCCCGACGGCCGGCGGCAGATCGTCGGCTTTGCCTTGCCCGGCGATTTCCTGGGGATGAACCTTTCCGGCCGGCACAATTTTTCGGCCGATGCAATCGGCGTGGTGATCGTGTGCCAGTTCGCCAAGGCGCCCTTCGGCCGTTTCATCGAAGACCGGCCGCAGCTGCTCAAGCGGATCAACGAGCTGGCCATTCGCGAGTTGGGCCAGGCACGGGACCATATGGTCCTGCTCGGCCGCCGCTCGGCTGACGAGAAAGTCGCGACCTTCTTGCTCGGCTGGCGTGAACGGCTGGTCGCGCTCAAGGGGTTGTCCGACACGGTCCCGCTTCCGATGAGCCGTCAGGACATCGCTGACTATCTCGGTCTGACCATCGAAACCGTCAGCCGCACCTTCACCAAACTGGAGCGTCACGGCGTGATCGAGATCATTCATGGCGGCATCAGCCTGCTCGATCCTGCCCGCGCCGAGGCGTTGGCCGCAGCCTGAGCTTCCGTCCGCAGTGCCTTGCCGTTTTTGATCTCGATCAATGACGCCGTCCGGCTGCAGCAAATAATGCCACGAACTATTGGGAGGAGCATGATGCCTGCGGACGCGTTGCTGGTGACTGTTGTCGTCGTTGCGATCTTCGTCGCATTCGCCGCTGCTCTCGTCTGGGCGGATCGGCAAACCAGCGCAGGTCGGCTCGATCCGGATTCCAAAGGCTGAAGTCTTCGAGGCCTTAGCACGTTCAGACAAACCGACGGCGGACGCTCATCCCGGCGGCCGCCGTACGTTAGCGTCTCAACGCAACATGACTTGCGATGCCTGCAACTCTGCATCGTGCGAAACCTATCGGCGCATCCTTTGGATGCGGATTCCCGGCTCGACCGCGGCTTTTTCGCGGCATTTGCCTTAAATCGCGGGCGTGCTTTCCGGTTGAAAACCCTGGTAACGTTGACTACGCAGGAACTTCAGTGCCTCGCAGTCTTAGGAGCCCCGCGGCGTGCCTCAGGACAAGACCGGCGACCCCCGACAGTCGGCGGGCAACAAACTATCGGTCCTGCGCAAGCACCCGATCTTCGCGGATCTGGAGCCGGAGGCGCTCGATCAGCTCTGCCGCTACGCCAAGCACACCACCGTCAAGCGCGGCGCGACGATCGCCGCCAAGGGCGATCCCGGCAACAATCTGTTCGCGGTGATCTCCGGGACGGTCAAGATCTCCTCCTCCTCGCCGGATGGGCGGAACGCCATTCTCAACCTGATCGGTCCCGGAGAGATATTCGGAGAGATCGCGGTGCTCGACGGCGCGCCGAGGTCGGCCGATGCGACCGCCAACACCAATTGCGAGCTCTACGTCATCGATCGCCGGGACTTCCTGCCGTTCGTGAAGAGCCAGCCGGCGCTGGCGATGAAGTTCATCGAGCTGCTCTGTGCGCGCCTGCGCTGGACCAGCCAGCAGGTCGAGCAGGTGATCCTGCAAAATCTGCCGGGCCGGCTCGCGAGCGCGCTGCTCGGTCTCACGGAGGAGCGCAAGCTCGACTCCGGGAGCGGCACGCTCGCCATCACTCAGCAGGAGATCAGCGAGATGGTCGGAATGACGCGCGAGAGCATCAACAAGCAATTGCGCGCCTGGGCCGGCCGCAACTGGGTTCGTCTCGAGCACGGCGCCATCGTCGTGCTGGATATCGACGCGCTGCGCGAACTCGCCGAGAGCGGTCTCGACGGCGCGTGACCTCCGTTGCAACGATCAGCCTGATCTTATCACGCTCTAGCTATCGATGATGGCGACCGCGCGGGTCCAGCCCGCCGAGGCACGTTCGATCTTCACCGGGAAGCACGAGACCGTGAACCCGGTCGAGGGCAACTGGTCGAGACTATGCAACTTCTCGAGATGGCAGTAGCCGATGTGCCGTCCCGCCTTGTGACCCTCCCAGATCAGGCCGGCATTCTTCGTTTCTGCATATCTCTTCGCTGTGTAGACAAACGGCGCATCCCAGCTCCAGCCGTCGGTGCCGGTCAGCCGCACGCCGCGTTCGAGCAGGTACATAGTGGCTTCATAGCCCATACCGCAGCCGGAATTGACGTAGTCGGCCTTGCCGAACTTCGCGCCGGCGCTGGTGTTGACGACGACGATCTCCAGCGGCGAAAGCGTGTGCCCGATGCGCTTCAGCTCCTTCTCGACGTCCTCGGCGCCCGCCACGTAGCCGTCCGGCAGATGCCGGAAGTCGAGCTTCACGCCGGGCTGAAAGCACCATTCCAGCGGGACCTCGTCGATCGTCCATGACCGTTCGCCGCGGTTCATGGTCGGATGGAAATGCCAGGGCGCATCGAGATGCGTGCCGTTATGGGTCGAGAGCGTGACCTGTTCGACGGCCCAGCCCTGTCCATCAGGCAGATCCTGCGCCTTGAGCCCATCGAAGAATTGCAGCATGCGGGGCAGGCCCTGCTGGTGATCGATATACTGGATGGTCGGATGGTTGCCCGGCGGATCGGCCGTCACGTCGTTTTTGAGCGGCACCGAGATATCGATCAGCTTCCGCGGCATGGGCATTCCTTCGAGATGGTCCGCTGTCTCGGATATCTTGCGGGGCTTCCATTGGCCGCGTCAAGTAACGTGCCGGCGACGCAAGCGGTCCCGCCGCCTTCCACAACGATACGAATTGGGGCAAATTGATCGATGCAACTGTTGCATCGATCAATGCCGGATTTGGCTTGGACAGAGAATGCCGCCCGCCCTAGGGACGACATTGGCGCTTGACTGCACACCTGGAGTGGAGCGACCCAAGGCGGCTGCAGCCTGCCCGACAACGACATAATCAACCCCGGAGGAACGCCCAGATGAAGACACTCACCGGTATCGTCACAGCCGTCGCGTTGGCGCTCTCGGCGCCCCTGGCGACCGCTCGCGACTTCCGCTCCGCCGACGTCCATCCTGCCGATTATCCGACCGTCGAGGCCGTCAAGTTCATGGGCAAGCAGCTCGCGACGGCGAGCGGCGGTAAGCTCGGCGTCAAGGTGTTTCCCAACGGAGCCCTGGGCTCGGAGAAGGACACCATCGAGCAGCTCAAGATCGGTGCGCTCGACATGATGCGGATCAACGCATCGCCGCTCAACAATTTCGTGCCGGAAACCATTGCTTTGTGCCTGCCCTTCGTGTTCCGCGATACGCAGCATATGCGCACCGTGCTTGACGGTCCGATCGGCGACGAGATCCTGGCGGCGATGGAGCCCGCCGGCCTGGTCGGCCTCGCCTATTACGACAGCGGCGCACGCTCGATCTACACCGTCAAGGCACCGGTCAAGTCGCTCGCGGATCTCAAGGGCCTGAAGATCCGCGTCCAGCAGTCCGACCTGTGGGTCGGCATGATCCAGAGCCTCGGCGCCAACCCGACGCCGATGCCGTATGGCGAGGTCTATACCGCGCTCAAGACCGGCCTGGTGGATGCTGCCGAGAACAACTGGCCCTCCTACGAATCGTCGCGCCATTTCGAGGCCGCCAAGTTCTACAACATCACCGAGCACTCCCTGGCACCCGAAGTCCTCGTGATGTCCAAGAAGGTCTGGGACACGCTGAGCAAGGAGGATCAGGCGATGATCCGCAAGGCGGCCAAGGAGTCCGTGCCGGTCATGCGCAAGCTCTGGGACGAGCGTGAGCAGGCCTCCCGCAAGACCGTCGAAGCCGCCGGCGTGCAGGTCGTCACGATCGCCAACAAGGCTGAGTTTGTCGATGCGATGAAGCCGGTATATCAGAAGTTCGCCGGCGACGAGAAGCTGCAGAGCCTCGTCAAGCGCATCCAGGACGTCAAGTAAGCCTATTATCGCATCGGGGCCGGTGTTGCCGCGGAGGCGACACCGGATCCGCGCAGGGAGCTGCGGGAATGACAGACCCACACGTCGCAAGTCACGAGCAGGGTGACACGGCAGCACGTCCGTCGACAGGCTTGCTGACGCGGATCAACGCCCCCGTTGCGCGCGCCGGCATGTATCTGTCCGTGACCGGACTGCTCGTCATCGTCGTCATCGTATTCTATCAGGTGTTCGGACGTTACGTGCTCAATTCCAGTCCGACCTGGACGGAGAACCTCGCACTGGTTCTGATCCTGTATGTCACGCTGATCGGCGCCGCCGTCGGCGTGCGCGATGCCGGACATATCGGCATGGACAGTCTGCTGGTGATGCTTCCCGACCACGCGCGCGAGAAGATCGAGCTCGCGATCCACGTCCTGGTCGCCGTGTTCGGCATCGCGATGGCCTATAATGGCTGGATACTGGGAGCGTCGGTCGGAACCGTGAAGATCCCCAATCTCGGGCTGCCTGAGGTCGTCCGCTACGTGCCGCTGATCGCCTCCGGCGTCCTGATCGTCTCTTTTTCAATCGAGCACATCATTGCTCTCCTGCGCCGCGAAGAGGTCGTCCCCTCATGGAGTTGATCATCCTCGGCGCCACCTTCTTCGGCTTCCTGATCCTCGGCGTCCCCGTTGCCTTTGCCATCGGCCTCTCGGCGATCTGCACAATTCTCTATGAGGGGCTGCCGGTCGCCGTCATCTTCCAGCAGATGATGTCGGGGATGAATATCTTCTCCTTCCTCGCGATTCCATTCTTCGTCTTCAGCGGCGAGCTGATGCTGCATGGCGGCGTCGCCGACAAGATCGTGCAACTCGCCAAGAATCTCGTCGGGCACATCCGCGGCGGGCTCGGCATGTCGAACGTGGTCGCCTGCACCCTGTTCGGTGGCGTCTCCGGCTCGCCCGTGGCCGACGTATCGGCGATGGGCGCGGTGATGATCCCGATGATGAAGAAGGAAGGCTTCGACACCGACTACGCCGTCAACGTCACCACCCACGCGTCGCTTGTGGGAGCCTTGATGCCGACCAGTCACAACATGATCATCTATGCGCTCGCCGCCGGCGGCAAGGTCTCGATCGGCGCGCTGATTGCTGCCGGCCTTCTGCCGGCGATCGTGCTGATGGTGTGCATGCTGGTCGCCGCTTACGCCGTCGCGGTGAAGCGCGGCTACCCGGCCGGCAAGTTTCCTGGCTGGACCGAGGTTTTTCGTTCGTTCGCGGCCGCGCTGCCCGGTCTTCTGATCGTCGGCATCATCCTGGCCGGCATCCTGTCCGGCGTCTTCACGGCAACTGAATCTGCAGCCGTCGCAGTCACCTACACGATGCTGCTGACGTTCTTCATCTACCGCACCATGACCTGGAACAACTTCCTGCGCGCCGCCGCCAAGGCGGTGAAGACGACAGGCGTTGTCCTGCTGCTGATCGGCGTCTCCACCATGTTCCAATATCTGATGGGACTTTACGAGGTTGCCGACCTCGCCGGCGAAATGATGAGCAAGGTGTCGACGCAACCCTGGATGATCTTCTTGCTCATCAACGTCATCCTGTTCGTGCTCGGCACGTTCATGGACATGGCTGCGACCATCCTGATCTGCACGCCGATCTTCCTGCCGATCGCGATGAAGGCGGGCATGGACCCGGTGCAGTTCGGCATGCTGATGCTGATCAACTGCGCCCTCGGGCTGAACCCCCCGCCGGTCGGAACTACGCAGTTCGTGGGCTGCGCCATCGGCGGCATCTCGGTGGGCGCGGTGATGCGCACCATCCTGCCGTTCTACGCTGCGCTGATCGCAGCTCTGATGTTCGTGACCTACGTCCCCGCGTTCTCGCTGTGGCTGCCGCGCCTGTTGATGGGCTACAAGGGATAGCGGCAATACAGGAGAATCCGTTCGTGACTGACTATCGCAAGCTCTTCGATCTCACCGGCAAGACGGCTGTGGTCCTCGGCGCCGGATCGGGCATCGGCAAATCGTCGGCCGAAGCGCTGGCCGGGCTCGGGGCCCGGATCGTCTGCGCCGATCGTGCGCTTGAAGTGGCGGAAGCGACTGCTGCCGGCATTCGCAACAAGGGCGGCTGGGCGGAAGCAGCGAGCTGCGACGCTGCGAGCGCTGCGGACATCGATGCGCTGGCCAAGACCGTGATGCAGAAATTTCCGCGGCTCGACATCGCGGTGACGACACCCGGGCTCAACATCCGCAAGACCATCCTCGACTACACCGAGGAGGATCTCGATCGCGTCCTGAGCCTCAACGTCAAGGGCACCGTCTTCTTCTTTCAGGCCTTCGGCCGCATCATGGTCGCGCAGAAGGGCGGCAGCATCATCGCCTGCTCCTCGGTGCGGGCGGTGACCATCGAGCCGGGCCTCGGCGTCTACGGCTCGACCAAGGCGGCGATCGGCCTTCTGGTGAAGGGCTTTGCCTCCGAGGTCGGCCATGCCGGCGTGCGCGTCAACGCGATCGCGCCCAGCATTGCCGAGACCGCGCTCACCGGTCCGTTCAAGCAACGGCCCGACATCTACAATCTCTATGCGGGCCACACCGTGTTCAACCGCTGGAGCAGTGCCGACGAGGTCGCGACCGCCGTCGCCTATCTCGCTTCGGACGCCGCAAGCTATGTCAGCGGCAGCACGCTGTTCGTCGACGGCGGCTGGACCGCCGTCGACGGTCCGCCGACCGGTCTCACCCAGCTGCACAAATAGGGCGGGCGTTTAGCCGGCGAAGCCCACGCGATGGCGCAGCTCTCGGTGATCTGCACCGGTCAGCAGTGCGATCAGCGCAGCTGCCTCTTTCGGATGTGCGGACTGCGCGGTTACGCCGGCCGTGTACATCGTCACGAGCTCGCATCCCGGCGGCAGAGATCCCGATAGTGCGATACCGTCGGTCGCGATGATCTCGGTCGCCTGCGTGCAGCCGATCGGTCGCGTCGCAGTCGAAGTCGCAAGCTCGCGCATCGCGGTCGCGCCATTTGGAAAGATCTTGAGACGCGAGGCGACCTCATAGGCGATGCCGAGCTGATCCAGCACCTTTGCGACGTGATGTCCTGCGGTCGAGGCTTTGGTGTCGGGGACGTAGATCGCGTCGGCGCCTCTCAGCACGTCGCGCAAATCGGCCTCGGTCTTCACCGTCACCCTGGGATCGCGGTTGCGGACCGCCAGCGCGGTCTCGACCCGGCCGACATCGGCGATCGAGGAGGGAACGACGAGCTTCTCCTCCGCCAGCTTCGCAAGCAGCGCCTGAGTCAGGATCACGAGATCGGCCGACGTGCCCGCCCGCAGCATGTCGGCCATGATGCCGACTGCGCCGAATTCGCCATCGATGTCGAAGCCGGTCCGCACCCTGAAGGCCTCGGCGAGGCCGCGCACCAGGCCTTGCGCCGCGCCGCCGCTCAAGATGGTTACTGTCGTCACGAGGCAAGCTCCGCAGCTGCAATGATCTTGTCGCGCGTAATCGGCAGGTCGCGCACGCGCACGCCCAGGCAATCATGGACGGCATTGGCGATCGCCGCCGTCACCGGGCCGTGTGCGGCCTCACCGGCGCCGACCGGCTCGATCTCCGGCCGCTGGATGATCTCGACATCCACCGCCGGCACTTCGCTGAATGTCAGAATCGGATATTCCGTCCAGGAGGTCGAAGTGATGCGCGTGCGGTCGAAACGGACGCGCTCCTTCAGCACCCAGCTCGTCGCCTGGATCGCGCCACCCTCGATCTGATTGATGACGCCGTCCGGATTGATGGCCTCGCCGACATCGACCGCCAAGGTCAGCCGTCTCACACGGATATCGTCGGCACCCTCGATCTCGGCAATGGCGGCGCAATAGGCACCCATGTTCTTGTAGCGCGCAAAGCCGATGCCGTGGCCGATACCGGGGCGCTTCTTCGGCTTCCATTCGGCACGTCGCGCCGCGGCGCTGATGACGTCTCGCGCCCGTTCGTCGCGCAGATGCCGCAGGCGGAACGCGATCGGATCTTCGCCGCGCAAGGCGGCGATCTCGTCGAGCAGTGACTCGATCGCGAACACGTTGCCTTGCCCGCCCAGCGTCCGCAGCGCCGAGGTGCGCACCGGCATGGTCAGCAGCCGGTGGCTCGTGACGATCCAGGCCGGGAAATCATAGAGCGGAACCGAGTTGCGGTCGCCGCCGCCGCCATTGGCCGCCGGCGGGTTGGACGAGATCATGCGCGGATAGGGATTGGCGATCTCGCTTGCCGCCAGCAGCGCCGGCTGCGCCGCGCGTCCCGGCCTTGCCGTGTGGCCATTGCTCCAGATCGCATGGCGCCAGCCGACGATCTCATTGTCGTTGTCAAGGTCAGCCTCGATCTCGATGGCCATGGCCGCACCGAACGGCGCATGGGACATCTCGTCGTGGCGCGACCATTGCACCCGCACCGGACGGCCGCTTGCCGCCTTGGCCAGCAGCACGGCATCGAGCGCGACGTCGTCGGCCGCGTTGTGTCCGTAGCAGCCGGCGCCCTCCATGTGCTCGACGACGATGTTCTCCGCCGGCAGCCTGAGCACGATCGCGAGGTCGGCACGCAGCAGGTAGACACCCTGGCTGTGCGTCCAGACGTGGACGCGATCACCGTCCCATCGCGCCATGGCACAGGAGGGCGCGATCGAGGCGTGGGCGATGTAGGGGCGGGTGTATTGCCGGCGGAGCGTTCGCGCGGGCTTGTGGGCCGACGCCGGCGCCCTGGTGTCGATGATGGTGGTCTCGACCGGCTGGCTCCGCAGGAAGCCAGCGAGGTCGTCTTCGTCGGGCAGCGGCTCGCCGACTGACCATGCCGCGCTTTTGCGCAGGGCCTTAAGCCCCGCTTCCGCCGCCGGCTCGTTATCGGCGACCACGCCGGCAAAGCCGCCATCGCGGACGATCGCGATGAGGCCGGTGACCGCGCGCGCAGCCTCCTCATCGAGTGCGATCAATTTGGCGCCCGAGATGTCCGGCCGCAACACGCGTCCATGCAGCAGGCCCGGCGGGGGGCAATCATGAATGAAGCGCCGCCGCGCGAACACCTTGTCGGGAATGTCGATGCGCTGGACTGAATGTCCGGCGACGGTGCGCCTGACGATGCTCTTTGCGGTCACGTCCGCGGTGGCATCGCGGTCGAGCGAGACTTCGCCGGCCAGTTCCCAATAGCTGGTCCTGATATTGCCGGGACCCGAGATCGTTCCGTCATCGACATCGAGCAGCGAGGCATCGACGCCGAAGCGGTCCGATGCCGCGCGTAGGAAGCGTTGCCGCACCTCGGCGCAGACGTGCCGGAGTGCGCGGCCGGATTGCTGGATCGAGAGACTCCCCGAGGTGACGCCTTCGTTCGGGCTGGTCGCCGTCGAGGCGCGGATCATGTCGATTCTGGCGGTCTCGACATCGAGCTCGTCCGCGGCGATTTGTGCCAGCGCCGTGACGATGCCCTGGCCGATCTCGACCTTGCCGGGCGAGATCGCAACACGGCCCTCATGGGTGAAACGCACCCAGGACGACAGTCTGGGATTGGCCGCGAGGCTGACCGGCAGCTTCGGGGCAGGGGATGGCGCGCTCATGACGCCGCAATCTCCGCGGCCGCACGAAGCACGGCGCGGACCATGCGGTTATGCGACCCGCAGCGGCACAAATTGCGATCCAGTGCGGTCCTGACTTCCGCCTCCGTAGGTGACGGATTGCGCTTCAGCAGCGCCGCCGCGCTGACAAGGATTCCGGAGACGCAATAGCCACATTGCATGGCCTGTTCGGAGATGAAAGCGCGCTGCAGCGGGTGTGGTCGCTCTGACGTGCCGAGGCCTTCCAGCGTGACGACCTCCTTGCCCGCGATCGACCACATCGGCAGGTCGCAGGAGGCCATTGCGCGGTCGCCGACCATGACGTGACAGGCGCCGCATTCACCCGCACCGCAGCCGAAATGCGGACTGGTGATGCCGAGCCGGCTGCGGAGCACGTCGAGCAGTGACTGGTCAGGATCGATCTCGACCGTCGTCGCCGCGCCGTTGAGCTGGAACTGGATGATGGTCATTGCGCGCTGCGGCCTCAGGACTTGTCGAACTTCTTGACGACGTCGGACCATTTCTCGATATCGCCGCGCAGGAATTTGTCGAACTGCTCCGGCGTCATCGACATGGGCACGGCGCCTTGTTCCGTCCAGAGCTTGACGATGTCGGCCCGCTTCACCATTGCGTTGACGGCGGCATTAAGCTTGTCGATCACAGGCTTCGGCGTGCCGGCCGGCGCCATCAGGCCGAGCCAGATCGTCGCCTCGTAGCCAGGGACGCCAGCTTCGATCGTGGTCGGCACGTTCGGCAGCACAGTCGAGCGCTGCTTGCCGGTCGTCGCGAGCGCGCGCACCTGGTTCTCGGCAATGTTCGGCGCCATCGCCGGCACCGCGTCGATCATCATCTGCACCTGTCCGCCGATCACGCCGCTACGCGCTTCACCGCTGTTGCGATAGGGGACATGGACGAGGTCGATGCCGGCCATGGCTTTGAACAGCTCGCCGGCCATGTGATAGGGCGTGCCCTGACCCGAGGAGGCATAGTTCAGCTTTCCGGGCTGCGATTTGGCGAGGGCGATGAACTCCTGGAGGGTCTTCGCCGGCACACCCGGGTTCACCACGATGACGAGATCGGAATAGTTCACCGGCGCGATGGGCGCGAGGTCGCGCATCAGCTCGTATTTGCGTTTGTCTGGCGTCAGCAGCGATTCATTCGCGGTCTGGGTGTTGGACATCATCAGCAGGGTGTAGCCGTCGGCCGGCGACTTCGCCGCTTCCACGGTGCCGATGACCCCGCCGGCACCGGTGCGGTTCTCGACCACGAAGGGCTGGCCGAAGCTCTCCTGGAGCACATTGCCGATCAGCCGGGCCGCGACGTCGGCCGGTCCGCCGGCTCCGAAGGGCACGACGATCCGGACCGCGTGGGTGGGATAATCCTGTGCGAATGAGGGGGCGGCCGGAACCATGGCCAGCAGGCCGGCAGCCAGCGCCAGCATGAAGCTTCGGGCTGTCATGCCCACCTCCCTGATGTCGTTCTTGTTGGCTGGCACAGTAGCGGGAGGAAATGCGGACTGTCGATGGCCTACAAAACTGGTCGGGCCGGGAATATCGAGCGGTTTTCGGTGTGCTTGCGCCGCATTTCGCGGCCGCAGCAGGAACCCTTGGCGCGCGCGGTTTGAGCAAATCGCATGGGCGTTGCCGGATAAATGCCCTCGGCTGACCGGTATTTTGGTGTTACGAACTGGGACATGAACCAGCACGCCAAGATCGAGATCCGCCATTCGACCTGCCCACATGATTGCCCCTCGGCCTGCGCCCTCGATGTCGAGGTGGTCGAGGGCCGCAGCATCGGTCGTGTTCGTGGTTCGAAAAAGCAGACCTACACGGCCGGCGTCGTCTGCGCCAAGGTCGCCCGCTACGCCGAGCGCATTCATCATCCCGAGCGGGTGATGTATCCGATGCGCCGCACCGGATCGAAGGGCTCGGGGCAATTCGCGCGGATCTCCTGGGACGAGGCGCTGGACGAGATCGGGCACCGCTTCAATGCGGCCGAGCGCGAGTTCGGCGCGGAATCGATCTGGCCCTATTACTACGCCGGCACGATGGGCCTCGTGATGCGCGACGGGCTCAACCGCCTCACCCATGTGAAGAAATATTCGCGCTTCTATCAGACCATCTGCGCCAATGTCGCCCGCGTTGGCTATGCCATCGGCACCGGCAAGATCGCCGGCGTCGACCCGCGCGAGATGGCGCTGTCCGATCTCGTCGTGATCTGGGGCACCAATCCTGTCAACACCCAGGTCAACGTGATGACGCACGCCTCCCGTGCTCGCAAGGAGCGCGGCGCGAAGATCGCGGCGGTCGACATCTACGACAACGAGACGATGAAGCAGGCTGACATCAAGATCATCCTGCGGCCCGGCACCGACGGCGCCTTCGCCTGCGGCGTCATGCATGTCCTGTTCCGGGACGGCTACGCCGACGGAGCCTATATGGACAAATACACGGACTGTCCTGCCGAGCTCGAGGCGCATCTGAAGACGCGCACGCCGGAATGGGCGTCGGCCATCTCAGGGGTGCCGGTGGCGGAGATCGAGGCCTTTGCCAAGGCAGTCGGCGAGACCCAGCGGACGTTCTTCCGTCTCGGCTACGGCTTCACCCGTTCACGCAATGGCGCGACGCAGATGCATGCGGCGCTGTGCATTCCCGCGGTGACCGGCGCCTGGCAGTATGAGGGCGGCGGCGCCTTCTTCAACAATTACGCGCTGTGGCACTTCAACGAATCCATCATCGAGGCCCACGACGCGATTGATCCGAGCGTCCGCGCGCTCGACCAGTCCAAGATCGGCCGCATCCTCACCGGCGATGCCGAAGCCCTGCACGGCAAGGGGCCGGTCAAGGCGCTGCTGATCCAGAACACCAACCCGATGACGGTGGCGCCGGAGCAGGCGCTGGTGCGACAGGGCTTTGCGCGCGAGGATCTGTTCGTCGCGGTGCACGAGCAGTTCATGACCGAGACGGCGCAGATGGCCGACATCGTGCTGCCAGCGACTATGTTCATGGAGCACGACGATCTCTATTACGGCGGCGGTCACCAGCACATCTCGGTCGGCCCGAAGCTGATCGCCCCGCCCGGCGAATGCCGCTCCAACCATGAAGTGTTGCAGGCGCTGGCGCCGCGGCTCGGTGCCAAGCATCGAGGTTTCGAGATGACGCCGCGCGAATTGATCGACGCGACGCTGAAGCTGAGCAACCACGGCGACATTGCCGGCCTCGAAGCCGACATCTGGCGCGACCTGCAGCCGGACTTCCGCACCTCGCATTTCCTCGACGGCTTTGCCCATGCCGACGGGAGATTCCATTTCAGGGCCGACTGGGCGCATCCGCCGTTCGGCGTGACGATGGGCGATGTCGACAAAATGCCTGAGCTGCCGGACCATTGGGGGATGATCGAGCACTCCGACCAGGCGCATCCGTTCCGGCTTTCGACCAGCCCGTCGCGCAGCTTCCTCAACACCACCTTCAACGAAACGCCGTCCTCGCAGGCGCACGAGGGCAAGGCGAGCGTGATGATCCACCCGTTGGATGCAGCCTCCCTCGACATCGCCGACGGTGATGCGGTGACGCTCGGCAACACCCGCGGCGAGACCACGCTGGTTGCGACGCTGTTCGACGGCGTGCGGCGCGGCGTGCTGATCGCGGAGTCGGTTCATCCCAACAAGAACCACATCGGTGGGCGCGGCATCAACATGCTGACCGGCGCTGAAACCGTCGCGCCGATCGGCGGGGCCGCATTCCATGACAACAAGGTCTGGATCAGGAAAGCGGTCGCCTGAGCGCGCCCGGCTATCGCCGCGCAGTTTGCGTCGAGGCGCTAAAGCAGCGCCGCGCGGCAGTTTGCGCTTGCACCCTTCGCCCGAGCTGCTGCAAATGGCGGCAATCGGAGCCACGGAAGCGAACGTGCCATGAGCGACACCACAGCCATCATCACCGAAAAGCGCGGACAGGCGTTCTGGATCACCATCAACCGGCCGGAGAAACGCAACGCGCTGAACGGAGACGTCATCGCCGGCGTCACCAAAGGCTATCGCGATGCGCATGACGACAAGGACGTCCGCGTCATCGTGCTGACGGGCGCGGGCGACAAGGCGTTCTGCGCGGGCGCCGATCTGCAGAATTCCGGCGCCGCGTTCGCGATGGATCATTCCAAACCAAATGTCGACTATGCCGATCTGCTACGTTTGTCACAGAACGCCACCAAGCCAGCGATTGCGCGGGTCGGCGGCGTCTGCATGGCCGGCGGCATGGGCCTGCTCTGCATGACCGACATGGCGGTTGCGGCCGATCACGTCGTATTCGGCCTGCCGGAGGTGAAGGTCGGTGTCTTCCCGATGCAGGTGCTGAGCCTTCTCCAGAGCATCGCGCCGCCACGGCTCGTGAATGAATGGGCGCTCACGGGCGAGCCGTTCGACGCCAGGGCCGCGCACGCTGCAGGTCTCCTCAACTACGTGGTGCCCGCGGCCGAGCTCGATGCCAAGGTCGATTGGCTGATCGGCCGCATTGTCGACAAATCCCCGACCGCGATCCGCCGCGGCAAATACGCCATGCGCGCCATCGCCTCGATGTCGTTCGACGAGAGCATCGCCTACACCGAGAGCCAGATCGCGCTGCTCGCGATGACCGAGGACGCCAAGGAAGGCCTGAAGGCGTTCAGCGAGAAGCGGAAGCCGGTCTGGACGGGGCGTTGAGAACGCGGCCACTGCCCTCTGCTGTCAAGCCCCGCCTAATTGCGCAATTGCGCACGGGGGCGAGGCATCCAGTACGCCGCGGCCTATCCGTATGCTCGCACTGTCTCGGAGTACTGGATCGCCCGCTTTGCGGGCGATGACACCGAGTCTGTTTTCAAGTGCGTGCCACAAGCTCACAATGGCGGAACATGACGACGCGACGTCTCGGGCCTCACCCCGCATTGGCCTTCAGCCCGGCGGCCTGGATGCCCGCGACGGCGCAAGCTTCGTCATTGTCGGAGGTGTCGCCGGACACGCCCACGGCGCCGAGCAGCGTAGTACCGTCCATGATCAGCACGCCGCCGGGGACCGGCACCAGCGCGCCCTTGGCGATCGTGTTCACCGCGTCGATGAAATAGGCCTGCTCCTGCGCGCGCTGGAACAGGGCGCGCGAGCCCATGCCCATGGCGAGCGCGCCATAGGCCTTGCCGTGCGCGATCTCCGCGCGCATCAGGCTGGTGCCGTCCTGCGCGGCGGCCAGCTTGAGCACGCCACGCGCGTCCAGGATGGTGACGACCAGCGGCTTGAGCTTCAGCTCGGCGGGTTTGGCGAAGGCGGCGTCGAGGATTTTTCGGGCGGTATCGAGCGTGAGGTCAGCCATGGCTGGTTTCCTTTGTAGCGGTTGAGGTTGAATTGGTGTCGGCGCGATCGATGCTCAGCGCCAGCACGCGTGCGACGTGAAGCGCCTCGCGCTGCGTGCCGTCGTGGATCTGGTGGCGGCAGGAGGTGCCGTCGGCGACGACGAGGGTATTCTGATCAGCCTTGCGCACGGCGGGCAGCAGCGACAGCTCGGCCATCTCGATCGAGGCGTCATAGGTGTCCGCGCCGTAACCGAACGCTCCGGCCATGCCGCAGCAGCTCGACTCGATGGTTTCGACCTTGAGGCCGGGGACGAGACGCAGCACCTGCTCGATCGGCTTTAAGGCGCCGAAGGATTTTTGATGGCAGTGGCCGTGCACGACGGCCTTCTCGGCAACGTGGCCAAGCGGCAGTTGCAGCCTTCCGGCTGCGGCTTCGCGCACCAGAAACTCCTCGAAGGTGAGGGCATGCGCGCCGATCGCCTTGGCGTCGGCGTCCTTGCGGAGCGAAGCGAGCTCGTCCCGCAGCGTCAGCAGGCAGCTTGGCTCCAGGCCGACGATCGGCACGCCGCGCGCGGCAAAAGGCGCGAAGGCGCTCCCCAGCCGGTCGAGCTCGGCCTTCGCTTCGTCGACGAGGCCGGCAGAGAGGAAGGTTCGGCCGCAGCAGAGCGGGCGGCTGCCGCTTGCAGGCCTGGGCAGATGCACGCGATAGCCGCCCGCTGCCAGCACACGCAGCGCGGCGTCGAGGTTTTCGCGCTCATAGATGCGGTTGAAAGTATCCGTGAACAGCACGACCTCCCGGCCGCTCTCCGGCCCGACCACATCCGCCGGCGGTGCGAATATATCGCTGCGGAAGGCGGGCAGGGTGCGGCGCGCGCTGATGCCGGCAAAGCGTTCGAACAGTTCTCGGAGCAAGGGGCTGCGGTTGCGCAAATTCGCTAGCGGTGCAAAGCGCGAGGCGAGGCCAGCATAGCGCGGCAGATAGCCGACCAGCCGGTCGCGCAATGTCAGCCCGTGAGAAGCGACGCGCGCCGCCAGCACTTCGATCTTCATCTTGGCCATGTCGACGCCGGTCGGGCACTCATGGCGGCAGGCCTTGCAGGAGACGCAGAGTTTCAGCGTCTCCATCATCTCGTCGGAAGAGAGTGCATCCGGGCCGAGCTGGCCGGAGATCGCAAGCCGCAGCGTGTTGGCGCGGCCGCGCGTGACGTCCTTCTCGTTGCGCGTGGCGCGATAGGACGGGCACATCACGCCGCCCTCGAGCTTGCGGCAGGCGCCGTTGTTGTTGCACATCTCGACCGCGCCCTGGAAACCGCCGCCGGCGCCGGGATAGGCAGACCAGTCGAGCCTGGTCCTCAGCTCGCCGACACGATAGTCCGGCTTGAAGCGAAACAGCGAGCGGTCGTCCATCTTCGGCGCATCGACGATCTTGCCGGGATTGAGCACGCCATCGGGATCGAAGCGCTGCTTTACTTCCCTGAAGTCGGCGACGAGGCGCTCGCCGAACATCGTCGCGTGGAATTCGGAGCGCACCAGGCCGTCGCCATGCTCGCCGGAATGCGAGCCCTTGTATTCGCGCACCAGCGCAAACGCCTCTTCGGCGATGGCACGCATCGCCTTGACGTCCTTTTCCTGCTTCAAGTTCAGCACCGGGCGCACATGCAGGCAGCCCTCGGAGGCGTGCGCGTACATCGTGCCGCTGGTGCCATGCCTGGCGAACACCTCGTTCAGCCGCGCGGTGTAGTCGGCCAGATGCGGCAGCGGCACGGCGCAGTCCTCGACGAAGGAGACGGGCTTGCCTTCCTGCTTCATCGACATCATGACGTTGAGGCCGGCGGCGCGGAAATCGGCGATGCCGCTCTGCAGTGCCGGTTCGATGATCTCAACCACGCCGCCCCATTTGCGCGGCTCATTATTCCAGCCGAAGCCGAGATCACTCATCAATTCGCCGAGCTGCTTGAGGCGCACGAGGTTGTCCGCCTGGTCCTCCTCCGCGAACTCCACCACCAGCACCGCGTCCGGATCGCCCTTGATCGCCGTATTGATGATCGGCTTGAACATCGCGATGTCGCGCCCGAGCGCGATCATGGTGCGGTCGACCAGCTCGACCGCGATTGGCTTCAGCTTGACCAGGTGCTGGGCCGCATCCATTGCCTCGTAAAAACTGCCGAAATGGCAGACGCAGAGCGCCTTGTTGCGGATGACGGGCCACAGCTTCAGCTCGACCTTGGTGGTGAAGGCGAGGGTGCCCTCGGAGCCAACCAGTAGGTGCGCCATGTTGTTCGGCGCATTGCGCGGCACCAGCGCATCGAGATTATAGCCGCCGACGCGGCGCTGCACTTTTGGGAAGCGCGCGGCGATCTCATCGGACTCGCGCATTCCGAGATCGAGCATGTCGCGGAACAGGGCGCGGGTGCTGTCGCCGGCGTCGAGATCGGAGAGATCGCGCGAGACCTCGCCGTATCGGCTCAGCGTGCCGTCGGCGAGCGCGGCCTCCATCGACAGTGTGTTGTCGCGCATGGTGCCGTAGCGCAGGCTGCGGCCGCCGCAGGAATTGTTGCCGGCCATGCCGCCGATGGTGGCGCGCGAGGCCGTGGAGACGTCCACCGGGAACCAGAGCCCGTGCTTTTTGAGCTGGCGGTTGAGGTCGTCGAGCACGATACCGGGCTCTACCACGCAGGTGCGGGCCTCGACGTCGAGCGACAGGATCCGGTTCAGGTGCTTTGAGAGATCGACCACCAGCCCGTCATTGACGGTCTGGCCGCATTGCGAGGTGCCGCCGCCGCGCGGGGTGACCTTCAGCCCCCCGTCGCGAGCGATCGCCAGCGCCCGCAGCGCTTCGTCCATGGTCCGGGGGACGACCACGCCCGCCGGCACGATCTGGTAGAACGAGGCGTCGGTGGCGTAGCGGCCGCGGCTGAAGGGGTCGAACAAGACGTCGCCGGTCAATTCCGACCGCAGGCGCTGTTCGAGCGTGGAGGCGTTTGTCATCCCTGATCCCGGACTGCCTCAGCGGGGCCTAGGCCTTGCCGAGTTATTCATTACGGTTCCAGACCGATTATGTTATGAATGCAAAATGAGCAAGTCGACGGCCCTCAAGGCGCTGCCGGCGCGTCATCTTGAGGTTCGGTCAGGTGCTCGATCGCCGCCGTCCGCTTGTTGCGCAGGTGCTGGAACAGGATGTCGCTGAGTTCGCTGCCGGCGCGGCGGCGCAGTGCATCGAGGATGGCCTCATGCTCGCGCATCGCTTCGGCCCAGCGCTGCCGCTTGCGGGCGAAATTGGCGGAGTAGCGGACGCGGCGGATCCGCCCGGCGAAGTTGGCGTAGGCGCTCTTCAGCGTCTCGTTGCGCGCGGCCGCGACGATGCTCTCGTGAATACGCTGGTTGGTCTGGAAATAGCCGTGCATGTCGCGGTGCAGATAGTGGCCGTACATCTCGTAATGCAGTTGCTCGATCGCGATGATTTCCGCATCCGTAATAGCCTCGCAGGCGAGGCGCCCGGCCAGGCTTTCCAGCCCTGCCATCACGTCGAACAGTTCTTCGAGGTCGCGCTGGCTGAGTTGGCGCACGCGTGCGCCGCGGTTGGGTAATAGCTCGATCAGGCCTTCGGCGGCGAGCACTTTCAGCGCTTCACGCAAAGGCGTACGGGAGATGCCGAGCATCTCGCAGAGCTGGCGCTCTGGAACGCGGGCTCCTTCCGAAATGTTGCCTTCGACCACGTAGTCGCGCAGCCGCAGCAGGATTTCGCCATGGAGCGAGGCCTCGTGATGGTTTTCCTGCCGGTCGCCGCCGCTGCCGGCGGGTGGGGTGATCGGAACCCCGGTGTCGGGAATCGTGGATTTCATTTGCAGCACAGTAGTTTGCCCGTTCGGTCGCGTCGATGTCCTCAATCGAATACCAAATTTCGATTGAAAGGACAAAAAATGAATGCAAAATAGCCCCAGGACCGGACATAACCCGTCGCCAGGGAGGTTTTCATGCATCAGGGGCGCCATTTCCTTCAGATTCCGGGCCCGAGTCCGGTCCCCGAGCGCGTCCTGCGCGCCATGGACATGCCCGTGATCGACCACCGCAGCGCGGAGTTCGGCGAGCTCGGCCGCACCGTGCTCGAAGGCAGCCAGAAGATCTTCCAGACCAAGGGGCCAGTGGTGATCTTCCCCTCGTCGGGGACCGGTGCCTGGGAAGCCGCGATCGTCAACACGCTGTCGCCGGGCGACAAGGTGCTGATGGTCGAGACCGGCCATTTCGCGACGCTGTGGCGGCAGATGGCCGGGCGCTTCGGCATCGAGGTCGACTTCGTGCCCGGCGACTGGCGCCGCGGTGCTGATCCCGCGGTGATCGAGGCAAGGCTCACCGAGGACAAGGCGCGCGCGATCAAGGCCGTCATGGTCGTGCACAACGAGACCTCGACCGGCGCGCCCAGCCGCATCGCCGAGATCCGCGCCGCGATCGACCGCACCGGCCATCCTGCCCTGCTGATGGTCGACACCATCTCCTCGCTCGGCTCTGTCGACTACCGCCACGACGAATGGAAGGTCGACGTCAGCGTCAGCTGCTCGCAGAAGGGTTTCATGCTGCCGCCCGGTCTCGGCTTCAACGCGATCTCGGAGAAAGCGCTGGCTGCGTCCAAGACCAACAAGATGCTGCGCTCCTATTTCGACTGGGAGGAGATGCTCAAGCCGAATGCCAAGGGTTTCTTCCCCTACACGCCCGCAACCAACCTGCTCTACGGCCTGCGCGAGGCGATCGCGATGCTGCTCGAGGAGGGGCTCGCCAACGTTTTCGCCAGGCATCAGCGGCTTGCCGCGGCGACGCGCGCCGCCGTCAATCATTGGGGGCTGGAAGTGCTCTGCCAGGAGCCGGCGGAGTTCTCGCCGGTGCTGACGGCCGTGCTGATGCCGCCCGGCCATGACGCCGATCAGTTCCGCAAGATCGTGCTCGACAACTACAACATGTCACTCGGTTCGGGCTTGTCGAAGGTCGCCGGAAAAGTCTTTCGCATCGGCCATCTCGGCGAATGCAACGCGCTCACTTTGCTCGGCGCGCTCATCGGCGTCGAGATGGGCCTGTCGGTGGCCGGCGTGCCGCATCGCTCCGGCGGCGTCGACGTCGCGATGAAGCTCCTGGAGCAGCGTCCGCAAGGCAACGCATCGCCGCATCTGAAGATCGTCGGCACGTAAAGGTGGTCCGCAACGGGGCCGCTCGGGGGCAGGCCGGCCCGCTATGCACGAACGGTCCCTTTGGAGGAGGGGACAAGCCGGCCAAATGGTGCTATTCGGCGGCCATCAAAACCAAGGCTAGACCGGGAAGGACGCCTATGACCGTGCATACTGGAAGGCATTTCTTACAGATTCCAGGACCGACCAATGTGCCCGACCGCGTGCTGCGGGCGATGGACATGCCGACGCTGGACCATCGCGGTCCGGAATTCGCCGAGCTCGGTTTTGCGGTGCTTGCCGCAATGCAGCGCGTGTTCCGCACCAAGCAGCCCGTGATCATCTTCCCCTCGTCTGGCACCGGCGCTTGGGAAGCGGCCATGGTCAACGTGTTTTCGCCCGGCGACAAGGTTTTGATGTGCGAGACCGGCCAGTTCGCCGTGCTGTGGCGCGGCATTGCCGACAAGTTCAAGCTCGACGTCGACTTCATCCCGAGCGACTGGCGCCATGGCGCCGATCTCGCCGAGATCGAGAAGCGCCTTGCTGCCGACAAGCAGCACGCAATCAAGGCGGTGTGCGTCGTGCATAACGAGACCTCGACCGGCTGCGTGACGCCGCCGCTGCAGGTCCGCGAGCTGCTCGACCGCGTCAAGCATCCGGCGCTCTTGATGGTCGACACCATCTCTGGCCTTGGCTCGATGGAATACGAACACGACGCCTGGGGCATCGACGTCTCGGTCGCTGGCTCCCAGAAGGGCCTGATGCTGCCGCCCGGCCTCGGCTTCAATGCCGTCTCGGCGAAGGCGCTCGCGGTCGCCAAGGCCAATCCGGGCATGCGCTCCTACTGGGACTGGCAGGAGGGCATCACCTTCAACAAACTCGGCACCTTCCCCTATACACCTGCGACCAATCTGCTCTACGGCCTGCGTGAAGCCGTGAAGATGCTGGAGGAGGAGGGGCTGGAGAACGTCTGGACCCGCCACAAGCGCCACAGCGCGGCAACGCGCGCGGCGGTCAAGGTCTGGGGCCTGGAGACGCAGTGCTCCGACCCGGCTGCGCACTCGCCTGCGCTGACCGGCGTGCGCGTGCCCGAGGGCTTTGATGCCGACGCCTTCCGCAAGGTCGTGCTGGAGAACTTCGACATGTCGCTCGGCACCGGTCTGAACAAGGTCAAGGGCAAAGTGTTCCGCATCGGGCATATCGGCCATTTCAACGATCTGATGCTGATGGGCACGCTCGCCGGCGTCGAGATGGGCCTGGATCTTGCAAAGATCCCGCACCGGAGCGGCGGTGTGCTGGCGGCAATGGACGTCCTGAAGGGACGCGACGTGGTGCCGATGACCAAGGTTCAGGTGGCCTAAGGATCAGGTCGCTTAAGGGCGGCCTGATTGAACTGTAGTGAAGAAAGTGAGCGCGCGATGAACGCACCGGCAACGACCAACGAAGACCTGCTCTACTCCGTCACCGACGGCATCGCGCGGATCACCTTCAACCGCCCCCAGGCGCGCAACGCCATGACCTTCGCCATGTATGACCGCATGGCGGAGATCTGCCAGGAGATCAACGCCGACCGTTCGATCAAGGCGCTGATCCTGACCGGCGCCGGCGACAAGGCGTTCGCCTCCGGTACCGACATTTCCCAGTTCCGTGCGTTCAAGACCGCGCAGGACGCACTCGACTACGAGGCGCGCATCGACCGCGTGCTCGGCACGCTCGAGCAGTGCCGCGTGCCCGTGATCGCGGCGATCGCGGGGGCCTGCACCGGCGGTGGCGCCGGGATTGCCGCCTGCTGCGATCTGCGCATCGGCACCGAGACGACGCGGATGGGCTTTCCGATCGCGCGCACGCTCGGCAACTGCCTGTCGATGTCCAACATCAGCCGCGTCGTCGCACTGGTCGGACCTGCCCGCACCAAGGATCTGATCTTCAAGGCGCGCCTCGTCGAGGCGCCGGAAGCGCTGGCGCTGGGCCTGCTCAACGAGGTCGTGCCCGACGTCGAGACGCTGCAGCGCCGCGCCGACGAGACCGCAAAGCTCGTCGCCAGCCATGCGCCGCTCACGCTGGAAGCCACCAAGGAAGCGGTGCGCCGCATCCGCCGGACGCTGTCGCGCGAGGAAGGCGAGGATCTGATCCTCAAGGCCTATATGAGCGAAGATTTCCGCGAGGGCATGGACGCCTTCCTCAACAAGCGCGCGCCGGTCTGGAAGGGCAAGTAGCGCGCCTCGTCAGCCGAAAGTCATATGCGACGGAATGTCCACCGGCTTGAACTCACAACCTTTAGTCCGCACAATGCATCGATAAATTTCCCGGCATCACAAAGCCAATAATAACCAGGGGACGAAACTCGTGCGTATTCCAGTGAAAGCCGTCGGGGCTGCGACGGCCCTGTTGTTGAGCATGCCGGCGTTCGCCGGCTGGGAGCCGGCAAAACCGGTGGAGATCGTCGTGGCGGCGGGCGCGGGCGGGGCCTCCGACCAGATGGCCCGGATGATGCAGGCCGCGATCCAGAAGAACAATCTGATGAAGCAGCCGATCGTCGTCTCGCTCAAGGGCGGCGCTTCGGGCGCGGAAGCGCTGATGTACATGAAGTCCAGCGAGGGCGATCCGAACAAGGTGCTGATCGCCTATTCGCTGATCTACATGCTGCCGCTGTCAGCGAAGATCCCGTTCAACTGGCGCGAGCTGACCCCGGTCTCGGTGATCGCGCTCGACCAGTTCGTGCTGTGGGACAACAGCGCCGGGCCCAAGTCGGTGAAGGAGTTTGTCGCGGCCGCGAAGGCTGCGAGCGCACCCTTCAAGATGGGCGGCACCGGCTCCAAGCGCGAGGATCACGTGCTGACCGTCTTCCTCGAGCAGAAGACCGGCGCGAAGTTCTCCTATCTGCCCTACAAGTCCGGTGGCGAGGCCGCGACCCAGCTGGTCGGCAATCACACCGAAGCCAACGTCAACAATCCATCCGAAAATCTCGAAGTCTGGCGCGCGGGCCAGGTGCGTCCGCTCTGCGTGTTCGACAAGGAGCGCATCTCCTACACCAGCAAGGTGACGGACACCCAGTCGTGGGCCGACATTCCGACCTGCAAGGAGGAGGGTGTCGACGTGCAATATCTGATGCTGCGCGCGATGTTCCTGCCCGGCAAGGTCACGCCGGAGCAACAGGCGTTCTACGTCGAGCTGTTCCACAAGGTGACGCAGACTGCGGAGTACAAGGAGTACATGGAGAAGCAGGCGTTGAAGCCGATCTTCCTCACCGGCAAGGACATGGTCCAGTTCCTCGAGGAGGATGATGCGCAGAACAAGTCGCTGATGACCGAAGCCGGGTTCGTCGCGAAGTAACCACCTCCGGTGTCATGCCCTGCCTAGTGCGCAATTGCGCACGGGGGGCGGGGGATCCAGTATCGCACAGAGCTCAACGATACGGCCTCTGCACGGACTACTGGATCATCCGCTTTCGCGGATGATGACAGCGCAATTTGATCTGGCAGCTCATGTCCCAAACCGATCTGGAAATCGTCGTCGACGATCCGACCGCGCCTGAAGACGACTCGCCCTCCGTCGTGTCCTCCGGCACGATCGAGATCGTCGTCTGCGTTCTGCTGCTCGCGCTGGCCGTCACGCTCGGCTACGACAATTGGCGCACCGGCGCGTCCTGGGATACGACCGGCCCCGAGCCTGGCTATTTCCCGTTCTATCTCTCCATCGTCCTCGGCGGCGGCAGCCTCTATGGCCTGATCGCCGCACTGGTCGCGCACCGCAGGGCGCCCGAGACCTTCGTCACGCACGCGCAGGCGCGCCGCGTGATGGCGGTGTTCGTGCCGACCCTGCTGTTCTGCCTGGTCACACAGTTCCTCGGCCTCTATGTCGCGAGCTTCCTCCTGATCGCGGGCTTCATGCGTCTCGTCGGCAAGATCGCGCCGTGGAAGTCGCTGCTCACCGCGTTCGTGTTCACGGCGATCATGTTCGTCACCTTCGACATCGCCTTCGACGTCATCATGCCGAAAGGGCCGCTCGAAGCGGCCTTCGGCCGTTAGGCGGTCGCGCGATGGAAGCTCTTGGTCTCCTGCTTCACGGCTTCGCCGTCCTGCTCACCTGGAAGACACTCGTGCTGATGATGGTCGGGCTGGTGCTCGGCATCTTCGTCGGCGTGCTGCCGGGGCTCGGCGGCCCCAACGGCGTCGCTATCCTGCTGCCGCTGACCTTCACGATGGATCCGACCTCAGCGATCGTGATGCTGTCCTGCATCTATTGGGGCGCGCTGTTCGGCGGCGCGATCACCTCGATCCTGTTCAACATTCCCGGCGAAGCCTGGTCGGTCGCAACCCCCTTCGACGGTTATCCGATGGCACAGCAGGGCAGGGCGGCGGAGGCCCTGACGGCGGCGTTCACGTCCTCCTTCGTTGGTTCGCTGGTCGCGGTGCTGCTGATCACCTTCCTCGCGCCGATGATCTCGTCCTTTGCGCTGAAATTCGGCCCGCCCGAGTTCTTTGCGGTGTATCTGCTCACCTTCTGCTCCTTCGTCGGATTGGGGCGTGAGGCCAAGCACAAGACGGTCATCTCGATGTCGCTGGGCCTGCTGCTGGCCGGCATCGGCATGGACACCGTGTCGGGCAATCTCCGCATGACCTTCGGCTCGCCGGAGCTGCTGCGCGGCATCAACTTCCTGGTCGCCGTCATCGGCCTGTTCGGCATCAGCGAGATCCTGCTGACGATGGAGGAGCGCCTCGCGCTGCGCGGACACGCCGCGAGCATTTCGCTGCGCGTCGTGCTCGGCGTCTGGAAGGACCTGCCGAAATACTGGGTGACGCTGCTGCGCTCATCCTTCATCGGCTGCTGGCTCGGCATCACCCCTGGCGGCGCGATCGCGGCCTCCTTCATGGGCTACAATCTTGCAAAACGCTTTGCGAAAGAACCCGAGAGCTTCGGCAGGGGGCGCATCGAGGGCGTGTTCGCGCCGGAGACGGCGGCGCATGCCTCCGGCACCTCGGCGCTGCTGCCGATGCTGGCGCTCGGCATTCCCGGCTCGGGCACCGCGGCGATCCTGCTCGGCGGGGTGATGGTGTGGGGGCTCAATCCGGGCCCGCTGCTGTTCGTCGAGCACAAGGACTTCGTCTGGGGCCTGATCGCCTCGATGTATCTCGGCAATGTCGTCGGCCTCGTGCTGGTGTTGACGACGGTGCCGATCTTCGCCTCGATCCTGCGCGTGCCGTTTGCCGCGGTGGCTCCGATGATCGTGGTGTCCTGCGCGATCGGCGCTTACGCGATCCAGAACGCGATGTTCGACATCTGGCTGATGCTCGGCTTCGGCGTGGTCGGTTACGTCTTCAAGAAGATCGGCATTCCGCTGGCGCCGTTCACCCTCGCGCTGGTGCTCGGCAACCGCGCCGAGGACGCCTTTCGTCTGTCGATGATCGGCGCCGGCGGCGATCTCAAGGTGTTCTGGTCGAACGGCCTGGTCGGCTCGATCACGACGCTGGCGATCGTGCTGCTGTTCTGGCCGGTGATCGACGGTGTGCTTGCTCGCGTCGGGCTGACCCAGGGGACGAGAGCGACATCGCAATAGGTCGGACTCACACCACCTTGGCGTCCCTGAGCCCCGCAATCTCGTCGGCGCCGAAGCCGAACTCTTTCAGCACCTCGTCGGTCTGCTCGCCGAATTCCGGCGGCCGCGCCACCATCTTGCTCGGCGTGCGGGACAGCGTCACGGGCTGACCGACCAGGCGGATAGGGCGGCCCTCCTCGTTTGGCACATCCTGGGCGATGCCGAGATGCCGGACCTGGGCGTCATCGAACATCTGGTCGATGGCGTAGATCGGCCCGCAGGGCACGCCGGCCTCGTTGAGCTCGCGGACCCAGGTCTCGGTCGACTTCGTCACGGTGCGCTTCTCGATCTCGGCGTTGAGCGCGTCGCGGTTCTTGGAGCGGGCAGGGGCGGTGGCATAGTCGGGATGGGCATAGAGTTCCGGTGCGCCGATTGCCTGCGCGCAGCGTTCCCAGATCCGTCCGCCGGTGGTGGCGATGTTGATGTAGCCGTCAGAGGTCTTGAACACGCCGGTCGGGATGCTGGTCGGATGGTTGTTCCCGGCCTGCTTGGCGACCTCTTTCTCCATCAGCCAGCGCGCGGCCTGGAAGTCGAGCATGAAGATCTGTGCCTGGAGCAGCGAGGTCTGCACCCACTGGCCCTTGCCCGAGACTTCGCGCTCGAGCAGCGCGGTGAGGATGCCCATGGCGCAGAACAGGCCGGCCGTCAGGTCGGCGACGGGAATGCCGACGCGCATCGGGCCTTCGCCCGGCGCCCCGGTGATCGACATCAGCCCGCCCATGCCTTGCGCGATCTGATCGAAGCCGGGCCGCTTGTGATAGGGGCCATCCTGGCCGAAGCCGGAGATGCTGCCATAGACGATGCGCGGGTTGATCTTGGCGAGGCTGTCGTAGTCGATGCCGAGCTTCTTCTTCACATCGGGCCGGAAATTCTCGACCACGACGTCGGCCTTGGCTGCAAGGCGCTTGAACACGGCCAGCCCGCGCTCGTCCTTCAGGTTCAGCGTCATGGCCCGCTTGTTGCGATGCAAATTCTGAAAGTCGGAGCCTCGCCGGGGGCCGCCCGGCTGCTCGCCGCCGGCGTCTTCGGTCAGCGCATCGATCTTGATGACATTCGCCCCCCAGTCCGCCAGCTGCCGCACGCAGGTGGGCCCGGACCGGACGCGGGTCAGATCGAGCACGGTGAAGCGCGACAGGGCTTCCGAGGCATGCGGAAAGGGCATCTTGCAAGGCTCCAGGACAGATTGCGGGCCTACCATAGTGCCGAAAGACCACGCGACAAGCCCGGCCCGGCGCCGGTCCCGCCTGCCGAAATGCCATGCCTGATGCGGTGTCTGCGATCAGCGCGGCAGGCGCTTCAACCCGGCCCGCGCCTGCTCGGCCAGGGGATCATCGCCGTGACGCGCAATGAAGAGCTCGAGCGCCTCGCGCGTTCCCTTGCGGCGCGCAGCTTGGTATTCCTCCGCCACCGCAACGGCGGGATCGCGGGCCATCGGCATGGAGGGCGCGCGCGCCGCCTTGCCGCTGTCGTCCGCCTTGGCCTTCTCCACCATGACAGGCAGTCCTCCGAGGGGGTGATGGGCCGATCCGGCAAGTACGACCAGGGCGCCAAGCAGGCCGGCCCGAAGTGAACGTCGTTTCATGAAGACCCTATAAGTTACGGGTGTTCCGGGAACGAAACCTTTGCGCGTCTCCCGTATGACTACGGGATTTGATGGCTAACACTGCCTTAGGGAAGCGCCGCGAACGCCGCTGCCCCATTTAAACCAAACGTTTAACTCTCTAGCTAGAATCATGTGCCCTCGCGGCGAATCACACGACGCGTTGCTTTGGAGATTCAATTGGCTACCGCTGTAAATGTCAGTGCCACCAACAACGCCGAGATCGATGGCCTGCTGTCGGGCTACAAATGGTCAGGCACGATCACCTACAGCTTTCCTGACGCACCGAGCGACTATGCCAATCCCTACAGCGGCGGCGACAGCGAGCCGACTACGTCGGGCTTTGCCGCGGCGCCCACCCAGATCCAGGCGGCGATCAATTACGCGATCGGGCTGATCCTCAGCTACACCAACGCCAACATCCAGTACGCGGGCACGAACGGCGCCGACATCATGATCGCGCAGTCGCCGGCGGCCAATCCGACCGCCTACGCCTACTATCCCGGTAACTACGCGCCCGGCGGCGACGTCTGGTTCGGCACCCAATATAATTTCTCGCTGGCCAAGCTCGGCAACTATTACTTCACGACCGCGCTGCACGAGCTCGGCCATGCCTTTGGCCTCAAGCACAGCCAGGAGGCCGGCGGCCCCGCCAACGTCGCGGTGCCGAGCGCGCATGACGACAGCGAATACACCGTCATGAGCTACCGCAGCTATGTCGGCGCTTCGACCACGTCCGGCTACACCAACGAGGCGTATGGCTATCCTCAGACCTACATGGCCAACGATATCCTCGCGCTCCAGACGATGTACGGCGCGGACTATACGACCCAAAGCGGCAACACCGTCTACACCTGGAATCCGACCACCGGCCAGGAGTTCATCAACGGTGTTGGGCAGCTGGCGCCGGGCGGCGGCGCCGGCGGCTCGGCCAACCGCATCTACGAGACGGTCTGGGACGGCGGCGGCGTCGACACCTATGACCTGTCGAACTACACGACCAACCTTAGCATCAACCTCAATCCCGGCGCCTCGTCGGTGTTCTCCTCGGTGCAGCTGGCGTATCTCGGCGACGGCCATTACGCGTCGGGCAACGTCTACAACGCCTATCTCTATAGCGGCGACGCCCGCTCCTACATCGACAACGCCATCGGTGGATCCGGCAATGACACCATCGTCGGCAACTCCACCGCCAATACGCTGAACGGCGGCAGTGGTAACGACACCATTACCGGCGGGGCGGGCAACGACACCATCATCGGCGGCGTCGGCACCGACACCGCCGTGTTTTCGGGCAACCGGGCGAGCTACACGATTTCGTACAACGCGAGTACGCAGACCTTCACCATAGCCGATCAGCGCTCCGGCTCGCCTGACGGTACCGACACCATCACCGGCGTCGAATATCTTCAGTTCGCCGATAGCACGATTGCAAGCGTCAGCGTGATCAACGTTGCGATCGAGGCGATCGGGTCGACTAGTCTGGTGCAGACGGGAGACAATTTCTATCTTAAGGCCATCAGCACGGGCAGCGGGCCTGTCCTGAAGTACTCCGGCTCGCCGGTCAGCGCCACTGCGTTTGGGACCTGGGCGCCTATCGCAGCGGAGCAGACCGGCAGCGGATACGACGTGGCCTGGAGGGACACGGCGACAGGTCTCTACACGGTCTGGAGCACGGACAGCAACGGCAACTACACGGCCAATATCGTTCCCCAGGTGACGGGGACGAACGCATCACTTCGATCGATCGAGACCACCTTCCAGCAAGACCTCAATGGCGATGGGACCATCGGTATTCCCAGCGCCACGCTCGAGGCGCAGGGCTCGACCAAGCTGGTGCAGACGGGAGACAATTTCTATCTCGAGGCCATCAGCACGGGCAGCGGGCCTGTCCTGAAGTACTCCGGCTCGCCGGTCAGCGCCCTTGCGTTCGGGACCTGGGCGCCCATCGCAGCGGAGCAGACCGGCGGCGGATACGACGTGGCCTGGAGGGACACGGCGACAGGTCTCTACACGGTCTGGAGCACGGACAGCAACGGCAACTACACGGCCAATATCGTTCCCCAGGTGACGGGGACGAACGCATCACTTCAATCGATCGAGACCACCTTCCAGCAAGACCTCAATGGCGATGGGACCATCGGTATACCCACCGTCACGCTTGAGGCGCAGGGCTCGACCAAGCTGGTGCAGACGGGAGACAATTTCTTTCTCGAGGCCATCAGCACGGGCAGCGGACCTGTCCTGAAGTACTCCGGCTCGCCGGTCAGCGCCACTGCGTTCGGGACCTGGGCGCCTATCGCAGCGGAGCAGACCGGCGGCGGATACGACGTGGCCTGGAAGGACGCGGCGACAGGTCTCTACACGGTCTGGAGCACGGACAGCAACGGCAATTACACGGCCAATATCGTCCCCCAGGTGACGGGGACGGACGCATCACTTCGATCGATCGAGACCACCTTCCAGCAAGACCTCAATGGCGATGGGACCATCGGTATTCCCAGCGTCACGCTTGAGGCGCAGGGCTCGACCAAGCTGGTGCAGACGGGAGACAATTTCTATCTCGAGGCCATCAGCACGGGCAGCGGGCCTGTCCTGAAGTACTCCGGCTCGCCGGTCAGCGCCCTTGCGTTCGGGACCTGGGCGCCCATCGCAGCGGAGCAGACCGGCGGCGGATACGACGTGGCCTGGAAGGACGCGGCGACAGGTCTCTACACGGTCTGGAGCACGGACAGCAACGGCAACCACACGGCCAATATCGTTCCCCAGGTGACGGGGACGAACGCATCACTTCAATCGATCGAGACCACCTTCCAGCAAGACCTCAATGGCGATGGGACCATCGGTATTCCCACCGTCACGCTTGAGGCGCAGGGCTCGACCAAGCTGGTGCAGACGGGAGACAATTTCTTTCTCGAGGCCATCAGCACGGGCAGCGGACCTGTCCTGAAGTACTCCGGCTCGCCGGTCAGCGCCACTGCGTTCGGGACCTGGGCGCCTATCGCAGCGGAGCAGACCGGCGGCGGATACGACGTGGCCTGGAAGGACGCGGCGACAGGTCTCTACACGGTCTGGAGCACGGACAGCAACGGCAACTACACGGCCAATATCGTCCCCCAGGTGACGGGGACGAACGCATCACTTCGATCGATCGAGACCACCTTCCAGCAAGACCTCAATGGCGATGGGACCATTGGAGTTCCTCCGGCGGCTGCTGGGGCCGACGCATCATCTGCAACGGAGCTTCTCCAGCGGCACAACGAAGGTTTCGTTTTCCAACCTGGAATCGAGCTCACTGGTAAGACGGATACCAGTTCTATCCATAGCGGATTGCCGGATCTTTCAAGCCGCCTGCTTGACATTGGATTGCTCTTGGAGACGCAAGCGTCCTCGTTTGATCATGGATCTTGGGAAGGCCAGCGGAGTGATCAGGCCTTCTCCTCTACTGACCATTCAAGCCCATCCCACATCACTGAGCTTCTGATGCGAACCTTCCTATTTCACTAAAGCGCGATGAGATTTAGATGAATCGTCATCGCGCTTTAGGTTGTTGTTTGCGCATGATCATTCCCGGAAAACCGCTTCGCACTTTTCCGGATCATGCTTTGGGCTGAAAAGTGCACCCGCCAAGCGCCGCAGTCGAGATCGCGGACTGAGATGATGTTCGAGAGGCAAGCCATCGTGGGAGCCGTGCATCAAATCAGGCGAACTCGAGCGAGTGCTTGAAATAGGCAATCGTCTCCTTCAGGCCGTCCTCGAGCGCGACTTTCGGTTCCCAATTCAAGATGGCCTTGGCCTTGGTGAGGTTGGGTTGCCGCTGTCGCGGATCGTCCTGCGGCAGCGGCTTGAACTCGAGCTTGGAGCGCGAGCCGGTGAGCTTGATGACCTTCTCGGCCAGCTCGCGGATGGTGAACTCGGAATTGTTGCCGAGGTTGATCGGACCGGTGACGTCTTCGTTCGTCGCCATCAGCCGGGTGATGGCCTCGACGAGGTCGTCGACATAGCAAAACGAGCGAGTCTGGCCGCCGTCGCCGAACACTGTAATCGGTTCGCCCTGGAGCGCCTGGACGATGAACGACGACACCACGCGGCCGTCGTTGGGCTGCATCCGCGGCCCGTAGGTGTTGAAGATGCGCGCGATCTTGATCGGCAGGCCGTGCTGGCGCCAGTAGTCGAAGAACAGCGTCTCGGCGCAGCGCTTGCCCTCGTCATAGCAGGAGCGGATGCCGATCGGGTTGACGTTGCCCCAATAATCCTCGGTCTGCGGATGGATCAGCGGGTCGCCATAGACCTCGCTGGTCGAGGCCTGGAAGATGCGTGCCTTGAGCCGTTTGGCGAGGCCCAGCATGTTGATCGCGCCGTGCACCGAGGTCTTGGTGGTCTGCACGGGATCGCGCTGGTAATGGATCGGCGAGGCCGGGCAGGCCAGGTTGAAGATCGCATCGACCTCGATATAGAGGGGGAAGGTAACATCGTGCCTAACCGCCTCGAACAGCGGATTTGCAAGCAGATGGGCAATGTTGCGCCGGCTGCCGGTGAAATAATTGTCCGCGGACACAACTTCGGCCCCGGCCGCGAGCAGTCGTTCGCAGAGGTGCGATCCGATGAACCCGGCGCCGCCTGTCACGAGGATGCGGCTGTTCTTGTAGCTTTCAAACGGCATCATCGGTTCCAAAATACCCGGCCGGGCAGCTTGAGGAGTGGTATCGGCAACGGCCGGACTCGCCAATAGCCAAATGGCTTAGAGAGAGGTAATTAAACACCGCTACTGTGCATGGGGTTGTTTTCGCACTTTTTCAAACCGGTCGTCCCGCGGTGCCGCGATCAGCTTAGAACTCTCGCCGCTTCAACCACGCCCGCGCGCCCCAATGGCCGAAGCACCAGGCCGATTTGAGCAACGGCAGCTGCTCGATGTTGCGATAGATGTTCCAGACCCATTTGGCAGAGCGCACCGGGCGGCTGGAGACGGACGAACCTCTGACACGATAACGCGCCAGGTCCTCGTTGAGGCCGTGGGCAATGTGACCGCGGCGGAGGATAGACAGCCACAGGCAAAAATCGTCATAGCCCTCGTTGGTCATGGCGACGGGACCTGAAATCTCGCGGTCAACCAGCGCCGTCAGTGTCGCGATTGAGGTGTTCTTCAGGAGCTGGTCATAGCTCAGCTCTGCCGGCACTTCGATCAGCCGGCCCGCCATGGTATTGGCTTCATCGATGCGGCGAAACGCGGTGTAGCTGAGCGCCGCGCGCTTGTCGCGGGCAAAGGCGAGCTGGTGTTCGAGCTTCGTGGGCAGCCATAGGTCGTCGCTGTCGAGGAATGCGAGATAGCGACCTTCGGCCTTGTCGATCGCCGCCTGGCGCGCCAGCGCCGGACCGCCGTTCTTCGGCATCCGGATCAGCTTGACGCGCGGATCGCGCGCGCCGATCTCGGCCACGATCGCGGGCGTGCGATCGGTCGAGCAGTCATCGGCGATCAGCAGCTCCCAGTCACCGAAGGTTTGGGCCTGTACCGAAGCGACTGTTTCCTCGATGAAGCGTTCGACGTTCCAGGATGGCGTGATGATCGAGACGAGGGGCATCTCGCAATCCATTCAACCGGCAACGGCGGTCTCGACTACCGCGGCGCGCAACGAGTCCGCGAAAGTGTCGAGCTGTGTGGCGTCGCTGATATAGAGCTCGCCCGGAAACGACCGCCGCCAGGCGGCCTCGAAATAGGGGGCGCCCCTGGCCGGGTCGAATGGGCCGTCCCGCAGCGCCTCGCGCAGGCGTGTCGGCACGTCGCGCAGGCGGTCGGCGGCATAGATCAGCGGACATGAGCTGTAGAAGGCGTCACCCATCACCACGACCGGCTTGCCGAGCAGGAGCGCCTCAGCGCCGGATTTGCTGTTGACGGATATGACGGCGTCGGAGCGGTTCAGCACGGTGTAATTGTTGGTCTGCGGCGGCAGCAGCACGAAATTGTCGAAGCGGCGCGCCAGCTCGAACAGGCGATCGGCGGAGATCGCGCCGATTTGGGCGGGGTGCTCCTTCGCCACCAGCACGTGCGAATCCGGAATCGTCCGCAGCAGGAAATCGACGGTCGCAACCTGATCGAGATAGTCCGGCGAGCGCAGGGTCAGGGCCATGTCGGCCGGCACGTGGAAGGGATAATAGACGAACCGCTTGTCCGGGATTGGACGATAGAGCTTCTTCAGCCGTGTCGCGTTGAGTGCCATCGCGGCATGCACGCGGGCGTGGCGCAGATTGTGCCCGAATTCCTGGTGCTTGCCGAGCGCGAACTGGTCCCAGAGTTTCTCGGCGAAGCGGCGCGAGTTGCGCAGGTTGACCACCTTCTTGAAGGCCGCCGAATAATGATGCTGGTCCTTCTTGGGGATAACGATGGCCTGCTGCTTCAGGGTGTCGTCGAGATAGCTGCGCACTTCGCGCGACACCTCATCCGCAGGTCTTGCCATCACCTGCGGCGCGGCAAGACTGTCCGGCGTGAAGTACATCCGGCCGCGGAAGAATGACGGCTCGATGAACCAATTGCGGATACCGCGACGCTTCGCAGCGTAGAAGCTCGAGATCACCGAGAGAAAGCCGCCGAGCTCCTGCACCAGCACGGCATGCTTGCCTTGCCCCGCGAGACGGTCGAGCAACGCCTCCATGGCGTTGGCGTAAATCATGAAACGCCGGCGCAGCGCCGCGCTGTCGCGGATTCCGAAAGTGAAGCGCTCATGGCTGAACAGGAAATTGGAGCCGTCGAGGCCATAGGCTTCGATCCGTGCATCAAAAGCCGCCCGCTCATCGGGCGAGGGGCCGGCCTTGAGGCCCTCGCGGTACATGTTCGTGACCGGCACGCCCGCGGCCGCCGCCATCTCGGCGCTGCGATCGTCAAAGGCGAGCAGTTCGACCCCGCATCCTGACGCGCGCAGACGCTGCGCCACCGGAATCCAGAACCGGGTCTGGTATTCGGCAAGCGTCGTGATCAGGATCGTCTTGGAGGAGCTCATGGTAGGTTTGCAGTACGCTTGGTTGCGGTTTCCGCATATAGAAGCTTGCGCGATAGCTCAAGGGTGGATTGAAGTGAGTTCCGGTCCCTGATTGTGGTAGCCGACGGTCTCATCAGCTACGATCGCGGGCAGGACAAGATCGTTGGTTGGGTTCACGAACAGCATGCAGCGAGTCGTCTTTCGCGTTGACGCATCGGTCCAGATGGGTATGGGGCACCTCACCCGATGCCTCACGTTGGCGAATGCGCTCGCCGAAAGGGGAGCGAAGTCGTGCTTTCTCCTGCGCAGCCACGCCGCGGGATTGAGAGCATTCGTCGAAGGATGCGGACACGATGTGCGCCTATTGTCGGATCCGCCGGGGGGCCGTCCCGAAACGGACGACGCCGGCCCGTATGCGGATTGGCTGCCGACGACATGGCGACAGGACGCAGAACAGACCTCGCAAGCCATGGACCGGATCGGCGCGGCCGATTGGCTCATTGTCGATCACTACGCCCTCGATTTTCGCTGGGAAAGCGCATGTCGGCGCGATGCCTTGAGGATTCTCGCAATCGACGATCTGGCCAATCGCCAACATGATTGCGACGTCCTGCTCGACCAGAATCTCGTTCGGGAGATGCACACGCGCTATAAGGACCGTGTGGCCGAGACCTGTACGCAGCTGCTTGGACCGCGATATGCGCTGTTGCGCCCCGATTTCACCCAGCAGCGTCGCCTGTTGACAGCCCGCAGCGGCCAGATTGGCCGTATTCTGGTCTGCTACGGGGGCTCCGATCCCACCAATGAGACCGCCAAAGCGGTGCGAGCGATCGCGAGCCTCGCGACGCCGTCAGTTAAGGTGGATGTGGTCGTCGGGCCGACCAATCCTCATGCGCATGCGATTGTGCAATTGTGCAGCGGGTTATCGGGGGCACGGGTCTATCGGGGGGCTGACAACATTGCTGAGTTGATGCGTCGGGCCGATCTGTCGATCGGGGCCGGCGGGGGGATGAGCTGGGAGCGCTGTTGCCTCGGCTTGCCTGCCGTGGCGGGGGACATCGCCGAAAACCAGGTCGGTGCGCTGACGGCCCTGGCTGATGTGGGAGCGGCGCTTTATTTGGGTTCCGCGCCGGCCGTCACGATTGAGATGCTTGCCGAAAGTCTGCTTTCGCTGCTCGACGATGCGCTTCGCGTCAGGGCAATGGGGGAGGCCGCTCTCGCGCTGGTCGACGGCGAAGGGCGGAACCAGGTCGTGGCCCATATGCGCAACTAGGTCGTTGATTCTGGGCTATAATTCCGCCAAGTGTCCAAAAATTCCGGGGGGTGGGCAGCCAGCTGGTGGCCAAATCGGACTTTCGTGCTAAAGGCGGGACGAAACTCGAGAATCCCGCTGTTCGGTCCGTCGGTTGAAGATGAAGATTTCGATCCTCTGCTCCAGCGCGTCGCATCCGGTCTACCCTTATCTGGAGAACTGGGTCAGCGCGGCTTCGGCCACGCATAGCGTGGAGCTGGTGCAGACCAAAGCGAAACTGAGCGGCGGCGACATCCTATTCCTAATCTCCTGTCACGAGATCATTTCGCGGCAGGATCGTGCACGCTACGGGGCCGCGCTCGTCATTCATTCTAGTGACCTGCCCGAAGGCCGCGGATGGTCGCCGCAGAACTGGCAGATACTCGAAGGCAGAAACAAGCTCGTGGTCTCGTTGCTGGAGGCCGACGACAAGGTCGATTCGGGAGCGATCTGGGCCAAGCGGCCTGTCGAGTTCGAGGGGCACGAGCTTTGCGACGAAATCAATCATAGGCTGTTCTCGGTATGGCTCGAACTGATGGATCATGCGGTCGAACATTTCGGACGCGTGGTGCCGCAGCCGCAGGACGGTCGCGAACCCACCTATTACCGGCGGCGGACCTCGGAAGATTCCCGGCTCGATCCCATCCAATCCATTTCCGCGCAGTTCGATCTTCTGCGCGTCGCCGATCCGGATCGCTTTCCCGCCTTCTTCGATTTCCGCGGTCACCGGTACCATGTGCGTATCTCGAAGGTGTCCGTGTCCGAGGTATCCGATGAGTGAGGTTGCTCCGGTCTATTGCGTTGCCACGGTCAGGCCCTGGAACGTCCTGCAGTTCGAAAGGACGATCCGCCATCTTCCCGGGCAATGGCACCTTATTGCAGGGCAGCCGGACCTCACGCTCGAGAAGCTGCAAGCAATCGGACCCAAGGCGATCTTCTTCCCGCATTGGAACTGGAAGGTCCCCGACCAGATCGTGTCCGCATTTGAATGCGTAGCGTTCCATGCAGCGCCGCTTCCGTACGGAAAAGGCGGTAGCCCGATCCAGAATATGATCGAGCGGGGCTTCGAACAGACCAAGCTAACGGCATTCCGGATGAATGCCGGTTTCGACGATGGCGATATCTATCTTCAGCGCGATCTGTCACTCGCGGGGTCGGCGCATGACATTTTCATCCGCATGGCCGAACTGACCGCGTCGATGATCGGGGACATGGTCAGGGAGTGGCCGACGCCTATTCCCCAAGTCGGCGAAGCCATGACTTTCAAGCGCCGGAAGCCGGAGCAGTCCAGGCTCGACGGCAGCAAAACGCTCGCCAGGCTCTATGATCACATCCGGATGCTCGACGCGCCGGAATATCCCAAATCATTCATCGAGATCGAAAACACGCGGATCGAATTCAGCAATGCTGAATTGGAGGACGGCGCGCTGCGTGCCACCGCGACATTCAGAAAGATCGAGCCGTGACCGAAAGGGTGTTGATTGTCGCTGCGCACGCCGATGATGAGGCGCTCGGCTGCGGCGGAACGATGGCGAGGCACGCCGACGACGGCGACTCCGTGGAGGTCGTGTTCCTTGCCGATGGAGTGTCGAGTCGCGGCGACCGGGCGCTTGCAGCTCGCCATGCGTCGGCCGAAAAAGCGTGCAAGATACTCGGTGCAAATGTACCAATGTTTTTCGACTTCCCGGACCAAAGGCTGGACAGCGCCGGTCTTCTGCCGGTGGTGCAGACCCTTGAACCACTGATCGCAAGAATCCAGCCGACGATCATCTACACCCACCATGGCGGCGACCTTAATCTCGATCATCGCATTGTCCATCAGGCGGTGATGACGGCATTGCGGCCCATGCCGGCAAGCACGTACAAAGCCATCTATGCCTTCGAGGTGGCTTCGTCGACCGAATGGGCGAGCTCCGCAATTGGTGAGGCCTTCCGGCCGGATCGTTTCGTATCGATCGAAAGCACGATTGAGCGGAAGATAGAAGCGCTACAGGCTTACGATCAGGAAATGCGGGACTTTCCCCATGCCAGGTCCTATGCTGCGTTGCGCGCTCTTGCTACCTTGCGCGGCGCCAGCGTTGGTCTCGTTGCCGCAGAAGGTTTCGTGACGCTGAGAAGCGTCGTTCGCTAGAGACAGGATTTTCGCAGCGGTGTTTTCGGATTCCGCAATCAGCGCGATGCGCGGCCGGCGACTCCGGGATAGCTGCGACAGACCGAGGAGTAACCGATGAGCACAACCATCTCCATTGCCGGGCGCGAGATCGGCCAGTCTCACGAGCCGTTCATCATTGCGGAGATGTCGGGAAACCACAATCAGTCGCTCGAGCGCGCGTTGGCGATCGTGGAGGCCGCCGCGAAGGCGGGGGCTCACGCGCTCAAGCTGCAGACCTATACGGCCGACACGATGACGCTTGCGCTCGCGCGCGACGAATTTTTCATCGATGATCCCGACAGCCTGTGGAAAGGTCGTTCGCTGCACGAGCTTTACCAGCAGGCCTATACCCCCTGGGAGTGGCATGGACCGATCTTCGACCGTGCGCGCTCACTTGGCATGATTCCGTTCTCGACTCCGTTCGATGCGACCGCTGTCGATTTTCTCGAAGGTCTCGGTGTCGCCTGCTACAAGATCGCCTCGTTCGAGAACACCGATCTGCCGCTCATTCGCAGGGTTGCGGCCACTGGCAAACCCATGATCATCTCGACCGGCATGGCCACGGTGGCCGATCTCGACGAGACGGTGAGAGCTGCCAGGGCGGCGGGCTGCAAGCAGCTCGTCTTGCTGAAATGCACCAGCACCTATCCGGCGACGCCCGCCGACACCAATCTGCTGACCATTCCCCATATGCGCTCGCTGTTCGGCTGCCAGGTCGGGCTGTCGGACCACACGTTCGGCATCGGTGCGTCGGTCGCAAGCGTTGCGCTCGGTGCGACCGTGATCGAGAAGCATTTCACGCTTGCCCGCGCCGACGGCGGCGTCGATTCGACCTTCTCGATGGAGCCGGAGGAGATGGCCGCCCTTGTGGTCGAGACCAAGCGCGCCTGGCTCGCACTCGGCCACGTCTATTATGGTTTGACCGAAAAAGAGGGCAAGTCGCTCGTGTTCCGCCGGTCGCTGTACGTGGCGGAGGATCTCGCCCCCGGCGACGTGCTCAGCGAGCAGAACCTCCGCATCATCCGGCCCGGTCTTGGCTTGCCGCCGAAATATTTCGAGACGCTGCTTGGCAAGCGTGTAGGGCGCGCGGTTCGGCGAGGACCCCCGATGAGTTGGGATCTGCTCTCGTCTGCAGATGATGCGGTCCCGACGCCGCAAGGCGCGGCGAGGAGCGCCCGTGGCTGATCAGCCGCATGTCTGTCTGGTCGTCGATAACCCGCTTCGCGATCTCGAGGGACTGGTGCTGCTCGCGCGGCAACTGTCGACACGCGGCGTGCAGGCTACGCTGGTGCCCATGTACGAGCAGGGATTCGACGTCCCGGCGTTGCGGCCTGATCTCGTGCTGGTGAACTACACGCGTCCCAATAATGCCGACCTAATCAAGTCCTACAAGAGCGCCGGAATCCTCGTCGGCGTTCTCGATACGGAAGGAATTGGCGGCAAGAACGCGGACCAGTTTGCCAGCATGGTGAAGAGTGCGGGCTGCCCCGACCTTGTCGATCTCTACTGCGTCTGGGGGCAGGCACAGTACGCGGCGTTCCTCCGGCAGGACACGGTCGCGGCCGATCGCCTGCGCGCCACCGGTTGTCCTCGCTATGATTTCTGCGCGCCTCCCTGGCGTGCGGCGTTGCCGAAGCCGTCCGTTGGCTCGGGCTACGTTCTCATCAATACGAACTTCCCGACCGTGAATCCGCGCTTCTCCGGCAGCACCTCTCACGAGGAAGAGTCGATGGTCAAGGCGGGCTTCGAGCGCGAATTCGCCCGGCAGTTCATCGCCGACGGCGCCCATGCCTATCGCAGCGCGCTGGATATGGCGATCAAGCTCGCGCAGCACTTTTCCGACGTGCAATTCGTGCTGCGGCCGCACCCATTCGAGAACATCAGCTCGTATGATGCGTTCGCGACTCTGCCGAACGCCAAGGTCATTCAGAGCGGAACGTCGCTCGAATGGATCAGCGGTGCGCGCCTGCTGGTTCATCAGAATTGCTCCACCGCGATCGAGGCCACCATGCTGAACGTCGAGCCGTTGAGCATGGAGTGGTTCAACACTCCGGCTCTGCGCCTCGACGCGGCGACGCGGGTCAGTCGAGGTGCGGCCCGGGAGGCCGAAATGATCGAGCTGGTCCGGCAGGGTCTCGAGGACCGCATGCCGCCGCTGCCTGCCGAAACCGCCACGTTTCGCCGCGAAATTCTCAGCGAGCTCTATACCGCCGTGGATGGCGCGAGTTCTGCTCGCGTGTCCGAGGTGGTGCTCGCGACAATCTCCGCCGGGCGGGACGAGGCGCCGATGCCTGCCTCAGCGCGGCCTTCGGTGCGCGGGATGGCCGCGGCTGCGGTTCGTCGAAGTCTGGGCCACAGGACAAGTTCGTTGCTGCGTCGTGCTTACAGCTCGGCCGAAGGCGAGCGTCGCCGGGACGGCAAGGCGTTCGGCATCGAGACCGTGAATTCTATATTGAAGCGTCTCGATGGGGCTTCCGTCGACGGCAGGCGCTTTGTTGCGCGGCCAGCCGAGAACGCGCGTGTGAAACGCATGCTGAGTGGAGCGAGCGTGCAACTCGCGGAATTGAACTGACCCGTGCTGCGCCGCTTTGTGCATAACACTGCGATCTCGGCCGTTGCCTACAGCTTTTCTGGCGTGCTGGGCCTGTTTGCCGTCGGCTTGATCGCGAAGTCCTACGGATTGGCCGTGCTCGGCCTGATCGTCCTGGTGCGCGGCTTTCTTCCGAGCGGTTTTCTCGTTCTGATCGATTTCGGCGTATCGGAGGTCGCGACCCAGGCGATCGCTCGCGGGCGGCTCGGGGATTGGGCGGCGGCTGGCGAGAAGATATCGCTGTTGACTGTAATCGCGGTGTTCGCCGGCATCGCCTCGAGTATCGTGCTGTGGGTTGCGGCACCCGGCCTTGCTCTCGTTTTCAGGGTGGCTCCCGAACAGGCCCAGGCGTTCGTGTCGATCCTCCGGATCACCGCGCTCGTCCTTCCGATCGCCTTCGTCGGATTGGTGGTCGAGGGCGCGCTCAAAGGCTTCGAGGAATATAGCTGGCTTCGGTTGACGGAAGTCGGAAGCAGCATTCTCTACGTTGGCTCGATCTATCTCGCCTTCTGGCAAAACGCTGCGTTCGAGTGGATTGCCTATGCGTATCTGGGCGCCATGGCTGCAAAATACTTCGTGCTGGCGTTGGTGATCTACCTTGCGGCACGCGGTACTCCGCTGCGTTTCAGCGTCTGGACGCCTGCGAGCCGGCACGATGTCGCTGATCGCTGTTGGCTCATGTTCAACAACAGGATAGCGGGCGCACTACAGCAAACCCTCATTCCGCTGATGATTGGCGCATTGTATGGACCGGTCGAGGTCGGGACCTTTGACCTGCTGACGCGGCTTCCACGGTTTCTGAAGACGACGATGAGCCCTCTTTACTCGGCGATTCTTCCGATCTCCACCCATCTGGACGAGAAAACCGACGTTCGGCGGCTGCAATTGCTGGGGCGGAACGGTCTGGTTCTACCGGCTGCGATCATTGTCCCGATCCTCGTCGTCATCGGGCTCTTCTCCGAGGACATATTGAGGGTGTGGGTCGGCCCGCAGCATGCGGATCAATGGCCCTGGCTTGCCTTGGCGCTGTTGGTTCCTGCCGTAACGGCCATGTTGGGGGCGGGTCAGACAGCGCTGATGGTGCGATCGGATTTTCTCCGCACTAACACGCGTCTTCTCTATTTCCAGGTGCTAACACAATACATCGCCACAGCGCTCGCCGCGGCTTGGTTGCGCGAGCGTGCCTTTCTTCTCGGTTGGGCAATATCCTACATCCTCTTTGCGCCGATCATCGCCCATCGGATGCTGTCCCTCATGGGCCTGCCAAATTCGCTGTTCTGGCAGCAACTGGGCAGACAGTTGCTGGTGGCGGCGATCCTCGCAGCGATGGCGGCCGGCTACAAGATGTACGACACACCGGCGACCTTGCCGGCTCTCGCCGTCGTGGGAGGGGGCGCGTGCATCGCCGCATGGGCGTTGAGCATCGGCCTGATACTGTCCCGTAGCGACCGGACAATGGTCGGCAAATTTGCCCGGGCGTTGACGCAGCGCTGAAATGTCCGGCGCCCCATGGCGTCGTGGAGTTCCCGACCGACACTCTGCGGTTGCTCGCGTTTGGGGGATTTGCTAAGGCCAAATCGCTTGACTGAGCCCATTGGGAACAGCGCGAGTTCTAGATCCGGCAGGGGCGGGGACGGCAAAATGGGATTGATGTCCAGGGCGCTTTGGCACGTGAACCGTTCGCCGCTCCGTTGGGCGGTCAAGACGGGCGTCAGCACATGGCACCTCAGCGAGAAGCAGGAGCGGCGTCGCCAGGCCGAGCTCCTGACCGTATCGGCGCAGGAGAAAGCCAAGGCCGAGGATTTGAACCGGGACGGCTATGCGGTGGTTACCGAGCTGATGGACCCGTCAATCCAGCAGGCGTTCGCGGACGCGGGCATGATGAGGCTGAAGGATATCGAGGGTCTGGAGGCCAAGCAGAGTTCGACTTGGAAGAAATTCTGGGTGCGCCTGCTCGATGCCGAGATGCAGAATGGTCAGCTCAGCGCGGACAACATCTTCGTCCGCTATGCGATGCAGAAGTCGGTTGTCAACGTTGTCTCGACGGCGCTGGGTGAGGTCCCCTGGCTTGACTACGTGCTGTTGTCCTACTCCCGTTACACTGGTGAGAGCCTGGCCTCTTCGCAGCTTTGGCATCGTGATCATGACGACGTGCGGGTGATCAAGTTCTTCAGCTATCTGACCGACGTCGAGGACGACGCCGACGGTCCGTTCACTTTCCTCCCGAAGCAGTCGACGGACAAGTTCGGCTACCCTCTTCTGGGGAGCCACTTCCCTGACGAGCAGGTGTTCGACAAGGTGCCGCGCGAGGAGATCAAGGTGATGAGGGCACCGCGGCTTTCATCCTTCATGGTCGACACCACGAGATGCCTGCACATGGGGAGCCGAATGGGGCCGGGGCATGGACGGCTGCTGTACACCGCGACGTTCTTCTCGTTTCCGCGGATGTTCCCCGGTGCCAAGAACCGACCATTCTTTGCGACGCCGAATACGACGGCGTTCGAAAAGCTTCTGCTGGGCCTGTGATGGATAGGCACTCCGATCTCATGATCAATCTCTGAAAGGGCGTTTGGTGACGTTTGCGCCTGATTTGAAGCCTGCTTCACGGCTGGAGCTGTCGAGAGCCTATGCCGTCGATATCGCGCGCAGCCTTCGTCGGATCGCGTTCAAGAACGTCAGGCGGACGCACGACATCGTTGATGCCGAATACAATTCGGGGGAATGGGGCCGCATCCTATCCGAGCGCGCTTGGCTTCGCGAACGCTCACTCGAGGACTTTCTGGTCGGCCATAACGAGGCATCGCGCCTCGCCAAGGTCGATGGCCGGATCGTCCGGATTTCCACCAGAGAATACTATCGGTACCGGCTGGGCGCGCTCTCGCGGTTGATCGCGCGGCACGCCGGCGAAGAGACGTCGCTCCTCGAACTTGGCGCGGGCTTTGGATACAATCTCTTCTCGCTGTCGATCGACCGGCGATGGACCAGGCTGCGCGGTCTCGACATCGCCCCGAATGGGATCGAGGCCGGCCGGCAGATCGCGGGCCATTTCGGGCTGGGCGACCGGATCAGCTTCGGGCGTATCGACCTGACCGATCCCGCCGATCCTGCCTTCCAGGAACTCAAAGGCGCGACAATACTGACTTATTTCTGCATCGAGCAGATTCCCCATGCCGTCGAGGCCGTCGTTGATCACATCCTGAAAGCGCGACCGGCGCGCGTCATCAATATCGAGCCCGCAGTCGACATGTTGGACCTTTCCGATCCGCGGGACATCGCCAGCCGGATCTACATTCGATCGATGGACTATCAAACCAGGCTGTGGACGCTGCTCGACGAATTGGATCGCGCTGGCCGGATCCGCGTGAGCGCGAGGGAGCGAATGAACTTTGCACCCACCCTGCACAATGACGGATTGCTCTATGCTTGGGCGCCGCTGGGCGATTCGGACTGATCCGGAACCTGCCCACGTCAGTGGTTCGGCGATCCAGCTGTCGGTGGGGATGAGATGCAGGTCTCTTGGTGGAACATGGAGAGCTTGTTTCCAGCGATGCTTTGCATCAGCGTTGTCGGAGTCATGCTCGCAGCCATGGGTCGCATCGCGATAAGCCGACCCGGCCTCCTGCTGATCCTTTTCTTCTTCTTCTTTGCATTTGCCTGGCGGCTCCTCTCCGTTCTCTACATCGACGTGTTCGGACCAGTCTACTCCGAGCAACTCGAGCGCGAGCTCGGTCCAGGATGTGCCGTGCTGCCGCTGGCGGCGTCCCAGGCGCTCGTCCTGGCGGCATTGCTCGTCTCCTTTCGCCCGCGGCGCCTGCGTGCACTTTCGGATGATTCGGTCATCCGGCTATCTGCTGTGCTGAAGACCGGCGATTGGAGTTTGACCGACGCGGCCTTTCGCGTTGTCGGCTTGTTCGTGCTCGCGCTTTGGATCGAGTTGCTGATCCGCGGTCATATCCCGCTGTTCGCGGGCCTCGAGCGCTTCGACTATGCGCGGCTCTACGGCGGCCCCTTGCATCAGCGGCTGTTGGAATGGGGGCCGATGCTGGCATTTCAGCTCGGCGTTCTCCTGTCACTGCCCGCACTCTACGACAAGCCTCTGGACAAGCGCTTTGGTGCATTGTTTGCGGCCTTGATACTGTATCTGTTTGCGGTTGGGCATCGCTTCTCGTCGTTTTATCTCTACCTTTCATTCCTCATGGTTCCGATGGGAGCCGCGTTGCTTGGCAAGCAGTTCAAGGGCCAGATCTCCTTGGCGAAGGTGTTGCGCCGCGTCTGGTTGCCTGCGCTTGGCTTCGTTCTTCTGGTTGGAGTTGCGCTCGTCTATTCCTACGTGGTCGTTCGCGCCGGTGAAACGGTTGCCCTCCAGACCAAACTCGTCCAACGCATCCTGGTTCAGCAGGGCGAGATGTGGTGGATGACATATGAACGCGTCTTCCTGCACAACGACTGGAATAGCGATCATGCCTTCTTCAAGCTGTTCGTGGACCCGTTCAATCCGAACCGCAACTCGACCATGCAATTCCTGATGGAAATTGGACTGCCGCTCGAGCGCGCCCATTTCATCATCGCGCAGGGATCGGCTTACACCGGAGGGTGGCCAGAGGTCCTTTTCGAGCTGGCAGGTCCAGCCGGAGGCCTCTGTCTCGTCGCCATCTCGGCCATACTGTTCTCCGAATTCATGTTCCTGTTGACCCGCTGCCTCGTGGAAGAGCGTTACGTCACTTGTTTTTTTCTGACTCCGATCTTCTACGCGCTTTCGATCTTCCTCGTGTCCGGGATGGTCAATTCGTTCATACAGGTCACATTCATGATAAAGATTGCTGCCGCTATCTTCGCATATGTTCTGGAGGACAGGTGGCGCTGGAGTATGATCACGGCTACGGCTTCGGTTGCCGGCAAGCCCGTCGTGTGAGACCGGAAGGAATAGCAGTATGAGTAATGCACAGCCGCAGATATCTATTCTCGAGTATTTCGGCGGACTGTCGACGTTTCTCGATCGCTCGGTCCGGAAGCGGTTGGGCATGATCGCGATAGGAACGCTGGCGGTCATGTTCGCGGTGTTCCTCGTCAGTCAGATGGCGCCCGCGACCTATACCGCGACGGCCGGGGTTCGCCTCGCTCGGGTCGACGGCGCGGATCTGATGACGCCGCAGGCGACGGCCGCCCAAATGAATCAGCGGATGTTCCTGGTTCGTGCCCTGGGCGCCTCGGGTGCGGTAGCCGGTCCCGACGACCGGGGTCGGAGCCTCATCCTGGATAGTTTCAACGCACGTCCGAATGTGGCCGATGCATTGACGCTCGTCGTGACGGCGGCGAGCGAGAAGCAGGCCCGAGATGCGTTGGAGGCCGCGGTCAACGAGTTGAACAAGGAGCAGGAGAAGCTGCGCGCTCCCTTGGTCTCCGAGCTCAGCGCTCAACTTGCTCTGGAAGATGAAAACATCGTTAGCCTGACTCGAATCCGAGAATCCTTGGCGACTAGCGATTTGATCTCGCCCTCCGCACCCGGCGATGCCTCCGCGCTAGTGCTGCGCCGCGTGTGGCTGCTGGATCTGACGACGAAGAACGAAGAGAGGTTGGCTGCCGCAAACGCGGAGCGGCGCAGACTGGTGAGCAGGATGGGACCGTCGAAGACCTATCCGGCATCCCTGAGCGAGGACGTGATAGTTGTCCAGTCATCGCCTCGAGCCATCCGACATGCGATCTTTGCCGGAGCAATTGCATTGCTGGCTTTGCTCGTGTACGCCATGATCCGCATGCCGGGCTCTGCCCGCGCACACTAGGGGCGCCGCGCGAACATGTTGAGGCAGGCCGTCATCCTGGTCGGTGGTCTCGGGACACGGCTGGGGGAGCGAACCCGGCTCGTTCCCAAACCACTGCTGGAAGTCGCCGGCAGACCCTTTCTCGACCATCTGCTCGACGAGTTGACGCGCTATCCGACGGTCGAGGAGGTCGTGCTGCTCGCCGGCCACCGCGCCGACGTCGTCGTCGAGGCCTACCACGGCAAGCGCTGGCGCCATGCTTCGGTGACGGTCGTTTGCGAGCCAGCGCCGTGCGGCACGGGTGGTGCGTTGAAGCATGCCGCTGGAGTGCTGCAGGATCGCTTTTTTCTTCTGAACGGCGACTCCTGGTTCGATTTCAACTTGCTGGATCTCGCCCTGCGCGCGCGGAGTTCGTCCGCCATCGTCCATATGGCACTCAAGCGTGACCAGGAGGGAGATCGCTACGGTCGTGTTGTGCTCGAAGGGAGTCGCGTCAGGCGTTTTCTCGGAGCCGGTGCCCAGCCGAACGGGCCGATCAATACGGGCGTCTATTGCATCGACCGGGCAGTTCTCCGGTATATTGACGAACTGCCATGCTCGCTGGAGCAACAGGTGTTTCCGAGGCTGGTCGCCGAAGGACAACTCGAGGCGAGTCTCTACGACGGCTTCTTCATCGACATCGGCATCCCCTCTGATTTCGAGCGGGTCCAGCACGAACTCCCGGAGCGGCGACGCCGCCCAGCGGTTTTCTTCGATCGGGACGGCGTGCTCAACGTCGACAAGGCCTATGTGCACCGGATCGAGGATTTCGAATGGATCGACGGCGCACGCGAAGCGATCAAGCTCTGCAACGATCTCGGGTATTACGCCTTCGTCGCCACCAATCAGTCGGGAGTTGCACGCGGCTATTACGGCGTCGAGGACGTTCACCGCCTGCATGACTGGATGAGCGGAGAACTCGCGGCGGTGGGCGCTCACATCGACGACTATCAATATTGCCCGTATCATGAGGAGGGCACGATTGAGGCGTTTCGGCGCGTCAGCGACCGGCGCAAGCCTGCTCCGGGCATGATCATCGATTGCATGAACGGTTGGCCCGTCCGGACGGAAGGAAGCCTTCTGGTCGGTGACAATGATCGCGATGTCGAAGCGGCTCCCGCCGCCGGGCTGCCCGGGCACTTGTACAAGGACGGCGACCTGGCGGCATTCCTTCGCCCGCTGCTCAAGGCGACTGCGGCGCCTTAGGATTACCGCTGGTCGGGGCTGGCATGTAGCGGGCGGCCTAAAGCATGATCCGGAACAGTGCGAAGCGTTTTCCGGAAAAATCATGCGCAAACAACAACCTTAAGCGCGATGACGCTTCATCTAAGTCTCATCGCGCTTTAGCCGCGACTGATGGCGCGAAACATGTATTCCGCCTGCTCCCAGTCCTCGAGCGTGTCGATGTCCTGCACATACTTCCGCGGAAGAACGATGCCGATCGATCGCTCGGAAAACAGCGGCACATCATCACGAAAGGCGTCGCCCGTTCCCCAGTAGAACTGGCCCGCATCGTGATAGGCCGGCTCGAGGTCCTGAGAGCGGGTCAGACGGTGTTCAGGATAGAAAGCGTCCACCCGTCCTGACGTCGTGATACGCACGGCCCGCTGGATCGGAAAGGCGTAGCTGGTGACCGAAAAGGCGAAGGCGGCGTCCGAGCAAGTGAGGGCCTCGTACCCCTCGCGCAGGTAACGCGGCTGAATCAGCGGTGCGGTGGCGTAAATGCAGCAGGCGTGGCTGATCTCATTGCCTCGTTCGCGGAACCACGTGACGGCGTGTTTGACGACTGCATTGGTGCCGGTGAAATCGTCGGCAATCTCCCTCGGCCGGACGAACGGCGTCGTCGCGCCCAGTTGGCGCGACACCGCTGCGATCTCCTCGTCGTCGGTGGACACGATGATCTCGTCGAACAGGCCGCTCTGGCGCGCCGCATCGATCGAGTATGAGATGATGGGTCTGCCACAGAACGGACGGATGTTCTTGCGGGGAATCCGCTTGCTTCCGCCGCGCGCCGGAATGACTGCGATCTTCACGAGAGGATCTTCGTGAGTGCGCTGACGACGGTGTCTTGTTCGGCATCCGTCATCTTCGAAAACAGCGGCAACGTGATGGCGTCCTGATAGTAACTTTCGGCTTCAGGAAACATGCCTGCGCGGAAGCCGAGACGCTGATAGTAGGGCTGGGTGTGCACCGGGATATAGTGCACGTTGACGCCGATGCCTGCCGAACGCAATGCATCGAAGACCTCACGTCGCGAGAGCTTGATCTCGTTTCGCCGCAGCCGGATCACATAGAGGTGCCAGGCAGAATTCGTGTCAGGGTGTTGCCATGGACTGGTTACCGGCAGCCCGGCGAGCAGGGCATCGTAGCGCTTCGCAAGCTCGCGCCGGCGTGCGACAAAGGCGTCGAGCCGGCCCAGCTGGCTGGCGCCGAGCGCAGCCTGAATGTCGGTCATGCGATAGTTCAGGCCGAGCTCGATCTGCTCGTAGGTCCAGGGACCATGCCGGTCCTCGTTGGAGCGATCCGCTTCAGGCGGATCGGTCTGCACCGGGCGTACAATGCCGTGGGTGCGCAGATAAGCAAGTCGCTCCCCGAGCCTTGGATCGTTGGTGAGCGCCATGCCGCCTTCGCCGGTCGTGATGATCTTCACCGGATGGAAGCTGAAGACCGCGATATCGCTGAGCTGCGCAGCTCCGATCTTCCGTCCCAGATATTCGCCGCCGACTGCGTGCGACGCATCCTCGATGATGCGAAAGCCATAGCGATCAGCCAGCGCGCGGATCGGCGTCATTTCGCAGGACTGGCCGGCAAAGTGGACGGGAATCACCACCTTGGGCAATCTTCCCTCGGTGCTGGCCTGCGCTAGCTTCTCCGAGAGCGCAGCCACACTCATGTTGTAGGTGCGCGGATCGATGTCGACAAAGTCGACGCTGGCTCCGCAATAGAGCGCACAATTGGCCGAAGCTACGAACGTGTTCGGCACGGTCCAGAGGATGTCACCCGGTCCGAGATCGAGCGCAAGACAGGCGATATGAAGGGCTGCCGTTGCGTTTGATACCGCGATTGCGTTGCGGGCACCGCAGTATCCGGCCATCGCCTGCTCGAAGCGGGGACCGGCCTGTCCTTGGGTCAGCCAGTCCGATTGCAGCACCTGCGTGACTGCGTCGATATCCTCAGCGGAAATATCCTGGCGCCCATAGGGGATCATTGGAGGGCAATCTTGTTGAAGTCCCGGATCTCGGCGGGGTCGAGGAAGTGGTCGTTTCGACCGGAATTGTACTCGAAGCCATCAGGAACCGGCTCACCACGTTCGCCGATCTGGTTCGTGAGATAGTCCACATCGCGGCGGAAGAACTTGATCGTCGGCTTGATCACGAAATGATCGTGAAACTTCACCGTCAGATGCGAATCGTCGGTCGGGCACATGACCTCGTGGAGCTTTTCGCCCGGACGGATGCCGATTACCCGGGTCGGCAGTGTTGGGGCCATTGCCGCAGCCAGATCCGGAATGCGAACTGAAGGGATCATCGGAACGAAGATCTCGCCGCCCGACATGCGCTCGAAGCTCTTGATCACGAAGTCGACGCCCTGCTGCAACGAGATCCAGAACCGCGTCATCCGCGGATCGGTGATCGGCAGATGATCCGCACCTGCGGCGATCAGCTTGTTGAATAGCGGCACGATCGAGCCGCGCGAACCGACGACATTGCCGTAACGCACCACGGCAAAGGCCGTGCGATGGCCGCCAGCCATGTTGTTTGCCGCAATGAACAGCTTGTCGGACGCCAGCTTGGTCGCGCCGTAGAGATTGATCGGCTGCGCAGCCTTGTCCGTCGAGAGAGCGATCACCTTCTCGACGTTCGCCGCGAGCGCCGCCTGAATCACGTTCTCCGCGCCATGAACGTTGGTCTTGATGCACTCCATGGGATTGTATTCGGCGGCCGGCACCTGCTTTAGCGCAGCGGCGTGAACGACGAAGTCGATCCCTTCCATGGCCGTGCGGAGGCGCTCGCCGTCCCGGACGTCGCCGATGAAATAGCGCATCGGGGGCTGATCGAACTCCTGCTGCATCTCGTATTGCTTCAGCTCATCGCGCGAGTAGACGACGACGCGGCGCGGCTTGAAGTCCGTCAGCAGGCGGCCGACGAACTTCTTCCCGAACGATCCTGTGCCCCCAGTGATCAGAATGGCTTTTTGATTGAACATGTTCGCTCTTGCGCCGGATCGTTATCTGGAATGGGGAGAATGCCGCTGGTTACCATACGCTCCTGCCGCCGTCCATCACCAGGTTCTGTCCTGTCATGTAGCTCGATGCATCCGAACAGAGGAACTGTACCGCCGCGCGGTACTCGTCCACATCGGCCATGCGGCCCATCGGAATCAGGCGCGTCAGTCGTTCGACGAAAGCCGGGTCCTGGTTGTTGAAGACGCCCCCCGGCGAGATCGCATTGACCCGCACGCCGTGGTCGGCCCAGTAGGTCGCCAGATATTTCGTCAGCCCGATCAAGCCGTGCTTGATCACCGAATAAGTCACCGGCTTCACCGGCTGCTCTTCTTCACGCATCACCTGCGGCTGGCGGTACAGCCGTTGGTCCGGCGCGATCACGCCGAGATCCGAGGCGATGTTGAGGATCACGCCGCGGCCACGCGCCGCCATGGCGCCGCCGAACACCTGCGCACACAGCATCGCACCGGTCAGGCCTACGGCGATCTCCGTCTGCCATTGCGGGACCGGAAATGCTTCGAAGCGCGAAGAATGCATTACCCCCGGTGCGGAGGTCACCTTGGGGTCGATCGCTGCGTTGTTGACGAGGATGTCGACGGAGACGCCGCGCCCGGAAAGTTGCTCGCTGGCTGCCCGCACCGAGTCGAGTGTGGTGACATCGATCGCCAGCGCGATCAGGTCGGCGGACGGCGCCTGCTGCCTGAGCGCGGCAACGGCCGCTTCAGCCTGCGCAAGCCCGACGTCGGTGACGACGACACGCGCGCCGGCCTCGGCAAGCGCGGCGACATGCTGGCGCCCGAGCAACCCGCCTGCGCCGGTTACGAGAGCAGTGCGGCCGGTCAGGTCATAGCGTGAAGACGGGCTTGCCATCCGGAGGCTCCTGTTCAACTGCGCAACTGGCCGCCGTCGGCGACCATGACGCTGCCGGTGATGAATGCCGCGCGGGGTGAGGCGAGGAATGCGACGAGGTCGGCGACCTCGTCCGGCTTGCCAAGCCGGCGCAACGCCACCTCGCGCTCGAGCATCTCCTCGACCGCGGGTCTGTTTTCCGCAAGCTTGCGCGCCCAGGTACCGTCCACCGAGAGGATGTTGCCGGGCGCAACCGCATTGACGCGAATGCCTTCGAGCGCCAGCGGGCGGGCCAGGCCGCGAACGGTCGCATTCAGCGCGGCCTTTGCAGCGTAGTAGGTGACGGGTGCGCCAAGCGCCGCCATGCCTGCGATCGAAGAGATGCAGACGATCGTGCGGTCGCCGCTGCCGCGCGCCATCAGCGGCCGGGCGGCCTCGATCATGTTGGTCGTGGCGAACAGATTAAGGTCCATTACTCGCGACCACTCCGCCGCGGTTTCCTTCCCGGGCGGTACGGAAGCGCCGCTGCCAACGTTGCAGACGAGGATGTCGAGGCGCCCCCAGCGCCGCTCAACCTCGTGTACCAGCGTCGCGGCAGCGACCGGGTCGGTAACGTCGGCCGCGTGCGCCGATGTGCTCCCGCCGATCGCAGCTCGAGCCGCATCAAGTGCATCGGCCCCCCGCGCGGCGAGCGCGACCTTGGCTCCTTCCGCAGCGAGCGTCGTCGCGATCGCAAGTCCGATCCCGCGGCTGGCGCCGGTGACGAGAGCGACCCGATCGTTCAGCTCGAGCTTCATCGCGCCGCGTCCTCGATCCAGCCGATCGTCATGTCGCGATAGCTGGCGAGCGCTCCGGCGTGATCGCCGTCGGCGGCGCGCGCAGTTTGCAGAATGTACTGACCCTTGTAGCCGGAACGCTCGATCAGGCGGATGGTCTTGGGAAGGTCGGCGTTGCCGGTGCCGAGCGGCACGGTGGTGCCGCCGCGAATGCGGTCCTTCACATGCACATTGAGGATGCGCGGCGCGTAAGCGGCGATCTCCTCCTCGCTGTCATAGCCCAGCGAGGCACTGTTGCCGCTGTCGTAGTTGATGCCGAAAACGTCAGTCGGAAACGCCTCCATGAACCTGGCAAGCTCCCGCGGCGGCAGATCGGATTCGAAGACGATCTTGACGTTCCGCCTTGCGAGCTGCTCGGAGCGGGCGAGCAGCACACGCTTCAATGTATCGCTCTCGCTCGCGCGCTCGATCTTGCCGTTGTCGACCAGCGGGATCACGACGAACTCGATGCCGATGCGGCTGCAGGCGGCGATCAGGAGGTCGAGGTCGGCGACGAGCGCGTCACGCACGACGGCATCGACCTTCCAGAATGGCGCCTGCATGAAGCAGTCGCCGGTCAGGCTCGGGATGCGGACGCCGTTCTGGCGCGACAGTGCCAGAATCTCCTGCTGCCCCGGCTCTGTCGCCAGCGGGTTCTCACGCAGCCGTTCCTGATCGATGGTCCATTCCATCCGCGTCAGGCCGAGCTCTTTCGCGCGCGGGAATTCCTCACGCCATTCATTCCATGGGAACGCCTGGATCTTGCCGTCGACGAGCGCCGACAGGCGTCCCTGCATGAAGCCGATGCGTTCGAGCGTTGCGGTCACGATTTGCTATCCGAACTGATGGCGAGGCCTTTGGCGGTCCAGCCGCCGTCGATGAAGATCTCCTGACCGGTCACGTAGGCGGAGGCTTCCGACGCCAGGAAAACGGCCGCTCCCACCATGTCGGCAGGCTGTCCCCAGCGACCGAGCATGGTGTGGCGGCGTCGATCCTCGTGCATGGCAGGATCGGCGAAGCTCCTCGCGGTCATCTCGGTCGCGACGTAACCCGGCGCCAGTGCGTTGACGCGAATGCCGTCGGGCGCGTAGTCGGCGGCGAGGGCGCGCGTCAACCCGGCAAGGCCCGCCTTCGCCGCAACGTAGCCGGGATTGCCGGGAAAGCCGCGGATCGAATTGATGCTGGTGACGTTGACGATTGCGGCCGAGCCCGCCTTCTTCAGGAGCGGATAGGCGGCAAGGATGGTGGCGTAGACGCCGGTGAGGTCGGTCGCGACCGTAGCGCGGAAGCGCGAAAGCTCGCTTTCAGCGCTGTTTGCGGGCAGGCTGATGCCGGCGGCATTGACCAGCGCGTCGATACGCCCGCCTTGCGCCGCGATCATGCCGAATGCGTCTTCGATCGCGTTGTCGTCGGAGAGATCGCAGGCAATCGCGGTGATGTCCCGCGGCGCGGTCCCGGACCGGCTGAGGCCGAACACTGTAGCGCCCGCATCTTGGAGGCCGGCCGCAATAGCGGCGCCGATGCCCCGCGAGGCGCCGGTGACAACCGCGATCTTGCCTTTGAGCGAGAAGGCGCTGAGGTCAGGCATAGCCGTAACTTCGCATGATGGCGGCGCAAAGCTTGACGTCCTCGGGACGGTCGATCTGGAACATCTTGTGACGCTCCATGACGTGGAAACCGATCTTGCCGCCGAGACGGTTATTCTGCTCGCGCAGGAGAGATGGGATCAGGACGTAGAACGAGCCGTTCTCCAGATAGCGCTTCTCGATCTGCTGCCGCATGCGGCGGTTGCGGAAATCGTAGTTGATCGGCTCCGGGCCGTTGGCGCCGATCCGCCAGTTGAAATAGTCCTCGACCTCGCACACCGAGAGCAGGCTGTCGAGGTGCTCGCGGTCGAAGGTCTCGAGGGCCTGCTCGATGTCGGCGGATTCGCGGATCGGCGAGGTCGCCTGGAGCGCGACGATGCGCTCGAAGCGCCCGAGGCGCGCATCGATGGCCTCGAGCGCATGCAGCCAAGCGGATTCGGAGGAAGCGAGGTCGCCGGAAATGTCGTCCGGGCGCCGCACGCCGACAGCTCCAGCGGCCTCAGCCGCGGCGAGGATGTTGTCGCTGTCCGACGAGACCGCCACCACGTCGACGCCCCGCGCCGCGCGGGCCTGCTCGACGGTCCAAGCGATCAACGGTTTGCCGCAGAGATCGAGCAGGTTCTTGTGCGGGATGCCCTTCGAGCCGCCGCGCGCGGCGATCACGGCCAGCGTCTTGCGCGCCATCAGATGTGTCCCTCGAGGCGCTCGAGCGCGGTCCAGAAGCCTTCGCCCATGTTCTTGTGGCCTTGCCATATCTCGGGAATGAACGAGGCGGTCGGTGCATGCTTGCGCAGGACCTGGCCGATCTCGTCGAAATCGATCTCGCCTTCGCCGATCTGGAGGCCTTCGCCGTCGAGCCCTTTGGCGTCGCCGAAGTGCAGATGCGCGGTGTGTGGCCCGAGCTGGGCGAGACCTTGCGCGAAGTCGAAGCCGAAATGATTGGCGGCGAGTTTCGTGTGCGAGATGTCGACGCACATGCGTAAGTTATGCTTGGCGCAGAATGCGGCCGACTCCTCGGGGAAGATAAAGATGTTCTGGTGGCGCTGGCCGCCGAAATGCCAGGGGAACGGCGCCATGGTCTGCGGCGTCAGCTCGACACCATCCATGTCGAGCTCAGTCAAGCTCTGCGCGAAGATGCGGTAGCGTTCCGCCTTCTCCTCTGGCGGCAGCGGCTCGTCCATGGTGAAGCCGCCGATATTGGCGACGATGGGCGGGCGCTTGGTCTTTGGAAAGTACTTCTTCAGGCCGCGGGTGATGTCGATCACCGCCTGTGTCTGCTCCAGTGAATAGCGCCGCAGCGCCTCGTCCGGCGTTGCAAGGTCCATCAGCTTGGAGCCGGCGAACAGCTCGGGCGCGTGCACGACGAAGCCGAGATCGTAGGTACCGGAAAGATAGGCCGCGGGATCGCGCTCCATGTCGCTGTAGCTGAGATGGAACTCGATGATGTCGGGCTTGCAGATTTCCAGAAAGCGCTCGGCGTCGTGATAACGCACGGGCACGCCCCAGGGGCGGTCGAAGCGGTATCGCCGTGCCTTTGCCGCGCCTTCGTCGAGATCGCTTTGGAAGAAATAGTCGTCGGCCGCCATCGTCCGCGTCAGCTTGCGACCGAGCAGCGCTGGCATCTTCAGCGGCGACAGGCCCTGTCCCGGGCTCTTCACGGCGATGTCGGCTTCGGAGATCACGGTGCCGGCCGAAAGGTCGCGCGCGGCCACCAGGCTCTTGGCGAGATTTTCGCGGTTGATCAACTCGCCCTGGCTCAGCGCGCGCTCGGCCCGCTTCTCGCCCCGCGCCGCCTCGACCTCGCGGATGCCGGAGACGAGTGCCTTGAATTCTTCCGGCTCCAGGCTCGCGGCATGGTCCGGCCCCTCCATCTCGCGGTCGAGGGTGATGTGGCGCTCGATGACGACGGCGCCGAGCGCGACGGCGGCGGTCGAAACGGCAATCCCGCGCTCGTGGCCCGAATAGCCGACGACCGGATGGATCTCGCGCAGCGTCTCCATGAAACGCAGATGGATGTTGTGGAGCGCGGCCGGATAAGTGCTCTGGCAATGCAGCAGCACGTAGCTCGCGTTGCGTTCGTCGAGGAATCTTGCCGCGGCCCTGATCTCCTCCGTCGTGCTCATGCCGGTCGAGACGATCAGCGCCTTGCCGGTGGTGGCGAGGCGCGCGAGCAGGGGCAGGTTGGTGAGGTCGGCCGAGGCAACCTTGTAGGCCTGCACGCCGAAGCTTTCGAGCACGGCGACGCTGCTCGCGTCCCAGGGCGTGCAGAGATACTGGATGCCCTTCGCTGCGCAGTACTCGGCGATCTTCTTCTGCTGCGCGGTCGGAAGCTCGAAGCGCCGCAACAGATCGAGCGTATATTCGACCGCGAGGTCGTCGTCCTTGCCGGAGAGGCTCGATGCACGATAGACCTCGTCAAGCTTGCGCATCTGGAACTTGGCGCAATCGGCCCCGGCGGCGACCGCGGCATCGACCAGCGCGATGGCGCGGTCGAAGTCGCCATTGTGGTTGTTGCCGATCTCGGCGATGACGTAGCAGGGTTCGCCGTCGCCCAGAAGATGGTTGCCGATGCGGACCGGAGCGGGCTGCTTGGGCGATGTCATCAACATTCTCGTCTCATAAACGTCAGGTGAATCGCGTGGGAAAGCGCGACTTCCACGTCCTCAGGCCGTTCTCTTCGAACATCACGCGCGAACAGTTGTGCCCCTGTTGTTCCAGTGCACCGATGAGCTGGTAGCGCTCGAATGGACGTACGAAGAACATGAAATATCCGCCGCCGCCGGCGCCCAGCAGCTTGCCGCCGACCGCACCATGCTGCTTGGCGAAATCGTAGACCGCATCGATCGCGTCCGACGAGATCTTCGAGCTCAGCTTCCGCTTGGCGTGCCAGGCCTCGTCGATCAGCCGACCGCATTCGAGCAGCTGGCCGCGCAGGAGGTGTCGCCGGATATCGCGCGTGACTTCCTTCTGCTTGGCAGCCGCGGCGACGGCGTCGCTGGTCTCGTGCTGTGCCTTCTGGTCGCGGTGGATGGCGCCGGAATCGCGGCCGGAGCCGGTGTAGCAGAGCACCAGGCTCTCCTCGAGCTCGGCGATGATGTTGGGGTCGAGACGCAGCGGTACGATGGTGTTCTGGTCGGAGAAGAACTCCATGTGATTGAAGCCGCCGAACACGGTGGCGTACTGATCCTGCCAGCCGCCGGGGATGTTGAGCATCAGCCGCTCGGCCTGGAACGCCATCTCCGCGATTTCGTGGCGGTCCCACTGATCGCTGCGGAATTCGTTGAAGCAGCCGATGATGGCGGAGGTGACCACCGCCGAGCCGCCGAGGCCGGAGCCGACCGGGAAGTCGGCGGAGACTTCGAGCTCGAACCCGTAAGCGGGCTTGATCAGGCGTACGACGGATTTGATCAGCGCCAGATCTCCGTCCGTTCCGAGGTCTGCGAGGTTGTTCGCCTCGATTGTGCGCCGGAAATCGTGCGAATAGATCCGGATGCTGGAATCGTTCCGCCGTCGCAGCGTCGCGTGAGCGTACATCTTGATCGTGGCGTTGATGACCGCGCCGCCGTCATTCGCCACGAAATAGTGCGTGAGATCGGTCCCGCCACCGGAGAAGGAGATGCGGACCGGCGAGCGGGCGCGCGCGAACACCTCGCTCTCCTCGGACAGGTTGAACAGCTCGCGGCTGAACACGTCGACCAGCCGTCCTTCGCCATCCAGCATCGGAACCACATGCACACGCTGGTCGAGCAGTTTGAGAATTTGCTCGCGTGGTCCGCCGGAGCGCGCCCAGACGAAGTTGCGATTCACGCAGGTCGCTACCCGATCGTGGATGGTGAGGCCCGTCAGCATGCGCCTGCGGATATCGCCGTCGGTTACCGCGCCGACGATTCGTCCGCTCGCATCCTGTGCGAATAGAATGCCGAGCATGTTTGCATTGAGGCGCCGGAAGGCTTCTTCAATGGTCTCGGTCTCGGCGATGGTGACGTGGCTCTTGTCTGCCAAGGTTCTGGGTCCAAAAAGCGGAGGCAATTCCAGCCCTTATCCCCGGTGGCGAGCCGCTCGAAAAGGCCTCGATCAGGGTCGTAGATACGGCAGGGGGCCGAACGATGCAAGTTTCCCGGGACTGCCGGAAATGGGGCGCATCTCTTGGTGAGCTCACGAAGGTCCGCCTTGAGTGCGCTCGTATTATTCGACGGAACTCGAACATTGTGTCCGCAGACGTGGTCTGTGACGAGTGTCCGCGGGGCTTGTGCACGGGTCGGTTGACGGGTACCTTCCCGCAACCTTTCGACATTGTATTTTGGGGGACACCCTTGCAACGAAGATTGCTGGTCCCGTCGCTTGCCTCTATCGGGCAAGAGTCGGGCTTCGCGGTAAAAACGAAGGCGACCTCGATCCGGGTTAGGACGTTTCAGGGTGGCTTACTTGCTTCGGTTGCGGAGTTCGATCCAGCTCCGATCGTACGCCTGCGGCGGTCCCAATGGGCTTCACATCTTCCCGTGTCGAACGACGAGTTGAACACGGTTGAGCTTGTGGGCGAGCCCGGGTCCGAGAGTGAAGGCGAACTGCTGTATCGCGATGGCGCGCAGCAGGTCTCGGTGTTGACTGGCCTCGTTCCGCTCCGGGATGCGGGCTTCAAGTTCAGCCCGATCGTGCATCAGGCGCACTACAACGTGCTACTGCCGAATGTCGAGACCTTCGTCGTGCTTGCGAATCTCGTTGCTGAGAGCGACAAGCCGGCGCGACCCAATAAGATGCAGGTCGAGATTAGAAACATGTCGGCGCAAGTCCTTGCAGTCACCGAGATCGATGCTGGCTTGAATTCGACCTACCTTTTGCCCGTTGCAGAATTGGCGCGAAGTCACGGGATCGATCCCAGTCAAGGGCTGTCGCTTCGTATCCGCGGTGGGGCAAGTCAGTTTGCGGTCTTCACCGTATTCCGAAACCTGACCAGCGGCGCACTCGGGATCGAGCACTCGCTTCCCCCGATTTACTTCACGGAGGCACCATTCAATCCGGCTCTCAGAGGACGCTTCCAGAAGGCGGCGTTCGGGGATTTGAAGCTATGACCAATCTCCTCCCTGCGGCACTTGCCCGCGCCGGTCGCGCCCTTGATGCGGCCCATATGAAGCTGAAGAAGGCCAAACCTCACCTGTTCGGGTCGCCGATCCGGCAGAACATGGTTCAGCTATATCGACACGACGCGGATTTCGACACGATCATCAGCATTCCGCACCATCTGAGCTTTCTTGCGCCGGACACCAACATCGACATCACGTACGGTATTCGGGCCTTTGACCGGAATGGCAAGCTGGTGGCCGACCGCGAGCACAGGGTGAAGCATTTCGAGACGCTTCAGAGGCCGATCTCCGAATTGTTGGGGTGTGAACCGGACGAGCACGGCATGTTCTCGATCCGCTGCCACTACAGTTCCCCGTCGGGCATCGACTTCCTTGGCATGACGTCTCCGCAATTCATGACGATCTTCATGCCGCGAAGCGAGCGCGGTGCGCCGCAGATTACGCATTCGCACAAATATATGGATCGATTCCCACCCTTGAAGAACGCATTCGTCCGTCGCTCCGCGCTTCTGGAGGGGGATCCGAACCTGACCGGGATCAGCTACTTCCTTATGAACTCCAGCGGTGTGACCGCGAGCGCCGCGCTCACGTTGACTGGCCCATCCTACTCGGCCAGACACCCTGTCACGGTGAAACCGCACGGCGCCGCGCGGATTGATTTCGATGCCGCGGGCGAAGGTCCCTTCGAACTTGCTTGCGAATGGGATCGCGTCGTGAATCATCGAAAACCCATCGCCTTCCGACGGTTTTCGTCGGGCCTCGTGACCGCCGCGCATTCATAGCGCGGCGGCGTACTCATCGAGCCCTGACGTCCGCCGGGCTCGCTTGAGCGGCGGCTTTTTGGCGATCGTCGGCGAGCGCAGCCGTCAAGCCGATCCTGTCGGCAAAATCCTTTCGCGTCTGCAGGCGCAGATTGCGACGGATATGGCCGATGTCCCGCCAGAGAAACTCATCGTCGAGATGGACGTCACAACCGTCGCTCCGGCACAGTTTCTCGGCCGGAATGACCGCGGTGACGTGAGGGACCGTCTTTGCGAGCTCGGCGAATAGCGCGTCGATGAAGTCCGTCTTCCGCCTGATGATGCGCGCATCCGCCGGCCCGATCGTCGCGGTGCAGGGTGCTCGGAGCAGCGTCGAATTGCTTTGATGGCCGCACTCGACGACGTTACGGGGAAGCTCAGGCACTGTTCCCATCAGGAAATAGCGGCGCTCCGGCCTCGATGTCGCATCGAATAGCTTCAACAGCGCGTTGCGCATCGCCTGAATTCCGAACTCGACATCTCCTTTGCCGATCCTCACGGGCAGATCGAGCCAGTTGGAGGTGATGACGAGTTGATCGATCGCGTCGTCTTCTGCGATGATCTTCATGCCGTTCGCATGAAAGCTCTGGCATCGCTCAGGATATTTGGGAACGTCGACGGAGATGATGTAGTAGTCATCGCCGAGCACCGCTGAACAACCGGCATAAACAAGAAAGGCCCGGTCGGGATCGGTATTGATGGCGGCGAAGATGGGCGCAAAATGCTGCGCATGGCTGTCGCCCCAGATCATTGTCTTTCGTTTCGCGCTTTGCCAGGGAGCGCCAAAGGTGCAAAAGCCGCCAGGGATACCGTTGATTCGCGTCGTCTCTGGACAGGGCCAGTCCCACATGACCTGCATGCTGCGCATGGCTTGCGCTTCGAGTGGGAGTCGCTGCGGAAGCCCGTCGGCGCTGTCGACATACATCGAAGCGCAGAAGACGAACATGATCGAGGCGAAGCCGGCCGCGACCGTACGAGGGGCTGTCCAGCGCGGCTTCCGGAACGGCTGCTCGATGTAGCGATACGACAGGGTTGATATGATGATCGAAACGACCGCAAGGCCGATTGCTTGGGCAATGCTCGGCTTTCCGTTTTCGATATAGATCCGGAAATACACCCAGATCGGCCAATGCCATAGATACAGGCTATAAGAGATCAACCCGATCGGCGCGAGCAATCCGAGGAGTCGGCTCGCGTTCGTGATTTGCGCGCGCGGCCAAATGACGAGGGCAGCGCCGATGCAGGGGAAGAGGGCGGACGCCCCGGGAAATCGCGATGGCGACACGACGAGGAATCCCGCGGCAATCAGCGCCAATCCGACCCAGGCGGCGATCTCGCCGGCAAGCAGCGGTAGAGCGGGGAGAAAGGCCAGAAGAGCGCCGAGCGCAAGCTCCCATGCCCTGGGTAGCGCCATGTAGAACGCACTTTTGGGGTCAACGTGAAAATAGACGATGCTTGCGACGCATCCGATCGTCACGATGACGGCAAGGATCGCGGCAAGCGCCGTTCTCGAACCGACGGTGGCCAACGCGAGCAGCAGCAGCGGCCACACGAGATAAAACTGCTCCTCGACCGCGAGCGACCAGGTGTGCAGCAGCGGCAGAAAATCTGCGACTTGGTCGAAGTAGCCAGTATTAGCCAGAAAAAAGAAGTTCGAGACGCCGAACGCGGCAGCGGCGCTGCTCTTCGCCAGCGAGGCATAATCCCCAGGCATGAGCAGGAACTTGCCAGCCAGAAGAGCAAAAGCCAGCATCGTCAGCAGGGCCGGCAGAATACGTCGCATCCGTCGCTCGTAGAAGCCAAGGACCGAGAACGTTCCGGCGGCAATTTCACCTGCCAGAATCTGCGTGATCAGAAATCCGCTGATGACGAAAAACACGTCAACGCCGGTGACCCCGCCGCGGAGCGGCGCGCCGTAGTGAAAGGCAAGGACCGAAAGAACCGCGATCGCGCGCAGCCCGTCGATTTCGGCGCGATAGCCGGGCCTTGTTGAAAGCTCCATCGTCTCACCTGCCCATTCGCTTGCAGGCGGCATAACATCACGATCTATCCAGAACAAGGCGGGCCGCCACCCCTTGCTCGCCCAACAAGCCCTTGAAACGAGCGATTTTCCGCCTGCCCACAGTCTTTTGGACGGCAGGAACAAGCCGCGGCAGTGGAGGGTTGCCGCGAGCTGTGTTAGGTGCTCTCGACAGCCGACCAATTCGTCCATCGTCTATTTCCGCAAGAAGCTCACCCGCGTGCAATCCCCGGCACACTCTTCAAGTCAGTGGTTCCCGATCAGTGTCAGCGCCCGTCTCGTGCGTCATCGACCCATGTCCCCCGTAAGCTGCATTCGATCATTGCGATAATTCGGCGGTCGGACTTCGTCGGATATCTGAGGCGGGAGCGGCCAGTTTAGGGGCGGCGTCGCGCCAGGCGCGACAATTTGCCCGTAGTTTCGGCGTTCATGGTGCATTCAGCACCATCCGGCGATGCTCCCCTGCGCAGGAGAAAACAAGATGCTGCTGACCACGATTGCGACAATCCTTGCTCTCTATGGAGCTCCAGCACCGCTGACCGAAAGCTCCAACCGCGCACTCGAGGTACAGTATGGCGTGCCGAGGCATCCGCCCCCTTGCGGGCATGGCTGGGACTTGAGCGCTCGAGACGGTCTTTGTTATCCAAACGGTTACCTGCCTCCTCAAGACCAGGAGGCGCGGCAGCGATATTATCGCCCGCGATACGACGGGCCGGGGTACGATGATGAAACTCCGTACCGGTCGTACGGAATGCGCAGACGCCCGGTCCCCTGCGGTCACGGCGCCGATCTCGATATTCGCGATGGCCTCTGCTACCCGAACGGGATGGTTCCGCGCGAGTTTCAGAACCGGCCAGACAATTATTACTACCGCCGCTATTGAGGTGCGAACGCTTCGGGCATCGGTCAGCCAGATCGCTAACTGCGGGGAGACCTGACTGGCGCGATGGTCCAATCCCGACGTTCGATCGAAGCCGGCTGAGATAGGACATCATCAGCCGGCTACGTAGCCAGGCAAGATTCATCGTTCGTCGGCGATCACCTTGCCGTCATTCGGCAGCACGCCGGGGCTGACCAGTTCGACGGTGCCTCCGAGCTTCGTCACGCTGCGCAACGTGCCAGCGATCTCTTCGCGTAGCGCCTCGCTCGCGGCCGCCGTCTCAGCTCGCAATGTCATCGCGTCAGTCTCGCCCTGTCGTGTGACGACGAGGCGTAATCTTCCGAGCGAGGAATGGCGCTTGCCGATCTCGGCGATCTGCTCAGGACGGACAAACATGCCCTTGACCTTGGTGGTCTGGTCGGCGCGGCCCATCCAGCCCTTGATGCGCATGTTGGTGCGACCGCATTTGCTCGGCCCCGGCAGCGCGGCGGTGAGGTCGCCGAGCGCAAGGCGGATCCAGGGATGGTGCGGATCGAGCGAGGTCACCACGATCTCGCCGACGTCGCCGGGCGCGACGGGATCGCCGGTACCGGGCTTGACGATCTCCAGGATCAGGTCCTCGTTCACGACCATGCCCTCGCGCGCCTCGGTCTCGAACGCGATCAGCCCGAGATCGGCAGTGCCGAAGGCCTGGTAGGCGTCGATGCCGCGCGCCTTGATCTCGGCCTGGAGTGAAGGCGGGAACGCGGCGCCCGAAACCAGTGCGCGCTTGATCGAGGAGACGTCGCGGTTCGAGCTCGCTGCCGCATCGAGCAGTATCTTCAGGAAGTCCGGCGTGCCGCTGTAGCCGACCGGCCGGTAGGCCTCGATCAGCTCGAATTGCTGCTCGGTATTGCCGGGCCCTGCGGGGATCACGGCGCAGCCGAGTGCACGCGCCGACGCATCGAAAATGAAGCCGCCGGGGGTGAGATGGTAGCTGAAGGTGTTGAGAACGATGTCATCGGGACGGAACCCGGCCGCGAACAGGGCCCTTGCGCCGCGCCAGGGATCGGCCTGCCGCCCCTCCGGCTCGAAGATGGGGCCGGGCGAGGTGAAGAGGCGGGCAAATGAGCCAGGGGCCGCCGCCACAAAGCCTCCGAAGGGCGCTGAGGCCTTATGCAGCGAGGGCAGTTCCGACTTGCGCAACACCGGCAGGGCCGCCAGCGCCGCCCTGGAGGTCACGGCGGCGGCATCGAGGCCTCTCAGCCGCTCGGCATAGGCCGGGGCGGCCATCGCGGCTCGCAGCACCGCCGGCAGGCGGGAGAACAGATCGGCCTCGCGGGCTGCCGGCTCACGGGTCTCGCGGGCGTCATAATGGGCGGTCATGGCTGTTCTTTCCGTGTTGGCATCCGTTGCGCGCCGCCACCGGCATGGGTATCAGACCGCCATTGGTGAGGCCGAGAGAGGACCCGATGGCGGACGTAAGAAGCATTGCGGCAGATGAGGCTGCGGATGTCGTCGCGCGCCTGAAGCGCCGCATGATCGACGAGGCGCTGCCGCTGTGGTCGACCGTCGGGTGGGATCATGCCGCGGGCGGCTTCATCGATCGGCTGCACCGCGACGGCACCGCGGACACGGCCGCGCCACGGCGCGTATTCGTGCAGGCCCGCCAGATCTATTGCTATGCCAAGGCTGCGCAGTTGGGCTGGTATTCCGAAGGGCGCGCCATTGCGCTGAAGGGATTGGAGCATTTCCTGGCCAAAGCCAAGGCGCCCGACGGCCGGCCCGGCTATGTGCACCGGTTGACGCCGGAGGGGGCGGTGCTGGACGGCCGGCGCGATGCCTACGACCACGCCTTCATCCTGTTTGCTCTCGCGACCGTCTATGCGCTCGACCAGGACGCGCAGATTCGAGCCGAGATCGACGCGCTGCTCGCCTTCCTCGACGGCCATCTCCGTTCGCCGCACGGCGGCGTGCACGAAGGCCTTCCGGTTTCGTTGCCGCGCCGGCAGAACCCGCACATGCATCTGTTCGAGGCGATGATCGCCTGTTTCGATGCGACCCACGATCTGTCGTTCCAGAACCGCGCCGGCGAGTTCTTCGCGCTGTTCCTCGCCAACCTCTACGACAAGCAGAAGCATGTGTTGTCGGAGTATTTCGAGGAGGATTGGTCGAAGATCGAGCCGGTCAGTGTCGAGCCCGGCCACCAGGCGGAATGGGTCTGGCTGCTGAAGGGCTTCGAACGCATCACGGGTTGTCCGACCGGGCAGCGGCGCGCGGAGCTGCTGGCGACCGCGCTGCGCTATCGCGACGAGGCCACGGGCTGCCTGATCGATGAGGGCGATGCGAGCGGCAACATCCGTCGCAGCACGCGCCGGCTGTGGCCGCAGACCGAGATCGCGAAGGCTTGGATCGCGCAGGCCGAATCCGGTGAAGCGGGCGCGACCGAGGAGGCGCGCGCGGCGCTGGTGCGGCTCGAACGGCATTATCTCAGCCATCCCGTGAGGGGTGGCTGGTACGACCAGTTCGACCGCGACGGCAAATCGCTGATCGACACCATTCCCGCATCGTCGTTCTATCATGTTCTCTGCGCAGTCACGGAAGCGGAGCAGGTGCTCGGTTAGAGCCACCGCTTGCGCCGCTTGAAGCTCTTGAGGTTCTTGAAGCTCTTGCGCTGGTCGCCGGCGCCGCCGAGGTAGAATTCCTTGACGTCCTCGTTGTCGCGCAATTCGTCGGCAGTGCCGTCGAGCACGACCTTGCCCTGCTCCATGATGTAGCCGTGGCTCGCCACCGACAGCGCGGCGCGTGCGTTCTGCTCGACCAGGAGGATGGTGACACCGAGGTCGCGGTTGATCTTCTGGATGATCGAGAACACCTCTTTCACCAGCAGCGGCGACAGGCCCATCGAGGGCTCGTCCATCAGGATCATCTTCGGGCGCGCCATCAGGGCGCGGCCGATGGCGAGCATCTGTTGCTCGCCGCCGGAGAGATAGCCGGCAAGCCCGGTGCGCTCCTTCAGGCGCGGGAAGTAGTTGAAGACCATGTCGAGGTCGGAATCGACCTCGCGGTCCCGGCGAGTGAAGGCGCCGAGCTTGAGATTCTCGAGCGAGGTCATGTCGGCGACGATGCGGCGGCCCTCCATGACCTGGAAGATGCCGCGGCGGACGATCTTGTCGGGGTCGATACCGTTGATCCGCTCGCTATCGAACACAATTTCGCCGCGCGTGACTTCGCCGTCCTCGGTCTTGAGCAGCCCCGAGATCGCCTTCAGCGTCGTCGACTTGCCGGCGCCGTTGGCGCCCAGCAGCGCCACGATCGCGCCCTTGGGGACGTCGAGGCTGAGGCCGCGCAGCACCAGGATGACGTCGTCATAGACGACCTCGATGTTACGCACCGCGAGGAGGGGCGGCGTCGCGACAGCGGTGGGAGTTGAGCGGGTTGCTTCAATGGTTTGGGACATGCGTCTTCATTCTCCGCTGTCGTCACCTGCGAAGGCGGGTGACCCAGTATTCCAGAGGCGCCGGAGATTCCTCGAGAAGCTGCGGCGTACTGGATCCCCCGCTCCGGTTCGCAATGCGCACAAGGCGGGGGATGACAGTGTTCGTGTGGTCAAAGCCGGCCTCACCAGCCCAGCAATTCCGGCTTGCGCGGCAGCTCGACGGTCTTCACCTTCTCGAGCTTGATCGTGCCCTTGGCCATGAGGTCGTTGAGATCGCCGTCGGTCGCGCCCGAGACCTTGGTACGGTAGAGATCGACCTTCAGCGTGCCGCGATGGTCCTTGTCGGTCCAGGTCGAGGGATTGCAGACGCCTTCCATTCCGGCCGGTACCCAATCCTTCTTCTGGTAGAAGCCCTTGGCGACGTTCTCACCGGTGGCGCCACCGTTCTTGACGGCCCAATCGATCGCCTCCTTCATGTACAGCGCCGAGCAGACCGCTGCGACGTAGTGCACGGGACGATAGACCTTGCCGCTGGGGTCGGACATCTTCGAGATTTCCATCACCGTCTTCATGCCGGGCGCATCGCCGCCCCAGCTCACCGCGGTGCGCAAGGGGAAGATCACCCCGTTGGCTGAATCGCCTGCCGTCTTGGCGGCGTTCTCGTCCATGCCCCAGACGTTGCCGAGGAACTGGATCTCGACGCCGGCGGTTTTGCAGGCCTTCATCACCGAGATGTTCGAGGCCGCGGTGTTGCCGAGATAGGCGTAGTTGGCTCCGGAGGATTTCAGGCTCAGGCACTGCGCGCTGTAGTCGCCCGGCGTCAGCGCGAACACCAGTGGCGGCAGCACTTCGAAGCCGAGCTCCTGCGCCATGGCTTCGCCGGCGGCCTTCGGTGCGTTCGGATAGGGATGGTTGGCGCCCATATGCACGAATTTCGGCTTGCCGGACTTGCCCTTGGCTTTCCAATCCTCGGCGGCCCACATCAGCATCGCGCGTAGCGAGTCCGAATAGCTCGGGCCATAGAAGAAGTTATAGGGCGCGGGCTTGGCCTTGCCGCTGACGCCTTCTGGATCGGTGAGTGCTGCGGCATAGGAGCCGGACATGTCGGGGATCTTGTCCTGGGCGAGGAAGCCGGTCAGCGCCTCGGTGTCGGCGGTGCCCCAGCCCATGATCGCGGCGACCTTGCTGTCCGGCGCGGACCACTTCTTGTACAGCGCGATCGCGCGCGGCACCTGGTAGCCGTAGTCGTTGGTGTCGACGTTGACCTGCTTGCCGCCGACGCCGCCGTTCTTGTTGACCCAGGCGAAGGTGTCTGCGACGGCCTGGCCATAGGGCGTGCCGACGTCGGAGGTGCCGCCCGAATAGTCGGCGAGGTGCCCGATCGCGATCTGCGCCTGCGCGCCGGCCGAGAATGCGGCGATCGCGAACGCGAGCGATGCGGTGCTCAAAAGGGACTTCATCGTCATGGGTCGGTTCCTCCTGTTTATTGTTTAAGTGAAGTTGCCCGCGCTCAATGCGAGAACGGGTAGAGTTTCCAGTATGCCTTGATCTGCCGCCAGCGATGCGCGAGCCCGTCAGGCTCGAACATCAGGAATGCGATGATGATCACCCCGATCGCGATCTCGCGCAGGAAGGTGATGTTGGTGTTGAGGGAGAGCGCCTTGTCGATTGCGCCGCCCTTCAGGTACAGGCTGATGAATTCCATGGATTCCGGCAGCAGCACCACGAAGGCGGTGCCCATCAGCGTGCCCATGATCGAGCCGGTGCCGCCGATGATGATCATGGCCAGGAATAGGATCGAGCGCTCGATGCCGAAGCCCTCCTGCGACACCACGAGCTGATAGTGCGCGTAAAGCGCGCCGGCGATGCCGGCGAAGAAGGCGGCGAGCCCGAACGACAGCGTGCGGTATTTCGTCAGGTTGATGCCCATGATCTCGGCGGAGAGATAATGGTCGCGGATCGCCACCAGCGCGCGGCCGTCGCGGGTGCGCATCAGATTGGTGACAAGGATGTAGCTCAAGAGCACGTAAGCCAGCACGACGTAGAAATATTGCCGGTCGCCCCGCAGCGTGTAGCCGAAGATCGAAAACGGCTCCGCGCTCGCCGGCACCGAGCCGCCGGAAAACCATTCGGCGCGGGAGAAGAAGTCGAGCAGGATGTATTGCGCGGCCAGCGTCGCGATGACGAGATAGAGTCCCTTCAGCCGCGCCGCCGGGATGCCGAAGATCAGGCCGACCAGCGCGGTGATGACGCCAGCGAGCGGGATTGCGAAGAACACGGGGATCGGCGCGTTGTTGGAGATGTAGGCCGAGGTGAAAGCGCCGAGCAGGAAGAAAGCGGCATGCCCGATCGAGATCTGGCCGGTGAAGCCGACCAGGATATTGAGGCCGAGCGCCGCGATCGAGAAGATGCCGATCTGGATCAGGATGCTGAGCCAGTAGCCGCTGAAGAATTGCGGCGCGAGGCACAGCAGCGCTACGCCTGCAATGGCGAAGTTGCGGCTCGTCGTCGTCGGGGAGATCGTGGTGTCGGCCGCATAGGAGGTGCGGAAATCACCAGCAGGAATGAGGGCAGGGCCGGCCATGGGTCAGATCCGTTCGATGTCGTGGGTGCCGAACAGGCCGTAGGGCTTGATCATCAGCACGATGATGAGGACGTAGAACGGCGCGATCTCGTAGAGATTGCCCCAGTGCAGGTACTCGCTGTCGACATATTGCGCGACGTTCTCGAGCAGTCCGATGATGATGCCCCCGAGCACGGCGCCGCCGACGGAGTCGAGCCCGCCCAGGATCGCCGCCGGAAACACCTTGATGCCGTAGGCGGCAAGGCCCGAAGACACGCCGTTCACGACCGCGACGACGACACCCGCGACCGCCGACACCGTCGCCGAGATCGCCCAGGCCATCGCGAACACGCTCTTCACGGAAATGCCGAGCGACTGCGCGACCTGCTGGTTGAACGCGGTGGCGCGCATCGCAAGACCGTATTTGGAGGCACGGAAGAACCAGGCCATGCCGACCATCATGGCGACCGACACCACGAGGCTCATGACGTAGACGGTCTGGATCTGCAGTCCGAACAGGCTGACCGACTGGCTCTCGAACACGCGCGGGAACGGCTGCGGATTGACCCCGAACATCCATTTCAGCGTCGCCTGCAGCACGGTGGAGAGACCGATCGTCACCATGATCACCGAGATGATCGGCTCGCCGATCATCGGCCGCAGGATCAGCACCTGCACCGCGATGCCGAACACGAACATGAAGACCAGCGTGATCGGCATGCCGATCCAGAACGGCACCTGGTATTTCGCAAGCAAGGCCCAGCACACCCAGGCGCCGACCAGCAGCAGCTCGCCTTGCGCGAAGTTGACGACCTGTGTCGCCTTGTAGATCAGCACGAACGACATCGCGACCACGCCATAGAGCGTGCCGACCACGAGACCGTTGACCAGGAGCTGGATGAGAAAGGCGGTGTTCATGTTGGGTGGCTCGGCTCGTCATTGCCGGGCTTGACCCGGCAATCCATCGATGCGGAAGGAAGATTGTTCGGAAGAGGATGGATGCGCGGGGCAAGCCCGCGCATGACGACTATTTGTGTCACTCCGCAGCCTCCGCCATGTGGCCATGTCCGCCGAGGTCCACCACGCGCAGCGTCGTTCGCACCCGCTGCGTGGTGCCGTCCTGGAAGCGGATCACGGTGTCGACGGGGATGTCGGAATCACCGCGGTAGATGGCGTCGATGATGCCGGCGTATTTCTCGTTGATGACGCCGCGGCGTACCTTTCGCGTCCGGGTGAGCTCGCCGTCGTCGGCGTCGAGCTCCTTGTAGAGCAGCAGGAAGCGCGAGATGCGCTGCGCCGGCGGCAGCGTGGCGTTGACGGTCTCGACCTCCTTCTGCAGCAGCGCGTAGACTTCGGGCCGCGAGGCGAGATCGCTGTAGGTCGTGAAGGAGAGGCGGTTCTTCTCCGCCCATTTGGAGATGATGGAGTAGCGGATGCAGATCATCGCCGCGAGCGCGTCGCGGCCGGCGCCCAGCACCACGGCTTCGGCGATATAGGGCGAGAATTTCAGCTTGTTCTCGATGAATTGCGGCGAGAAGCGCTCGCCGCGCGAGGTCTCGGCGAGGTCCTTGATGCGGTCGATCACGACGAGCTGGCTGTTGGCGTTGAAATAGCCGGCATCGCCCGACAACATCCAGCCGTCTTTGATGTCGGCGACACTCGCTTCCGGGTTCTTGTAGTAGCCCAGAAACATGTTGGGGTGCCGCACCACGATTTCGCCGACGCCATGGACGTCGGGATTGTCGATGCGGATCTCGACATTGTCGGCCATCGGCACGCCGGTGGTGTCAGGATCGACCTTGCCCTCGGGATGCAGCGTATAGGCGCCTAACAGCTCGGTCTGGCCGTACAGCGTGCGCAACGGCACGCCCATGGCCTGGAAGAACTTGAAGGTGTCAGGCCCGAGCGCCGCGCCGCCGGTGGCGGCTGAACGCAGCCGGGTAAAGCCGAGGCGGTCGCGGAGCGCGCGGAACAGGATGGCATCGGCAAAGCCGGACCGCTTGCCCTGTTCGAGGGCGGCGAGGCCGTTCTTCATGCCGATATCGAACAGGCGCTGCTTGAAGGGCGTTGCGTCCATCACCTTGGCGCGGACATCGGCGGCGATGGATTCCCAGACGCGAGGGGCGAACAGGACGAAGGTCGGCGCGATCTCGCGCAGATCGTTCATCATGGTATCGGGCTCTTCGACGAAGTTGATCTTCATCCGGCACAAGAGGCCTTTGCCGAGCACGTAGACCTGCTCCATGATCCAGGGCAGCGGCAGCACCGAGACATATTCGTCGTCCGGTCCCTTCGGATCGAAGGCGAGATAGGTCGCGCAGTGGCCGAGCACGCGGCCGGCGGCGAGCATCGCGAGCTTGGGATGGGACGTGGTGCCCGACGTGGTGCAGAGGATCGCGACGTCCTCGCCCTTGGTGGCATCGACGAGCTTGTCGTAGAGCTCCGGCTCGCGCGTGGCACGTGCCCGGCCGAGCTCGGCAAACTTTTCGGCCGACATCAGCCTGGGATCGTCGTATTTCCGCATCCCGCGCGGATCGGAATAGATGATGTGCTTCAGCTTCGGCGCGCGCTCGGCGAGGGCGAGCAGCTTGTCGACCTGCTCCTCGTCCTCGGCGAAGACGAGCTGCGCCTCGCCATAGTTGAGGAGATAGGAGGCCTCCTCGTCGAGCACGTCGCGATATAGTCCGAGGCTGAGGCCGCCGATGGCGTGCGTCGCCACTTCCGCCGCCACCCAGTCCGGCCGATTGTCGCCGATGATGCCGATGACGTCGCCGCGGCCGAGGCCCATTTCGACGAGACCGAGGGCGAAGTCGCGCACGCGGGCCTGGTAGTCGTTCCACGTGAACAGCCGCCACAGTCCGAGATCCTTTTCGCGCAATGCGATCTCGTTGCCGTGCTCCTTCGCGTTGAGCCGGAGCATCTTCGGATAGGTGTCGGCCTGCGCGACGCGGCCTGAGTAATCCATCATGCCGCGCACTCCGGAGCAACGGGCTTGTCGTCGGGATCGACCAGCACCTCGTCTTCCTCACCCAGATAGGCACGCTTGACATGGGGATCGGCGAGCACCGCCGCCGGATCGCCTTCGGCGATCTTCTTGCCGAAATCCAGCACCATGACGCGGTGGGAGATGTCCATCACCACGCCCATGTCGTGCTCGATCATCACCACCGTCATCCCGAACTCCTCGTTGAGATCGACGATGTAGCGCGCCATGTCTTCCTTCTCCTCGAAGTTCATGCCGGCCATCGGCTCGTCGAGGAGGATGAGGCGCGGCTCCAGCGCCATGGCGCGGGCGAGCTCGACGCGCTTGCGCAGCCCGTAGGAGAGTGTGCCGGCCTGCGCTTTCCGCACCGACTGGAGGTCGAGGAAGTCGATGATCTCCTCGACCTTGCGGCGGTGCTCGAGCTCCTCCTTGCGCGCGCCGGTGAGCCAGTACAGCGAGCCGGTGAGGAAGTTGTTCTTGAGGAGGTGATGGCGGCCGACCATGATGTTGTCGAGCACGCTCATGTGGTGGAACAGCGCCAGGTTCTGGAAGGTGCGGCCGATGCCGAGCGAGGCCCGCGCATTCGGCGTCAGGCCGGTGATGTCGCGCTCCCCATAGAACAGCTGGCCCTCGGTCGGCTTGTAGCGACCGGAAATACAGTTCACGATCGAGGTCTTGCCGGCGCCATTGGGACCGATGATCGAGAACAGCTCGCCGTCCTTGATGGCGAAGCTGACGTCGGTCAGCGCACGGACGCCGCCGAATCGCAAGGACACGCCGCGCACTTCGAGACTGGTAGCCACCAAACGAATCCCTCCCGGTGATGGCGCTTTTTGGCTGCGCTCTTCGTCCGTTCCTGCCAGCGATCCTAGTACGGCCGTACCGGCGAGGCCATGCAGCAGATGGTCTCGACCGGAGCCGCCACTCTCGTTCCCGTCAGGGATCAAAAGCCGCATCGCCCAAGGTGGTCCTCAATAGGGGAAAGCGCTATTTTGAAATGTCTCCCGGCTGACAATTCTGCGACAAAGTTTGCGGGGCGGCAGCGGCCTCCATCTTTCGTCGGATGGCGGTCGAAATCATCATGTTGCAATGCAACAGAAGGCGGAGTGACCAAACGGTGCGGCTGGCCGCGAGATCATGATTGCAGAAGATCATCTGAAGCGCGTCGCCGCCTGGTCGCGCGAGCTCACGCAAGCTGAGATCGAGGTCGCGCGTGCCGGAATCACGGAGCGGTCCTACGGCACCGGCGAGACCGTATTCATGCGCGGTGACACGTTTGCCTATTGGGCCGGCATGGTGAGCGGCCTTGCCCGCATGGGCGGGGTATCGCGCGACGGCAAGGAGACCAGCCTTGCCGGGTTGACGGCAGGGGCCTGGTTCGGCGAGGGCAGCGTGCTCAAGAACGAGCCGCGCCGTTATGACGTGGTCGCGCTCCGCGACAGCCGAGTCGCGCTGATGGAACGCAGCGCCTTCATGTGGCTGTTCGAGAACAGCGTCGGCTTCAACCGCTTTCTGGTGCGCCAGCTCAACGAGCGACTCGGTCAGTTCATCGGCATGCTCGAGGTCAACCGCACACTGGACGCGACCGCGCGCCTCGCTCGCAGCATTGCCTCACTGTTCAACCCGATCCTCTATCCGGAATCGACCGCGCATCTGGAGATCACCCAGGAGGAGATCGGCGCACTCTCCGGCATGTCCCGGCAGAACGCCAACCGTGCGCTGAACCGGTTGGAGAAGGAGGGACTGCTGCGACTGGAATATGGCGGGGTCACTATCCTCGATGTCGAGCGGCTGCGCGGCTACGGGGATTAGAAGTCTCGTTATCGCGCATTGGCGGGCGCGTGGACCCGCCAGAGGTCGGCTCGCCAACGGATCGCGATCGCCAGCATCGCGATCAAGCCTGCGGCGGCATAGAGCGAGCCCGTCGCGGTATAGCCAATGACGTCGATCATGCTGCCGGCCGCCAGGAGCCCGAGCGGCAGGCCATAGATCACCATCATGCGCACGCCCATCACGCGGCCGCGCAGATGTGCGCTCGCCGTGCGCATCAGGATCACGGCTGCCGAGATCATCGACATGCTCTGGGCGATGCCGGCGAGCACGAGGCAGGCCATTGCCACCGGCATGGTCCTGACCTCGACGAACACCAGCAGCATGGCGTACCAGGCGAGCGTCGCGCCGATCAGAAGCCGGGCAATGCGCAGTCCGCTGACGAGGCTGAGCGTGATGGAGCCGGTCAGCGAGCCGACGGCGAAGCTCGCCGAGAGATACCCGAGGCCGGTCTGATCGGTCTGAAAGATCTCCCTGGCGATATATGGCAGCAGTCCGCCGGTGAAGGGAAATGCGGTAAGATTGGCCAGGAAGGCGACGCATAGCGCCGCGCGCATTCCCGGGCCATTCCAGGCGTAGACGATCCCTTCCTTCAAGTCGCCCAGCAATCTCGAAACGGCGTGGCTGTTCGCCGGAAGATCGCTGGTGGTGACGGTCCTTTTCGGCCGGGTCAGGCAAAGCATGAGAAGTGCGGCCGTGAGGTAGAGACAGGCGATCGCCACATAAACGAGGCCAATGCCGAGGACGGCGAACAGCCCGGCGCCCGTCAACGCTCCGGCGATGCGCGCGCTGTCCTGGGTCGTGCGCGCAACGCTGATGGCGCCCACCAGCTGCTCGGCCGGCATGATCTCGGCGAGCAGCGCGCCCCGGACGCCGAGATCGGAGGGGCGAATCAGACCCATGACCGCGACGATGATCATGACACTGAGCGGCGACAGATGTCCGGTCAGTGCCAGAGCCATGATGGTCGACGAGAGCGCCGTGTAGGCAAGACGCATCACGACCAGCAGATCGCGATGGCCCATGCGGTCGCCGATCATGCCGAACACCGGCGCGACCAATGTCCCGACGAACTGGAGCGAGGCAAGCACGGTGAGCAGCAGCACCGATCCGGTCTCGACCATGATGTCCCAGCCGAGCACGAGCGTCTCCACCTCGAACGCCCAGGAGGTGAGCAGATCGGATGGCCATTGGAAGCGATAGTTGCGGATGCGGAACGGCGCGAGCGCCGAAGGTCGTGCGCCCGTGCTCAAGGCGCGATGGCTCGTGTCACGGCGATTCCCTGCCCGTGTGGTTTCTTTTCATTTCGGGCAAGCTAGGGCCGACGACGCGCGTGTCAATCGGAGCCGCCGCATGCCGCTCCCGCGCTCAGCTCCTATCTGGCGGTCGCGGCCGGCTTCCGCTCTGCGAGAGCCGCAGCCATCGCCGAGATCAGCGGGCGCATGAAATAGGCGTCTTCGGCCGGCGAGACATCGGTGCGCAGGCCATGCGCGGCGAGCTCACCGGAGACCGCCGGGCCGACCGACGCAATCAGCGTCTGTTCGAGGCCGGCGCGCAGCTTGGCCTCGCTGCCATGCGCCTTCGCGGCCTCGATCAGGCGGCGCACCTGGCCGAGATTGGTGAGCGCGAGGGCGTCGATCCGCCCCGCGGCCATGTCGTCGACGGCGGCGACGATATTGGCATCCGCCGCCTTGGAGTCGTAGACGTAGGGCAGCACGGTGTCGACCTCGGCACCTTGTGCCGCAAGCGCGCCGGTCAGGGTGCTGTGGTCCTTGTCCGGATAGAGCTGCAGGCCAAGGCGGCGGCCCTTCAGATCGAGCCTACCCAGCATCTCGATCACGCCTTCGGTGGTCGGTTTCTCCGTGGTCTGCTGCGCTTCCAGACCGACCTCGCGCAGCGCCTTGCCGGGCTTGGGGCCGCGGGTGAATTTCCGGGTCTTGGCGAGCGCTGCGACAAGGGCGGCGTCGAGCCCACGGGCGCCGGCGAGCTTCATGATCCGCCGCAGGCCTTCACCGGTCATCAGCACGAGGTCATCGAGGGACTTCTCGATGGCGCGGCGGATCCAGGCCTCGACCGGGGCCGGGTCCGGCGCATCGTGAATGGTAAACATCGGGCACTGCACGACGTCGGCGCCTTGCTCGGCCAGAAGCTTGGAGAACTGCGCTTCCTCGCGCGTTTCCAGGATCAGGATGCGGTAGCCGTTCAAGCGGTCGGCCATGGGGATGCTCCGGTGAGAATTCGCAATCGTCCGTTCATCCTGACTCCGCGGTTGGGATTGGCGCAAGGGCGGGGTCGGTGCTAGAGCAGGGCGCAAATCACGGACAGTTCCGCTGCACAAACCTTCATCAGAGCCAAGCCGTTCATCAACATGCCCGACCATCAATATGTTCTGACCCTGTCCTGTCCGGATCGCCCCGGCATCGTCTCGGCGGTGTCGACGTTCCTCGCGCATAACGGGCAGAACATCCTCGATGCCCAGCAGTTCGACGACATCGAGACCAACAAGTTCTTCATGCGGGTGGTGTTCACCGCGGCCGATCTCGCCGTGGAACTGTCGGCGCTGCAGACCGGTTTCGCCGCGATCGCCGAGCGGTTCGGCATGGAATGGCAGATGCGCGACCGGGCGGCACATCGCAAGGTGATGCTGCTGGTGTCGAAGTCCGACCACTGCCTGGTCGATATCCTCTATCGCTGGCGCACCGGCGAATTGCCGATGGTTCCGACTGCGATCGTCTCGAACCATCCGCGCGAGGTCTATGCCGGGCTCGATTTCGGCGGCATCCCGTTCCACCATCTGCCGGTCACCAAGGAGACCAAGCGCGAGCAAGAGGCACAGATCCTCGACCTCGTCGCCAAGACTGGGACGGATCTCGTCGTGCTCGCCCGTTACATGCAGATCCTGTCGGACGATTTGTCGGCAAAGCTTTCGGGGCGCTGTATCAACATCCACCACTCGTTCCTGCCGGGCTTCAAGGGCGCAAAGCCCTATCACCAGGCCCATGAGCGTGGCGTCAAGCTGATCGGCGCCACGGCGCATTACGTCACGCGTGATCTCGACGAGGGCCCGATCATCGACCAGGACGTCGAGCGCATCAGCCATCGCGACACGCCGGAAGATCTCGTCCGCAAGGGCCGCGACATCGAACGCCGCGTGCTCGCCCGCGCGATCCGCTACCATCTCGACGACCGCGTCATCCTCAACGGCCGCAAGACCGTGGTGTTCGTGGATTAGCGAAGAGTGAGTGGCGAGTAGCGAATAAAAGGGGTTGCTATATTCACCACTCCCTATTCGCCATTCGCTCCCTTAACGCACCGGGCCAGCCGAATTCGTCCCCGTCGTCCCCTTCTGCGCCTGCTCTTCCTTCTCGCGATCGGTCGCCGGCATCAACCGTTTGCGTTCGCGTTCCTTCATATAGGCATCGTATTGCGGGGTGCCCGGGCGCGGCGGAGCGTCGGCCGGCAGGCCGCCAGCCCATTGCGGGACGTAGTCGCCCATGCCGGCGGAAAGCTTCTCGTTGACCGTCCCGCAGCCGGACAGCCCTGCGGCGAGCGCAAGGACGAGGAGGGCGAAACGAAAATTTTGGGACATTGTGTTGGCGCGCACGCATTCGGTCATTGGACGCCAGCCCCCGGGGCGGGCGGGAAGAACGGTAGCCTTCAACAAGGTAAAATAGACTTATTCGAGGTAGGTAATTTATTACCAAGAGGCGGCCGGCCAAGGCGCGCCGATGTACAAATTCTGCAAGGGAAAGACGAAATCCTCCATCCTCGTGATCTCCGTCGTTTCTAAACTGCAATGCTTGGCTCGCGACACCATGGCGTGGCCGGCGGCCGGGGGTTTCGTTGACAAGTCCATTTTCTTTGTACATTCGTACAAATGGAGCGGCCGCCGTCGCGTTGGCTCGGGGTCACCTTGACGTAATTGCCGCGCCGCTTCCGGTCGGTCAGCCTCGGAACGTTTTGCTTGTGCCGAAAGCTCGCCAAACGTCCGATTGACAAGGAGGGCGCGAAAGACGCCCATGTGGCGCGCGATAATCGCTCGCGCGTGAGCTAAGGTTGAGGCAAGGACCGGGCACTCGGTCCAGGGCACAAGAGTCAGGAATGAAGGGGAGGGACATCTGATGTTCGAACGCAAGCAACTGTCTCATAAGGCATCTCGGGCGGCTGCCGTCGCGGCCATCGCGGGCCTTGCGGGTCTTGCGCCAGCCAAGGCCACGGACAGCGTCAAGGTCGGCCTGATCCTGCCGATGACGGGCGGTCAGGCCTCGACCGGCAAGCAGATCGAGAACGCGGTCAAGCTCTACATGCAGCAGAAGGGCGACACGGTCGCCGGCAAGAAGATCGAGATCATCGTCAAGGACGATGCCGCGATCCCGGACAAGACCAAGACCGCCGCGCAAGAGCTGATCGTCAACGACAAGGTCAACTTCATTGCCGGCTTCGGCGTGACACCGGCTGCGCTCGCAGCCGCGCCGCTTGCAACGCAAGCCAAGATCCCGGAAGTCGTGATGGCGGCCGGCACCTCCATTATCACCGAGCGCTCGCCCTATATCGTGCGCACCAGCTTCACGCTGGCACAGTCCTCGACCATCATCGGCGACTGGGCGGTGAAGAACGGCATCAAGAAGGTGGCGACGTTGACCTCGGACTATGCGCCGGGCAATGACGCCCTCAATTTCTTCAAGCAGAATTTCACCGCGGGCGGCGGCGAGGTGGTCGAAGAGGTCAAGACTCCGCTTGCCAACCCCGACTTCGCACCGTTCCTGCAGCGCATGAAGGACGCCAAGCCCGACGCGATCTTCGTGTTCGTGCCGGCCGGCCAGGGCGGCAACTTTATGAAGCAATATGCCGAGCGTGGCCTGGACAAGGCCGGCATAAAGGTGATCGGGCCGGGCGACGTCACCGACGACGACCTGCTCAACAACATGGGCGACGCGGTGCTCGGCACGGTCACCGCGCATCTCTATTCCGCGGCGCATCCCTCGCAGATGAACAAGGATTTCGTCGCAGCCTACAAGAAGGCGTTCGGCAATCGTCCGGGCTTCATGGCGGTGAGCGGCTATGACGGCATTCACCTGATCTACGAAGCGCTGAAGAAGACGGGCGGCGACACCGACGGGACCAAGCTGGTCGAAGCGATGAAGGGCCAGAAGTGGGAGAGTCCGCGCGGCCCGATCTCGATCGACCCCGAGACCCGCGACATCGTGCAGAACATCTACATCCGCAAGGTCGAGAAGGTCGACGGCGAGCTCTACAACGTCGAGTTCGCGACCTTCGAGGCCGTCAAGGATCTCGGCAAGACCAAGAAGTGACGCGCGAAAGCGCGTCATCCCCGGGCCCGCTTAGCGCGAACCCGGGATCTCATGCCCCTTGCTCCGCGTCATGCCCGGACTTGTCCCGGGCTTCCACGCAAAGCCGGGAAAAGAAGGCCTAGACAAGAACGTGGATGGCCGGGACAAGCCCGGCCATGACGATAACTCCAAGCTGAGACGATGACCGCGATCCTCACCAACCTGTTCGATGGCGTTGCCTACGGCATGCTGCTGTTCGTGCTCGCCTGCGGGCTCGCGGTCACGCTTGGCCTGATGAACTTCGTCAATCTCGCCCATGGCGCCTTCGCCATGGCCGGCGGCTATGTCTGCATGGTGCTGGTGAACCGGATGGGCTGGCCGTTCTTCGCCGCACTGCCGCTCGCCTTCGTTTCGTCTGCGGCGATCGGCATCGCGCTCGAACGGACGCTTTACCGCCACCTCTATACGCGCAGCCATCTCGACCAGGTGCTGTTCACCATCGGGCTGACCTTCATGTCGGTTGCGGCCGTCGACTATATCCAGGGGTCCTCGCGGGTGTTCATCAACCTGCCTGCCGCGCTGCAGGGTCAGTTCGACGTGCTCGGCGTCGGCATCGGCCGCTACCGGTTGATGATCATCGTGATCTGTGGCCTGCTCACCATCGGTCTGCAGATGGTGCTGGCCAAGACCCGCTTCGGCAGCCGGTTGCGCGCCGCCGTCGATGATCCGCGCGCGGCGAGCGGCCTCGGCATCAACGTGCCGCAGGTGTTCGCCTTCACCTTTGCCTTTGGCTGCGGGCTTGCCGGTCTCGGCGGTGCACTGAGCGCGGAGATCCTTGGCCTCGATCCGTATTTCCCGCTGAAGTTCATGATCTACTTCCTGATCGTGGTCACCGTCGGTGGCTCCTCCTCGATCACAGGCCCGTTTCTGGCCTCGCTGCTGCTCGGCATCGGCGACGTCGCCGGCAAGTATTACGTGCCGAAGATGGGCCCTTTCGTGATCTACACCATGATGATCGTGATCCTGATCTGGCGCCCGAACGGCCTGTTCGGCCGCACGGCCGCGCGTTGAGTTCGCCGATGAGCGCTTCGTCCGACGTCGGTTATCACGCCCAGCGCCAGGCGCGCTGGCACTACGGTGAAGTCGTCTTCTGGCTGATCGTGCTGGCCTGTGGCTTCGCCTTTCCCAATCGCTATCTGATCATGACCGATATCCTGCGGCTCGCGCTGTTCGCGATGTCGCTCGATCTGATCCTCGGCTATGCCGGCATCGTCTCGCTCGGCCATGCGGCGTTCTTCGGCGTCGGCGCCTATGCCGCGGGGCTTCTTGCGCTTCACGGCATCATCAACGAGCCCGTGCTGGCGCTGATCGCCGCTGGCCTTGCCGCGATGGTGCTCGGCTTTGCCACCAGCTTCCTGGTGATCCGCGGCGTCGACCTGACGCGCCTGATGGTGACACTCGGCATCGCGCTGCTGCTGGAGGCGCTGGCCGAGCGCTTCTCCAACATCACGGGCGGCACCGACGGTCTGCAGGGCATCGAGATGCAGCCGATCTTCGGCGTGATCCCCTTCGACTTGTTCGGCAAGGCCGGCTTCTTCTATTCGCTGACTGTCCTGTTCCTCTTGTTCCTGTTCGCCCGCCGCGTCGTGCATTCGCCGTTCGGCCTGTCGCTGCGTGCGATCAAGAACAATCCGCTGCGCGCCGCTGCGATCGGCATTCCCGTCAACCGCCGGCTGATCGCCATCTACACGCTCGCGGCTCTCTATGCCGGCATCGCAGGCGCGCTGTTCACCCAGACCACCGCGATCGCCTCGCTCGACGTCTTCGCTTTCGAACGTTCGGCGGATCTGATGCTGGTGCTGGTGATCGGCGGCACCGGCTATCTCTATGGCGGGCTGATGGGTGCGGTGGTGTTTCGCCTGCTCCAGGAATTGTTCTCCACCATCACCCCGCAATACTGGCAGTTCTGGATCGGCCTCGTGCTGGTCGTGATCGTGCTGATCGGTCGCCAGCGCCTGCACCGCTGGGTGCTGTACGTTCCCAACCTGGTGATCAGGCAGGTTGCCGGACGCAAGGCCGTCGTTGCCGTACCGGAGGGCGACGCGTGACCATAGCGCTCGAAACCCGGAATCTCGAAAAGCAGTTCGGCGGCCTGCGCGTCACCCGTGATCTCTCGCTCAAGGTCGAGCAGGGCGCCCGCCACGCGCTGATCGGCCCGAACGGCGCCGGCAAGACCACGGTCATCAACCAGCTCACCGGCGTGCTCAAGCCGAATTCGGGCCGCATCCTGCTCGAAGGCCAGGACATCACCGATCTACCCGTGCACAAGCGCGTGTTGCGTGGCCTGTCGCGCACCTTCCAGATCAACCAGCTCTATCCCGACCTGACGCCGCTGGAGACCATCGGCCTTGCCGTCTCCGAACGTCTCGGCCATGGCGGCGACTGGTGGCGGCGGATGGGCACGCGCAGTGACGTCAATGGCGAGATCGCCGATCTGCTCTCGCGCTTCCACCTGCTCGACGTCATGAACGAGCAGACCGTGACGCTGCCTTACGGCAAGCAGCGCCTGCTCGAGATCGCCGTCGCGATCGCGGCCAAGCCGCGCGTGCTGCTGCTCGACGAGCCTGCCGCCGGCGTGCCCGAAAGCGAACGTCACGACATCCTCGCCGTCGTAGGCAGCCTGCCGCGTGACGTCACGGTGCTGCTGATCGAGCATGACATGGACCTCGTCTTCTCCTTTGCAGATCACATCTCGGTGCTGGTCTCGGGCGCGCTGCTGACCGAAGGTCCGCCCGAGCAGGTCGCGCGCGATCCACAGGTCAAGGCGGTCTATCTCGGCGAGGAGGCGGTCAATGTCTGACCTGCTCGCGATCGATTCGCTTCGCGCCGGTTATGGCGAAGCGGTGGTGCTGCCCAACATGTCCTTGCGCCTCGCCGAGGGGCAGGTGCTGGCGCTGCTGGGGCGCAACGGCACCGGCAAGACCACGCTGATCAACTCCATTGTCGGCGTCCCCCGCCGCTTCTCCGGCTCGGTCGCGCTCGCCGGCACCGACGTCACCCCGCTGCGGCCCGACCAGCGCGCCCGCGCTGGCATCGGCTGGGTACCGCAGGAGCGCAACATCTTCCGCTCGCTCACGGTCGAGGAAAACATGACCGCGGTGGCCCAGCCGGGCCCCTGGACGGTCGAGAAGGTCTACGAAATGTTCCCGCGGCTGAAGGAGCGGCGGAGCAACTTTGGTAACCAGCTCTCCGGCGGCGAGCAGCAGATGCTGGCGATCGGCCGCGCGCTGACCCTCAACCCGAAGGTCTTGCTGCTGGACGAGCCGACCGAGGGTCTGGCCCCCATCATCGTCGAGGAGCTCTTGAAGGCGATCGGGACCATCACCCGGGCAGGGGGTATCTGCTCGATCATCGTCGAGCAGAATGCCCAAAAGATTCTGGGGCTTGCCGATCGGGTTGTGATATTGGAGCGCGGAACGATCGTCCACGACGCCCCGAGCTCCGCGCTGAAGGCCGACCCCTCGGTCCTGGAGCGGCACCTCGGCGTCGCAGGGGCGGCGGCCCACTAACTTGTCCGACGCGTTTTCTTCGCGCGAACCGGTCGCCGCTTCGCTTGAAAACGCTATAGAAAATATCCTCGGGAGTAACAAATGCAGCGAACCAAAGCCCCCTTCCGCGCCGACGAGGTCGGCAGCCTCCTGCGACCTGCCAAAATCAAGGAAGCCCGCAACCGGCTCGAGAAGGGCGAGATCTCAGCCGACGATCTACGCAAGATCGAGGACATGGAGATCGAGAAGGTCGTGCACAAGCAGGCCTCGATCGGCCTGAAGCTCGCGACCGACGGCGAATTCCGCCGCTCCTGGTGGCACTTCGACTTCCTGGCCAAGCTCACCGGCTGCGAGCTGTTCCACCCCGACACCGGCATCCAGTTCGCGGGCGTGCAGACCCGTCACGATGCTGTGCGGGTGATCGACAAGCTCGACTTCCCCGCCGACCACCCGATGCTCGACCACTTCCGCTTCCTGAAGAAGTACGCCGACCAGGCTCATGTCACCGCCAAGATGACGATTCCCTCGCCGGCGGTGCTGCACTTCCGCGGCGGCCGCAAGTCGATCTCCAAGGACGTCTATCCTGATCTTGAGGCGTTCTACGAGGACCTCGGCAAGACCTATCGCAAGGCGGTGAAGGCGTTCTACGACGCCGGCTGTCGCTATCTCCAGTTCGACGACACGGTTTGGGCCTATCTCTGCTCGCAGGACGAATTGCAGAAGGCGCGCGAGCGCGGCGACAATCCGGACGGTCTCCAGCAGATCTATGCGCGCATCATCAACTACGCGCTGGCCGAGAAGCCCGCCGACATGGTGGTGACGACCCATGTCTGCCGCGGCAATTTCCGCTCGACCTGGATTTCTTCGGGCGGCTACGAGCCCGTTGCCGAAACCATGCTCGCCGGCACCAATTACGACGGCTACTTCCTCGAATACGACAGCGACCGCGCCGGCGGCTTCGAGCCGCTGCGCTTCCTGCCCAAGGGCAACAAGGTCGTCGTGGTCGGCGTCATCACCTCGAAGTTCGGCGAGCTGGAGAAGAAGGACGACATCAAGCGCCGTCTGGAGGAAGCCGCCAAGTTCGCACCGCTGGAGCAGCTCGCGCTCTCCCCGCAATGCGGCTTTGCTTCGACGGAGGAGGGCAACATCCTCTCCGAGGAAGAGCAGTGGGCCAAGCTCAGCCTTGCCGTCGAGATCGCGAAGGAAGTGTGGGGCAATTGAGGTCAAGTGTCATTCCGGGGCGATGCGAAGCATCGAAACCGGAATCTCGAGATCCCGGGTCTGGTGCTTGCGCACCATCCCGGGATGACGAGCCGTAAACGCGTCGTCACTTCTCCGCCAGGTAGACCTCGCCCAGCAGCGAGGAATTCGACCACGGCACCTGCTTGTTCTTGGTGCTCGACACCACTTCCGCCCGCACCCGCGTCAGCATCTGCTGCACTTCCAGCCCCGGCGTGCCGATATGGCGGGAGAGGGCGGCGGAGAACGGCGAGTTCGCGCCTTCCCCGTCGAGTGCGACCTGCCCTGGCGCGGTTGCGAAGGCGATCAGCGTGCCGGCGCCCAGCGTCGCGCCGCTACCGAGGCTCGTCGGTGCCGCGAGACCGGAGGCGCCTTCAATGGCGCGATTGGTGCCGGCGGATGCGACCTGCTGCGCCATTGGATTGTTGCGGCAGGCATCGAAGATCAGGATGTTGGTGCGAACCTGGTCGTCGAGCCCGGCCATGATCGTGTCCATGTCGATCATCGCCGCGGTCATGGCCGTGCCCGGCTTGAGCTCGACGTCGACGGGAATGAGATAGTTGCGGCCGTCCACCTGCACGCCATGGCCGGCATAATAGACCACGGCAATCTGCGCCCGCGCCGCCTCGCGCAAGAACTCGCGCGTCATTCTCTGCATCGCGGCACGATCGAGATCGATGCCCTCGGCGACGGTGAAGCCGATGTCGCGCAGGCTCTTGGCGACGGCGCGCGCATCGTTGGCCGGATTGGGCAGCGCCTTGACATGCGCGTAGGCGCCGTTGCCGACCACCAGCGCCATGCGCGTGCCGCGAATGGCCGGAGCAGGCGAGGGCGCGGGCGTCGCGCCGGTCTGCTGCGGAGCAGGGGCGGAGGTCGGCTGCGTCGTCGGTGAGGGCGCATCGCGCGGGGGCGGCGCGGCCGGCTCCGTTACCAGCGACAACCGCACCCTGGCGGTGGCCTGATTGGCCTTGCTGCCGGCATCCGACGCCGTGATGGCCAGCGTCGCCCTGTAATCGTCAGTTGCGTGCGCATAGTCGCCCTTGGCCTCATAGGCGAGCGCGCGATGGATGTAGCCGGAGATCAGCACGCTGTTCGGCGGCGTCATGATGTTGACCGGCGGCTTGTCCTTGGCGAGGCGGATCGCCTCGGTGCCGTCGGCGATGGCGCGATCGAGATCGCCCCTGGCGCGCCAGATCGCGGTGCGGTTGATCAGCGGCTGCGGCAGCGAGGGATCGAGCCGGATCGCCTGGTTGATGTCGGAGAGCGCGCCGTCGAGATCGCCGAGTGCCTCTTTCGAGAGGCCGCGATTCTGGAACGAGAATGCCGATTTCGGATCGGCCTTGATCGCCATGTCGTAGTCGGCAATGGCCTTGGCGTAGTCTTGCTTGCCGCGCCAGGCGTTGCCCCGGTTGTGGAAGATGGTGCCGCTGGGCGGCCCGAGCTTCAGCGCGTCGTCGAAATCGCTGATCGCGATCTCGTACTCGCCCTTGTCGTAATAGGCCGACCCCCTGAGATTGTAGGCCGCCTGGCTCGGCTGCAGCCGGATCGCTTCGGTGGCATCAGCGATGACCTTCGAATAGTCGCCCTTCTTGTTCCAGCCCACTGCGCGCCAGAAATGGATCGTCGCCAGCTGCTCGCCTCGAAACACCTTCAACGCGATGATCTTGTTGCAGGCATCGATCATCTTGTCCGCCGGCGTCGTATCGGTGGTGCAGAGCGGCCCAAGCTGATTGCGGGCCTGCGCCAGCGCGGGCGCGGACCACAGGGTTGCGGCGAGCAGACTGAGCGCGACGAACAGGCGGCGCATGGCGATGGTCCCCATCGGAGGAAGAGCGCCTGTTTGTTGCCCGGCAGAGTGGAAGGGTTCACGGCCGGTGGTGGCACGAATGGCGGAGGAGATGCCTCGATCCGCTATTCCCTTGGTGGGCAGATTTTGCTACGAGGGGCAGTCCCACCCGTCCTGCCCACTGCGTCCCACTCATGAAGAATGACGAAATCCTGAGCCAGATCACGGAGTTCTGCCGCAAGGCGGACATGGCGGAATCGACGTTCGGTCGGCGCGCGGTGAACGATGGGAAGCTGGTGCACCGCCTGCGCGAGGGCAAGCGCATCACCATCGACACGCTGGAGCGGATCCAGGCCTATATGGCGGCCTCGATGGCCGGCGGCGTGCCGCCGCCGCGGGGGCTTCAGGTGCCGCCCGAGAAGCGCGATCCGCGCGGCAATTTCCGCTTCTTCGAGAACCGCCAGAAATACCTGCTGTTCGTCCACACCTGCAGCGAGAAGCGGGTGATCGCCGACAGGGTCGCGCTGGAGCTCGCCTCGATCCATCCGCGCCCGCCTGCCCTGCGCATGTTCGACGCCGGCGTCGGCGACGGCACGGTGCTGGCGCGGGTGCTGCGCGCGACGCACCAGCGCTTTCCGCACATGCCGTTCTACGTCGCCGGCAAGGAGCTCAGCCTGGAGGATTTGCGCCTGACGCTGGAGAAGGTGCCGGATCGCATTTTCGAGCATCCGGCGTCGGTGTTTGTCTTCACCAACATGTTCTACTCGGAGGCGCCCTGGCTCACGCCGGCATCGCCAGCGGCGGCGGCTGCGACCGTCTGGCACGAGGTCCCGCTGCGGGGCGCCTCGTCGGGCGAGTTCGAGCAGCAGATCGCAGGGCTTCGGCCGTTCCTGGAGCAGAACTGGCGCGCCGCGATCAGCCCGCGCACCGCCATGCCGCTGTATGAGCGGCCGGTGGTTCTGGTGCTGTATCGCGAGGACCAAAGGTTCCTGCTGGATGCGACCATTCCGCGGCCGGGCCAGACCGAAGCCAATTTCGACCTCGTCATCGCGTCCCAGCCCTACCGCGCCCTGTCCTCGGTCAACTTCCGCGCCAAGCGGATCATCGCCCCCCTGGCGCGCGCGCTTCGGCCGGGCGGGCGCTTGATCGGTATTCACTCCCATGGGCAGGATCCGGGCATGGAAATGATCCAGGCGATCTGGCCTGGAGAAAATCCTTTCGCGGTGAGCCGTCATGAGCTATTGCGCGCCGTTAAGTATGAACTCGGTTCGGTGGGCCGCGACTTAAATTTTAACGCCTATGCAGATAACCGCTCGATCTTCAGGTATGATATGGAAGCGCTGCCCAACGAGGTAACCGGGACGATCGGAACCTCGACGGCCTTTGCAGCGTGGAATGCGGCGGTGTATGTCGCTCAGATTGAGGACGACCGGTTGATAGAAATGACTCAAAACGGCCGCACTCTGGATGCCGCCAGGGACGTGCTGCGAAAGTACAATGGGCTCTGGTTTCTCGACGAATCCTACGTCATCTCGCGTCGGCGTGATTGACATCATCAAAAGTAAACATCGCAAACGCCCGCCGGCTAGCGGCGGAACAAGGGGTTACTGATGCGCGCGTCCTATCTCTTCACCAGCGAGTCCGTGTCCGAAGGGCACCCGGACAAGGTCTGTGACCGGATCTCCGACGAGATCGTCGATCTGTTCTACCGCGAAGGGCCGAAGGCCGGCATCGACCCCTGGCAGATCCGCGCTGCCTGCGAGACGCTCGCGACCACCAACAAGGTGGTGATCGCCGGCGAGACCCGTGGTCCGAAGTCGGTCACCAACGAGCAGATCGAGGGCGTCGTCCGCGGCGCGATCAAGGACATCGGCTACGAGCAGGAAGGCTTCCACTGGAAGACCTGCGACATCGAGATCCTCTTGCATCCGCAGTCGGCCGACATCGCCCAGGGCGTCGATGCGCTGCAGCCGGGAGAGGTCAAGGAAGAGGGTGCGGGCGACCAGGGCATCATGTTCGGTTATGCCACCAACGAGACGCCCGATCTGATGCCGGCGCCGATCTTCTATGCCCACAAGATCCTGCGTCTGATCTCCGAAGCGCGTCACTCCGGAAAGGAGAAGGTGCTCGGTCCGGACTCCAAGAGCCAGGTCACCGTGCAGTACGAGAACGGCAAGCCGGTCGGCGTGCGCGAGATCGTGGTCTCCCACCAGCATCTGATCGAGGACATCTCGTCCAAGCAGATTCGCGACATCGTCGAGCCTTATGTTCGCGAGGCGCTGCCGAAGGACTGGATCACGTCGAAGACGATCTGGCACATCAACCCGACCGGCAAGTTCTTCATCGGTGGTCCCGACGGCGACTCCGGCCTGACCGGCCGTAAGATCATCGTCGACACCTATGGCGGTGCGGCCCCGCATGGCGGCGGCGCGTTCTCCGGCAAGGATCCGACCAAGGTCGACCGTTCGGCGGCCTATGCCGCGCGCTACGTCGCCAAGAACATCGTTGCCGCCGGTCTGGCCGACCGCTGCACGCTGCAGCTCGCCTACGCCATCGGCGTGGCGCGTCCGCTGTCGATCTACATCGACACCCACGGAACCGGTAAGGTGCCGGAGGAGGAGCTCGAGAAGGCGGCGGCGCAGGCGATGGATCTGACGCCCCGCGGCATCCGCACCCATCTCGACCTCAACCGCCCGATCTACGCGCGCACCGCGGCCTACGGCCATTTCGGTCGCACGCCCGACAATGAGGGCGGCTTCTCCTGGGAGAAGACCGACCTCGTCGAGCAGCTCAAGCGCGCGCTCTGATTCACTTGCGTCGTTCCGGGGCGCCGCAACCGCGGCGAACCCGGAATTTCGCACCTTGCCGATTCCGGGTTCGCTGGTTTCACGAGCGCCTCGGAATGACGAGCCAAACAAACAGGAACCTCTCATGAACGCGAAGCCCGGCTTCACCGATTACATCGTCAAGGACATTTCGCTCGCCGATTTCGGCCGCAAGGAGCTCTCGCTGGCCGAGACCGAGATGCCCGGCCTGATGGCCACCCGCGAGGAGTACGGCCCGAAGCAGCCGCTGAAGGGCGCCCGCATCGCCGGCTCGCTGCACATGACGATCCAGACCGGCGTGCTGATCGAGACGCTGGCCGCGCTCGGCGCCGACATCCGCTGGGTCTCCTGCAACATTTATTCGACGCAGGATCACGCTGCCGCCGCGATCGCGGCCGCCGGCATTCCCGTCTTTGCCGTCAAGGGCGAGACGCTGACCGAGTACTGGGACTACACCGCAAAGCTGTTCGACTGGCACGGCGGCGGTCACCCGAACATGATCCTCGACGACGGTGGTGACGCCACCATGTACGTCCATCTCGGCCTTCGCGCCGAGAACGGCGACGCCGCCTTCCTGGACAAGCCCGGCTCCGAGGAAGAGGAAGTCTTCTTCGCGCTTCTGAAGAAGCAGCTCAAGGAGAAGCCGAAGGGCTACTTCGCCGGGATCGCCAAGAGCATCAAGGGCGTTTCCGAGGAGACCACGACGGGCGTGCATCGTCTCTACGACATGCAGAAGGCAGGCACGCTGCTGTGGCCGGCCATCAACGTCAACGACAGCGTCACCAAGTCGAAGTTCGACAACCTCTATGGCTGCCGTGAATCGCTGGTCGACGGCATCCGCCGCGGCACCGACGTGATGCTGTCCGGCAAGGTCGCGATGGTCGCCGGCTTCGGCGACGTCGGCAAGGGCTCGGCCGCCTCGCTGCGCCAGGCCGGCTGCCGCGTCATGGTGTCGGAGGTCGATCCGATCTGCGCGCTGCAGGCCGCGATGGAAGGCTACGAGGTCGTGACCATGGAAGACGCCGCGCCCCGCGCCGACATCTTCGTCACCGCCACTGGCAACAAGGACATCATCACCATCGAGCACATGCGCGCGATGAAGGATCGCGCCATCGTCTGCAACATCGGCCACTTCGACAACGAGATCCAGATCGCCGCGCTGCGCAATCTGAAGTGGACCAACATCAAGCCGCAGGTGGATGAGATCGAATTCCCCGACAAGCACCGCATCATCATGCTGTCGGAGGGCCGCCTCGTGAACCTCGGCAATGCGATGGGCCACCCGTCCTTCGTGATGTCGGCGTCCTTCACCAACCAGACACTGGCGCAGATCGAGCTGTTCGCCAACAACAAGGACGGCAAGTACGAGAAGAAGGTCTACGTGCTGCCGAAGACGCTCGACGAGAAGGTCGCCCGCCTGCACCTCGCCAAGATCGGCGTCAAGCTCACCGAGCTGCGCAAGGACCAGGCCGACTACATCGGCGTGAAGCAGGAAGGCCCGTACAAGAGCGACCACTACCGCTACTGATCCGCCGGTCCGATCGACCATCGACGCGAAGCCCCGGAGCGATCCGGGGCTTCGTTGTTTCGGCACATGGAATTCAACTCGCTTTACGGTTGCTGCCCGCCCGATTGCCGATTGACGGCCAGCAGCGGCGGGCGGACAATCCGTCCTGGCGGAGGAAACCATGCAACAAGAACATTTCGACGTGCTGATCGTCGGTGCCGGCCTGTCCGGCGTCGGTGCGGGCTATCATCTGCAGACCAGGTGTCCGACCAAGAGCTACGTCATCCTGGAGGGACGCGACTGCATCGGCGGCACCTGGGACCTGTTTCGCTATCCCGGCATCCGCTCCGACAGCGACATGTTCACGCTCGGCTATTCCTTCAAGCCGTGGACCGACCCGAAGGCGATCGCGGACGGGCCGCAGATACTGAATTATGTGCGCGAGACCGCCAGCGAGAATGGCATCGATAGGCACATCCGTTTCCGCCATCGCGTCAAGCGCGCGGCGTGGTCGACGCCGGATGCGCGCTGGACGGTCGAGGCCGAGCGCATCACGGGCGAGGGCGCGACCGAGCTGGTGCGCTTCACCTGCAATTTCCTGTTCATGTGCTCGGGCTATTACAAATATGAGGCGGGCTACACGCCGGAGTTCAAGGGCGCCGGTGATTTCGCAGGCCGCATCGTGCATCCGCAGAAATGGACCGAGGACATCGACTATGCGGGAAAACGCGTCGTCGTGATCGGCTCGGGCGCGACCGCGGTGACGCTGGTGCCGGAGCTCGCCAAGAAGGCGGCGCAGGTCACCATGCTGCAGCGCTCGCCGACCTATGTGGTGTCGCGGCCGGCGCAGGATCCCGTCGCCAACAAATTGCGCCGCAACCTGCCGGCGCGGCTGGCCTATCATCTGATCCGCTGGCGCAACGTGATGTGGGGGATGTTCTTCTTCCAGCTCAGCCGACGTCGGCCAGCGAAGGTGAAGGACCTCATCCTCAAGGGCGTCCAGATGGCGCTCGGTCCGGACTATGACGTGGCGACCCATTTCACGCCGCGCTACAATCCCTGGGATCAGCGGCTGTGCCTGGTGCCCGACGGCGACCTGTTCAAGGCAATCCGCGAGCAGCGCGCCAGCGTCGTCACCAGCGAGATCGACACCTTCACGCATGACGGCATCCGCCTGAAGCACGGCCGGGAGCTCTCGGCCGACATCATCGTGACGGCAACAGGGCTGGTGCTTCAGGTGGTCGGCGGTCTCGAGGTCCGCGTCGACGGCCGCACTGTCGATTTCGCCAACACGCTGACCTACAAGGGAATGATGTATGCCGACGTGCCGAACATGGCCTCGGCCTTCGGCTACACCAATGCGTCCTGGACGCTGAAATGCGACCTCACCTGCGAATATGTGTGCCGGCTCATCAACTACATGGACCGGCACAATTTCCGCCAATGCATGCCGCACAATGACGACCCCGAGATCACCGCGCAGCCGTCGCTCGATTTCACCTCGGGCTATGTGCAGCGCTCGGTCGCCAAAATGCCTAAGCAGGGCTCTAAGCGGCCGTGGCGGCTGTACCAGAACTACGCGCTCGACATCGTCTCGTTGCGCTTCGGCCGGATCGACGACGGCGTGATGCAGTATTCCTGATCGCGCCGCCGGCCTGAGGTCTAAGCCTTGCGCATGGTCAGCGCGAGACCGAGGTCGATCGCGAGCGCAAGCACCACGGCGCCGCCGCCGAGTCCGAACAGCACCAGATAGTCGCCGCCGGTCTGAGCGTAGATCCAGGAGAAGCCGTAAGCGGCGGCTGCCTGGAACAGCGCAAAGCTGGTGGTGGCGTGGCTCCATATCGCGCGCTGCTGCTCCGTCGCATGCGGCACGAGCTCGTGGATGCGCCCGAGCACCAGCGGAACGATGCCCGGCGTGAAGCTGCCGACCACGACGCTCGATACGATCAGCGAGAGCGGCGCGGCGCTGACGGTCGGCAGCAGCACGGCCGCCGCCTCGACCAGGAACGCCGCCCGCAACGCCGGCCCGAAGCCCGAGCGATCACCGACATGGCCGGTGACGAGCGGACCGACGATGGCGCCGAGGCCGTACAGCACCCAATAGCGCGATCCCGCAGCGATGCCCTGGCCAAGGCCACGCGCGACGAAATCGACGATGAAGACCATGTGCGGCACCAGCGCCACCGCGTTGAGGCCATACTGGACCAGCAGCGCGCGGGCCGCCGTCGAGGCGCGATGGTGCTTCCCTTGATGCGGAGAAGGCGCAGCATCACCTTTCGCTTCGGTCGGCCAATTCCACCAGCTCGCGAACGTGAGCAGAGCGGATAGGGCCCCCAGGCCATACCAGGCCTGTTGCAAGCCCTGCTGCAGCAGCAACGGCACCAGCGTGCCCGAGGCGGCGACGCCGAGGCCGACCCCGGCAAAGATCACCCCGCCGACAATGCCGCGCCGCGCGGGTGAAGTGTGCGGCAGGATGACGGAGGCTGCCAGCACCATGATGATGCCGCCGGTGAGGCCAGACAGAAAGCGCCAGGCAAAGAACCAGGTGAACGACACTGGTACCGAGCTTGCGAAGAAAGAAAGGGTGGCGAGCAGCATCATGGCCCGTAGTGCACGGACCGCGCCGGTCCAGGCGGCTGCCGTGCGGGCCGCGAGCGCGCCGGCCAGATAGCCGGCGAGGTTCGCTGCGCCGAGATAGACCACGTCGGACGCGCTGAACCATTTGGCCGCGATCAGGGCGGGGATCAGCGGTGTGTAGGAAAAGCGGGCAAGGCCGAGTCCGACCAGCGATGCGGACAAGCCCGCCACCGCATAGCGCCAGGTTGCCTGCGATGTTGATCCCGGCTGCGGATGCAGCCGGGTCTCCAGATGTTGCTTGGTATCTGCTTTGGTCATGTCATCCTCCTGCGCGTAACGGCGCTCGGATCATCCTGTCTGGCTGGCGCGGCGGCGCCGGAATTCCTGCACGGGCAGGCCGCCCCATCCCCAATTGTCGGTGTCGACTTCCTCGATCACGACGAAGGTGGCCTCGAGCGGCTTGCCGAGAACGTCGCGCAGGAGTTCGCTCGATCCCTTGATCAGCGCCGCCTTCTCCTCCGCGGTAACCGACGCCGCTCCCGGCGTCGTTCCCTCGCGGGTCACTTGAATGGTGACGATGGGCATGATGCTTCTCCGCGGTCAGTGGCCGGCGCTCTGGCCGCCGTCGACATGCAGGATCTCGCCGGTGACGAACGAGGCGCCCTCGAGATAGAGCACGGCATCGACGATGTCGGACATCTCGCCCATGTGGCCCACCGGATGCATGGCGCCGTACTGCGCATGCGTCGCGACCGGGTGCATCGGCGACTTGATGATGCCGGGCGCCACAGCGTTCACGCGGATGCCGCGCCTCGCGTATTCGATCGCAAGCGATCTGGTCGCGGCGTTCAGCCCACCCTTGCTCAGCGAGGCCAGCACCGAAGGCACGTTCGAATTGGCGTGGTCGACCAGTGTGGTCGTGATCTGGACCACGTGGCCGGAGCCCTGCCTCTCCATCTCGGCGATGGCGAGCTGGGTGATGTGGAAGAAGCCGGCGACGTTGGTGCCCATCACCGCCGCATAGTCTTCGTCCGTGTACTGGGTGAACGACTTTGCGACGAAGATGCCGGCATTGTTGACCAGCGTGTCGACACGGCCGAAGCGGGCGATGGCCTGCGAGACCACGCGCTCGGCGGTGGCCCGGTCGGCGATGTCGCCGGCAATGGCGAGGACGTCTTCGTCGCTTGACGGCTTGACGGAGCGCGCCGTTGCGACGACGCGGTAGTTGCGATCGCGAAAACCCTGGACCAGGGCGGCGCCAATACCCTGTGATGCACCGGTGACGATGGCGACCTTCTGCTCGATACCCATGATGGGCTCCTGTTGTTGGCTTTCAGAACCTGCGCCAGCGGTGGCTGGCTTCGGCAATGAGGTACGCTGCGCCGCCCCGGCTGCGAATATGCGCTGCCCGGCAGACATTCTTTCGCGGCGCGAACGAATGCCGGATCGACAGTTGTCGCGGCGTGGCCGAACGCCTAGCCTTCGGCTGGAGCCCTGGGGGACGGCGGGAAGCACATGGATCGTCTGGATGCGATGAAAGTATTCGTGCTTGCGGTGGACGAGGGGAGCCTCGCTGCCGCGGGCCGCAAGCTCGGCCGTTCGCCGGCAGCGGTCAGCCGCGCCATCGCCTTTCTGGAGGAGCGCGTCGGCGCCGAGCTGCTGCACCGGACGACACGCGCGATCAAGCTGAGCGAGGAGGGCGAGCGCTATGTCGTGATCTGCCGGCGCGTGCTCACCGAGCTGGAGGAGGCCGACGACATCGCGGCCGGACCGCGCTCCGCGCCGCGCGGTCTGCTCGCGATCACTGCGCCCGTGGTGTCGGGTGAGATGGTGCTGCGGCCGATCCTCGATGCGTTTCTCGATGCCTATCCGACGGTGTCGGCGAAGCTGTTGCTGTTCGATCGCGCGGTCAATCTGGTCGAGGAGGGGGTCGATATCGCGCTTCGCATCGGCCCTCTCGCGGATTCGGCGATGGTGGCGATGCGGGTCGGCGAGATCAGCCGCGTTGTCGTCGCATCTCCGCGCTATCTGAAGCAGCATCCGCGCATCGCCGAGCCCGGCGATCTCGCCAAGCACCAGATCGTGGCGATGGCGCACCTTCCCAATTCCTGGACCTTTGCGCCGCAGGCCGGCTCATCTGCAGCCCGCACGGTGCAGTTCACGCCTCGGCTTGTCGTCAACAGCACTTATGCGGCCGTGGCCTCTGCGGTCGCCGGGCGCGGCGTGGCGCGGATGTATTCGTATCAGGTGGCCGAGCAGGTCGCGCGTGGCGAGCTCGAGATCGTGCTTGCCGGCGACAAGGATCCGGAGATGCCTGCACATCTGATCTGCCCGCAGGGCCGGCTCTCGGTGCCCAAGGTGCGCGCCTTCACCGACTTTGCCGTGCCGCGGCTGAAGAAGCATTTTGCGCAGCTCAAGAAGAGCCTCGCTGCGCACTAGAGCGTTTTCGAGCGAAGTGGACACCGGTTCGCGTGAAGAAAACGCGTCAAAACAAGAATCTGGGGCTTCGGTTCTGATTCAATCAGAACCGAAAATGCCCTCGACATTGCCAATGCGTTGTTTCGCGTATTCGGCCGCCTGACTGAATCGGCGATGGTTCCGTAACGGTTAACGCCGATTTAACGGATGAGTCCTAGCCTGTCTCGGCCGGGGTTACTCGCAAGGCCGAGGTGAGCCCAATGGAAGCCCAGAAGATCGCGGTCGACGCCGTCGTCGCGCTGACTGATTGCGACCGCGACGCCGTGATCGCCTTTATCCGCCGACTCTACCTCGCCGGCGTCACCGATCCCAAGCGCCTGACCTTCAAGGGCCTGCAGGCGCTGTCCCGGGCCTGATTCGGCCGATTTTGGCCGGTTTCGCCCAGTTCCATCCCCTTCGCTCTCCTCGGCGTGATTGCAACCCACCGGTGAATATCTTGCCGCTGGGACCTCCTCGGGCTACACGACACCCCGGCTGGGTCACTTGGGATTGGGGAAATGCTGAAACAGCTTTTTGCGCCGCAACTTGTCATTTTGTATGTGCTTGCGGCCTCGACGATTTACGTTCACTTCCGCGGCAAGCAGCGGCTGCGCTTTGCGCGCCAGCTCGGCGATCACTCGACCTATCTCGCACCCTACAATGTGCTGATGTATGCGGGCTCGGCGGTGCCGAACAGGCCGGTGATCTCGGTCGAGCAGTTTCCGGAACTGAAGCCGTTGAGCGAGAATTGGGAGACCATCCGTGACGAGGCCGTGCGCCTGTTCGACGAAGGTTTTATCCGCGCGGCGGCGAAGAACAACGATTGGGGCTTCTACTCGTTCTTCAAGAGCGGCTGGAAGCGTTTTTACCTGAAATGGTACGACGACTTCCTGCCGTCGGCGAACACGCTGTGCCCGAAGACGGTGGAGCTGCTCAAGTCGATCCCGAGCGTGCATGGTGCGATGTTCGCGATGCTGCCGCCGGGCGGCAAGCTGGGCGCGCATCGTGATCCCTTCGCCGGTTCGCTGCGATATCACCTCGGCCTGGTCACGCCGAACTCGAACAAGTGCCGGATCCTGGTCGACGGCGTCGAATGCGTCTGGCGCGACGGCGAAGCCTTCATGTTCGACGAGACCTTCATCCACAGCGCCGAGAATGCGACCGACGTCAACCGCATCATCCTGTTCTGCGACGTCGAGCGCCCGATGAAGTACGGCTTCATGACTGCGATCAACCGCTGGGTCAGCCATCACATCGTCAAGGCGTCGGCGACGCAGAACGTCGACGGTGAGAATGTCGGCGTGCTCAACAAGGTGTTCGGCAAGCTCTACGAGGTCCATCTCGCCAGCCGCAAGGTGAAGGAGTGGAACCGCAACGTCTACTACACGCTGAAATACTCGCTGACGGTGCTGATCTTGGGCCTGATCGTGTATTCGGCACTGCGGTGATCGGCGCATCGCGATGAGCCCCTTGCCGGTCGCGACGCCAGGGATTGTGGAATTCTTCCATCAATGGCTGGACACTTTCGCGGGCTATGTCCGCGAGGTCGATTACGCCTCGGCGCGGCCACTCTTCCATGCGGACGTGCTCGCCTTCGGCACGCATAACGATGTCATCCCCGGCCTCGATCAATGGGTCAAGACGCAATGGGACAATGTCTGGCCGAAGACGGCCGACTTCCGTTTCGTCCTCGAGCAGACGTCCGTTCTCGCTTCTGCCGACGGCACGATGGTGACCGTGATCGCGCCGTGGACGAGCACGGGCTATCATCCCGATGGCAGCGCGTTCGCGCGTCCCGGCCGGGCGACCATGGTGTTTTCGAGGAATGGCGATGGCTGGCTGTGCGTGCATTCGCACATGTCGCTCAATCGCGGTGTGCCGCAAGCGAGCCACGCCAATCGGCCGGTGAAGGCCTGGTAGCGCGATCGGAATAAAAAAGGCCCCGGTCAGGTCCGGGGCCTTTCAACTGAAATCGTTGGACGGCTTACTCCGGCTGGCCGATCGAGACCTTCAGCGTACCGACGCCGTCGACGCCGCATTCGAGCTTGTCGCCCGGCTGGAGCTGCGACACGCCGGCCGGGGTGCCCGTCATGATGATGTCGCCGGCGGCGAGCTTCACCTGCTGCGAGAGCTGCCAGATGATCTCGGGCACGTTCCAGATCAGCTCGGTGAGGTCGCCCTTCTGAGCTTCCTTGCCGTTGACGGTGAGCCAGATCTTGCCCTTGGCCGGATGGCCGATCTTGGAGGCGGGCTGAATTGCGGAGCACGGAGCGGAGCCGTCGAACGACTTGCCGATCTCCCAGGGGCGCTCCTTCTTGCGCGAGGCGATCTGGAGGTCGCGGCGAGTGAGGTCGATGCCGACGGCGTAGCCGTAGACGTGATCGAGCGCCTTCTCGGCCGGGATGTTGACCCCGCCGCTCTTCATCGCGACGATCAGCTCGACCTCGTGGTGCAGATCCTTGGTCAGCGGCGGATAGGGAATGGTGGCACCATCAGGCACCAGCATGTCGGCGTGCTTGGCGAAGAAGAACGGCGGGGCGCGCTCGTCATTGCCCATCTCGCGGATGTGCTCGAGGTAGTTGCGGCCGACGCACCAGATGCGGCGAACCGGATAGCGGCCGCTTTCCCCGACGACGGGAAGCGAAGCCTGGGGCGGAAGCGGGATGACGTAGGAGGCGGCGTTCATGCGGGTCTCGCTGCTCTTGAGGTGGAACGAACTCTATGCGGTTGCGCTGATCGGCGCCAGAGCGCCGGCGTCGTGATGTTGCAGGCGGAAGAACGAAGCGTAGCGGCCGCCGCGGCGGAGCAGTTCATCGTGCCGGCCCCGCTCGACGATCTCGCCGCCCTCGACCACCAGGATGCTGTCGGCATGCATGATGGTGTGCAGGCGGTGCGCGATCACGATGGTGGTGCGGTTCTGGCAGAGATGCTCGATCGCCTCCTGCCCCTGCCGCTCTGACTCCGAATCCAGCGCGGCGGTGGCCTCGTCCAGGAGGATGATCGGCGCGTTCTTGATCAGCGCGCGGGCGACCGCAATGCGCTGGCGCTGGCCGCCGGAAAGCTGGGTGCCGTGCTCGCCGACCGGCGTGTCGTAGCCGAGCGGGAAGCCCATGATGAAATCATGCGCGCAGGCGGCCTTCGCCGCCTCGACGATCTCGTCCTCGCTCGCGCCAGGGCGACCGAAGGCGATGTTGCTCCGGATGGTGTCGCGGAACAGATAGACGTCCTGACCGACATAGGCGGTCTGCGCGCGCAGCGATTTGCGCGAGACCGCGCCGATCGACTGGCCGTCGATCACGATGTCGCCCTGCGTCACCTCGTGGAAGCGCAAGAGCAGCGCCAGCACGGTCGACTTGCCGCCGCCGGAGGGCCCGACCAGCGCGGTGACCTTGCCGGGCTCGGCAACGAAGCTCATGCGGTTGAGCACGGTCTCGCCGCTGCGGTAGGCGAAGCTGACGTCGCGCAGCTCGATCCGCGCGTCGGTGAGCCGCAGTGCCGGCTTGTCGTCGTCGGAGTGTTCGCTCGCCGGGCTGTCGACGACTTCGAGCAGCATGCGCGCGCCGACGAGCTGGCTGTTCAAATCGATGTTGAGCCGCGCCAGCCGCTTGGCCGGCTCGGTCGCCATCAGGAAGGCGGTCATGAAGGAGAAGAACGCACCGGGCGTGGCGTTGAGGGCGACCACGGCATAGCCGCCGTACATCAGGCAGCCGGCGACCGCGAAACCGCCGAGCATCTCCATCAAGGGGTTGGAGCGGTTGGCGACGCGGGCCATCTTGTTGGCGTTGCGCTCGACGATCGCGATGTTCTCGTCGATGCGCTTCTGCATGGTCTCTTCGAGCGTGAACGCCTTGACGGTGCGAATGCCTTGCAGCGATTCCTGCATCGTCTCCATGATGTCGGCGGTGCCGGTGAACTGGTTGAAGGCGAGTCCCTTGATGCGCTTGACCAGCTTGCGCAGCACCAGCATCGCCGGCGGCACCGCGACGAGGCCGATGAACGACATCAGCGGGTCCTGCCACACCATCACGCCGATCATGGCGAGCAGCATCAACAGGTCCCGCCCGATGGCATTGACCAGCATGTTGAGGACGTCGGTGATCGACTTGGCGCCGGCCGTCAGCCGCGCCAGGAATTCGGAGGAATGGCGCTCGGAGAAGAAGCCGACGCTCTCGCGCATCAGTTTTGCAAAGAGCTGGCGCTGATTGGTGGCAAGGATCGCGTTCGAGATCTTGGTCAGGATCACCATGTGGCCGTAGGTCGCCACGCCCTTGATGAAGAGCAGCAGCACCGTGATGCCCGAGAACATCGCGATACCCGGGATGTTCTTGTCGACATAGGCCTGGTTGATGACCTGGCCGAGCACGTAGGTGGCGCAGGCGGTTGCGCCGGCGGCGACCGCCATCAGCGCGAAGGCGACGAGATAGCGCCGCCAGTACACGATCCCCTGTTCCATGACGAGCCGGCGAATCAGAGTCGCGGCCGCATAGGGATCGTCGGTGATTTTCTTTGGAAACTGGGCCATCCGGTGTCCATTGACGGCGCAGGACAAAGCCTGCCCGCGCGTCAGGGATCGAACGGCCTCTGTGCCCGCTCAGCTACGGTTTTTCAAGCCCAATTAAGGGCTTGCGCTTGGGATGATTCTAGGCCGAGGCCGCGTGGCGGAGCTCGCCATGGCGCTCGCGGAACAGCTTGTCTTCCCAGGCCAGCGCATGGGCGGCGATGGTCTCGAGGTCGTCGTATTGCGGCCTCCAGTCGAGCAGGCTGCGGATGCGGTTGGTGTCGGCGACCATGGTCATGATGTCGCCCGGCCGGCGCGGCGCGTATTGCACGGCAAAGCTGCGGCCCGACACGCGGCGCACGGCATCGATGGTCTCCAGCACCGAATAGCCGCGTCCATAGCCGCAATTGAGCGTCGTCGAGGCGCCGCCATTGCGCAAATAGGCCAGCGCCGAGCGATGCGCCTGCGAGAGGTCGGTGACGTGGATGAAGTCGCGGATGCAGCTGCCGTCGGGGGTCGGATAGTCGGTGCCGAACACGTCGATCTTGGCGCGCTGGCCGGTGGCGGCTTCCACCGCGATCTTGAGCAGATGCGTGGCGCCGACGGTGGCAAGTCCGATGCGCGCGTGCGGATCGGCGCCGGCGACGTTGAAATAGCGCAGGGTCACGTATTGCATGCCGTAGGCGGCGGCGACGTCGTGCAGCATGATCTCGGTCATCAGCTTCGACGAGCCGTAGGGCGACAGCGGCCGCGTCGGCGCGTGCTCTGGCACCGGGACCTGATCCGGATTGCCGTAGACGGCGGCGGTCGAGGAGAAGATGAAGCGGCCGATGCCGCGCTTGACCGCGACGTTGAGCAGGTTGCGCGCGGTCACGAAATTGTTGCGGTAGTAGCCGAGCGGATCGCGCATCGAATCCGGCACGACGACCGAGCCGGCGAAATGGATGATGCTCTCGATGTTGTGCTGGGTGATCACGCCCTCGAGCAGGTTCTCGTCGCCGGCATCGCCGATGAACAGCGGCACGCCTTCAGGCAGATAGGCGGAGAATCCGGTCGAGAGATCGTCGATCACGACGACGTCCTCGCCGGCTTCCGCCAGCGCCAGGACCGTGTGACTTCCGATATAGCCGGCACCGCCGGTGACTAGCACAGTCATGATCTCATCCGTCTTCGATCAACGCGCGAAGCTAGCGCTTGCGTGGTGAAGAGGGGGTATCGGGGCGGCTGAACTGGTCACTATGCTTAATGTTGCGTATAGGGGGCCTGTCAAACGGAGCGTGACGTGGCCAATTCCCCCGGCGATCTCGAAGTGATCGTGCCAAATCTGCACAGGCGCTATTCCGGGGTCACTGCGACCAACCGGATGGTGGCGCCGCGGCTGGCGAGGCTGTATCGCGCCGCCTGGTTCGGCTCCGACGCGCCGGCGGGCATTGCGCGCCTCAACGTCGGAGACTTCCTCAAGCTGTGGCGCCGCAAGGCGCCGCTGATCTGGCACGCCCGGCGCAACAACGAGATGATCGCCGGCGTCGTCCTGCGTGCGCTCGGCTGGCCGCTCAAGCTCGTGTTCACCTCGGCGGCGCAGCGGCATCACAGCTGGATCACGCGCTGGCTGATCCGGCGCATGGATGCGATCATCGCGACCTCGGATATCTCTGCTTCGTTCCTGAAGGTGAAGGCGACCGTGATCCCGCACGGCGTCGATACCGATGTCTATGCACCGCCGCAGGACCGCGCAGCGGCGTTCGCGGAAGCCGCGCTGCCGGGCCGCTACGCGATCGGCTGCTTCGGCCGCGTGCGCGCACAGAAGGGCACCGATCTGTTCGTCGATGCGATGTGCCGCCTGTTGCCGCGCTATCCGGATTTCACGGCAATCATTGTTGGCCAAGTCACCGCCGAGCAGACGCCCTTTGCCAACGAGCTCAGGAAGCGGATCGAAACAGCCGGCCTGCAATCGCGCATCGTCATTACCGGCGAGCTGCCGATCGAAGCGGTGCAGCGCTGGTATCAGCGGCTGACGATCTACGCCTTCACCTCACGCAACGAAGGCTTTGGCCTGACCCTGATCGAGGCGATGGCGGCAGGCAGCGCGCTCGTCGCCGCGCGCGCCGGTGCGGCCGAGCTCGTGGTCGAGGACGGCGTGAGCGGCGTGCTGATCCCGACCGGCGATGCCGATGCGCTGGCTGCGGCACTGGAGCCGCTGATGCGCGACGTGGCCGCTGCGACGGTGATGGGCGAGGGGGGGCGGGCGCGGGTGCTCGAACGGTTCAGCCTCGATGCGGAAGCGGCGCGGATCGGCGAGGTCTATCGGCCGCTGCTTTGAGCCACATCGTGAGGGCCGAAAGCAAAAACGCGAAAACAACCCCATGCACAGTAGCCGGGGCCAGCGAAATCAAGGACTTGGCAGCCGGCACGGCGTTGCGGATGTCACCACGTCAATTGACGCGCCGGGCAAAACACCGGTGCGATGTCATCATTGGCGCGGGGCTCGCACGCTCACGTCGTCGCGTGCGCTGTGGCCTCCCCCAGCACCCGCTGTGCAATCGCCGCCACCTCGGACGCCGCGATATTCCGCATGCAGCGGTGGTCGTTCATCTTGCAGATGGTGCTCTGGCAGGGTTGGCAGGACAGCACTTCCTTGTCCTGCACCACGGTCGCGGCAAGGCCGTTGAGGGGCGCCCAGAGATAGGGGCTGGTCGGGCCGAAGATGCCCATGGTGGGCGTGCCCAGGGCCGCCGCGATGTGCATCAGGCCTGAGTCGTTGGAAATGGCGACGCCGGCTGCGGCCATGGCCAGCACGCCGTTGCGCAGGTCGTTGCCGGTGAGGTCCCGCACGCCGGGGCCGCCTGCCGCGACGATCTCCTGGGCGAGGCCCTTTTCCGCGGGGCCGCCGACCACCCAGACCTCCAGCCCGCGCTCGGCCAGCAGGCGGGCGACCTCAGGATAGTAGGTCCAGCGCTTGGAGACGCCGACCGAGCCGGGGGCGAGCGCCACCGCGGCCCTTAGGCTGAGGCCGTTAGCCTGCCGCCACCGCACGATCTCCTCGGCGGGAACGTGCAATTGCGGCACCGGCCATTCCCGTGGCAGGGCGGCGCCATCGGGCTGCGCAAGGGCGGCGTTCTTGTCGATGAAGCGGGGCAGCTTCTTCTCGCCCCAGCGCCAGCGGTTCAGCAGGCCGAACCGGAACTCGCCGACGAAGCCGACCCGTTCAGGAATACCGGCCAAAGCGGGTGCGATGGCGGCCTTCCAGGTGCGCGGCAGCACCAGGGCCGTGCCGTAGTTCCGCTCGCGAAGGAGCTTCGCCAAGGCCAGCTGACGGCCCACAGCGAGCCGGCCGCGCGGCAGGTCCCAGACGATGCCAGCGCGCACGCCCGGCATGTAGTCGACCAGGGGGGCGCACAGCGAGGTCGTGAGCAGATCGACTGGCCGATTGGGCCAGCGCTGCTTCAGGACCCGCACAACGGTGTGATTCCGGACAAAATCGCCGATCCACATATAGGGAATGATCAGAATCGGGCTCGTGTCGTCCCGATCTGCACTTCCGCTAAATTGCGAATCTTGGTTCATTCTTTAATGAGGCCGAGGCAATCTGATAGGGCGGTTCGGTAGCCGCTCCGGGCCGGCAGGTAAAGCCGGCAGACCGAGCAATCCCAAAACCGCTTACACTTTGCCGGCTCATGCGCTACGGCAGGATCGGGGCTGCAAAGAACGGGCAGGATTTCGGAATGTTGCTGGTGACCGGCGGGGCCGGTTTTATCGGGTCGAATGTCGTGGCTGCGCTCAATGACGCGGGCCGCAGCGACGTTGTGGTTTGCGACCTGCTGGGCTCCGACGGCAAGTGGCGGAACCTCGCCAAGCGCCAGCTTGTGGATATCGTTCCGCCGGGCGACCTGATGGACTGGCTGAAGGGCCGCAAGCTTGATGCCGTGGTCCATCTCGGGGCGATTTCCGCGACCACCGCGACCGATGGCGACCTCGTGTTCGAGACCAATTTCCGCCTGTCGACGCGCCTGCTCGAGTGGTGCACGGCGGGCGCGGTGCCGTTCATCTACGCCTCCTCGGCGGCGACTTACGGCGACGGCGAGAGAGGTTTCGACGACGACGCCTCGATCGCCGCATTGAAGAAGCTTCGGCCGATGAATCTCTACGGCTGGAGCAAGCACATGTTCGATCTCGCGGTTGCCGGGCGCGTCGCCAAGGGGGATCCGCTCCCACCGCAATGCGTGGGCTTGAAATTCTTCAACGTGTTCGGCCCCAACGAATACCACAAGGGCTCGATGATGAGCGTGCTGGCGCGCCGCTTCGATGACGTCAAGGCCGGCCGCGTCGTGCAGCTGTTCAAGTCGCATCGCGAGGGCATCGCCGACGGTGACCAGCGCCGCGATTTCATCTATGTCGACGACGTCGTGCGCGTCATCATGTGGCTCTTGGCGACGCCATCCGTGTCCGGCCTCTTCAACGTCGGAACCGGCAAGGCGCGCAGCTTCAAGGACCTGATGCTCGCGGCCTATGCAGCGCTCGGCACCAGGCCCAACATCGAATATATCGACATGCCCGAGCAGATTCGCGGGGCCTATCAGTACTTCACCCAGAGCGAGGTCGATCGCCTCCACCGTGCCGGCTATAACGGCGGCTTCACGACGCTCGAGGACGCGGTGAAGGCCTATGTCGGGGACTACCTCGACCGGCCCGACCGCTTCCGCTGAGGCACAAAGATCATGCCGACGCCCATTCTCGATTTCGACGCTCTCGCGCAAGCCATCTCGGGCCGAGCGGTGCTGTGCATCGGCGACGTCATGCTGGACGAGTTCGTCTATGGCGAGGTGTCGCGGATCTCGCCGGAAGCGCCGACGCCCGTCATCGCGGCCCAGCGCAGCGAGATTCACATCGGCGGCGCCGGCAACGTTGCCCGCAATATTGCTTCCCTCGGCGCGCGCTGCATTTTCGTCGGCCTCGTCGGCGAGGACGATGCGGGCAAGCGGCTCGCATCGGCGCTGACCGAACTAGGTGCAATCGAAAGCGTGCTGGTATGCGATCCATCGCGGCCGACCACGCGAAAAGTCCGCTTCGTCTCCGAGCATTTTTCCACGCACATGCTGCGCGCGGACTGGGAGCAGGCGGCGCCGGTATCCGATGAGATCGAGACCAGGCTGATCGAGGCGATCCTGCCGCAGATCGCGCGCGCCGACCTCGTGCTGCTCTCGGACTACGCCAAGGGCGTGCTGACGGCGCGCGTCATCCGCCACACCATCGACGCCGCGCGAAAGCTCGCCAAGCCCGTGATCGTCGATCCCAAGAGCCTGAACTGGGCGATCTATCGTGGCGCTACGCTGCTCACGCCCAACCGCAAGGAATTCGCGGAAGCCACCCGCAGCCGCGCCGACACGCCGCAGAGCATCGTCGATGCCAGCGAGGACGTGATGCGGCTTGCCGATTGCGAGGCGATCCTGGTCACGCAGGGCGAGCACGGCATGACGCTGGTGCCGCGCAAGGGCGAGGCGGTTCACGTTCCGGCTGTCCCGGTGAAGGTCCGCGACGTCTCCGGCGCCGGCGACACCGTCGCCGCCGCGCTCGCGGTGTCGCGTGCGGCCGGCGCGGACTGGGATACCGCATTGCGCATGGCCAGCGCCGCCGCCGCCGTCGCCGTCGGCAAGCAAGGCACCGCCAGCGTCAGTGCGGCCGAGCTGCGCCGAAAGATCCTGCCCCACGCCACGCTCGCGGCCGAGGAGAAAATCGTGCTCGAGCCGGGCGCACTCGACGTGCAACTTGCCGAATGGCGCCGGGAGGGCCTGCGCGTCGGCTTTACCAATGGCTGTTTCGACATCCTGCATCCCGGCCATGTCAAGGTGCTGACCGCGGCGCGCGCCGCCTGCGACCGCCTGATCGTCGGCCTCAACAGCGACGCCTCGGTGCGGCGGCTGAAGGGCGCCGATCGTCCGGTCCAGGACGAGCGCGCGCGTGCCGAGGTGCTGGCGGCGCTGGAGGCCGTCGATCTCGTCGTGATTTTCGAAGAGGACACGCCGATCGACCTGATCACTCGGATCAAGCCGGGCGTGCTGGTGAAGGGCGGCGACTACACCCGCGAGCAGGTGGTTGGCTACGACGTTGTCGAGGCAACCGGCGGAGTGGTCGTGCTGGTCGACATCCTCCAGGGCTTCAGCACGACGGCGCTGGTCCATCGCGCGCGGGGAGGGAGCAAGTGACGGTGCTCGCACGCGAGACCACCGGCGAAATGTTGCTTCGCCGCCTGCGCAGTCCGGCCGCCTGGCGCGAGACCGTCGACATATTCGCGATCCTGACCGCGGCCTCGCTGCCCTGGTCGACGTCGCTTACCGGGATCTTCAACGTGCTCATGATGCTCTGCATGGTGCCGTTTCTCGACGTCCGCGCGTTCCTGCAATCCCTGAAGCGTCCGATCTGTGCGGCCCCGATCGCCCTGGTCCTGCTTGCGCTGGTGGGGACGCTCTGGTCGGATGCGACCTGGGGGGCGCGCTTCTATGCCGTCAATCCGACCATGAAGCTGCTGGTGCTCCCGGTTCTGCTCTATCATTTCGAGCGCTCGCAACGCGGTCACTGGATCTTCATCGCCTTCCTGGTGTCCTGCGCCTTGTTGTCGGTGATGTCCTGGCTGGTCGCCTTCTACCCGAATCTCGCGCTCAAGACCGATCCGCCCGAGCGCGGTATCTTCGTCAAGAACTACATCAACCAGAGTCAGGAGTTCGCGCTTTGCGCGGTCGCGCTGGCCTATCCGATCGTGATGCTGCTGCGCGAGAAGCGATTCTGGCTTGCCGGACTGCTGACCGCGCTGGCGCTGAGCTTCTTCGTCAACATGGCCTTCGTGGTGGTGTCGCGCACTGCCCTCGTCACCGTGCCGATCATGTTCGGCGTGTTCGCGTTGCTTCATCTCAAATGGCGGAGCCTTGCAATCATCTCCGCCGCTCTGCTCGGCGGCGCCGTTCTTGCCTGGCAGGCCTCGCCGCAATTGCGCCACACTATCGATCGGTTTACCCGCGATTATAACGGCTATGTGGAGAGGGGCGAGCCGACCTCCATGGGCATGCGGATCGAATTCTGGCGGAAGTCGCTCGGCTTCTTCGCGGAGGCGCCGATCATGGGGCATGGCACCGGCTCGACGCGCGGATTGTTCGAACGCGTCGCGACGCCCGCCGGTGAGTACCGGGCCTCAGCCGAGGTGATCGGCAATCCGCATAACCAGACGCTCAACGTTGCCGTGCAATGGGGCGTGATCGGTATCGCCATTCTCTACGCGATCTGGATATTGCACCTGCGGTTGTTCCGCGGCGACGGGCTTGCCAACTGGATCGGGCTCCTGGTCGTGGTACAGAACGTCTTCACCTCCTTGTTCAATTCCCATCTGTTCGACTTCCATGAGGGCTGGATGTACGTCATCGGCGTCGGCGTCGCCGGCGGAATGGTGATCCGGGCACAACAGGACGAGGCGAAGATGAGGGAAGCCGGTTCTTAAACGGCCGCGCGGCTGGCAAGTCTGGTCCAGATGGGCTATCAGCGCGGTCAGGTTGCATCTAACTGGGTTTTCATCGGTCGGCGGATGACGCGTCTTTCGCATCTCACCTCGCGCAATTTCCTGATTGCGCTCCACGACCTGCTGGCGACCGCGGCGGCGCTTTTTGCGGCCTTCTATGTGCGATTCGAGGGTGGGCCCGGCTTTTACGCCCGCTTGCCGCTGCTGTTCCAGATCCTCCCCTATTTTCTCGCCTTCAGCGTGGTCGTGTTCTTCGTCTTGAATCTGACCACGACGAAATGGCGCTTCATCTCGCTGCCTGATGCGCTGAACATCATTCGCGCGGCGACCGTGCTGACGGTTGCTCTGCTCGTGCTCGACTACATCTTCGTCGCCCCCAACGTGCATGGCGCCTTCTTCCTCGGCAAGGTGACGATCGTCCTCTACTGGTTCCTGGAGGTCTCCTTCCTCAGCGCGCTGCGCATGACCTATCGTTATTTCCGTTATACGCGGGTGCGACGGCATGCGAGGACCGATGAGGCCGCCCCGACGCTGCTGATCGGCCGGGCCGCGGATGCGGAGGTGCTGTTGCGCGGCATCGAAAGCGGGGCGATCAAGCGCATCTGGCCGGTCGGCGTATTGTCGCCGTCGCTTGCGGACCGGGGCCAGTTCATCCGCAACCTGCCGGTGCTGGGCGGCATCGACGATGTCGAGGACATCATCGCGGACTTCGCCAAGCGCAACAAGCCGATCGTCCGCCTCATCATGACGCCGTCGGCGTTCGAACCGGAGGCGCATCCGGAATCGGTCCTGATGCGGGCGCGCAAGTTGGGCCTGATCGTCAACCGGATGCCCTCGCTCGAGAGTGGCGATACGCCGCGACTCACGGCCGTCGCGGTCGAGGACCTCCTGCTGCGGCCGAGCGAGAACATCGACTATGCGCGGCTCGAAGCCTTGATCAGGGGCAAGGCGGTGATTGTCACCGGCGGCGGCGGTTCGATTGGTTCGGAGATATGCGAGCGCGTCGTCGCCTTCGGCGCCGCACGTCTGCTGATCGTGGAAAATTCCGAACCGGCGCTCTACGCGATCACCGAAGCTCTCACCTGCAAGGCAGCCGAGGTCGAAGGGCGGATTGCCGACATTCGCGACCGCGAGCGCATCATGCGCCTGATGACTGAGTTCAGGCCGGACATCGTGTTCCACGCCGCTGCGCTCAAGCACGTGCCGATCCTCGAGCGCGACTGGAGCGAGGGCGTCAAGACCAACATTTTCGGCTCCATCAATGTGGCGGATGCCGCCGTTGCCGCCGGCGCGGAAGCCATGGTGATGATCTCGACCGACAAGGCGATCGAGCCGGTGTCGATGCTCGGCCTGACCAAACGGTTTGCCGAGATGTACTGCCAGGCGCTGGATCACGATCTCGCGGCGGCGGCGCGCGGCGCCAAGTCGCCGATGCGGCTGATCTCGGTCCGGTTTGGTAACGTGCTGGCCTCAAATGGCTCGGTGGTGCCGAAATTCAAAGCGCAGATCGAGGCCGGCGGCCCGGTGACGGTGACGCATCCCGATATGGTCCGTTACTTCATGACCATCCGCGAAGCCTGTGATCTCGTCATCACCGCGGCCACCCACGCGCTCGGAACGCCGCGTCCCGACGTCTCGGTCTACGTGCTCAACATGGGCCAGCCGGTCAAGATCGTCGATCTCGCCGAGCGCATGATCCGCCTCTCCGGGCTGCAACCCGGCTACGACATCGAGATCGTGTTCACCGGCATGCGGCCGGGGGAGCGGCTGCATGAAATCCTGTTCGCCTCCGAGGAGCCGACCCGAGAGATCGGCGTGGCGGGCATCATGGCCGCGCAGCCGAAGGAGCCGCCGATGCTGACGGTGCGCAAATGGATCGCGGCGCTCGAGCAGGCGATCGCGCGCGACGATCGCGCGACCATCAGGACCATCCTGAAGGATGCCGTGCCCGAGTTCGGGTCGACTGCGGCCTGACCATGCAGCCGCGCGGCGGACGACTGCCATGAACGCCTCTGCCGGCCTGATCGACGAGTCGTTGCGCAACACCGAGCTTGCGGAGCAACGATGAGCGAGAAAAAACCAGTGGCGCTCGTGACGGGAGCGAGCGGCTTCCTCGGCCGTCATATCGGGCCCGCGCTGGTGCGCGAGGGATGGTCGGTCCGCCGCGTTGTCCGCAGCCCTGAAAGTGGCGACGAGGTCGTGATCGAATCAATCGGTCCTGAAACGGACTGGCAGGCCGCGCTGGAAGGCGTCGACGCCGTCATCCATCTTGCCGCGCGCGTGCACTACAAGCACGAGGAGCATGCGGTCAAGCTCTACCGCGACGTCAACATCGACGGCACGCTGCATTTGGCGCGTTGTGCGGCGACCGCCGGCGTGTGTCACTTCATCTTCATCAGCACCGTTCTCGTTCACGGCCGCAGCAACGAAGGCCGTGCGCCGTTCAGCGAGGACGACGTGCTGACGCCGCGCGGCCTCTACGGCGAGTCCAAGGCCGCCGCCGAGGCGGGCTTGAGGACGCTGGCGCGCGACACCGACATGAAGATCTCGGTGATCAGGCCGCCGATGGTCTATGGCGCGGGCGCCAAGGGCAATTTCGCAGTGCTGACGCGCGCGGTGAACCTCGGGCTGCCGCTGCCCTTTGCCGCGATCCGCAATCATCGCGCCTTCCTTGCCGTTCAGAATCTGACGTCGTTCGTCCTGCACCGGCTCAGCCATCCCGATCCCGCCAGCAATTTCGAGATCTTCCTGCTCGCCGACAGGGAGCAGGTCTCGACGCCCGAATTCATCGCGCGCCTGGCGACAGCGTCGGGCAAGAGCCCGCACCTGTTCGGCATGCCGCCGAGCCTGCTCGGCGCGCTGCTCAGCGTGACGGGCCGGCAGGATATGCATGACAGCCTGATCCGCTCCCTCGAGCTCAACACCTCGAAGGCGATCGCGACCGGCTGGCAGCCGCAGGTCTCGCTCGACGAGGCGCTGCGGCTGGCGGTGGCGTCTCAGCAGACCTGAGGGCGAGAGAAGCGCCGCAGCACGGATGCGACCGCGACCGCGCCCGCGAGCAAGGACACGATCGTGACCATGGTCGAACCGGCGCGAACGGTGACGATGGCTAGCACCGCCAGCACGAGATTGAGCGCGAACACCGCGCCGATGACCTGCGGGACCTTGAGCCCGTTGTCGGTTGCGCGTTGATAGAAGTGCGTGCGGTGTGCCGACCAGAATCGCTCGCGCCGGATCATGCGCCGAAACAGCGTGGTGGTGGCATCCGCGAGGTAATAGGCGGGCAGCAGCAGCGCCGCAGCGGGCTGTCCGTGCCAGGCAAGCTCCAGCAGGCACCAGCCGAGCAGGAGGCCGATCGGCAGGCTGCCGACGTCGCCAAGGAAGACTTTTGCGGTCGGACGGTTGAACGGCGCAAAGCCGAGCATGGCCCCGCACAGCGCCGTGGCGAGCACTCCAGCCGACGGCGAGAGGTCGCCGAACCATCCGAGCAGCGCGAGCGCGGCCGTGATCGGCACCACCTCCGCCACCGTCATCAGGTCGAGCCCGTCCATGAAGTTGACGAGGTTCACGAACCAGATTCCGGCGAGCAGGACGAGGCCGCGCTCCAGCGCGAGCGGCAGCGCCGGCACGATGCGCGCGGCGTCCGGGGCCGTGAAGACGACGGCGGCCACGGCGGTCGCCTGCAACAGCAGGCGGAGCAGGACGGGCAAGGGCCTGATGTCGTCGACGAGGCCGACCATCGCGATCAGGAGGGCGGACCCGATCAGAGGCAGGGAAAGCGCGCCGTAGGTCCAGGCCGCAGCCACAAGCAGGGTGGCCGCGATCACCGCGATGCCCGCGCCTTGCGGGGTCGGAATCCTGTGTGACGAGCGCGCATTCGGCCGCGCCAACGCATAGCGCTGCAGCAGCGGCATGCTCAGCCAGGTGATGGCGGTGGAGAGCAGTGCAGCCAGCACGGCTGGCGCAAGCGTGAACATCACCAGTCCGGTCGCAGAGTCCGGACCCCAGGCCAACGTCGTCACTCCGGCACTCCGATCGGAGCCGACCCCTGCGCGGCTTTCTCCGCGCTGAGGATCCAGACCAGGCCGCCGACCGCGCCGACGATGAAGTAGACGGCGCCGTATAGCAGCGAGACGTTGACGCCCTCGTTGGCGGCAAGTCCCGCGAAGCCGAACGCCAGGCCCATCGTGGCCTCACGCACCCCCCAGCCGGCGATCGAGATCGGCATCATGGTGATCAGCATCACGGGCGGCACGAGCAGAAAGACGTCGCTGAAGCGAACCGGCGCCGCAATCGACTGCACCACGCACCAGGCGATCACGACAGCGAGCACGTGAACGAGGACCGACAGGATGGCGATGATCGGTCCGCGGGTGCGGCTGAAGATCACCCGATTTGCGATCACCGCACAGGCGTGAATGTGATGCGTGGCCCACCACGTCTTCAGCCAGCCCCAATTCAGAGCGCCGAAGATCAGGAAGCCGAGGCCGCCGGCGAGCGCGAGCAGGTCGATCAGCAGCAGCGCCGAGCGTCCGTGCGCATCGGTGATCAGGCGATAGCTCCAGGGCAGGCTCGCGACGATGAGAACCGCGAGCGCGATCAGGCCGATCGCGCGGTCGACGAAGATGGAGTAGGTGGCCGCGCGCCAGCCGGCGCCGGCGCGTGCGACGAGCCACAGCCGGACCGCGTCGCCACCGATCGCGGACGGCAGGGTCTGGTTGAAGAAAGAGCCGATCACGTTGTAGCGCATGGCCCGTCCGAGCTCGAGCGGCGCGCCGCAGACGGCGCTGATCACGCGCCAGCGCAGCACGCCGACGAAGATCTGCAGGAACGCGATCGCGATCGCGATGCCGATCCAGAACAGGCTGGTCACGGTGAAACGCGAAAACAGTTCGGTGAGATCGACCTTGCGCAGCGCCAGATAGAGCAGCGCCGCGGAAATCAGGATTTTGGCCGTCGACAGCAGGATTCGGCGCATCTCGCCCGCATGAACAGGGTTTGCGAAGATTTGAGGCAACCCGACGCCAGGCGCCGAATTCGGCCGCTTTGGTATGGTTTTGGCGCCGATCTTGCAATAGCCGTCGTTAAGGTCGTCATGAAGGAGTTGTCAGGAGGAACAGGGACCTATTGCGACCCCATCGAGGCGGCGGCTAAACAGGACGGGCCAGGGGTCCCAGGGAACAGGATGATGGATCAGGCGATTTTGGTCACGGGAGCCGCCGGCTTCATCGGCTTTCACGTCGCCCGGCAGCTCCTGGGCGAAGGCCGCACCGTCGTCGGGCTCGACAATCTCAACAGCTATTACGATCCGGCATTGAAGCGGGCGCGCCTCGCGCTGTTGCAGACTTCCTCCCGCTTCTCCTTCGTGGAGGCCGATCTTGCCGACCGCGAGACGATGGCGAGGCTGTTTGCGCGAGATGGTTTTTCGCAAGTTGTGCATCTGGCGGCTCAGGCCGGTGTGCGCTACTCGATCGAGCAGCCGCACGCCTACGCCGATTCCAACCTGCTGGGCTTTCTCAACGTGCTCGAGGGCTGCCGCCACAATGGCTGTCGTCATCTCGTGTATGCCTCGTCATCCTCCGTTTATGGCGCCAACACAAAAATGCCATTTGCGGTGGCGGACCGGACCGATCATCCCGTGAGCTTCTATGCCGCGACCAAGAAGGCGAACGAGGTGATGGCGCAGTCCTACAGCCACCTCTATCGCCTGCCGGTCACGGGCCTGCGCTTCTTTACCATTTACGGGCCATGGGGACGGCCCGACATGGCCATGTTCCTGTTCGTAAACGCCATCATGGCGGGCAAGCCGATCCGCCTCTTTAACCATGGCAAGATGCGTCGCGACTTCACCTATATTGATGACGTGACGCGTGTAGTATCCAAGCTGATCGATCTTGTGCCCGTGGACGATCCGGCTGCCGCAAATGCGCCGTTTAAGCTCTACAATGTCGGCAATCACCATCCGGAGGAGCTGATGCACGTCGTCGGTCTTCTGGAGCGGGAGCTGGGCCGGACGGCGATCAAAGAATTGCTGCCGATGCAGCCGGGAGATGTGCTGGAAACGTTCGCGGATGTCGAGGATTTGATGCGCGACACCGGCTTTGCACCGTCAACGCCGATCGAGCATGGGGTCCATAATTTTGTCACCTGGTACCGGGACTACTTCAAGGTTTGAGATGATGGACAAACGCATAATCCCCCTGATCATGTGCGGCGGTGCCGGCACGCGGCTGTGGCCGGCGTCGCGCGAGGTGCGGCCCAAGCAGTTCCTGCCGCTGTTCGGCACGCGCTCGACCTTCCAGGACACGCTGCTGCGCGTGTCCGATCGTTCCCTGTTCGACCGGCCGATCGTCATCACCAACGCCTCCTATCGCTTCATGGTGCTGGAGCAGCTCGCCGAGATTGGCATCGAGGCCGACGTGATCCTCGAGCCGATGCGGCGCGATTCCGGGCCGGCGATCGCCGCCGGCGCGGTGTTTGCGCAGAACCGCGCCAATGAGGCGATCGTGCTCGCGCTCGCCGCCGATCACGTCGTGCAGGACAATGCCGCTTTCGTTGCCGCCTGCCGCGAGGGCCTCACCGCTGCGAGTGCTGGGCGCATCGTCACCTTCGGCGTCAAGCCGGAGCGGCCGGCGACCGAATACGGCTACATCAGCCCGGGCGAGGGGATCTCCGGCGAGGTGCACGCGGTCGCGCGCTTCGTCGAGAAGCCGGACGCGGTGAAGGCCTCCGACTACGTCAATTCGGGCTATCTCTGGAACAGCGGCAACTTCATGTTCCCGGCGGCCGTGCTGCTCGACGAATATCGCAAGGTCGATGCCGCCAGCGTCGAGGCTGTCACCAATGCGGTCAACAATGCCGGCCGCGATCTCGGCTTTGTCACGCTGGAGCCCGAGGCGTTCGGCGCGGCGAAGGCAATCTCGATCGACTATGCCGTGATGGAGAAGACCTCGCGCGCGGCGGTCGTGCCGGTCTCCTGCGGCTGGTCCGACGTCGGCTCCTGGCACGCGGTGTGGGAATTGTCGGCGAAGGACGCGCAAGGCAATGCTGCGCACGGCAGCGCCGTGTTCGAGGATTCCCGCAATTGCAACGTCACCACCGATTCCGCGCTGGTGGCGCTCGAAGGCGTCGACGATCTCGTCGTGGTCGCGACCGCCGATGCGGTGCTGGTCTCGCGCCAGAAGGATGCCAACGGCCTGAAGCGCCTCGTGACCAAGCTGAAGGCGGTCGCGCCGAAAGTCACCGAGGAGCATCTCAAGGTACACCGGCCCTGGGGCAGCTATCAGTCGGTCGACAATGGCGAGCGCCACCAGGTCAAGCGCATCGTGGTGAAGCCGGGCGGGCGGCTGTCGCTGCAGAAGCACCACCACCGCGCCGAGCACTGGATCGTGGTTCGTGGCACGGCCCAGGTCACGGTCAACGAGACCGTGAAGACGGTGCACGAGAACGAATCGATCTACATTCCGATGGGCGCCGTCCACCGGATGGAGAATCCTGGCAAGATCCAGCTGGAGCTGATCGAGGTCCAGACCGGCAGCTATCTCGGGGAAGACGACATCATCCGGATTGAAGACGACTATCAAAGGTCGTAACCAGCAACCTCCGAATCACGCGCCCCGGGCCGGTTAAGCGGTATCTTTTTCGGCCTAACGCCCGGGGAACGTGTAACTTTTTGAATCAAATCGTGTCCGGCCCGCTAGCGCGCCATTCGCCACAAATGTGGCCTCCGTGCTAGAAGCGCGCCGGGGATTTGGGTTGAATCGGGGTTTGCTCAGATGAGTTCAAAGGGATCTGCACCGGCAAAGGCCGGCTTGCGCGTCGGCGTCATTGGTGCCGGCGTGATGGGCAGCAACCATGCGCGTGTGCTGAGCGGTCTGCCGGGGGTCAGCCTGGTCGGCGTCGTCGACCCTTCGCCGGCGCACCGCACCCGCGCCACCGAGCTCGCCAATTGCCCGAGCTTCGAGACGCTCGACCAGCTGTTCGCCGCCGGCGTCGACGCCGTCACCATCGCAGCGCCGACCCACCTGCATCACGAGGTCGCGCTCGCCTGCATCGCCAAGAACATCCACGTGCTGGTCGAGAAGCCGATCGCATCCACGGTCGAAGAGGGCCGCGAGATCGTCGCCGCCGCGCATAAGGCTGGCGTGACGCTGATGGTCGGCCATGTCGAGCGCTTCAATCCGGCGGTCGCCGCGGTCAAGCAGGCGATCGCGGGCGAGGACATCCTCTCCATCGCCATCACCCGCGTCGGCCCGTTTCCGCCGCGCATGTCCAATGTCGGCGTGGTCATCGATCTCGCCGTGCACGACATCGATCTGATCCGCTGGTTCACCGAATCCGACATCGTCGAGGTGCAACCGCAGCTGTCGAGCGCGGTCGCCGAGCGCGAGGACATCGCGCTGCTCCAGTTCCGCACCGAGAGCGGCGTGCTCGCCCACATCAACACCAACTGGCTGACGCCGTTCAAGGCGCGCAGCGTCACGGTGGCGACCCGCGACAAATACGTGATGGGCGATCTGCTCACGCGCCAGGTCACCGAATGTTTCGGCTTCAAGCCGGATGGCAGCTATTCGATGCGGCATTTGCCGGTCGGGCATGACGAGCCGCTCCGCGCCGAGCTGATCGCGTTCCTCAAGGCGGTGCGCAACGGCGAGACGCCGGCGGTCACCGGCGACGAAGGCGTCGCCAGCCTCGAGATCGCGACCCAGTGCCTCGAGACGCCGTCACGGCCCGCGGCGACGTCGCCTGCCCGCAAGGGGCCGCGCCGCGTCGCCGGCTGATTCCTTTCCATGTCGACCGCTCAAAACCAGCAAGGCGCCGAGAACCCGGCTATGAACCAGCATCTGCGTTCCGAACCCATTCCCTTCATCGACGTCGCCTCGCAGCGCCGCCGGCTCGGCGCCTCGCTCGATGAGGCCGTCAAGCGCGTGCTGGACCATTGCCAGTTCGTCAACGGCCCCGAGGTGTTCGAGCTCGAGAAGCAGCTCGCGGCCTACAGCGGCGCCAAGCACGTCATCGGCTGCGCCAGCGGCACCGACGCGATCCTGATGGTGATGATGGCGAAGAAAGTCGGGCCCGGCGATGCCGTGCTGTGTCCGTCCTTCACCTTCATCGCGACCGCTTCCCCGGTGGCGCGGACGGGCGCGACACCGGTTTACGTCGACGTCGACGAGGCCACCTTCAACATGAGCCCGGAATCGCTCAAGCGCGGCATCGCGACCGCGCGCAAGGCCGGCCTCAAGCCGGTCGCGGTGATTCCGGTCGATTTGTTCGGCCAGCCCGCCGATCACGATGCCATCGCCGAGATCGCCAGCGCCGAGGGCCTGTTCGTGCTCGATGACGCCGCGCAAGGCTTCGGCGCGAGCTACAAGGGTCGTAAGCTCGGCACCTTCGGGCACGCCACCGCGACCAGCTTCTTCCCGGCAAAGCCGCTCGGCTGCTTCGGCGATGGCGGCGCGATCTTCACCGATGACGACGAGCTCGCCGCCACCTTGCGCAGCATCCGCGTGCACGGGCAGGGCGTCGACAAATACGACAACGTCCGCCTCGGCCTCACCGGCCGGCTCGACACCATGCAGGCGGCGGTCCTGATCGAGAAGCTGAAGATCTTTGACGACGAGATTGCCGCCCGCAACAGGGTTGCGGAGCGCTACGCGGGCGGCCTGTCGAACGTCGTCACCGTGCCGCGCCTCGCGCCCGGCAACACCTCGGTCTGGGCGCAGTACACGATCCGCCTGCCCAAAGGCACCGACCGCGACGGCTTCGCCGCCGCTCTGAAGGCCCAGGGCGTGCCGACCGCGATCTATTACGGCAAGTCGATGCATCAGCAGACCGCCTACAAGCATTATCCGGTCGCGGAGGGGGGCCTGCCGGTCTGCGAGAGCCTGTCGCAGGACGTCATCAGCCTGCCGATGCACGCCTATCTGACTGAAGCCGACCAGGAGCGAATCATCGCCGCCGTCCGCGGCGCGCTCGCGGCCTGATTTCTGCCCTCTCCCGCACGGGGAAAGGGCGCAGTAATGCGCATCGCAAGATGCAATCGACCTCCGTCCGATAAGTCTCTAGAACAGACGCATGCTCGGACGCATCTTCACGGTTGGTGGTTACACACTGCTGTCGCGGCTGACGGGGTTTGCCCGCGACATCATGCTCGCGGCGATCCTCGGCGCCGGCCCGGTGGCTGACGCCTTTTTCGTGGCGCTGCGGCTGCCCAATCATTTCCGTGCGATCTTCGCCGAGGGCGCCTTCAATGCCGCCTGGGTGCCGGCCTATGCCCATGTCCATGGCGAGAAGGGGGAGGGGGCGGCGCACCTGTTCGCCGACCGCATCTTCACGCTGCTGCTGGCCTCGCAGGTTCTGCTGCTGGTCGTCGCCTGGCTGTTCATGCCGCAGGCCATGAGCATTTTGGCGCCGGGCTTCAGTGAGGATGCCGAGCAGCGCAAGCTCGCGATCGAGCTGACCCGGATCACCTTTCCCTATCTGCTGCTGATCACGCTGGTGACGCTCTATGGCGGCATGCTCAACGTCATGCAGCGCTTTGCCAGCGCCGCGGCCGCCTCGATCTTTCTCAACGTCGCGATGATGATGACGCTGGCGGTTGCCGTCTGGTTTCCGACCGCGGGCCACGCCGCGGCCTGGGGCGTGCTGATCTCGGGCTTCCTGCAATATTTCCTGCTTGCCGGCGATCTCGCCCGCCATGGCGGCTTGCCGCGCTTTGCGCCGCTTAAGCTCGACGAGGACGTTCGCAGCTTCTTCAAGGCGCTGGGTCCGGCGACGCTGGGCTCGATGGGGACGCAGGTCGCGCTGTTCGCCGACACCATCATCGCGACCTTCCTGCCTGCGGGCGCGCTGTCGGCGCTCTACTACGCCGATCGTCTCAACCAGCTTCCGATCGGCGTCATCGGCATCGCCATCGGCACGGTGTTGCTGCCGGAAATGTCGCGGCGGATCACGGCCAACGATCATGACGGCGCGATGAACGCGCAGCACCGCGCCTTCGATTTCACGCTGCTGTTCTCGATTCCGTTCGTGGCGGCCTTCCTCACCGTGCCCGACGAGATCATGCGCGCGCTGTTCGCCCGCGGCGCCTTCTCGAAGGCCGATGCGGTCGCGGCCGGCGGCACGCTCGCCGCCTATGCCATCGGCTTTATCCCCTTCGTGCTGATCCGCAGCGCTGTCGCGACCTTCTACGCGCGCAAGGACACCGCGACGCCGGTGCGGGCGTCGCTGACCGGCATTGCGGTCAACGTCGCGCTGAAGGTCGCCTTGATGGGGTCGCTCGCGCAGATCGGCCTCGCGCTGGCCACCGCCGTCGGCGTCTGGACCAATCTCCTGCTGGTGCTGTTCTTCGCCGTGCGGCGCGGCTTTCTCGTGCTGGACCGCGCCTGGCTGATGTCGCTCGGCAAATTCGTGCTGACTGGCCTCATCCTCGCCGCCGCGTTCTGGCTGATCGCGCACTTCGGCGCTCCATCTCTCGCCTCGATGCATTTCCACGATGAGTTGATGCTGGTCCTGCTCGCGGTCGGTGGCGCCATCGTCTATGCGCTCGCGATCCTCACCCTGTTCGGCCGCAACTGGCTGGTCTCGCTGGTGCGCGGCTAGCGAGCGCGGCGTTCGCCTCCAGGCTGCAACCAACATCTGCACATCTCTTGATTTTGCGCGATTGCCGTGGTACTCACGCCGCATGATCAAATCCTCGCGCAAAATCAACTTCAACCACATGACCCGCTTCGGCTGGGCCGTGGAAGGAGTCGTGCGCTAGAAATTCGACGACGACATCTTTTCCACCAGGCCCCGCCGGCACCGGACGGGGCCTTTTCTTTGGCCACGCTCCCTGCCGGCTCAACAGCAGGAGCATCCGATGCCACCCCAACAGACGAACATCACAGCCGCGACGGGGCGTGATGCCGCGCGACTTCGCCTCGACCTTTCCACCGTCTTGAGCCTGCTCAAGCGATGCTGGCGAGTGTTTCAGGCGTGGCAGCCGCACGCACGGGCCTCCTTGCACGACCTCAGCGACAGGGAGCTAATGGATATCGGCCTGACGCGCGGCGAGATCGACTGCCTCACACCTGAACGTGCCATCGAGAGGTTGAGAGACAATGCGAGGACTCTGTGGGGCCGCGGCGGGATGTAACCTGCCACCAATCCCTGCCGGTCTTCGCTGCTGCAAAGGAGAGGAGGCGATCATGACGTCGCATGCTGCGGCTGCTCAGGCGGACCTGGAGGTCCGACGATTGACGATCGATGATCTCGATCTCTTTCGCGACATTCGCGCGCAGGCGCTTCGGACGCATCCTCAAACCTTCAGTTCTCCTGAAGAGGACGAGGGCGGTGAGGCGATGATGGCGGCCTATCGCCATTGGCTGAGTGGAACTGTGCTTGGCGCCTTTGGGCGTGGCCATCTGATCGGTGTAGCAGGCTTCTATGTCTCGCCGGACAAGCGATCGCAGCACAGGGGCCACATCTTCACGGTTTACGTGCGGGAGGATGGCCGAGGTCGAGGCGTCGGAGATCGACTCATCAAGGAGCTTCTTGCCCATGCCGAGGCTTGCGTCGAACAGGTGCACCTTGCCGTCCTGGTCGAAGCAACGGCTGCGATCAGGACCTACAGGCGCAACGGCTTTGAAATCTACGGTACCGATCCCGCCGCGGTCCGCATCGGGGAGGCCACGTACGACAAATACTTTATGGTCAGGAAATTCAGCCACTGACGCCGTTCCGCACGGCGGTCCGGCCTGGTCGCGCCAGAACTGTCGAGGGTGGCTTCGCATCATCGGCCCCGATAGGGAACGGCCCTCCTAAACCCGTTTGCCTTGCCAGTTTTTCCACGGCAATATGGCCCGCAAAACAACCATGAGAACGGGAAGACAAAATGGCGGCTCCCATCAAGTTCGGCGTTGGCCAAAGCGTGCTGCGCAAGGAAGATGACGCGCTCATCCGCGGCAAGGGTCGCTATACCGACGATTACGCACCGCAGGCTGCGCTGCGCTGCCTGATGCTGCGCTCGCCGCATGCGCATGCCAAATACACCATCGACGTGAGCCGCGCGCGCGGCTTGGCCGGCGTCGCGCTGATCCTGACCGCCGACGACATTGGGGATCTCGGCAATCTGCCCTGCCTGTTCAACCTCGAGACCGATCCCTTCACCGGCCCGCCGTACCCGATCCTGGCCAAGGACGAGGTGCGTCATGTCGGCGATGCCGTTGCCTTTGTCGTCGCCGAGACCATCGACCAGGCCCGCGACGCGATCGAGGCGATCGATGTCAAATGGTCGCCGCTGCCGGCGGTGACCGGCGTCGTCAACGCCGTCAAGAAGGGCGCGCCGCAGGTCTGGCCGGACAAGCCGGGCAACGTCCTGTTCGACGTCTCGATCGGCGACAAGGCCGCGACGGAGGCTGCCTTCGCAAAGGCGCATGCGGTCGCCGAGATCTCGATCGTCAATCCGCGCGTGGTCGCAAGCTTCATGGAGACGCGTGCGGCGGTGTGCGAATACGACGCTAAGCGCGACCATCTGACGCTGACGATCGGCAGCCAGGGCAGCCATCGCCTGCGCGACATCCTGTGCCAGAACGTGCTCAACATCCCCACCGACAAGATGCGGGTGATCTGCCCCGATGTCGGCGGCGGGTTTGGCACGAAGCTGTTTCCGTACCGGGAATACGCGCTGATGGCTGTCGCGGCGCGGCAATTGAAGAAACCGGTGAAGTGGGCGGCGGACCGCACCGAGCATTTCATGGGTGACGCGCAGGGCCGCGACAACGTCACGACGGCGAAGATGGCACTCGCCGAGGATGGCAAGTTCCTGGCGATGGATTGCGACCTGATGGGTGACATGGGCGCGTATCTGTCGACCTTCGGACCCTACATTCCCCATGGCGGGGCCGGCATGCTGCCGGGCCTCTACGACATCCAGGCCTTCCACTGCCGGGTGCGCACCATCTTCACCCATAGCGTGCCGGTCGACGCCTATCGCGGCGCGGGCCGTCCCGAGGCCGCCTATGTCATCGAGCGCCTGGTCGATGCCTGCGCGCGAAAGCTCGGCATGACGCCGGACGCCATCCGCCGCAAGAATTTCATTCCGCCGAAGGCGCTGCCCTACAAGACCGCCACGGGCAAGGTCTATGATTCCGGCGATTTCGCCGCACATCTGAAGCGCGCGATGGAGATCGCCGAGTGGAAGGAGTTTCCCAAGCGCGCGAAGCTTGCCAAGAAGAACGGCCTGATCCGCGGCATCGGTCTTGCGAGCTATGTCGAGATTTGCGGCGTGATGGGTGAGGAGACGGCCAATGTCCGCCTCGATCCCAATGGCGACGTCACCGTGCTGATCGGCACGCAATCCAGCGGGCAGGGCCACCAGACCGCCTATGCGCAGATTGTCGCAGAACAATTCGGCGTGGCGCCGGAGCGCGTGCACGTCCGTCAGGGCGACACCGACGAGATCGCCACAGGTCTCGGCACCGGCGGCTCGGCCTCGATCCCCACCGGCGGGGTCTGCGTGGAGCGCGCTGCGGGCGATCTCGGCAAGAAGCTGAAGGAGTTCGCCGCGCAGGCGCTGGAAGCCAGCGCTGGCGATCTCGAGATCACCAACGGCGTGATCCGCATTGCCGGCACCGACCGCTCGATTTCCTTCGCCGATCTCGCCAAGCGGCCCGGCGCCGATCCCTCGAAGCTGAACGGCAGCGCGACCTTCGCCAGCGCCGACGGCACCTATCCCAACGGCACCCATGTCGCGGAGGTCGAGATCGATCCGGCCACCGGCATCATCAAGATCGTCAACTACGTGATCGTCGATGATTTCGGCAAGACGCTCAATCCGCTGCTGCTGGCCGGCCAGGTGCATGGCGGCGCCATGCAGGGCATCGGTCAAGCCCTGATGGAGCAGGTGGTCTATGGGCCGAGCGACGGCCAGCTCATCACCGCGACCTTCATGGACTATGCGCTGCCACGGGCGGCTGATGGTCCCGCCTTCGTGTTCGAGACCAACAACGTCCCCTGCAAGACCAATCCGATGGGCGTGAAGGGAGCGGGCGAGGCCGGCGCGATCGGCTCCTGTCCCGCCGTCGTCAACGCCATCGTCGACGCGCTCTGGCGCGAATACAAGATCGACCACATCGACATGCCGGCAACGCCGGAGCGGGTGTGGATCGCGATCAGCGAGCATCACCGCCGCCACAGCCTGTAAGCCCAGCAAACGCGATCGCCCCTATACGGGCTCGACCACATATCCGGAGTGCGACGTTTTATCGTCGTGCTCCGGATGGAATGAAATCTGCCAATCGGTGTTGGCCCATGGAGGGGTCGGCACGATCCTAGCATCAGGGAAAGGGATTTTGCGAATGAAGCGAGTGTTGATTGTTGGGGGCGCGCTGCTGCTCGGGATGGGCGCGGTCTGGGCGCAACAGGACTCCGTCAAGGAAGTGCAGACCCTCATGAAGGGCAACGGCAAGAACGCTGGTGCGATGTCGGCGATGGTCAAGGGCGAGAAGCCCTACGACCAGGCCACAGTGGACAGTGCGCTGGCGCAGTTCGGCGATACCGCCAAGAAGCTGCCGAACCTGTTTCCGGCCAGCGCCAAGGGTGTGAAGCTCGACGGCGACTACTCGACCTCGCCGAAGGTCTGGGAGGACAAGGCCGGCTTCGACGCCAGGATCGCAAGCTTCGCCAAGGTCGTCGGCGAGGCCAAGGGCAAGATCAAGGACCTGGATTCGCTGAAGGCGAACATGCCCGCCATCGGCAAGGAATGCGGCGGCTGCCATGAGACCTATCGCGTGAAGAACGGCTGAGGCTTCATCCGGGCTACTGGGATCAAGAAAGGGCGGTTGCGAAAGCAGCCGCCCTTTTTCTGTTCGCAAGGTCTGACGGATCGTCTTCCGAGCAGTTATCTTCGCAGCAACGGCCGTGGCGTTGATGCGAGTCGGCGCATCTTTTTCCCGACTGCCTCATGACGTCAGGAGTTCCAACGCACGGCGAGCACCTGAATCAAGACAGCGAGACAGGCCATGGCAAAACCGTTTCCGTCGAAGACCCACATCGGCAACCACATGCTGCATCCCGAGACGCTGATGCTGACCTACGGCTATGATCCGCAGCTGTCGGAAGGCGCGATCAAGCCGCCGGTGTTCCTGACCTCCACCTTCGTGTTCAAGACCGCCGAGGACGGGCAGGACTTCTTCGACTATGTCGCCGGCCGGCGCGAGCCGCCGGAAGGCATGGGCGCGGGCCTGGTCTATTCGCGCTTCAACCACCCGAACAGCGAGATCGTCGAGGACAGGCTCGCGGTCTACGAGCGCACCGAGAGCTGCGCGCTGTTCTCGTCCGGCATGGCTGCGATCTCGACCACGATCCTGGCTTTCGTCCGCCCTGGCGACGTCATCCTGCACTCCCAGCCGCTCTATGGCGGGACCGAAACGCTGCTGACCAACACGCTGGCGCGTCTGTCGATCGGCGCCGTCGGCTTCCCCGACGGCATCGACGAGACGGCGGTCAGGCAGGCCGCGGAAGAGGCGATGCGCAAGGGGCGCGTTTCGATGATCCTGATCGAGACGCCGGCCAACCCGACCAACGGCCTGGTCGACGTCGCCATGATCCGCCGCATCGCCGATTCCATCGGCAAGGCCCAGGGACACACGCCGATCATCGCGTGCGACAACACGCTGCTCGGGCCGGTGTTTCAGCGGCCGATCGAGCATGGTGCGGATATTTCGCTATATTCGCTGACGAAATATGTCGGCGGCCATTCCGACCTGATCGCGGGTGCCGCACTCGGCGCGAAGGTGGTCATGAAGGGCATCAAGGCGCTGCGCGGCGCCATCGGCACCCAGCTCGATCCGCATTCCTGCTGGATGATCAACCGCTCGCTCGAGACGCTGAGCCTGCGCATGGAAAAGGCCAATGGCAATGCGCGCCTCGTCGCTGATTTCCTGCGCGATCACCCCAAGGTCGCCAAGGTCCATTACCTCGGTCATCACGAGGAGGCATCGCCCTCGGGGCGCGTGTTCGCGAGGCAGTGCCTGGGTGCCGGCTCCACATTCTCCTTCGACATCGTGGGCGGCAAGGCAGCGGCGGTCAAATTCCTCAACGCGCTGCAGATCCTGAAGCTGGCGGTGAGTCTCGGCGGCACCGAGTCGCTCGCGAGCCTGCCCGCAACCATGACCCATTCCGGCGTCCCCGCCGACATCCGCCAGAAAATCGGCGTGCTTGATTCCACGATCCGGCTCTCGATCGGTATCGAGAATCCGTCCGACCTGATCGCCGATCTCGCGCAGGCCCTGAACGCGGCCTGAGCGCGGTTGGAATCGAAAAGGCCGGACGCCCCTCCTGCGCCCGGCCTTTGCGCAACGAAGCAGCGTTGCGGCTTACTTCGTCACCTGACCGCGGATCTCGCCGCCGGGATTGGCCGCGGTGTGGATGTTGATGTAGTACTTGCCGCCGAGCAGATCGGCGGCCTGCGCGTCCGTCAGCGTTGCTTCGCCCTTGACCGGGCTTGTGGTCGCATTCGGGATCGCCACCGCCACGCCGGCGTTCTTGCCGGCCTCGGCAGGCCCGTGGAAATGCGCGGCAGTGGCGGGGCCGGAGAGCCCGGAATAAGTAACGGTCCAGGACAGCTTCTTGCTGGCCGCATCATAGTTCAGATCGGCGGTTCCGGTGGCGCTGCTGCTTGTCGCCGGCACCTCGGACTTGGCATCGAGCGTTGCCTTGAGCTTTTCGGCGCAGGCCGGGCCGGCAAAGGTCACGGCACCGAGTGCTAACACGGCAAAGACGGTCTTGTTCATGACATTCTCCCTGCTGAACCCGTTTGGGCTGTCAACCTTCCAACAGCCGGTATTTCAGTTTATTCCCGTCGCCGGCCAGGGCGGGCTAAATTCTTCGTGGTTGGAGCCGCGACGACATCGGTCATAAGTTCGCCGTGACGAGTGAACGGATACGCATGTTGCAACGAACAATTCTCGCAGGCCTGCTCGCCGCGGTCCTTGCCGCGGGCGTCTATTGGTGGCTCAGCGCGCCGGTCGTGGCGGCCGCGGGCGGTGCGCCCGCCCACGTGGCAAACCTTGCCAATGGCGAGGCGATATTCAACGCCGGCGGCTGCGCCTCCTGCCACACCACGCCCGACCAGCCCGATCGTGTCCGGCTCGGCGGCGGTGTCGCGATCAAGTCGCCGTTCGGGACGTTCTACGCGCCGAACATCTCGCCCGATCCGAACGACGGCCTCGGCAAATGGACGGAGACCGACTTCGTCAACGCGGTGATGCACGGCGTTTCGCCTGCCGGGCAGCATTATTTTCCCGCCTTCCCCTATACGTCCTATCGACGCGCCAGGCGCGAGGACGTGCTCGATCTCTTCGCTTATCTGAAGACGCTGCCGCCCGTCACCGGCAAGGTGCGCGACCACGATATGCGCTTTCCCTTCGACATCCGGCGTAATGTCGGCATCTGGAAATTCCTGTTTTTGGACGACAAGCCGCTGATTGCCGACGGCAGCAAGTCACCGCAATTCAATCGCGGCGCCTATCTCGTCAACAGCTTTGGTCATTGCGCTGAATGCCACAGCCCGCGCAACGCGCTGGGCGGCATCATCTCCAGCCAGCGTTTTGCCGGCGGGCCCAATCCGGAAGGCGAGGGCTGGGTGCCCAACATCACCCAGAAGCGCCTCGGCGAGTGGAGCACGAAGGATTTCGCCTATTTCCTCAAGAACGGCGAATTGCCCGACGGCGACAGCGTCGGCGGCGCGATGACGCGCGTGATCAAGAACACCTCGCAATTGTCCGACGAGGATATCGCGGCGATGGCGGACTACCTCAAATCGCTGCCGCCGGTGGACGGTCCGCCGCGGCCCAAGCGCAAGCAGGACAGCTAAGTCACGACGTTAGGGGCCGCAGCTTCCAGTGAGACCTTAACCCCTCACCCGGATCGCATCTTCGATGCGCTCCGACCTCTCCCTTCGGGAGAGGTGATCTTCTCGGCTGACACCGGTCCAAGCCAGCCAGACCTCAGGGGTTGCGGGTCTAGCCGGTGCCAAACGCCTTGAAGGTGATGATGGTGAGGGTGTCCTGGATGCCCGGCAGCACCTGCACCTTTTCGTTGACGAAATGGCCGATGTCGGTGTCCTTGTCGACGTAGAACTTCACGAGGAGGTCGTATTGGCCGGCCGTGGAGTAGATCTCGGAAGCGATCTCGGCTTCGGCAAGCGCATTGGCGACCGTGTAGGACTGGCCGAGCTTGCATTTGATCTGGACGAAAAAAGGGACCATCGCGGGACTCCGAAAGCGTATCTGGCGGCCAATAGGCCAAAACCGGCACGATTTAGCAAGCACGCTTGCCGGGATTCAGGAGGCCACGACCGCCGCGGCGAGTGCGTCTCTGAGCCGCTGGGCGAGCTCGACCTTGCGATAGGGCTTGGTCAGCACGATCGCCTGGGAATGCGCGCGGCCCTGCTCGACCAGGGTCTCCAGGGCATAGCCCGAGGTGAACAGGACCGGCAGCGAGGGGCGAATCCGCCGCGCCTGGTCGGCGAGCTCCCAGCCGCTCATGCCGCCCGGCATCACGATGTCGGTAAACAGCATGTCGATGCCGGGATCGGCGCGCAGCTGCTGCAAGGCCTCCTTGCCGTTGACCGCGGCGACGACGCGATATCCGAGCGCCTCGACCCGGCGAATGACGGAGGAGCGGACGAAGGGATCGTCCTCGGCGATCAGGATCGTCTCATACCCGCGCGGCGCCGCCTCCTCGCCGTCGGACAGGTCGGCCTGTGACTGCCCCGCGTCCGCGCGCGGCAGGTAGATCCGGACCGTGGTCCCGAGGCCTGGCTCGCTGTAGATCGAGACGTGGCCGCCTGATTGCTTGGCAAAGCCATAGACCATGCTGAGGCCGAGACCCGAGCCCTTGCCGACCTCCTTGGTGGTGAAGAACGGCTCCAAGGCGCGCTGTGTGACCTCCGGCGTCATGCCTTCGCCGTCGTCGGTGATCGAGATCAACGCGTAGCCGCCGGAGGCGACTTCGGGGTGAACGGCGCGATAGTGGTCGTCGAGCGTCACCAGCTCCGTGCTCAGGGTCAGGTGACCTCCGGCCGGCATGGCATCCTGTGCGTTGAGCGCCAGGTTCAGCACGGCGGATTCGAGCTGGGCGCGGTCTGCGAAGGCCAGGATCGTGCCGGGCCCCGAGGCCGTCGTGATCTCGATGTTTTCGCGCAAGGTGCGCTTGAGCAGCTTGAACATGGACTCGAGCAGGCCCCGGCAATCAATCGTCTGCGGCTGCAGCAGCTGCCGGCGGCTGAATGCGAGCAGGCGCTGCGTCAGCTCGGCACCCCGCTCGCCCGACTGGGCGATGTCGTCGGCAAAGCGTCGCAGGTCGGGCCTGGCCTTGAGCTGCTCGCTCAGATGCTCGGCGTTGCCGATGATGACGGTGAGCAGATTGTTGAAGTCGTGAGCGATGCCGCCGGAGAGCTGACCGACCGTCTCCATCTTCTGCGCCTGCTGGAGCTGCTGCTCGGTCAGCTTGCGCGTGGTCAGGTCGTGGACGATGCCGACGAAGATCGATTCGCCGTCCTGCCGGGCCTGGCCGACCGATACGTCCATCGCAAAGCTCGATCCGTCCTTGCGCAGGCCGGTGGCCTCGCCCGCAGTCGCGAAGTGCCTCGGCTGGCCGTCGGGCCCAGCGCCCGTCTCGGGCATTAGCATCCTGACGTTCCGGCCCATCACCTCGTCGGCGGCATAGCCGAACAGGCGCTCGCAGGCCGGATTGAACAGCAGGATGCGGTCCTGCGCATCGAACAGAATGACGCCGTCGACCGCGGTCTCGACGATCGCGGTGAGGCGCGTCACGCTCTCGCGCATCGCACGCTGTGCGTCGCTGACCTGCCGGAGCAGCAGCGTAGCGTCCCGGCTCTTGATTTCCTCCTCCTCGAGCGCGGCCTTGACCTGGCGCAGCTCGAACGGCGAGGGAATCGTCAGGATCTTCGGCAGCAGCGGCCAGAGCGCGCCGGCCGTGACCACGGACGCCACCGCGGTCGCCGCCTTGACGATGCCCTCGATGCCGTAGATCGGGACCCAGAGCGTGTAGATCGACAGCACATGGGTCAAACCGCACGCCATGATGAAGATCGCGAAGGCCCAGTAGACCCAGCCGAATTTGAGGTCGCGCCGCTTGGTGACCAGAATCGCAAGCGCGAAGGGGATCGAGAAATAGGCGGCCGCGATGCAGGCGTCGGCGACGACATGAAGCCAGATCAGCTCGGGTTCCCACAGCAGGCAGATGCCGTGCGGCGAAAGCATGGACGAGTCGAGGAGACGTTCAAAAAAGGCCCACATCGTTCCACCCCAAGATTCCATTCCAGGCGGCTCGCGGGCCGGGGCGGCCCGGGACGTCGGTATCGCCAGACAGCTCCACACCTGGAGGTCTCGCGCTTCGGCGAAGCAGTTCGAGACTATACCAAGGGCCCGGCGCAGTTGCATTTTCAAGCCCGCACAATTGCGGTGGCGAGGCTCGGCCGTGATTCGTAGTGCGCGCCACCGATCGCGAATCATGGCCGGCCGCCGGCCCGGCGCGCTTGCCGGTGCTCCTCGGGCGCGCTAGGACAGGCCATGGTGGTACCTGTATCCTGCAAATCTGTCCGGCGATGACGACCCCGGTCGCACTCACCATCGCCGGCTCCGACTCGAGCGGCGGCGCCGGCATCCAGGCCGACCTGAAGACGTTCGCGGCGCTCGGCGTCTACGGCGCCTCCGTCATCACGGCCTTGACGGCGCAGAACACGCGCGGCGTCACCGGCATCCATGCCGTGCCGGCCGAATTCGTCACCGCGCAGGTCGATGCGGTGTTTTCCGATCTCGATATTGGCGCGGTGAAGATCGGCATGGTGGCCCAGGCCGCCAGCATCGATGCGATCGCAGCCGCGCTGTCGCGCTGGTCGCCGGGGCATGTCGTGCTCGATCCCGTGATGGTGGCGACCTCAGGCGATCGCCTGCTCGCATCCGAGGCCGTCGATGCCCTGCGCACCAGGCTGATGCCGCTGGCCTCGGTGATCACGCCGAACCTGCCGGAGGCCGCGGCGCTGCTCGACGAGCCGGTCGCGGCGAGCGAGGCGGAGATCGAAAGCCAGGGGCGCCGCCTGCTGGCGCTGGGCTGCCGTGCGGTCCTGATCAAGGGCGGGCACGGCGAGGGCGCCGAGAGCACCGATTATCTCGTCGCTGCCGACCACACGATCGCGCTGTCAGCACCCCGCATCGCCACCCGCAACACCCACGGCACCGGCTGCTCGCTGTCCTCGGCGGTCGCGGCGGGGGTGGCCAGGGGCGAGGATCTGGCAAGCGCCGTGCGCAACGCCAAGGCCTGGATCAGCGCGGCGATCGCCGCCGCCGACCGCTTCAGCGTCGGCCACGGTCACGGCCCGATCCATCATTTCCACAGGTTCTACTGACGCGCGGCTCGTTCACTTCTCCCGCTTGTGGGGAGTGCAAAGCCAATCTGTCTTTGCGCCTCCTGCGGCGCCATGTCGCCTGATTGTCGCATGCGGCTGATATTCGCGGGGAGGGCGAGGCAAGGCGTGATTCGTATCTGAGGGCGCCTCGAGGGTTCAATCGGTCATCCCCCTGTCACGGGACATTGTTACAGGCTGGCGCATGGGAAGTTACGATGTGAGTGACGAGAGCCCGGAGCGGCGCTTTCGCACGTTGTTCATCTCCGACGTTCATCTCGGAGCCCGCGGTTCTCAAGCCGATCTTCTGCTCGACTTCCTGCGCTACCATGATGCCGACACCATCTATCTGGTCGGCGACATCGTCGACGGCTGGGCGCTGAAATCGAGCTGGCACTGGCCGCAATCCCACAACGATCTCGTGCAGAAGCTACTGCGCAAGGCGCGCAAAGGCGCCAAGATCATCTACATCCCCGGCAATCACGACGAGTTCCTGCGCAACTATTACGGCACGCATTTCGGCGGCATCGACGTGGTCGAGAACACCGTCCACACCGGCGTCGACGGCAAGCGCTATCTCGTCATCCACGGCGACATCTTCGATCTCGTGGTGCAGAACGCGCGCTGGCTCGCCCATCTCGGCGACAAGGCCTACGACTTCGCGATCCAGATGAATCGCCTCGTCAACTTCTTCCGCCGCTTGTTCAAGGTGCCCTATTGGTCGCTGTCGCAATGGGCCAAGCAGAAGGTCAAGAACGCCGTCAACTATATCGGCGCGTTCGAGCAGGCGCTCGCCGCCGAGGCGCGTCGCCACGAGGCCGACGGCGTGATCTGCGGCCACATCCACTACGCCGTGATCCGCGACGAGAATGGCATTCGCTACATGAATTGCGGCGACTGGGTCGAGAGCTGCACCGCCCTCGTCGAGCACGACGACGGCCATTTCGAGATCATCACCTGGGCGGATCATTTGCAGAAGCCGGAAGCCGTCCCGCAGGTTGCAGCCAGAGCTGCATGACAGTGGCCGCCTGATGCGCATCCTGGTCGCGACCGACGCCTGGCACCCGCAAGTCAACGGTGTGGTTCGGACGCTGACCAAGCTGGCTGATGCCGCCAAAGGGCTTGGCGTTGAAGGTGCTGGCGTCGAGTTCACATTCCTGACGCCGCAATCGTTCCGCACCTTCGCGATGCCGAGCTATCGCGACGTGCGGCTCGCCATGCCGCGCCCGGCGCGAATCGCGAGGCTAATCGAGGAGGCACGCCCGGACAGCATCCACATTGCGACCGAAGGGCCGATCGGCCTGATGGTCCGCCGCTATTGCCGCCAGCGCAGGCTGCCCTTCACGACCAGCTTCCACACCCGCTTCCCCGAATATGTCCGCGCCCGCGTGCCGGTCCCGGGCTCGCTGATCTGGCGGGCGCTGCGCCGCTTCCATGCCCCAAGCCGCGCCGTGATGGCGGCAACGCCGGCGCTGGCCCGCGAGCTGACCGAGCGCGGGTTCGACAATGTCGTGCTGTGGCCGCGCGGTGTCGATACCGGATTGTTCCACCCCCGCGCGGTCGATCTCTGCCTGCCGGCGCCGGTGTTCCTGTCGGTCGGCCGCGTTGCGGTGGAGAAGAATCTCGAAGCCTTCCTCGATCTCGATCTGCCCGGCACCAAGGTTGTGGTCGGCGACGGCCCCGCGCGGGCTTCGCTCGAAGAGGCCTATCCCGATGCGATCTTCCTCGGCGAGAAGCACGGCGAGGAATTGGCGGACATCTATGCCGCAGCCGATGTCTTCGTGTTCCCCAGCAAGACCGATACCTTCGGGCTCGTTCTCCTGGAAGCGCTCGCGAGCGGCCTGCCGGTGGCAGCCTTCCCGGTGAAGGGACCCCGCGACGTGATCGGCGATGCGCCGGTCGGCGCGCTCGATCACGATCTGCGCAACGCCTGCTTCGCGGCGCTCGGGATCTCCCGGCAGGACTGTGTCACGTTCGCTGCCAACTACACCTGGGAGGCCTCGGCGAGGGTCTTCATCGACGGCATTTTGGCGGTCGGCGCGGTGCTGCCCGGCCGAAACCGCGCGGAACAGCCCCGCCGGGTCGCCTGAGCGGAGCAAATCCCTCGCGTGGAGGTGTCTTGCCCGGGCCTCCTCGGCCGCGATAACATTCCGCCATGACCGAACAGCTCCTCCCGATCGGCCCCGCCGACATCGATGCCGCAGCGCGCGTGATCGCGCCCTACGCCATCCGCACCCCGCTGTTGTCCTTTCCCGTGCTCAACGAGCGCGTCGGCGCAAAGGTGTTCTTGAAACCGGAGATGCTCCAGCGCACCGGCTCCTTCAAGTTCCGCGGCGCCTTCAACAAGGTGTTTTCGATCCCGCAGGACAAGCGCGCTGGCGGCGTCGTCGCGTTCTCCTCCGGCAACCACGCCCAGGGCGTGGCGGCGGCGGCAAAAATCCTCGACATGCAGGCGACCATCGTGATGCCCGCGGATGCGCCGCTGTCGAAGCGCGAGCGCACCAAATCCTACGGCGCCGAGGTCGTGCTCTATGATCGCGACAAGGACGACCGCGAGGCGATCTCGCGCGGCATCGCCGAGAAGCGCGGCGCGACGCTGGTCAGACCTTATGACGATCCCTTCGTGATCGCAGGGCAGGGCACTGCCGGCCGCGAGATCGCGGAAGACATGGCGGGGCTCGGCCTCGCCCCCGATATCGTGGTGGCGCCCGCGTCCGGCGGCGGTTTGATCGCGGGCGTCGCGACCGCGGTGAAGGCGCGCTATCCGCGAGCCGAGATCGTCGTGGCCGAGCCCGAGGCGTTCGACGATCACGGCATCTCGCTGAGCGCAGGTCATCGGGAGCCGCATCCGCCTGCCGGCCGCACCATCTGCGATGCGCTGATGGCGCTGATCCCCGGCGAGATGACGTTTGCGATCAACAGCAAGCTCTTGGCGCGCGGCGTGACGGCATCGGATGCCGAGGTCGGCGCTGCGGTCGCCTTCGCCTATCGCGAGCTGAAGCTCGTGGTCGAGCCGGGCGGCGCCGTCGGCCTTGCCGCGCTGCTTGCCGGCCGCCTCGACGTCACGGGCAAGAACGTCGTCATCGTGCTCTCCGGCGGCAATGTCGATGCGGATCTGTTCGCCGAGCTGGTGGCTTAGTCGTCATGCCGGGGCGCGCGCGAGCGCGAACCCGGAATCCATTTCCCATCAACCCTGCTGCACAGTGGATTGCGGGCCTGCGCCTCTCGGCGCATCCCGGAATGACCAAGTTCAAGAGCTTGGATGAAGAAGGGGCAGAGTGTTTTCGCTCTGCCCCCTTTGTCGTTTTGCGCGCCGCGATTAGTGCATGAAGCCGCCGCGGGGATTGCCGCCGCCGCCCATGCTCGGCGCCTGGTTCATCGACTGCCGGAAGTTGTTGTTGCTGTTGACCATGCGGTTTGGCATCGCGTTGAGCTGGGGGCGATTGGTCTGGACGTTGTTCTGGACGTTGTTTTGGACCTGCACCTTGTTCACCGGGTTGTTGTTCAGCTTCACGATGCCGGTGTTGCCGTTGTTGATGCGAATCGGGTGGTCCTGCGTCTGAACCGGCTTCACGTCGACAGTCGAGCCGCCCTTGCCGACATTCACCGGCATGCTCACGATCTTGCCCGGCTTGCCGTTGGCATTGCTGCCGTTCGGCACGGTGTTGGTTACAGGCAAGGTCACGATCTTGCCGCTTCCACCATTGCTGTTGGTCGTGTTGGTCGGCGCGGGCAGGGTGACGATCTTGCCGGGGGTCTGCGGCGGTGTGCCGTTCTGCTGGCTCGGCTGGGTGTTGTTGCCCGAGGGCAGGTTGACGATCTGGCCGCCATTGCCGAGCTTGCCGATGGCATTGCCGTCGACCGGCTTCTGCACGACTGGCAGATTGCCGCCCATCTGCGAACCACCATTCCCCTGCTGCAGCGGCATGTATTTGGGCTGGCCGAGATTGCCGATCTTCAAGGTCGGGGTGACGTTCTGCGGCGCCAGGAACTTGGTCGCCTGCATCAAGGGGATCTGCTTCGGCTGCGCCTCGAGCTTCAGCGCGACTTGCGCATAGGGGCTGTTGCCATAGCTGTCATAGAAGCTCTTGTAGCCGAGCGGCGAGTTCACCAGCACCGCCTTGTGCCAGGCCTGCGACAGCAGGATGTTGTTGAGCAGCCAGCGGACGTGGTCGCACAGCGGGTCATGCGGATACATCTGGATGAACTCCTGATAGTACTCCGGGCGTCCCTCGGACACGACGTAGTCATAGGCCTGGCGCGTCGAGCGGCTCGGCAGGTTGGCAGCCATCGGCGCTTTGATCGGCGCGCGGCTCGCGGCAACCGCGGTGTCACCGAAGAAGGTGAAGTCCGAGGTCAGCGAGGAGCTCTCCCACGGAATCTGCGCGCCGCTGGTGGTCTGGTTCACCTGCAGGCGGACGCGCTTGAACAGCTGCTCGATCGGCACGTTGGGCTCGCGCGCGACGTTCAGGAAGGCCTGCGTGTACGGGCTGTGGCCGCCCGTGCCATCGAGCGCTTCGGCGCCCGGCGCGGTCGAGTAACCGACGATCGAGCCGTTCGGCGCGTCGACGATGGCAAGGCCGCGGCCGGCGTCGTTGACTTGCGGGAACGGATTGTTGCGGCAGGGATCGAGGATGACGATGCGCATGCGGCTCGGGATCGTCTCGAGCGTCGACATCACGTCGACGAGGCGCACCGAATTGTTGACGAGCTCGGTGGGGCTAGAGACCTTCGCATCGACGGGGACGAGATAGTTCTCACCGGCGAGCTGCACGCCGTGGCCGGCGTAATAGACCATCGCCACCGTGTTCGGGCCGCGCGAAGCGACCTTGGCGGAGAAGTCCTGAACGACGCGGATCATGTCGTTCTGGGTCAAATCGGTCGCTGCGACCACTTCGAAGCCGGCGGAGTTCAGGAATTGCGCCATCGATTGCGCATCGTCGTCGGGGTTCGCAAGCTGCGGCGCATTCTGGTAGTTCGCATTGCCGATCACCAGGGCCACCCGCTGCTCCGGGCCTTGCAGCGCGGTGGGGGCAGGCTGGACCGGAGCAACTTGCGCGGAAACGGGCCCGCAGGTGAAGCCGAACAGGCTTCCCACGAGGCTGGCCGTCATCAGAAGTGGCTTTAGGCGGAACATGGCGTGCTCCTCTGGCACTGATCTCGATGCGAGATTGGTTGCGAGGAAGTTTGGCCGCGTTCGAGCGCGTGGACCGTGATCCCTGTCACCACGGCCGCGGACGTGATCTGAATCACGCTTGGAACCTGCTATGGTTAGCGATCGATTGGGAGGAACCGCCGTCACATGCTGAAATCGATCGATCCGATCCTGACCCCAGACCTGCTCTGGCTGCTCGCCTCGATGGGCCACGGCGACGACCTCGTGGTCGTCGACGCCAACCCCCCCGCCACGCACATCGCCCGCTCGACATCGTCGCAGCGCCTGCTCCAGCTGCCGGGCATGACGATGGAGACGGCGGTCCGGGCCATCATGTCGGTCTATCCGCTCGACGATTTCGATCCCGATCCGGTGCGCGTGATGGCGCCGGTCGACGATCCCGACCGCATGCCCGACGTGCAGCGCGCGGTGCTGGCCGAGATCGCGCGCGCCAGCGGCGGCCCCATTGCTCCCGGCAAGCTGTCGCGGCCGGATTTTTATCGTGCGGCAGCGGCGGGCTTTGGTGTGGTGCAGGTCGGCGACAGCAGGGGCTATGGCTGCTTCCTGATCCGGAAGGGCGTGATCAGCTAGGGTGTCCTTGCCACGCACTCTGCACCCGGATTTGAATGGCGTTCCCGCAGCGGGCTGTCTATCGTTGATTCATGTCCCGCCTTGTGTGTCTATTCGTTGCTATCATCCTATCTCTGTTGCCCGCGGTCGCGCCCGCCGAGCCCGTGCAAAAGCGTCCCAAGCCGGTGTGGAAAGGCTATGGCTTCCTGCCGGGCTATCGCCAGCCGCTGAGCAACAGCATTCCGCTCTACAAGCAGAAGGACGCGATGCGGCGCCTCGCGCGCAACGACCGCCGGCACTGGTACATCGATCCGGTTCCGCAATATTACCGCTGGGACGGCGAGTGGCACTATTTCGGTCGCCCCGGCTTCAACGGCGGCCGCTACAACGGCGGCAGCTATGGCCCGTGCTGGACGCGCACGCCGATCGGGCCGATCTGGAATTGCGGGTGATGATGCCGGACGGCGCTCGCAGCAATGACGCGAAGTCAGCGGCGCGCTCGGATCGATCGCCGTCACCCTGAGGTGCACGCTCAGCAGCGCACCGCGGCGCTTCTCCGGCGATGCGAAACATCGTCCGGCTCAGCGGTGCGCTGCTGAGCCGGGACCCGATGCTCCCTCTTACGAAAAGAACGCGATCTTCTCGGCCTGGGTCATGCGGCGGATCGGGGCGAGGGGATCGTTCGCCGGCGCGCGGGGCTTTTGCAGAATGCCGCTGGCGAGGATGGTAGCGCCGAGCGAGGGTTCTGGGACGGGCGAGGGCGTAGGCAGCGGCGTGGCCGGTGCCACGGCGAAATTGGCGGTGGCTGCCATCGCCGGGGCCTGCTGTTCCATCACTTCGGCGGCGGCCTCCGCGATGGCGTCGGTGAGGCGCGCGAGCGAGTCCATCGCGATTGGCGCCTCCACGGCGGGCTCTTCCACGACGGGGGCGACGACGGGCGGAGACGCAATCGGCTCCGGCAGCTCGGCGGCGACGGGCGCTGTGGCCTCTGCAACCATCGGCGCCGAAACGGCCGCGTCCATCTCGATTGGCGCAATGATCTCGTCGAACTCCGGATCGGGCGCGGCCATCTCCAGCGCGATGGCCTCGAGCACGGCGTCGTCCTCGGCCTGCGCGGCCGCATCGAGCGCGAACGGGTCGGAGACTTCCGTAAAGGCGGCGGGGTCGGTGGCCGGCGCTTCAAACGAGACGTCGTCGGGCGCAGTATCTTCCGCCGCGACATTTTCAGGCACGGCCTGGTCGCGCGCGATGTCTTGAATGGCGGTTTGGCTTTCGACAGCCATCTGGCTTTCGACCGCAATCTCCGTCGTGGCGGACCCCTCCGGCGCCGGCTCGGCAGCGGCAAACGCTTCGGCGGCGCCGGCCGCATCCACGGCGGCTTCTGGCGCGATGTCCTGCGGCGGCTCCGTAAATGCCACGGCTGCTTCGCTGGCCATCGCCGCAACCGCGGTCTCGACGGGCGCTTCGGCGACGGATGACGGCGCCTCCTGCGCCGGGGCCGCCGCCTGCGGCGTTGCGCCGCCCTCGGTCCGCTCGACCCGATCCTTCAGCAGATCGAAGGCGATCCTGAGCTCGACGCGGGGATCGATGGTCGAGACTTGCGCGCAGGCGGCCTCGATCGAGGCGAGCTGCGAATCAATGAGGTCGCAGATGCGCCCGTCGGCGCCGATCTCGCGCCAGCGCCAGGAGATCTCCTTGATGATGCGCACCCCGCGCGGGATCGGTGCGAGACTCGCTTCGACCGCCGCGGGGTCGAAGGCCGCGAGCGCGATGGTCTCGGCCTCGCGGATGGCGCGGCGGATCTCGACCAGCGCTTCGGGCAGGCGATCCTCGACGACGGGTTGTCGCTGCGCCGCAAGGGTTTCCTCGATCTTGGCGACCGCATCGAGCACCATGCGCGTGTCGGCATTGCGGTTGCGCTTGGCGTATTCGCCAAGGAACCAGCGGCCGCGCGCGGTCTCCATGAAGGCTTCGCGGATCGCGTCGTAATCCTGCTCGTTCGGCTCGGCCGCGCGGGCAGACATAGGCGAGAGGGCGAATGCTTCGTTGGCCATGGCAATCTCGTCGCGCAAATCACTGCGCGTTAATGTAACGATCACCACGATATCGACCGAATCGCAATTGGTTTGATGCAGTCCGAATCACAAATCCCCATCGCTGCATCCAGAAAGCGGCGATTCGCCGTCGGCCTCGCCCTGTTCTATTCGGCCGTCTTCGCAGTCTCGGGCACGCATCTGCCGTTCTTCCCGGTATGGCTGAAGGCGATCGGCATCGATGCGGCCTGGATCGGGCTCATCAACGCGCTGCCGGCGATCACGCGCTTCACCACGCTGCCGCAAGTGACCGCCTTTGCCGAAAAGCGCCATGCCATTCGCGCCGCCATGATGGTGTCGGTGCTGGCCACCGCGATCGGATTTACGGCGGTCGGCCTGCAGCAGCAGCCGCTGGCGCTGTTCCTGATCTACGCGCTGACCTGCATGATGTGGACGCCGACGATGCCGCTGACCGATGCCTATGCGCTGCGCGGTGTCGCCCGTTACGGGCTCGATTATGGACCGCTGCGGCTGTGGGGCTCGGCGGCCTTCGCCGCCGGCTCGCTCGCCTGCGGCTATCTCGTCGACAGCATCGCCGCGCGCGACCTGATCTGGGTCATCGTCGCATGGGCCGTGGTTGCGGTCGCAGCCAGCCTGCTGCTTCAACCGCTGGACGATCTCAGGCGCAAGACGACGGAGAGGCATGCCGGCAAGGCGCTGCTGCGCGATGCCGGCTTCTGGGCCGTCATCGTCTCGGCGGCGCTGATCCAGGGCAGCCACGTCGCCTATTACACCTTCTCGGCCATCAACTGGCAGCTCCACGGGATCAGCGGGCTGACGATCGCGACCCTGTGGACGCTGGGCGTGATCGCCGAGATCATCGTGTTCGCGCTGTCGCCGCGCTTCTCGCTGCATCCCTCCACCATGATCGCGATCGGGGGGCTCAGCGCCGTGGTGCGCTGGATCCTCACCGCGAGCGAGCCGCCGCTCGCATTGCTGGCGATCGTCCAGCTCGGCCACGGCCTCAGCTTCGGCATGACCATCGTCGGCACGATGAACTTGCTGGTGCAGCGCGTGCCGCAGCACCAGATCGCGCGAGGGCAGGGCTATTACGCCGCGTGCAACGGCCTCCTGGGTGCCACGACCTCGATCGCATCAGGCGCGATCTACGCCCGCATCGGCGACGGCCTGTATTACGTCATGGCCGCGATGGCCGCCGGCGGCGCGGTTCTGATCTGGTCGGCGCGGCACCGGCTGATGGCTCAGCCCCAGAGCGAGGCGTCCGGCGGATAGACCAGGCTGTCGTCGTAACGCAGCCCATGGTCGCGGTCGCGCGCGAGCAACAGCGGGCCGTCGAGATCGACGAAGCGTGCCTGCGGCGTCACCAGCATCGCCGGCGCCATCGACAGCGAGGTCGCGACCATGCAGCCGATCATGATCTCGAAGCCGAGCGCCTGCGCGGCGTCCGCCATGGCGAGCGCCTCGGTGAGGCCGCCCGTCTTGTCGAGCTTGATGTTCACGGCGTCGTAGCGGTCGCGCAACGGAGCAAGCGACGAGCGGTCATGCACGCTCTCGTCGGCGCAGACCGCGAGTGGGCGCTTGATCCGCGCCAGCGCTTCGTCCCTGCCTGCCGGCAGCGGCTGTTCCACCAGGGTGACGCCGACGGCGGCGCAGGCGGCAAGGTTGGTTTCGAGATTGGCCTCGGTCCAGGCCTCGTTGGCGTCGACGATCAGCTCGGATTCGGGCGCGGCCTTGCGGACCGCGGCGATCCGCTCGGGATCGCCGTCGCCGCCGAGCTTGATCTTGAGCAGGGGCCGGTGCGCCGCCTTGGCGGTCGCGGCGGCCATGGCCTCGGGCGTCCCTAACGAGATTGTGTAGGCGGTGGTGCGCTCGCCCGGCACCGGGCGGTCGAGCAGGTTCCAGGCGCGCAGGCCTGCCGCCTTGGCCTCGAGGTCGATCAGGGCGCAATCCAGGGCGTTGCGGGCCGCACCGGGCGCCATGGCGGCCTGGAGGGCCTGCCGCGTCAACCCGCCCGCGACGGCCTGCTGCATCGCCTGGACGGCCGCGAGCGTCGCCTCGGGCGTCTCGCCATAGCGCGGATAGGGCATGCACTCGCCGCGGCCGGTCAGCCCGTCCCGGCTGACCTCCGCCACGACAGTTACGGCCTCGGTTTTGGCCCCCCGGCTGATGGTGAAGCTGCCGGCGATCGGGAAGCGCTCGATTCGCGTCGCCAGGGACGCAAATTTCATGGAAGTCATTTTGAACTCTGGCGAAATCTGAACCTGCTAGTTACCTCTAGCAACTAACATTAACCACTTGGGGATACCTTCTCTGGGTAAGGGCGCGTGCGCAACCATCTGATTATTTCCGCCCCGGCACGGGAGCGGACATCTTGACTAGCGATCCGAAGCTGGAACGGATTGCCAAGGGCAACGCGCTGGCACTCTGCGCTACTGGGACCTGGACCGCGAGCTTCGCGCCGGTCCTCGAGCGGATGGTGGCCGATGCAGAGAAGCTCGCCGGCAGCCCGCAAAGCATCTTCATCGACGTCTCCGAAGTCGCCAAGCTCGACACGTTCGGCGCCTGGCTGATCGAGCGGCTGCGCCGCAGCCTGACCAAAGGGCCCGTCGAGGCGCAGATCGCGGGGCTGTCCGCCAATTATTCCAGCCTCGTGGACGAGGTGCGGCGGGTCAGGGGGACGGCCGTGGTCGACAGCACCCCGATCACCATCGCCGGCATGCTGGAGCAGATCGGCCGGACGGTGGCCGGTATCGGCGGGGCGATCGCGGGCCTCATCGACATGCTTGGCGCCGTGCTCGCGGCATGGTTTCGCGTCCTGCTCCATCCACGCTCGTTCCGCCTGACCTCGACCGTGCATCACATGGAGCAGGTCTGCTGGCGCGCGGTGCCGATCATCGTGCTGATCACCTTCCTGATCGGCTGCATCATCGCCCAGCAAGGCATCTTCCATTTCCGCAGGTTCGGCGCCGACATCTTCGTCGTCGACATGCTGGGCGTGCTGGTGCTGCGCGAGATCGGCGTGCTCTTGGTCGCGATCATGGTCGCGGGGCGTTCGGGCAGCGCCTACACCGCCGAGCTCGGCTCGATGAAGATGCGCGAGGAGATCGACGCGCTGCGCACCATGGGGTTCGATCCGATCGAGGTGCTGGTGCTGCCGCGCATGATGGCGCTGGTGCTGGCGCTGCCGATCCTGGCGTTCCTCGGCGCCATGGCCGCGCTCTATGGCGGCGGGCTCGTGGCCTGGCTCTATGGCGGCGTCGAGCCCGAGGCCTTCCTGCTGCGCCTGCGTGATGCCATCTCGATCGACCATTTCATCGTCGGCATGGTCAAGGCGCCCGTCATGGCCGCCGTGATCGGCATCGTCGCCTGCGTCGAAGGTCTCGCCGTGCAGGGCAGCGCGGAATCGCTTGGACAGCACACCACGGCCTCGGTGGTGAAGGGCATCTTCTTCGTGATCGTCATGGACGGCGTGTTCGCCATCTTCTTCGCCTCGATCGGGATGTGACGATGGCAAGAGAAGCTCAAGGCGAGATGCAAGACCCGATCATCCGCGTCCGCGACATCACCGTGCAGTTCGGCGCGACGCGCGTGCTCGACGGCCTCAACCTCGACGTCAAGCGCGGCGAGATCCTCGGCTTCGTCGGCCCCTCGGGTGCGGGCAAGTCGGTGCTGACGCGCACCATCATCGGTCTCGTGCCGAAAGTCTCGGGCAGCATTGAAGTCTTCGGCGTCGATCTGGATTCCTCGAGCACGTCGCAGCGCCGCAACGTGGAGCGGCGCTGGGGCGTCTTGTTCCAGCAGGGCGCGCTGTTCTCCTCGCTCACCGTGCGGCAGAACATCCAGTTTCCGATGCGCGAATATATGCGGGTCTCGCAGCGGCTGATGGACGAGATCACGATGGCCAAGCTCACCATGGTCGGCCTCAAGCCCGAGGTCGCCGAGCGGTTTCCGTCGGAGCTCTCCGGCGGCATGATCAAGCGCGTGGCACTGGCGCGCGCGCTGTCGCTCGATCCGGACCTCGTGTTCCTGGACGAGCCGACCTCGGGCCTCGATCCGATCGGCGCCGGCGATTTCGACGAGCTGGTCCGGACGCTGCAACGTACTTTGGGGCTGACGGTTTTCATGGTAACCCACGATCTCGACAGCCTTTACACAGCATGTGACCGCATTGCCGTTTTAGGGAACGGTAAGATCATTGCGGCAGGGTCGATCGCCGACATGCAGGCCTCGCAGCATCCGTGGCTGAGGCAGTATTTCCATGGCAAGCGCGCCCGCGCGGTGATGAGTTGAGTAGCCGGAGCTCCTGATGGAAACGCGGGCGAACTACGTATTGATCGGGTCGTTCACGCTGGCGGTGATCGCCGCGGCGATCGGCTTCGTGCTCTGGTTCCAGTCGCTGCACACCACCAAGCAGCGCAGCCCCTTGCGCGTCGTGTTCGAGGGCCCGGCCGCGGGCCTGCGCAATGGCGGCAGCGTCAACTTCAACGGTATCCGGGTGGGTGAGGTCGTCTCGGTGAAGCTCGACAACCCGCGGCGGGTTGTCGCACTCGCCATGATCGAGAACAACGCCCCGATCCGCAAGGACACCCTGGTCGGCCTCGAATTCCAGGGCCTGACCGGCGTTGCCGCGATCTCGCTCAAGGGCGGCGACGAGGCCGCGGCTCCGCCCCCGCTCGACCAGGACGGCATCCCGACGCTAACCGCCGATCCCAACAAGCTGCAGGACGTCACCGAGGCGATCCGCGGCACGCTGCAGAACATCAACAAGATCGTCGCCGACAATCAGGAATCGGTGAAGAACTCGCTGAAGAATCTGGAGACCTTCACCAACTCGCTCGCGCGCAATTCCGAGAAGATCGACGGCCTGATGGCCAAGGTCGATGGCGTCATGCTCAAGGCCGACAATCTCATGCTCGGCCTCAACACGCTCGCCGGCGGCAAGGACGGCGGCGAGCTGTTCCAGGCCGTGAAGTCGATCCGCGAACTCGCCGACGATTTCGACAGGCGCTCGGGCGCGCTGATAGCCGACGGCCGCCGCACCCTCGGGGACATCAGCCGCGCCGTGAACAATTTCGACCGCAACCCGACCCGGGTGCTGTTCGGCGCCAGCAACTCATCG